>NZ_JBQEPZ010000009.1:0-2588 GCF_052045975.1 Ralstonia sp. 22086 | reverse complement strand
AGGCGGTACGGATCTTCCAGGTTGTCCAGACGCTCGCTGGTAGCCTGATCGCGGCTGTCGGCGATGAAACGATACGCCTGCAGCAGACCGGCGGGGCCAACGAACTTGTCCGGGTTCCACCAGAACGACGGGCACGACGTCGAGCAGCTCGCGCACAGAATGCACTCGTACAGGCCGTCGAGCTCTTCACGCTCTTCCGGCGACTGCAGGCGCTCCTTCTCGGGCGGCGGCTCGTCGTTGATCAGGTACGGCTTGATCGAGTGGTACTGGTTGAAGAACTGCGTCATGTCCACGATCAGGTCGCGCACCACGGGCAGCCCCGGCAGCGGGCGCAGCACGATCTTCTCGGGCAGCTCACGCATGTTGGTCAGGCATGCCAGACCATTCTTGCCGTTGATGTTCATGGCGTCGGAGCCGCACACGCCTTCACGGCACGAGCGACGGAACGCGATCGACTCGTCCAGCTTCTTGAGCTTGACCAGCGCGTCGAGCAGCATGCGCTCGTGACCGTCGAGCTCAACCTCGTAGGTCTGCATGCGGGGCGCTGCGTCCTTGTCCGGATCGTAGCGATAGACTTCAAAAATACGCTTCATTTTTGTGGGCCCTTCTTATCCGTTAGAACGTACGCGCCTTGGGCGGCACCGATTCCACCGACAGCGGCTTCAACTGCACGGGCTTGTAGTCGAGGCGGTTGCCTTCGCTGTACCACAGCGAGTGCTTCATCCAGTTTTCGTCGTCGCGATTCGGGAAGTCGCTGTGTGCGTGGGCACCGCGCGATTCCTTGCGGGCGGCGGCCGACACCATCGTCGCCTTCGCCACTTCCACCAGGTTGGCCACTTCCAGCGCTTCAACGCGCGCGGTGTTGAACACCTTGGACTTGTCCTTCAGGTGGATGCTGCCAGCACGCTCGGCCACTTCCAGGATGCGCTCGACGCCTTCATCCATCAGCTTCTGCGTACGGAACACGCCGGCGTGCGACTGCATGTTGCGGCGGATGTCGTTGGCAACGTCCTGCGCGTACTCGCCCGAGCTGGACGCATCGAGCTTGGCCAGACGCGACAGTGCGCGGTCCGCTGCATCGGCCGGCAACGGCTTGTGCTCGCGGTTCTTCAGGTTCTGCGCAATGATGTGGTTGCCCGCCGAACGGCCGAACACCACCAGGTCGAGCAGCGAGTTCGTGCCCAGGCGGTTGGCGCCGTGCACCGACACGCACGAGCATTCGCCGATCGCGTAGAAGCCGTTGATGACCTCGTTCGGGTTGCCGTTCTTCGGCACCACGACCTGGCCGTGATAGTTCGTCGGAATGCCACCCATCTGGTAGTGGATGGTCGGCACCACCGGAATCGGTTCCTTGATGGCGTCGACGTTGGCGAACTTCAGCCCGATCTCGCGGATCGACGGCAGGCGCTTCATGATGGTCTCGGCACCGACGTGGGTCAGGTCGAGCAGCACGTAGTCGCCGTTCGGGCCGCAGCCACGGCCTTCCTTGATTTCCTGGTCCATCGAGCGCGACACGAAGTCACGCGGCGCCAGATCCTTCAGCGTCGGGGCATAGCGCTCCATGAAGCGCTCGCCATCCTTGTTACGCAGGATGCCGCCTTCGCCACGCACGCCTTCCGTGATCAGCACGCCCGCGCCGGCCACGCCGGTCGGGTGGAACTGCCAGAACTCCATGTCTTCGAGCGGCACGCCTGCGCGCGCTGCCATGCCCAGGCCGTCACCGGTGTTGATGAAGGCATTGGTGGACGCTGCGTAGATCCGGCCTGCACCGCCCGTGGCGAACAGCGTCGTCTTCGCTTCGAGGATGTAGACCTCGCCGGTTTCCATTTCCAGCGCCGTCACACCCAGCACGTCGCCGTCCTGGTCGCGGATCAGGTCCAGCGCCATCCATTCGACGAAGAAGTGGGTCTTGGCCCGCACGTTACGCTGATACAGCGTGTGCAGCAGCGCGTGGCCGGTACGGTCGGCCGCGGCGCAGGCACGCTGCACGGGCTTCTCGCCGTAGTTCGACGTGTGGCCGCCGAACGGACGCTGGTAGATGGTGCCGTCGGCGTTGCGGTCGAACGGCATGCCGAAGTGTTCCAGCTCATACACCACGTTCGGTGCCTGGCGGCACATGAACTCGATCGCGTCCTGGTCGCCGAGCCAGTCGGAGCCCTTGACGGTGTCGTAGAAGTGATAGTGCCAGTTGTCTTCGCTCATGTTGCCCAGCGAAGCACCGATGCCACCCTGCGCCGCCACGGTGTGCGAGCGGGTGGGGAAAACCTTGGACAGCACGGCCACGGAGAGGCCGGCTTCCGCGAGCTGCAGCGATGCACGCATGCCCGAACCGCCCGCACCGACGATCACCACGTCGAATTTGCGGCGCGGCAGCCCAGTCTTGACTGCGACCATGTCTTAAACCCTCCAGAGAATCTGAGCTGCGTAGCCCGCACAACCAACGAGCCACAGAATCGTCAACACTTGCAGCGTCAAACGCACTGCCACGGGCTTCACGTAGTCCATCCAGATGTCACGCACACCGATCCAGGCGTGATACGTGAGCGACACGAACGCCAGGAACGTCAGCATCTTCATCCACTGGTTGG
>NZ_JBQEPZ010000008.1:0-5524 GCF_052045975.1 Ralstonia sp. 22086 | reverse complement strand
CGCGCAAAGACAAACACCCCAGCTCTTTGAAGGGAGCTGGGGTGTTGGATGGGAGAGCCTGGCGATGACCTACTTTCACACGGGAATCCGCACTATCATCGGCGCGGAGTCGTTTCACGGTCCTGTTCGGGATGGGAAGGGGTGGTACCGACTCGCTATGGTCACCAGGCTATGACTTGTTGCCACGTTGACGAGGTCAACGCGACCAATATGGGAATGTAGATTTGGGGTTGTGATGTGTGAGTATCAGGCACAAGGCAGACCCAGCCGGAAACATACCGGTTATAGGATCAAGCCGCACGGGCAATTAGTACTGGTTAGCTGAACGCATTACTGCGCTTCCACACCCAGCCTATCAACGTCCTGGTCTCGAACGACCCTTCAGGGAGATCAAGTCTCCAGGGAATCCTCATCTTCAGGCAAGTTTCCCGCTTAGATGCTTTCAGCGGTTATCTCTTCCGTACATAGCTACCCTGCGATGCCTCTGGCGAGACAACAGGTACACCAGCGGTACGTCCACTCCGGTCCTCTCGTACTAGGAGCAGCCCCCGTCAAGATTCCAACGCCCACGGCAGATAGGGACCAAACTGTCTCACGACGTTTTAAACCCAGCTCACGTACCTCTTTAAATGGCGAACAGCCATACCCTTGGGACCGGCTACAGCCCCAGGATGAGATGAGCCGACATCGAGGTGCCAAACACCGCCGTCGATATGAACTCTTGGGCGGTATCAGCCTGTTATCCCCAGAGTACCTTTTATCCGTTGAGCGATGGCCCTTCCATACAGAACCACCGGATCACTATGTCCTGCTTTCGCACCTGCTCGACTTGTCGGTCTCGCAGTTAAGCACGCTTTTGCCATTGCACTTTAGGTACGATGTCCGACCGTACCAAGCGTACCTTCGAACTCCTCCGTTACACTTTGGGAGGAGACCGCCCCAGTCAAACTGCCTACCATGCACTGTCCCCGACCCGGATTCACGGGCCAAGGTTAGAACCTCAAACAAACCAGGGTGGTATTTCAAGGACGGCTCCACCGAAACTAGCGTCCCGGTTTCAAAGCCTCCCACCTATCCTACACAGATCGGTTCAAAGTCCAATGCAAAGCTACAGTAAAGGTTCATGGGGTCTTTCCGTCTAGCCGCGGGGAGATTGCATCATCACAAACACTTCAACTTCGCTGAGTCTCGGGAGGAGACAGTGTGGCCATCGTTACGCCATTCGTGCAGGTCGGAACTTACCCGACAAGGAATTTCGCTACCTTAGGACCGTTATAGTTACGGCCGCCGTTTACCGGGACTTCAATCAAGAGCTTGCACCCCATCATTTAATCTTCCGGCACCGGGCAGGCGTCACACCCTATACGTCCACTTTCGTGTTTGCAGAGTGCTGTGTTTTTATTAAACAGTCGCAGCCACCATTTTATTGCAACCCCTTCGTCCTTCTAGCGCGAGCTAGTCAAACTACAAGGGCGTACCTTATCCCGAAGTTACGGTACCAATTTGCCGAGTTCCTTCTCCCGAGTTCTCTCAAGCGCCTTAGAATACTCATCTCGCCCACCTGTGTCGGTTTGCGGTACGGTCTCGTATGACTGAAGCTTAGAGGCTTTTCTTGGAACCACTTCCAATTGCTTCGCGACCTAAAGTCGCTCGCCCCACACCCTTGAATCACGCACCCGGATTTGCCTAAGTGCCATCTCCAATGCAGGGACCGGGACATCCAACACCCGGACAACCTTCCGCGATCCGTCCCCCCATCGCATCATACGACGGTGCAGGAATATTAACCTGCTTCCCATCAGCTACGCATCTCTGCCTCGCCTTAGGGGCCGACTCACCCTACGCCGATGAACGTTGCGTAGGAAACCTTGGGCTTACGGCGAGGGGGCCTTTCACCCCCTTTATCGCTACTCATGTCAGCATTCGCACTTCTGATACCTCCAGCATCCTTTACAAGACACCTTCACAGGCTTACAGAACGCTCTCCTACCATGCACTTACGTGCATCCGCAGCTTCGGTATATTGCTTAGCCCCGTTACATCTTCCGCGCAGGACGACTCGATCAGTGAGCTATTACGCTTTCTTTAAAGGGTGGCTGCTTCTAAGCCAACCTCCTGACTGTTTTAGCCTTCCCACTTCGTTTCCCACTTAGCAATATTTAGGGACCTTAGCTGGCGGTCTGGGTTGTTTCCCTCTTGACACCGGACGTTAGCACCCGATGTCTGTCTCCCGTGATTGCACTCTTCGGTATTCGGAGTTTGCTATGGCGGGGTAATCAGCAATAGACCCCCCAACCATGACAGTGCTCTACCCCCGAAGGTGAGACACGAGGCACTACCTAAATAGTTTTCGGAGAGAACCAGCTATTTCCAAGTTTGTTTAGCCTTTCACCCCTATCCACAGCTCATCCCCTAACTTTTCAACGTTAGTGGGTTCGGTCCTCCAGTACGTGTTACCGCACCTTCAACCTGGCCATGGATAGATCACTTGGTTTCGGGTCTACACCCAGCGACTGAACGCCCTATTCGGACTCGCTTTCGCTACGCCTTCCCTAATCGGTTAAGCTTGCCACTGAATGTAAGTCGCTGACCCATTATACAAAAGGTACGCCGTCACCCGTTTCCAGGCTCCGACTGTTTGTATGCATGCGGTTTCAGGATCTATTTCACTCCCCTCCCGGGGTTCTTTTCGCCTTTCCCTCACGGTACTGGTTCACTATCGGTCGATTACGAGTATTTAGCCTTGGAGGATGGTCCCCCCATCTTCAGACAGGATTTCACGTGTCCCGCCCTACTTGTCGTACACCTAGTTCCACAATACTGTTTTCGCATACGGGGCTATCACCCACTATGGCCGGACTTTCCATTCCGCTTTGCTAACAATACTGCTAAAGAGTACAAGGCTGATCCCATTTCGCTCGCCACTACTTTGGGAATCTCGGTTGATTTCTGTTCCTGCAGCTACTTAGATGTTTCAGTTCACTGCGTTCGCTTCTGTTACCTATGTATTCAGTAACAGATGACCCATGCGGGCCGGGTTTCCCCATTCGGATATCTGCGGATCAAAGCTCGTTTGCCAGCTCCCCGCAGCTTTTCGCAGGCTACTACGTCCTTCATCGCCTGTAATCGCCAAGGCATCCACCACATGCACTTATTCGCTTGACCCTATAACGAGTATGTCTCGCTATAGGCTGAGTTCTCGCGTTGTGCCGTATTCCAAGACAATCTTTCGATTGCTCTGGTAATACTGGTTGATACAATCACAACCCAGTGTCGCGTTTTGATTGTGCGTCTCATCAACGCACCGCGACACCTTTACTACATTCCATATTGTTAAAGAACAGCCGAACTTTTACGCTCGTCTTGGCTAGGCCAAACGCAAACACCATCGACACAGCGTCGATGCTTGCGTTTGGCAACCAAAAGGTAATGGTGGAGGATGACGGGATCGAACCGACGACCCCCTGCTTGCAAAGCAGGTGCTCTCCCAGCTGAGCTAATCCCCCAGTCACGGCAGAGAACAACTTCCACCGTCCGTAACTTGGTGGGTCTGGTAGGACTTGAACCTACGACCCCCGCCTTATCAAGACGGTGCTCTAACCACCTGAGCTACAGACCCTTGGCTGTAACATCAAACAAACCGATAAGTGTGGACGCCTAACGTCGGATGCACGCTCTTAAAGGAGGTGATCCAGCCGCACCTTCCGATACGGCTACCTTGTTACGACTTCACCCCAGTCATGAACCCTACCGTGGTAATCGCCCTCCTTGCGGTTAGGCTAACTACTTCTGGTAAAGCCCACTCCCATGGTGTGACGGGCGGTGTGTACAAGACCCGGGAACGTATTCACCGCGGCATGCTGATCCGCGATTACTAGCGATTCCAGCTTCACGTAGTCGAGTTGCAGACTACGATCCGGACTACGATGCATTTTCTGGGATTAGCTCCACCTCGCGGCTTGGCAACCCTCTGTATGCACCATTGTATGACGTGTGAAGCCCTACCCATAAGGGCCATGAGGACTTGACGTCATCCCCACCTTCCTCCGGTTTGTCACCGGCAGTCTCTCTAGAGTGCCCTTTCGTAGCAACTAGAGACAAGGGTTGCGCTCGTTGCGGGACTTAACCCAACATCTCACGACACGAGCTGACGACAGCCATGCAGCACCTGTGTCCACTTTCTCTTTCGAGCACCTAATGCATCTCTGCTTCGTTAGTGGCATGTCAAGGGTAGGTAAGGTTTTTCGCGTTGCATCGAATTAATCCACATCATCCACCGCTTGTGCGGGTCCCCGTCAATTCCTTTGAGTTTTAATCTTGCGACCGTACTCCCCAGGCGGTCAACTTCACGCGTTAGCTACGTTACTAAGGAAATGAATCCCCAACAACTAGTTGACATCGTTTAGGGCGTGGACTACCAGGGTATCTAATCCTGTTTGCTCCCCACGCTTTCGTGCATGAGCGTCAGTGTTATCCCAGGGGGCTGCCTTCGCCATCGGTATTCCTCCACATCTCTACGCATTTCACTGCTACACGTGGAATTCTACCCCCCTCTGACACACTCTAGCCGTGCAGTCACCAATGCAATTCCCAAGTTAAGCTCGGGGATTTCACATCGGTCTTGCACAACCGCCTGCGCACGCTTTACGCCCAGTAATTCCGATTAACGCTTGGACCCTACGTATTACCGCGGCTGCTGGCACGTAGTTAGCCGGTCCTTATTCTTCCGGTACCGTCATCGACCCCAGGTATTAACCAGAGCCATTTCTTTCCGGACAAAAGTGCTTTACAACCCGAAGGCCTTCTTCACACACGCGGCATTGCTGGATCAGGCTTTCGCCCATTGTCCAAAATTCCCCACTGCTGCCTCCCGTAGGAGTCTGGGCCGTGTCTCAGTCCCAGTGTGGCTGATCGTCCTCTCAGACCAGCTACTGATCGTCGCCTTGGTGGGCCTTTACCCCACCAACTAGCTAATCAGACATCGGCCGCTCCTATAGCATGAGGCCTTGCGGTCCCCCACTTTCACCCTCAGGTCGTATGCGGTATTAGCTAATCTTTCGACTAGTTATCCCCCACTACAGGGCACGTTCCGATGTATTACTCACCCGTTCGCCACTCGCCGGCAGGAGAAGCAAGCTTCTCCCCCGCTGCCGTTCGACTTGCATGTGTAAGGCATGCCGCCAGCGTTCAATCTGAGCCAGGATCAAACTCTTCAGTTCAATCTGCTGTTTTCGCTCTTTACGAGCGGTCGCTCACTCTCAGAATCTGACTTGAACTTTCGTTCAAACCTTACTTCTGTGCGAGCACTTCATTACTTGTAAGCTAACGAACTTGCGTTCGTCGCATCCAGTATTAAGCGCCCACACTTATCGGCTGTTTGCTTGTTAAAGAACTTCGCGATTAACTTTGTTTATCGCGTCGCTGCGTTGTCTGCAGCAGAGAAACGAGATTATGCAGAGCTTTTTCGTCGCTGTCAACAACTCGTCGAAGAATTTTTATCCGTCAACTCGCTGCTAACCACCAC
>NZ_JBQEPZ010000007.1:0-109811 GCF_052045975.1 Ralstonia sp. 22086 | reverse complement strand
ACTTTGCTCGAACAAGTACAGCACGAACGGAAGAAGAAGGAACATCAACGCACCGCTGGCACGGTGCAAGATGGACACCTTACCGGCCCAGGGCAAGCGGTAACGGGCGATGTCGCCCAAACCGATGTTCCTGTAGATGGCGGTGCCATTCTCTGAATTGATTGCCACGTGGCCCTCCGAACAGAACTCCAGACACAGATGAAGTTGATGAACTTGACGCAAAGCTCGTCTTTGTGGGGTAACGATCTTCGGTGCTCACCCCGGGCTTGCAAGACCGGTAAGCATGAGCGACGCCACTGCTACGAAGGTCAATAGACTGCGCAACCGGAAATACCAGGCTGGTAGTGCCCCCCAACGTAGAAAAACGGCATCCGTCAGCCAGCAGGCTGCCAGCACCATCGCCATCCTGATGAGCGCAGTACGCGGCTCGCCACTCATGGTTGCGCCCCACGCTGCGAGCGATGGCACAACGCTCCAGGCAAGCTGCAAGACATGCCTGCGCGTGGTGTTTGCCTCGTTGAGTACGCGCCCCCAGTGCACCGCACCTACAAAGGATGTAATGGACGCCGCGTACACCACCAGCGAATGCTGGTATTCGCTGCTCCCCGAGGTGTCCCAAAGGCCAAGCCACGCCAACGCGATAAATGGGATGAGACCGCCGATGCCGAGCAGGACAGCCAGGCCGCGCAAGTTTTTCGGCTGCGTACTCATGACTTGGGAGGTACGAGTAATCGCCCTTGGCCTCCATCCACGCCGATCTGCTGGCCGGTGATCCAGGAGGCTGCAGGACTGAGCAGGAATTCCGCAAGTGCCGCGGTGTCCTCTCCTTGCCCGAGCCGGCCCATGGGGTTCATCTTTGCGAGTCGCTCCGCAACTGCTGGAGCACTTGTCAGGCGAGAAGACATTGCTGACGTGGTCAGCCCCGGATGAATGCAATTGACGCGGATATTGCGATCCGCATACGTTGCGGCCGCCGACTGTGCAAGCGCTCCGACGGCAGCTTTCGCGCTGGCAATTGCTTCATGGTTCGGGAAGCCGGCAGTGGCGGCAACCGAGCCGATCAAGACCGCGCTTGCGTGCCCTCTGTGGCGAACAGCCTGCTGTACAAACAGACGCAACACATTCCACGCCGAGAAAAAATTGGCGTCGAATGCCTGCTTGAGTTCGTCCTCCGAAGTCAGGTGCAGTGGCTTGATGATGATCGAACCGACGCAGTGCGCGAGGCCTTCCGGCGCGCCAAACTGAGCGACACCGGCCTCGACTGCAAGCTGAGCGCTATTCCGATCCGTAACATCGGCTGGACATATCAGTGTCGGGCCCGACTTGAGCGAGTCAGCAAGCTCTTCGAGCTTGCTCCCGTCTCGTGCACTCAGCACAAGCGGAATGTCTGCCCTGTTCAATCGTCGAGCGAGGGCAGCGCCTACAGCGCCGCTAGCTCCAGTAATCCAAACAAATCCCATGATGACTTCCTGACGTGTGCCCAACTGAACAGCAAAGGCGCAGGGGCAGGGGTCTTCGGAAATATCGCTTGAAGCTGCTCATGGCAACCGTCGCGTGGCGCGCCGGGGGTGGTTTAGAGCTTAGCCCCGTTGAGCAAATCTTCTTGACGGACGATTTCGGCAAGCGCGGTCTCAAGCAGTTGTACCGCTCGGTTTGCGACGTTCCCGAGCCGGCGGTGCAACAGGGCGTCTTGCGCCGAGCGGTATATGCACTCATCGCTGTAGCGTTGGAACGCGCTGAGCTGGATCACGAGTTCAGCCAAATGCCGCGGGCATTCGCATTGAATCGCTGAGGCGTGACCGGCTAGAGAGGCGAGTGCCTTGTCGTCGAAGCGGCGGGCCGAGCGCCTGCGAGTGTCGGCATTCAAGATGTCTGCCTGGCGGAGCGCCGTAGCCCAATCGACAAGCTCGGCGACGAGCGGTTCAGGTTTGGCTTCAGCGTCGGCTTGTCGGATTACGCGTATACCGCCCAGGCCCGCGCGCTCCGTCGCGTGCGCTGACGCCTCAGAGCAGATCACGCTCACCGCTTTCGCGTGTAACGCTTCGGCCAGTGCCGCAATGCGTGAGATCGTTTCTTCCTGAAGCGAAGGGACAGAGGCCAGCAGTGCATCCGCCCTCGTACCCGTGCGTGCACTTCGAATTGCTTCTTCAAGCGATCTAGGGCGTCCGCAGACACGCATGTGGGCGCAAGCGCAATGAGCGATGTCAAATGACACAGGGCCTACGATCAGAAGCGAAATGGGCTCAACATTGGCCGTCTGAACAAAGCCAGTCGATTCCACCAGCGCCTTCAGAGATTCCGCATTCAAGCTCGCCACTGCACTGATGGGGTGCCCACGGTCAACAAGGTCTCTGATCAGGCGCAGGCGTTCTATGTCGTCCTCTGTATAGAGGCGTTGGCCCGAAGCGCTCTTCGGCGGCGAGACTACAGCGTATCTGCGCTCCCAAATGCGCAGCGTGGATGCCGGCATCCGGGCCAGTTTTGCTGCTTCGCCGCTTCGGTAATGCCTGGGGGCTAATGACTTGTAGAGCCTTTTCACGAGTCCTCCTCATCACCCTTGTAGGGTAATGCCCCGTTACAACGGAGAACAGCGCATTTCTCTACGGCAAACCACAATGCCCGTTGATGAGTCGGAAATGCATCAAATATCCATGCTCCCGTCGTCGCGCTCTGAGAAGAACTACTCGAACATTCAACCTGCTGATTGCGATTGCGCTTCCTCTTTCATGAATCAGGATACTGATTCAGGCGCTCATGCGATGTGGCTGCACTGTGTAGAGACGACCTTGGCCAGAGCAACCAGAAGGAAGTCCCTTTGGCGGTCTGGCTTTGTGGTGTCACGCCGCACTCAGCCTGGTCGGCAGCCACTCGCCATCGGTGTAGCGCTGAAGCTCGTTGTGTCCGAACCGCCAGAGGTGAAGCCAACCGTTTCTGACAAGTTGCCGGACGACGATCTGGTTTTCAATCACCCGGTCAATGGCCTCCTGTGGCGCATCCACCAGGACGGTCAGCCGAAGCGGCTCGTGGACCCATCGCTCTCCGTCATGAAGCGACTGCCGGGATAGGCCGATTCGCAAATCGCCTCCATTGCCTTCAAATACCCCGATTGAGCTGCCGACGACGTTATGCAGGAGTTTGTTGCCGCTCCCCAGATGTTTTGGATCACATGTTGACGCGTGGTATTGCCAGTTGATCCAGTGGGTCACGAGCATGGGTGCCGTCAGCAATTGATCGAGCAGGCTACCGTCGGGATCGGTGCGGTGGTCGTAATCATGTAAGAACACGCGTCCGTCGAGCACCGCACCCTGGGTCCGATAACGCGGAGCGATCACGAATGCTGCATTGCCGGCCAGCCCCCATTCCGGTCGCGTCTGTGCGCCGTCGTTGGCGCGCCGCAGGAGCTTGGTCAAGAGTTGATCATGCGGCAAACGTGCATCGATACCCAGCTTGGGCGCACGCTCGCGTCTGACCTGATCGCAAGCGTGTTTCATTGCGTCTTCAAAGCGTGCCCAGCGCTCAAGCGCGGATTCGGGCAACAGATCAAGGTCGAAGCCTTCGATCTCGTCGGTTGTCGTGTTATGCAGCGCCGCCACAAATTGCACCCGTGCGGGAACGTCGACGCCCAAGTTGATTAGCTCGGCGCGCACCTTCGGGTCATTGAGGAGCAGGGCCAAGGTGCGGGCATTGACCTCACCGCTTTGGCCACAGCATGCGCCGCAATCCAACGATGCCGAATGCGCGTTGTTGTTCGACTGGCTGCCATGACCGACCAGCACCACGAGCGGGGCCAGATTGTGAGCGAGCCCCATGGCGCGGAGCACGCGCGCCGCCAGGTCAGCTTTTTCACGTGGAGACTGCGATAGCAGTGTAGGCCTGCACACCTTCTTGTACCGGGAGGGCAATCCTGCCAAGTCTGCACGCACGCGCCGCTGCGTCGACGGACGGACCCACCGCCACAGCGCGCCGGCGTAGCCAACACCTGCAACCTCGACAAACGAGAATGCACCACTGGGCCAGCGACTGGATTGATTCAACTGTGCGGCAACCCCGAGACGGGTGCGCCGTGCGCGTGTGACCGTACCGTCAGCAGAGGGTCCGTCTTGGCCTGTATTGAGGTGGACACTGTCTGTTACCTCCATTGAGGGCGACAGTAAGCCGGGTAGTTGCGGGCGCCGTGCCCCTGTTCCGAGCGGCGTATAGGCAACGGGTATGCCGAAGAATCCCGCAAAGCCCACCGTCTGGATGGCCGGCCAGACCGCCTCCAAGGAACGGCGAAAGGGTTCGCTGCGGACGTCAATGCAAAACGCTGCTTGTACTTCAATATCGGAGGGCTCAGGCGCCACGCAGGACGCCCCTACACGCTGCGCCAGTTGGCGCTGGTAACCGGCTTCCAGGGCGTACTGCCAAGCCTCGTCGATCAGCAAAGCCTCCTCGGCCTCTGCAAGCGTTGAAGATGCGCGGCGCCAGGCGTTGCGAAGAGTGGAGATGGCGGTCTTCGTGCTGTAGTCGTCGTGGCACTTCTGCAGAACGGCGCCCCAGGCAAGCCGGATGGCAAGCAACTCACGCAGGTTGGGGTCTTCCTTCCCGTCCTGACGAGCTTGCCACCCAAGGTAGGCGCACCAAGATGCCCAGCCATTCACCGTGAGCAATACGGCTTCCAGATAGTCTGGCCAGACATCGCTGGACAGATCCAGTTGCTCCAGCGCCCAGTGTTCCGCGTCCCGGAACGTGGGCGGCAACTCCGCCAGATGCTGATCAAGATTCGGAATGCCCATCAGCAAGCCAATGCCGCGATCGTGCCGTAACGTGTCGCGCCAGAAGGCATACAGCCCATCGTTTTTCTGGATCGCCCAGTCCGACTGATTCTCGTCGAAATAGGCGGCGCAGCTTTGGCTGACCTGGTGCGTGATTGCCTCGCGCCAGGAAAGCCTTGTATGGCGCAATGGATCGGTATCAAGTATGTCGATCAGCAACGGCAAACGTGGCGCTGACCAATCGGTGTTGATGGCCTTCAGGCATTGGGAAACCGTCAGGCCGGACACTTTGGCGGCGGGCAAGGCAGCAAGCGCATATTCGACGTCGTCTTTGGTAATGCGGCCGGATTGCCATGCCTGGCGCAGGCTTGGACGGCTCGGAAACACCTGGATGCCGCCAAGCACTGCCATCCGAGCTGCCACTTGGCGAACAGGCCTGCTCACCCGGCCCCAATGAGGATTGACTGCAATTGCCCGATCTAACGGCCATGCCGGTGCGATCGCTGCGCATGCTTGATTGCAGGCGGCTTCCATCTGCGCCAGCCGCGCAGCGTCCGTGTACTTTTCCGCCTCAAGGTTGACGCATGCTGCGTTAAGTTCCGACGTCGCGCTGGGATCGGTGGAGGAGGCAATACCGTTGTTCATGTGAACCTCTTTGAGCAGCATTTACTGGTGTGCATTTGCCTTGGCGGCCCGGGCTACTGCGAGGGGGAAGACATCCGAGCGACTCGGCGTCCAGTTGGTCGGCCACGAGCGCAAAGCCAAGCGGGTATAGAACTCATCCAAGTAAAGGCCCGCATAACAGGCACGGCGCACAGAAGCCAAAGCATGGGGAGATGTCTGCAACGCCACCAGGACGCAATGCATGGCAGCCATACCGAGCAACGCTGCAATGCCGCCACCTGTGTCGGCGTGGTCCGCTATGCCGGTTGGCAAGAGGTGGAGGACGATTGCTGCGCCCATGAGACCCCCAATACTGATCAGGCTTGCGGCAATTCGGGCCAGCAGCATTGCAGTGGTCGAGCCTTCCTCGACGGATGGCAGCCAGAGCAGTGGTGCCCAAGCAAGCGCGAGAATGCCGCTCCACCACCAAGGCCAGGGAACCTGATTTACCAGCGCATGAAGAAGGACGGCGATGCCGATTGCGATGACGGGGGCTGCGTACAAGCTCAAGCGAGACCGCTTTTCATGGCCAAGGAGCTGTTCCACGCGAAGCCGATCGACCACCGAGGACGCGGAGAGAAATGCGTGCGCCTTGTAAAGCGAATGGCCGAGGAGGTGAAGCGCCGCCAGTGTGTACAGGCCCAATCCACACTCCATCACCATGAACCCCATCTGCGCCACCGTGGACCAGGCCAGCCGGACCTTAATGCTGATGCGGGTGAGCATGATCAAACCCCCCATGACTGCCGTGGCGAGCCCGATCGTAATCAGCAGCCAGCGAGCCGGGGCGCTCTGGCTGAGCAGAGGGGCAAATCGGATCAGCACATAGCCGCCCAGGTTCACCACACCCGCATGCAGCAAGGCCGATACCGGCGTCGGAGCCTCCATGACCTGGATGAGCCATCCGTGCACGGGCAGCAAAGCTGTTCTCAAGATCACACTGACGGCGACGCAGACCGCGCTGACCTGAAGGCTGGCGGATACCCCTTCGCGCGCAATGTGAAGCCATAACTGCGACAGCGAACCGCTGCCTACCTCGTGCCAGGCAAACGCGGCTGCCGTAACCAGGAAGACATCTGCCAACCGGTCTGCCAAGCGCTTTTTGTGCGCGGCAAGCATTGCGAATGGTCGGTCGGGATAAAAGCACAGCAAACGCTGCAACGCGACGCCGATCGTCGCCCAGGCCGCGATCAACACCACCCAATGGTCTGCAAGCAGGAGCACGTGCACAGATGCCAACACCCCGGCAAGCGCGCCGAGATAGCTGCGTTGCCCAGGCTCGCCTTGCAGGTACCGCGCAGAGAACGCGCCGATGCAGGTGCCCAGCAGTTGGACAAGCACGGCCATCCAACCGCCAATCAGAGACAGGTGCAGCCAAGGCGAGAGGACGGAGGTGCCAAGAGGCTCGCCGGAACTCCAAGCCGCCCAGGCCAAAGAGAATATGGCAGCACACAAGGCGATTGCCGACAGTGCGATAAAGCCGTGCCAAAGTGTCGGCGTACTTGCGCGAGCCGACCGGGGAAGGAGGGCGGCCACCCCCATCAAACCTGCCGGCAGGAGTGTCGAAACAGCCGTAAGAACGTGAACGATATCCATGGGAAGCGCTGGCGAAAATTCATGTGCCCGCATCTTCTCCTTTGGAAATCATTCTGTAAAATTCAATGATCAGAACGATTTGATATATAAAACAGAATGATCAGGCTGGAGCAGCTGAACTTCCATCACTTGTTCTACTTTTGGCGCGTGGCCAAGTTGGGACACCTCACGCGCGCCGCCCGTGAGCTGCACACCTCCCAGTCGGCGCTTTCCGCTCAGATCCGCCAGTTGGAAGAAAGACTTGGCGACGCTCTATTCAGCCGGGAAGGACGCAGCCTGGTGCTGACCGAGACCGGCCAGGTCGTGCTGTCGTACGCCGAAGACATTTTCGGACTCGGCCAGGAGATGCTCGGAAGATTGGTTGGCCGAAGCGAGGGAATGACGCGACTTCGTGTTGGAAGCGTGGCGACCCTCTCGAGAAACTATCAGGAGAACTGGATCAAGCCGCTCTTGGCTGACCCCGAAGTGCTACTCACGCTCGAATCCGGGGTTCTCGAAGACTTGCTCGGCCGGCTGGTCGAACATCAACTTGACGTGGTGCTCGCCAATGAAAGCGTGCCCACCAATCCGGATCGCCCTCTCCACTGTCAGTATCTTGGTAGCCAATCCATTTCCCTGGTAGGGCCAGCATCAGTCTGGAAAGGCCGAACCCTGCACATCCCAGAAGATCTTGATGGGCTTGAGATTGCGTTACCTGGGCCGCGCCACGCGCTTAGAACTCAGTTCGACGCCCTGTGCGCGTCAATGGGTGTGGTCCCCCGATTGCGGGCCGAGATAGACGACATGGCTATGCTGCGTCTGATCGCTCGTGACAGCGGCTGGTTGGCCGTGTTGCCCGAAGTTGTCGTTCAAGATGAGTTGCGAACGGGAATCCTGGTGACTGTAGGGCAGTCGACGCAATTGCAGGAACGCTTCTACGCCATCACCACAATACGCAGACACAGGCTTGAAGCGCTAGAGCGATTGCTGTCTCAGCCGGTCTAGGCAGACGCTGGACATAGCCTCCAAACCGTAGTCGTATGAGGTTCCCGCACATGGATGGAGAGCTTGTCGAGCCGTGCGGCGATCCAGGCCATTGCCGGCTGCTGCGGGACGACTGCGGCGAGCACACAACGCCTGCATCTCAGGGGTAGGCTGATTCAAGCACGGTTGGCTTGGATCAAAGAACCGACGGACGCACCGGCGGCATAGTCGGCGCCATGTCCACGGTATCCGTAAGGAGCCCCCCATGAATGCTCCCGACAATGTCCCCAGCGTCACCCGGCATAGCCTGCTTGAGGACGTGCTCGCCATCGTCACCGGTACGCTCTTCGTGTCGCTCGGCATCACGCTCTTCAAGCAGGGCGGTCTGCTGTCTGGCGGCACGGCCGGCGTGGCCTTTCTGATCCACTACGCCACATTGCTGCCCTTTGGGGTGGTGTTCTTCACCATCAATCTGCCGTTCTATTACCTGGCGGTGCGGCACATGGGATGGCGCTTCACGCTCAAGACGTTCTGTGCAGTGGCGCTGGTGTCGTGGCTGAGCGAGGTGCACGCGCATTTCGTACAACTGGGGTCGCTCAATCCGCTGTATGCGGGTGTCATTGGCGGCACGTTGATGGGCGTGGGCTTCATCGTCCTGTTTCGGCACCAGGCCAGCTTGGGCGGCGTCAACATCGTCGCGCTGTATCTGCAAGACAAGTACGGCATTCGCGCTGGCAAGCTGCAGATGGCGGTGGATGTGGGCATCGTGCTGGCCTCGCTGGTCGTGGTCAGCCCGATGGCACTGGCGGCCTCGCTGGTCGGGGCGGTCGCGCTCAACCTCAGCATTGCCCTGAACCATCGGCCCGGTCGCTACCTGGCCACGCAGACTGCCAGCACTGCCGCTGGACATGTCGGTAGCAACGGCTCGCCGGGGTCCTCAATGGCTTAACAAGGCTGCGGCGCGTTGCGGCGGGCATAGACGGCCTACGTCACCTGCACGCACCGCATGTAGACGGCGATGCAGCAGCGCAGTGTTGACCGAGCCGTCAGCATCACCGAGATGCCGAAGCGTTTGGGGATGAAAAACCTACCGTACGCGCTGGTGATGGGCCGGAAAGCCCAGCATGGCAGCGGGTTCCTTACGTGCATGCTGCGCGGACTCAGCATGAGAACGCAGTGTGTCGGTATCGGCCGCGATAGGGTGGATCGTAGCGAATCGACTCAGCACCCGCGACCCGGTCCGTTTCTCTTCATTGGGGCAAGACCGGCTTTAGCGTGCTGGCGCGAGGCTAGCGGGGACCGTACGAGCCAACGCCGACTTTGATGGCAGTTGAAGCTATCGTGCGTTGACCGTTCTCGAAGACGATCCAGGCAGCGGCAAGGTGATCGACACCCGGAGCAACTGTAGCCAGTAGAAGAACGGTAAACCAAAGCGCGCAGGGGCCTTCAATTTGTAGGGCGGCACTCACAGCCGACCGGTGAAGGCCTGTCGCCCCTGCGGATTGTGGATAGCGTGAAGGCGACTAAACAGCGGCTGCTAAAACGAATGCTTCACGCCGGCCATCACCCCGAGCTGATTGCCGCCAGGCGCGGGGTTACTCGTCCCTCCACTGCCGCCGGCGCTCACTGAAAGATTCGACTGCCCACCGTTATCGATGTACCCGCCGGTGAGATACACCGACGTCCGCTTTGAGAATGCGTAGGTGCCCCGGATCGCGCCCAGCCACGCCTTGTTGGCACTGTTGTTGAAGTGCAAGTAGTAGACCTGCCCTGCAAGGTTGAAGGCGGGTGTGATGTCGTAGGACGCACCTGCGTAGTACAACTGGCTGTGTGATGGCGTACTACCTTCGTTGTTGCGGAACGAAGCGCCGATGCCCACCTTTGTTTTGTCGAATAACGCGTAAGCCCCGAGGAGCAGACGATCGTCCTTCAGTTTGCTACTGGTGAGGCCAGCCGCTGCGCCGGGGCCACCTCGCAGCGAGTCGTACGCGGTTGAGATGCCCCAGGTGCCGGTTTCGTACATCACCAAGGCGGACCACTCGCGGCACGCGCGGCTGTCCGATGCCAGTTCGCCGGCACAGTTGGTGCCGGCTGGGTTGGCACCGGCATTGACCGTATCCCGGCCGAAGCTATACGTGGCGCCCACGGTGAGGCCGCCGAACTTGCCCTTGTAAGCGATGGCATTGTCGACACGCGCATTCGGGCGGTAGCTGTCCAATGCGTTACCGCCATAGACGTTGGGTCCAAGGATGTCCGAGTCGAGAATCGCCCAGAACAACATGGTGTTCTGTCGGCCAAACGTCACCTCGCCCCACGGCCCGCTGAGCCCCACGTTTGCTTGCCGGCCGAATAGCCGTCCGCCCTGATTCGAGATGCCGGAGTCCGGCGCGAAGCCCGATTCAAGCGTGAAGACGGCATGCAGACCGCCGCCCAGGTCTTCTTTGCCGCGCACCCCCCACCGCGACGGCACGGTGCCTGTGAGGTTCGGCATGCGCACCAGCCCGCTTTTCGCAGCCCCAACGTTATTGACGTATTCAACGCCGGTATCCACCAGGCCGTAGAGCGTGACGGACTGTGCGGCGGCCATCATCGGGGTGGCTGCACCGATGCTCATGCCGATCAGCCAGGACGTGGTTTTCATGGTGAGGTCTCCTCTGTGTTGTACCCGTGCGTGGCACCGCGACGGGGTTTTGTATGGTTTTTTGGGTGCGCTCCGCCAAGAGGCGGTCGCACATGGCGACCCTCTTGGGGCAATACAGGAAGGTAGGGGGATGGCGCGCGGCGGCGCCTCGATACCTAGGGCGAGATGTCTTCGAGCGCCCGGTTGGTGGTCTCGATCATGCGCATGGCCGCCAGCAGGCCGATAACGTTCACCAGCGCAAACATGACAAACACCGACGCGATGCCGTAGCCGGCGAGAACCACTCCGACGATGGCCGGCGCAGCAGCCGACGCGGCACGCAACCATGACGTCGCCAGCCCGGTGCCGATAGCACGCATGCGGGTTGGATAGATTTCAGGCGTGTAGAGATACAGCAGTACGGTGGTCGTGCCCATCACAGCGTAGGCAGAAGACGCCAGGATCATCACGGACAGCGCACTGCCGGCACCGATCGCCGCCAATGCTGCCAGCAAGGCACCACTGATCAGGAAGCACGCCATGGCCCAGCGCCGACGGCCGACGCGATCCACCAGGAGGGCGCACACCAGCACTGCACAGGTGCTCAGGACGTTGGAGACTGACGCCATATGCAGAGATTCCTGCAGCGGCAGGTGGTACACAGTCTTGTACAGGCTCGGAAGCCAATTATTGATGCCGTTGGCAACAAAGTAGGAACTGGCCCACAGCACCCACACGACGAGGGTCCGGCCACGGTACAGTGGCGAGAACAGTTCCTTCCATGAGCCCTTGCGACGTGTGCGAATGCCCTCGAGCAGCGTGGCGACTCGCGTATCGATTTCGGTGCTGTCGCGTTGCGGGTCGAGATTGCGGCGGGGCGTACTGGCTTCAATGTCCCGGATCACGTGTTCTGCTTCGTCAAAGCGGCCCTTGCCGATCAGCCAGCGCGGCGACTCCGGCAAGCGCATGATCAGCAGCGCCACGAGAATGCCCGGGATGCCCCCGACCAGAAACATGTATTCCCAGCCAAAGCGCGGCACAAGGAACGCGCCAACCTGGGCCGCCGCCAGCAGCCCCAGCGGAAAGATCAGTTCGTACAGGATGAAGAAGCGTCCGCGCCCGTGCGCTTGCGACAGCTCGTTGATGTAAGTCGCTGCCACCGGCACTTCACCCCCAACGCCGATGCCCTGCAGGAACCGGCACAGAAACAGCATCTGAAAGTTACCGGCAAACGCGCACACCACACTCATGACCGACATCAGCCCGACCGTGATGGTGGCGCTTCGCACTCGGCCCAGACGCTCAGCCAGCCAGCCGAACACCAGCGCGCCGATCACCTGGCCAAGATAACCGGCGGCGATCAACACGCCGATCTCGCCCGGTGAGAGGTGCCACAGTCCCACAAGCACCGGCATGACGAAGGCCAGCGATAGCGCGTCAAAGGCGTCGAACAGCGTGGCGCTGCCCATGATGATGCGGGCCTTCGTGTGCCAGCGACTGAAGGGGACGTTCTCGATACGAAAGAGAAGCTGTGCGGCGCGCGAGCCGGAATCGGCCGACGCTGTGCGCGCGCTCTCCTGCACGCCGTGGTGTGCCAGGGCGGGCGTGGTGATGGTCATGTTGTCTCCAGATGTCATTGTTCTGATGCGAGGCCGCTGGTTGCGCCCTGCATCGATGATCTTGTTGTTCTGGTGGCAGCCGTTGGTCGGCTGTGGCGCCGGGCGTGGCGCTTTGATAGCGCTTGTATCACGCCCGGACAGGTACCGCTTATGGTGTGCGCACGCCCTTAAGGCGTTGCCGGCAGCCTGCTTGCCTTATGCGGCAAGAGGCTGCACCACACCGGCACCCGGGCCAGTCAGCCCGGCCGAGCGCATCGCGTTGGCAATGTCGATCTCCGCGCCGGGTTCCAGCGGCAGCAGCGGAGGGCGCACAGTGGCGTGCTCAAGGATGCCCCGTGCGACGAGCGCGTGCTTGAGCGCGACGGTGCCCTCCATGTGCGAGCCACGGTGATAGACGTTCTTCGTGATCGGCAACAGCTTGTCATGCAGGGCGCGCGCGCGAGGGTAGTCCTTGGCCTTGCCGGCTGCGATCAGTTCGATCAGCAGTTCGGGCGCGATGTTGCCGTATCCCACCAGTGCGCCGTCTACATCGAACATGGTGTGCAGCAGGTATTCATCGTGACAGGTCAGGATCTGAAGATCGGGGTTCTCGCGGCGGATCACGGGAATTTCGGTATCCCAGCGGCGCATGTTGCGTACGCCGTTCTTCATGGCGAACACGCCCGGTTGCGCGGCAATCTCGAGCTGTGTTTCCAGGTTGTACGTTGCCTTGGTCACGTCCGGATACTGGAAGAGGATCAGCGGTAGGCCACTTTCCTCATAGATGGCGCGATAGCGGTCCTGCGGTGCACCTTTTTGGTAACCGAAGCGCAGCCAGCCGTGCGACGGATAGACCAGACCAGCCGAGGCTCCGGCCTTGACGGCGCGTTTGGCCTCGGCCGCGGCCACCTGCGTACCTTCGAGCGTGATGCCGGCGATGACGGGAAGCTTGCCGTCGACCGACTTCACGAAACTTTCAATCACGGCGATTTGTTCATCCTGTGAAAGGAAGGTGCCTTCGCCGGCGTGTCCGAGCACGACCAGGCCCTTCACGCCGTCAAAGCTGCCGAGCCACTTGCCTAGCCGCTGGATGGCCGCGTGGTCGACAGCGCCATCGCGGGTGAACGGGGTGACGGGGGCGGGTACGAGGCCGCGCAGATCAATGTCTTTCATGGAGTCTCCTCACGAGTGGATCGATAGGTCTTCCCGGGGGCGTCATGCCTGTGCCCGGGGAGCGCTCGTCGCCGGCGAAGCCTTGGAACGCCTGGGTGGTCAACGTGCTTGCGATGCAGTCTAGGGAGACACAAGACATGCCGGAAGTGTGAATTCCGGCATTTCAGATATACTGAATTGACATATCAAGAACGTGGGGACACCGTGGATTACGCGGGCTGGAAACTGTTCATCGAGGCCGCCGAGCTTGGCAGCCTCAGCAAGGTGGCATTGGCGCACGGCACGACGCAGCCCCATATCAGCCGTCAGATTGCAGAGCTGGAGCAGGCAGCCGGCGGCCGGTTGTTTCAGCGGACGGGCCGGGGCGTTGTGCTGACGGAACTGGGTCAGCGCATCGCACCGAAGGTGCGGGCATGGCTGGCGGGCACGGAGCAGTTGGCCAATGACATTCAAAGCTCCGCCGGCAAACCGATCGGGACCGTACGCCTGGGCATCATTCCCTCTACGGCGCATCCTCTGGTCAGCACGCTGTATTACCGCTTGCGCGAGCGCTATCCGCTCGTGCAACTCAGCGTGCGAGAAGGTCAAGGCGCGCAGTTGGAAACATGGCTGGAAGACGGCAGCGTTGATCTTGCCCTGTTGTTCCGGCACAGCCCGACACCCAAGCACGGCGACATCTATCTGACCGAAGCCGCGACATACCTGGTTGGCAGACCCGGCGATCCGCTTCTGGCCGAGCCCACCGTGCCGTTTGCGGCGGTGAACGGTCTACCGTTGGTTTCGTTCTGTCGGCCCAGCAGTTGGCGCGATTGGCTCGACCACCTCGCGACCCAACGCGGCATCTCTCTGAACGTCGTGGTGGAAGCGGATTCCCTCAGCCTGCAGACGCGCATCGTCGAGGACGGCGGCATGTACGCGCTGCTGGGGCCCTACGCCATCGCCAACGCCGTGCGCGAAGGCCGGCTGCAAGCCGCCAAGGTTGTGGACCCGACGGTCTATCGATACATCGCGCTGGCGATGTCGCGTCATGGCGATCTGACGCTTGCAAGCCGCACGGTGATGCAACTCACCAAGGAGATCGCACAAACGGGTACAGCGGTCTCCGAGCATGGCCAGTAAGGAAAAAGGAGAGCCGCCTTGGCGCGCCTGCGCCTATGCGAACCACAAGCGACCTCGACGGACTTAATTTATATCCGACAGGCTTTATTTTTTCCGATCAGCCATCCAGCAAGCCATCCCGGATCCCGCTACAATATCGTTGACACATCAATCGTTGATGTATCATTTGTATTGCTGCTCCTTCGCCATGGCCGTTCACACCGCGCTTCCCCACTCCCATACCCAGGTTCTGCCGTTCAAGGAATCGCTCTTGGCGATGATCGGCATCTGCTTCGTCGTCGTTCTGGTCGCCTTCGATCAGACCGTGGTCGGCACCGCGTTGCCAACCGTGGTGGCCGAACTCAAGGGCTTTGAGCTGTACGCGTGGGTGGCGACGTCGTATCTCCTGACCTCCGTTGTGACGGTGCCGATCTTTGGGCGCCTGGGAGATTTCTACGGCCGCAAGCCGTTCGTGATTGCCTCCATCGTGGTGTTCACGCTGGCGTCGGTCATGTGCGGCATGGCGGGCAGCATGACGTTCCTGGTGTGGTCGCGGGCGCTGCAGGGCATTGGCGGCGGCATGCTGGTCGGCACGGCTTACGCGTGCATTCCCGATCTCTTTCCCGATGCGCGTGTACGTTTGCGCTGGCAGGTGATGCTGAGCGCGTCGTTTGGTATTGCCAACGCCATCGGCCCGACGCTGGGCGGGTGGATGACGCAGGCGTTCGGCTGGCGGTCGGTGTTTTACGTGAACATTCCATTCGGCGTGCTGGGGCTGTGGTTTGCCTGGCGCTTCCTGCCGCATCTTCGCCAGAACGTGCACACCGGGCGTATCCGGCTGGACTGGCAGGGCGCGGTGCTGATCACGGTGGCACTTGGGGCCCTGCAGTTGTTCGTGGAATGGCTGCCGCGGCATGGCCTATCGCTGCCGCTCTTCGGTTGGCTGGTGCTGTCGGCTGCGGCGTTCGTGGCGCTGTGGTGGTGGGAGCAGCGTGCCGAACAACCGCTGCTGCCGTTCGACATGCTGCGCAATCCGGCGCTGGCTGCGCTCTTCATGCTGGCGTTGCTGTCGGGCTTTTCGATGTTTGCGGTGCTGTTCTATGCGCCGTTGCTGTTCCAGGGCGGGTTTGGCATGTCGCCGCAGCAAGCCGGCCTGGTGGTCACGCCGCTCGTGGTGTGCATCACGCTGGGCAGCATCATCAACGGGCGCATTGTCACGCGCATTCCCAAGCCCAACGCCATGCTGTATGCCGGCTTTGCGCTGCTGACCGTGGCGGTGGCGGGCATGTCGGTGTCATCCCGGGGCATGCCACATACGGTGCTCACCTTGCTGATGCTGCTGGCCGGTCTGGGCCTCGGTTTCGTGCTGCCCAATCTGACCGTGTTTGCGCAGCAGACGGCCGGCCGTGCGCATCTGGGCATTGCCACCGCGCTGTTGCAATCGCTGCGCATGGTGGGCGGCATGGTGGGCACGGCGCTAGTTGGCACGTTGGTGAGCGAGCGCTATGCCTCGGGCGTAGCCAATGCACTGAGCGCTGACAGCGCGATGCAGTGGCTGCGCCAGCTTGCCGATCCCGAAATTCTCATCGATCATGACGCGCAAGCCGCCTTGCTCTCGCAGTTGCATGCCGCCGGCCACGATGGGGCGGCGCTGCTCGAAGCCGCGCGACATGTGCTGGTGAGTGCCATCCATATCGGCCTGATCGTGGCGACGGTGGTGGCGCTGGTTGGCCTCTGGTATGTGCGCCGCGTGCCGCCCGTGGTGCTGCATCATGTCGAGCCCGTGCAACATACGGAATAGGCGAGACACGCCGGAGCGGTTAGGATGCGCGGTTCCCCAGCAATCTCAGCCCTGATCGATGACCTCTGAACGCGAACGCTTCGCCGTCATGCACCAGTTCGGCCGCACCTATCGTGCGTTCATGGCCGCCTTCGAGGCGCATGTCGGCCAGCCGATGCCGCGCTGGCGCATCCTGCTGGCGCTGCACGACAACACCGGCGGCGGCATGGCCCAGAAGCAGCTGGCCGAGCGCCTGCAGATGGACCCCGGCGCGCTCACCCGCCAGCTCAAGGTGCTGGAGCAGCTCGGCTGGATTGAACGCACCACCGATGCGCGCGACAACCGCCTGACCAACGTGTCGCTGTCAGACGCCGGCTTGGCCATCGTGCTCGAATGCATGCCGCGCCGCATCGCCTTCATCAATGCCACGCTCGACGGGCTGCCGGACGATCTCGTTCACGCGCTGTCCGAAGCGCTGGCGCAAATCGAAACGCGCCTGGCCGAAGTGCCGGCGCTGGCCGCCGCGGCCTCCACCGCATCCGATATCAAGACCGCAGATCGCCCCGCAGACCGTTAATGCGCGCCGAATGTGTTCCGGAGACAACCATGTCCATGGTGATCAACAGCGCGCTGTATCGAAACGGCAAGCGCGAGCGTGACCTGTCCGTCGAGGCCATCAGCGACGTGCTGCACACGCCGGGCTCGTTTGTCTGGCTGGGCCTGCATGAGCCCGACAACGCGATGCTCGACCTCGTGCAGGAGGAGTTCGGTCTGCACGATCTCGCCATTGAAGACGCCCGCAACGCGCACCAGCGGCCCAAGTTGGAGGTCTACGGCGACGTGCTCTTCATCGTACTGAACACCGCGCAGATGGAAAACGGCAACGTCGTCTTTGGTGAGACGCACCTCTTTGTCGGTCGGGACTTTCTTGTTTCGGTGCGGCATGGGCCGTCAGCGTCGTACTCGCCGGTGCGCGAGCGCTGCGAGCGCACGCCACAACTGCTGGCCAAAGGCGCACCGTTTGCGCTGTATGCGGTGATGGACTTTGTGGTCGACAACTATCAGCCCGTGCTGGAACGCCTGCAGGAAGAGTTCGAGCACATCGAAAGCCAGATCTTTGGCGACACGTTCGACCGCGCAGCCATCGAGCGGCTCTATACGCTCAAGCGCCAGCTTCTGCGCCTGCGCAATGCTGCGCTGCCGGTGGAAGACATCGCCGGTCAGCTCGTGCGCCTGCACGAAGACGTGGTGCCCAAAGAGCTGCGCGCGTATTTTCGCGATATAGCCGATCATGCGCACCGCGCGGTCGGCGCACTCGATGTGATTCGCGAAATGCTGACCACGGCCATCTCCGTGAACGTGGCGCTGGTGTCAGTCACGCAGAACGACATTGTGAAGCGCCTGGCGGGGTGGGGCGCTATTCTGGCAATTCCGACCGTGGTGTTCAGCAACTACGGCATGAACTTCAAGGGCATGCCGGAGCTGGAGCATCCGGCGGGGTATCCCATCGTGCTGGCGTGCACGGCCACCGCTTGCGTGTGGCTGTATCGCAAGCTGCGCAAATCGGGCTGGATCTAGGAGACAAGAGATGGCGCGCTGCTGCTGGGCGGGCGAAGACCCGCAGATGATCGCGTACCACGACACCGAGTGGGGCGTGCCCTCGCACGATGATCGCCACCTTTACGAGATGCTGATCCTGGAAGGGGCGCAGGCGGGGCTGTCATGGCAAACCATCCTGCGCAAGCGGGCGCGCTACCAGGAAGTGTTCGAGGGGTTTGATGCCGCACGTGTGGCGCGCTTCACGCCGGCGCGCATCGAAAAGTTGCTCGCTGATCCGGGCATCGTGCGCAATCGCGCCAAGGTTGAAGGCGCCGTCATCAACGCGCGCAAGGTGCTGGAGCTTCAGGAAGAAATGGGTTCGCTCGATGCATTCCTGTGGTCGTTTGTCGATGGCAAGACCATCGTCAACCGTTGGGACAGCTACCGTGATGCCCCCGCCGCAACCGACGCTTCCAAGGCGATGAGCAAGGCGCTGGTCAAGCTCGGTTTCAAGTTTGTCGGCCCGACCATCTGCTACGCCTTCATGCAGGCCACCGGCATGGTCGATGACCACGAAGCCGGGTGCTTTCGCGCTGGGAAGGTCTAGCTGCCAATTACCTTGCGGCAAGCGGCTTGAGCTGCATGATCCAATGCGCGAACCGGTCAGCCTCTTCCGGCGTGATCGCGTTCGGCGGCATGGTGCCGGCGCCCCATTTGCCGCTGCTGCCTTCCAGCATGCTCTTCTGCAGTTTGGCAACCGCTTCCGGATCGTTTTTGTAGCGCTCTGCAATCGATCGAAAGGGCGGGCCGATTTTGGTCGTGTCCATCGTGTGGCACGCGCGGCACGTCTCTTCGCTGGAAGAAGGCGCGGCGTGCCCGGGCACAACCAGCATGCCGGACAACGCCGCAAACATGGAAAGCACTGCCGATTTCTTCAATGTCATGGGTTCTGCTTGTTCTGGTGCTGGCGCCCGCTGCGATACCGTGCAGGCGGGCGCCTGGGGCGACAGGCCAACTAGCGATGCGGCCACGGCTTGGCAGGAGCACCCATCACAGGCTCGCCCAGCAGTGGTGTCGACAGTGCGTAGGCGCCATCCTCCGTAAAAGCCCAGATGATGTTGCGGTCGTACTCGGTGTAGATCGCGAAAACACCCTTGCCCAGCGTGTACGAAGGGAGCTGTGTCTGATCCGCAAGCGCGGGGATGAAGTAGCCTGCGATGGACGGATGTGCCGGGTCTTTCACGTCATAGATCTGCACGCCCGCGTTGTAGAACGAGTACGGAACGATGCCTTGCTTCCAACCGCCGGGCTGGCCGATGGCATTGGCACGCTTCGGGCCATAGTTGCCTCCGCGCTGGCAGAAGCTCGTGAATGGCGCGCCCGGCGGAATCTCGGGCTCGGGCAGCTTGGTCGCGATCTTCAGGTGCTTCGGGTCGCGCGCATCGACCACGAAGATGTCTTTGTACGGTTCATAGCAATCGCGGTTCATCGGATAGCCATTGGTGAACACGTAGCCCGTGCGCGCGTACTGGCTCACGTCGGCGTTGTCGTACTCCGTGCCGGCAAAACTGGGCGGTGTGTTCACGTTGCTGAGCATCTTCGGATTGGCCGGGTCGGACAAATCGAACGAATACAGCCCGAGGCCGCCCATCGCGCCAAAGCCGATTTTGCCGCCCGCTTCCAATGGCTTGGGCAGGAAGATCGGGTTCCGTGAACCCATCCATGACGTGCGGTTGCCGGCGCGCGGATTCATCAGATACGCCTGTTCGTGTTCAGGATTGCCGAGGATTTGGCCCGGCACCGCAATTTGCGAGACGAACTTCGGGTCCGCCGGGTCGGACATGTCCCACACCTGGTAGCCCGGCGAGTACAGATAGTTCGGGTACTCGGTCAGCGCATAGCTGTCGTCCGGCGCGGACGACAGGATCATGTATTTGCCGCCATAGTATTCAGGTGCGTCCAGCGAACCGGAGCCCTGCTGCTGGCCGATCGGTGCGCTGGGATGCTGGTAGTCGGTCGTCCGGGTCGCGATCAGCTTCCATTGGTCCGGCAGCGGCCCGTCCATCTCGAATACCTTGAAGCCCTTGAGCGAGTTGTAATTGCGCTGTGCAGCCACTTTCTCCGGCTGGTCGATCTTTTCCGTCATGAGGCCATAGCGGCCGATCTCGAAGGACGCGACGAGCACCGGCTTGCCGAGCTTCTTGCTCCACGCGATAGTGGCGCCGCCCAGGTAGTCCTGCACGGTGTTCGGGTCGTATTTCTCGCTCGAACCCTTCGGACCCCACACGCCACCCTTGGAGAAAACGACCTTGCCGTTGGCCGGATCCGTCACGTCCATGATGCGCAGGTAGTCGCGGTCGTGGATGTACAGGTAACGCTTGCCCTGAAAGTCGACGATGTTGTTCCACGCATGAAAGGGCGAGCCGACACCCGGATAGAACGCCAAAACCTTGACGTTCTTGGCGTAGCTCTTCTTGTCCCACGAGGTCATCTCGCCAGGGAAGTGCTTGCCTTCATGGACTTCCGGCGTGGCCTTCGGCCAGATGAACTTGCCGGTCGCCGGGTCCATGCCGTAGTCGACACCCGCCTTGAGCGGTGAAGGTTTGCGGTCTGGCGTCAGGCGCAGCCAGCCGGCCAGGAATAGGTCTTTCACGTCGGGCGTGCCAGGCGTGCCCGAAGGTGCTGCGGCCGCTGCCTGGCTGGGTGCTGCCTCGGCCGTAGGCGCGGCGCCCGACGCCATCACTTGCGATGATGCCGTGGCCAGAATGAACGCGAGCGTTGCGCCCTGTGTCAGGGCTGCTTTCAGACGCGGATGTCGCGATCGAAGCATGGGGTTTCTCCTTGGAATGAAGACGAATCAGAATGCGTGGCGGATGCCGATCTGGAAGCCGGTGGGACTTTGGCCGGCGTTCGGGTAGGCCTGCCACGTCACCGGGTACGGGACCGACACGTTGTTCTTCAGCTTGATGTGCGCGACGGTTGCATACAGGTCGGTCCGCTTGGATAGCCCGTAGATGTAGCCCGCCACGAAGCCCACGGCGTTGGAGACTTTCGTGTTGTTGTCGTCGTGGCGGTAGACAGCGCTTGCATAGACGCGGCTGCGGCCGTCGATGTTCCAGCGCGCGCCGAGTTGCGCGTCCCACCCGCGCGAGTTGAACGCAACGTACGGCGGGTAGGCGTAATAACCGTTGTACGTGTGGAAGATGGCCGTGGGCTCGAAGCCGCCGATCTTGTAAACCGCAGAGAAATAGTTGTCGCGCGACGAGTTGATGCGGCTGCTGTTGAAGATGTCGCGCGTGTATTGCAGCTCGCTCACGGCACCCAGGAACAGGGGGCCGCTGCGGTATTCCAGGCTTGTACTCAGGAAGCGCCCTGCGCGGGTAGTGTCTTCCAGGCCCGTGGCGTACATCGCGCGGCCCGTGAAACCAAAGAAGCTCGGCGTCTTGTACTGGATGGCATTGTCTACGCGGTACGACGCGTAGAAGAACTCCATGTTGTTGACCATGCTGAAATCGGCCGCCCAGCTCGGGTCGGCATAGCCGGCAATCCAGTACGACGGCGTGAACTGGCGGCCCAGCGTGATCTCGCCCAGTTTGTCGCTCTTCAGACCCACAAAGGATTGGCGAAACTGCGTCGCCTGCTTGCCGTCATCGGCCGAGAACATCGGCTCGATCGTGAACACGGCTCGATTGCCGTCCCCCAGATCCTCAACCCCGCTGATGTTGAAGCGCGAGTTGTTCAAGCCGCCACTCGACATGCGCGTGGTGGTGCCGTTGCCCGAAGAAATCAGGTGCGAGATGTTCAGATCGACGTATCCGGACAGCCAGACGCGCGAGTCTGCCTGCGCGGTGGCACAAACGCACAGCAGGGCGCCGGCGGCGATGAGGTTCCTTTTCATTGGGTCTCCGAGTTTTTGTGTGTTTGCTGCAGGGAGGGCGGCTTGCGCAGCGGCAGATCGCTTTGTCTGCTCGTCGCTTGCGTAGCCGGCTCTAACGCCCTTCCTGTCTGTGTTGATGCTTTCATGTATACACAGACTAAAAAAATTATACGTACGGAATCATTTGGATTTAGAGCTTTATTTTTTTATACAAAACGCTGATTTGGTTATAGCGGGTAGACCCGGATAGCCAGTGCGCGTCAGAACAGATGCCGGATGCCGATGGCATAGGTCATGGCCGTTGCGCCGCCGCTTTGCCGGTCGTAGACGCTGACGGCATAGACATCGGTGCGCTTGGAGAAGGCGTAATCGAGCCCCGCTGCCGCCGTGTTGCGCGTCGTGGCTACGCCGCGTGGCGCCGTGCGGCGTGTGTTTGCCCATTCGCCCAACAGCGACAACTGCGCGGTCAGCGGCACGGAAGCACCGACTTCACAGGTATGCGAACCGATGTCCGTGGCGTTCGTGCGCGTGCCCTGGATGGCGCCGTACACCTTCAACCAGGTGAAGTCGTAGGCGGCACCGGCCAGGTAGGCATCCTGGCTCGGGGCGGCGGCTCCTGCAACGATCCGGTTGCGTTGCACGGTCGCGACGGCGGTGAACGCCCCCGACGTGTAGTGCAGCGATGCAGCAGTGTTGTAAATGCCCGGCGCGCCAGGTTTTCCGCCCAATGCATACACGGCCGTAGCCTTGAGGCCATTCAGGTTGGGGCTGCTGTACTGGATGCCGTCGTTCCAGACCGTGTCGCCTGCGATGGCTCCGCCATATGAGGCGACGAACGTTTGCATCACCAGCGGCGAGAACAAGATCGACGCCTGGAACGGGTTGAGGGTTTGCTCACCGAGATACATCAGATTGGTGTGCCGCCCGAACGTCAGCTTGCCGAAACTGCCTTCCAGACCGACGTAGCTGTTGCGGCCCCAGAACGGGTCGGCTGAGGTGCGGCCCATGCCGCCGGTGTCGGGCTGGAAAAAGCTCTCCAGCACGGCGATGGCACGGGTGCCCCCGCCCAGGTCTTCAGTGGTCTTGATGCCCCAGTAGGGCGCGGTAAGACCGGGGGCTTGCTGCATGAGCGTTGCGGGTGGCCCCCCGCTGCGTTTGGAACTCGCCATGTCGAGTCCAACCAGGCCGTACAGCGTCACAGAGGTCTGCGCCCAGGCGCAGTGAGAGACCGACAGGCCGGCCATGCAAAGGGCCAGCGCCGGCAATGAGCGAACGTGCATGTAGATCCCCCAGAAGTTTGGGAGTGGGCAGGAAGGCGGGGGCAACTTGCGCTGGCCGCGCCGCGGGGTCAGGCGGTGGGCACCGCCAGTTGCACGCGCGTGCGCGCGAAGTGCTGCGACAGGCTGGTGAGCAACGCATCCCGCTGTGCGAGCCAGGATGCGGGCGAGCGTCCAGCCATATGCGGCGTGATCAGGACATCGCGATGGCGGAACAGCTCGGTCGGCACGTCGGGCTCGTTCTCGATGACGTCGAGCCCCGCGCCGGCAATCTCGCCCGCATCCAGCGCGTCGAGCAGCGCCCGCGTGTCGAGCACCGAGCCGCGCGATACGTTGACGACATAGCCCGAGCTGCCGAGCGCCTGCAAGACCGGGCGATCGATCAGGTGCCATGTCTCGGGGCCGCCATTGCATGCGACGACAAGGAAATCGCTTGCGGCGGCCAAAGCGGCAGGGCTGGTGTAATAGCGGCCCGGCGCGTCGGCTTGCGCGTGGCGGCCGTGATAGCCGATCTTCATCGCAAAGCCCTGTGCGCGACCGGCAATCAACCGGCCGATGCGGCCCATGCCGACAATGCCGAGCGAGGCTCCCGTCAACGTAGGCCGAGCTTGGCGAGACTGCTGCCACCGCCCGTGGAGTACGGCAGCGGTGAGCGGCGCATAGCCGCGCGCCAATGCCAGCAACATGCCGAAAGCGTGATCGGCAACCGTTTCTGCATTGGTGCCCGGTGCATGCGTCACGACAATGCCGCGCCGCGCAGCAGCCGCAACGTCAACGCTCTCGTAACCTGCGCCGAAAGCGCAGATGATTTCCAACGCAGGCAACTGCGCCATCTGGGCATCAGACAACCCCGTCGAGCCATTGGTGACAATAGCCCGGATCGTCTCGGTACACGGCGCATCGGGCGGCATGCCGTCTGGGCAGTAGTGCAACGCGTACTGGCTGCGCAGCGCATCGACGGTCGATTCCGGCAATGCAATCAACGCAAGCACCGCGGGCGGCGCCAGGGCGCTCATGACTGCGAGGGCGCCACTTCCTTTACCGCGCCTTTCCAGCCGTTTTCCGTGATGTCGAAGACTGTTCCGTCCGGCATGCGGTACTTCACCTCATAGAACACGTTCGGGTCTTTTTCGTGGCGGCCCGTCAGGTAAGTGCCGCCTGCCGCGACCACGCGCGCGGCAGTGTCTTCCACGCTGTCGACCCACATGCCGAAGTGGATCACGCCGCGCACGTCTTTCAGCCCAGCGTAACCGGGCACGGTTTCGTCTTTGAAGTTGAGCAACGCGACATTCATCGTGCCGTCCGTCATGTAGATGCCGCGCATGGCGTTGCCGGCACGGCGCATACCGAAGGCCTTCTCAAAAAACTGGGCAGCGGCTTCCGGGTCTTCAACCGAAAGCGCGATGTGGCGGAGTTTGTCCATGAACGTCCTCAAAGCTTGGCGGCGTGCGCCGTGATGGAAGGTGGCTCGACTGTGACTTAAGTTCTCCGCATTCTTCACTAGGTATACTACTTACTAGTTGTGTATACACAAAAACGAATTTATATACCAGAATAGCTTCCAGTCGCCACCCGATGGGGTTGGCGCCAGTGCGCTTCGTCTCGAACCTGGTTTTCGAGTGTTATGCCGGAGGCTGTGGATGCAGGTTTTGCAGGAACCGCTGGGTAATCTTTCCGCCGAGCTGAGGCAGCGCTTCGCGCAGATTGGCGCGGTTTGGGGGCGCGACATCAATGCGCATCGCGATCTGGTGATCAACGCATACACGCCGCTGGTGGCCGCCGCCGCCAATGACGCGGCCGATGGACGTGAAGTCCGGCGTGATGTGCCGTACGGCCCGCATGAGCGGCAGCGTCTCGATGTGTTTGTTCATACCGCAACGCGTTTGGCTGGCCACGCCGATGTGGTGGTGTTCGTGCACGGCGGTGCGTTCCTGCGCGGCAGCAAGAGCTTCAATGGGCTGATTTACGACAACGTATTGCGCTGGTTTGCGCGGCAAGGGTGCGTGGCCGTCAACGTGGAATACCGACTTGCGCCAGACGCGCCGTACCCCGCCGGGGCGGAGGACGTGGCTGCCGCGCTCGACTGGGTGCGAACGCATGTCGCAGAACTCGGCGGCAATTCGGAGCGCGTGTTTCTGGTGGGCCATTCGGCCGGTGGCGCGCATGTCGCCACATATCTCGCCGATCCGGCATTGGCCGCGCGGCGCACAACGCCCGTGGCAGGCGCGGTGCTGATCAGCGCCCGGGTGGCTGCTGACGTACTGCCCGACAACCCGAACGCCGCCGGCGTACGCGCGTACTTCGGGCATGACACCTCGCTGTACGCACAGCGCTCACCGCTCACCCATGCACACCACGTCGACGTACCGCTGATGGTGGTCGTGGCCGAATTCGAGAACCCGTATCTCGATGCCTATGGGGCGGCGTTCTTCGAGCGCGTAGCACAGGCACGCCAACGCACCGGCCGCCCTGTGCCGGCGCCGCGCTTTGTGCAGATGCTGCGGCACAACCACACCTCGGTGGTCGCGCATTTCGATTCCGGCGAGACGCTGCTCGGCAACGCGATGCTCGATTTCTTCCGCGCCTGACGGCTGCCGTTCCGCTTCGTTCATCCCCTTAGGAGATCTGCATGTCCGCATTTGGCAAGCCACGCGTGTTCGTGCCCGTTGTCACGCCGTTCCGCACAGACCTTGGGGTCGACACGCCGCGCTTTGTCGCGTTTTGCCGCTGGCTGGTCTCGCAGGGTGCAGGGCTCGCTGTGTTCGGCACCAATAGCGAGGCGAATTCCCTGAGCTTGGCCGAGCGCCGCGCCATGCTCGACGCTGTGTTTGCCGCCGACATCGACCCGGCGCAACTTCTGCCCGGTACCGGCGCCTGCGCATTGACGGAAGCAATCGAGTTAACACGTCATGCAGTGGCTGGTCATTGCGCCGGCGTGCTGATGCTGCCGCCGTTCTACTACCAAGGCGTAAGCGACGACGGTCTGTTCGCGTATTACTCCGAGGTCATTCAGGCCGTTGGCTCGGACGCGTTGCGCGTGCTGCTGTATCACATCCCGCAGTTCACGGGCGTGCCGATTTCGCACGCGCTGATCGAGCGGTTGGTTGCCGCCTATCCGAACACGGTGGTCGGCATCAAGGACAGCTCAGGTGATTGGGCGAATACCGAGGCGATGCTCAAGTGCTTTCCCGGATTTGCCGTATTTCCGGCGTCCGAAGCGCTGCTCGGCAAGGCGCTGCCGCTGGGCGCGGCCGGTTGCATTTCGGCCACGGCCAACCTGCAGCCGCATGCGATCGCCCGCCTGCTTGCTGCTACGACGGCCGAAGAGCAAGCGACCTGGGAAGCGAAGGTGACAGCATTGCGCACCATTGTGCAGGCGCTGCCGATGATCCCGGCGCTCAAGGCCGTGGTGGCCCATCACATGCAACACGAAGACTGGAGCCGCGTGCGCCCGCCCTTGACGGCGTTCAGCGCAGATCAGGCGAGGGTGCTGCTGGCGCAGCTCGATGAGCAGGGGTTCTCGATGCCGCTGGTCGAGCCGGTGACGGCATGAGCCAGTTGGATGCCGCCTTAGGCGCTCGCGCGGTTGCCGTGCTGCTTCTTCAGGCGGCCGAGCACAACGATCGACAGCCGCGCAGTGTGGTCTCGCATTGCGTTGTAGGCGCGCTCCGGATCGGCGCTGAGGATGGCGGAGACGATCTCGCGGTGCTCGTCGGTGGCAGCTTCAAAACGTGTGGGCGATGCCGGTTGCGCCGCGCGGAAACCAGCCAGCCGCTGGCGCTGCACCGCAACGATCGACGCCAGCGATTTGCTCTGCGCACCCTTGCAGATCAGCTCGTGGAATTCACGGTTGAGTTCGAAGTAGAGCGCTTCATCGCCGCGCGCGATGGCCTCGTTCATGTCGCTCTCCAGCACTTCGAGCTGCTTCTTCTCAACCACGCTCATGCGCTGGGCGCTCAGGCGGCAGCACAGGGCTTCCAGCTCGCACATGGCTTCGAGCATGTCGGCAAGTTCTTCGATGCTGAATTGCGCGACCACCACGCCCTTGCGCGGTGTGAGTTCGACCAGCCCACGGACGGCCAGCTCGCGCAGAGCCTCGCGGATGGGCGTGCGCGACGCATTGAAGCGCTCGGCCAGCGCCGCTTCTTCGAGCTTCTGACCGGGTTCGAGCGTGCCGTCGATGATCTCGTCACACAGCAGTCGATAGATTTTGGAAGAGAGCGTCGTCATCGTGTCAGCGGTGGGGTTGGGCGCAACGGTGGTCTACGCAGACGTGCGTCGCATTATGCGCCAGCCGCCCCCCAGGGCAACCCGATGCGACGCATCGCACGCTGTATTTGCAGTGCCGACTGGCCACGGGAGAACTCCATGGTCCGCCGGTTTTTCTGGAATGGGAGTATACGCTAGTTACATGGTGGATACATAGATTGGTATAGGTATACACAGAAAATTCACTCATCACGACAGTGAGGACACAAGTGATCAGTTTTGGGATTGCAAGCTATGAAATGAATGGCCGCGTTGCTGCTGGGTTGAGCGTGGGCGACGCGCTGTATGACATGCAGACCGTGTTGAAGGAGGCCACGGGAGACACAACGCCCATCGACGTCGATGTCCTCGTCCGGGACTGGGACAGGAGCGGCGCAACTGCGTTGCAGCAGTTCGAGGCGGCGGCGCGCGCTATTGCCGAGGGCACCATTGCCGCCAAGCCGCTCACCGGCTACCGGCTGCGCGTGCCGTTCACACCGCGCCGCATCTTCGCCGCCGCCTCCAACTATTACGAGCATGCCCGCGAGATGGGCACCGAGCTGGCCCCGCGCGAGGAAAGCACGCCCTACATGTTCATGAAGGCCGAGACCAGCGTGGTGCCGACGCTTGCCGAGGTGCGCATCCCGCCGCAGGCGGAGCGGGTTGACTGGGAGGTGGAACTGGCCGTGGTGATCGGCAAGCCGGGTCGCCAGATTGCCATTGAAGACGCCCTGGACTACGTAGCCGGCTACACCGTGCTGAACGACGTGAGCGCGCGCGATCTGAACCGCCGTACGGACTATCCGTTCAAACACGACTGGTTTCGCGGCAAGAGTTTCGATACCTTCGGGCCGCTGGGGCCATGGCTTGTGCCCCGTTCGTGTATTGCTGAGCCGCAGAACCTGCGCATGCGGCTGACGGTCAATGGCGAGACCATGCAGGACGGCAACACGTCGGAGATGATCTTCAGCGTGGCCGAGCAGATCCATTACCTGTCGTCGATCCTGACGCTGCAGCCCGGCGATGTAATCGCCACCGGCACACCGACGGGCGTTGGCATGGGCCGCGGCATCTACCTGAAGCCCGGCGATGTGATGGTGGCCTCTATCGACGGGATCGGTTCGATCGAGAATCCGCTGGTGCAGGGATAACGCACTTCGCGCACGGATCACAGTCCGGTCACACCCATCTTGACGGAGGAGACATGCTGGAACGGTTGAGTGCCCTGGCGCGCGGGCTGCTGTGCGCGGCAGCCCTGGGGGCGGGGATGTTCTCGGTAGCGCATGCGGCAGATGCCGTGCGCGTCAATCTGGCGTGGCTGCCGCAGGGCAGCACGGGCGGCATCCTGGTTGCGCAGGCCAAGGGCTATTACAAGGCGGCAGGTCTGGACGTGACGGTCATGCGTGGCTATGGCGGCCAGCGCACCGTGAACGAAGTCGACGCTGGGCTGTTCGAGTTCGGTTACGGCGACCCCGTGAGCGTGACCCTGAACCGCGCCCACGGCGGCAACACGGTGATGGTGGGCGCGATCAACACGCGGTGGCCGGGCGCCATGTGCTACGTGGAGCGGCCAGGTTTCAAGGTGACCTCGCTCAAGGATCTGGCCGGCATGACGCTGGGCGGGGGCGGGGCATCGGCGGTGCAGAACATCGTGCCGGCCTGGCTGAAGCAGAACGGCATGGCGCCCGACGCCATCAAGCTGGTGCGGCTGGATCCTGCGGTGATCAACACCGCGCTGCTGCAAAAGCGTATCGATCTGTCTGAATGCTGGGAGGGCGCCAGCCTGGCTGTGCAACAGGCGTTTGCGCAGCGCGCGGGGCAGAAGCTCGGCAAGGTGTTCTACCGCGATTTCGGCCTCGACATGATGGGCAGCGGTATTGTCACGACCGAACGCTACATCGCGCAGCATCCGGATGTGGTCAAGCGGTTTGTCGAAGCGACGTACCGCGGCTACGCGTTCATGCGCGACCAGCCCAAGGCTGCCGTGGAGGCGATCGTCGCGCAGCAGCCGCTGCTCGATCGCGCCATCCTGCAGCAGCAGATTGCCGAAACCAACAGTCTGATCTCGGACGAACCAGACAAGCACAAACTCGGCTGGCTGCGCCCCGAACGCATCAACACGACCGTCGATTTCCTGTCGCGTGCGTTTGACCTGGGTGGCAAGGTCAAGCCAGCTGACCTGTACACCAACCGCTTCGTTGATTGAGCGTCTATTGAATTCGGGGCTACCGCCCAACCCGCCCGCCACGTACGGGCACATTGGAGTGAGACAAATGAACAGCTTGCGTCCCAAGCGGCTCGGACACATGGTTTTGATGGTGCGGGACATTCAGCGCTCGGCCAAGTTCTATACGGAAGTGCTGGGCCTGAAGGTGTCGGACTGGATTGGCGATCAGATGGTCTTCCTGCGCGCGGGTTCTGACCACCATGACCTGGCGCTGTCTCAGCTGCCGAAGGATTCGCCCGACTTCAACGACTTGCCGCGCTACTCGCGCCCCGGGCTGGAGCATTTCTCTTACCTGATCGACAGCGTTGAGGAGATGGAACGCTCGGTCAAGGTGCTGCAGGAGCACGGCGTGGAGATCGTGCGCGGCATCGGCCGCCACGGTCCGGGCGACAACTATTTCCTCGTCTTCAAAGACCCGGACGGCAACAACGTGGAGGTCTACTGCAACATGGAACAGATTGGCGAACGCGACCCGCGCGAAGCCCAGGTGTGGGAGCGCAGCATCGAATCGTTCGATCAGTACCGCTTCGAGCGCTTTGTCGTGCCGCCGCCGCCGCATCTCGTGGCGCAGAAGTCGGGCGCCGCCGCACCCAAGGGCGAATCTGTTGACACGGATGCCCCCGGAGACAAGTCATGAAGCGTGCGCTGGAAACCGCCGCGTTCTGGATGGTCGTCGCGCTGGTGTGGGAATTTGGCGTGCGCTGGAGCGGCGCGCCCGAGTATGTGTGGCCGTCGTTGTCGTCCGTGCTTTCGGCCGGTTGGGAGATGCGCGCGCAGTTGCTGAGCGACACCGTTACCACTGCGGGCGAAGTGTTTGCGGGCTTCATGCTTGCGCTGGTGAGTGGGCTCGGGCTCGGGCTTCTGGCCAGCACTTCGGCCATCGCCCGGCGCACGCTGTTTCCGCTCGTGACGGCTTTGCAGAGCATGCCGAAGATCGCGCTGGCGCCGCTGTTGATCGTCTGGTTTGGCTATGGGTTTGCCTCCAAGCTGGCCGCTGCGGTGCTGTTTGCCTTCTTCCCGATCGTGGTTGCCACGATGGGCGGCCTGGCGGGCGTGCCGCAGAATTTGGGCGAGCACTTCCGTGCGCTTGGCGCATCGGCCTCGCGGACGTTCTGGCACTTGCGTCTGCCTGCCGCCATGCCGGCGCTGATGGACGGTCTGAAGATCGCCATGCCGTTGGCGGTGATCGGCGCCATCGTGGGCGAGTTCATTGGTTCGGAATCTGGGCTGGGGCATCTGATCGTGTTCGCAACGTCGAATGCGCAAACGCCGCTGTGCTTTGCGGCCATCCTGATGGTGACGGCGCTGGCGATGGTGTTCTACGCCGCCGTCGATTGGGTCTCGCGTGCTGTCTGGTGGAGAGGAGTCACGGTCTGATGGCAATCGTCAATCTGTCGCGCGCAGTGCCGCGCGAAACCGCAGTGATCGCCGCTGCCATCCCCGCAGCGCAGGACATGACGGCCCGGGTGATGATCGATGTCGACAACGTGGGCAAGCGATTTGCGGCACGCGGCGGTGCCGCGGCATTCAATGCGCTTGAGGACGTCTCGATGCAGGTGCGACAGCGCGAGTTCGTCTCCATCCTGGGGCCCAGCGGCTGCGGCAAGAGCACGCTGCTGCGCATGGTGTCGGGGCTGGTGCCTTGTGATGCGGGTGAGATCCGCGTCGACGGCAAGTCGATTGCAGCGCCAGTCCCAGAGATCGGTGTGGTCTTCCAGACCAGCAACATGCTGCCGTGGCTCACAGTGGGCGACAACATCCGTCTGGGCGCCAAGCTGCGCAACCTCCCGAGCGTGAAGACCGAGGCGCGCCTGCCGGGCCTGCTCGATACGCTGGGACTCACGCAGTTTGTCGATCGCTACCCGCACGAGCTGTCGGGCGGCATGCGTCAGCGTGCGGCCATCGGCCAGATTTTGTTGCTCGAACCGCGTGTGATGTTGATGGACGAGCCGTTCGGCGCGTTGGATGCCCTCACGCGCGACAAGCTCAACGTTGAGCTGCTGCGCATCTGGCAGCAGAGCACGCTGACGGTGCTGCTGGTCACGCACAGCATTCACGAGGCGGTGTTCCTGTCCGACCGCGTGCTGGTGATGTCGCCACGCCCCGGTCGCGTCCAGCACGACGTGAAGATCGACCTGCCTCGCCCGCGGCAACCGGACGAAATCAAGCGCGACCCCCGCTACGGCGAATACGTCTCGGAACTGTCTCGCATGATGGGAGTGTTCTGACCTGATTGTGGGTTCTGAACGGGGCGGGCGACTGCTACGATCGTGCATCGCCCGCCCTGAATGACAACAGACATGCAAGCCAATCCGCTCAGCGAGATCTCTCTGATCCGCCGGCTGAAACTGAATCAACTGATGATTTTCGAGCGCGTGCTGGAGACGCGCTCGGTCGTGCGTGCCGCCAACGAGATGCGGCTGACGCAGCCCGCCGTGACGAAGGTCATCCACGAATTGGAATCGTGCTTTGACGGCGCGTTGTTCTCGCGCTCCAACCGCGGTGTCGTGCCAACGGAGCTGGGGCTCATGCTCGGCCGGCGCGTGAAGTCGCTCATGGCCGAGTTGCGCTACATGACCGATGAGCTGAATGATTTCCGGCTCGGCACCAGCGGACATGTGATCGTCGGTACGTTGATCTCGGCATCGGCGCGGCTGCTGCCGCGTGCCATTGCCATGGTGAAGGCGCGTACGCCCAACGTGCTTGTTACCGTGCGCGAAGGGACGACGGCGCATCTGTTTCCGGCCTTGGCGACAGGCGATCTGGACATTGTCGTTGGCCGCTTGCCCGAGCGGGAACTGCCGATCGCCAGTGCGTTTCCGTTGACGCACGAAGCGCTGTTCGATGAATCGCTGTGCGCGGTGGTGGGCAAGGGCTATGGCGCTTTGCCGGAGCGCGTAGCGCATCTGTCGGAGCTTGCGGATTCGCCCTGGATTCTGCCGACCCCAGACTCCCCGGCGCGGTTGGCGGCGGAGCATCTGTTCCGCTCCGCGGGCCTGCCGCTGCCGACCGATATCGTCGAATCGCTCTCGCTGTTGACCAACATCGGCCTGCTGCTGGAGACGCCACGCATTGCGCTGATGCCGCGAGTGGCGGCCCGGCAGTTTGCCGATGCGGGGTTGGTGTGCATTCTTGACCTGCCGGAAACGGCCGCGTTTGGCACCGTGGGATTCTCGGTGCGCTCGAACAAGGAGCAGAGCGCAGCGTGCGGGGTCTTTATCGAATGTCTGCGGGAAGCCGCGCAAGCCACCACACCCGACGCCGGAAAATTTGCCTGAAGCCCAAGCGGGACAAGGCGTGCGCTGGTATTCCGGTTTGGGATACTCAGCGCCGAATGTTTCATTGTTCTTCTTTGCCGCGCGTCCCTAGACTCCTGCCAACACTTCAACAAGAGCAGGAGACGTTGTGAACCAGGAACCGGCTGACGCCGCGCGCGCACCGCGGCTTTTACGCCACTACATCGATGGTGAGTTCGTGGCCACCGCCACCACGTTTGCCGATGTCAGCCCTGTCGACGGCACGCTGGTCGCACAGGTGTGCGAGGCCGATGCAGCTGCCGTTGACCGGGCCGTGCGCGCCGCACGCACCGCTCAACTCACGGGCTGGCGCGACACCACCCCCGCCCAGCGCGCCAGTTGGTTGCACCGCATTGCCGACGGCATCCAAGCGCGCTTCGAAGAATTTGTTGCCGCGGAGGTGGCCGACACCGGCCGCCCATTCACGCAGGCTCGCACGCTGGACGTGGCACGCGGCATCGCCAACTTTCGCACGTTTGCTGACCTGATCCGCACGGCCAATAGCGAGTTCTTCGAGACGCATACGCCCGACGGCAGCGAGTACATCAACTACGTGCGACGCAAGCCGCTGGGCGTGATCGGCATTATCTCGCCGTGGAACCTGCCGCTGCTGCTCTTTACGTGGAAGGTTGCGCCTGCGCTGGCCATGGGCAACTGCGTGGTCGCCAAGCCGTCGGAAGAGACGCCGGGTTCAGCCACGCTGCTGGCGGAGGTCATACACGAAGTGGGCTTACCGCCGGGCGTGTTCAACCTGATCCATGGTCATGGCCCGAACGCCGCAGGGGAGTTCCTCACGCGTCATCCGGACATCAGCGCCATTACCTTCACCGGTGAATCGCGCACCGGGAGCACGATCATGAAGACCGTCGCCGACGGTGTGAAAGAGATCTCGTTCGAGCTGGGCGGCAAGAACGCCGCGGTGGTGTTTGCCGATGCGGATTTCGACGCCGCGGTGGAGGGCGTCGTCAAATCGAGCTTCACCAATGCTGGGCAGGTGTGCCTGTGCAGCGAGCGCGTGTATGTCGAACGACCGATCTTCGATCGCTTTGTTGCAGCGCTGAAAGAGCGTACAGAGCAGTTGTGTGTCGGCGCACCGGACGACCCGGCCACCACTATGGGGCCGCTCATCTCGCGCGGCCATCGGGAGAAGGTGCTGTCCTACTTCCGCTTGGCTGTGGAAGAGGGTGCGACGGTCGTCACGGGTGGTGGCGTACCGCAGTTTGGCGACGCCCGAGACGACGGAGCCTTTGTGCAGCCGACCATCTGGACCGGCCTGCCAGACACGGCTCGCAGCGTGAAGGAGGAAATCTTCGGACCGGTGTGCCACATCGCCCCGTTTGACGCAGAGGACGATGTGATCCGCCGCGTCAACGACAGCGCCTATGGCCTGGCCGCCAGCATATGGACCACTCAGCTCGCACGCGGCCATCGCGTCGCCAAGCAGATCGAAACGGGCATCGTGTGGATCAACGCCTGGTTCGTGCGCGACCTACGTACGCCGTTCGGCGGCGCAAAGCTCTCCGGCATTGGCCGTGAGGGCGGGCGGCATTCGCTCGATTTCTACTCCGAGTTGACCAACGTCTGCGTGAGGGTCGCATGAGCACCATCGACATGAACGCGGCTATCGCGTTGGCGCATCAACTGTGGCAAGCCGAGCAGGACCGCATCCCACGCGCGCCCGTGCGTGACGCGATTGTCGCGCTTGGCGGCGATGCGCTGGAAGCGGCGTATGCCGTACAGCGCGTCAACACGGAGCGCAAGCTTGCCAGTGGCCGGCGCTTGGTCGGCCGCAAAATTGGACTGACATCCAAGGCGGTGCAGGCTCAACTGGGCGTCGATCAACCCGACTTCGGCATGCTGTTCGACGACATGGCGATTGCCGATGGCGAAGAGATTGCCTTGTCTCGGACGCTGCAACCGAAAGTGGAGGCCGAGATCGCGCTTGTGCTGGAGCACGATCTGCCGCACGAGCGCCACACCATTGTCGATCTGATTCGCGCGACGGCCTACGCGCTGCCCGCCATCGAGATCGTCGGCAGCCGTATCGCCAACTGGGACATCCGCCTGACCGACACCGTGGCCGACAACGCGTCCAGCGGTTTGTTTGTCGTCGGCAACCGCCCGGTCAAGCTCGATGCGTTCGACGCCATCCAGTGCGGCATGGTGATGGAGCGTCGCGGCGATCAAGTGAGCGTAGGTGCAGGGGCAGCATGCCTGGGCAACCCTCTGCACGCCGCGCTCTGGCTGGCCGACACCATGAGCCGTGTGGGTGCACCGCTTCGGGCCGGCGACATCGTGCTCACAGGTGCACTCGGGCCGATGGTGGCTGTCACCCCCGGCGACGTCTTTACCGCACATATAGAAGGGCTCGGCAGTGTGAGCGCTTGTTTTTCCACCCAACCGGTTCCCGCGCAATGAAGGGCAAATCCAAGCAGGCCGTCGCCATCATTGGCTCCGGCAATATCGGCACCGATTTGATGATCAAGGTGCTGCGTCACGGTCAGCATCTGGAGATGGGCGCGATGGTTGGCATCGACCCCAATTCCGACGGGCTGGCGCGCGCCGCTCGACTTGGCGTGCCCACCACCTCGGGCGGCATCGAGGGGCTGGTCGCGATGTCCAACTTTGGCGATATCCGAATTGCGTTTGATGCGACCTCCGCCGGTGCGCACGCCCACCACGCAAAGGTGCTGCGCCAGCATGGCGTGCAGGTAATCGACTTGACGCCCGCGGCTATCGGCCCCTTTGTCGTGCCGGTGGTGAACTTGTTCGAGCATGTCGAAGCGCCCAATGTGAACATGGTGACGTGCGGCGGCCAGGCGACGATTCCCATCGTGGCTGCGGTCTCGCGGGTTGCTCCTGTGCACTATGCGGAGATTGTTGCTTCCATCGCGAGCCGTTCTGCCGGCCCCGGTACGCGCGCCAATATCGACGAGTTCACGGAGACGACTTCGAAGGCCATCGAAACCGTGGGCGGTGCGGCACGCGGCAAGGCCATCATCGTGTTGAACCCGGCGGAGCCACCGTTGATGATGCGCGACACCGTCTATTGCCTCACCGACGAAGATGCAGACACCGCCGCCATTGCAGATTCGATCGAAGCTATGGTGGCGGCCGTCGCCAGCTACGTACCGGGCTATCGGCTCAAACAGGCTGTCCAGTTTGACCGCTACACCGCTGACAGTCCGTTGGCACTGCACGCGAATGACCGCCGTGCAGGTTTGAAGGTGAGTGTCTTCCTGGAGGTGGAAGGCGCCGCGCATTACCTGCCGTCGTACGCGGGCAACCTGGACATCATGACCTCGGCAGCGCTTGCCGCTGCCGAGCAGATCGCGGCAAGTCGCGCAGCAGCCTGACGGAGGACCGGCCATGACCACGATTACCAAGACTAAAGCCAAGAAAATCTACGTCTCGGACGTCACGCTGCGCGATGGCATGCACGCGATTCGCCATCAGTATTCGCTCGAACAGGCGGTTGCCATTGCCCTCGCGCTGGATGAGGCGGGCGTCGATAGCATCGAAGTTGCGCACGGCGACGGACTGTCGGGTTCGAGCTTCAACTACGGCTTTGGCGCACATACCGACCTGGAATGGATCGCCGCCGTTGCGGACACCGTCAAACGCGCCCGCGTGGCAACGTTGCTGCTGCCCGGCATCGGCACCGTCCATGACTTGCGCGCCGCTTACGATGCCGGTGCGCGCGTCGTGCGCATCGCGACCCACTGTACCGAGGCGGACATCTCCAGGCAACACATCGAGTACGCCCGCTCGCTCGGCATGGATACCGTGGGCTTCCTGATGATGTCGCACATGACCACCCCGCAGGCGTTGAGCGTGCAGGCGAAGCTGATGGAAAGCTACGGCGCGCAATGCGTCTATGTGGTGGATTCCGGCGGCGCGCTCAGCATGCGCGACGTGGCCGAGCGCTTCGACGCGCTAAAAACGGTATTGGACCCCGCCACGCAAACGGGCATGCATGCGCACCACAACCTCTCGCTGGGTGTGGCGAACTCCATCGTTGCGCTGGAACATGGCTGTGACCGCGTGGACGCCTCGCTAACGGGCATGGGAGCGGGCGCCGGCAACGCGCCACTGGAAGTGTTCGTTGCTGCCGTTGACCGCATGTGCCTGAACCACGGCTGCGATGTGAAGAAGCTGATCGACGCGGCAGAAGACATCGTGCGGCCGCTGCAGGAGCGCCCCGTGCGCGTCGATCGCGAAACGCTGGCGCTGGGCTACGCCGGTGTGTATTCGAGCTTCCTGCGCCATACCGAAACAGCAGCGGCCAAGTACGGGTTGTCTGCGTTCGACATCATGGTCGAGTTGGGCCGCCGCCGCATGGTGGGCGGTCAGGAAGACATGATCGTCGACGTCGCTCTCGACATGCTGAAGGCACGCGAGTCCGCGCTGAAGTTGCCGGGCAAGGAGGCGGTATGACCGATCTCAACGCCATTGCCGCACGTATTGACGATGCGGCGCGCTATGCAGAGCCCATTGCGCAGTTGACCGACGGCGCGGGCTTTTCGCTGGACGAAGCCTACGAGATCCAGCGCGCGTCGATCGAGCGCCGCATCCATCGCGGTGAAAGCATGGTGGGCGTCAAGTTGGGCTTCACCAGCCGGGCCAAGATGGTGCAAATGGGCGTCGATAGCCTGATCTGGGGCTGGTTGACCGACAGCATGCTTGAAGAAGACGGCGGGCGGGTATCGCTCGATCGCTTCATTCACCCGCGTGTGGAGCCGGAAGTGTGCTTCCTTACCAGCCGAGAGATTGACCGACCGCTCACGCTTTTGGAAGCCGCGGGCTATCTGGAAGCCGTGGCGCCGGCCATGGAGATCATCGATTCCCGCTACCGCAACTTCAAGTTCACGCTGGAAGACGTGGTAGCCGACAACTGCTCGTCTGCGGGGCTCGTTATCGGGCCGTGGTCCCGACGCTTTGACACGCTGCGTAATGCCGGCGTGGTCATGCGCGTGGACGGACATGCCGTGCAAGCTGGCTCCACTGCAGCCATTCTGGGTGACCCGCTGCGCTCGGTCGTGCAGGCATCGCGTCTGGTCTCGCAGAGCGGCCTTGTGTTGCCCTCCGGCTCGCTCATCATGGCCGGCGCGGCGACTGCCGCACACACGCTGCCGCGAGGCGCGCACGTGCAGTGCGTGGTCAGCGCACTGGGTGCCACGGAATTCACGACCTATTGAGCCTTGACCTATTGAGCGCCAACAGCGCGCCAGATTGCTATGACCACTGAAACCAATCCGCAAGGACGCCTCGTTGATGGCAAGGCCAAGCCGCGTGGCCGTTTCCCCCACATTACGCGCGCGGGCGATTTTCTGTTCGTCTCGGGCACCAGCTCGCGCCGTCCGGACAACACGATTGCCGGTGCCTCCGCCGACGCGCTGGGCACGACCGAACTCGACATTCGCGAACAGACCCGTGTCGTGATCGAAAACATCCGGGACATCCTGCGCAGCGAAGGCGCAGACCTGTCCAACCTGGTCGAGATCACGTCCTTCCTGGCCAATATGAACGACTTCGCCGGCTACAACGCGGTGTATGGCGAGTACTTTGACGAGACCGGCCCGACACGTACGACGGTGGCGGTACACCAGTTGCCGCATCCGCATCTGGTGATCGAGATGAAGGCGATCGCATACGCGCCCAAGCGATAACGCAGGCAGCACCGCGAACAACGATAGCGACAACGCCAGGCGGCAAGGAGCGAGATATGTTGACGTACGGAAAGCCTTTCAACTTCCAGCGATGGATCGATGAACACGAGCACCTGCTCAAGCCGCCTGTCGGCAATCAGCAGGTCTGGCAGGACACCGATTTCATCGTGACGGTCGTGGGTGGGCCGAACCACCGCACGGATTATCACGACGATCCGTTCGAAGAATTTTTCTACCAGATGCGCGGCAATGCGTACCTGAACCTCTGGATTGACGGCAAACGCGAGCGCCTCAATTTGAAGGAAGGCGACATCTTTCTGCTGCCCCCACATGTACGGCACTCGCCGCAAAGGCCGGAGGCGGGCAGCGTCTGCCTTGTCATCGAGCGGCAGCGTCCGGAAGGCGCGTTGGATGGTTTCGAGTGGTACTGCGATGCGTGTGGTCATCTCGTGCACCGCGTCGAGGTGCAGCTCAAGAGCATCGTGCGTGATCTTCCGCCGCTGTTTGAAGCGTTCTACGCCTCTGAAGACAAGCGCCGTTGCCCGCAATGCGGCCATCTCCACCCAGGCAAGGCAGCCTGACGCTCTGGCGCCCCATCACACGCAATCAAGAAATCGCAATCGACGATGACACTTCGAATCGACATGCATTCGCACTTCTTCCCGCCTGTCACACGGGAGGAGGCAGCGCGGCTTGATGCAGAGAAAGCCCCGTGGCTGCGCATCGATGCAGGCGGCGAACGCGGCATGATCATGGCGGGCGACCGCCCATTTCGCCCCGTTTACCGCGCACTATGGGACCCCGCCAAGCGCATCGAAGAGATGGACGCGGTGGGCGTGGATGTGCAGCTGGTTTGTGCCACGCCCGTGATGTTTGGGTACGGCTACAACGGTGCTACCGCACATGACTGGGCCATGCGCATGAATGACCGCGCGCTCGAACTTTGCGCGTATGCGCCGAAGCGCCTGAAGGCACTCGCGCAGGTGCCGCTGCAAGACATCGACCTGGCATGCTGCGAGGCGACGCGCGCGCACCGTTCAGGGCATCACGGCGTGCAGATCGGCAATCACCTGGGGCCGCGCGATCTGGACGACGCCCACCTAGTCACATTCCTCACGCACTGCGCTGACGACGGCATTCCCGTGCTCGTGCATCCGTGGGACATGATGACCGACGGCCGCATGAAGAAATGGATGCTGCCGTGGCTGGTTGCCATGCCGGCAGAGACGCAACTCAGCATGGTCTCGCTCATCCTTTCCGGCGCGTTCGAGCGGATTCCCAAGTCGCTCAAGCTGTGTTTCGCGCACGGCGGCGGCAGCTTCGCTTTCCTGCTTGGTCGCGTGCAGAACGCATGGGAGCAGCGCGACATCGTGCGTGAAGACTGCCCGAATCCACCCGCCTCGTATCTCGACCGCTTCCACGTGGACAGCGCGGTGTTCGACCCGCGTGCCTTGAGCCTGCTTGTCGACACCATAGGCGAAGACCGCGTCCTGCTTGGCTCCGACTACCCGTTCCCGCTGGGCGAGCAAAAGATCGGCGACCTCGTGGCCAACCATGCAGACCTGAGCGACGGCGCCAAGGCCAAGATCCTGGGCGGCAATGCCGCGCGCTTCTTCGATTTGCCCGATGCAGCCTGAGCGAGAACGGCCGCACCACGCTCCTTTCAATACACAGCAAGACACCATGACTTTCACGATTTCTCGGGACGCGTGCGCCGCATTGGATGCCGCCGATACCCTGGCCCATTGCCGCACGCGCTTCAACCTGCCTGCAGACACGATTTACCTCGACGGCAACTCGCTAGGCGCCATGCCAGCCCATGTGCCGGCGCGCATGAAACAGGCGCTGGAGCAGGAGTGGGCCCACGGCCTGATCCGTTCGTGGAACGATGCCGACTGGTACCCCGCACCGCAGCGCACCGGCGACAAGATCGCCAAGCTGATCGGTGCAGGGCAGGGCGAGGTGATCGTGGCCGACTCCACGTCGGTGAACCTGTTCAAGGTACTCGTGGCCGCCACCCGCATGCAGCCGGGGCGCCGGGTGATCCTGGCCGAGCGCACGAACTTCCCGACCGACGTGTACACCGCGAGCAGCGTGGCTGAGATGACCGGTTGCGAGCTTCGCTGTGTCGATCCGGACGACGTGCTGGGCGCCATCGACGAGACTGTCGCCATCGTGTCGCTCACGCACGTGAACTACAAGACCGGCAAACGGTACGACATGGAAGCCGTCACCCGCCGCGCACATCAAGTCGGCGCGCTGATCGTCTGGGACTTGTGCCATACCGCTGGTGCCATGCCCGTGCACCTGAACGCGTGCGGGGCGGATTTTGCCGTTGGCTGCGGCTACAAGTACCTGAATGGAGGCCCCGGCGCACCGGCGTTCGTGTTCGTTGCGTCGCGCCACCTGCCGGCAGTCCGCCAACCGCTGACGGGCTGGCACGGCCACGCCAAGCCGTTTGCGTTCACGCACGATTACGCACCCCATCCTGACATCGACCGCATGCTGACGGGCACCGCGCCGCAGCTCGGCCTGATCGCGCTGGAAAGCGCGCTCGAGGCATTCGATGGGGTGGATCTCGACACGCTGCGTGCTAAGAGCGTTGCGCTGGGCAACCTGTTCATCGCGCTGGCCGACCAGGAACTCGCTGGTCTCGGCTGCGGGCTGGCGTCGCCGCGTGACGCGGATGAGCGCGGCAGCCAGGTTTCGCTCTCGCACGAAGCGGGCTACGCCATCATGCAGGCGCTCATCGCTCGCAACGTGATCGGCGACTTCCGGGCGCCCGACATTCTGCGCTTCGGCTTCGCGCCGCTCTATGTCCGCTACGTCGATATCTGGGACACGATCGCCGTGCTCAAGGACATCATCGCGACCGGCGCGTGGAACGCACCTGAATTCCTCGCCCGCAAGTCGGTGACCTGAGCCACAGGCCAGGCACTGTCGGCAATCCAACGAAAAACAAGCGGCCGCGCCGGTGTGGTGCCGGCCGCAGCAAGGAGACACGCCGTGAAGCAACAACACGGATTCGACGCGATCGTCGAGCGCGAAAAGGGGCTGCACCGAGGCCTGTCCACTGGTCAACTGTCGATGATCGCGATTGGTGGTGCGATTGGCACGGGCCTGTTCCTGGGCAGCGGTTTCGCCATCGGCTTTGCCGGGCCCGCCGTTCTGGTGAGCTACGCGATCGGCGCGCTGATTACCTTGCTGCTCATGGGCTGCCTGGCCGAAATGACGGTTGCTCATCCGACCTCCGGTTCGTTCGGCGCCTATGCCGAGCACTACATCGCGCCGTGGGCCGGGTTTCTGGTGCGCTATGCATACTGGTCTTCAATCGTGCTGGCGGTGGGTGCGGAGGTGACGGCCATCGCTGTGTACATGAAGTACTGGTTTCCGGCGGTGCCTGGCTGGTATTGGATCGTCGGCTTCTCGGCGGCGCTCATCGGTGTCAACGTGGCCAGCGTGAAGATGTTCGGCGCGGTCGAGTACGTGTTCTCGATGTTGAAGATCGCGGCCATCGTCGGTTTCATCCTGCTGGGGGCGTACGTGGTGTTCAGCGCACCGGCAGCGTCGGGCATTGGCCTAGCGAACTACCGGGTGCAGGGAGGCTTCTTTCCGAAGGGGGCGTGGGGCACATGGGTCGCCGTGATCGTGTCGATCTTCAGCTACCTGAGCATCGAGATGATTGCCGTGGCCGCCGGCGAGGCGCGCGATCCGCACAAGGCCATCACGAGCGCCTTCCGGGCTACGATGATCCGGCTGGTCGTGTTCTATCTGCTGACGCTTGCGCTGATGCTTGCCATCGTGCCGTGGACGGAGGCCGGTGCCAAAGAAAGCCCGTTCGTGAAAGTGATGGCCGCAACCTCCGTGCCTGGCGCTGCCGGCGTCTTCAACTTCGTGATCCTGGTGGCCGCGCTGTCGGCCATGAACAGCCAGCTCTACATCACCACGCGGATGATGTTCAGCCTCTCGCGCGCAGGTTATGCACCCAAGGCGCTCGGCCGTTTGAACGCGAGCGGTGTGCCGACGGGGGCGCTGCTGCTTTCGGCAGTTGGTATTGCGGTGGCCACCGTGCTCAACGCGATGTATCCGGACAGCGCCTTCCTGCTGATGATGTCGGTGTCGATGTTCGGCGCGATGTTGACGTGGCTGATGATCTTCATCACGCACCTGTTCTTCCGCCGCCAGCACCGCGGCCAGGTGTTGGCGTTTCGCATGTGGGGGTTCCCGGTGACGTCGTTGGCGGGCGCGGGGCTGATGGCTGCGGCGCTGGTTACCACCTACTTCACGCCCGAGTTCCGGATGACGCTGCTCTGCGGCGTGCCGTTCGTGGTCGCGCTGTTGGTGGTGTATGGCGTGTGGTATCGCCGGCAGGCACATGCTGCCCAGGCGGTGACCTCTTCTTGATCCGGCGATTGTCCGTTATTCTCGCCAGTCCCAACATTGACGGAGTCGTTCTTCATGTCGCTGAATTTTCTTGGCATTGCCGGCAGCCTGCGCCGCAAATCCACCAACCAAGGCCTGCTGCGTGCCGCGTCCGCCCGTCTGCCCGCCGGCGTTGAAATGGACCTGGCCGACCTGACCGATATTCCGTTCTACAACGCCGACATCACGGACAAGCCCGCTTCGGTGGTGCGCGTGCTCGAACAGATCGGGCGTGCCGATGCACTGGTGCTGGCCTGCCCTGAATACAACTACTCGCTGGCGCCGGCGCTGAAGAACATTCTGGACTGGGCCTCGCGCGAGCCCAACAATGCGCTGCTGGCAGGCAAGCCCGTCGCGATCCTGGGTGCGGGCGGCGGCATGGGCACGTCGCGCGCGCAGTACCACCTGCGTCAGGTGTGCGTGTATCTGGACCTGCATCCGCTGAACAAGCCGGAAGTGTTTGCCAACGCGTTTGCTGGCGGCTTCTCTGCTGATGGCGATCTCACAGACGAGCGCATCGCCGGCCTGATCACCGAGCAGATGCAGGCGCTGGCCAACTGGACGTTGAAGCACAAGGCTTGAAAGACGGCTTGCAGTAGATGAGTTACTCGCCGGCGTGCAGCGTGCGGTTGCGCCCGGCGAGGGAACCTGCCACAAGCGAGGCCAGCGCAATCGCGCTGAACAGCCAGCCCATCACGGCCCAGCTGCCTGTCAGATCGTGCAGCACGCCCATGAGATACGGCCCCGCAGCGGCCATGGTGTAGCCAATGCCCTGAGTCATCGCTGACAGGCTTGCCGCCACGCGCGCATCGGCCGAGCGCAGCACGATCAGCGACAGCGCCACGCTGAAGTTGCCGCCCTGGCCAAGCCCCAGCAACACCGCCCACCACCACAGCGTTGACAGCGGTGCATAGAGGCAGCCGATCAGGCCGGCCCAGCACATCAGCATCATCAGGAACACGGCGGGGCGTTGATCGCGCCCGAGCCGCGCCACGAACGGCCCGCCCAGCGCAGTGATGAGCTGCACAAGAATCGACACCGCCACCACCACGCCCGACTGCACGGCGGATAGCCCGCGGTCTTGCAGGATCACGGGCAGCCAGCCAAACACGCAATACGCCAGCGACGATTGCAGCCCCATGTAGAACGTCACCTGCCAGGCGATCGGTTTGTCCCACAGCGACACACGCTGCAGCCGAGTAGCCGCGCCCTTGCCGTGCGCATGCCGCATGTGCGGCCACCAGCCGACAAAAGCCAGCAGCGCGGGCAGGGCCCAGAACGCCAGCGCGGGCTGCCAGCCGCCCAGCCACGCCGAAAGCGGCGCGCTTGCCCCTGCCGCCACCGCGGCACCAAAGCACAGCGCCATGGTGTAGACGCCGGTCATCAGGTCAGCCTGGCGGCCGAAGTCACGCTTGACGATGCCCGGCAACAGAATGCCCGTCACACCAATGCAGGCGCCCGCCGCCAGCGTCCCGATGAACAGTGGCGCAACGCCGCCCGCGCTGCGCAAGGCAATGCCAGCCGCCAGCGCAATGAGCAGGCCGCCCACGGCGCGTTCTGCACCAAAGCGCCGAGCCAACACCGCGGCTGCTGGCGCAAACAGGCCCAGGCACAGCACGGGCAGCGTCGTCAGTAACCCTGCCGTGGCGCCCGACAGCCCCGTGCCGGCTGTCACTTGTTTCAGCACCGGCGACAGGCTCGATAGCGCAGGCCGCAGGTTCACGCCCACCAGCACCAGCCCGACAACGAGCAAGATCAGCGCGCCGGGCGAACGGCGGTCTGCTGCGTCATGCGCGGCAGGAGAGGGTGAGGCGTGTGGACGTTGGGACATGGCAGAACAGGCGTGCGGGCAAGCTGTCGATTGTAGGGCGCGCGCCGGATTGGTGCATGCGCGCACTCCAATGCCAATGATGCCGACGACGCTATTCAGCAGCGGTGAGTCGCGTAGCGAGATCGGCCAGCACGTCTGCGGAAGGTGCGCCGCGCTCGGCTGCCAATGCCAGTGCACGCCTTGTGAGTGCGGTGTACAGCGCGGCGTGATCGGCGCCCAGTGCTTCGAGCGCTTGCAGATGTTTGTCGATGACGCCGCCGTCTCCGCGCGAGACCGGGCCCGCCAATGCGCCCGCCAGGCCACGTGCGCGTGCCGCGGCCAGCGTGCCGTCCACCAGCGGCCACATGGCAGCCACGGCCGCATCTCGGTCGATGCCCGCGGCCTCCCACAACGTGGCGGCTTCCTGCAGCGCGCACAGCAGGAAGCTGGCGGCGTAATTGGCACCTGCGTGATACAGGGCACGTTGCCCGGCACGCACCTTCAACGGCGTGCAGCCGAGCCGCAGTGCAAAGCTGGCGAGCGCCGCGTCGTGTGGCGCATCGGCGTCAATGGCGATGGACGCGCCGCCCAGACGTTCGGCATCGTCGGGCAAACCGGCAAACAGAAACAGCGGGTGGAAGCTGGCGGTATCCGCGCCGGCTTGGCGGGCGGCATCCAGCAAGTCGCGCTCGCCGGCGCCGCTGCAGTGAATGACGAGTTGGCCGGGTCGCCAGCGCACGTTGCCCACCACGCCCGGAATGGCGTCATCCGGCACGGTCACAAACACCCAATCGGCGGCATCCGCCACGCCTTGCGGGTCGACCGCCTTGGCCCCGGTGGCTTGCGCGAGCCACGCGGCGGGTGAGCTTGAGCGGTTGGCAACCGCCACGGTGCGTACACCTGCCCTGTGCGCCCGAGTGGCCAATGCCCGCGCCAGCCGCCCTGCGCCGATCCAGCCCACGGAGACTGGCGTTTCGATTGCAAAAGACGTCATGGCAAACCTCGATTTTTCATGGTCCGCATCTTATAGCGAAGCCACTTCTGTAATCCGCGTTGCGCCAATCAGGCGGTTGGGCGGTACGGCCGGTAAACTGCACGCCTTTGCCGGCAGCGTTGGGCCGGGCGTGAACAATCGGTTTTCTTCAGGCGGACATGTCAGTGCAGGCAGGCGTTATGCAAAGCAAAAGTCGGGCAACCCTCATCGGGCTTATTGCGGTGCTGTTATGGAGTTCGATCGTCGGGTTGATCCGGGGCGTGAGCCAGCATCTGGGGGCCGTAGGTGGCGCTGCCATGATCTATACCGTCGCGTCGGTGCTGTTGGTATTGACCGTTGGCTTCAATAACTTGAAGACGTTTCCGCGGCGGTATCTGCTGTGGGGCAGCCTCTTGTTCGTGTCGTACGAGCTGTGCCTCTCGCTATCGATCGGCTATGCCAACAGCGGGCGGCAGGCGATCGAGGTCGGAATGGTCAATTACCTGTGGCCGACGTTCACGATGCTGTCGGCCATTGCCTTCAACAAACAGCGGGCGAATGCGCTGATCGTGCCGGGTGTCCTGATTTCCATCCTCGGGATTTGCTTCGTGCTTGGCGGTGATCAAGGCCTCGATATCGCCGGCATGGCCGAGAACGTCAAGGACAACCCGCTCAGTTACGGATTGGCGTTCACGGGCGCGGTGATCTGGGCGGCGTATTGCACGGTCACCAGCCGCATCGCCGAGGGCAAGAACGGCGCAACGCTGTTTTTCATCCTGACGGCGCTGGCCCTGTGGATCAAGTTTCTTGCCACCGGCGGCGGGCCGATGCACTTCAGCGTGTCGGCGCTGGTCTACCTTGCGTTGGCCGCGTCAGCAATGGGCTTCGGCTACGCCGCCTGGAACGTCGGCATCCTGCACGGCAATGTCACGGTGCTGGCCGGCGCGTCGTATTTCATCCCCGTGTTTTCTGCTGCCCTGGCGGCGGCCCTGTTGCATGCCCCGCTGTCGTTTGCATTCTGGAAGGGCGCATCGATGGTGGTTGCAGGGTCGATCCTGTGCTGGCTGGCTACGCGCGGCGGTCGCGCAAAGACGTTGTCTTCGTCCAAGTCTTCCGCCTGACGTAAGAACGGGGCACACGGGGACCTCCGCCGTTTCCGCAAATTCGCAATTAACCGCCAGGAATTCGAGAAAACCGTACATAGAGCCAGCACGGGAACGGGGCGTGCTAGATGCCGGGTAAGCCGCTGCGCCAAGACGGAACGGCGGCATACCAACACAGAAACAGGAGGCATCATGTTGAGCACCATCCTCATCATCGTTCTCATCTTGCTGCTGATCGGCGCGCTGCCGTCGTGGCCGTACAGCCGAGGTTGGGGCTACGGGCCGACGGGCGGGCTCGGGCTGATCGTGGTGATCGTCGTCATTCTTGTGCTACTGGGCTATATCTGACGCCACGCGTCGATGCCGATGCGCGCATGCTTCTGAGCATCGCCTGACCGCTTGCCGAGGGTTGGCTGAGCACCATAGCGGGGCGAGTGTCTTGCAGGCGCTTGACTGGGCATAATCCCAGCTGCGTTCCCGAAGGACACTTCCCATGAAGACAGGTCGACACGCCGTTAGCCGCGCGCCCGGCGGTCGCGCCCGATTCGCTTCGCTGATGCTGGCGCTGGTGCTGGCCGGCTGCGCGGTCGGGCCCGATTACCACATGCCGCCCCTGAGCGGCACTGAAGCCCCGCAAGCCTGGCACGCCACGCTGCCGCACCACGGCAGCCGCATGGCGCTGGCGCACTGGTGGGAGCAGTTTCACGACCCCGTGCTGACACAACTGGTGGAGCAGGCAGACGCGAGCAGCCCGACGATCGCGCAGGCGGTCGGCCGCGTGCGCGAAGCGCGTGCGAGCGTTTCCACAAGCCAGGCGGCGCTGTTGCCGCAGCTGAAAGGCTCAGGCTCCGCCATTCGGCAGGGCGGGTTTGGCGGCAGCCAGTTTGCCGGCGGTGCAGGTGGGCTGTCTGCCGGGGCGCTGAGCCCCACGCTGGGCCTGGGTACGATCACCACCTTGGCGGCACAGGCCGACGCGTCGTGGGAGATCGATCTCTTTGGCGGCAAACGCCGCAGCCTGGAAGGTGCCGATGCGCGCCTGACCGCCAGCGAAGCCGATTGGCATGACGCGCGCGTGTCGCTCGCCGCCGAGGTTGCCAACGCGTACTTGCAGCAACGCGAGTGCGAGGCGCTGGTCAACATCGGCGCGGCAACCCTGTCATCCCGGCAGGAAACGCTGCAACTGACCGAACGTAAATTCCGCGCGGGCTTCGTCGCACCGGCTGATTTTGCGCAAGCGCAAGCCACGGTGGGGGATGCCGTCAATGCGCTGGAAGGCCAGCGTGTGCAATGTGCGCAGGGCATCGACAAGCTCGTCACGCTCACCGGCATTGACCACGATGCGCTGAACGGCCTGCTGTCCAAGGCCAGTGCGCAGATTCCGGCACCGCCCGATGCCGGCGTGCCCGACGTGCCGGCGCAGGTGCTGTCGCAACGGCCGGACGTGTCGTCGGCCGAGCGCGCGGTGGCGGGGGCAAGCGCCGATATCGGTGTGGCGGTGGCGAGCCGGTTGCCGTCGATCACGCTGGCGGGTTCCATCGGCATCAATTCGTACCGCCTTGGCGGGCAATCTTTGACGACCAAGTCCTGGTCGTTCGGGCCGTCGGTGTCGCTGCCGATCTTTGACGGCGGCTCGGGTGCGGCGCGCGTGGAAACAGCGCGCGCCCGTTATGACCAGGCGCTGGCCAGCTATCGCAGCAAGGTGCGCCAAGCGGTGCAGGAAGTGGAAGACGCGCTGGTGCGCCTGGACGCGTCGGACCGTCGTGTCGACGCAGCCACGATGGCCGACGCCCAATATGCCAAGGTGCTGGAAGCGTCCAACGCCCGCTATCGTCTGGGGGCTGGCAGCCTGCTGCAGTTGGAAGACGTGCGGCGCACGGCGTTGCAGGCGTCGCAGTCGCTGGCGGCCGTCAAGCTCGAACGCGCGCAGGCCTGGGTGGCGCTGTACAAGGCCGTCGGCGGCGGCTGGCGCGACGATGCGCCCAATCCTCATCCCGATAACAAGACCACTGCGCCGACCGCACAGGGCCGCGCGCATACCGGAAGCGCTTCATGACAGGACAACGAGTTTGGATGGCCGCGCTGGCGGTGGTGCTGGCCGGCGCGCTGGCGGCGTGCGGCAAATCTGCGGAGAGCAAGAACAAGGAACAGCCGCCTGCCAAGCCGGCGCTTGCCGTCAACGTTGCGCATCTGGCACAGCACCTGTGGCCCCGCGCTGCGACGGCCAGCGGTGCCGTGCAGCCGTGGCAGGAAGCCAGCATTGGCGCCGAGGTGAACGGGTTGAAGCTGGCGGAAGTGCTCGTCAATGTGGGCGATGTGGTCAAGCAAGGCCAACTGCTTGCACGACTGTCGGATGAGACCGTGCGCGCCGATGTGGCCGCCCAACGCGCCAGCCTGGCCGAAGCCGAGGCCTCGGCCGCGCAGGCGGCCGGCGAGGCCCACCGCGCGCATGAACTCGACAAGAGCGGTGCGATCAGCCAACAGGATCTGATCCAGTACGACACGCAGGCCAAGACGGCGGCTGCCAAGCTGGCCGCAGCACGCGCGCAGTTCGAGAGCCAGCAATTGCGCTTGCGCTACACGCGTGTGGTCGCGCCGGATGACGGTGTGATCAGCGCACGCACCGCTACCGTGGGCGCTGTGGTGTCGTCCGGCACCGAACTCTTCAAGCTCATCCGGAAGAACCGCCTGGAATGGCGCGCCGAAATGCATGGCGACATCCTGCCGCGCATCCAGCCAGGCCAGGCCGCGCGCGTGCGCCGCATGGATGGCGGCGTGGTGAACGGCCGCGTGCGCCAGATCGCCCCCACGGTCGACGCCAACACGCGCAATGGTCTCGTCTATGTCGATCTGCCGCCGGAAGCGGCAGCCTCGGGCGTAAAAGCGGGCATGTATCTCTCGGGCGATGTGCTGCTGGGCGATGCGCCCGCCGCGACATTGCCGGAGACCGCCGTGTTCTCGCGCGATGGCTACGACTACGTGATGGTGATCGGCCAGCAAGGCCGCGTGCGTCAGACCAAGGTGACGGTTGGCCGCCGCCAGGACGGGAAAGTTGAAATCGTGCAAGGCATCGGCGCGAATGACGGCGTGGTCGCCGCAGGGGCAGCATTCCTGAGCGATGGCGATGTGGTGCGTGTGGCCGCCGCCGGTGCAGCCGCCGCGCCCGCCGCATCGTCGCCCGCAGCCGGAGCCAAGCCATGAACTTTTCCGCCTGGGCGATCCGCAAGCCGATTCCGTCGATCCTGCTGTTCATCCTGATCACGGTGGCGGGGTTGGTGTCGTTCAAGATGCTGTCGATCCAGAACTTTCCGGACATCGACTTTCCTGCAGTTTCTGTGACGGCCAGCCTGCCGGGCGCCACGCCCACGCAGATGGAAACCGAGGTCACGCGCAAGATCGAAGACAGCATTGCCAGCATCGGCGCGATCAAGCACATCACGTCCACCATCAACGACGGCAGCTCGACCACGATGGTCGAGTTCCAGCTTGAGAAGGATGTGCAGGAAGCCGTAAACGACGTGCGCGATGCGGTCAGCCGTATCCGCGCGCAATTGCCGTCCGACGTGCAGGAGCCGGTCATCTCCCGCGTGACGTTCGCGAGCATGCCGGTGCTGACGTACGCCGTGGAAGCGTCTGACATGGATGCGGAGGATCTGTCCTGGTTCGTCGACAACACGGTCAACAAGCGGCTGCTGTCGGTGCATGGCGTGGCCAAGGTGACGCGCCAGGGCGGTGTGGACCGCGAAGTGCGCGTGCAGCTTGACCCCGTGCGTCTGCAGGCATTGAACGTCTCGGCGGCGGATATCAGCGCGCAAGTGCGGGGCATGCAGCAGGAAGCGCCGGGTGGGCGCGGCAACATCGGCGGGCAGGAGCAGGCGGTGCGCACGCTCGGCACCGTGAAGAGCGCGCGCGAACTGGCGCAGATGGACATCCCATTGTCCGACGGCCGGCGCATCCGCCTGTCGGATGTGGCCGACGTGCGCGATACCGCGGCTGAACCACGCCAGATGGCGCTGTTCGACGGCAAAGCTGTCGTGAGCTTCCAGGTGTTCCGCTCGCGCGGTGCAAGCGAAATCTCGGTGGCCAAGGGCGTGCGCGAAGCACTGGCCGCGTTGCAGGCCGAACGGCCCAACGTGCATGTGACCGAGGTCTACAACATGGTCAAGCCGGTGTCGGATGCGTACACCGCGTCGATGCACGCGCTGTACGAAGGCGCCATCCTGGCGGTGATCGTGGTGTGGCTGTTCCTGCGCGATTGGCGGGCCACGTTCGTGTCGGCCGTGGCGTTGCCGCTGTCGATCATCCCGACCTTCGCGGCGATGCAGTTGCTGGACTTCACGCTCAACGGCATCACGCTGCTGGCGCTCACGCTGGTGGTCGGGATTCTGGTCGACGATGCCATCGTGGAGGTGGAGAACATCGTGCGCCACCTGCGCAACGGCAAGAAGCCGCTGGAGGCTGCCATGGAGGCGGCGCAGGAGATTGGCCTGGCTGTGGTGGCGACATCGCTCACGCTGGTGGCGGTGTTTCTGCCGACGGCCTTCATGGGAGGTATCTCGGGCAAGTTCTTCAAGCAGTTCGGGTGGACGGCTTCGCTGGCGGTGCTGGCCTCGCTGCTGGTGGCGCGGCTGCTCACGCCAATGATGGCGGCCTACATGCTCAAGCCGCAGGACGAGCCCAACTGCGACGGCTGGATCATGACGCGCTACCTGCAGGCCGCACGCTGGTGTCTTGTGCATCCGTGGAAGACGGGGGGCATGGCGGCGGCGTTCTTCGTCGTGTCGGTCGCCATCATCGGCCTGATTCCGGCAACGTTCCTGCCGCCCGAAGACTGGGCGCAACTCCAGATGACGGTGGAAAGCCCGCCGGGCAGCACGATCGCCCAGACGCGCGACAACACCGAGCGCGTGCGCAAGATCGTGATGCAGCACAAGGAAGTCCGTCACGTCTATACGGCCATCGGCTCGGGCGTGATGGCCGGTGTGCCGGGCTCCAGCGGCGGCGAGGTGCGCACAGGCACACTCACGATTTCACTCACCGACCGGCATGATCGGCACATCAAGCAGCAGGATGTCCAACGCCAGTTGCGCGAAATGCTGGAAGGCGTGCCGGGCGTACGCATCTCGTTCGGCGCGGTGGGCTCCGGCGAGCAACTCCAGGTGGTGCTGACCGGCGACGACCCCGCCACGCTCCAGCAGGCCGCACGCGATGTGATGCGCGATCTGCGGACCGTGCCGGGGCTCGGTGCGGTGACCTCGTCCGCGAGTCTGCTGCGGCCCGAAATCGTCATCCGCCCGGACTTTGCGCGCGCGGCGCAGCAAGGGGTGACAGCCGCCGCCATCGGCCAGGCCGTGCGTGTGGCCACCGCCGGTGACTACGACGTCAACCTGCCGAAGCTGAACCTGCCCGAGCGGCAGGTGTACATCCGCGTTGAACTCGACCCGAAGGCGCGCAATCAGATCGACACGATCCGCCAGTTGCGCGTGCCGGGCCGCAACGGCGCGGTGCCGCTGGAGAACATCGCCGATATTTCCATCGGCAGCGGCCCCGCGCAGATCGACCGGTATGACCGCAGCCGCAACGTCACCATCAGCGTCGGGCTGGAGGGGCGCGCGCTGGGCGATACCAACATGGCAGTGGAGGCGCTGCCGTCCATCAAGAACCTGCCGCCGGGCGTGCGCCGCATTGCCTCGGGCGATGTGGAGGGCATGCAGGAGCTGTTCAGCAGCTTCTTCCTCGCCATGTTTGCGGGTGTGCTGTGCGTGTATGCGGTGCTGGTGCTGCTCTTCCACGACTTCACCCAGCCGGTGACGATCCTGGCGGCGCTGCCGCTGTCGGTGGGCGGTGCGTTCGGGCTGTTGGCGCTGTTCGGCTTCAGCTTGTCGCTGCCGGCGTTGATCGGCTTGCTGATGCTGATGGGCATCGTGACCAAGAACTCGATCCTGCTGGTCGAATACGCCATCGTTGCGCGGCGTGATCTCGGCATGTCGCGCACCGAGGCGATCATCGACGCCTGCCACAAGCGTGCCCGCCCCATCGTCATGACCACGGTGGCCATGACAGCCGGCATGGTGCCGATGGCGCTTGGCCTGGAGGGCGATGCCGGCTTCCGCGCGCCGATGGCGGTGGCGGTGATCGGCGGTCTGCTGACTTCTACGCTGCTGAGCCTGCTGGTGGTGCCTGTGGTGTTCGAGAAGGTGGATGACTTCAGGGAGTGGGCGCTGCGTAAGTTCCGTGGCGTGCGCCATCACGGGCGCAGCGCTGAGCCTGTACCGCAGCAGGAGCAGCGGTAACGGCAGCGCCGCCCATGTTTCACGGAGGCGGCCGAAGCGACGGCCACTGGGCCGCTACAGGGAAGCGTCTCCGTCTTCGGCAATCGATTCCATGGGGTGGCGGCCCCGACGCGCGACGGCGGGCAGCGTCGAGGAAGTCAGCACTGGGCCTTGTTGTCGCGCCCAACGCGGCGCGCGCACTGCGTCAAATGCGGGGTTGTCCATGACCGCATCCTCGTGGTCAACCGAAAAGCGTGAGAGTGCGGCCGCAAACTGATGTGCGTCGGCGTGATAGCCCAGTCCGGGCGGGCCGCTGGTTTGCGGGCGTTTGCCGTTGTACCCGTCGGTGTCGGTCAAGCCGAGCTTGAGCTGTACAAGCCCCGGGTACCGGTAACCGCCCGGGCCCTTCATGATCCCCATCAGCCCGCGATGTGGCGCGCGGGCATAGTCGAGGGTGACCGCAACGCCGCGGGGCTTGCCGTAATCGACATCGAGCGGGCCGCCCCGGGTGGCGCGGCGGCCCTGGTTATTGTTCAGGAGTTGCGGGTCCAGCAAGATCATGGACGGCTGCCTTGGCAGCAGAATACGGCTCTCAACCGTCGCGCGAAAGCTCTGCGCCATGGCTCCGCCCATAGAAGCGCCAGAAATGAAATCCAGTTCGACATGGTTGGGCCGGGACAGAATCTTCGCGAACAATTCACCGGCCCGCTTGGTCGCGCGGTCGACATCGCCAATCCGGCCGAAGGCGCTGCTGATGTCCTGGCGCACATCCCGGAAGTTCTGTGTGCCGCCGAAGAACATGCGCACACGCTGCGGCCCGTCGGCTCCATCGGCACGCGCAGGTTCCAGTGCGAGGCTGATGTGAGCGACTCGCATGGCGCTGACTAGTTCAGCGTGTTCAGCCTCCGTCAGGGCGCCGGATAAGGCGGGATGTTCTATCGCTGAAAGACCGTAGTTGCGGAAGTCGCCGCCGATTTCCTTGGCAAATTTCGAAAACGTTTCGCGTATGGCGTCCCGCTGCTGTCCGCGCACGTTCGCGTCTTCCGACGACAGGGCACCGAATCCCAATGCCTCAGAAAGCGCACTGGCGTCCCGGTCTGGCAATTCGTCGAACGTGCGTAGCGCGTCGTGGACGAGGTTGATCTTGTGCCCCGATTTCAGATTGTTGATTGCTGGCTTGGCCGCGCGCGCTGTCGCTGGCGGCACCTGGACGTCGGGCGCCACCCGCAACTCAGCCAACGGATTCGCGGGCAGCCCTGAGCGTCGCGTATTGGCCGTTGCTGCGTCGGAGGGCAGTGACTTTCGGTCACGAAGGTTGCCGATCCACGTCTCGCGTTTGGCAAGTTCCAGAAACGCCTTTGCCGCCACGCCCGTCTTGGGGATGGTGTCCGGCGATCCGCCAAATCGCATCGTCAACACGCGCGCGAACGTGCGGCCTGCTCCGTTTGGCGTGCGCAGATCAGGGTTATGCGCCAGCATGGCGAGCACCGTGTCTTTGTTCGCAGCCTGGGCGAGCCGCATGACCGCCGTATTGCCGCGCGCGTCTCGGGCATCGATTGGCGCGCCCGCACGGACGAGCATATCGACGGCTTGCGCAGAGCGCGCGTTAAACAGCGGCGTTGCGCCTTGATTGTTGGTCGCGTGCACATCGGCACCGGCTTCGAGCAATTGCTCCAAAAGCGCGGTGTCGCGTCCTGCCACGGTATGCAGCGGCGTATTGCCAACGCTGTCCTGCGCGTTGACATTCGCGCCGTGCGCGACCAGCGCCTTGGCCAGCCTGAAGTTGTCGCAGCCCAGCGCGCTCACGAGCAGCGGGTCGCCATGGTGGTCAACGGCATTCACGAGGTCGGGATGCTTGGCGAGAATCTCGTCAAGGCGCTCAGATGAAAAGTCGTGCTGCCAGACCATGTCGAGCACCTCTGCGCGATGCTCGGCCTGATGCAGGAACGTCATGCCCCAGCCATCGCCGGGTGGAATCGACGGTGCGGCGCCCTGATTATTGGGCGACGTTGCCGACGCTGTTTCTCGGCGGCTTGTGCTTGATGACCATTGCGCGCCTGCACGAATCGCCTTGATGGCGTCGTGTAGCTCCGGGTCGGCGGACGTGCGCCCCGAAACCTTTGGGCTGCTTGTAGAGGCGGCGCTGATGGCTGGCGGTGTTCCTGTGTGCCTGCGTGCGGGCAGCCGGCTAAGTTGAGGCGAAGCTTTGCGAGCGCTGCGCCCCGTGCTGCTCGTCTGCTCCGGTGCTTGCCGGACATCGGCAACGCGGTTTGTGGGCGCAGACGAAGCGAGCCAAGTGCGAACAAGGGAGACCGGGCTTTTCATGGGATCGTCCCATCGATATTAGAAAACACGAATCACTGGATTCAATAGTGTTTTCTGCACGTGTCAGTCGCATACCGTGTTGCGAAATGGTGAGTGCGTGCGCGAAGCGGCGCTGCCTTGTTGGTTGACAATCGTCCCGCTGCAACAGCCCGGTGGCACCTGGCGCATGTTGTTGGAAGGGAATCAAAAAAAACGCCGGCTAGATGTCTCCAGCCGGCGTTTTTGTGGGGGAGGTGCGACGATCAGGCTGATGCGGTTTCTGTTTGCGCACGCTTGCTGCCAGCGTGCTGCGCATTCGCATGCTTGGCGCGCAAGCGGCGCGTGGCTTCCACCATACCTTGCAGCGCTGCTTCCACTTCCGGCCAGCCGCGGGTCTTGAGACCGCAGTCGGGGTTCACCCACAGGCGTTGCACCGGCACGACCTGCGCGGCCTTATCGAGCAGCGCTTCCATCTCTTCCACACGCGGCACGCGCGGCGAGTGGATGTCGTACACGCCTGGGCCGATCTCGTTCGGGTACGCAAACTCACCAAACGCGTCGAGCAGTTCCATGTTCGAGCGCGATGTCTCGATGGTGATCACGTCGGCATCCATCGACGCGATGGCCGGCAGGATGTCGTTGAACTCCGAATAGCACATGTGCGTGTGGATCTGCGTGTCGTTGCGCACGCCGGAGGCCGACACGCGGAATGCACGTGCCGCCCATTCCAGGTAGCCCGGCACGTCAGACGCGCGCAGCGGCAGGCCTTCGCGGAAAGCCGGCTCGTCGATCTGGATGGCGGCAATGCCAGCGGCTTCCAGATCGCACACTTCATCGCGCAGGGCCAGGGCGATCTGCAGTGCGGTCTGCTCGCGCGGCTGGTCGTCGCGCACGAAGGACCACTGCAGCATCGTCACGGGGCCGGTCAGCATGCCCTTCATCGGCTTGGCGGTCAGGCTCTGTGCGTACTTGGACCATTCAACCGTCATTGCTTCGGGGCGGTACACGTCGCCGTAGATGACCGGCGGCTTCACGCAGCGCGAGCCATAGCTCTGCACCCAGCCATTGGCGGTGAAGGCGTAGCCCCACAGCAGCTCGCCGAAGTACTCGACCATGTCGTTGCGCTCGGCTTCTCCGTGCACGAGCATGTCGAGCCCCAGCGCTTCCTGGCGGCGTACGACGTCGGCAATTTCGGCGCGCATGCGTTGCAGGTAGTCCAGTGCAGGGAGTTCGCCGCGCTTGTGTTGCGCGCGCGCCTGGCGAATCTCGGCCGTCTGCGGGAACGAGCCGATGGTGGTGGTCGGCAGCAACGGCAGGTTCAGGCGGGCTTGCTGCGCGTCAGCGCGCGTTGCGTAGGGTGCGGCGCGGTCGGCATCTTCTGCGCGGATCGCGGCCACGCGTTTCTTCACGCTTGCGTTGTGCACGCGGCGCGATTCTGTACGTGAGGCGATGGCGGCGCGGTTGTCATCGAGCGCCTTCAGCACGGCAGCTTGGCCTTCGACCAGCGCGAGCTTGATGATCGCCAGTTCGTCCAGCTTCTGGCGCGCGAAGGCCAGCCAGCCCTTGAGTTCGTCGTCGAGCTTGCTTTCGGCCGACAGATCGACCGGCACGTGCAGCAACGAGCAGCTCGGCGCCACCCACAGGCGATCGCCAAAGGCTTCGGCCAGCGGCGCCACACGTTCCAGCACGCGTGCCAGATCCGAGCGCCAGATGTTGCGGCCGTCGACCACGCCAACGGAGAGCACCTTGTCAGCAGGCCACGGTGCGAAGGCGCCGAGCTGCTCGGGTGCACGCACGAGGTCCAGGTGCACGCCGTCGACCGGCAGGGATTTGATCAGTGCAGCGTGGTGGGAGGCGGCTTCAAAGTACGTCGCCAGCAGCAGCTTCGGGCCCTTGGCGGCGGCCAGCGCCTGGTAAGCGGGGCTGAATGCATCTACCCACGCTTGCGGGAGGTCCAGCACCAGCGCCGGTTCGTCGATCTGCACCCATTCCACGTTCAGTGCGGCCAGGCGTTTGAGCACGACCGTGTAGGCCTGCAGGATTTGCGGCAGCAGGGCGAGCTTGTCAGTCAGGCCGTTGCGCGCCTTGGCCAGATGCAGGAACGTCACCGGCCCGATGAGCACAACCTTCACGCGGTGCCCGGCGGCCTGAGCCTCGCGCACTTCGTCGAACAGCCATTCGGCGCCGGGCCCAACGTGGAGGTCCGGCGTGAGTTCGGGCACGAGATAGTGGTAGTTGGTGTCGAACCACTTCGTCATCTCCATGGCCGCATGGTCGGCATTGCCGCGCGCCAGCACGAACGATTGCGCCAGCGTCAGTTGCTCGGCGTCAAAGCCATAGCGCGTGGGAAGGGCGCCGAGCAGGGCAGCCGTCTGCAGCACCTGGTCGTACCAGGCGAAATCACCCACGGTCACAAAGTCGAGGCCCGCGTCGCGCTGGGCAGTCCAGTGGCGCTCGCGCAGGGCACGGCCAGTAGCGCACAGGTCGTCTTCGGACGATGCGCCCTTCCAGAACGATTCGAGGGCGAACTTCAGCTCGCGTTGTGCGCCGATGCGCGGGTAGCCGAGGGTATGGATGGTCGTCATGGTGGTCGCAGGAGAGGCGATTCGTTTTTCAGTCCTGCGATGATCGGCGACCCTCGTCCATGAATCAAATGATATTATTTTCGATAACGTTGAATCGTATTCATATATTGGAAGCCGCACCAACATGCTCGAAATCCGCCATCTGCGCACGCTGATCGCCTTGGCCGACGGTGGCTCCGTCTCGCGCGCCGCCGAGCGGCTGCACCTCACGCAATCGGCGTTGTCGCATCAATTGCGCGCGCTGGAGTCGCATTACGGGCTGGCCGTCGTGCGCCGCAAGGGGCAGACGGTGGAATTGACCGAGGCCGGCGAGCGCATGCTCGAACTCGCGCAAAAGGTCGTCGCCGATATCCAGACCGCAGAGCGCGATCTTGAGCGCATCAAGGGCCGCGCGGCCGGCACGCTGCGCATCGCGCTCGAATGCCACACCTGCTTTGACTGGCTGATGCCTGTAATGGACGCCTTCCGCCAGCGCTGGCCGGAAGTGGAAATGGACCTTGTGTCGGGTTTCCACACCGATCCGCTGGCGCTGCTCAAGGACGGCCGCGCCGACGTCATCATCGGCTCCGACGCCAAGATGCGGCGTGGCGTGGTGTTTGCGCCGCTGTTCCGCTTCGAGATCCTCGCCGTGCTGCCGGTTGACCACGCGCTGCGCAACAAGAAGTGGCTGGAAGCAAAGGACTTTACGGACCAGACGCTCATCACGTACCCCGTGCCCGAAGAGCGCATCGATCTGATCCGGCAGGTCCTGACGCCAGCCGGAATCGCATTCAACCGCCGAACGGCGGAGCTGACCATTGCTGTGCTGCAACTCGTTGCCAGCCGCCGCGGGCTGGCCGCGCTGCCGAGCTGGGGCATCAAGAATTACGTCGATTACGAATACGTGGTGGCCAAGCGTGTCGGCAAGGAAGGCCTGTGGAGCGATCTCTACGCCGCCATGACGCGCGACTACGCACAGGCACCGTTTGCGCAGGACTTTATCGAGACGGCCAAGTCGATCTGCTTTGCGCAGTTGCCGGGGCTGATGCCGCTAGACGCGTAATCAGGCGCGTTCCTTCAGGGGCAGGCGCGGCAGCTTGCCTTGCAGCCCCTCTTTGAGAAAGTCCAACAAATGCCGCGTGGCCAGCGTCCGATACCGGCTTGGCATTGCCAGCATGTACAGCCGGCTGCCGAACACGCTGAATCGGTAGCCGGGCAGCACGCGTTTGACGTGCCCGTCGCGCAAGTCTTCGGCAGCGGCGTAATAGGGCAGGATTCCCAGGCCGTTGCCCGCACGCACGGCGGCCTGCAGGAACAGGTAGTTGTCGGATGAGACGCCGGGGTCGAGCGTCACGAGCGTCCGTTCATCGCCCAGTTGCGCCGATAGCCGCAACGGTTGTCCGACGGCCGGCGCGCTGACGATGGTGTGCTCGGCCAACGCCTCGAGTGTTTTCGGCACGCCGTGCATAGCCAGGTAGTCCGGCGCCGCGCACAGCACCCAGTCAACTTCATCAAGCAGCGTGGCGACGAGCGATTCCGGCGGGTTCGAGACGATGCGCAGCGCCACGTCCACATCTTCGCCAATCAGGTCGGACACGCGGTTGTCGAACCGCACATCAAGACGGATGTCCGGATACGCACGCTTGAATGCCACCAGCAGTGGTGACACCAGCAGGTGCCCCAGCCCCGTCGGCACCGACAGGCGCACGCTGCCTTGCAGCGACTTACCCAGCGACGAGACCAGCGCATCGGCGGCGGCCATTTCGCGCAGGATGCTGCGGCCGTGTTCGTAGATGCCGGCGCCCACCTCCGTCGGCTCCACGCGGCGGGTGGTCCGACGCAGCAGTTGCACACCCAGCGCACGCTCGAACGCCTTCAGCCGGTGGCTGACGTTGGAGCGCGTGGTCTGCAGCCGGCGCGCCGCCGCCGACAGGTTGCCCGCGTCGACGATTTCCACAAACAGCTTGAGCGCATTCAGGTCCATGACGGCACGCCAGATTGGTGAATGAGACTCGACATTCTGTTGATTCCGGACCCGATTGTCAAAACGTCCCAACCCGGTAACATCGGCCGGAATATCCCACAGGAACCAGCGACATGGCGCTCGACGACGAATCCTTCGGCCTGCTGCAGCAATCGGTGCAGCGCTTCATCCAGGAACGGCTCGTGCCGGCGGAAAACATCCTCGAGGAAGAGGATGACGTGCCCGCCGACATCGTTGCCGACATGAAAGAGATGGGCCTCTTCGGCCTGTCGATTCCGGAGGAGTACGGCGGCATTGGCCTGGCGATGGCCCAGGAGTGCGAGGTGGCGTACGACCTCGGGCACACCGCGCTGGCCTTCCGCTCGGTGTTCGGCACCAACGTCGGCATCGGCTCGCAGGGCATCCTGATGGACGGCACCGATGCGCAGAAGGCCGATTACCTGCCGCGCATTGCCAGCGGCGAGCTGATCATCTCGTTTGCGCTGACGGAGCCGAATGCGGGGTCAGATGCTGCATCGCTGCAAACGCGCGCCACGCTGGACGGCGATCACTACGTCATCAACGGCACCAAGCGTTTCATCACCAACGCGCCGCGCGCCGGGGCATTCACGCTGATGGCGCGCACGGGTGGCGAAGGCGCGGGCGGTATCTCGGCCTTTATCGTGCCAGCCGATACGCCGGGCATCACGCTCGGCAAGCCCGACAAGAAGATGGGGCAGCGCGGCACCAAGACATGCGATGTGATGCTCGACAACGTGCGCGTGCCGGCGGTCAACATCATTGGCGGCGTGGCGGGCCAGGGCTTCAAGACGGCGATGAAGGTGCTGGACCGCGGCCGCCTGCACATCTCGGCGCTGGCGTGCGGCATGGCGCACCGGCTGATTGCTGATGCAGTGGCGTATGCCAGGGAACGCAAGCAGTTCGGCCAGCCCATCGCAGACTTTCAGTTGATCCAAGCCATGCTGGCCGACAGCCAGGCGGAGCTGTACGCCGGGATGTCGATGGTGCGCGACTGCGCGCGCCGCTACGACGCCAAGCCCGTCGGTAAACAGGACCACGAAGTCAGCATGCTGGCGTCGTGCACCAAGATGTTCTGTACGGAGATGGTCGGCCGCGTGGCCGATCGCGCGGTGCAGATTCACGGTGGCGCGGGCTACATTGCCGAGTACAAGGCCGAGCGCTTCTATCGCGATGTGCGCCTGCTGCGCTTGTACGAAGGCACCACGCAGATCCAGCAGCTCATCATCGCCAAGAACCTGCTGCGCGACTAGGCTGGCTCTAATAATTCGCCTGAATTTGGCTCTGTTTTGGAGCCACGTTCTGGCTCAGAATGGGCGTTTTCCTGTTCGATTGCACGGTCGCTGCCGGAGTCGCCATGTACATTCCCGCCCATTTTGAAGAATCGCGCCCCAACGCGTTGCACGACCTGATCGCGCAGAACCCGTTCGGGACGCTCGTCACGCATGGCGAGCATGGGTTGGACGCGAATCACATTCCGTTCCTGCTGCTGCCGGAAGAGGGCGAGCTTGGCATGCTGCATGCTCACGTGGCACGCGCCAACCCGGTCTGGAAAGACGTCGCCAACGGCGATGAGGTGCTCGTCATCTTCCGCGCGGGCGATGCGTACATTTCGCCGACGTGGTATCCGAGCAAGCACGAAGCCCACAGGCAGGTGCCGACGTGGAACTACCGTGTGGTGCATGCGCATGGCCGCATCACCGTGCGGGACGATGAGCGTTTTGTACGCGGTGTGGTGGCTCGCCTGACGCGCACGCATGAGGCATCGCAACCCACGCCGTGGAAGATGTCCGATGCCCCGGCCGACTACACCGACGCGCTGCTCAAGATGATTGTCGGCATCGAGATCGAGATCACGCGCATCGAAGGCAAACTCAAGCTGAGCCAGAACAAGGAAACACGGGACATCGTGGGCGCCGGCGAGGCGCTCAAGGCGAACGGCGAGCGCGTGATCAGCGATGCGATGCTCGCTTGCGCCGCTGCCAAGACGGAATAAAAGAGGGAGCGACGGACTGCTCATCCGCCGCCCCGCACTGCGTTACTTCACGCCGCGCGCCGGCAGAATCTCGCCGCGCACTTCCCCAAAGCCAACCCGATAGGCATCGCCCTGGCACCAGCCGGTCATGATGACTTCGTCGCCGTCTTCCAGGAACGCGCGCGTGGTGCCGTTGCCGAGATCAAGCGGCTGCTTGCCGTTGAGCGTCAGCTCCAGCAGGCTGCCGTACGAATCCGGCGTCGTGCCGCTGATGGTGCCGGAGCCCATCAGGTCACCCACGCGCACGTTGCAGCCGGACACGGTGTGGTGCGCAAGTTGTTGCGCCATCGTCCAGTACATCGCGCGGAAGTTGGTGCGGGCGATGGTGGTCCGTTCGCCGCTGTGGGGGCGCAGCGCAGTTTCGAGAGCGATGTCGTAAGCGTTGGGATGGCTCTGGCGCAGGTATTCCAGCGGCTCAGGCGATTGCGCCGGGTTGGCCACGCGGAACGGCTCCAGCGCGTCCATCGTCACGATCCATGGCGAGATCGATGTACCGAACCCCTTCGAGTTGAACGGGCCGAGCGGCACGTATTCCCATTGCTGGATGTCGCGCGCGCTCCAGTCGTTGAGGAGCACGACGCCGAACATATGATCCGGTGCCGCGTCGACGGAAACCGGCTCACCCAGCGCGCTCGGCTTGCCGACCACAAAGGCCATCTCCAGTTCGTAGTCCAGTTTGCGGCAGGCCGTGAAGATCGGGCGCGGCTGATCGGGCAGCTTGATCTGGCCCATCGGGCGGTGCAGCGGGGTGCCGCTCACCACCACGGAGCTGGCGCGGCCGTTGTAGCCGATTGGGATTTCCAGCCAGTTGGGCAGCAGCGCGTTCTCGGGGTCGCGGAACATGCGGCCGACGTTGGTGGCGTGTTCCTTCGATGAATAGAAATCGGTATAGCCCGGGATGTCGATGGGCAGATGCATCACCGCATGCGCCTGCGGCACCAGCGCGCGAGCGTGCAGCGTGGCGTTGTCGCGTACGTGCGTGTCGGCCACGCTGAACAGCGCTTGCAGCTTCTTGCGCGTTTCTGCCCACACGGGCTTGCCTAGTGCGATGAAGGTGTTGAGTTTGCCGGTGCGGAACGTGCCGCGTGTGGATGCGGGCAGCAGCCCGGCGTCATCCAGCACGCCGAGATCGATGACTTGATCGCCCAGCGCGACGCCTGCGCGTGGCGACGGGTTCTCTTTGGTGGAGAAGATGCCGAAGGGCAGGTTTTCCAGGGGGAAGTGCGTGTCGGGGGTGTTGGCGGATTCTAGCCAGCTTAGTTGTCGGGTGGTCATGATGGGGGCGATGGTTTGTTTGTTGAGTCGGTTGTTGCTTGACGTTGCTGGCGCATCTGCTGTTTCACCCCCTGCCGGGGGCGACTCACTTTCTTTGTCTTGCCAAAGAAAGTAAGCAAAGAAAGGCGCGCCCGAGATGGCGAAAGATTCCTTGAATTTATGTCGCAGAGAGGGGAAGGGAAAAACTCGCTTCGCTCAGACAGTTTCCCTTCCTTTTTCCTCTCTGCAACAGAAATTCAAGGCGCCATCTAGGGCAGGGTACGGCCACACCTTCTGGATGCTCGCCTTGGCGTCAATGTGAATTCGTCGATTGTGCTTAACGCTTGGTCGGGTCGAAATGTTTCTTCAGGCCTTGCCAGCATTCGAAGTACTTGGCCTGCAGTTGCGCCGATTCCGCTGCGAAGCGCGTGGGGCGGATCACGGCTGGTGTCTCGAACATGAAGGCCATCGTTGCGTCGACCTTGTGCGGCTTGGTGGTGTCGCCGTTGCTGGCTTTCTCGAACGTGTCGGCGTCGGGGCCGTGGCCGCTCATGCAGTTGTGCAGGCTGGCGCCGCCGGGCACGAAGCCTTCGGCCTTGGCGTCGTACACGCCCTGGATCAGGCCCATGAATTCGCTCGCGACGTTGCGGTGGAACCAGGGCGGGCGGAACGTGTTTTCGGCGGCCAGCCAGCGCGGCGGGAAGATCACGAAGTCGATCGTGTCCACACCCGGCGTGGCGGACGGGCTTTGCAGCACCAGGAAGATCGAGGGGTCCGGATGGTCGTAGCTGATCGAGCCGATGGTGTTGAACAGGCGCAGGTCGTACTTGTACGGCGCGAGATTGCCGTGCCAGGCTACGACGTCCAGCGGCGAGTGGCCGATCTTCGCGGTCCACAGGCTGCCCTGGAATTTTGCGACGAGTTCGAAGGCGCCCTCGCGGTCTTCGTACCACGCGTGCGGTGTGAGGAAGTCGCGGGGGTTGGCCAGGCCGTTCGAGCCGATGACGCCCAGGTCCGGCAGGCGGAAGAGCGCGCCGAAGTTCTCGCAGATGTAGCCGCGCGCGTCGCCGTCGGGCAATTCGACACGGAAGCGCACGCCGCGCGGGACGACGACAATCTCCAGCGGCTCGACATCAACCACGCCCATCTCCGTCAGCAGGCGCAGTCGGCCTTGCTGCGGGACGATCAGCAGCTCGCCGTCAGCGTTGTAGAAGAAGCGGTCGGTCATCGACGCGTTGGCTGCGTATAGGTGGATGCCGCAGCCGGTTTGCGCGTCGGGCCCGCCATTGCCGGCGAAGGTGACGATGCCGTCGATGAAATCGGTGCCGGCAGCCGGTGCGGGCAGCGGGTCCCAGCGCAACTGGTCGGGCGAGGGCGGCACCTCGTTGAAGCTGCTGTGGAAGCGGCCCTGCGCCATGGCCTCGAACGGCAGATGCACGGCGCCCGGGCGAATGCGATATAGCCACGAGCGGCGGTTGTGCGCGCGCGGGGCGGTGAACGCCGTGCCGGAAATCTGTTCCGCATACAGGCCATACGGCGCCTTCTGCGGGGAGTTCTGGCCGTGCGGCAGCGCACCGGGCAGGGCTTCGGTGGCGAACTCGTTGCCGAAGCCGCTCTGGTAAGCGGGCCGGTCCAGCGACGCGGGGGTGAATGCGTTCTTGGCCGTCGGGGCGAGCATGTTCATGGTGAAGTCCTTGGAGAAAAAGTCAGGAGCGTCTTCAGGGAAAGCGTAGTCGTTACCGAGCCATCAGGCGGGCTTGCCGGTTGGGCGACCCGAGGCAAAGCGAGCGGCGTCCGGGCCACTGGCGGCCAGCGTAAGCGCCAGCACCATGCCGAACGACACCATCGCCGGCACCGCAGCGGCCGAGAACAAAGCCGGGCCGCTCCACTGCATCGCAATCAGTTGCCCGCCAATCACCGGGCCGATTACGGAGCCGATACGGCCCACGCCCAGGCTCCAGCCGATACCGGTGGCGCGCAGCGTGGTGGGGTAATACGTGGCGGCCAGCGCATTTACCGCCGGCTGCCCGCCGACGATGCAGAAGCCGGCTACGAACACCACCGCCACCAGCATGGGCAGCGCAGCCGCCACATGGCCGATCAGCCCAACGGTGACGCAGGCGATCAGGAAGCACACGGCCAGCACGCGCACAAAGCCCAGGCGATCGATCAGCCGGCCCAGCGTGAGCGTGCCGATCACGCCGCCCACCTGCAGCGCGGTCGCCACCAGCACGGCGGTATCCGTCGGATACCCCACATCGCGAATCAGCGTCGGCAGCCAGTTCGAGAGGAAATACAGGTCGATCAGGTTCATGAAGTTGATGACCCACAGCACGAGCGTGACCTTGGCGCGGCCTTCCGTGAAGAGCGCAGAGACCGGCATGCCACGCGCAGCCGCCTCGGGCACCACGAATTGCGTCTGTGCATTCACCTGCAGTTGCGGGGCGAGCCTGCTCAGCCAGCGCGCCAGACGTTGATGGCGCGTTTGCGGATCACCCTTGAGCACCAGGTATTGCAGGGACTCCGGCAGCCACAGCACCATCATCACGCCAATGCCAAGCGGCACCAGGCCGCCCACCAGAAACACCGCCTGCCACCCAAAGCGGGAGAGCAGCGCCGCGCTCACAAAGCCGCCCAGTGCCGCGCCCACGGTAAAGCCGCACGACACCAGCATCATCCACGTCACGCGGGAGCGCGCGGGGCTGAATTCGCCGGCCAGCGCCATCGCATTGGGCATGATGCAACCCAGCCCCAGGCCGGTGACAAAGCGCAGGATAAGCAGGGCGTTCACCGTTTCCACCTGCGTGGTGGCCAGCATGCACGCTGCAAAAAAGAAGGTCGCAACGATCAGCACCGGCCGCCGCCCGAAGCGGTCGCCCAGCACGCCAAACACCAGCGAGCCGACCAGCATGCCGAACAGCCCCGCGCCGAACACCGGCCCGAGGCTCGCCTTGGTGATGTTCCAGTCCTTGATGATGGCGGGCGCCACATAGCCCATGGCCTGCACGTCAAAGCCGTCGATGATCAGGCACAGGCCGCAGATGGCAAGCAACAGGATCTGGAATCCGCTGACCTTGCCCTGATCGATCAGCCGGGCGAGGTCGATAGGCGCGGATGGCGCTTCATGAGCGATGGGAGCAGGGCGCATGGTGGTCTCCGGTGGCGGCGTTGCCGCTCTGTTCTGGATTTTTGGTATGCGCGTATTGTCCGGATTGGGTGAAAATTTGAAATATCAATGCGAGAATGAGTGCTATTGATATTGTGAATGTGGGGCGACCGCCATGCTCAATCTGCGGGACGTGGACCTGAACCTGCTGGTGCTGTTTCAGGAAATCCTGCGCGAAAAGCGCATTTCCATCGTGGCCGAGCGGCTGGGCCTGTCGCAACCGGCGGTGAGCAACGCGCTGTCGCGCCTGCGCCAGACCTTCGACGACGAACTCTTTGTCCGCACCCCGCGCGGCATGATGCCGACCGCACTTGCCGAGCAATTGGCTGAACCGGTGGCCACCGCGCTCGACACGCTGCAACGCGCCTTCGGCCAGCGCACGCACTTTGATGCGGCCACTTCCACGCGCACCTTCACCATTGCCATGAGCGATGTTGGCGAGGTGTATTTCATGCCGGTGCTGGCGCAGTTGTGTGCCGAGCAGGCGCCCGGCGTGCGCATCGACACCCTGCGTGCGGGCGGCTTCGACATGAAGGCGGAGATGGAGGCCGGCGCCATCGACCTTGCCATCGGCGCCTTCGATGATCTTTCCGGGGAGAGCCTCTTCCAGCGTCGCCTGTTCCGGCAGGATTACGTGACGATGTTCCGGCGCGGCCATGCGCTGTCGGAGGGCAAGCTCACGCTGGAGCGCTTTCGCGCAGCGTCACACCTGGTGGTGGCAAGTTCGGCCAGCCCTTACAACGCGATCGGGCCGCTGCTCGACAAGGCGGGCATCACGCAGTCGGCGCGCTTTTCGGTGCCGCACTTCGTGGCGGTGCCGTACATCGTCAGCACGACCGATCTGGTGGTGACGGTGCCGCGCAAGCTGGCCGAGCGCGCGGCGCCGCCGTTTGGGTTGGAGTTCGTGGCACCGCCGCTCAAGCTGCCCGCGTTGCAGACCAACGTGTTCTGGCACCGGCGTTTCCATCAGGACGCCGGCAACCAGTGGCTGCGCAATCTCGTCGCGCAGCGCTTTGCCGAACTGGAAGGCTAGGCGTCAACCGGCGGAGACCGTACGTTGCAACTGTTCGCCCAGGCCGGCGATGCCCAGGCGCATGGTCTGCCCTGGCTTGAGGTAGACCGGATTCGGCTTGATGCCCAGCCCCACGCCCGGCGGCGTGCCTGTCGAGATGACATCGCCAGGCTGCAGGCTCATGCAGCGGCTCAGATACGCCACGAGTTGGGCCACGCCAAACACCATCGTTCGCGTATTGCCGTTCTGATAGCGGTGGCCGTCCACCTCCAGCCAGAGGTCTAGCGCCTGCGGGTCGGGCACCTCGTCGCGCGTGACCAGCCACGGGCCCAGCGGGCCGAACGTGTCGAAGCCCTTGCCCTTGTCCCACTGGCCGCCGCGCTCGATTTGCCATTCGCGTTCGGAAACGTCGTTGACGATGCAGTAGCCGGCCACGTAGTCCAGCGCGTTGGCTTCGTCGATGTACTTGGCGGCCTTGCCGATGACCACGCCCAGCTCGACCTCCCAATCGGTCTTGACGGAGCCGCGCGGGATTTCGACGTCATCGTTCGGGCCGCAGATGGCGCTGGTCCACTTGTTGAAGACGACCGGCTCGGACGGTACAGGCAAGCCGGACTCCGCGGCGTGGTCGGCGTAGTTCAACCCGATGCAGATGAACTTGCCGACACGCCCGACGCACGGGCCAATGCGGGGTTGGCCGCTGACGGCCGGCAGCGTGGCAGGGTCCACGTCGCGCAGCTTGGCGAGCGATACGTCCGACAGCACATCGCCTGCAATGTCGTCGACGATGCCCGACAGATCGCGCAGGGTGCCGGTTGCATCAAGCAGGCCGGGTTTCTCTTGGCCGTGGGGGCCGAAGCGCAGCAGTTTCATGAAAGGTTCAAATCGGTTGGGGGAAAGGCATCAAGGTATCAATTTGACCAGCCGCCGTCGATCAGGTGGACTTGCCCCGTCGTAAAGGCGGCCTCGTCGGAAGCCAGATAGGCGGCCAGCGCGGCAATCTCTTCCGGCTGCCCGAGGCGCCCCATCGGCTGGCGTGCGACGAACGCCGCTTCGACCTCCGCGCGCGGTTTGCCTTGCGTGCGGGCTTGCTCATCGATGCGCTGGACGAGGGAGGGTGACACCACCGTGCCGGGGCAGATCGCATTGCAGCGGATGCCGCGCGCCACAAAGTCTGCCGCCACGGATTTGGTCAGCCCGATTACCGCCGCCTTCGATGCGCCATACACAAAGCGGTTCGGCACGCCCTTGATGCTCGACGCGGCGGACGACATGTTGATGACGCTGCCGCCACCGCGTTCCAGCATGCCCGGCAGGAGCGCGCGCAGGGTGCGGTACATCGACTTGACGTTGAGGTCGAACGAGAAATCCCACGCATCCTCATCGCACTCCAGCACCGAACCGGCGTGCACGAAGCCCGCGCAGTTGAAAAGGATGTCGATGCCGCCAAGCTCGGCGGCGAGCGCATTGACCTGCTGGGTATCGCGCACGTCGAGCCGGCGGACGTCGAACGGCACATCGTTCAACGCGTCGATGCGCAGATCGGTGGCGATGACGTGGGCACCTTCGCGGGCGAAGCGCTCGGCGCAGGCGCGGCCGATGCCTTGCGCAGCGGCTGTCACGAGCGCCGTCTTGCCTGCCAGGCGCGCGGGAAAAGCGGCGCCGCTCATTCTTTGGGCAGCAGATAGGCCTGGCGCGCAAACAGGCGCCAGCCGTCCGGATGCTTCTTCCACACCTGCAGCACGCCGATATGCGCGGTGCTGGTCTTGCCGTCGGGCAGGTTGTTGACGGAGTCGAACACGTGACGCACCCACGCGTTGTCGCCGTTGATCTGCACGGTCTGGTTGGTCAGCGCAATCGACTTGAATGAATTCGTGCCGTCCAGCGTCTTGAGGAAGGCTGCGCGGTCTTCCAGCTTGCCCGACGAGTGGCCGTAGGTCAGGTCGTTTTCGATGAGCCCGGTGAGCGTGGCGCCGTCGCTGGCCACCATGGCAACGCGCATGCGCTCGACGGCTTGCGCAACCGTGTCGGCATCGGTGGTCGCATGGGCGAAGGCGCTACCGGCAGCGAGCGCGGCGGTCATTGCAACGCCCGCAATGCGGCGGACAAACGTGTACAACAGCATGGGCAATCTCCTCTCTGAGGGTGTGTGCGGTGCATCGCAGGCGTGGTCAGAAATGGGCTTCGCGGTGCGCGGCCTGTGGTGGCAGGCTGGCGGTTTCCGGCTCGGGCAACGGCGCAGCGCGACCCACACGCCGCACCCATATCGCGGTCAGGATCGGCACGAGAATCGCCGTGACGAGGCAGGCCGTGGCGACGAGCGCCGTGGCGGCCGGCACCAGGGGTTTGAACCGGGGAATCATCTCGCCGATGATGGCCGGGTTGGCGACCGCCGCTCCGGCTGTGGACGATGCCGCCAGCCCTGCGGCGCCATTGCCGCCCGCAATGAACTTGTCCGCCAGTATGAGCGGCACGCCGGTAATGACGATCACCGTAAGGCCGAGCAAGAGGCCAGGGAGGCCGCTCTTGGCAATCACGTGCAGGTCGATGCCGTTGCCCAGCGCAAAGCCGAAGAACGGAATAAGCGGATGCACGCAGCGGCCGAACAGTTCGCGCAGTTCACTGTCGAGATTGCCCAGCGTAAAACCGATCAGGAACGGCAGCACCGCGCCCACGAACAGCCTGGGCTCAAACACCGCGATGCCCGTTGCGCCGAGGATCAACATGCTGACCAGCGGGCCGGATTCGACCGACATCAGCACGAATGCGCTGGCTTCTTCCTTGGTGCCGTACTGCTGCATGACGGCGGCGTAGAGCCCGCCGTTGGTCATGTCCATCGACGTGGTGATCGCCAATACCGACAGTCCGGCAAGGATGCCGGTCTTGATGCCTTCGTCCGGAATGAACTGTGCAGCCACCAGCGTTGCCAGCCACGCCACGGCAATCTTGGTGACGAGCAGCGTGCCGGACTTGCGCAGCACCACGCCGGTGGCATGCAGGTCGATGGTCGCGCCCATGCAGAAGAACCACACCGCCAGGATCGGTACCGTGCCGGTGATCAGGCCGTTGGTGAACGAGCCGAAGTACTTCCCCGCGTCCGGCGCGAACGTATGCACGCATGCACCGAGCAGCAGCGGCACGAGCATCAGGCCGCCCGGAATGCGGTCAATCGCCTTCTTGATCTTCACGTCTCCTCCATGAGCCTCTATGGGCTCGGTTGGTCAGGGTCCAACATCGTGGAGTGACTATAGCGGATGATATGGAACGATGTTCCATGTTTTTTGATTTCAGGGATTTATCGTTTACCCTGGGGCGCAAATGTGTGCGGTGCAGTTTGGTCCCGCTTGATCTGGGTCTCATTCGAAAAATGTGGATCGACGTTCCGTGTTTGCGTTTTTTGTGCTTCAATCCAACCCAGAACAGCCGGCAGCGCGATGAATGCCGGTGCATTCCCTTCGGAGAAACGGCATGGAAGTGCGGCAAGGAATCCACAGCGAACACGCAAAAACTCTCGACACGGCCGGGCTGCGCCGGCAGTTTCTGGTGGAACAGGTGTTTGAGCGCGATGCGCTTCAGCTCACGTACAGCCACATCGACCGGATCATCGTGGGCGGTGCGTGGCCGGCAACGCGGCCGGTGGAGGTGCCGGCATCGCTCGCCAAGTCGATGGGCGTAAGCCATCTGCTGGAGCGCCGCGAGCTGGGCGCGATCAACATTGGCGGCCCGGGCTGGGTGGAGGTGGATGGCACGCGGTACGCCGTTGGCAATGAAGAGGCAATCTACATCGGCCAGGGCGGTCAGGACGTCGTCTTCGGCAGCGACGATGCGGCGCGGCCCGCCAAGTTCTACATCAACTGCGCGCCGGCACATACGGCGTATCCCACGCGCACGATCACGCTGGCGCAGGCGTCGCCCGAAACGCTGGGCGATCCGGCCACCAGCAATCGGCGCACGATCTACAAGTTCATCGTGCCGGACGTGCTGCCCACCTGCCAGCTTTCGATGGGCATGACCAAGCTCGAGCCCGGCAGCCTGTGGAACACGATGCCGTGCCACACGCACGAGCGCCGCATGGAGGTGTACTTCTATTTCAACCTGCCGGACAACGCCGCCGTGTTCCACATGCTCGGCGAGCCGCAGGAGACGCGTCACATCCTCGTCCACAACGAGCAGGCCGTGATCTCGCCCAGCTGGTCGATCCACTCGGGCGTGGGCACGCAGGCCTACACCTTCATCTGGGGCATGGTCGGCGAGAACCAGGTGTTCCACGACATGGATCACATCGCCATTGCAGACCTGCGCTGACACCATGCGGCTCGAGAATCCCTATCTCCAGAGCGCAAGCCTGTTCGACCTGAGCGGCAAGGTGGCCATCGTCACCGGCAGTAACACGGGGTTGGGCGCGGGCATGGCGACGGCGCTCGCGGCCGCCGGTTGCGACATCGTCGGCGCCAACCGCTCAGACCCGGCGGAGACAGCCGCGCGCGTGGAAGCGGCTGGGCGGCGGTTTGTCGACGTGCGAGCCGATCTGTCTTCGCTGGCGCCGATCGGCAGCATTGTCGAAGCCGCGATGGACACCTTCGGCCGCGTCGACGTCCTCGTCAACAACGCGGGCATCATCCGCCGCTGCGATGCGCTCGAATTTTCCGAAGCCGATTGGGATGCAGTCATCGACGTCAACCTCAAGGGCGTGTTCTTTCTCTCGCAAGCGGTGGCGCGGCAGTTCGTGCAGCAAGGCGGGCGCGGCAAGATCATCAACGTGGCATCGATGCTGTCGTTCCAGGGCGGCATTCGCGTGCCGTCTTATACGGCATCGAAGAGCGGTGTGCTGGGGCTGACCCGGCTGCTGGCCAACGAGTGGGCGGGGCGCGGCATCAACGTCAACGCCATCGCGCCCGGTTACATGGAAACCGACAACACAGCGCAATTGCGTGAAGACCGGCAGCGCAGCGAAGAGATCCTCGCGCGCATTCCGGCCGGGCGCTGGGGCGTGCCGGACGACTTGGCGGGCGCGGTGGTGTTTCTGGCTTCGGCCGCATCGGACTACGTGCACGGCCACACGCTGGCGGTGGACGGCGGCTGGCTGGCGCGATAGTCAAGTCGGCAAGTGGATAGGTGGAACGCGGTATGAGACCGGTTATGCTCTCTCCAGATTTTGAAATCACGGAACCACGAGAGATGAAAGCCACGCCCCGGCAACGGAAGCCGGAAGACCCGTCCGCCAATGAACCCGTTGATGCCGGTGCCGATAAGGCCGAGTCGGTCTCGGCGGTCGACAAGGTGTTCACCATCCTGGCCGCGATGGGCGAGCTTGGCGCCGTCGGCCCGAGCGAGTTGTCGCAGCGGTTGGGTATGTCCAAGACGACCGTGCACCGCTTCCTGCAGACGCTCAAAGGCCTCGGCTATGTCGCGCAGGAAGGCGACACCGATCGATACCGGCTGACCATCCGCCTGTTCGAGCTTGGCGCCAAGGCGCTGGAAAGCGTCGACCTCGTCCGTGAGGCTGACACCGAGATGCGGCGCATCGGTCAGCTCACGCGCGAGGCCGTCCACCTGGGCGCGTTTGACGAAGACGCCATTATCTATATCCACAAGATCGACGCCGATTACGGCTTGCGCATGCAGTCGCGCATCGGCCGGCGCAATCCGCTGCACAGCACGGCCATCGGCAAGGTGCTGCTGGCGTACATGCCGCCGGAAGAGGCACGCGAGGTGCTGTCGAAGGTGGAGTTCAAGAAGTCCACGCAGAAGACGCTCGCCTCTGCAGAGGCCGTGCTGAGCATCCTGCCGCGCGTGCGCCAGCAAGGTTTTGGCGAAGACAACGAAGAGCAGGAAGACGGTCTGCTGTGCATTGCCGTGCCGGTGTTCGATCGTTTTGACCGCGTGATTGCGGGGCTGTCGATCTCGTTCCCGACCATGCGTTGCGGCGCCGACACCAAAGCGCACTACGTCGCGCTGCTGCAGCAGGCCGGTGCGGCCATCTCTTCGCGCCTGGGCCACCATCCTGCTTCCCACTGAGGGCGCTGCAGGATTAGCCAGTCCGTCCTATCCTCTGCGTTGTTTCCCGCATCTGAGCCTGTGCGCTCAGCATTCCATTCCCACCGTATTGGAGTCGATCACATGCGTTACAACCAACTGGGCCGGACTGGCCTGTTTGTATCGGAGCTGTGCCTGGGCACGATGACCTTCGGCGGCAACGACGGCATATGGCAGCACATCGGTGATTTGCAGCAAGCCGACGCTGAGCGCCTGATCGGGCGCGCGCTCGACGCCGGCATCAATTTCATCGATACGGCCGATGTATACGCCAACGGCGTCGCTGAACAGATGACGGGGCAGGCGCTCAAGAACCTGAAAGTGCCGCGCGACAGCGTGGTCGTCGCCACCAAGGTGTTCGGCCAGACCGGCGACAGCGTGAACGCACGCGGCGCCTCACGCCTGCACATCGTGGACGGCATCAAAGCGAGCCTGAAACGGATGCAGCTCGACCATATCGATCTCTATCAGATCCATGGTTTCGACCCGGCCACGCCCATCGAAGAAACCGTGCGTGCGCTCGACACGCTCGTCCAGCATGGCCATGTGCGCTATGTGGGCGTATCGAATTGGGCGGCGTGGCAGATCGTCAAGGCGTTGGGGATTGCCGAGCGGCTCGGCTGCGCACGTTTCGAAAGCCTGCAGGCGTATTACACGGTTGCGGGCCGCGACCTCGAGCGGGAACTGGTGCCGATGCTCAAAAGCGAAGGCCTCGGCCTGATGGTATGGAGCCCGCTGGCTGGCGGCCTGCTCAGCGGCAAATACACGCGCGAACAGCACGGCGAGCAAGACAGCCGCCGCAACAAGTTCGACTTCCCGCCGGTGGATCGTGCGCGTGCCTACACCTGTGTCGATGCCATGCGCGTCATGGCCACTGCGCGCAGTGTGTCGGTCGCGCAGATTGCGCTCGCGTGGCTGCTGCATCAGCGTGCAGTGACCACCGTGATCGTGGGCGCCAAGAAGATCGAGCAGCTCGACGACAACATCGCGGCCACCAAGGTTGAGCTGACGGCGGACGAACTGGCGCAGCTCGATGAGCTGAGCAAGCTGCCGCCCGAATACCCGGGTTGGATGCTGGAGCGGCAAGGTGAGTACCGGCGTGGCCAGCTTGCCGGAATGCGGCAGGCCGGTCGCTAGTCTGCCGGCTCAAAACGTTCGCCTTTGAACACGCGGTGCGGGTTGCCGCGCTCCACCTGATGATGGAGCGCGCGCCGTTGCGCACGCTGCGCTCAGGTTGCCGCCGGCAATGCAAGTCGCGCCGCCGCCAGCGCTTCACGCAATACCGCCATGTCGCCGATATGGTTTGCGAGCAGCAGGATGAGCTGTGCATTGAGCATCGCGCTGTGCTCGTCGTCCAGGTTGCGATGCGCGTCGATCAGCGCTTCGTAAAAGTCATCGGGGCGCGGTAGGTTGGGTTGCGTGTTCAGCGGCATGGCGGTCGGTATTCAGCTCAGGCGGAGACAGTGGCGTGCGGCGTTTCCGCAGGCGCGGTTTGCCCGGTGGCACGAAGCAACGCAGCGGCCAGCTTGGCAGGCTCAAGCGCGCGCCAGCGTGCGCAGACGTGCTGGTCTGGGCGGATCAGGTAGGTCGTGCCGGGGCGCGCGTCATAGCGTTGCGCGACCAGGCCGTCGATGTCTTCCAGCGCGGTCACGTTGGCAGAGACCGTGCCCATGCCGCCAACCGGGAAGATTGCCAGCGTGGGCAGCGGCAGCGCATCGACGTGTTCTCCCGCACCGCAGAAACGTAGCGCCATGAAGCCGCCGTGCAGATGACTGAGGAGCCAATCGGCGCGGCCATCGGCATTGCGCACCGGCGCGTCAAGTGCGACCGCGCCGGGCACGAGTGCGCAGGCGAAGGGCGCTTCATCTTCTGTTTGCAATGAAGAGCCTTCCAGCACGGTCGGCATGGACAGCCGACCGCTGTTGACCAGCGTCCGCGCAAACGGATAGTGCTTGGCCAAGCGCAGCGTGGCATCGCGAAAAAGCCGGCTCACTGCGCTCTTGGGTGTGATGAAGTCGGTCGAGCGGGTGGAGTGACGGATGTTGTCGTCGGCGGCGAACTCGCGCTCGCTCGCGTAGGTGTCGAGCAGCGCGTCGGGCGCATCGCCGTCGAGCACCATGCGCAACTTCCACGCGAGGTTCTCGGCATCCTGCAAGCCGCTGTTGGCGCCGCGTGCGCCGAACGGCGACACCCGATGTGCCGCATCGCCGATAAAGAGCACGCGGCCGTGGCGGAAGCGGTCCATGCGTTCGCACGAGAACGTATAGACGCTGACCCATTCCAGCTCGAAATCGACGCGTTCCCCCAGCAGCGCGCGCACGCGCGGGATGACGCGCTCCGGTTGCTTCTCGGCCACGGGGTCGGCGTCCCAGCCGAGCTGGAAATCGATGCGCCAGACGTTGTCGGGCTGGTGGTGCAGCAGTACTGACTGATTCGGATGGAACGGCGGGTCAAACCAGAACCAACGCTCGCTGGGGAAGGGCGCATCCATGCGAACGTCGGCGATCAGAAAGCGGTCTTTGAACGTCTGGCCACGCGCTTCGAGGCCCATCATGTGTCGTACCGGGCTGCGCGAGCCGTCGGCGGCCACAACGTATTGCGCGCGCTGCTCGTACGTGCCGTCGGGCGTCTCGATGGTGAGCGTCACGCCATCGGCATCCTGTGAGAGGCCCGTCACCTTGTTCTTCCAGCGCAGCTCGATGTTCGGCAAGGCTTGCGCGCGTTGAACAAGAAAGCCTTCCACGTAGTACTGCTGCAGATTGATGAACGCTGGCCGGCGGTGGCCGGTTTCGGGCAGCAGGTCAAAGCTGTAGAGCAGTTCGTTCTTCAGGTAGACCTTGCCGACGTTCCAGCTCACGCCCTTGTCGACCATGCAGTCGCCGCAGCCGAGCCGATCGAAAATCTCCAATGACCGCTTGGAGAAGCAGATCGCGCGCGAGCCGGTGGACAGCATGCAATCGTCGTCGACGACGACCACGGCCACACCTTGCTGCGCCAGATCGATGGCCGTGGCCAACCCCACCGGCCCGGCGCCTACGATGACGACGGGGCGGGCCGCCGGTGCCGCGCCGGGCTCCTGCTCGGCGCACGGCGCATACGGGAAGACGCGGTTCTGGAAGTCGGGATTCATGTTCAGCCTTGCAGGGCAGCCCACATTTCCTTGTCGCGCTCGGCTGTCCAGATGCGCGGGTGCTTGATGCCGCTGGCCTCATCAAAGGCACGCGTCACGTCAAACGGCAGGCAGTGCTCATAGATGAAGACATTGCCGAACTTCGGGTCCATGGCTGCGCGGGTGTGCGCCATGGCGGCCTTCAGGTCCATCTTTTGCGCGACGGCTTCCTTGCCACGTTGCAGCAGCGTGGACACGAAATCCCGCGTATAGGCGAGACCCTTGTCGACTTCGGCTGGATTGAGCAACGCGGGGCCGCGGCCGGGCACGAGCTTGTCGGCGCCGAGCGCGCGCAGTGCATCCAGCGTGGCGGGCCATTCTTCGAGTTGGGCGTCACCGCAGTAGCAGGCAGCGTCGTATTCGACGAGGTCGCCGGAGAACAGCACCTTCTGCGACGGAATCCACACCACCGTGTCGCCCTTCGTGTGGCCGGGCCCGAGGTGCAGGATCTTCACTTCCAACTTGCCCAGGAACAGTGTCAGCTCGCGCTCGAACACCAGCGTCGGCCACGTCAGCCCGGGCACGGTTTCAACGCCCGCGAACAGGCGCGGAAAGCGTTCGATTTCGGATTTCATATCCGCTTCACCGCGCTCGACGATCATTTCGTACGTGCCGCGGCTGGCAATGATGTTCTGCGCGCCTTCGGCAAAGTAGGCTGACGCGCCGAGCACGCGCACGGCGTGATAGTGCGACAGCACCACGTGCTTGATCGGTTTGTCGGTGATGGCGCGGATGCGAGCGATCAGGTCTTGCGCCATCGCGGGCGTGGCGGTGGTGTCGACGATCAACACCGAGTCGTCGCCGATGATGACGCCAGAGTTGGGGTCGCCCTCGGCGGTGTAGGCGTAAGCGTTGGGGGAGAGTTGGGTGAAGGTGACTTGTTTGGCCTCGAGGTCGGCTTGCGAGGCGAAGGCTTTGGCCATTCTGTCACTCCTGGTGTAGTTGATTACGGTTGGGGGAATTGGTTTTCAACGTGCAGGGCTTGGAAAATCTGGGTTGGGGGTGACTGATACCAAGCCATGCCGAACGCTGGCAATCATAGACCGCAGGGTCGGGAGACGCGCCTAGGGTATACGTGAATTATGATTAGAAGCATGATTTCTACAATGCATAAAAATCAAAACTGGCCGTGAAAGCAAAGCTGCGTGCTACGCTCGCAGCACTTTGTCGGCCCAGCCGCAGCCAACGCGCCCCGAGACATGGAGATCACGGAAGTCGAAGACGACCTGCCACCCGATGGCGATGCAGAAGACGCGCGCGCAAGCCGTGACCGCTCGGGCATCCAATCCATCGAGGTCGGCTCTCAATTACTGGTGGCGCTGACGCGTGCCATGCGGGCGATGGCGCTCGGCGATTTGGCACGCGCGGCGGGGATGCATCCATCCAAGGCGCATCGTTATCTGGTGAGCCTGCAGCGCGTGGGGGCCGTGTCGCAGGATCCGCTGACCGGCCGCTACGAACTCGGGCCCTTTGCGCTTCGCCTGGGCCTGGCCAGCCTCAATCGCTCCGATGCCATCGTCCGCACGCGGCCGTTGCTGGCCGGCTTGCGAGACCAGACCGGCCACACCATCGGCATTGCCGTGTGGAGCGATCGTGGCCCGACCGTCGTGCATTGGGAGAAGGCTGGCGGCGCGCCTGGCGTGAACCTGCGTATTGGCGACGTGTTGCCGATGCTCAATTCCGCTACCGGCCGCCTGTTCGGCGCGTATCAGCCGATGGAACAGACGCTGCCGCTTGTAGAGCGGGAGCTGCACGAGCGTGCTGGCGACGACTTGCCCGGGCTGCCGCGTTCGCTTACCGAGTACTACCGTCTGTGCGAAGACGTCCGCACTGAAGGCGCATCATGGGTCACGGGCAGCCTGCTACCGGGCGTGAACGCGCTGTCGCTGCCGGTGTTTGGTGCGCGCGGGCAGCTTGTGCTGGTGTTGATTGCGCTGAATCTGCAACCCCTGTTTCACGCGCAGCGCGGTGGCGAGCTGGAGCACACGCTGCGCACGTTCGTGATGCGCCTGTCTGCCATGCTGCAGGCGCCCGCGGTCAGCCCCGCCAAGGTCAGCAACCGGCGGAGCAAGGCGATGCGTTAGGGTTGTCGCCAATTTCATCCTGTCGTAAGAAATTTACTATCTCGTAACTCGTGGCGCCCCCTTGCCCGGTCCACATCCGGCGCGAACTCCACGACTACAAGAACGAGGAGCTTCATGGACTTGTCGATTGCCGCCATCCTGGCGCAAGACGGCGTGACATCGGGCGCGATCTACGCGCTGCTGGCGCTGGCGCTCGTGCTGGTGTTTTCCGTCACGCGCGTGATCTTCATCCCGCAGGGCGAATTCGTGGCGTATGGCGCGCTCACGCTGGCGGCCATCCAGGCCAACAAGGCGCCGCTGTCGGCCAGCATGCTGGTTGCGCTGGGTGTGCTGACGTTCCTCGTCGAGATGGGCCGCACGCTGCTGCAACCCGAACTGCGTCTGCATGCGTTGCGCACAGGCGCCATCTATGCGGTCAAATACCTGGTCTTTCCGATTGCGGTGTACATCGCCGCCAGCATGCTTGCACCGATGACGTCGCCCATGCCTGTGCAGGTTGCGTTGACACTGCTGATCGTCATTCCAATGGGCCCCATGATCTACCGCCTGGCCTACGAGCCATTGGCCGAAGCCAGCACGCTGGTGCTGCTGATCGTTTCGGTGGGCGTGCACTTTGCGATGGTGGGCCTCGGCCTCGTGATGTTCGGCGCGGAAGGTTCGCGCACGGATCCGTTCTCCGATGCGCGCTTTGATCTGGGTGCGCTCACCGTGTCGGGCCAGAGCCTCTGGGTGGTGGCTGTATCGGTGCTGATGATTGTGGCGCTGTACTTCTACTTTGGCCGCACGGTGTCGGGCAAGGCGCTGCGGGCGACGGCGGTAAACCGGCTGGGTGCGCGGCTCGTCGGCATTGGCACCACACAGGCGGGGCGATTGGCTTTCACGCTTGCGGCGGCGCTTGGCGCGCTGTGCGGCATCCTGATTGCACCGCTGACCACGGTCTACTACGAGTCCGGTTTCCTGATCGGCCTGAAGGGCTTCGTGGGCGCCATCGTGGGTGGGCTCGTGAGCTATCCGGTGGCGGCGCTGGGCGCGCTGCTGGTGGGGCTGCTGGAGTCGTATTCGTCGTTCTGGGCGTCGGCGTTCAAGGAGGTGATCGTATTTACGCTCATCATTCCCGTGCTGCTGTGGCGGTCGCTCACCACCAAGCATGTCGAGGAAGAGGAATAAGCCGATGAACACGCTGACCAAATCTTCGGAAGGCCCTGCGCAGCGCAACTGGCTTTCTCGCAATCGCGTGCTGACCGCCTTCTTTGTGGTTGTGCTTGCGTTGATTCCGATCGTGCCCACGCCCGAATTCTGGATCACGCTGCTGAACTACATCGGGCTGTATAGCCTCGTTGCGCTGGGGCTGGTGCTGCTCACGGGGGTGGGCGGGCTGACCTCGTTCGGGCAAGCGGCGTTCGTCGGCCTTGGTGCATACAGCACCGCGTATCTGACGACGCAGTATGGTGTGTCGCCGTGGATCGGCTTGCTGGCCGGGATCGTCATCACCGTGGTCAGCGCCTATGTGATCGGCCTGATCACGATGCGCATGTCGGGCCACTACCTGCCTCTGGCGACGATTGCGTGGGGCCTCTCGTTGTTCTTCCTGTTCGGCAACCTGGAATTCCTGGGCAAGTACGACGGGCTGAACGGCATTCCGGTGCTGAACGTGCTCGGCAAATCGTTGCAGACCGGGCGCGAGATGTTCTATCTGATCTGGGCCGTCGTCGTCGTGGCAGTGCTGGCGGTGCAGAACCTGCTGAATTCGCGCCCGGGCCGGGCTATCCGCGCGCTCAAGGGTGGCGGCACGATGGCCGAAGCCATGGGCGTGAACACGGCGTGGATGAAGGTGGTGATCTTCGTGTTTGCGGCGGTGCTGGCGTGCATTTCGGGCTTCCTCTATGCGCATCTGCAGCGCGCGGTGAACCCGACGCCGTTCGGTCTGAACTACGGTATCGAATACCTGTTCATGGCAGTGGTCGGTGGCGTGGGCCACGTGTGGGGCGCGGTGCTTGGCGCGGGTTTGCTGACCATCCTGAAAGACAGCCTGCAAAGCATTCTGCCGAAGCTGCTGGGCTCCAACGGCAACTTCGAGATCATTGTGTTTGGCGTGCTGCTTGTGCTGTTGCTGCAGTACGCGCGTGACGGCGTATGGCCGTTCATCCGCAAGCTGTTTCCCTCGGCACCGACGGCCCGTGCACCCGACGACGCACCGGCGCTCAAGCAGCGCGAGAAGCCGCATGCCGGTGAGCTGATCCTCGACGTACGCTCTGCACGCAAGGAGTTTGGCGGCCTGGTTGCCGTGAACGACGTCAGCTTCCAGGTGAAAGCCGGCGAGATCATCGGCCTGATCGGCCCCAATGGCGCAGGCAAGTCGACCACCTTCAACCTCGTGACAGGCGTGCTGCCGGTCACGCGTGGAGAGGTGCTCTACCGCGGCGAGCACATCAGCGGCATGCCTTCGCGCGAGATCGTCAAACGCGGCATCGGCCGTACCTTCCAGCATGTGCAATTGCTCTCGGGCATGACCGTGCTGGAAAACGTAGCGCTTGGCGCCCACCTGCGGGGCGACTTCGCGGCCCAGGGCGGCGTGCTCGCCAGCGTGGTGCGCATGAACCAGGCCGAAGAGCAAAAGCTGCTGTTTGAAGCGCGCCGCCAACTGGAACGCGTTGGCCTGGCCGATTGCATGTATCAGGAAGCCGGCAGCCTGGCGCTGGGCCAGCAACGCATTCTGGAAATCGCCCGCGCACTGTGCTGCGATCCGGCGCTGCTGCTGCTGGATGAGCCGGCCGCCGGCCTGCGCTACAAGGAAAAGCAGGCGCTGGCTGCGCTGCTCACCAAGCTGAAAGCCGAAGGCATGAGCGTGCTGCTGGTTGAGCACGACATGGACTTCGTCATGAACCTCACCGATCGGCTGGTCGTCATGGAATTCGGCACCAAGATTGCCGAAGGGCTGCCGCAGGAAGTGCAGCAGAACCCCGCCGTGCTGGAAGCCTATCTGGGCGGCGTGGAATAAGGAGAGCGCGCATGTCTGTCATCTTGGAAGTGAAGGACCTGCACGTCCGCTATGGCAAGGTGGAGGCGCTGCATGGCGCCAACCTGAAGGTGGGAGCGGGCCAGATCGTGACGGTTATCGGCCCGAACGGCGCGGGCAAATCGACGATGCTGGGCGCCATCATGGGCGCACTACCGACCTCCGGTTCGGCCAGCGGCGTGGTCTCGTATCTCGGCCACAACCTGACCGGTCTGCCGGTCGAAAAGCGCGTGGCACGCGGTATGTGCCTCGTCCCGGAAAAGCGCGAGCTGTTTGCCACCATGAGCGTGGAAGACAACCTCGTGCTCGGCGCGTACCGCCGCAAGCGTGCGGGCGAGCGCAACTACCTCGATCAGATGGAGATGGTGTACGACCTGTTCCCGCGCCTGAAAGAGCGGCGCATGCAGGAAGCCGGCACCCTCTCTGGGGGCGAGCGCCAGATGCTGGCCGTGGGTCGCGCATTGATGGCCAAGCCCCAGTTGCTGATGCTGGATGAGCCGAGCCTCGGCCTCGCGCCGCTCATCGTCAAAGAGATCTTCCACATCATCAGCGACCTGCGCAAAACCGGCGTGGCAACGCTGCTGATCGAGCAGAACGCACGCGCTGCGTTGCAGGTGGCCGACTACGGTTATGTGCTGGAAACGGGCGACATGACGCTCGAAGGCCCGGCGCAGGAACTGGCCGTCAACCCGCGCGTGATCGAGACCTATCTGGGCCTGGCGAAGAAGGCCGCCTGAGCGCGGCCGTGCGCAGGATCAATCGTCGTCGTCATGACGATGGTGCTTGCGCCATTCACGCTCGCGCCAGCGTTGTTCGCGCCATTGGCGTTCCTGCCATTCGCGGCCGCGGCCATCGTCGTAGTAGCCAGGCGCAACGATAACCGGCTGCGGCGCGACATAGACCGGCGGCGGCGCGTAGTAGGCCGGCGGCGGGGGCGGTGCGTACACCGGCGCTGGAGCATAGACCGGCGCGGGCTCGACATAGACCGGCGCAACAGGCACGCCGATTCCGATGTCGACATTGACGCGGGCCAGAGCCGCCTGTGACGACAGCGCGGCAGCGGCTGCCAGCACGTACAGCGCGAAGTTCTTATGCATGTAGCAATTCCTCAAGACGCCGCACTGTAGTGGAATGGGGCGCGCGCAGTCTTACAGAAGATATACGGATGTTGCAAATTGTAGCGGAGTGACGCGAGGGGCGCTCATGGCAGTGCGCGTTCCATCAATTCAGCGTCTTCGCCGTAGATGGCGCGCAGGGCTCCCCACGCGGCGCTGTCCATGTCAGCAGGCCGATAACCCAGGCGGCGCCAGAAGCCATCCGCGCCTTGCACCGCTACCAGCCGGGATTGGCCCAGACCTTGAGCCCGGGCGCTGGCGCATGCCATCGTGTAAAGCCGCTCGCCCAAACGCTGGCCACGGCCCTCCGGCGCGATAGCCATGTCATGCACGAACCAGAAAGCATCCGTTGCATCGGTGTCGGGCAGCGGCACGTGCAATTTGGGCGGTGCCCATGCGTGCCACGCATGCGAGAGCAGGTAGCCGACCACCTCACGACCGCGCAGCGCGACGAGGCACATGGCCGGGCTGCGCGCCCAGCGGCTGGCAAGCGCATCGCCCGGTTCCAGAAACCCGTCGCCGTAGCACGCCTGCTGCACGGCCAGGATGCCGGGCAGGTCGTCTGCAACGATCGGGCGGATGGTGAGTTGGGACATTGGCGCGCGACTGCTGAAAAACGGCAGAGTTTAACGGAGGGGTTCCGTGCATCATGCTGTTTTCGCATAACGTGGGCACACATCGGTATTCGCGGCATGGCGCACGTATCCTGTAGATTCGTTGGCAGGGCAGTCCCGCCCGCACCTGAATTCCTTCTCCCAGCATGTCCCGAATCATCTTCCTGAACGGCCAATACGTGCCGGCCGCCGAAGCCACTGTCTCTGTCATGGATCGCGGCTTCACCTTTGCCGACGGCATCTATGAGGTGACCGCCGTGGCGCGCGGCAAGCTCGTCGACAACGACGCGCACCTCGCCCGCCTGACGCGCTCGCTGTCCGAGATCGGCATCGAGAACCCATACACCGCCGCTGAATGGACGCGTGTGTGCGAAGAGCTGGTAGCGCGCAACGGCCTGGAAGAGGGCGTGGTCTACATGCAGGTCACGCGCGGCGTGGCCGAGCGCGATTTCGGCATCCCCACAGACATCACGCCGACGGCCGTGGCGTTCACGCAGGTCAAATCCATCGTCAACAGCCCGCTGGCGAAGAAGGGCGCAACCGTGGTGACGGTGCCCGACCTGCGCTGGAAGCGTTGCGACATCAAGAGCGTTGGCCTGTTGCCGCAGGTCATGGCCAAGCAGATCGCTGCCCGCGCCGGTGCGCACGAAGCCTGGATGACCGACGGCGACCGCGTGACCGAGGGCGCGTCGTCGACCGCGTTCATCATCACCGCAGATCAGCGGTTAATTACGCGGCCGCTGTCGAACGCCGTGCTGCCGGGCATCACGCGCGTGTCGATCCTGGCGCTGGCGCGCGAACATGGCCTGACGCTGGAGGAACGCACCTTTACCGTGGCCGAAGCCCAGCAAGCTGCCGAAGCGTTCTATACGAGCGCGTCGACGTTCGTGATGCCGGTGGTGTTCATCGATGGCGTGCAGATCGGCAACGGCCAGCCTGGCCCGCTCACGCAGGCACTGCGCACGCTGTATCTGCGCTTTGCCGGCGTGGACGTTGCCGAGCCCGTTGGCCAGATGTGATGTAAGCGGTTGCGCCATCGCGGTAGAATCGCCCGCTGAGTTTTTGTAGCAAGGCGAGATATCCCATGACAACAGGAGGCTGGCGCTGGCAAAGCGCCATCGCGGCGACCGCTCTGGTGGCCGCGCAGTGGGCAGCGATGCCCGTATCCGCACAAACCGTGTCCGCGTCGGCGGCAGTGCCGACAGCGTCCGCGCAAGCCGTGACGGGCGGTGCCACACCCGCGCCTGAATCGGCCAGCACCGATTCCCGCTGGCGCCGGTTCGAGAGCATCAATGGCATCGTGTCGTATATCGACCGGCAATCGGTCAAGCCGCAGCCCAGCGCCGAAGCGGATGCCGATTCGCATACCGTGCACTTCCGACTGCTGCGCAACGTGCTACCCGACTTCACGATCAAAACGGCAGATGGGCAGCCGATCCGCTCTTCCGTCAAGCAGGTGGTGCTCGATTGCGCGCGACATAGCTACACGGTGATTGCGCAAACGCTCTATCGCGCGCGCAATGCCAGTGGCAAGCCGCTTTACCAGATCCACTACGGCGACGAGGCACAAAGCCGCTCGCTGCGCGAAGGCAGCGTGTTCGAATGGATTGCCGGCCGCTTTTGCGGGGCGGGCCGCTAACGCTGTGGTGCGCAAGGGCGGTGTCAATGCCGCCCGCCACGTTCCCGTTCAGATGGGCGCAGCCTCCCGGCTGTCGCTTCCGTCCTCGCTTTCTTCACGGCCCCGCGCGTAGGGCTGTCGCTCCTGCTCAAGCTCCGGATACCGACGTGACGCGAAGCCCATGGCGGCTTCGTACGAGCCAAACTGGTTGGATTCGGCGGCCACACCGTCGTTGACCAAAATTGCGTACCACTTCCCGTAGAGCGGGCCGTACACCACGACCTTGCTTTTCATTGTCTTGTCCCTGTTTCTTGTATCGATGGCCGGCAACGCGGTTTGCGCGAAGCGGCGGCTCGAGCCGTCCGGGCGCCAGGTCATGGCGCGCCGTCAGCGTGGTGGCGGACGATGATTACAGTGTGTTACACGCGCGTCAACGTTTGCGTTGGGCGCAATCCTCTAGTGGCGCTAGGGGCGTCAGGCCGGTGCCAGCGTGCCGGCCACTCGGGCCTGCTGGAGTTCGGCGGGCTCGTGGCCTGATTCAACATAGTTGGCAAAGCGCGCGATGCAGTCCGCCACCCAGTCGGGGCGACGCAGGGGCAGCCAATGGCCGGCGTCGACCTCGTGGCGCCAGTAGTGCGACACCCAGGCTTCCACAGCGCGCGTCACGGCGGGGCTGACGTAGCGATCGCGCGTGGGCACGATCAACTGCACGGGGGCATGCGGTGCACGCGCCTGGGGGCGGGCGAGGCGATCGCGGAAATTTGCGCGATACATGCGCACGCCGTTGCAGGCATCGCGCACAAGCGTCGGCCGCGGCGCTTCGACGCGTATGCCTTCCGTCTTGTGCAGCCACCACGGCCAGGCGCGCGCCACCCACAGCCGCCACGACCATTCGGGCACCAGCGGCAGGTGGAAATATCCCACGTACCACGATTGCAGCCGCTGCTTCCACACCGCGCGCTTGGCTGTCCATGTGCCGGCATCAAGCTGCGTGCGCATCCAGTGGCCGACGTGGTCTAGGCACGGGCCCGAGATCGATGTGTACGAAGCGATGCGCCCGCGTAGCCGGTCCGTCGTTACCGATTCCCAGCTATGGATGGAGCCCCAGTCGTGCCCGACCAGATGGAAGCGCTCGCCGGGCAGCAGCGCATCGGCGACGGCGGCAAGGTCGTCGACAAATTCGGGGATGCGGTAACCGGTGGTATCTGCCGGAGCGTCCGACAACCCGGCACCGCGCACGTCGAAGGTCAGCACGCGGCGGTCGTGCGCCAGGGTATCGCGCACACCGTGCCAGACGGAACTGTCATCCGGATAGCCATGCACGAGAACGATGGCGGGGCGCTGCCGCGCAAACGCGTCGGCGGGCAGGGTCATGCGGGCATGCAGGCGAATGTTGCCGGAACGCACCACGTGGCTGCTGTGCATCGGGTCTCCAGTGAAATTGGCGCGGGAGTCTCCAGCCTATGGGGCAATCGGCAGATGCGACAACGCGTGTTTTTACCCGTTTCAAGCAGCGTATGAAGCACTCGGCGCGGCGTCCGTCTGCAGCAATGGAGTGGCTGCGGTGAAGGCCGCCAGATGCTCCAGCAGCGTCCTCACCTTGCGTGGCAACTGTTGTTGCGGCCACACCGCGTAGATGGGCCGCTGCGGCGTACGCCATTCCGGCAGCAGGCGCACCAGCCGGCCTGCCTCAAGCGCCTGATGGCAGAGCGTGCGTGGGCAATACAGCAGGCCAAGGCCCGTTTCCGCCAGCGTCACGCCCAGTTCGATGTCATTCAGGTCGCAGCGGCCATGAGGCTGCAGTTCGATGGTTTCCTCGCCGTCGGGTGAGGTGAAGCGCCATGTCGACAGCGGCGACGACACCAATAACTGATGCTGTTGCAGTTCATGCGGATGTGTCGGGGCACCATGCTTGGCCACATACGCGGGCGAGGCCACCAGCACCATCCCGATGACGCCCAGCCGGCGCTGCCGCAGCTTCGGGTCGTCCTGCTGGCCGACGCGGATGGCAAGATCAGCGCCGTGCCGCCATACGTCTTCATTGCGATTGCTGAGCAACAACTCCAGGCGGATCTCCGGCCACGTCGCCATGAAGCTCGCATAGGCGGGTGCGAGCAGCCCGCGCGACAGGTTCAGCGGCGCCAGCACGCGCAGGGTGCCCTTCACCTGGTTGAGATCGTCGTCGAGCGTGGCCGTGGTTTGCGCAAGCGCGGTCAGCAGCGGGCGGCATTGCTCGTAATAGAGCTGGCCTTCCGGCGTGGGCTTCAGGCTGCGGGCGCTGCGCAGCAGAAGCTGGCAACCAAGCGCTGTCTCTAGCTTCTGCAGGCGCCGCGTGAGCGTGGCGGGCGGCAGGTTGGCATGGCGGGCCGCGGCCTGCAGGCTGCCGAGGTCCACGATGGAAACAAAGAGAGCCAAATCGTCGAGCATGATTCCATTTTTGGAATTTAAGTTTCAATAAACGTCTATAGTTTCTCGAAACGCGGTTGTCTAGCATACCGTCAATCACATTTGATGGCTTGCAAGGAGAACCGCCATGTCGATGCCCGTTTCCACTCCCACACGTCTTCGTATCATTTTTGCGTGGCTGATGTCCGGCCTGATGTCGCTGTTGATGACCGGCTGGATCGGCTGGATCAACGCCGGTATCAGCCCTGATTTTCTCGCGCGCTGGGCGCATGCCTTCGTGCTGGCCTGGCCGGCTGCGTTCACCATCGTGCTGATTGCGGCACCGATGGTGCAGCGGCTGACGCAGCGTCTGGTGTTGCCCAATCCAGCACAACCCTGAAAAGAAAACAGCCCACCGGGAGGACGGTGGGCTGCAAGGTTGACAGCAGGAAAGACCGATTGAAGCGGACGCCGGACTGACATCCCTTGTGGTCCGGCGGTATGGCTGGTACAACACCCGACCCTTATCGTAGTGACGCTGATGTGCGTGGAGATCGCACTGCCCGGTACCGGGTCGTGACCGGGCCATGGAGCGCACTTTAGTGGGTCGAGGCTTTCAGCAAACTTTCTTCCGGCAACGACTTGTCTCCGGACAATCCCTAGGGCGGTGCGCTGCACACGCGCTGCTCATGGCGTCGCCCCACATGGCAACCGAGGCACGGAAGCACAAGCTAAGCCAAACGGTGGGAAGGCTGGCTGCACGCAGGGCAGCCGGCTGGCAGAATGCGCGAGCGATGCCACCCGCTCCATTCAGCCCTCCATGCCTACACCCGACGACCTGCAGATCCGCCCCATCCGCCAAGACGACTTCGCTGCCTGGAAACCTCTCTGGGATGGCTACAACGCCTTTTACGGACGCGCGGGCGAAACAGCCTTACCTGACACCGTCACGCAGACGACCTGGCAGCGTTTCTTCGATGAGGCCGAGCCGGTCTACGCCCTGGTTGCCGAGCGGGAGGGCGCATTGCTCGGCATCGTGCATTTCCTATTCCACCGCAGTACCACGCAGGTGCAGATGAGCTGCTATCTGCAAGACCTTTTCACCGCCGAAGCCGCACGCGGGCAGGGCGTTGGTCGCGCGCTGATCGAGGCGGTCTATCGCCGCGCCACAGAGGCAGGCTTGCCCCGCGTCTACTGGCAGACCCACGAAACGAACACCACTGCGATGAGGCTTTACGACACCGTGGCTGAAAAATCCGGCTTCGTTGTTTATCGCAAATTTCTGTAGGCGTGCGGTGCGGGAATCGTGCGTTCGCGAAAGACCCCGTGCGTTCCTGGTATCGGTGCGGCAGTCGGTTGGGCAGACTCTGTGCGTGCTGCTGCGTCGTTGGCGCGGCAGCCTCCACGATTGCCGTTGTCAAGGAGTTGCCAATGTCTGCCAATGAAACCCGCCCGCCGGTTCCGCCGTTCACCTTTGAATCTGCCACCGAAAAGGTGCGTCTGGCCGAAGACGGCTGGAACAGCCGCAACCCGGAGCGTGTCGCGCTCGCGTACACGCCGGATAGCCAGTGGCGCAACCGCGCCGAGTTCGTCAACGGGCGCGAACAGATCGTCGAGTTCCTCACGCGCAAGTGGCGCAAGGAACTCGACTACCGCCTGATCAAGGAACTGTGGGCCTTTGGCGCCAACCGTATCGCCGTGCGCTTTGCCTATGAATGGCATGACGATTCCGGCAACTGGTACCGCTCATATGGCAACGAGAACTGGGAGTTTGACGAGCACGGCGTGATGCAGCGCCGCTATGCCTGCATCAATGACCTGCCGATCCAGGCGGAGGAGCGTAAGTTCTTCTGGCCGCTTGGGCGTCGCCCGGACGATCACCCGGGGCTGTCTGCGCTGGGTTTGTGACGCGGTCGGCCAAAAAGAGGCGCCCGGTCTTGGCCGGGCGTCGTGCATTCAGCCATGCAGTTGATCCAGCGCGCGTCGTCGCCAGGTCGACGGGCTATCGCCCGCGAGCCGCTTGAATACCGTCGAGAAGTGCGCCTGGCTCTGAAAGCCGACTTCCAGCGCGATCTCGACCACCGTAGCGTCCAGTCTCATCAGCAAGGTCTTGGCGCGCTCGATGCGCCGATGCAAAAGATACGCGTGCGGACGCACTCCCGTGGCCGCGCGGAACTGGGCAGCAAAGTGCATGCGCGTGAGGCCCGTCGCCCGTGCAACGTCTTCCAGCCGGACCGACCTGCCAAGGTTCTCTTCGATATAAGCCGTTGCCAGCCGCAGGCGCCACAGCGGCAACGGCGAGAGCGCCGCTCGAGCAGGGCGGCAATCATCATGAGGGGTCGGAAAAGCAGAAGTCACGGTTTTATGAGACAGGTCTGTCTACATCATTGAGTAGACAGGTCTGTCTGTCAAGACCATACTGAAGCATTGCCTTCACGTTCATCGACATGGCCAAGACTGCCGAAATCCTCTCCGCCCGCGATCGCATCATGGAAACCGCCGAGCGGCTGTTCCTGCAGGAAGGGTTTCGTGCCACCGGCATCGACCGAATCATCGCTGAGTCGGGCGTGGCAAAGATGTCGCTGTACCGGCATTTCCCGTCAAAGAGCGATTTGATCGCAGCCTTCCTGGATGCACGACACGAACGGTGGATGGCGTGGTTTCGTGAGGCGACGGAAGCGCGCCTTGCCAGGCGTGCTGACCTCGACGTGCTGGCGGACGTGTTGGCCACGTGGTTCGACACCGAAACGTATCGCGGTTGCGCGTTCATCAACCTCGTTGCCGAATCCGGTACGGAAACCGGTGACGCGCAGTTGGTGGAAAAGGCCGTCCTGCATAAGGCCGAGCTGGCGAGTTATCTGGCGGAGTTGGCCAAGCGTCTCGGCTATCCGCGCCCAAAGGCGATCGCCGAAGAAGCGCTGCTATGCGTCGAGGGGATGATCGTGCGGTACCAGATGACCGGCGAGCGCTCGGTCGTCGATGCTGGCCGACGTCTGCTCGCGCGCCTGCGCTAGCTCGATGCCCCAAGCTTTTGTCGGCCGCCTGGCCGACGTGTGACGCAGTCTTCCTTTTTTGGAGACCATAGGGTAATCCCGCATCTTCGATTTCGAAGACGCGGTCTATAGTTACACCCGTGTTCCAGATATTAACAGACGTTTCATAGGTAAAACAAGCGAAACGTGATGGAGTCGACAGACATGCAACCGCTATACAACCCAGACCTCGCTCCGTGGGAGCCGATTTCTCCGAACAACGTCGCCGGCAAGGGCCGTGTCGAGCGCCCTGGTCACGTCGCCAATCTGGTGTGGCAGACGCGCGCTGCCGAGCCGACCGCCTATGAGAACCAATTGGCCGATTCGCTGGAAGCGGCATTCCTGGGTGGCGCGCAAACGCCCGCCGACATCGTCGCCGTGCTGAACGAGCGTGGCCCGCGCAATGCCGCCGGCGGCGAGACCTGGACGGAAGACACATTCCTGGCCGAGATGCGCCGCCTGGGCGCCTGAGCCGGGCTGGCACCAACACGATTCGACGCCGCGTCGCCCGCAGAGGCGCCCGGCTCAACCCAATCAGAAGAGGCATGCAATGGAAGGCAACAAGGAAGCGCAGAAGGAAGCGCGCATCAACACCGGTCTGCGCAACTACTGGTATCCGGTGGCGGCGTCGTGGAATGTGAAGAACGCGCCGGTGGGCATCACCCGCTTGAGCCAGAACATCGTGCTGTGGCGCGATACCGCTGGCCAGGTGCATGCGCTGGAAGACCGCTGCCCGCATCGCGGTGCGCGCCTGTCGATGGGTTGGAACCTGGGCGACCACGTGGCTTGCTGGTACCACGGCGTTGAAGTGAACGGCCAGGGTACGGTGACGAGCGTACCTGCTGTCGACGCTTGCCCCATGGAGGGCAAGACCTGCGTGCGCAGCTACCCGGTGCAGGAGCGTGCCGGCACCATCTTCCTCTGGTTTGGCGACAAGGCCCCGTCGGAGTTCGACGACGCCGTCGGCACGCTGCGGCTGCCTGAAGAGCTGACCAGCGACGAGCACAGCCACTTCCTCTGCTTCGCGCACTGGAACGTCAACTACCGCTATGCCATCGACAACGTCATGGATCCGATGCACGGCGCCTACCTGCACGCCGTGTCGCATTCGATGGCCAGCGGCGAGAAGAAGGCCGTGATGGAAGTGGTGGAAACCGACCACGGGATCATGTTCCAGAAGACCGGCCAGCGCGGCGTGAACTTCGATTGGACCGAGTTTGGCGAGACCGGCACGATGTGGCTGCGCCTGTCGATTCCGTATCAACCGAAGGTTGGCCCGGGCGGCCCGTTCACCATCATCGGCATCGTGACGCCGGTGGATGAGGAGCACTGCATCGTCTATTTCTGGCGCACGCGCCACGTACAGGGCTGGCAGCGCGACGTGTGGCGCTTCCTGTATCGCAACCGCCTGGAAGGCCTGCACTGGGATGTGCTGGAGCAGGATCGCGTGGTGCTCGAATCGATGGCGCCTGAAGCGCGCGATCACGAGACGCTGTATCAGCACGACATCGGCATCACGCGTATCCGCCGCGTGCTGGCACGCCGCGCCGCCGCTGAACTGGCCGATGCGCCTGTCGCCATGCTCAAGCCTGTTCCCACGGAAGCTCAACATGCCTGAGCGCAATTCAACTGCCGGATTGCTGGCCGGCCGCAAGGTGCTCGTGACGGGCGCTGCGCGCGGACTGGGTCTGGCCTTTGCCAAGGCGATTGCCGAAGCCGGTGGCGCGGTTGCGCTGGCCGACGTTCTTGGCGAGCGCGTGCAGGAGGAAGCGGCGGCGCTGCGTGCGGCAGGTTTCGATGCGCATGGCTTCGCGCTTGATCTGGCCGAGCCGGCTTCGATTCTGGCCTGTGCCGCCGCTGCGGTGCAAGCGCTGGGCGGTCTCGATGGTCTCGTCAATAACGCGGCCATCACCAACTCGGGCGGGCGCGACGCATCGTCGATCGACGTCGAGACCTGGGACCGCGTGATGAACGTCAACGTGCGCGGCACATGGTTGATGACGACGGCTTGCCTGCCGGCGCTCAAGGCATCGGGCCGCGGTGCCATCGTCAACCTGTCGTCGGACACTCCGCTGTGGGGCGCGCCGAACTTGCTGGCTTACGTGGCGAGCAAGAGCGCCGTCATCGGCATGACGAAGTCTCTGGCGCGCGAATGCGGCGCAGACGGCATCACCGTCAACGCCATTGCGCCGGGCCTGACGCTGGTGGAAGCCACCGAATACGTACCGGCGCACCGCCATGCGCTGTACCGCGACCAGCGTGCCATCTCGCGCGATCAACTGCCGGACGACGTGTGCGGCGCCGTGCTGTTCGCGCTGTCCGACCTTTCCCGATTCGTGACGGGCCAGACGCTGGCCGTCAACGGCGGTTTCGTCATGCAGTAATGCATCCACACACCATTCAGAAGAGGTATTCGATGAGCGATCTCTCCGAACAACAGCAAGTGCAACGCACGTGGGACCGCCCGGAAGGCGCGTCGTTTGAAGACTGGATGAACAGCCGCGTGGCGCGTTTTTCCACCCGCCGCTACGACTGGGACGCCCTCAAGTTCCAGGCCGACTTCGACCCGAAATACCGCCGTGCGCAAATGCGCTACCTCGGCACGGGCGGCACGGGCGTGGCGGCTGACACCAACACGGTGCCGGCCGAGCACTTCACGTTTTCGACCATGGTCATTCCGGCCGGTCACGAAGGCCCGTCGCACCTGCACACCGATGTGGAGGAGGTGTTCTTCGTCATTCGCGGCAAGCTCAAGCTGGTGCTGGAGAAGGACGGTGAGCGCTTTGAGACCATCCTGACCGACCGCGACCTCGTCTCGGTGCCGCCCGGCGTGTACCGCGAAGAAATCAACATCGGCGATGAAGACGCGCTGATGTGCGTGATGCTCGGCGCCAAGAAGCCGATCACACCGACGTACCCGCCCGAGCACCCGCTCGCCAAGATCAAGCGTTGATACCATGAGCGTGCAGGCTGTCATGTCTTCCCATCCGTTCCGTGTTGCCGACGCGCTTGCCGTGCTGGGCGGCGACTTCGCCGAACACACCGCCGCGATCAGCGTGCGTGGCGATCGCATCGGCTATCGGCAATGGGGCGAGCGCGGGCCGGTGGTGGTGCTGTTGCACGGCATCAGCTCCAGCGCCGCGTCATGGCTGCCTTGCGCGCAGGTTCTTTCGCACAACATGCGCGTGCTGGCATGGGATGCGCCGGGCTACGGCAATTCCACGCCGCTTGAGCAGGCTACGCCGAGCGCCGCCGACTACGCGGTGCGGCTGCAGGCGTGGCTTGCCGCGCTGGATGTGACGCCCGATGTGATCGTCGGTCACTCGCTGGGCGCGCTGATGGCTTCGGCGTATGTGGCCGCCGCGCCAGCGGCGATGCAGCCGAAGTGCCTCTTGCTTCTGAACCCTGCACAGGGCTACGGCCAGCCGGGGCAGGAAGACAAGTCGCGCGCCGTGCAAGCGCAGCGTCTTTCAACGCTGGACCAGCTTGGCATCGCCGGCATGGCGGAGTCGCGCCACGCGCACCTGCTGCGCCCGAATGCCACCGATGAAGAGCGTGCCTGGGTGCGCTGGAACATGAAGCGCCTCAACGATGGCGGTTACCGCCAGGCCGTGGCGATGCTCAGCGGCGACGACATCGGTGCCTATCTGCGCAAACGCCCCGCATCGACGCCGGCACAAGTCGCTTGCGGCGATGTGGATGGCATCACGCCGCCGCAAGGCTGCGAAGCGCTGGCCAAGACGTTCGGTCTGCCTTTTGCGCTGGTACCGGCTGCGGGGCATGCCTCCTATATCGATGCGCCTGACGCTGTCGCAGGCTGGATCGAACACGCCGTTCTCTCCCAATCTCAAAACGCCTAAGCGCCAAGACGTATGAGCAACGACCTCATTTCAGAAGACGTGCAGGAAAAGTACATCGTGCCGGGCCTCGAACGCGGCCTGCGCCTCCTGTGCGAATTCAGCCACAAAGACCGCGTCCTGTCGGCGCCGGAACTGGCGCGCCGCCTGAAGGTGCCGCGCTCCACGGTGTTCCGCCTGCTGACCACACTTGAAGTGATGGGCTTCATCGAGCGCGTAGACGGCGGTCGCGATTTCCGTCTCGGCATGGCGGTGCTGCGCCTGGGCTTTGAATATCTCGCCTCGCTGGAGCTCACCGAGCTGGGCCGCCCGCTGCTCGATCGCCTGCGTGACGAGATTCACTATCCGTGCAACCTCGTCGTGCGCGATGGCCGGTCGATCGTCTATGTAGCGAAGTCGGTGGCGCCCACGCCGTTTACCAGTTCGGTGAATGTCGGTACGCGCCTGCCGGCTCACGCCACGGTGCTGGGTCGAGTGCTGCTGGCCGATCTATCGCTGGCTGAGCTGCGCCAGCTTTATCCGGAGCCGCAGCTGGAAGTGTTTTCCGCCAACACGCCGCGCACGGTGGAAGAGCTGTTCGAGATGGTCCAGCGCGACCGCGAACACGGCTACGTGCTGCAGGAAGGCTTCTTCGAAGCCAACATCTCGACGATTGCTGCGCCCGTCCTGGATCGCGCCGGCAAGGTGGTGGCTGCACTCGGCACGACCATTCCGTCGCCGCGCATCGACGCGGCACAGCTCGATCTGATGATCGACAAGGTGCGCGCCGCCGCCGGCGAGTTGTCCTACCTGCTGGACTACCGCCCCGCCGGCGGCAAGGTCGTCAACCTGTTCCGCGAATGACCATGCCGATGATCGACCTCACTGGCAAGACCGCCGTTGTGACCGGAGGCTCCTCCGGCATCGGCCTGGCCACCGTTGAACTGCTGCTGGAAGCCGGTGCCGCCGTGGCGCTGTGCGGGCGCAATGCCGAACGTCTCGCGCAAGCCGAACAAGGTCTGCGTAGCCGCTTCCCAAACGCCCGGCTGTTTGCTGCAACGTGCGACGTGCTCGACGCCGCGCAGACGGCCGCGTTTGCGGATGCCGTGGCGCAAGCGCTGGGCCCCGTCGACATGCTGGTCAACAACGCCGGCCAGGGCCGCGTCTCGACGTTTGCCGATACCGACGATGCCGCGTGGACGCAGGAGCTGCATCTCAAGTTCTTCTCGGTGATCCATCCGACGCGCGCTTTCCTGCCGCAACTCGAGCGCTCGGAGCACGGCGCGATCGTCTGCGTGAATTCGCTGCTGGCGCAGCAGCCCGAGCCGCACATGGTGGCCACCTCGGCCGCACGTGCTGGTGTGCTCAACCTCGTGCGCTCGATGGCGACCGAATTTGCACCGAAGGGCGTGCGCGTCAACGGCATCCTGATCGGGCTGGTGGAATCCGGCCAATGGCGCCGCCGCTTCGAGGCTCGCCCCGAAGAAGATCGCCATCTCGACTGGGCCGCGTGGACGCGCCGCCTGGCCGCGCAAAAACATATTCCCCTTGGACGCCTGGGCCTGCCGGAAGAAGCAGCCCGCGCCATTCTGTTCCTTGCCTCGCCGTTGTCTTCGTACACCACGGGCAGCCACATCGATATCTCCGGAGGACACTCCCGTCATGCTTAATAGACAACAACAGGAACCGCAACTGGTCACGGTGGGCCACGCGATTGCAGCCTTCCTGGAGGCCTGCGAGGTCAAGGCCGCTTTTGGTGTCATCTCGATCCACAACATGCCCATCCTCGATGCGATGGGCGAGCGCGGCAAGATCCGCTTCATCATGGCGCGCGGTGAAGCCGGCGGCGCCAACATGGCCGACGCCTATGCCCGTACCACGGGCGGCCTCGGTGTCTGCCTGACCAGCACCGGTACCGCGGCTGGCAACGCCGCGGGCGCCATGGTCGAAGCACTGACCGCCGGCACGCCGTTGCTGCACATCACGGGCCAGATCGAAACGCCTTATCTGGACCAGAGCCTCGCGTACATCCACGAAGCGCCGGACCAGCTCACGATGCTCAAGGCCGTTTCCAAGGCGGCCTTCCGCGTGCGCAGCGCCGATACCGCCATCAGCACGATGAAGCTGGCCGTACAGACCGCGCTGACGGCGCCGGCGGGCCCGGTGAGCGTAGAGATTCCTATCGATATTCAAGCCGCGCTGATCCCGATGCCGGACGACCTGCGCCCGCTGCAGGTGCCGCAGCATGTGCCGTCGGCCCACGCGCTGGACGAACTGGCTGAACGCCTGTCGCGCGCGCGCCGCCCGATGCTGTGGCTCGGTGGTGGCGCCCGCCACGCCGCGAAGCAGGTCAAGCGCCTGATGGATCTGGGCTTTGGCGTGGTCACCAGCACGCAGGGCCGCGGCATCGTGCCGGAAGATGACCCGCGCTCGCTGGGCGCATTCAACCTGCATAAGCCGGTCGAAGCGTTCTACCAGACGTGCGATGCAATGGTCGTTGTCGGCTCGCGCCTGCGCGGCAACGAAACGCTCAAGTACGAACTCAAGCTGCCGCGCCCGCTGTACCGCATCGATGCGGATGCGTCGGCGGAAGGCCGTTGCTACGCCAGCGATTACTTCGTGTGCGGCGATTCGGCGCTTGCGCTGGATGGCCTGGCCGATCGGCTGGAACAGAAGATGCAGATCGATGCGACGTTCGCTGCCGACCTGCGCGCCGCACACGAGACTGCGGTGCGCGGGCTGATCGATGGCCTCGGCCCGTACGCCAAGCTGGTGGAGGCGTTGCAAGCCGCAGTGGGCCGCGAGTTCAACTGGGTGCGCGACGTGACGGTGTCGAACAGCACGTGGGGCAATCGCCAACTCCGCATTTTTGATTCGCGCGCCGGCGTGCATGCGCTGGGTGGCGGCATCGGCCAGGGTTTGGCGATGGGCATTGGCGCGGCCATCGGGTCGGCAGCAGCCGGATCGGGCAAGACCACGTTCTGTCTGGCCGGTGACGGCGGCTTCATCCTGAACCTGGGTGAGCTGGCGACCGCCGTGCAGGAGCGTGCCAACCTCGTCATCGTGCTGATGAACGACAAGGGCTACGGTGTCATCAAGAACATTCAGGACGCGCAGTACGGCGGCCGCCGCCATTACGTGGATCTGCACACGCCGGACTACGCGGCGCTCGCGCAGTCGCTGCAATTGCGCCATCGCCGCGTGTCGGATCTGGCCGACGTGGGCAGCGCATTGAAGGAAGCCACCAGCAGCGAGGGGCCGTTCCTGATGGAGATCGACATGCTCTCCATCGGCAGCTTCAAGACCATCTTTGCAGGGCCGCCCGTCAATCAACAAGCCAAGGATGGCCAGGGCGAACGGGCCGCCGAGCGTACGACGGTGGTGGCGTGAACGCGCAACTGAGCCAATTCAAGGAGCCGGACATGCTGCATGTATCGATGGTCGGGTGCGGAGCGATCGGGCAAGGCGTACTGGAACTGCTCAAGAGCGATCCGGATGTGTGCTTTGACGCCGTGATCGTGCCCGAGCACGCGATGGACAAGGCGCGCGAGGCCATCGCCCCGTTCGCGCCGAATGCGCGTGTCACGACGCATCTGTCGGCGGACGCCCATCCTGATCTGCTGGTCGAATGTGCTGGCCACGATGCGCTTGAAGAGCATGTGTTGCCGGCGTTGGAGCAGGGCATCGACTGCCTGGTGGTATCGGTGGGTGCGCTGTCCGAACCCGGCGTGGCCGAACGGCTGGAAGCCGCGGCCCGCCGTGGCAACGCGCAAGTGCAGCTGCTGTCGGGTGCCATCGGGGCCATCGATGCACTGGCCGCTGCGCGCGTGGGCGGCCTGGATGCGGTGGTCTACACCGGCCGCAAGCCGCCGCGCGCCTGGAAGGACACGCCGGCCGATCAGCAGTTCGACCTCGATGCGCTGCGCGAGCCGACCGTGATCTTTGAAGGCAACGCCCGTGAAGCCGCGCGTTTGTTCCCAAAAAACGCCAACGTGGCGGCCACGCTGTCCTTGGCGGGCCTCGGGCTTGAGCACACGCACGTCAAGCTGCTGGCCGATCCGACGGTGGACGAGAACATCCATCACGTCGAGGCGCGCGGCGCCTTTGGCGGCTTCGAGCTGACGATGCGCGGCAAGCCGCTGGCGGCCAATCCCAAGACTTCTGCGCTGACGGTGTTCAGCGTGGTGCGTGCGCTGGGCAACCGCGCGCACGCCGTTTCGATTTAAGCGAGGCCATTGCGCCATGACTGTTTCCAACCCGAACGCAACCGCAACGTCCGTGTTGCCCATCTGCATTGCTGGCGAATGGCGGCTTGGCACTGGCGAGCGCTATGTCACCCGTTACCCCGCCACGGGCGAAGTGGTGGCTGAACTCAACGCTGCCAGCGTCGCCGATGTGGAAGAGGCTGTGGCCGGTGCCTACCGCGCCTTTCTGTCCAGCGGCTGGGCGCAGCGCAAGCCGCACGAGCGCGCCGCCGTCCTGTATCGCGTGGCGGAGCTGATCCGCTCGCGCAGCGAAGCACTGGCCCAACGCCAGCGGCTGGATAACGGCAAACCGATCAACGAGACGCGCGCCCTGGTGGCAAGCGCTGCCGCCACGTTCCAGTTCTTCGGTGCTGCATGCGAGACGCTGGAAGAGGCGCTCACGCCCGCGCGTGGCGATTGCCTGACGATGAGCGTGCATGAGCCCATGGGCGTGGTGGCGGCCATCACGCCGTGGAACTCGCCCATCGCCAGCGAGGCGCAAAAGATGGCACCTGCGCTAGCTGCGGGCAACGCCGTCGTCGTCAAGCCGGCAGAAGTCACGCCGCTGATGGCGCTGGAGCTTGCCGCCATCTGTGAGGAAGCGGGCGTGCCCAAGGGCATGATCAGCGTGCTGCCGGGCAAGGGTTCCGTCATTGGCGATGCGATTACGAAGCATCCGCTGGTGCGTCGCGTGTCGTTCACGGGTGGTACGAACACGGGCCGCCATATCGCGCACATTGCCGCCGACAAGATGATGCCGGTGTCGCTGGAACTCGGCGGCAAGTCGCCGACGATGGTGTTTGACGACGCCGATCTCGACCATGCGGTCAATGGCGTGCTGTACGGCATCTTCAGCTCGTCGGGCGAGTCGTGCATCGCAGGGTCACGTCTGTTTGTGGCGCGTTCACTGTATGAACCGTTCATGGATCGCCTGGCCGCTGGCGCAGCACGCCTGCGTGTCGGCAATCCGGCCGATGAATCCACGCAGATGGGCCCGCTGATTACCGACCGGCACCGCGAGTCGATCGAATCTTACGTGGCAATGGGCGTGGAAGAGGGTGGCCACCTGCGCACGGGCGGCTTGCGTCCGCACGTCGCCGGGTGCGAGTCGGGCTACTTCTACACGCCGACCATCATCGAAGGCCTCACCAACAGCGCGCGCATTTGCCAGGAAGAAATCTTCGGCCCGGTGCTCGTCGCCATGCCGTTCGACGATGAAGACGAATTGATTGAGCAAGCCAACGACAGCGTCTACGCATTGGCCGCCGGCATCTGGACGCGCGACTACAAGCGCGCCTGGCGCGTCGGCCGCGCGGTGCAGGCCGGCAACGTGTGGATCAACACCTACAAGCAGTTCTCGATCTCGACGCCGTTTGGCGGTTGGCGCGACAGCGGCCTGGGCCGCGAGAAGGGCCGCCTCGGCATCCTGCAGTACATGGAGCAGAAGAGCCTCTACTGGGGCCTGAATGAACAACCGCTGGCCTGGGCCAACGCCAACTGAAGCGGAAGCGCAATCAAACGCCCGGACCACAGGAGATGAAGATGAACACGATTCGAGGCATCGACGAAATCGTCTACGGTGCCGACGACCTCGCCGCCTGCAAGCAGTTCTTCCTGGATTGGGGCCTTGCCCTGCAATCGGAAGACGCCAGCGGCCTGCTTTTCGAAACGCTCAACGGCTGCCGCGTGCGCGTCAAGCGTAGCGACGATGCCACGCTGCCGCCCGCCATGGAGGCCGGCCCGACGCTGCGCGAAGTGATCTGGGGCGCCGATTCGCAAGCTGTACTCGACCGCCTGGTCGACATGCTGGCCGATCAGCCAGGCTACGTTCATGTCGACGGCCGGGTCGGTTGCACTGACCCGAACGGCCTTGCAGTGCGCGTGCAGCTGACCACCAAGCGCGATATCGACGTGCAGTGCGCCGCGATGAACACGTGGACGGACAAACCGCGCCGCAACCAGCCCAGCCCGATCTATGAACGTGCCACGCCCATTGAAGTGGGTCACGTGGTCTTCTTCGTGAAGGACGTGGCGGCCACCGAGCGCTTCTATATCGACAAGCTTGGTTTTGTGCCATCTGACCACTACCCGGGGCGGGGTGCGTTCCTGCGCTGCGAGCCCGAAGGCGGCCATCACGACCTGTTCCTGTTGCAGACGCCGCAGGCCAAGAGCGGGCTCAACCACGTGGCTTTCACCGTGCGCGATATCCATGAAGTGTTCGGCGGCGGCATGCATGTGTCGCGCTGTGGGTGGGATACGCAGCTGGGCCCGGGCCGCCACCCGATTTCGTCGGCGTACTTCTGGTACTTCAAGAACCCGGCCGGCGGCCTGATCGAGTACTACGCGGACGAAGACCAGCTCGACGCCGACTGGCAGCCGCGCGATTTCGAGCCCGGCCCGACTGTGTTTGCCGAATGGGCCATCGACGGTGGCATTGACGGCAACACACGCCGGCAGAAAAACGTCGTCGGCCCGGAAGGCAAGTTCCTGACGGAAAAGCGCTGAAACGTTGCAGAGAGACGTGCTATGAATTCCCCCCTCAACCTGCGCGTGCATGCCATGCGCTACGAAGCCCAAGGCATCGTGAGCGTGGAGCTGCGCGATGTCGACGGCAAGACCTTGCCCGAGTACGCACCCGGCGCGCATATTGAACTGCATCTCGGCAACGGGCTGGTGCGCAGCTATTCGCTGTGCGGCGCGCCGGAGATGCGTGACCGCTATGTGGTCGGCGTGCTGCTCGACCGCAACAGCCGCGGCGGCTCGCGCTATGTGCACGAGCAGTTGCGCGTGGGCTCAATGCTCAAGATCGGCGGGCCGCGCAATCACTTCGAGCTGGACGAAACCGCGCCGCGCACAGTGTTGGTCGCGGGTGGCATTGGGGTGACGCCCATCGTATGCATGGCGCGTCGTCTGGCCGAGCAAGGCAAGACATTCTCGATGCTGTACTGCGCGCGCTCGCGTGCCGAAGCGGCCTTTGCCGATGAGCTGGCCGCCCATGGCGAGGCGGTGCGTTTTCACCTGGACTCTGAAGCCGGTGGGCCGCCCGATCTGAAAGCGTTGCTCGCGGGGCATCCGGCCGATACGCATTTCTATTGCTGCGGCCCCGGCCCGATGCTGCGGGCATTCGAGGCCGCCTGCGAAGCGCTGGGCTACACCAACGTCCATATCGAACGCTTTGCGGCGGATCCCGGTGTGGAGTCGGTGCAGGACGGGGAGTACCAGGTCAAGCTCGCGCGCAATGGCGCTGAGCTGTGCGTACCGGCAGGCAAGTCGCTGCTCGACGCGCTGCTGGAGATTGGCGTCGAGGTTGAACACAGCTGCAAGGAAGGTGTGTGCGGATCGTGTGAAACGCGCGTGCTCGAAGGCCAGCCCGACCACCGTGACAGCGTGCTTTCCAAGAGCGAGCGTGCATCGAACCAAACGATGATGGTTTGCGTATCCGGCTGCAAGGGCAAGCGCCTGGTGATTGATTTGTAAGCGCAGGATGGCTTAGGCGCGGGCCTGACCAGCCGCGCCCTCTTTTTTGCGCCGTGTTTTTCTTTTAAACGACGTTTCGTATACGAAACAAAGCAAGCACCACAACCAGCTCGTCCACCAAGACGGCGATAACAACTGGCGGGGCGGACACCTTGTCCAGTGGAGGAAACAGCAAATGAAGACAACTTTGTTCGCCCTTGCGGCGATGAGCCTGGCTGGCACGGCGGCGGCCCAGAGCAACGTGACGCTGTACGGCAGCATTGATGAAGGCGTGGCCTACATCAACAGCCTCAAGAGCGGCGCCGCCAGCGGCTCGGCCCTGCGCATGGACCCCGGCACCATGCAGCCGGATCGTTTCGGCCTGCGCGGCTCGGAAGATCTGGGCGGTGGTACGCAGGCCATCTTCCAGCTGGAGTCGGGTTTTCTGGGTGACACCGGCAACAGCGTGGTGGCCGGGAAGCTGTTCAACCGAGCGGCGTGGGTGGGCCTCACCAACGACCGCCTGGGTAACATCCAGCTCGGCCACCAGGCGGACTTCATGTTCGATTACCTCGGGCGCCTGAGCAACGGCTTCCAGCTCACCAACTTCTACCTGTTCCACCCCGGCAACTTCGACAACCTGGCCAACCAGTTCCAGATCGACAATGCCGTGCGCTACGTGTCGCCGATTTTCGGTGGGCTGCAACTGGGCGGCATGTACGGCTTTGGCGAGGTGCCGGGTTCGCCGTCGAAGAGTCGCAGCTACAGCCTGGGCGCGTACTACACCAACGGCGGCTTCCGTGCGGCTGCGGCTTATACCGCGTCCAATGACCGCGCGCTGGACATCGCTGGTCGCCTGGGTATCACCAACACGCTCGGCACGACGCTCGTGCCGGGTGTGATGACGCCGATGAGCTCGGTCAAGTCATTCGGTACCGGCGCGCTGTATCAGTTCAGCAGCCTGCCGGTGCAGATCAACGCGGTCTATACGCAAACGCGTATCACGCTGGGCGGCGCCAATGCCCGCGCTCAGAACGTCGACCTGGGCACGGCTTGGCATTACAGCGCCGCCAACACGCTCAACGTGGGCTATACCTTCAGCAAGTACGAAGGTGCCCGTTGGAACCAGTTCAGCCTGGGCAACGTGTATGCGTTCTCCAAGCGCACGCAGGTGTACGTTCAGGGTACCTACCAGCGTGCCGCTGGCGACGCGAAGTCCGCTGCCATCAATGGCGTCGGTGTGGCGGCGCAGCGCAACCAACTGGTTGTCAGCACCGGCGTGCATCACTCGTTCTGACGTCCTGACCCAACGCGCGCCGCTGGGCAGCGACCCGGTGGCGCATCAACTTCCTCCGGAAGGAGCTTCACATGAAGCCAGGTGTTTTGATTGATAACGGAATTGATCACGATGGGCCGCTGGGCGGGATGAGCCTGGGCCAGATCGTTGCCCGCATCGAGCGGCTCAAGAGCAACGGCATGCACGTGCGCGCGCGCCTGCTGATCGGGCTCGCGACGTTCTTCGATGGTTTTGACGTGATCGTCATCGCGGCTACGCTGCCGCTGCTGATTGCGCAATGGCACCTGACGCCGGCACAGATTGCGTTTGTGATTGGCGCGCCCGGCATCGGTCAGTTGATCGGCGCATTGGTGTTCCCCATGCTTGCCGAGCGATTTGGCCGCGTGCGCATGATCGGCTATAGCGCGGGCATCATCGGCTTGATGAGCCTGCTGTGCGGCGTGGCGCCCAGTTTTGCCGTGTTTGCAGCGCTGCGTATCGTGCAAGGCATCGGCCTGGGCGGCGAGCTGCCCGTGGCCGCTACGTACATCAACGAGGTCACGCGCGCACATGGTCGCGGGCGCTTCGTGCTGCTCTACGAGGTGGTATTCCCGATCGGCCTGCTGGTGTCCAACGCGCTGGGCGCATGGCTGGTACCGCATTTCGGCTGGGAGGTGATGTACTTCCTCGGCGGCATACCGCTGGTGCTGTTCTTCACGCTGCCCAAGGCCGTGCCGGAGTCCCCGCGCTGGCTGGCGACCAATGGCCGCATGGCCGAAGCTGACGCCGCGCAGGCGCGCTTTGAAGCCAAATCGAAGGAGCCGCTGCCGCCGCTGGGTGACACCTCGGCCTTCGAGCAGATGTCGCATCGCCACCCGAAACGCGGCATGCGCGATCTGTTCGGCCCCGTGTACATCAGGCGCACGGTGGTCGTGGCCATGCTGTGGGCGACGTGCGGTTTCATCCAGTACGGTCTGTCGACATGGCTGCCGACGGTATACAAGACGATCTATCACGCGCCACTGCAACTGGCGCTCAACCTGGCGGCGCTGGCTTCGGTGCTGGGTGTGGTCGGCTCGTTGGTCTGCGCGATGATCGTCGACAAGGTGGGCCGCAAGCCGGTGATGGTGGTCTCGTTCGTACTGTGCGGCGTCTCGCTGGCGCTGGCTGGGCTGCTGCACGAGCAGTCGCTCTATGTGGTGGCGGGGTTGTGCTCGTTGGCGCTGGGGTTGATGGCGTGCGGCTTCATCACCGCCTATGTCTATACGCCGGAGCTGTATCCGACCAACATCCGCGCGATCGGTTGCGGCATGGGCGGCGCGTGGCTGAAGATTGCCGCCATCTTTTCACCGATGCTGATCGGTTCGACTATCGGCTCGGGCAACGTCAGCAATGCGTTCCTGCTGCTGGCATTGGTCCCTATACTGGCCGCGATCACCATCTACTTCCTCGGCATCGAAACCAAAGGGAAAGTGCTCGAGCAACTTGAGTTGTAAGCCGACGCCGTCGACGGTCGTAAAACGGAGCGGGTGGTGCTCGCCTGGGCACGCCCCCGTTTTGGCTCAGGCAATGCTGTGATCCGCCATCAGTTCCAGTGCGCGCACCATGGCTGAGTGGTCCCATGCCTTGCCACCGTGAGCGGCGCACACGTTGAAGAGCTGTTGTGCGGCCGCGGTGTTCGGCAGGGCGATGCCGAGCTTGCGAGCGCCTTCCAACGCCAGGTTCAGATCCTTCTGGTGCAGCTCGATGCGAAAGCCCGGGTCAAACGTCCGCTTGATCATGCGCTCGCCATGCACTTCGAGAATGCGCGAGGAGGCAAAGCCACCCATCAACGCCTCGCGCACACGTGCCGGGTCGGCACCGGCCTTGGACGCAAACAGCAGCGCTTCGCCCACTGCTTCGATGGTCAATGCCACGATGATCTGGTTGGCCACCTTGCAGGTCTGACCAGCACCGGAGTCGCCCACGTGCGTGATGTTCTTGCCCATCAAGGCGAACAGCGGTTTGGCACGCTCGAACGCGGCTGCTTTGCCGCCAACCATGATCGTGAGTGTTGCGTCACGTGCACCGACTTCACCGCCTGAAACGGGCGCATCAAGGTAATCCGCGCCCAGCGCTTCGACGCGCTTGGCAAAAGCCTGCGTTTCAATCGGCGAGATCGAGCTCATGTCGATGAAGAGCTTGCCCCCAGCCAAGTCCTGCGCGACACCGGCCTCGCCAAACAGCACATCAGCCACGTCCGGCGTGTCCGGCACCATCGCGATGACGATGTCCGCGGCTTGCGCCACTGCCGCCGAGTTGGCGACCACCTTCGCGCGCGAACGCAGATCTTCCGGCACGGAATGCTTGCCGCTGACGATCAGCGTGTGGTCGCCCCTGAGCAGGTTGCGGGCCATGTGAGCGCCCATGATGCCAAGACCGATGAATCCGATGGTAGCCATGATGTTCTTCCGAAGGCGTCTGGGTGAAGTGGGTGGGTAGCGTGAGTCACGCCGCAGCGCGTCTCACAAGCGTAGATCGACGCACCGATGAAGACCAGCCATGGCTATCATGCTGTGCGCTCCAGGATGCATTGGCGCCGCGCCCGGCAGGCCTTTGCGACGCGCGATGCCCATACGGAGATGAGACCCGGAAATAAGGGCCGAGAAGCGTCATTGCTCGTGCAATGGTTTGGAAGCCCCCTCTCATAGACTGAAAACGTGCCGATAAGACAGCTATCGGGCACGCCGAGAGGGGAGGGGATATGTCCACCACAGCCACCGCAGCAGCCAACTGGATCGTCGTCCTGACATGCGCGTACATGGAGTACAGCACGTGGCGGGGTATCAGCGTCTACCGCCGCACGGTCGGCTATGAAAGCGTGGTGTGGTGCTGACTAACGTACCGCAGGCTTGGGCAGCAACCTTCGGATGAGATCGCCATGTGCCGAATACTTTGCCAGCAACGCGCCATCGTCGGCCAGTTCGAACTCGCTGAACTCGAACCCCGGCGCAACGGTGCAGCCGACGAGCGCATAGCCATGTTCACCGGGCACGCGCTCGGCCGCAAACCAGCGGCCTGCCGGAACCACCGCCTGGTACACCGCCATCGCGTCGTCGGCCGCATTGCCCAGACGATGCGTGCTCACCGTTCCGTCGTCCTCCAACACATGCACATTGAGTGAGTCCCCCGCATGGAAGTGCCACAACTCGTCCGACTGGATCCGATGCCAGGCGGAATATGCATCATCCGCCAAGAGGTAATAGATGGCGGTGGCAGCCGCACGTTCGACGGGCGGGATGCCTCGCTGGATGCGTTCCTCACTGCGATAGGTTTCGCGATAGAAGCCGCCTTCCGGGTGCGGTTCGAGACCGAGGCGGGCGATGAGGTGCTGAGCAGCGGCGGCGAGGGGCATGACGTGAAACCTTCGACTCAGTTCTGCTGACGTCGGAACGGAAAGCGCTGCTGGTTGACGAAGCCGTCGGGCATGTAGTCACCTACTACGCCGTACTTCTCAGGGAAGGCCTTCTTCGATTTGACCGCGGTACCGAATAGATAGTCAATGAAGGCGAAATGCGCGGCGTAGTTCTTGTCGATCGCTTCGTCTTCCGACGAGTGGTGCCAATGATGGAAATCCGGCGTCACGAAGATGTACTTCAACGGCCCCCACGGCAGGTGCACGTTGGCGTGATTGAACACCGCCTGGAAGCCCACGATGATGATGTAGACATCGACCACGGCCTTGTCGAAGCCCAGCACGAACAATGGCCCAAGCACAGCCACCCGCGTGACGATCAGTTCAAGAATGTGTTGACGCGAGCCGGCCAGCCAGTCCATCGTCTTCACGCTGTGATGCACGGCATGAAAGCGCCAGAGGAACGGCACTTCGTGATACGCGCGGTGCGTGACGTACTCCATCAGGTCGGCCACCAGCATGCACAGCAGCAACTGCGGAATGAACCAGATGTGCTGCACCATTTGCTGGAAGTCCGCATGCACCATCCACCCGAACACGCGGTGGATCAGGAAGTTCACCACCAGCAGCACCAGCCCCACGATGAAGTGGTTCACTGCGAAGTGCACCATGTCCGTCTGCCATTCCGCCCGGAACACCGGCTGTTTCTTGTAGAGCGGGAACAGCTTCTCAAGCAGCACGAAAATCGCCGTCGAACCGAGCAGGTCAAGAATGAACCAATCCATGCCGATATACGGCGTGTGATCCGGAAAATCGCCCACCGGCACGCGCGAGCCGCCCAGCGCAACGGCAATCACCACAAACAGGAACGCCAGACCGTTCAGGCGTCGCCGGTTATCCAGCACGATATTCGCCAGCGATAACCCGCCCGAAATCAGCAGAGAGACAAACAGAATCTGCCGAATCACATCCACCGAATACGCGCGTCGCAATTCGGGCGTCGTCAGATACTGGGGAAAGTGAAACGCCAGTACGCCCAGCAAACACAGAAAGCTCAGCACCAACGCCAGGATGGTGCCGATCATGCCTCGGCCGAACTTCAGGCCGCCGTTGGCATGCAGCAATGCATTGGCATCGCGGATCGTCGCGTCGGCCACGCGGACGATGACGGGTTGGTGTTCCTCTTCGGGCAATGGCGCCAAAGGCTTTTGGGACGCATCCATGGATCTGACTCGCGGTATTGTTTTGTTTTATTAACAATGCGATTACCAAAGGAATATTGGCTCTGATTCGCATTGCTGCGCGATTATACGGACCGGTTTCGTGTATTCAACGGCGCAATTGCTCAGCGTATAAATGATTTGCGATTGCCGCGCCTCCTCCCTGCGCGGCAGGGTCAGGAAGCTGCATCTGCGACGTTGAATGCGCGTCGCATGGCGTTGCCTTTCCGTGCAAGGCCATGCATTGTGAGGTCCGCGCTTGATGGGCGACCGACGATACAAGACTAGAAGAGGAGCAACCATGTCAGAAGGATTTCACGTGCACGGCGCGCATGACCACGCGCTCGAGCACGCGGCAGAAAGTGGCCACGCCGATAGCTTTGCCGGGCGTATTGCCGTCATGACGGCGATTCTCTCGACGGCCGGCGCCATCTTCGGTTACCAGGGCGGCGCCACGCAAAACGCCGCACTACTCGCCAAAAATGAAGCTGCCATCCACAAGACCGAAGCCGCCAACCGCTGGGCCTACTACCAGGCCAAAGGCCAGAAGCAGGCGATTGCCGAGCTGACCGCCCAGTTGCCCGGCACCGATCAGGCCGCCGCCAAGCGCGAAGCCCAGCGCTACGCCGCCGAGAAGGAAGACATTCGCCGGCAGGCTGAAGACCAGGAGCGCCTGGCCAAACAGGCCGACGACGCCAGCGAGCTTGCCGTGCACCATCATCACCGGTGGGCGCAAGCGGTGGTCGCCATTCAGGTGTCGATCGCGCTGGCGGCTATCACGTTGCTTTCCCGGCGGCGCTGGATGCAGGTTCTGTCGTACGGTGTGGCCGCTGTCGGTGGTGTCGTGGCCGTGCTGGCGCTGCTTCATATCTGATGGCCGACGGCACGCTGCTCGCCCAGATGTTTGCGTGCCGGCATAGTCAGTCACCAGAATGGCGCTTTTGCAGCAGACATCCTCCCACATGAATCTGGAGCGAACACCATGGCCCTTGTAATTTGGGCGCAGCGCGCGTTGATGATTGCAAGCTGGTTGGCTAGCGCGTGCGCCATGGCGGCCGGGCCAGCCGTCGAGCCGGGCGAGTACGTCTACATACTGGGCGACAGCGCGAGCGGCACGATGACGGTCAAGGGCGACAGCTTCAACATCTCGACGATTGGCGGCAACTGCCACACGTGCGCGATCGAAGGCACATTCCGGGGTCGCGTTGGCGTCGACAAGGATGAGGGCAAGTGCCACATCGCCGTGTCGGGCAGCAAGGACGCGCTTAAGCTGGATTCATCCGCCACCGCCGAGGCCTGCCGAGATTTCTGCGGCATGCGCGCCATGTTTGATGGCGACTACCGCCGTGCGCCGGTCGCCTGCACAGACCGCCAGCGTCAAGCCCGCATCGGCCAGGCCCGCAAGCAATACGCCGCCAAGGATTTCGATGCAGCCCGCACAACGCTGCGTTTTCTGCTTTCCGAGTGCGATCCCTTCATGGACTGGATCGAGCGCGACAAGGCTCGCAGTGATCTTGCCGTGACTGAATACCATCGTGGAGACAACGCCCAATGCCTCGCTGTGCTGTCCGAGACGACAGCGATCAAGGCACAGAAGGACTCAACACTGATCCTGCCGCCGTGCGACGCCGACAATTACGCGTCGATGAGCAAGGCGATTCTCTACAACCAGAAGCTGTGCCAAGCGTCGGGCAAGCATTGATGCCAGCTGCATCTCTATAAGAAACGGGGCGGCGGGCGATGGCCCGGCCCAATCCGCGTCTCAGGTTGGCCGGACGCGGCGTTCGTCGGCCCCTCAACCTGCGCCATAACCCTGCGGCGCATGGCGACGCAGGCCAGTCAGCAGCAAGATTTTTGCGAGTGACTCACAAAAGTGCTTGCCAGCTGCGCTTCCGCACATTAGTATTCGCCCCTCGCTGCAAAACACAGCGCCGAAACGCAAGTGGAGGTGGTGGTGTTGAGTGGTGGAGAAGCAGGAGTGGAGCGGGTTTGCGGTCGATTGTGTGATTGGCGATTGGCGGTAG
>NZ_JBQEPZ010000006.1:0-175096 GCF_052045975.1 Ralstonia sp. 22086 | reverse complement strand
TTTGTTTATCGCGTCGCTGCGTTGTCTGCAGCAGAGAAACGAGATTATGCAGAGCTTTTTCGTCGCTGTCAACAACTCGTCGAAGAATTTTTATCCGTCAACTCGCTGCTAACCACCACTCAATCTACCGCCAATCGCCAACCACACAATCGACCGCAAACCCGCTCTACTCCTGCTTCTCCACCACTCAACACCACCACCTCCACTTGCGTTTCGGCGCTGTGTTTTGCAGCGAGGGGCGAACTATAGGCGGGTTCCCGGAGCTTGGCAACACCTTTGTCGTGACGGGCTGATGACGCGCTCGTGAAGAATAGCCGCCAGCCCTGTCTACGCATGGGATTGCGGCCGTAAAGGAGTCGCAACAGGAGGCCCGGGATACCCGATGCCGTTACTCGGGTATTCCCGAAGTCACCCCGCTGGGCCGTCGTTATTGGTGCTTGAACGTGGCGGCGCGCTTTTCGACGAACGCGCGCATACCTTCTTTCTGGTCTTCCGTGGCAAATGTGGAGTGGAACAGGCGCCGCTCAAGATGTACGCCTTCGCTGAGCGAAGTCTCGTAGGCCGCGTTGATCGACTCTTTGATCATCATGACCGTGGGGAGCGAGAACCCTGCAATAGTTTCCGCAGCCTGGATAGCCTCGTCGAGCAGCTTGTCGGCGGGAATGACGCGCGAGACCAACCCGGCGCGCTCGGCCTCTTCAGCGCCCATCATGCGAGCGGTCAAGCAGAGGTCCATCGCCTTGGCTTTGGAGACAGCACGCGGCAGGCGCTGCGTGCCGCCGGCGCCAGGCATGGTGCCAAGCTTGATTTCCGGCTGGCCGAACTTGGCCGTATCGGCGGCGAGAATGATGTCGCACATCATGGCCAGTTCACAGCCGCCGCCCAGCGCGTAGCCGGCCACCGCGGCAATCACCGGCTTGCGGATGCGGCGAATGGTTTCCCAGTTGCGCGTGATGTATTCGTTCTTATAGACCGTGGCGAAGTCGTAATCGGCCATGGCGCCGATATCTGCGCCCGCGGCGAACGCCTTTTCACTGCCGGTGATGACGATGGCACCGATGTTGGCGTCGGCATCGAAGGCAAGCAGCGCGGCGCCGAGTTCATCCATGAGCGCATCGTTGAGGGCATTGAGCGCCTTCGGACGATTGAGCGTAATAAGACCGACGCGGCCGCGCGTTTCGACCAGAATGTTTTCGTAGGACATGGAAGCTCCAGTTGGAATGGATGTAATATTAGCCGACCAACCGGTCGGTTAATCAATGAACCGATGACCGAGGAGGAGACAAGATGACTAGCCCGACCATTCTGCTTGACTGGCATGAACGCGTGGCAACCATCACGCTGAACCGGCCCGATCAGCTCAACAGCTTCACGGCCGGCATGCACCGGGAACTGCGCGAAGCGCTGGACAAGGTGGAGCGCCAGCGCGCCCGCGCCTTGATCCTGACCGGTGCGGGACGCGGCTTCTGCGCAGGGCAGGATCTCTCCGAACTCAATTTCACGCCCGGGCAGATGACCGACCTGGGCCAGCTCATCGACGAGCAATTCAACCCGTTGGTGCGCCGTCTGCGCGCCATGCCCCTGCCCGTGATTGCCGCTGTGAATGGCGTGGCCGCAGGCGCGGGCGCGAATCTGGCGCTGGCGTGCGACATCGTAATGGCCGCCGAGAATGCGTGTTTCCTCCAGGCCTTTGTAAAGATCGGGCTATTGCCGGATTCGGGCGGGACGTGGTTCCTGCCGCAGCGCATCGGTGTGGCGCGGGCGATGGGGCTGGCAATGCTGGGTGAGAAGCTCGACGCCAAGACTGCGCTCGCCTGGGGTCTGATCTGGGGCGTCTATCACGACGCAAAGATCCTGATGACGGAAGTGAATTGCATGGCCGACCACCTCGCCAAGCAGCCGACCCGGGCGCTAGCCGCCATCAAGCGCGCGATGCACGCAGCGCCCACTCAGTCGCTCGACGCCCAGTTGGATCTGGAGCGCGACCTACAGCGCGAACTCGGCAACTCTCATGATTACGCGGAGGGCGTCGACGCGTTCCTCAACAAGCGCGTGGCGCATTTCACTGGCGAATAAGGACATCAGCGTGACGGAAACGGCCCTCCACGATGCACAGGCGCTGGCTGAAGCGGCCTGCGAAAGTATGTATGACGCCGACGCCTGCAGCCGCTGGCTCGGGATGCGCGTGGAGGCGGTCGCACCGGGCTATGCCCGGCTTTCCATGACGGTGCGGCCTGAATTCCTCAACGGACATCGCACCTGCCATGGCGGACTGATCTTCACGCTGGCCGATTCGGCTTTCGCGTTTGCCTGCAACAGCCATAACCACAACACAGTGGCGGCTGGGTGCAGCGTGGAATTCCTGCGCCCGGCGCATGGCGGCGATGTGCTCGTCGCCGAGGCAACCGAGCAGGTTTTGTCCGGCCGCCACGGCATCTACGACGTACGCCTGACAAACCAGGCCGGCGAGGTGGTCGCCATGTTTCGCGGCAAGTCTGCGCAGATTCGCGGCCACGTCATTCCGGTCCCTGGCAGCCCAGAATCCTAGTTCGACCTCGATATAAAGCCCCCACAAAACCGCATCACCATTAGAGGACGCCTCAGAACCTGTTCACGATCCGTAGCGAGCGGCCAGAGGTTGGCCCGCGAAGCGCCACCGTACCTGGGTACAGTGAGCAGCGCAGGGCCAAGATCGGGACGCGCAGCAGGATCGTGAGCAGGTTCGCACGACGGCGCCCCGAGGAGACCCGCATGCGCCCCCGCTCGACCGACCTGCCGCTCGATCCGATCGAGACTGCCAGCCGCGACGCCATCGAGGCACTGCAGCTTGAACGCTTGAAACACAGCCTGGCGCACGCGTACGAGAACGTGCCGGCCTACCGGGCAAAGTTCGACGCGGCGGGCGTGCATCCGTCGGATTTGCGGTCGCTTGGCGATCTGGCGAGGTTTCCGTTCACGACCAAGGCGGATCTGCGCGACAACTATCCGTTCGGGATGTTTGCGGTGCCGCAGGATCGGATCGCGCGCATCCACGCGTCGTCGGGCACGACGGGCAAACCCACGGTCGTCGGCTACACGCTGGCGGATATCGACACGTGGGCCGGGTTGGTGGCGCGTTCGATCCGGGCAGCGGGTGCACGGCGCGGCGACAAGGTCCACGTGAGCTACGGCTACGGCCTGTTCACCGGCGGTCTGGGCGCGCATTACGGCGTGGAGCGCGCGGGGCTGACGGCCATCCCGTTCGGCGGAGGGCAGACCGAACGACAAGTGCAGCTCATCCACGATTTTCAGCCGCAGATCATCATGGTCACGCCCAGCTACATGCTGGCAATTGCCGACGAGTTCGAACGCCAGGGCATAGACCCCGCCGCGTCGAGCCTGCAGATCGGCATCTTCGGCGCCGAACCATGGACGCCCGAAATGCGCAGCGCCATCGAAGCGCGCATGGGGCTTTCAGCGGTCGATATCTACGGCCTGTCGGAGGTGATGGGGCCAGGCGTGGCAAGCGAATGCGCCGAAACCAAGGACGGCCCGACCATCTGGGAAGACCACTTCTATCCAGAGATCATTGATCCCGACACTGGCGAGGTGCTGCCTGACGGCGAATTCGGCGAACTGGTCTTCACGTCGCTGACCAAGGAGGCGATGCCGGTGGTGCGCTATCGCACGCGCGACCTGACGCGGCTATTGCCTGGCACGGCACGTCCGGGCTTCCGGCGCATGGAAAAAATCACCGGCCGCTGCGACGACATGATGATCGTGCGCGGGGTGAACGTGTTCCCATCGCAGATCGAAGAATTGATCCTGAAGCACGCGGCGCTGTCACCGCACTACCAGTGCGTGCTCGGCAAGGAAGGGCCGCTGGATACGCTGACTGTGCGGATCGAGGCGGCACTGGGTGCGCCGGCGGATGCGGCCCAATCGGCGAGTCGTCAGCTGGCGCACGACATCAAGTCGTTGATTGGTGTGACGGCCGCGATCGAGACGCTGGCCAGCGGCGGGATCGAGCGCTCGGTCGGTAAAGCGCGCCGCGTGGTGGATTTGCGGCGCGGTTAGTCCGCCTCAGCGGGTAGCCACGCCGATGCTGCCACCCTTCGGCACGAGCACCCAAAGGCGGCCCGCCTGCTTCATGCGCCCGGCCAGATCGCCTGCGGCATCGCCATGGCCGAAGTAATAATCGGCACGCACGGCGCCGCGAATGGCTGAACCCACGTCCTGCGCAAAAACGAGTTTCTGGATCGGATCGGTCGACAGCGGCTTGGTTGTCGACAGAAACACCGGGGAGCCCAGCGGAATGTAAGTCGGGTCCACGGCAATCGAACGCTCGTCCGTGAGTGGCACGCCCAACTTGCCGATCGGCCCGCCCGTGTTGCCGGGCGTCTCGGCAAAGAACACGTAGCGCGGGTTGATATTGAGCATCTCTTCGACGCGGCCCGGATTGGCGCGTGCCCAGGCCTTGATGCCCTGCATGGTGGCCTGCACCGGTGTGATTTCGCCCGTGTCGAGCAGCCAGCGCGCAAATGACCGGAACGGCTGGTTGTTGGTGCCGCCCACGCCCAGGCGCATGATGCCGCCCTCTTCCAACTGGACCTGGCCCGAGCCCTGGATCTGCAGGAACGCCGCTTCGACCGGGTCGTCCACCCAGACAATCTCTTGCCCCTGGAGCGCCGGACTGCGGATCAATTGCGCACGGGCCGGCAGCGTCTTGCCGCGCCACGCAGCCGGCATGCGGTACAGCGGCGTCTGATAGGCCCCGTGGCGGGTGCGGGAGCCGCGCAGCAGCGGTTCGTAATAACCGGTGATGAGGCCGCTGTCCGTGCCGTCGTCCTTCACGACCCGATACGGCGTGAAGTTATCTTCAAAGAACACGCGCATGGCGATCGGGTCGCCTGCGTCGACCATCAGGCCGGCGGAGCACACGCGCGACCATTCGGCGCGGCGCTTCATCGCCTGGCAGTTCGATTGCAGTGCGGGCCAGGCGGAGGCGAGGTCATCGGCGGTCCAGCCGGACACGTCAGCCCAAGTGGCGGGGCTCAGATGCCCGCCGAGCGTGGCGCTGGGCGGTTGCGGCGTTTCGACGCGCGGCGGGGGGCCGCTCGTGCAGGCGGCAAGCAAGGCCGCGACCAGAGCGGCGGCCAGTCCGCCCCAGCGGCGACGGGTGGCGTTGCGTGCTGGTGTCAATGCGTCGAAGGTTGCTGCTGTCATGCGTGTTCCATCCTGTCCGATGCGGCCGCGGGCTTGGCTACAATGCCTCCCACCCGAGCTTCCCGCCGTCGACCATGAGCGAATTCTTTGAAAACCATCCGATGATGCTGTTCGGCCTGGAGGCCGGCGTGGCGCTGTTCCTGCTCATCTTCGTCGTGATCTGGACGATGTCGGGCGCCAAGAAGCACCCGCGCCCGCTGCGTGCCCCACCCGAGCATCCATCGCGCCACAGCGACGCTGCCAAGCCTTCGGAATCGACCAGCGCCGCCCCGAAAAATTCGCACCCGGCCAACTCCGACGCGCCCTGATTCCCGATCAGTGCAGCATGCGCGGCATCACCAGCGCAAATTCGGGGATGGGCGCCTCGAAGCGGTGACCGTCCTCGGCCACGCAGAAGTATTCGCCGCGCATCGTACCCACGGGCGTCTTGATGGTCGCCCAGCTCGTGTATTCGAAAGACTCGCCCGGCGGCAGCAGCGGCTGGTGGCCCACTACGCCCAGACCGTTCACTTCCTGCACCTGCTCGTCGGCGTCGGTAATCACCCAGTGGCGGGAAATGAGCTGGCTCGGCACGTCACCGGTGTTGCGGATGGTGATGGTATAGGCGAAGGCGTAGTTGCCCTGCTCCGGCTCGGATTGCTCCGGCAGATAGCGCGTCCGGACCTGGACGGTGAGTTCGTAGCTCGGCATGTCGATCCACAATCAGAATTGGCGCCCATTGTGCGGCATGGCTGTGGCAGCGGCAAGGCGCGGGCAGACGGCCGATCCGGCTAAAATAGCTGCCTCCTTTGCGCTTCTGCGCGCCTTATCCGTCCCCCATCATGTCCGCAGCCATCGATCCGTCCGGTTTCCGCATCGCCCCGTCCATCCTCTCCGCCGACTTTGCCCGCCTGGGCGAAGAAGTGCGCCGCGTGCTCGAATCGGGCGCCGACTGGATCCATTTCGACGTGATGGACAACCACTACGTGCCGAACCTGACCGTCGGGCCGCTCGTCTGCGAGGCGATCCGCCCGCACGCACAGAAGGACGGCAAGCCGGTGCCGATCGACGTGCACCTGATGGTCAGCCCCGTCGATCGCATCATCCCGGACTTTGCCAAGGCCGGCGCCGACCTGATCACGTTCCATCCGGAGGCGTCGGAGCACATCGACCGCTCGCTGGCGCTGATTCGCGACCACGGCTGCAAGGCTGGCCTCGTCTTCAACCCGGCCACGCCGCTGCACTACCTGGACCATGTGATGGACCGCCTGGATATGGTGCTGATCATGTCGGTCAACCCGGGCTTTGGCGGCCAATCGTTCATTCCGGAAGCGCTGAACAAGCTGCGCGCCGTGCGCCAGAAGCTCGACGCATACCAGGACAAGACCGGCCGCAAGATCCTGCTTGAGATCGATGGCGGCGTGAAGGCAGACAACATCGCCGAGATTGCCAAAGCCGGCGCCGACACCTTCGTCGCGGGTTCGGCCGTGTTCGGCAAGCCGGATGCGGATGGCGGCTACCGCGGCACCGTGGGCGCGCTGCGCCAAGCGCTGGCACCCCTGGCATGACGACGGGCGCGCTACCCGCCGGCCCCGTCCGCGCTGTCATCATCGACCTGGACGGGACGATGGTGGACACGGCAGGCGACTTCCACGCCGCCATCAACGCAATGCTGGAGGCACTTGGCGGCACGCCTGACATGCCTGCCGAGGAAGTCGTCAGCTACGTCGGCAAAGGTTCGGAAAACCTCGTGCGACGCGTGCTGGATGCGCGCTTGCCACCGGCCCAGGCAAATAGCCGCTTTGCGGAAGGCCTGGAGGCTTACCAGCGCGCCTACATCGCCATCAACGGCCAACACGTGACCGTCTACGGCGGCGTCCTCGAAGGGTTGACCGCACTGCGCGACATGGGCGTCGCCCTCGCGTGTGTGACAAACAAGCCACACGATTTCACGCAGCCGCTGCTCGCGCAGCTCGGCCTGAACACGTATTTCGACCTCGTCTACCCAGGCGACGCTTTCCCATATCGCAAGCCCGATCCGTACCCCATGCTGCGCGTGGCGGAGGCGTTTGGCGTGACACCGGCTGAAATCGTGGCCATTGGCGATTCGGAAAACGACGCCCGGGCCGCGCGTGCGGCCGGCATGCGCGTGCTCGCGGTGCCGTATGGCTACAACCACGGCCAGCCTATACAGGCCGCGGGAGCCGATGCTATAGTCGACACACTTTTTGCGGCAGCCGAGTTGATCCGGCCCCATGCAGAGCCACACAACGCTATCTCTGCCGCTTCCAACTGACGATCCATGTTCCTGAATCGCAAACGCGTCGACGCTGGTGGTGACCGGGGGGCTTGGCCCTGGCGGCCCTGGCACGCCCTCGTCCGGGCGTAAGCGTTTGCACGGCTGCTGATCGTTCTTCCCCGGTTTCGGCACTCTGGCGCGTCACAATCGCGCCGCCCAAACCACCTCGCTTCTCCTGCCCCAAACGCTGACCGCCCGCCGGTCTTCCGCTGGCCCGCTATCGGCTGCGGACGACCCTTGCGGGATCGCACGGTCGCTTTTACGACGTTCGCGCGTTCCCATCCCTGATGTTCTGCTAACGTTCCGACGGCATCATTGACGCTCTTGCGTTTGCCGTGGACCGAACGCATGCCGGTGGGCGCGCAACCGCCCCGCCTGGCGAATCGACCTGACCGCTCATGACCGAACTCGAATTCAAATCGCTGGCCGACCAGGGCTACAACCGCATTCCGCTGATTGCCGAGGCATTGGCCGACCTGGAGACGCCGCTGTCGCTGTACCTGAAGCTGGCGCAATCGCACGACCGCGGCACGCACACGTTCCTGCTGGAATCGGTGGTGGGCGGCGAGCGCTTCGGGCGTTACTCTTTCATCGGCCTGCATGCGCACACGCTGCTGCGCTCCAAGGGCAATCGCACGGAAGTCGTGACCGACGGCAAGGTGGTGGAAACGAACGAAGGCAACCCGCTGGACTTCATCGCTGCGTTCGAGCGCCGCCAGAAAGTGGCGCTCCGCCCGGGCCTGCCGCGCTTCTGCGGCGGCCTGGCCGGCTACTTCGGCTACGACGCCGTGCGCTTCATCGAGCCGCGCCTGGCCGAAACCGCCCCGCCCGACGATCTGCAACTGCCCGACATCCAGCTCATGCTCTGCGAAGAGCTGGCCGTGATCGACAACCTGTCCGGCAAGCTCTACCTGATCGTCTACGCCGACCCGTCCAAGCCCGAAGCTTATTCACGCGCCAAGCAGCGCCTGCGCGCGTTGCGCACCAAGCTGCACCAGCCGGTGGACGTCCCGGTGACGTCGGCGTCCGTGCGTACCGACACCATCCGCGAGTTCGACAAGGCTGACTACATCACTGCCGTGCTCAAGGCCAAGGAATACATCGCCGCCGGGGACATGATGCAGGTGCAGATCGGTCAGCGCCTGGTCAAGCCGTTCCGCGACGCGCCGCTATCGCTGTATCGCGCGCTGCGTTCGCTGAACCCGTCGCCGTACATGTACTTCTACAACTTCGGCGACATGCAGATCGTCGGGGCATCGCCGGAAATCCTGGTGCGCCAGGAAGAGCGCCGTGTGCCGGCTGCTGAAAATAACGGCAACGGCGCAGACGAATCCGCCCGCATCGTCACGATCCGCCCGCTGGCCGGCACGCGCCCGCGCGGCAACACGCCCGAGCGCGACGCAGAACTCGCCACCGAGCTGCTCAACGATCCGAAGGAGATCGCCGAGCACGTCATGCTGATCGACCTGGCGCGCAACGACATCGGCCGCATTGCCGAAATCGGCTCGGTCAAGGTAACCGACCAGATGGTCATCGAGAAGTATTCGCACGTGCAGCACATCGTCAGCTCGGTCGAAGGCCGGCTGAAGCCCGGCATGACCAACATGGACGTGCTGCGCGCGACCTTCCCGGCGGGCACGCTGTCGGGTGCGCCCAAGGTGCGCGCGATGGAGATCATCGACGAGCTGGAACCCGTCAAGCGCGGCATCTACGGCGGCGCGGTGGGCTATCTCTCATTCTCGGGCGAGATGGATCTGGCCATCGCCATCCGCACCGGCATCATCAAGGACGGCAATCTCTACGTGCAGGCTGCCGCCGGCGTCGTAGCCGATTCCGACCCGGATGCCGAATGGAGAGAGACCGAACACAAGGCGCGCGCCGTGCTGCGTGCCGCCGAGCAAGTGCAAGACGGCCTCGACGCCGATTTCTGAGGTTAAGGAGACCACCATGCTGTTGATGCTCGATAACTACGACTCCTTTACCTACAACATCGTCCAGTACTTTGGTGAACTCGGCCAGGACGTGCGCACGTATCGCAACGACGAGATCACGATCGAAGAGATCGAAAAGCTGAACCCGGAGCGCATCTGCCTGTCGCCCGGCCCGTGCACGCCGACCGAAGCCGGCATCCTGGTTCCGGCGCTCAAGCACTTTGCGGGGCGCGTGCCCATCCTGGGCGTATGCCTGGGCCATCAGGCCATTGCCGACGCGTTTGGCGGACGCGTGATCCGCGCGCAGAAGGTGATGCACGGCAAGGTCAGCACCATTGAAAACACCGGCGTAGGCGTGTTCGCCAACCTGCCGCGGCATTTCAAGGTGACGCGCTATCACTCGCTGGCGATCGAGCGCGAAACGCTGCCGGACTGCCTGGAAATCACCGCCTGGACCGAAGACGGCGAGATCATGGGCGTGCGCCACAAGACGCTGCCGGTGGAGGGCGTGCAGTTCCACCCGGAATCGATCCTGTCGGAACACGGCCACGCGCTGCTCGGCAACTTCCTGAAGGAACGCGTCTGATGCGCGGCGCGTGGGCAGTAGCGCTGGCGATGATGGCAAGCCTGCCGGCGATGGCCGGTACGCTGGAAGCCTGCCGCGCCGCCCAGCCCGAAGCCGGGAACGTCGCCCGCTGCGTGCAGGCCGCACGCAAGTCGGCACTGGCCGAACTGACCGCTGTTGAATCGGCACGTCGCAACATGCTGCGCGCCCGCATTGCCGACAACCCCGGCACGGACCGTGGCGCCGCCATGGCATTCGACCGCACCGTACGCGCACACCAACTCTACCGGCAGGCCGAATGCGACCTGCAACGCCGCCTGGCCCGCAATGCGCCCGATGCCGATCTGGCTGAAGCCGCATGCGAGGCCGATCTCTCGCGCGAGCGCATCGGCGCCTTGCGCGACGCCGCACAGCCGGTCACCCCGGCTGCGGCTCCGGCGGCGCCCAACTGAATACGGAACGACCATGTCCATCACTCCGCAAGAAGCGCTGACGCGCTGCATCGAGCACCGGGAAATCTTCCACGACGAAATGCTGCACCTGATGCGGCTCATCATGCGCGGCGAGATGTCGCCCGTCATGGCAGCCGCCCTCACCATGGGGCTGCGCGTCAAAAAAGAGACCATCGGCGAAATCGCGGCCGCTGCCACCGTGATGCGCGAATTCGCCACCAAGGTCGACGTGCCCGCTGAGGTGTCCGATCACTTTGTCGACATCGTCGGCACAGGCGGCGACGGCGCCAACACCTTCAACATCTCCACCGCTTCGATGTTCGTGGCGGCGGCGGCCGGCGCGCGCATCGCCAAGCACGGCGGACGTGGCGTCAGCTCCAAGTCGGGCAGCGCCGATGTGCTCGAAGCGCTGGGCGTGAACATCATGCTCACGCCCGAACAGGTGGCCGAGTCGATCGAGACGGCGGGCATCGGCTTCATGTTTGCGCCCAACCACCACCCCGCCATGAAGAACGTCGCCCCGATCCGCAAGGAGCTGGGCGTGCGCACGATCTTCAACATCCTGGGGCCGCTGACCAACCCGGCCGGCGCGCCCAATATCCTCATGGGCGTGTTCCATCCGGACCTGGTCGGCATTCAGGTGCGCGTGATGCAGCGCCTGGGCGCCAAGCACGCCGTGGTCGTCTACGGCAAGGACGGCATGGACGAGGTGTCGCTGGGTGCTGCCACGCTGGTCGGGGAACTGAAGGACGGCGTGGTGACCGAATACGAAATTCACCCCGAAGACTTCGGGCTGCAGATGGTCTCCAACCGCAGCCTGAAGGTGGCCGACGCTGACGAGTCCAAAGCCATGCTGATCGAAGCGCTCGAGAACAAGCCCGGCACGCCGCGCGAGATCGTCTCGCTCAACGCCGGTGCGGCACTGTACGCGGCCAACATCGCTGGCTCGATCGGCGACGGCATGAAGCTGGCCCGCGAGGCGATCGCCTCCGGCGCGGCACGTGCCAAGCTCGACGAACTCGTGCGCGTCACCAACCAGTTCAAAGCCTGATATGTCCGACATCCTGCAGAAAATCCTGGCCGTGAAGGCCGAAGAAGTGATCACCGCGCGCAAGCACCGCGATCTCGCCAGCGTGCGCGCCGAAGCCGAAGCCAACCGCAACGACAGCACGCTCGGGGCCCGCGGCTTTGCCAAGGCGATGCGCGAGAAGATTGCCGCTGGGAACGCGGCGGTCATCGCTGAAGTGAAAAAGGCATCGCCGTCCAAGGGCGTGCTGCGCCCGAACTTCAAGCCAGCCGACATCGCCCGCAGCTATGCGGAGCACGGCGCCGCCTGCCTGTCGGTGCTGACCGACGAGCAGTTCTTCCAGGGCCACGCCGATTACCTGCGCGAGGCGCGCGCCGCCTGCCCGCTGCCGGTGCTGCGCAAGGATTTCATGGTCGACCTGTACCAGGTGTACGAAGCGCGCTCGTGGGGCGCCGACTGCATCCTGCTGATCGTCGCTGCGCTGGACCAGGGCCTGATGGAAGAACTCGAAGCGTGCGCGCTCGAACTCGGCATGGACGTGCTGGTGGAAGTGCACGACGGCCATGAGCTGGACCGCGCACTGCGTCTGCAAACGCCGCTGGTGGGCGTGAACAACCGCAACCTGCGCACGTTCGAAACGTCGCTCGACAACACGCTCGGCTTGCTCAAGCACATGCCGGACGATCGCATTGTCGTCACGGAATCCGGCATCCTCACGCCGGACGACGTGCGCAAGATGCGCGCCGCCGCCGTCAACGCGTTCCTCGTCGGCGAAGCCTTCATGCGTGCAGACGACCCGGGCGCCGAACTGGCCCGCCTGTTCGCCTGAGCGCCACACAATGGCCCGCGAGATTGAACTGAAGCTGGCCGTATCGGCCGGCACGCACGACGCGCTGGTCGGCTGGCTGGACGCCCATGCGCAGGCCGCCGGCTCGGTGGAATTGGCCAACGTCTACTACGACACACCCGACCAGGCGCTGGCACGCAACCGCGCCGCGCTGCGCGTGCGCCGTCAGGGCAGCCAATGGCTGCAAACGCTGAAAACCGCAGCAGTGAGTACGTCCGGTTTGAGCGCCCGCCATGAATGGGAGGTGCCGCTGCAGAACGACGCACTGTCCGTCGATGCCTTCGTCGCAAACAACGCCGCCGAAGCTGCCGACCATGTCCGGCCACACGCGGCTGCACTCGCCCCGCTGTTCCGCACCGACTTCACGCGCCGCCTGTGGCGTGTCGCAGCGGATGGCGGCGACATCGAGATCGCGCTGGACGCTGGCGCCATCCTCATCCCCGGCACGCAGGCACGCGAGCCGATCGATGAACTGGAACTGGAGTGGAAGCCCGCCGCCGGCAGCACGCTCGCCGAAGATGCGATTGCCGAGCGCCTGCACGCCTGGACGCAGACGCTGCGCGCGGCCGTGACCGGCCTCACGCCACTCGACATCAGCAAGGCGCAACGCGGCTACCAATTGCGCGCTAACGCCACTGGGGGCCAGCCTTGACGCGACGCGCCAATCCGGCGCAAGCCGCCCTCTTCGATGAACCCGCAGCGGACACGATCGCCGTGGGTTTCACCCCGCTGGCCCAGCAGTTCGACGCCCTGCCTGCCGACTGGAAGGCGATCCTCACGCCTTGCATCGCGCAGGCCAACTGGCCCGAGTTGTGCGCCTTTGTCGATGGCGAGCGCGCAGCGGGCAAGCCGATCTTTCCGACGGATGTCTTTCGCGCGCTGCACCTGACCTCGGTGGACGATGTGCGCGTCGTCATCCTCGGCCAGGATCCGTATCACGGCACGGGCACCGTCGATGGCCGCGAGATTCCGCAGGCGCACGGGCTGGCGTTTTCGGTGCCGGCCGGCGTGCGCGTGCCGCCAAGCCTGCGCAATATCTACAAGGAAATCGAAGCGGAATTCGGCTGCAAGCTGCCCGGCGCCTCCGGCAACCTGGAAGGCTGGGCACAACAAGGCGTGCTGCTGCTGAACACGGTGCTCACCGTCGAGCAAGGCCAGGCCGCAAGTCACGCCAAGCGCGGGTGGGAACGCATTACCGATTGCCTGCTGGAGCAGCTCGCGCGCGTCGGTCACAAGCGCGTGTTCATGCTCTGGGGCAGCCACGCGCAGGCCAAGCGCGCGCTGCTGTCGGACGGGCATCTGGTGCTGGAGGCGCCGCACCCGTCGCCGCTGTCAGCGCATCGCGGGTTCTTGGGGTGCGGGCATTTCAAGACGGCCAATGATTGGCTGGCAGCGCAGCATCAACCGACCATCGATTGGCTGAAACCGCAAGCCGCGTGAGCCGCACGCGGACCATGCAGCCCCATCGACGAGCCGCTAAGCGCCGGTCTTGACTGTCTGGCGGCCGAGTCCGACTCTCCAAGGCTCGACTTTGACTCCCCGGGGCCCGAGTCCGACTCTCCGAGACTCGAACTCCACTCTCCGAGACTCGAACTCGACTCTCCGGAGCTCGAGTTCGACTCTCTAAGGCCCGGCTTCGACTCTCCGAGACTCAACTTCGGCCTTCGGAGGGTGACCTTTGACGCCGGGATACCGGATGTCGACTGTCTATAGCTCGTCTTCCGCGCTTTGACCGCCGTCGTCGAGGGTCCGAGGTTCAGAGCAGTCGTGGTGGAAGATCGCCGCGGTGCGAGGGCCTTTCAGCAGCCCGGCCGCACCTAGTCCTTCGAAATACGCAGCGCCCGCCCCAACGCCCCGCAGCGCAGCGCGATCTTGGCCGTATCGGCCCGCAGGGCCTGCAGGCGCCGCTCCAGCAAGTGCATCGCCGATAGCGAGTCCGATTCTGCTGCCGCATCCACCATGCGGGAACGGGCGGATTTGTCGGCGAAGTCGGCAGCGCCCAGTTCTTGCGTATCGCGCGGACGCACGCCCCAACCGCCTTCATGCACGGCCTGGTCGAAACGTTCCTTGGCGCGCGCGAGGCTTTCGAGCGCGGCTTCGGCGGTCTGTTCGACCAACGCGCGGGTGTCGGCTTCGTCCAGTTCCTGCGCGCGCTGACGCATCAGGATGCGCACCGCTGCCACATGCGCGGCCACTAGGTAGTTCTGGACGATGAAGCGGTTGAGGTTGTCGACGGCGCGGTGGCGGCTCTTGGGCTCGTCCAGCATGCGCGCGAAGGCCGAAATCAGCCCCGTGAGCGATTCCATGTACTGCTTGCGCTGCACGCGATAGGCGAAATCGTCCTTGAGCGTGCCGAGCAGCAGCTCACGCGCGGCCTCGATAAAGCGGCGGTTGGTGCGCAGCACGTCGTCCACCAGCTTGGGCAGGTTGCGATATTCCCAGGCGGGCAGGACGTAGCTGAAGGCAGTGGCGATGGCCGCCCCGATCAGCGTATCGACCAGCCGTTCACCAATGGCGCCCTTGCTGCCCGGCAGCAGCAGGTTGATCTGGATGAGCACCTGCACGCAGGCGGCAATGGCCGTGTAGCGGTAGCGCACGGTGACGAACGCCGCGCTGGCGGCGGTGGACAGGTACAGCACGCCCATCAGGATCCACGTCGAATGGGTGAATCGCAGAATCACCGCCGCGATCACGCAGCCGATCAGCGTGCCAAGCACCCGATCAAAGTTGCGCTGGCGCGTCATGCTGAAGGTCGGCTTGAGGATCACGACAATCGTCAGCAACACCCAGTAGCCGTGCGACGCATAGGGCAGGTGGTCGGCAATCCATAAACCGGCAGCCACCGCCATCGAGATGCGCAGCGCAAAGCGCAGCACCGGAGACCGCCAGGTCAGTTCTTCCAGCACCAGGCGCAGTTCGTACTTCTGGCGTGTGAGGAACGGCGTCATATCCGGGCGCAGCAGCACCTGCGACGGCTCGACCTGCGTGTCGGTGGCGGCATGCAACTGCGTCATCAGGCGGATCGCACCGCGCACCGTGGCCACCGATTCCTCCAGCGCTGCGATGGCTTCGATGGGCACGCCATGGTGGTTATGTTGCAGTTCGTGCAGCGCGCCTTCAATGGCGGCCATCTCCTGGTCATACGACATCGGCGTGGGCGATGGCCGATCACGCCCGACGGCATAGGCGACGCCTTCGATGTCCAGGCGCATGCGTTCGATCACGTCGCGCAGCAGGCGCATCACCTCGGCGTCGGCCAGCCACTGGCGCAGCACGGGGTAATCGGTGTTCGACGACAGCAGGTACTCGTAGATGTCGAGCATCCGCATGTGGATCTGCACGAGGCGCCCGTCGCTGGCGGTGCGGTTGTCGCGGAAAACAAAATCGCGCGCCACCTGCTGCTTGTCGGCCACCGAAATCTGCTGGCGCACGAGCGCATTGAACTGTTCGTCGAAATCCTTGGACGCGTCGTAGAAGCCGGCTTTGCGCTCCACGTACACAGCCAGTTCGTAGAGGCATTCGGCCAGCACCTGCTCTTTGATGCGGCGCCGCTGCCCCCACGCCACCGCCATCGCAAAGGCCATATAACCGATGGCGCCGAGGAAGAACTGCAGGGTGTGCTCCACCGCTTCGCGAAAAGCGAATTCCTCGGTAAAGGTGAGCGTCATGACGAAGAGCGCCGCGAACTGCAGCGGCATCGTCTTGTTGCCGTACGCCACCATGAGCCCCGCGAGGAAGCTCACCACCACGATCACCGCCGGCAAGATGGCGTACGGCGTCACCACCGCTACGAGAAACGTGACGGCGGTGGTCAGCAGCACGCACGCCATCATCTCGTTGAACTTGTGCCGCAGCGGGCTGGGCAAGTCCATGAGGCTCGTGCACAGCGCGCCGATCGACACCACCATCGCGCCCTGCAGGTCCATCACCAGCAGCGCGAGCAGCGTCAGGCCGATCACGCCCGTGGCAGTACGGATGCCGCGCGAGACGTAATGGCTGTAAAGGAACGTGCGCGGATCGTGGACGTAATCCATCGGGTCAGGCGACGCGCGTCAGGCCGACTTGCCGCGCGCCACCTTGCGCGCGGCCGCTCGCTTGCCCAGCCACGCCGAGCGCAGCGGCGACGGCTCCGTTGCCAGCGCCAGCGTGAATTGCGGCGTCGCATCGGCGGCGAGCTTCACGTTCAGCGTCATCAGTTCGTCGCGGCGGAACACGTGCACGGGCACGGTATCGCCGGCGCGATGGCGCGTGAGCGTCTTGTCGAGCTGGCCCGCCGGCACGCGCAGGCCGTCCACCGCAACGATCAGATCGCCGGCGGACAAACCACTGCGCTGCGCCGGGCTATCGTCGAAGACCTGCTGCAGCTTGACGAAGCCGTTTTCGGCAGCGGTCTTGACGCCCAGCGCGAGCGCCGTATCGGCGGCCTTGCGCGTGGCGCTCACGCCTATCGCCTTGAACAGCGCGGGCAGCGGCGGGTCGTCGCGGCCTTCGCTCAACTGGCGCACCAGCGTGCGCAGGCGCACACCCGTGGTTTCTTCCATCAGGCTGATCAGCCCCGCTTCGGTCACGCCGCGCTGCGTGTGGCCGGCGGCATAGAAATCACGGCCGTATGTCACCCACAGGGCGCGCATCACGTCGTCGAGCGAACGTTCGCCATGGGTCTGCGTGCGGATCGTCAGGTCCAGCGCCAGCGCAACCAGCGAGCCCTTGGTGTAATAGCTGACGATGGCATTGGGCGCGTTTTCGTCCTGGCGGTAATACTTCGTCCACGCGTCGAACGAGCTTTCTGCCACGCTCTGCTTCAATCGGCCGCTGCCACGCAGCACGCCGTTCCACGTCTTGCTGAGCATCTCCAGATACTGGGCTTCGGAGATCAGGCCCGAGCGCACCAGCATCAGGTCGTCGTAGTAGCTCGTGAAACCTTCAAACAGCCACAGCAGCGGCGTGTGGACCTCGCGGTCGAGTGCGTATGGCACGAAGGTGGCCGGCTTGATGCGCTTGACGTTCCAGGTGTGGAAATACTCGTGGCTGACGAGGCCCAGGAAAGTGCGATAGCCCTCGGTGGTTTCATCGCGCCCGGCCACGGGCAGATCATTGCGCGCGCACATCAGCGCGGTGCTCGCACGGTGTTCCAGGCCGCCGTAGCCGTCGGTGGTGACCATCGTCATGAAGACGTAGCGGCGGTTGCTGTCGACGAACGGCGCCGTGGCGGTGTGGGGCTCGAACAGGCGGATCTGCGCTTCGCAGATGCGCTTGAAGTCGCGGGCGATGCGTTCCAGATCGAGGTTGGGCACGCGGCCGGTAAAGACGGCGTCGTGCTGCGCGCCGCAGGCCTCGAACGACACCAGCTCGAACGTGCCCATCTCGACTGGGTGGTCGATCAGCTCGTCGTAATCCGCCGCTTCGTACCAGCCAAAGCCGTAACGCTTGGCGCCGGCCTTGCCCTGGACGCGGCCGGTGGCCTCGCGCAGCGCGGTGGCCACGCGCCAGCCCCGGTAGGCATCTCCGGCGGGCGGCTGGATGTCGACGAGGCAACGCCGGTCGTCCGCGCCTTCCACGCGCAGGAACACCGACGTGCCGTTGAAGAAGCCGTGCGTGGCGTCCAGATGGGCCGCGCGCACCGACAAGTCCCACGCATAGACGTCGTATGAAACCGTCAGCGGCCCGCTGCAGGGGGCGGCCCACCACGTGTGCTTGTCGACCTTGGTCAGGCGCACCGGCCTGTCAGCCGACGATGCCTCGATCCGCACGATGTTGCGTGCGAACTCTCGGATCATGTAGCTGCCCGGAATCCACGCCGGCAGCGAGAAACGCTGGCCCTGGCTGTCGGGCGCGTCAACCGTGACGGTGACGGTGAAAACGTGCGCCTCGGGCGCGGCGGGGGCGATGGTGTAGCGGATCGGCTTCATGGCGGACATTGTAGCGTTGCCGTCCCACGCTGCCGAAGGCAAATCGTCCGCAAACCCGCCTGCCAGCCTATCGGTTGACGTCCACCACGACGCGCCCGCGCATCTTGCCGGCCATGATGTCGTGGGCGGCGCCGATGGCCTCGGAAAGCGTCACTTCGCGCGTGATGGCGGCCAGGCGATCGGGCAGCAGATCGGCGGCCAGGCGCTGCCACGCGGTCTGGCGCAACGCACGCGGTGCCATCACGCTGTCGATCCCGTACAGCGTCACGCCACGCAGGATGAACGGCGCGACGGTTGCGGGAAAATCCATCCCCTGCGCCAGCCCGCACGCCGTGACCACGCCGCCATAGCGCACCTGTGCGCACGCGTTGACCAGCGTGTGCGAGCCCACCGAATCGACCACCGCCGCCCAGCGCTCCTTCTGCAGCGGCTTGCCCGGGGCGGAAAGCTCGGCGCGATCGATCACCTCCGCCGCGCCCAGCGCCTGCAGGAAATCGGCCTCGCTCGTCTTGCCGGTCGATGCCACCACGCGATAACCCAGCTTGCCGAGCAGCGCGATGGCGATCGAACCCACGCCGCCCGACGCGCCGGTCACCAGGACCGCGCCGTCGCCCGGCTTCACGCCGGCGCGCTCCAGCGCCAGCACCGACAGCATTGCCGTGTAGCCCGCCGTGCCAATCGCCATGGCCTGCCGCGCATCGAGCCCCGCCGGCAATGCCACCAGCCAATCGCCTGAAAGCCGCGCCTGCTGGGCAAGGCAACCCCAGTGCGTCTCGCCGACGCCCCAGCCATTGAGCACGACCGCATCGCCAGTCCGCCAATCCGGGTGCGACGAATCGAGCACGACGCCCGCGCCATCGATACCGGCCACCATCGGCCACTTGCGCACGACGGGGCCTTTGCCGGTGATGGCCAGGCCGTCCTTGTAATTGATGGTCGACCAGTCCACGCGGATCAGCACGTCGCCAGCGGTCACATCGTTGGCAAGCGCTTCGGGCGTGGACAACGCCGCGTCATCAAGGTCGACGATGTGGGCCAGCGGCCCGCCATCCTGCTTTTCCAGCATCAGCGCGCGAAACGACATGCCAAGTCTCCGAAGGTGAATTGAATGCAAGCGCCCAAAGAAAAAGCGCCGGATCGACCGGCGCTTCCTTCGTGCGAATTACGACTTCTTGAGCGCGGCGAACTTGCGCTCCAGCGTGGCCGCGTCGATCAGGCCCGGGGCCCGGGTGCCGTCCGGGAAGATGATGGCCGGCGTGCCGGTCACGTTCAGTTGCTGGCCCAACTTCAGGTTGGCCTCCAGCGGCGTGTCGCAGGTGCCGGCGCCGCCCGGGGCGGTCTTGGCGGTCATCCAGTCGCGCCAGGCCTTGGCCCGGTCGGCCGAGCACCAGATCTGCTTAGCCTTGGTGTTTGAGTCTTCCGACAGAATCGGGAACAGGAAGGTGTAGACCGTGATGTTGTCGACCTGCGTGAGCATCTGCTCCAGCTTGTGGCAGTACGGGCAGTTCGGATCGGAAAACACGGCGATCTTGCGTGCGCCGTTGCCCTTGACCCACTTCACGGCGCGGTCCAGCGGCAGGTCCGACCACTTCACGCGGTTCAGCTCGGCCAGGCGCTCTTGCGTGAGGTTGGTGGCGGTCTGCGTATCGAGCAGGTCGCCGTTGAGCACGTAGCGGCCGGTGGCGTCGCTGTAGACAACCTGGCTGCCGAGGTTGATTTCGTACAGGCCGGCCAGCGGCGACTTGGTGACGCTCTTGATCTCCACGTTCGGGCCCAGGGCCTTCTGTACCGTGGCCTTGACCTTGTCCAAGGCGGGCTCGGCGGCACCGGCGCTCAACACATAGCCTGCGCCAATAGCTGCCACTGCCACCGCAGAGGCGATGGCCGCCACCCGAATACGAAACGACATAACGACTCCTGGAACCCCGAAAAACCACAAACCCGCTGAGACTGCCTCAGCCGAGTGCGTGCTTGATCAACAAGCGTTTGATAAATGGCGTCATGCCCACCATGCGCATCCCCGCGTTGCGTACCGTGCGGGGCAGCGCGCCCGGCAGGGCGAACAGTTTGTGCAGTCCATCAGTGGCGGCCGTGAGCGAAAGCAGATCTTCGCGGCGGGCACGCTCGTAACGGCGCAGCAACCTGAGATCGCCATGATCGCGCATGGTTTCACGTTCCGCCATCACGCGGCCAATTTCCGACACATCCCGCAGCCCGAGGTTCATGCCCTGTCCAGCCAGCGGATGGATCACATGGGCCGCATCGCCCACCAACGCCACGCGCGGCGCGACGGCCCGGCTGGCGTGTTGCAGCACGAGCGGGAAGCCCTGCGCAGGCGTGATGTTCGACAGACGACCAAAGCGCGCGGCGATGGCGCCACCGGCCGCGGCTTCCACCGCGCGGCACAGCGCCTCCGGCGACAGCGCGAGCAGCTCGCGGGCGTGGTCTTCGCTGGCGGACCACACCATCGACACGCGCCGATCGGGCAGCGGCAGCATCGCGAGGATCTCGCCGCGCAACGGGGCAGTGTCATCCGTTGCGGCAGCCTGCTCGGCGGACGCACCCAGGAACCATTGCCACGCGGTGTCCTGATGCCAGCGCTCGGCCTGGAAGTTGGCGACCACGCCAAGCTGGCGATACGGCTTCGCTTCAGCCTGGATGCCAGCCTGCTGACGCACCCACGAATGCTTGCCGTCGGCGCCGATCACGCATTCCGCGCGGATCGTCTGGCCGTCGGCCAGCGTCAGCTTTACGGCATCGGCTTCCATTTCGAAACCGGTGGCGGCGTGCGGGAACGTCTGCACCGTATGGGCGAAGCGCAGCGCGGTTTCCAGTGCGCGTTCGACCAGCGACGATTCAGCAATCCACGCCAGTTGGGGCGTGCCGGCTGCGTAGGCGGAAAAATGGAGGTCGGGGTGGGCATGCTCGCCGCGTGCGGCAGCGTCGTCGCCGAAGATCCGCATGTCGTGCACAGGCTGCACGCGCGTCATGTCGAGCGCTGGCCAGATGCGCAACTGCTCCAGCAACGCTTGGGAGCTGGACGAGAACGCGTAGACACGCGCATCCCAGGCATCCGGCCCGACCGGTGCGGAGGCTGGAGCGGGCGGGGCGATATGCGCGATGCGCAAGCCGATCTGCGCCAGCCGCAGCGCGCAGGCGCGCCCGACGATGCCGCCGCCCACCACGGCCAAGTGGTAAGGCGCTGCCTCCTTGGGCACAGCCTTGGAAGAGGAAAACGCGGGTGTATTCATGGTGCGCCGATTATAGCGGCGAGGGGTGGCCCAGCCTTGTGGCCGCGCAAATGTGTCACGGCCGACACTTGGCGGCGCCGCACCGCTGCTCGGTGTTTACGCCTACCCGCCCTGCGGCGAGACGCGGGCGCCACCCAAACCCATTGCAGCGCGCAGCGCACATATGCGGCGCCAATATGCCGATTGCGCCGCATATGTGCGAGGCAATTCGCCTGGCCGCAAACCCGCGATGTGATGCCGTTTCCACCCAAATTCAGCGACTCAAGCCATCCGTCGGGATGGACGATAAAAGCCGGGTAATTCGACGTTTTGACCCGCGCGACCCGCCGATACAGTGCGGGTCCGATCCACACATTCCTCATCGCCATGTGGACTTTCTCCGAACGCTCCACCCTCTCGCTGACGCTGGCCGCCCTGCTGGCACTGGCCGGCTGTGCGCAAATGCCCGCCCAGACGCCTGCGCCGGTGGCCCGCACCGCGCCCGCCGGCGAAGTCATGACCTTCGCCATCCCGCCTGATGCACTCGGCGCGCACGACCCGCAACTGACCGCCGTGCTGACCAAGGCAGGGGCACTGGCCGCTGCGCAAAAACGCCCCGCGACGATCCAGGTGGCCGCGCTAGCGCAGGATTTCCGCTACCTGAACCAGGCGCTATGGAACGGCGTGCCCGCGCAGCGCGCCGGCTACGTCCGCCTGGAAAACCTGACCGTCAGCGCCAGCCAGCCCTACAGCGTGACGATCCGCACGCAGGATTAAGAGGACCGTCATGCGTATGACCCATCTGTTCTTACCGCTCACCGTTGGCCTGCTGGCGATCCCGACCGTATCGGCCTTTGCCGCGCCACCCGACGCACTGATGCCGACGACAGCCGCGGCGCCCGACCGCGTCTATCCGCCCTTGCCCTCGCTGGCGATGCTGCCACCGGGCGGCGGGGCCGATATCGAAGCCGCGCCCGCCGTCCATACGCGCGGCGGCAAACGCAAGGTCGTGACCACCCAGTGGCGCAAGGCTACCGAGCCGGTGCCGCGCATGGTGGTCTCCGACGCATCGCATACGTATCTGGCCGGTATCGAGCGGCAGCTTGAAGTGGCCCTGCAGAAGTAATCAGAAACCGCCGGAGCCGCCATGCCCCTCGCCCGCCCTCTTCGTTTGAGCTGCAGCCGCGTTGTTGCGGCGCTTGTGCTGGCCGCCTCCAGCGTTGCTGCGCACGCCGCTTCGGGCGATTGCTTCGAGCAGGCCGGCACCTATCAGGGCGTCAACCCGACGGTGCTGCGCGCGATCGTGTGGTTTGAATCGAAGGGCGATGCGGGCGCCATCCACCGAAATGCCGACGGCTCGGTCGACATCGGCCAGGCGCAGATCAACTCGATCCACTTCAGTACGCTGGCCCGCTACGGCGTGCCGCGCCGCGCGCTGACCGACGCCTGCGTCAACGTGTTCGTGGCGGCGTGGCTGCTCAAGCAAAAAATGGTTCGCCATGGAAACACGTGGCGGGCCATCGGCGCGTACCACTCGGAAACGCCTGTCCACCGCGACGCCTATGCGCGCAGCATCCAGCGGGTGCTGATGTCGTGGGGAGAATTGCGGGCCGACCGCTGATTCGGGTCCGGCCCCGGAACCGCTCTGCGGCTCAGTAGTACGAGACGGCGGCGTACGCCTGACGTGCGCCAATGGCGCGGCGCTCGCCGCTGACCAGCCGCATCAACTCATCCTGGCGCGGGCAGACCAGCGCACGCACGCGGGCGTCGTTAGCCAGGATGCGCATCATCAGGTCACGCTTGCGTTGCACTTCTTCGTGCGACAAGGCCGGGCGCAGGCCGTGGCCCAGGCGCTCCATGTGGGCCGCGCATTCGCGCTCGAGCAAGCTCACTTCGTCCCAGTCGCCGCGTTCGGCAGCGTCCACCATGTCTTCGGACAGGCTCGCGATGGCCTCGTAGCAGGCGAACAGGCCGGCGCTGTCGGAAACCGTATGGATCGGGCGGGCGGCGGTGGCGACGGTCCAGGACATGCTGTGCTCCAGAATCAAACGTGTTGTTTGCGGGAAGCCAGTGCAATAGGCATGCCCGGCCGGCGCGCAGCCGTTTCCAACTCGCGCAGAAATGGCACTCAAGCCTTTGCCGGCTTGGCCCCGCAGGATACGGAGGGCATCTGGTGGCAGTCGTCACAGGCCCGAAAAACGGCCGCTTCAAGCGAAGTTGTTACGTTTCTGGAACGTAACGCGTAACGGGGCCCGTAACGCCTCCCCCCCCTCGTCCATGCGGCAGGGAAGCGCCTTGTTTGCCCAAAGCCGCACTCTAGAATGAGGACATCGCGCCACTGGCGGGCCATCGCGCGGAGGCCGATTGCCCACCACATGAGAACTCACATGGACCAGACGAATGTCGGGCACCCCGGCCTGCGCACAGTGCTGCTCACCAGCATCACCATGGTGGCGTTCGCGTCGAACTCGCTGCTGTGCCGGCTGGCGCTTCAACACGCGGCCATCGATGCGGCGAGCTTTTCCAGCATCCGGCTCGTGTCGGGCGCCGTCGTGCTGGCCGTCCTTGCGCGGGCAGGCGCGGGGCGGGCACCGCTAGCCCGTGTTGATTGGGCCGCCGCGACGATGCTCTTCGTCTATGTCGTCTTCTTCTCGTTTGCGTATCTGACGCTGAGCGCAGGCACCGGCGCGCTGATTCTGTTTGGCGCGGTGCAGCTCACCATGCTGGCGGCCGGCCTGCGTGCCGGCGAACGGTTTGAGGCCCTGGGTTGGGCGGGTTTTGCGCTGGCGGCGGGTGGGCTCGTCTATCTCGTATCGCCCGGCGTGACAGCCCCGACGCCACTGGGTGCCGCGTTGATGACGGTGGCGGGCATCGCCTGGGGCGTGTATTCGCTGCGCGGTCGCGGGCTCGACAATCCGCTGGCTGCCACTGCCGGCAACTTCCTGCGCGCCGCGCCCATGGCTCTCGCGCTGAGCATGTTGCTGTATGACCGCGCACACGCCAGCCCGGCCGGTATCCTGCTCGCGCTCGCCTCCGGAGCCCTCACTTCCGGCATCGGCTATGTGATCTGGTACGCCGCGCTCAAAGGGCTGTCGGCGATCCGTGCAGCGGCGGTGCAACTGTCGGTGCCGCCCATTGCGGCGTTCGGCGCCGTGCTGTTCCTGGCTGAGCCGCTGACCCCGCGCCTGGCTGCCGCATCCGCCGCCATCCTCGGCGGCATTGCGCTGGTGCTGGCCAGCCGCACGCAACGCAAGCCCGCCGAAGCCGCATCCCGGGGCTAGACCCGAGCCGGAGCGGTTACAATCACGCCTTTCCGTGAACGACGCGCACAGCCCGGATTCCACTGTGCTGCCGCCTCCCCCGCGTCACGCAACCCCTTGATTTAGAGCCTTTTTCACCATGAGCCTCCAATGCGGCATCGTCGGTCTGCCGAACGTCGGCAAGTCGACCCTGTTCAATGCCCTGACCAAAGCCGGCATCGCTGCCGAGAACTACCCGTTCTGCACGATCGAGCCCAACGTAGGCGTGGTGGAAGTGCCGGACGCCCGCCTGCAAGCGCTGGCCGACATCGTCAAGCCCGAGCGCGTGCTGCCGGCGGTGGTCGAGTTCGTCGACATTGCGGGCCTGGTGGCGGGCGCCTCCAAGGGTGAAGGCCTGGGCAACCAGTTCTTGGCCAATATCCGCGAGACGGATGCCATCACGCACGTGGTGCGCTGTTTCGAAGATGAAAACGTGATCCACGTCGCCGGCAAGGTCGACCCGATCGCCGACATTGAAGTCATCAACACCGAACTCGCCCTCGCTGACCTGGGTACGGTCGAAAAGGCGCTGCAGCGCTACACCAAGGCCGCCAAGTCGGGCAACGACAAGGAAGCCGCCAAGCTGGTCGCCGTGCTGGAGAAAGCCCAGAAGGTGCTGGATGAAGCGAAGCCGGTGCGTGGCCTGAACCTGACCGACGACGAGTGGGCAACCATCAAGCCGCTGTGCCTGATTACCGCCAAGCCGACCATGTACGTGGCCAACGTGCGCGAAGACGGCTTCGAGAACAACCCGCACCTGGACGCCGTGCGCAACTACGCCGCGCAGACGAATTCGCCAGTAGTGGCCGTGTGCGCCGCCATCGAAGCCGAAATCGCCGATCTGGATGACGCCGACAAGGCCGAATTCCTCGCCGACATCGGCATGGAGGAGCCAGGCCTGAACCGCGTGATCCGCGCGGCCTTCAAGCTGCTCGGCTTGCAAACGTACTTCACCGCCGGTGTGAAGGAAGTGCGCGCCTGGACGATCCACATCGGCGACACGGCCCCGCGCGCTGCTGCGGCCATCCACACCGACTTCGAACGCGGCTTCATCCGCGCTCAGACGATTTCGTACGACGATTTCATCCAGTTCAAGGGCGAACAGGGTGCCAAGGAAGCCGGCAAGATGCGCGCCGAAGGCAAGGAATACATCGTCAAGGACGGCGATGTGCTGCACTTCCTGTTCAACGTCTGACCAGCACAAGCGCAACGAAAAAGCCCCGCAATCGCTGCGGGGCTTTTTCATGGGCGACGCGAAAATGCAAGCCTGGGCAACAGGGTATCCCGCGTACCGGCCAGCCTTGTAACGTTGTGGCGATCCTGGATCACTTTTTTACATGCATGAAGGGCCGATAACGCAGCTTCGGTGCTCGACGGGGCGCATCGCCATGCCGTTTTCGCGTGTTGGGCACGTCGCTTGCGTAGGAACCTGGCAAATACGCTGAACCCCCGGCAGGCCGCTTCCGCCCGGGGCAGCCCGCCGCCCTGCCAGGCATTCAGCCAAGGCCATCGCCATCGGGGCGGCGCACTCGCCCGACGCCATGAGTTCGCAATCGCCTCCGCCCTTGTCCGTAGTGGACGACATCGACGACGCCATCGGTATTGGCAGCAACGCCGCCATCCAGTCGCGCGGAGTGTTGTTGTGCCTGTCCGAACCGGATTTACGCATCGATCAGGTGAGCGAAAACCTGGAGGCGGCCCTGGGTACGCCACTGGCCACTGCCCTGCACGCACCCGTCGACCGTGTGATCGGCACCGCCGGCCGCGAAGTGCTGGAGCGCGCCCTGGGCACACACAGCATCGACGGCCATCCGCTGTATATCGGCACGCTGCAGACGCCACACGGCCACGCGCTCGACGCGGTGACGCACCGGCACAAGCGCACGCTGATCCTGGAGCTGGAACCTGCCGCGCGTGCGGCCGACGGCGCGTTTGCATCGATGTATCCCCTGGTGCGCACGTTCGTCGCCAGCCTGCAAGCGGCCAGCACAGTCGATGCGCTGACGGACTTGGCCGCGCGCGAAGTCCGCCGCCTGACCGGCTTTGGCCGCGTCACGATCTACCGCATTGACCGCGATGGTTCCTTGCTGGCACTCGCAGAGGCGCGCGACGCGGCCTATGAGACGCTGGTCGGCACGCACCTGTCCGGCGCAGGCATGACGCCCGAACTGCATAGCCTGTATAGCCACAACCCCTTGCGCCTGGTGGCAGACGTGGACGATACGCCGGTGGGTCTGGTGCCGCCTCTGCATCCATCCACGGGGCGCACGACTGATCTGACGTACGCGGCCCTGCGCGCCGCGTCCGAAGCGCAGCGCGAAAACATGCGCCGCATGGGCGCCAAGGCCTCGCTCACGCTAGCGCTTACGGTGCGAGGCAATCTCTGGGGCCTGATCGCCTGCCACCATGCGACGCCCTGTTCGCTGTCGTTTGAAGTGCGCACGGCATGCGAACACCTGGCGCAGATTCTGTCGCTGCAGGTCGAAGCGAAGGAAGACCGCGCCGAGATCGCCCACCGGCTGGAACTGCGGCGCATCCTGGTGCGTCTGCTGGCGGCAATGGCCGATCGTGACCATTTCCAGGATGGCCTGATCGAACATCCCGCCGACCTGCTGCGCTTTGCCTCGGCCAGCGGCGCCGCCATCGTGCGCCAGGGAGAGTGCGTGCGCATCGGTGCCGCGCCTGACGAAGATGGCATCCTGCGCCTGACCGAATGGCTGGCCGACGAGCACCCCGGCGAGGTCTTCCACACCGACCGCCTGGCCGCCACCTATCCGGACGGCGCCGCGCTGCTACCCCAGGCCGGCGGCGTGCTGGCCGTGCAGGTGTCCCAACTGCATCGTCACTATGTGCTGTGGTTTCGCCCTGAAACCCCGCACACCGTACGCTGGGCAGGCGACGTGCCAGACATGGCCACCGACAGCGATACCGCGCACATGCTTGGCCACACGCGCCATTGGCAAGAACACATCGCCCACACCTCGCGCCCCTGGCGTACGAGCGAAGTGGAAACCGCCGCGGAGTTCCGCTACGCCGTCCTGAACATCGTGCTGCGCCGCGCTGAAGAGGCCGCGGAACTGACGAGCGAACTGCGCCGCGCCAATCACGAACTCGAAGCGTTTTCGTATTCCGTTTCACATGACTTGCGCGCGCCGCTGCGCCATATCGCCGGTTATGCCGAACTGCTCGACGAGATGGAAGGCCAGCATGTCTCGGCGCGTGGACGGCATTTTCTGCAGACGATCTCGGAGTCGTCGCGCTTTGCGGGCAAGCTGGTCGACGACCTGCTCACCTTCTCGCAAATGGGACGCGGCGCACTTCACCTGACCGATGTCGACCTCGCACAACTCGTGCGCGGCGTGGTGCGCGACCTGACGATCGATCAGGGGCGCCGCCATATCGAATGGAACATCGCCGCATTGCCCGTGGTGCGCGCCGACCCGGCATTCCTGCAACTGGCGATGCGCAACCTGCTCTCCAACGCCATCAAATACACGCGTGACCGTGATCCGGCACGCATCCATATCGACGCCGAACAGACCGACGCCGAAACCATCGTGCGCATTGCCGACAACGGCGTGGGCTTCTCGATGGAATACGTGGCCAAGCTGTTCGGTGTGTTCCAGCGGCTGCATCGCATGGACGAGTTCGAGGGCACCGGCATTGGTCTGGCCAATGTGCGGCGCATCATCGACCGCCATGGCGGCCGCACCTGGGCCGAGGGCGAACTCGACCGCGGCGCGACGTTCTACTTCGCGCTGCCGCGCGCGCCCGACCCGCAGGCGGCATCGGAGGCGGGCCTCCGCACACCCATGACTCGCGATGCCTGATCGTTCTTTCCACGTTCATTGTCACCATGCTCAAACCCATCCTGCTCGTCGAAGACAACCCAAACGACCTCGAGCTGACCCTGCTGGCGCTGGAGCGCAGCCAGCTTGCCAACGATGTGGTCGTCACCCGCGACGGCGCCGAAGCGCTGGATTACCTGCACGCGCGCAACCTGTACGCGCAACGCGTGCCCGGCAACCCGGCCGTGGTGCTGCTCGACTTGAAGCTGCCAAAGGTCGACGGTCTGGAAGTGCTGGCCGAGATTCGCGCCACGCCCGTGCTCAAGAGCCTGCCGGTGGTCATGCTCACCTCGTCGCGCGAAGAAACCGACCTCCTGCGCAGCTACGAACTGGGCGTCAATGCCTATGTGGTGAAACCGGTGGAGTTCCGCGCGTTTGTCGATGCGATTGCCGACCTCGGCGTATTCTGGGCGGTGCTCAACGAACCGCCTCCCGGCTCCACCCGGGCACGCCGCACGTTGCTGCCGGCGAGCTAGCCGCCAATCCGGAGCATTCGCCGCCATGCCCAATCTGCAACTGCTGCTGGTCGAAGACAATCCGCTCGACGCAGAACTGACGCGCGCGCGGCTGGAAACCGCCAACCTGCAGGCCGACACCACGCTGGTCGACAACGAGACCGACTTCATCGCCCAGCTCAGCGAACGGACCTTCGACGCCATCCTGGCCGACTACATGCTGCCGCAGTTCACGGGGGCGGAGGCGCTCGATATTGCGCGCCGCATGGCGCCGCAAACGCCGTTCATCTTCGTATCGGGTGCGCTCGGCGAGGAGCACGCGGTGGACATGCTCAAGCGCGGCGCCACCGATTACGTCATCAAGCAGCGCCTGCAGCGCCTGCCCGTGGTGCTGCTGCGGGCGCTGGCCGAAGCGGCCGAACGCCGCCAGCGCATCGCCGCAGAAGCCGCCCTGCGGGAAGCGGAAACGCATTTCCGCCTGCTGATCAACGCGCTCAAGGAGCACGCCGTGCTCTCGCTCGACCCCCAGGGCATCGTGCGCACCTGGAATGCGGCATCGCGCGGCATTCTCGGGTATGCGCGCGAAGACATCCTGGGCAAGTCAGCCGAGATTCTGTATCCGCAGGCCGCGCGCGAGGCGGGGGAATTCCAGCGCAAGCTCGAACGCGTGCGCCGCGAAGGCAGCCTCACCGACGACCGCTGGATGCTGCGCAAGGACGGCACGCCGTTCTACGCATCAAGCGTGGTCACCGCCATCCACAACGAGACGGGGCAACTGGTCGGCTTCTCCAAGATCATCCGCGACTCCACCGAAGAGCGCATCGCTGCCGACGCCCTGCGCCGTGCAAAGGAAGAAGCCGAGACGGCCAACCACGCCAAGGACCACTTCCTGGCCGTGCTGTCGCACGAGTTGCGCACGCCGCTCACGCCCATCCTGACCGCCGTGCATCTGCTGGAACTGCGCCAGGATCTGCCGGCGTATGTGGTCGCGCAGCTCGAAGTCGTGCGCCGCAATGCCGAGCTGGAAGCGCGCCTGATCGACGACCTGCTCGACATCACCGGCATTGCACGCGGCAAGCTGGCGGTGAGCTTTGCGCTGGTCGATCTGTATCCGCTGCTGGAGAGCACGCTGGAGATGTCGCGCAACGACATGCAGGCCAAGCGACTGTCGCTCAAGACGCGCTTCGAGGCGGGCCGCAGCCGGCTGTATGCCGACGGTGCGCGCATCCAGCAGGTGATCTGGAACCTGGTGCGCAACGCCGTCAAGTTCACACCCGAAGGCGGCGCCATTGAGGTGCGCGTCTGGAACCCATCGCCCTCCACCGTGGCCGTGGCCGTGAAGGACAATGGCATCGGCATCGAGCTCGACGCACTGCCGCGTATCTTCTCGGCGTTCGAACAGGCCGATGCATCGATCACCCAACGCTTTGGCGGGCTGGGCCTGGGCCTGGCGATTGCCTACGCGCTGGTGCAGAAGCACGAGGGCTCATTGATTGCCGAGAGCGCCGGCCGCCACGAGGGCGCTACGTTCACGCTTACGCTGCCCCTCGCGACCGAGAGGGTGCAGCCCGAGACACCGCCCTCGCCGCCCATGCCACGCGCCCAGCCGACGCGCGGCTTGCATGTGCTGCTGGTGGAAGACAACGCCGATACGGCCGAAGCCATGTCGCAGATGCTGGAGATCCTCGGCCACAGCGTCGCCGTGGCCAACGGCGCGCGCACGGCCATGCAGGCTGCTGAATCTGGCACGTTTGATCTGCTGATCAGCGATATTGGCCTGCCGGACGGCAGCGGCCTGGATGTGGTGCGCGTTTTTGCCGAGCGGCAAGCCGCACCATCGATTGCAATTACGGGCTACGGCATGGAAGAAGACATCGCCCGGTGCCGCGACGCGGGCTTTACGGATCACCTGACCAAACCGGTGGACTTCAAGCGCCTGGAAACGTTGATGGCCGGCTACCTGGCCGCGCGCGATGCGCGCACTGCCGGCGTGGGGGCGGGCTGAACCGCGCCAGAACGCCGCAGTCCACTTGCCACCTAGCGGCGCAATAGGCCCCACGCCGCGGGCAGCAGCATGGCGCCCACTACGGCGGCCGTCCAGGCCATGATCTGCCCGTCGGCATAGAGGTGGGCGAACTGGCCGCTGTAGTAACCAAACAACGCGCCAAGCGCACCCGTCACCAGCGCAGCCGCCCACCCCAGGCGTTTGCCTGCGGGATGCAGCCAACGTGCCGCCACGCCCACCGCCAGCCCGATCCATAGCGGCCCGATCCACCCCATGCCTGTTCTCCGTCTTGCCCTTGAGCGATTCAACTGGACGCGTACCTTAGCGCAGGACGCTGCAGAAGGCCACGGTGGCCCCACCACGCGGCGCGTGACGAATAATCGACATTCGTCCACACATGCCACGAGATTTGACCTGGGTCCTGCTCATCCGGGGGCCGGGCGTTATAATCCAAAGTGCTCAAAATTCGTGCCGTCCCCATTTAACCGGCCGCCCCACATGCAGTTGCTGACGCTTGGAATCAACCACCACACTGCGCCGCTTTCCCTGCGCGAGAAGGTGGCGTTTCCGCTCGAGCAGCTCAAGCCCGCGCTGGGCACGCTGCGCCAGCACCTGCCGCACCTCAGAAGCACGGCCGAAGCCGCCATCCTCTCCACCTGCAATCGCACCGAAATCTACTGCGCGACCGACGGCAACCTGCCCGAGCAGACCGCGCACGAGCATGCGATTCGCTGGCTGGCACAGCACCACAACATCGACCCCGGCGAACTTGCGCCCCATGTGTATTCGCTCGGGCAATCGCTGGCGGTACGCCATGCGTTCCGCGTGGCCAGCGGGCTCGATTCGATGGTGCTGGGTGAGACGCAGATCCTCGGCCAGATGAAAGACGCCGTGCGCACCGCCACCGAAGCGGGCGCCCTGGGCACGTACCTGAATCAGCTATTCCAGCGCACCTTTGCGGTGGCCAAGGAAGTGCGCGGCACGACAGAGATCGGCGCGCATTCCGTGTCGATGGCCGCCGCCGCCGTGCGCCTGGCGCAGCGCATCTTCGAGTCGATCGCGGATCAGCGCGTCCTGTTTATTGGCGCCGGCGAGATGATCGAGCTCTGCGCTACGCACTTCGCCGCGCAGACGCCGCGTGAGGTGGTGATCGCCAACCGCACGCTGGAACGCGGCGAGAAGCTCGCCGAATCGCTGTCGAACCAGGGCCTGAACGCGCGCGCCGTGCGCCTGGCCGAACTGCCAACCAAGCTTGCCGAGTTCGACATCGTTGTTTCATGCACGGCCAGCACCCTGCCCATCATCGGTCTGGGCGCCGTGGAGCGCGCCATCAAGCAGCGCCGCCACCGCCCGATGTTCATGGTCGACCTGGCCGTGCCGCGCGACATCGAACCTGAGGTCGCACGCCTGTCCGACGTGTTCCTCTACACCGTGGATGACCTGGGCGCCATCGTGCGCGAGGGCAACGCGCTGCGGCAGGCCGCCGTGGCGCAGGCCGAGGCCATCATCGAAACGCGCGTGCTGAACTTCATGCACTGGCTCGATGCGCGCAGCGTGGTGCCCGTCATCCGGGATCTGCACGCGCAGGCCGAAACGCTGCGCCAGGGTGAGCTGGAACGCGCCCAGCGCATGCTCGCGCGCGGCGATGACCCGGCGCTTGTGCTTGAAGCGCTGTCTCAGGCGCTGACCAAGAAATTCCTCCACGGCCCCACGCATGCGCTCAACCACGCGCAGGGCGAAGGCCGCGAACAGCTCATCGACCTGCTGCCGGCGCTGTTCCGTCAGTCCAGCCACTCCGAGCGCTAGCGGCCAGCGCATCGCCCGCGCGCCGCATGGTTTCACTCTCGGCGCGCAACTTCTGGCGCGGTATCATGCGCCGCCTTCGCTTCCAGCGTTTCCCTCCGCGACTGCCCGAATGAAGCCCAGCATGCTGTCCAAGCTCGACCAACTGGCCGAGCGCATCGTCGAAATCAACGCGCTGCTTGCGCGTGAAGACGCCACCGCCAATCTCGACCAATACCGCAAGCTCACGCGCGAACATGCCGAGCTGGAGCCCGTGGTCGCGCAATTTGCCGCGTGGAAGCAGGCGGAGGAAGACATCGCCACTGCGCAGGAGCTGGCGACCGATCCGGACATGAAGGCGTTTGCCGAGGACGAACTCCGCGCGGCGCGTGAGCGGATGGAATCCCTCGAAGGCGAGCTGCAACGCCTGCTGCTGCCAAAAGACCCGAACGACCATCGCAACATCTTCGTGGAAATCCGCGCTGGCGCGGGCGGCGATGAATCCGCGCTCTTTGCCGGCGACCTGCTGCGCATGTACACGCGTTACGCCGAACGGCAGCGCTGGCAGGTGGAGATCGTCAGCGAATCGCCGTCGGACCTGGGCGGCTACAAGGAAGTGATTGCGCGGCTGGTGGGCGAAGGTGCGTACTCGCGCCTGAAATTCGAATCGGGCGGCCACCGCGTGCAGCGCGTGCCGGCCACCGAGGCGCAGGGGCGCATCCATACGTCGGCCTGCACCGTGGCGATCATGCCCGAGGCCGATGCGCTGGCCGACATCCAGATCAATCCGGCCGACCTGCGCATCGATACGTTCCGCGCGTCCGGTGCGGGCGGCCAGCACATCAACAAGACGGATTCGGCCGTGCGCATTACCCACCTGCCGACCGGCTTGGTGGTGGAGTGCCAGGACGACCGCAGCCAGCACCGCAACAAGGACCGTGCCATGCAAGTGCTGGCTGCGCGCCTGAAGGATCGCCAGGAGCGCGAAGCGCAAGCCAAGGAAGCCAGCGCCCGCAAGAGCCTGATCGGCTCGGGCGACCGCTCCGACCGCATCCGCACGTACAACTTCCCGCAGGGCCGCGTGACCGATCATCGCATCAACCTGACGCTGTACAAGATCGACGCGATCATGGACGGCGACCTCGATGAACTGGTCGGTGCGTTGGCGGCTGAGCACCAAGCGGAGCAGCTTGCGGCGCTCGGGGAAGAGGCCTGAGCGCTCAATCGTTAAAAAGCGCGCCCTCCGTAACATCCGCTTGCGTTTGATACAGGTTTGCGCGATGGCGCGCCGGTCTTGCGTTCCTATAATCGATCTCGATCACGCCGAGTGCATCGCCGGTCGCATCCGGCGCGCACTCACCAACAAGCGCGGCAACATCACGATTAGGAGAATCGCAATGCGTACCCAACTGCTGGCCATCACTGTCGCTACCTCCCTCGCACTGGGCCTGGCCGCCTGCGGCAAGAAAGACGACGCCACCGACCAGGCCGCCAAGAGCGCGATGGAGCAATCGAAAGACGCCGCCAAACAGGCGCTCGACAACGCCGGCACCGCCGTGACCAAGGCTGCAGACGCCGCCAAGGTGGAACTCTCGCAGGCCGCTTCGGATGCGCAAGTCTCCGCGTCGGGCGCACTGGCGCAGGCCAAGGATGCCGCCAAGATTGCGGCCGACAAGACGGCCGACGCGGCCAAGGCTGCAGCAGACAAGACCGCAGACGCCACGAAGGAAGCGGCCGACAAGGTCAAGGACGCGACCAAGCAATAAGCGCTGCTTAACCGCACCGACCCGCTCGCGGGCCCGCGCCACATTGGCCGGGCCCGTGTTATTTTGTGCGCCCCGATCTTCGCTGCTGGTCTGTTGCCGTGTCGTCTGTTCCCGTCATTTCGCCCGAAACCCTGGCTTGCGTGTCCGATGCGCTGACGGCGCTGGCACGCGCCGGCTTGCCTGCGTTGGAAGCGCGCATGCTGGTCTCGCACGTGACGGGCCTGTCGCGCGTGCAACTCATCACGCAAGACACCAGCGCTATCGACGTCGCCGCGCGCGCGCGAATCAGCCAACTCGCCACACGCCGCCTGGCCGGCGAGCCGATGGCCTATCTGCTGGGTGAACGTGAATTCTTCGACCGCACGTTCAAGGTCACGCCGGCCGTGCTCATTCCCCGTCCCGATACGGAATTGCTGGTCGAGCAGGCGCTGGACCGCCTGGAAGAACGCGATGCACCGGCCGTGCTCGACATGGGCACGGGCAGCGGCATCATTGCCATCACAATTGCCCTGGCGCGACGCGACGCGCGCGTGTGGGCCACCGATGCCTCCGCCGATGCGCTGGCCGTGGCGATCGACAACGCCAAGGCGCTGGGCGCAACCAATTTCCGGGCTGCGGTGGGCGACTGGTATGGCGCGCTGGCCAATGCCGATGCGCCCCCCGCCTTCGATCTCATCGCCAGCAACCCACCTTACATAGCGGCCACCGACGCGCATCTCGATCAGGGCGATCTGCGCTTCGAACCCGCCAACGCCCTCACCGACCACGATGACGGCCTGCGACACCTGCGCAGCATCGTCGCAGGGGCGCCTGCGCGGCTTGCCTCGGGCGGCTGGCTACTGCTCGAACACGGCTACGATCAGGGTGAACCCGTGCGCGCGCTGCTGCACGGCGCCGGCTTCGCCAACGTATTCACTTCGCAAGACCTGGCCGGCCATGACCGCTGCAGCGGCGGGCAGTGGCTGGATCAAAACGCCGGTGCGCGTTCCTCGCTAAAATAGTCAGGTTTTCCAATGTGGATGTCAGCCCAAAAACCCGGCTGCCGCCCCTCACCCAATCGAGTCTCCCCATGAGCACCACGCACGAAAAAATCGACCAGATCGTCAAAGGCCACCCCGTCGTCCTCTTCATGAAGGGCACGGCGCAATTTCCGATGTGCGGCTTTTCGGGCCGCGCCATCCAGATCCTGAAGGCCTGCGGCGTGGATCGGCCGCACACCGTCAACGTGCTGGAAGACGACGAAATCCGCCAGGGCATCAAGGACTACGCCAATTGGCCGACCATTCCGCAGCTCTACGTCAAGGGTGAATTCATCGGCGGCTCGGACATCATGATGGAGATGTACCAGAGCGGCGAGCTGCAGCCGCTGCTGGCTGCTTGAGCTGCGTTCTCGTTTCAGCGTGACCTTGCCCGTGAACGCCACAGTCCAGACGCCACCTGTGCGCCGCATCATCGTGGCCATCACGGGGGCGTCCGGGGCAATCTACGGCGTGCGGCTGCTGCAGATTCTGCAGGGCCTGCGCGAATCGGCGGGGGTGGAATCGCACCTGCTGATGTCGCCCGCAGGGCTGATGAACGTGCAGCACGAGCTGCACATGGCACGCGAAGAAGTGGAAGCGCTGGCGCACGTCGTGCATAACGTGCGCGATATCGGCGCAACCATTGCCAGCGGCTCGTTTGCGGCGGAAGCGATGGTGGTGGCGCCCTGCTCGATGAAGACGTTGGCGGCCGTGGCGCACGGCCTGTCGGACAATCTCATTGCGCGCGCGGCCGACGTCACGCTCAAGGAGCGTCGTCGCCTCATCCTGATGGTGCGCGAAACGCCGTTGAATCTGGCGCACCTGCGCAACATGACGGCCGTCACAGAGATGGGCGGAATCGTGTTTCCGCCCGTGCCGGGCTTCTACCAGCGCCCCAAGACGATCGACGACCTCGTCGACCACACGGTCGGGCGCGTGCTGGACCTGCTTGGCTTGCCGCAGACGTTGGCGCCCGGCTGGCCGGGCCTGCGTTCAGCAGACTAGACGCTGATCAGCCAACGGCCGATCAGCGGTGGTGGTAATTGAAGTACACCGAAGGACCACCCCAATAGCCGCCGTAATAGGCCGGATAAGCCGGTGCAACATAGACCGGCGCAGGTGCCACGGCCACCGGTGCCGGATACACCGCGCAACCCCCAAGCGTCGCGGCCAACAAGGCCAGAGCCACGATTTTCATGATTAGCGTCCTTCGGCCCCGCTAGTGGAGCCACGTGGACGTTATAAGCCGACGCGAGCGACGCCGGCGTCATGCGGGTGTAAGCGGTGTAACCGAAAACTACGAACGTGTGTTCGTAAGTTCACTGCTTAGGCGCCGGTTTGCCTGCAGAGGGCTTGGCCATCGCTGCAGGTGCCGAGGCCGCCACACCGGACGCAGGAGCCGGCTTGGGTGCATTCGGATCGACTTCCGCACGCATCTGATCCATGACCGCCCCGGCGCGCGGTGCCCAAAGGAATTCCACCGTGCCGTTCTGCGGCTCTTCGGGAATCGCGTACATCGTGATGATGGTCTGATGGCCTGCCCAGCGCGCACGAAGCGAATCGACCGTCTTGCCAGACTTGAGCTTGAGCGGCGCCTTGCCTTCCTGCGCAGGCTTACCGTAACGATCGGACAGCGCCTGGAAGACGCGCTGCTCGGTATCGACGCCGCGCGTCGGCACGAACATGCCGGCGATGTTGCCATCCTGGTCAATCAGGAGCACGGCCTGCGGCCCATCCATCAACTCGGGGCGCAATGCCTGCGGCACGCCCAGCGAGCGCGTTCGGCCATGCGATTCAAGCGCATCGGAGCAGTATTCGGCGACATCCTTGCCACCATTCGCGCGTACGTCTTCGCACGAAGGCAGCTTGCGCAGCGGCTTGCCCAGCGGGAAGGCATCGAGCAGCACCGCCACGTCGCCGGGATCGCGCACAGCCTTGGCTGGCGCCGCAGACTTGGGAGCCGCCTTGGCTGCGGGTGCTGCAAACGCCACGGGCGCGAGCAACGAGGTCGAAAGGGCAAGCGCGGCAGTTGCCGTGGCGCGTCGCGTCCAGCAGGTCATGCGAACTCCATGGAGGAAAGAGCCGAGAGTGTGCCACGCGGGAATCTCAGCACGCGGCGAAGCGATTCTGACTGCCGGGCGGCGGTGTGCGTTCCCCTCAACCGAACGGTTGACCCGCCACAGACCGCCTGATTACACGCCATTTGACGCGGATCTCGGCCCGATGCGGTCAGAAACATTATCAAAATGTTGCCGGTTTTGATCTCGCAAAGGTACGGCGGGTAAAATCTTGGCGGCACAGACGAATGACCGGCAGGACCGAAGCGTCACGTTCCTCGGCCCGCCGCATAGACGCGATCTCATTTTGAACATTCCCTCCGCTGTTTCCTCCCGCACGCCGGGGGCCGCTCGCGCGGCACGCACCCGTTCGGTAACCGGCTATGCGCGGTTGGCCGTGGGCCTGCTGGCGCTGGCTTCGGCGCATGCTGCGTTGGCCTTCGGTTTCAACGATGTGGCCGTACGCGCCAAGCAACTGGCCTCCAAGCCCTACCAGGCGCCCGCCGACACCCTGCCCCGCGAACTCCGCGAGCTGCGCTACGACCAGTACCGCGAAATCCGCTTCAAGTCCGATCAGGCTTACTGGCGTCGCGACAAGCTGCCATTCGAACTCGGTTTCTTCCACGAGGGGTCCTACTACGACCAGCCCGTGAAGATCAACGAGGTGTCGCCCGCCGGCGTGCGCGAAATCCGCTTCGATCCGCGCCTGTTCGATTACGGTCCGGTCAAGCTCGACCCGAAGCAGTTGCAGAAGCTCGGCTTTGCCGGCTTCCGCGTGCACTATCCGATGAACACGCCCAAATACAAGGACGAGGTCATCGTGTTCCTGGGCGCGTCGTACTTCCGCGGTATCGGCAAGGGGCAGGTCTACGGCCTGTCCGCGCGTGGGCTGGCCATCGACACCGCGCTCAATTCGGGCGAGGAATTCCCCCGCTTCACCGATTTCTGGATCGAACGGCCTGCCGCCAACGCGAAAGAGCTGACGATCTACGCGCTGCTCAACTCGCGCCGCGCCACGGGTGCCTACCGCTTTGTCATCAAGCCGGGCAGCGACACGGCGGTCGACGTCAAGGCGCAGCTGTACATGCGCGAGAACGTGAGCAAGCTGGCCATCGCGCCGCTCACCAGCATGTTCTTCTTTGGCGAGAACCAGCCGGCACCGGCGCTGGATTTCCGCCCCGAAGTGCATGACTCCGACGGCCTGTCGGTGCTTTCCGGCACAGGCGAATGGATCTGGCGTCCGCTGACGAACCCCAAGCGCCTGCTGGTCAGCTCGTTCGGGACGACCAACCCCGGCGGCTTCGGCCTGATGCAGCGTGACCGCGCGTTCTCCAGCTACCAGGAAATCGGCGACCGCTATGAACTGCGCCCGAGCGCGTGGGTCGAGCCCGTCGGCAAATGGGGCGCGGGCCGCGTGGAGCTGGTGCAGATTCCGACGCCAGACGAGACGAACGACAACGTGGTCGCTTACTGGGTACCCGAAAACCCGCCCAAGCCGCATCAGCCGTTCAATCTCGAATACCGCCTGCTGTGGCAGAAGGACGCCGACAAGAAGCCAGCGCTGGCGTGGGTGACGCAGACGCGCCGTTCGCACGGCTGGACAACCAAGCGCCCCGACGAGCGCAAGCCCGACGATACGATCGCTTTCGTGGTCGACTTTGAAGGCCCCGCGCTGGCGAAGCTTCCGCCCAATGCGCCGGTCGAGCCCGTATTCTCGGCAGATGCCAACGGCAAGATCGAATCGATCTTCGGCCAACCCAACACCGCGACCGGCGGATGGCGCGTGACTGTGCGCCTGAAGCGGGTCGACGACGATAAACCCGTCGAAATGCGCGGCTACCTGCGCAGCGGCGGCACCGGACTTTCTGAGACGTGGAGCTACCTGTTACCTCCGGGCTGAATGTGACGACAGCCCAGACTGACGGTGCCGCTGGCACCGCCCCCTCCACCCCCCCTGCCACAGCGCAGTCTGTGGCCGACCATTACCTTGGGGCGCTGCCGCTGGCGGCCGATGCGCGTGCTGCGCTCCTGCGCAACGCGGGCATCACAGCCGCCGACGACGATGCAGCGGCGCTCGCCAAGCTGCATCGTGCGCTGGCGAGGCTCGACCCGGCCCAGACGACCTCGCTCGACGCCGATGCACCGGCCTACGCCTCCGTAGGCTCGCGTCTGGATGCGGCCTATGGCGCCACGCGCGCCGATGCCGCATCGACGGAGCCCTCTGCCGAGCCGGCGCCGCCGCTTGAGCGCGACAGCCAAGGCCGCATCCACCTGGATACCGGGCCCACGCCCGCGCGTCGCTCGATGGTGCCTTGGCCATGGGTGCTCGGGCCGATCTGGCGCACCCGCCAGGCCATCGACCGCTGGATGCATGGCGGCAAGAAGCCGGTGCCGTACGAGGCACCCGACTCGCCGGACCCGAAAGGCATCTGGCGCTTCGTCGGCTCGCGCCGCCGCCTGACGCTGCTGGCGCTGATGATCGCGCAGACCATCGCTGCCACCTGGGCGATGAGCACGGTGCTGCCGTACCACGGCGCCGACTGGCTCGAAGCCATCATCATCGTGCTGTTTGCGGTGCTGTTCTGTTGGGTGTCGGCGGGATTCTGGACGGCCATCACGGGCTTCCTGCTGCTGGCCTTCCACGGCGACCGCTTCGTCATCTCGCGCCGGGCCACGCCGGACGCCACGATTCCGGACGATGCGCGCACGGCCATCGTCATGCCGATCTGCAATGAAGATGTGCAGCGCGTGTTTGCAGGGCTGCGCGCGACGTACGAATCATTGCAGCGCACGGGACATCTGGAGCACTTCGACTTCTTCGTGCTGTCGGACTCCGGCGATCCGGACATCCGCACCGCAGAAGCCGATGCATGGCTGCATATCTGCCGCGCGCTCGATGGTTTCGGTCGCATCTTCTACCGCTGGCGCCGCCACCGCGTGAAGCGCAAGAGCGGCAACATCGACGATTTCTGCCGGCGCTGGGGCGGCAAATACCGCTACATGATCGTGCTTGACGCCGACAGCGTGATGAGCGGCGACTGCCTGACGCGCCTCGTGCAGTTGATGGAAGGTGCGCCCAGCGCGGGCATCATCCAGACCGCGCCGCGCGCCGCCGGCCGCGACACGCTGTATGCGCGTATCCAGCAGTTCGCCACGCGTGTGTACGGGCCGCTGTTCACCGCTGGCCTGCACTACTGGCAGCTCGGCGAATCGCACTACTGGGGCCACAACGCCATCATCCGGCTGGACCCGTTCATCAAGCACTGCGCGCTGGCGCCGATTCCGGGCAAGGGCTCGCTTTCCGGAGAGATCATGTCGCACGACTTTGTCGAAGCCGCGCTGATGCGCCGTGCCGGCTGGGCCGTGTGGATCGCCTACGACCTGGACGGCAGCTACGAAGAAATGCCGCCCAACCTGCTCGACGAGCTGGGCCGCGACCGCCGCTGGTGCCACGGCAATCTGATGAACTTCCGCCTGTTCGGCGCACCAGGCTTCCACCGTGTGCACCGCGCGGTGTTCATCACCGGGGTGATGGCGTATCTGTCTGCGCCGCTGTGGTTCCTGTTCCTGATCCTGTCGACTGCCCTGCTGGCCAAGCACACGCTGATCGCGCCGGAATACTTTACGCAGCCGCGCCAGCTCTTCCCGATCTGGCCGGAGTGGCATCCGGAGAAGGCCGCCGCGCTGTTTTCCGCCACGGCCACCGTGCTGTTCCTGCCGAAGATCCTCAGCGTGCTTGTGCTGTGGGCACAGGGGCCGAAGCGCTTTGGCGGGGCGATCCACCTGGCATTGTCGATGGCGATCGAGGCGGCGTTCTCGGTGCTGGCCGCGCCGGTGCGCATGTTGTTCCACACACGCTTCGTGACGGCCGCCTTCCTCGGCTGGAAGGTGCACTGGAAGTCACCGCCGCGCGAAGACGCGCAGACGCATTGGGGCGACGCTGTACGCCGCCACGGCCTGCACACCGTGATCGGCATCGTCTGGGCCGCCATCGTCTATTGGCTGAACCCGAGCTTCCTGTGGTGGCTTTCTCCAGTGGTGGGCGCGCTGATCGTGTCGATTCCGCTGTCGGTATTCTCCAGCCGTGTGAGCCTGGGCCGCCGCATGCGACGGCTGCGCCTGTTCATGATCCCCGAGGAAGTGCGCCCGCCGCGCGAGCTCCGCGCCACACGCAAGCACCTGCGCAATGCGCCGCCGATGCCTGACTTCCGCCAAGCCGTGGTCGACCCCGTCACCAATGCGCTGATGTGCGCGATCGGCACGGCCCGCTTTCCGCACGACCGGCGGCTGATTGCCGTGCGGGAGGCACACGTGCGCCACGCACTGGAGGTGGGTCCGGACAAGCTCACAGGCAAGCAAAAGCTGGTATTGCTGTCAGATCCGTTCGCGCTGTCGGCGCTGCACCTGGCGGTGTGGTCGTCACCGGAACAGCGAGTGGCCTGGGAGGCTGCACAAGGCTGAACGAGGCGTGCCCGCGTGGAAACCCCGCGCCCCACCAGCGTCTTGCCGGTGGGGCGTTTTACTTCCCGTTACATCCGTAGGATTTGCGTATCACCTGAAGCGCCCGGTGGTTCATAGAATGGCATCACGAACTTGATACACGAAGTCGACGGCACATCGGCCCCGGCCTCGCAACCGTAAGGAGAAGCATCATGAAACGCACACTGCTCGCATTCGTTCTGGGTGGCGCCGCGCTGTGCGCCTCGACGGCGGCGCTGGCGCATGTGGACGTTGGCGTGTCGATCGGCGTCCCTGCGCCGGTGTACGTGGCCCCGGCCCCTGTCTATGCGCCCCCGCCCGTGGTGTATCGCCCGGCGCCGGTCTATGCCCCTGCCCCGGTGGTCTATGGCGGCTACTATCGCGACCGCGACGACTGGCGTGAACGCGAATGGCGCCGTCACGAGTGGCGCGAGCGCGAATGGCGCCACGATAACGGCTGGCACCGCGGCTGGGACCGCTAACCCCTGACGCCTGGCGCGAACAGAAAGCTACATCGCCACACGGGCCGCTCACATTGAGTGGCCCGTTGCTTTTGTACGCTCGAATGCCTGCGCAATCCGCAAACCGACCTATGCTGACGTAGCGGCCACAGCAATCCCGCCGCCGGCCGCACAGCACACGGGAGGACGCCATGTCGATCTCCAGCACCCTCGACGGCTGCCTGCGCAGCAAGGGCTGCCTGTACGAGGTGATTCGCCATCCGCATACCCACACGAGCACCGAAACCGCGCAAGCTGCACATGTCCCCGGCGACCGTTTGGCCAAGACGCTCCTGCTAGAAGACAAGCTTGGCTATGTCGCGGCCGTGTTGCCGTCGACGTATCACCTGCATCTGTCCGAGTTGCAAAAGGAATCGGGCCGCATGGACCTCACGCTGGCCGATGAATCGGAGTTGCGCGAAGTCTTCCGGGACTGTGATGCAGGGGCCGTTCCGCCCGTGGGCATGGCCTACGGCATGCCAACCTACATCGACAGCAGCCTGATGACCCACGGCGACGTCTACTTCGAAGCTGGCGACCACGAAAACGTCGTGCATATGGACATGGATCAATTCATGGCTTTGATGCGCGACGCCAAGCCCGGTCACTTCGCGTATCGCATGCAGGGCATCCTCTTCTGAGGAGGCCAACATGGCCGACGATGTCGTCATCACGGTCCGCAACGACGGGCCGTATCACATCAAGGGAAGCTTCCGGATCGTCACCCAGGGCGGACGCGAATTACCGGTGGAGGAAGGCCAGGCGTGGCTGTGCCGCTGCGGGCACTCGTTGAACAAGCCGTTCTGTGACGGCTCGCACAAGCGCGTCGAGTTTGACAGCAACCTCGACGCGCCTGCGGCTGAAGAAGCGCCATAGGATGGTTCGAGGGCCGTAGCGAGCGGCCCGAAATCGGTCTGAGAAGCGCAGCCGTACATCAGTACGGCGAGCATCGGAGCACCGAGATCGGGTCGCACAGTAGGCCGGCGAGCCGTCCTAGCGCGTAACGGGCTTGTAGCGGATGCGCTTGGGCTTGGCGCCTTCTTCGCCCAGACGCTTCTTCTTGTCGGCTTCGTATTCCTGGTAGTTGCCCGGGAAGAATTCGACGTGCGAATCGCCTTCGAAGGCAATGATGTGCGTGGCGATGCGGTCGAGGAACCAGCGGTCGTGGGAGATCACCATCACGCAGCCCGCGAACTCGAGCAGCGCATCTTCGAGCGCACGCAGCGTTTCCACGTCGAGGTCGTTCGACGGTTCATCCAGCAGCAGCACGTTGCCGCCCGAGATGAGCGTCTTGGCCAGATGCAGGCGCCCACGCTCGCCACCCGACAGCGTGCCGACGTGCTTCTGCTGATCGCCACCCTTGAAGTTGAAGCGGCCGATGTAGGCGCGCGATGGCGTCTCATACCGGCCCACCGTGAGGATGTCCGAGCCATTCGAGATTTCTTCGAAGACTGTCTTGTCTGCGGAAAGCGCATCGCGGCTCTGGTCAACGTAAGCCAGCTTGACGGTCGGGCCGATCTTGATGGTGCCCGAATCCGGCTGCTCCTTGCCCGTGATCATGCGGAACAGCGTCGACTTACCGGCGCCGTTCGGGCCAATGATGCCGACGATCGCGCCCGGCGGAATCGTAAAGCTCAGGTTGTCGATCAGCAGGCGATCGCCATAGCTCTTGCTGACGTTGGTGAACTCGATCACTTCATTGCCCAGACGCTCGCCGGCCGGGATGAAGATTTCCTGCGTTTCGTTGCGCTTCTGGTATTCCTGGCTGTTCAACTCGTCAAAGCGAGCCAGACGCGCCTTCGATTTGGCCTGGCGGCCCTTCGGGTTCTGGCGCACCCATTCCAGTTCTTTCTTCAGCGCCTTTTGGCGCGCAGATTCGCTGGACTCTTCCTGCTTCAGGCGCGTCTCTTTCTGATCAAGCCACGAGCTGTAATTGCCCTTCCAGGGGATGCCGTGTCCACGGTCGAGTTCGAGAATCCACTCGGCGGCGTTATCGAGGAAGTAGCGATCGTGCGTCACGGCCACCACGGTGCCCGGGAAGCGCGTGAGGAACTGCTCGAGCCAGTCCACCGATTCCGCATCCAGGTGGTTGGTCGGCTCGTCGAGCAGCAGCATGTCGGGGCGCGAGAGCAGCAGCTTGCACAGCGCGACACGACGCTTTTCACCGCCCGAGAGGTGCTCGATCTTGGCGTCCCACGGCGGCAGGCGCAGTGCATCGGCGGCAATTTCCAGCTGCAGTTCGACGTTGTCACCGGAGCCGGCGGCGATGATGGCTTCCAGACGCGCCTGTTCTTCGGCCAGCTTGTCGAAGTCAGCGCCTTCCTCGGCGTACGCGGCGTAGATGGCTTCGAGCTGCTTTTGCGCATCCATCACTTCGCCCAGGCCGCTCTCCACTTCTTCACGCACAGTCTTGGCGGGATCGAGCTGCGGCTCCTGCGGCAGGTAACCGATGTTCAGGTTGGGCATCGGCGTGGCTTCGCCCTCGATGTCCTTGTCCAGGCCGGCCATGATCTTCAGCACGGTCGACTTGCCGGAGCCGTTCAGGCCCAGCACGCCAATCTTGGCGCCCGGGAAAAACGACAGTGAGATGTCCTTGAGAATCTGGCGCTTGGGCGGAACGATCTTGCCCACGCGGTTCATGGTGAAAACGTACTGTGACATGGCGGAATTGCGGGGGGAAACGCAGAAATGGGGAACCCGGCGAGTTTAACAAAGCCGGGGCGTGGCAAACCCAGGGCTCAAGGCCGCACGAGCAAAAGAAAAGGCGCCCACCAGGGCGCCCTTCCAATGCAACAGAGGCCAGGCCTCGTTACATCGTCATCATGTTGGCGTTCATGTTATGCATGACCCACAGCGAGCCGACAACGACGATCGCCAGGATCAGCAGCGTGAACAGGAAGGCCATCACATTCCAGCGCTGGGCGGACGAGCCGTCGAGGTGCAGGAAATAGATCAGGTGCACGACGATCTGCACGACCGCCAGGGCCATCACCGTCACCAGCACCGTCTGGTGCGAGTAGCCGCCGTCCATCACCATCTTGAACGGGATGGCGGTCAGGATCACCGCCAGCACGAAGCCGATCAGGTAGCCCTTGACGGTGGCATGGCCGGCGCCGCCAGCCGAATGACCGTGGGCATCATCGTGGGAAATGCCCGTCGAAACGTTGGTCTGTTCCATTTACATCGCTCCCAGCAGATACACGACGGTAAACACGCCGATCCACACCACGTCCAAGAAGTGCCAGAACAGGCTCAGGCACGACAGGCGTGTCGATTGGGTCGGGGTCAGGCCCTTGGCAGCGATCTGCCACATCAGGACGATGATCCACAGCATGCCGCTCGCCACGTGCAGGCCGTGCGTGCCGACCAGCAGGAAGAACGACGACAGGAATGCGCTGCGGCTCGGACCCGCGCCTTCGGCGATCAGATGGTGGAACTCGTTGATTTCCATACCAACGAACGCGGCGCCCAGCAGCAGCGTGATGCCCAGCCACAGCATCACTTGATCCTTGCGGCCGTTCTGCAGGCTGATCATCACCATGCCGTAGGTGATCGACGACACCAGCAGGATGCCGGTTTCGATTGCCACATACGACAGATCGAAGAGTTCCTTGCCCGTCGGGCCGCCTGCCGTCGCGCCGCGCAGGACGCAGAACGTGGCAAACAGCGACGCGAAGATGATCAAGTCGCTCATCAGGTACACCCAGAAGCCGAAGACCTTGGTGTCTGCGGCGTCGTGGTGGTGCGCATGGTCATGCGCGTGGTCGTGGCCGTGCGCGTGACCGTGCGCGGCGTGACCGTCTAGAACATTGGAAGCCATGGTTTATGCCTGCGAACCGATACGTTGGAAGTAGGCCGACTCGGTCTCGTGAACCTCGTGAGCGGGCACGTAGTAATCGATGTCGTCGTTGTTGCTGCGGAGGATGAAGCTGCCGATCATGCCGACCAGACCCAGCACGGCCATCCACCAGATGTGCCAGATCAGCGCGAAGCCCATCACGATCGAGAACATGCCGATGAAGAAGCCGGCGCCGGTGTTCTTCGGCATGTGGATCTTCTCGTAGCTCGGTGCGACCTGCGTCAGCACTTCACCGCGCGCCTTCATGTCGGCAAAGGCGTCGATGTCACGGATGACCGGCACGCGGGCGAAGTTGTAGTGCGCCGGCGGCGACGACGTCGCCCACTCCAGCGTACGGCCGCCCCACGGGTCGCCCGTCAGATCCGCCAGCGCATGACGGTTGCGGACGCTCACAAAGATCTGGATGAGCTGCGAAGCGATACCGCAGGCAATGATCGCGGCGCCGATCACGGCAACGATCAGCCACGGCTGCCATGCCGGGTTGTCGGTATGGTTCAGACGACGCGTCATGCCCATGAAGCCCAGCACGTACAGCGGCATGAATGCGGTGTAGAAACCCACGAACCAGCACCAGAAAGCGCGCTTGCCCCACTTTTCGTCCAGCTTGAAGCCGAAGGCCTTCGGGAACCAGTACGTGATACCGGCCAGGTAACCGAACACCACACCACCGATGATGGTGTTGTGGAAGTGGGCGATCAGGAACAGGCTGTTGTGCAGCAGGAAGTCGGCGCCCGGCACGGCCAGCAGCACGCCGGTCATACCGCCGATCACGAAGGTGATCATGAAGCCGATCGTCCACAGCATCATCGAGTTCAGCTCGACGCGGCCGCGGTACATCGTGAACAGCCAGTTGAAGATCTTCACGCCCGTCGGGATCGAGATGATCATCGTCGCGATACCGAAGAACGCGTTGACGTTCGCACCCGAGCCCATGGTGAAGAAGTGGTGCAGCCACACCAGGAACGACAGCACGGTAATGCCGGCGGTCGCCCACACCATCGACGTGTAGCCGAAGAGCTTCTTGCGCGAGAACGTCGAGACGATTTCCGAGAACATGCCGAAGGCCGGCAGGATCAGGATGTACACCTCGGGGTGGCCCCAGATCCAGATCAGGTTCACATACAGCATGGCGTTGCCGCCGCCGCCGTTCGTGAAGAAGTGCATGTCGAGATAGCGGTCGGCGCCCAGCAGCGCCAGCGCCACGGTCAGCACCGGGAACGCCGCCACGATCAGGATGTTGGCGCACAGGGCGGTCCAAGTGAAGATCGGCATGCGCATCAGCGTCATGCCCGGCGCGCGCATCTTGAAGATGGTCGCGACGAAGTTCACGCCGGTCAGCAATGTCCCGAGGCCTGATATCTGCAACGCCCAGATGTAGTAATCGACCCCCACGCCCGGGCTGTACGCCAGCTCCGACAGCGGCGGGTACGCCAGCCAGCCGGTGCGAGCAAATTCACCCACGCCGAGCGACACGTTGATCAGCACCACACCTGCGGCAGCCAGCCAGAACGACAGCGTGTTCAGGAACGGGAATGCCACGTCGCGCGCGCCGATCTGCAGCGGCACGATCAGGTTGATCAGGCCCGTCATCAGCGGCATGGCCATGAAGAAAATCATGATCACGCCGTGCGCGGTAAAGATCTGGTCATAGTGCTCAGGCGGCAGATAGCCGGCACCGCCGCCCGAGGCGACCGCCAGTTGCGAGCGCATCATGATGGCGTCGGCAAAGCCGCGCAGCAGCATCACGATGGCCAGAATGCAGTACATCACGCCGATCTTCTTGTGATCGACCGAGGTGATCCACTCATTCCAGAGGTAGGTCCACTTCTTGAGATAGGTGATCAGGCCGAACAGGCCAGCGCCACCCAACAGAATGGCCGACACCGTCACGACCACGATGGGCTCGTGCAGCGGAATGGCCTCCAGACTCAACTTGCCAAACATCGTCAACTCCTAGGAATTCTTGGCCGCGCTCTTCGGCGCAGGCAGGGCGGACTGCACCGGCAGCGGACGCGTTGCCGCCTCAGCCGTGGCCGTCGTGCAGTTGGCGCCTTCGAGCGCCTCGTCGAGCGTCAGGACCTTGTCGCCCTCGCCCATCTTGTCCATGTATTTGTGCAGGATGCTGTGATACAGGGTCGGGTCGACCGATGCGTACACCGCCGGCGGCACCTTCTCGCTCGGCTTGGACAGCTCGGCGTAGCCTTCCTTGGTCAGGTTCTGCGACGACTCACGGACCTGCTTGACCCAGGCATCGAACTCTTCGTTCGTCATGGCCGTGGCCTTGAACTTCATGCCCGTGAAGCCCGAGCCGCTGTAGTTCGATGACATGCCGTCGAACACGCCGGTCTCATTGGCGATCAGGTGCAGCTTGGTCTGCATGCCCGCCATGGCATACACCTGGCTGCCCAGCTGCGGGATGAAGAACGCGTTCATCACCGTGTCGGACGTGATCTTGAAGTTGATCGGGGTGTTGGCCGGGAATGCGAGCTGATTGACCGTTGCGATCTTGAGTTCCGGATAGATGAACAGCCACTTCCAATCCAGCGAAACAGCCTCGACCGTGATGGGCTTCACATCCGATTCGATCGGCTTGTACGGATCGAGCGCGTGCGTGGACTTGTAGGTGATCACGCCCAGCACGATGATGATCAGGCAGGGGATCAGCCACACCACAGCCTCGATGGCGTTGGAGTGCGACCAGTCCGGCTCATAGCGGGCGCGGGTGTTGGACGCGCGGTACTTCCACGCAAACACCAGCGTCAGCACGATCACGGGGATGACCACCAGCAGCATCAGGCCGGTCGCCACCAGGATCAGCGTCTTTTCTTCAGCCGCAATCATCCCCTTCGGGTCCAGGACCGTCAGGTTGCAGCCCGCCAGCAGGAGCGGGAGGCTTGCGGCGAGGAGCCGCTTCATATGTGGAACGAGTGTGTTCTTCATGTCTTGCACAATTGCGCCGGCGATGCTTCCGGACATCACGGGAGCCCAGCAGCCCAGACAGCGGCCACAGGCGGAAAAACGCGGGAAATGAGAGAAGACCGAACTACCGGCGCCCCGAGTACAACTGAGGTGCGGCAGCGGATCTTCGATCACATCAGGCGCCGGTCAGGGAGAAGCTGAACCCAACGCCCTCAGTTGGCGAGGCGGGCTTCGCTCATGCCGGGCATGGGCGAAGTCGAGCGCCGCCGCGTCGCACAAGGCGGCGGACGACAGATCGGGGGCGTAAAAGGTCGGAGCAGGCACTACGTCATGCGCCCGTTGGGGGAGCGCGGTTGGAAGTGGAATGCGGGCGCGATCTTACCGCCAGATGGCGCTCCGGATCGCGCTATGTGCTCAGGCAACTAGAAAACGGCGTCGATTGACAAGTGATGCCCTCGCCGTACGGCTAGGGTTTACGTGGCTTTGCGGGTAAGCAAATCGAAAGTGCCTGTTGTTGCACTGCGACAATCAGCCACAGTGGCGCGCACCCGACGTTATCCCCAGATGTGCGCCCAAATAGGCAGCGAATAATAAGAACAATTCTCATCCTGGGGAGCCACCCAGGTGGCTCCCCTCGCCCTCACAGGACTGCGTCACTGGATGAGGAGCCCAACAATCCTCACCAGAACCAGCCCTGCCGCCACCACGAGGTAACCGCGCAGCACAAACATCCAGGTGCGTTTGAGTGGCGTCCAGCGCGCAGGCGGAAGCTGCTCAAGCGATGGCATGGTCCAGTGGTCGCGGTCCAGCACACTCACGCGCCGCGGATGGTGCGGCCGATGGGTACGTCGCTCGATACGCCACAGCACGAGCGACATCACCCCCGCGATCAGCGTGCCGCCGATCAGGATGGCGCCCATCTCGAATTCGCCAATGCCCGGGAACAGCACAGCGGCAGTGAGGATGACCGACAACATCACCAGCACAGCCACCACACCGCCGGTGAAGATGTTCATCGCCCGGCCGTTCGTCCAAGGCCCCAGCACGGCCTTGTCGTTGCACAACAGCAGCAGGAACACCGTGGCGCTTGGCAACAGCACCCCTGCCAGCGATTGCACGGCATTGGTCAGCAGACCGAGCGGCACGCCCGGCGTCAGCACCAGCCCTGCGGCTAGCAACGTCAGGCCGAAGTACACGGCATAGAAACCCTTGGCCTCCGTCGGCTTGCGATGCAGCGAATGCCGGACGGCGAACACATCGCCAATCGCATACGCAGTCGACAACGAGACCGCACAGGCGCCGATGATGCTGGCGTCCAGCAACGCAATCGCAAACAGCACGCCGGCCCAGCGGCCCGAGTGGCGCTCCAGGCCGTGCGCGGTGCCAAGCGCATCGGTGTAATTGCCGAACTCCGGCGTGCCGTGGAAGGCCTGGGCACTGAAAGCGATCATCGCGACCGCACCGGCGATCACGAGGACGATGCCGAGCCAAAGGTCCGCACGCTCGTAGCGGATGAAGCGCGCCGTGATGCGCTTGTCGATCACGTAGCTTTGCTGGAAGAACAACTGCCACGGCGCCACCGTCGTCCCCACGATGGCGATGATCAGGAGCATCACCTCGGCAAGCGGCGCACCGGCGGGCAGCGCCGGCACGAAGAAGTCGCGCGCCACCTGCCCCATCGGCGGATGCACCATCACGAACACCGGGATCAGCGTGAGGCTGCCCGCCACCAGCACCAGCGCAAAGCGCTCGAAGCGGCGGAAGTCGCCGGTGGATGCCGCCAGCATGACCAGCGCTGCGGCAGCGCACACGCCCCAATGCCGCGGGATTCCGAGGTACTCGAGCGCGAGGCTGATGCCGATGAACTCCGTCACGAGCGTCAGCGCGTTCACCAGGAACAGATCGATGACGGAGAAGCTGCCCCAGAACCTGCCGAAGCGCGCAAAGATCAACCGCGCGTGGCCAACGCGCGTGACGGCGCCCAGGCGCAGCACCATCTCCTGGTTCACGTACAGCACGGGGATGAGCAGCAATAGCGTCCACAGCAGCGTGGTGCCGTAGTTCTGCCCGGCCTGTGCGTACGTGCCAAAGGCGCCGGCGTCGTTGTCGCCGACCATCACGATCAGGCCAGGCCCGAGGATGGCGAGCAGCGTTCGCAAGCGCGCGCGCCAGCTGTTACGGGCGCCCGTATCGTGATGCGCGATGGTGCCGAGCGCGCCGCGAATATCGCCCACGTGAGCATCGTCGAGCGCGGCGTGACGTGGTGGTGCGTCGATGCCCGAAGCGAATTGGGTCATATCGAACTCCGTTTGTGTTGTGTTATCGGATTACCCGCCGTTGAACTACCAATAGGTGCGCGAGAGCCGGATGGCCGCCGCCGCATAGCCTTGGTTGGAAAGCGCTTGGCCGCCGTCACCGGCACGCCGGTTGGACGTGGTCGACGCAGCGTCGGCACGCCCGGGCGCACCGGCCCGGGCCTGCACAAACGGCGAACTGAACGGCAGTGCGATCGCCGAGAAACGACGCGCGGGAATATTGAATTTGCGCATGACACTCTCCTCACCGCGTGCGCACACGCAGGGCACGCGGCCATCGCCGCACGCGTTGCATACGCGCAGCGGCAAAGTCGAAACGATCAAGGAGCGATGCAGACACCGCTGCCTTGCCAGGGCGGCAAGTCAGCAGCAAGGAACAACCGTGCGGCGGACTCGCCTAGTGAAAAGAAGACGTTCGGTAAGGTCGACTCGGACTGTCCATATGGGTCCTCCTACGGTTAGAACTCGGCGTGGACGCGAACGCCCACGAACTTGGCCGCACCGCGATCGCGGTTGTAGCCCGGGTTCTGGATGAGCTGGAAGTCGGGGCTGATCGCCAGGACTTTGGTTACCTGCAGGCTGTAGAACAGTTCCAGCACGCGCTCGTGGCCATAGTTCAAGCCGCCATCGCCAAGGAACGCGCCGCTGCCGCCTGCGGCCAGATAGGCGCGGTGATCCGGCCCCAGCATGTTCACCGCGACGGCCACGCCCAGCACATCGTTCGCACGGCGCCAAGCGGCACCCTTGAGCAATCCACCAAACGACACGCTCCGGCCAGCTTCGGTAAAGGCGTACGTCTCGGTCTTGTCGTCCGAGCAATTCAGGCGCGCGAACAGGCCGAGGTTGTCACCGGCTTTCTGTTCGAACGAGATGCCAACGCCCAGCTTTGCATGCGCCTTGCGCACCAGTCCGACGTCGGGCGCCGCACCTGTGGCAGCGCCAAGCGCCATCGCATCGTCGAATCGGCCCATGCGCGCCTGGTTTCGCCAACCGAGCAACCGCGCCGTGCCTTCCTGACCGAACAGCGTGTAGCGCTTCTCCAGCTCGAGGATGTCGCCGTAGTGCTTGAGGAACCGCGTGTCGAGCGGCAAACCGTTCGATTGTTCCGGCTGCAGGAAGCGACCAGCGCGCACGGCCCAACCGTTCTCGCTGTCGACGTACTCAAGCGCCACGCCCCAGTTGTAGCCACGCGCATCGGCGGGATAGTCGAACGACGGATGCGCCATGAACGACCAGTTCAAGAACTGGGTGCGCGGGTCTTGCGCATACGACACCGCATCGAAGACATCAGGCACCGCGAAGTTGCCGGCTGTCAGCACCACACGGCGCTTGTCGACGACGTTGGCGAACTGGTTGAAATCGGCGTCGACCTTTTCCGTGTCGCCACCCAGGCCCCAAGTCTGGCGCAGGAAAGTGCGGGCGCGGTACAGCGTTGGATTCGTCCCGGCCGTCTTGGCCAGTTCCCCGTTGGGCAAGCCGCCAAGGCCATGCAGCTCTGAGAACGCCACGCCCTGCGCGACCTCGGGGTTGAAGTGGAACTCGGCGCCCTTCCATAAGCGCATGCCCAGGTCGAGCGTGGCCGTGAAGGAATAGCTCTTGGCGCTCGCGGCGCCAAGGCTGTTGCCGCCACTGTATGCAGCGTTGAAGGCAGGCTTGCGTTGCCACACGTAGGTGGTTTGGCCATGGAAACCGAAACGGTCGTCCAGTTCGCCGCTGGCGATGCGTGGGACGTCAACCGCTGAAGCGGGTACGTCCGCCGCATGCGCCATCGACTTCACCGACACAATGGCTGCCACGCCCATCAGCACGCGAACCCAGACCAGCGGACGCACCGCCACCCAAACGTACTCCAGCATCGAGAGAAACAGCATGAGACCTCCCCCGCCCGTTTCTCTGACAGGCGTAGGCGAACGCCGGCCACGCCGCGTCATGGCGCGCGCAAACGCACGCAGCCATGCGGCTGTGCCGGATACAACAATCGAATTCAGGAAGGGACTTGCGCAGAGAACCTACGCAAGCGCCACCGCCTGCCGTGCGATACGGCTAGGCAGTGGTGAGGCGCGAGGCGATGCGCCGAGACTGTCTAGCCGTTCAATGTGCGATCGAGGATCGACTAGAACAACTGTCCATGGAGATAGTCTCCGTAGCTGTGACGGGGCGCAGAGTAACAAAGTCTCGTTGACGGCGGCAAGCGTTTTCTTGGAGGTGTCACGAAGCCCATTGCGCGGCGGCAACAACGCGATGAGAGGCGCCTCGCAAGTCGGCATCGGTACACTGCAATCACGATCGAGCGCATCACGAGGGGGCGCTCGCCACAGCGATATCAGACGGAGGTTGTATGACGCGCTTAGCAACGCTGCTCACTACGATTGCTGCAATAGCAGGCATGGTCGGCTGCTCAACGGCAGGCTCAGAACAGACCAGGAGCGGGGCCGAATCCAAGGTGACCGAACACACACCGGCCACGGCCACTTGCCAGGCGGCCGCAGGTCCTGACAACGCCCTGATCGGCAAATCCGAACAGGACGCCGCTGCCCTGCTCAACGGCTGCCTCTGGCGCATTAGCGAGCGCGATGGCAGAGCCCTGCCCGGCACCATGGATTACCGCGAAGAACGACGCAATCTGGGCATTCAGGGTGGCAAAGTGACCTGGGTGCGGCGCGGTTGAGGCTCGCGGAGCTGGATCGCAGGCGAACAGGGAGTGGTCCGAAACTGGCGCGCCAGCAAGGTTTGCAGACATTAGGATCGACGGAAATCCTGCTCTTCCATGCCGCACATGACGACTCGAACCAGCAAAGACATCGTCATAGATGCGTGGCGTGCATTCGCGTCACGCGATGCCGCCCGCATTGCCGACTGCTTCACGCCAGACGCGCAATGGCTCGCTCCCGAGGGTAACGCCACCGCCATTGCGCTCGACTGCACGCATCACATGATCGGGCGCGACGCCATCGTGCACTTCCTCACGGTCACGTTCCCGAAGCTTTTCGTCGCCGATGTCTTGGTAGAAGTCAGCGCGATCCACGCCAATGACGAAACGGTGATCGTGGAGGAACGCATGCGGGCCACGCTGGCGAACGGCCGACGCTACGACAACACCTATTGCTTCGTCTTCGTGCTGGAGGGCGAGCGGATCGCCCGCGTGCGCGAGTACATGGACACGATGCGTGGCTGGACGTGCATCTTTGGGAAAGAAGTGCGCGTTTAGCAGACTAAACCGGCCGGACAAAAGAAAACGGCCTCCGCAAGGGAGACCGTTTTCGTGATGCTGGTGCCGGCTGCAGGACTCGAACCCGCCACCTGATGATTACAAATCAACTGCTCTACCAGATGAGCTAAGCCGGCAAAGAAACGCGATTCTAACCTAACACGCGTTACTTGACGACCTTTAGCGCAGGCTTGCCCCCAATGCGAGGCACATTCGGCGGCGTCGGGTCGTCTTCCGGGCCGGTTTCGGCTTCGACAGGGACCGGCGCAGGCACCGATTCGGAGTCCACCGCGGCCAGCTTGGGCGGCGGATTGTTCTCACGTTCGGTTGCGGCCTGTGTCGTCGGCGTGCTGCGCTCTACCGGGAATGCCATACCCTGCCCGTTCTCGCGCGCATACACGGCAAGGACGTTTTCGATCGGCACTTCGATCTTGCGCGACACGCCCGAGAACCGCGCGTGGAACGTGATCCACTCGTTGCCCATGTCGAGCTGGCTGGTCGCGTCAAAGCTCACATTCAGCACGATTTCGTCGTTCTTGACGAACTCGCGCGGCACGTTGGTGCTCTTGTCGACGAAGACAGCGATGTACGGCGTGAAGCCGTTATCCGTGCACCATTCATAGATGGCACGGATCAGATAGGGCTTGGTGGAGGTTTCCGACATGATGAAATCAGTGACCGTTGGGCGCGGCCACGCACAGGAGCAACCCGAGCGAGACTGGCGACCCGGCGGCAATCAGCGGCGCATGACCTTTTCCGACGGCGTCAGCGCTTCAATATACGCCGGACGGCTGAAGATACGCTCAGCGTATTTCATCAGCGGGGCCGCGTTCTTGGAGACCTCAATGCCGTAGTGGTCCAGACGCCACAGCAGCGGCGCAATCGCCACGTCAAGCATCGAGAACTCTTCGCCCAGCATGTACTTGTTCTTCAGGAAGATCGGAGCCAGCTGCGTAAGGCGGTCGCGGATGGCCGCACGTGCCTTCTCGTGATTCTTCTCGGCGGCCTTGCCCTTTTCGTTCTCGAGCACGGAGACGTGCGTGAACAGTTCCTTCTCGAAGTTGAACAGGAACAGGCGGGCGCGGGCGCGCTGTACCGGATCGGCCGGCATCAGCTGCGGGTGCGGGAAGCGCTCGTCGATGTACTCGTTGATGATGTTCGACTCGTACAGAATCAGGTCGCGCTCAACCAGGATGGGCACCTGGCCGTACGGGTTCATCACCGCGATATCTTCCGGCTTGTTGAAGAGATCGACGTCGCGAATCTCGAAATCCATGCCCTTCTCGAACAGGACGAGGCGGCAACGCTGCGAGAACGGGCAAGTGGTGCCCGAGTACAAGACCATCATGGTTGTAGTTCCTTGGCGCATGGGCCGGGGGCGGCCCTATGACGGTACAACCGTGACGACAAATGACATCGCCACGGCACAAAAAGCGAAAAGGCAAAGGGCTAGAGCCAGTTCTCCACCGGCCTAGCCCTTGCCCGGAAAACACGGATTTTACTTGATGTCCTTCCAATAGGCCGCATTCAGGCGCCAGGCCAGCACGAAGAACACGCCAATGAACAACAACACCCACACACCGAGACGCTTGCGCAGGTTGCCAGCGGGCTCAGCCATCCAGTCCAAATAACTGACCAGATCGGCGACTGCCTGGTCATATTCGACCTTGTTCATCTTGCCCGGAAGCGTCACTTCAAGGCCGACGAGCTTCTTCTCGGCCTCGCCGTGCTCAGACTTCACTTCGGCGTACTTGGGCACTTGCTGGCCTTGCAGCTCCCACAGCACATGCGGCATGCCGACCTTGTCGAAAACCAGGTTGTTCCAGCCGGTCGGACGCGTGTCGTCACGGTAGAACGTACGAAGGTAGGTGTAGAGCCAGTCGCTGCCGCGCGCGCGGGCAATGACAGACAGGTCCGGCGGTACGGCACCAAACCACTTCTTCGCGTCCTCACGGTCCATGGCGATGTGCATCGTGTCGCCAACCTTGTCTGACGAGAACAGCAGGTTTTGCTTGATCTGCTCCTCGCTCAAACCGATGTCGCGCAGGCGGTTGTAGCGCATGGCGCTGGCGCCGTGGCAGTTCAGGCAGTAGTTGACGAACAGCTTGGCGCCGCGCTGCAACGCAGACGTGTCGCTGGACTGGTTGGGCGCCGGATCGAGCGGCACGCCGCCCTCATTGGCCATCACGGGCGCGGCAAACACGAGACCGGCCAAGGCGAAAATCGCAAGCAGCTTTTTCATTCTTGTGTCCTTCATGGGTCCTTGTGCGCGGGCTCTATCAGTGCGGCGTGAACGTGACGCGCTCAGGCACTGGCTTGAACGTCCCGATCTGGCTCCAGATCGGCATCGCGAGGAAGAACGCGAAGTACAGAATGGTGCCGATCTGCGAGATGATCGAACCGACCGGGCTCGGCGGCTGGATACCCAGATAGCCCAGCACCGCAAAGGCAATCACGAAGACAATCAGCAGCGTCTTGTGGAAGCCCGGGCGATAGCGGATCGACTTGACCGGCGACTGGTCCAGCCACGGCAGGAAGAAGAAGATCACCACCGAGCCGCCCATCACCACCACACCCCAGAACTTCGCGTCGATGAAGGCGAAGCCAAGCGCCAGGATCACGGCCACAGCCACCGCGACACCCTTGACCTTCATGCTCTTGGAGCGCACGAACAGCAGCCCCAGCATGATCGCGATGAAACCCCACAGCCACGGCAGGAAGTCCGACGTGGTCGCGCGCAGCATCGAGTAGAACGGCGTGAAGTACCAGACCGGTGCAATGTGCGGCGGTGTCTTCAGCGAGTCTGCCGGGATGAAGTTGTTGGCTTCCAGGAAGTAGCCGCCCATTTCCGGCGCGAAGAACACGATCGCGCTGAAGATGAACAGGAAGACCGCGACGCCGACGACGTCGTGCACCGAGTAATACGGGTGGAACGGAATGCCGTCGAGCGGAATGCCGCGCTCGTCCTTCTTGGCCTTGATCTCGACGCCGTCCGGGTTGTTCGAGCCCACTTCGTGCAGCGCGATGATATGCGCCACCACCAGGCCCAGCAGCACCAGCGGCACCGCGATAACGTGGAACGAAAAGAAGCGGTTCAGCGTCGCGTCAGACACCACGTAGTCGCCGCGAATCCAGAGAGACAGGTCCGGGCCGATCAGCGGGATGGCGGAGAACAGGTTCACGATGACCTGCGCGCCCCAGTACGACATCTGGCCCCATGGGAGCAGATAGCCCATGAAGGCTTCGGCCATCAGGCACAGGAAGATCAGGCAGCCGAAGATCCAGACCAGCTCACGCGGCTTACGGTACGAGCCGTACAGCATGCCGCGGAACATGTGCATATACACGACGATGAAGAACGCCGAAGCGCCGGTCGAGTGCATATAGCGCACCAGCCAGCCCCACGGCACCTCGCGCATGATGAACTCCACGCTCGCATAGGCGACGGGGATGCCGGCGGCGTTGAGCGTACCGTCAGGCTTGTAGTTCATCACCAGGAAGATGCCGGTGACGATCTGGATCACCAGCACCAGCAGCGCCAGCGATCCGAAGAAATACCAGAAGTTGAAATTCTTCGGCGCGTAGTACTCCGACAGATGCGCCTTCCACAGCTCCGATGCCGGGAAGCGTGCATCGATCCAGCCCAGCAGCCCGGTTGTCTCCACCTTCTTCTCGGCCATGATCAAGCCTCTCCTTTCTCGTCTTTACCGATCACCAGTTTCGTGTCGGACAGGAACATGTACGGCGGAACGTCGAGGTTTTGCGGCGCGGGCTTGTTCTTGAACACGCGGCCAGCCAGGTCGAACGTGGAGCCGTGGCACGGGCAGACGAAGCCGGGGTCTCCGGCGAGCTGCACGTTGGCACCCGCGGGAAACGGACCAGACGGGGAGCAGCCAAGATGGGAGCAGATGCCGACCACGACCAGGAGGTCTTTATGCTCGGCACGGGAGCGGGTTTCGTTCTTGCAGTAGTCCGGCGTCTTCATGGTGAAGGGCACGTCGGACTTGGGGTCGGCGACTTCGTTATCGGTCTTCTTGAGCGATTCCAGCATGTCGGGCGTGCGTTTGAGCAGCCAGACCGGCTTGCCGCGCCATTCCACCACCTTCATCTGGCCGGGGGCCAGGTCACTCACGTCGGCCTCTACGGGCGCGCCCGCTGCACGGGCTTTTTCAGATGGTGCGAATGTGCAAACGAAAGGGGCCGCAACTGCAACCCCTCCCACACCACCAGCCACGGACGTCGCAATCAATAGATTACGGCGACCTTTGTCCACGTTTTGCTGGTCACTCATTCAAGACCCCAGGATGAGAAATCAAGATAGATTCGCGTCAACAAAAAATTATACCCGAGCGTACCGAGCGAACGATAGCGGTCGCCGGGCGCAGCGGTTACGGATATAGTGAACACGCCGATCGCCCGCCAGCCCAATGCTGACAAGGCTTTGGCATGGCTCTTGCAGCCTCGCTTTCAACAATTCAGGTCAACCGTTCGTTAGCTTGACCGTTTGTCTCGAATCAAACAATCCGGAGAAAACCGATGGCACTGATGCAAGACTTCAAGAAATTCGCGATGCGCGGCAACGTGATCGACCTGGCAGTGGGTGTGATCATCGGTGCGGCGTTCGGCAAAATCGTGGATTCGCTCGTCAATGATCTGATCATGCCGTTGATCGGCCGTATCGTTGGCAAGCTCGATTTCTCGAACCTGTTCATCCAGTTGGCAGAGGCGCCGGCGGGAGTGCCGCACACCCTTGTCGATCTGAAGAAGGCAGGCGTGCCGGTCTTCGCCTACGGCAACTTCATCACCGTGGCGGTCAACTTTCTGATTCTGGCGTTCATCGTCTTTCTGATGGTGCGCGCCATCACGCGCGTAATCGACGCCAACCCGCCGGCAGCGCCCGCCGAAACGCCCGAAAACATCCTCCTGCTGCGCGAGATTCGCGACAGCCTGAAGAACAAGCCGTAATCGGAAGTCGAATCACACCGGATTCGGGATATCGATGAAGGTGTGACCCACGCCAAAGCGCTCGGCCAGATGATTGCCGAGCGCTTGAACGCCACCGCGCTCGGTAGCGTGGTGCCCCGCACCGATATAGGCAACCCCCGACTCGCGCGCGAGATGCGTGGTCTGCTCCGACGCTTCACCGCTTAAATACACGTCCACACCGGCAGCCACGGCAGCATCAAACCAGCCTTGGGCACCGCCCGTGCACCAACCCACTGTGCGCACCGGGCGATCCTCCTCGCCGATCACCAGCGGAGCCCGGTTCAACTTTGCTGACACCGTGCGCGCGAAAGCGCCCAGCGTTGTCGTTGCGGCAAGCGTACCAACCCAGCCAAGTTCATCGTCGCCAAACCGACCCTGGGGCGACATGCCCAGCAACGCACCCAACTGCGCGTTGTTGCCCAGCTCAGGATGCGCATCGAGCGGCAGATGATATGCAAACAGGTTGAGATCGTGCGCCAGAAGTTGCTTCAGGCGCGCATGCTTCTGACCCACAACACGGCCGTCCTCCCCCTTCCAGAAGTAACCGTGATGCACGAGGATGGCATCGGCGCCCACATCAATGGCAGCCTCGATCAGCGCAAGGCTTGCGGTCACCCCCGTCACGATATGGGTAACGGTGTTGCACCCTTGCACCTGCAGACCGTTGGGGCAATAGTCCCGAAAACGGGCCGCCTGCAACAGGTCGTTCAAGTACAATTCAAGTTCTTTTCGATCCATTTGGACTCAATTTCGCTCTATGTTGCGCCGCTTTTGGCTGTTTTTCGCGCAAGCCGTCACGGTCGTCCTGGCCGTCTGGTTTGTGATCGCCACGCTCAAGCCTGATTGGCTGCAGCGTGGCAAGGTCGCAGTGCAATCCGGCTCGCCCATCGTCGCGCTGAAGGAAGTCGCGCCGATCGGCCACGGCGGCACCTCCAGCAACTCCTACGCGGAAGCCGCCAAGGTGGCGATGCCGGCGGTGGTCAACATCTTCAGCAGCAAGAATGCGCCAAAGCGTGGCAACAACCCGCAAGCCAGCGCTGATCCGTGGTTCCGGTTCTTCTTCGGCGACCGCGCTCCTGAGCAGCGCCAAGAACCCACGGCCAGCCTCGGCTCAGGCGTGATCGTCAGTCCGGAAGGCTACATTCTAACGAACCACCACGTGGTGGACGGCGCCGACGAGATCGAAGTCGCCCTGACCGACGGCCGCAAGGCCAACGCCAAAGTGGTCGGCTCCGATCCGGAAACCGACCTGGCCGTCCTCAAGATCAATCTGCCCAATCTGCCCGCGATCACCCTGGGCCGACTGGAGAATGTGCGCGTTGGCGATGTGGTGCTCGCCATCGGCAATCCGTTCGGCGTGGGCCAGACGGTGACGATGGGGATCGTGTCCGCCCTGGGTCGCAGCCATCTGGGCATCAACACCTTCGAAAACTTCATCCAGACCGACGCCGCGATCAACCCCGGCAATTCGGGTGGCGCGCTGGTCGATGCCGACGGTAACCTCCTCGGGATCAACACGGCGATCTACTCGCGCTCGGGCGGCTCGCTTGGCATCGGCTTTGCGATTCCGGTGTCGCTGGCCAAGCAGGTGATGGAATCGATCATCTCGACCGGTAGCGTGGTGCGCGGCTGGATCGGTGTAGAGCCGCAGGATGTGACGCCGGAGATCGCCGAGTCGTTTGGCTTGTCGCGCAAGGATGGTGCGCTGATTGCTGCCGTGGTTCAAGGCGGCCCCGCAGACAAGGCGGGCCTGCGCCCGGGAGACATTCTCACCAGCGTCAACGGTGAGCCGATCCTGGATACGACGGCGCTGCTCAACAACATCGCTCAGTTGCAACCCGGCGCGGACGCTAAGGTGACGGTTTCACGCAAAGGCAAGGCAGTAGAACTGACCATCGTTGTCGGTAAGCGTCCCCCGCCGACGCGTCGCAACGTACCGATGCCTTCGCAGGACGACGAAGAACCACAGTAAGCAGCAGATTTCGTAATACACGAACGGCGGCCATATGTGCCGCCGTTTTTTATGCACGCACGCTTGACCATCGAGCCTGCACGTTGAGGGGGTAAGCCACCTTGACCCGGACGCGCCCGCTCAACAAGCGATCAGACCAATAGCTGCGCGAGATTGCTGCGAACTGCCTTCGTCACGCTCCGCTGGGGCAGCGTCGGCTCACCCGGGCGGGCGCCGCCATAAGACGGAAAGCGAGACGGCCTACCTCCCCTCGCCTCCGCTCGCGTCATCGACCAAAGCTTGCACACCAGCCGAGCCATCCCTCGGCAGAGTTTCAAGCATGGAGGCGCGCTACGGATCGTTCGCACAAAGAAAAACGCCGACTCCTTTCGGAATCGGCGTTTAACCGTTTAATTCGATGCGCCCTTACGAGCGCGTCAAATTAGAACTTGTGACGCACGCCAACCGTAGCGCCGAACTGGTTGTTGCTGTTGTTCGGGCCCGAGAACACTTGGTTGCCGCCCGTCAAGGTCGTACCAGCGTAGCTGGCGTCGTTCAGGCCCATCACGCCCAGACCCGAGCCGCCGCTGTTCTTAGCATAGGCCACGTTGAAGTAGGCGTCGGTGCGCTTCGACAGAGCGTAGTCGGTGCCGACCACGAACAGCCACGGGTTGCCCGTACCGCTGTTCTTGAACTGTTGGTAGTAAGCCGTACCCGTCAGCGACAGAGCCGGAGTAGCTTGGTAACCCAGGCCAGCCCAGTACAGGTTCGAACGCAGGTTGCCGTTGCCAGCAACAGTTGCGTAGTTAGCCTTGTACCAACGGTAGCCAGCGTACAGCTTGGCCGGGCCGAAAGCGTACGTGCCAGCGATCGTGGCGCGTTGTTCGCGGTTGTCGCTACCAACGGTCGTCGAGTTGGTCTGGTCGTACACTGCGCCGATACCCAGCGGGCCGCCAGCGTAGTTAGCACCCAGGCTCCACTCGCGGCCGGTCTTGTTGCTGCCAGCCACTTCGTTGCCGTTGTAGTTGAACGAGTACAGACCGGAGACGCTCAGGCCACCGAACGTGCCAACGTACTTGACGGCGTTGTCAGCACGGCCAGCGAAGAACTGGTCTTGCGAGGCCAGCGAGTAACGCGTGGCGATTGCCATCGGGTCATACATCAGCGAGAAGTCGTACAGCAGGTTTTGCTGACGACCCAGGGTCAGCTGACCCCACTGGCCTTGCAGACCGACGTAAGCGTTACGACCGAACAGACGGCCACCTTGAGCCGACGTGCCGGTGTCCAGGTTGAAGCCGCTTTCCAGGTTGAAGATACCCTTCAGGCCACCGCCCAGGTCTTCAACGCCACGCAGGCCCCAACGCGAGCCCGACAGGCCGCCCGAATCCAGGCCAAAACGCGAGCCGCTGGAACCAGCGGTTGCGCCCGGCACCTTGTTTGCGTAGGTCAGACCAGCGTCGACCACGCCGTACAGGGTCACGGAGGATTGTGCATAGGCGCCACCGGCGGCCAGAGCTGCAACAGCAGCTGCAAACAGTTTCATCTTCATATCGACACTTTCCTTGTCAACTGATTGGGAAATCTTGACTGTCCTTATGGACGACGCAGATACCTCACGTCTGACCGCATTATGTGCCAGCGTTGACTGATTCCGGAAACCCTTTCTGGCTCTGGGCCGCGATTTGCGGCCAAGTTGTTGCTCATGGGCAACACGCGCCGGACCCCATTGAGAGGGGGGCGCGACCCGCTTTTTGCGCGATGGCACTGGGGTTGGCGGGCGATTGTCACCCTCTTCCCGCCGAACAAATTTGGGGAGTCTGTGACCGTTCTGAATTGTCGCCTTCGCACCACGTTACAGAAAAAAGTGGTCTTTTATTCTCTTTTTATCGACCGAGTGCGGCGTGCCATCGCTTTAGGAAATCGGCACGGCGGAGCTGATCTTGATGGGCGAGTAAACCCGGGCCGACGGGGATGGGCCGGTGCGTATTTCCAAGCTCGGCGAGCAGGCGCTTGGCAGTAAGGCCGGTCTCAACGTCCTGGCGCAGCGAAAACAGGAATGCGCGATCCGCCATCACGCTCTGGCCATCGCGCGAGAGCATGAAGTCGAGCCACAGGCGCGCGGCATTCGGGCGGGCAGCGCGCCGCGCGATGAAGGCGACACGCGTGGCCACCAGGGTGTAGTCGGTCGGCATCTTGATGGCGAGGGCCGGATTGCGATCGACGTAGCGCGCGGCGTATGAGCCGATCACGTTGTAGGCGAGCAGGCTTTCGCCGGAGGCGACGCGCTCCAGCATCGCGGCCGTCGTGATGTACAAGTTGACGTTGACGCCACCCAATGCCTTGGCAACATCCCAGAACACCGGTGTGGTGCGTGCGTCTTCGGCGGCAAAGAGGAAGGCCGAGCCGGAGTGCTCGATGTCGTACGAGGCGACGCGGCCGCGCAGCAAGTCACGATGGCCATTCAGAATGCGGGCGAAGTCGGCGTGGGTGGAAGGAATCAACTCCGCCGGCAGCTGTCGCGTGTTGTAGACGAAGACGACCGGCTCGTAGCTCGTGCCGTAGGCCTCGTTCTTCCAGATGGCCCATGACGGCAGGTACGGCCTTTCGGGCGATGCGTACGAGAGTGCGTGGCCGTCGTTCACCAGCTTGAACTGCTCGGGCATGGCCGAACTCCAGACCACATCGGCGCCCGGCGATTTGGCAGCGAATTCAGCGAGAAATCGGCGGTAAATGTCGTCGCTGTTTTGCTCGCGGTAGTCGACGGTGATGCCGGGGTAGCGCGTTTCGAAGGCGCGGATCAGCGGGTACGCGGCGGAGAAATCTGTCGTGGAATACACCGTGACACGGCCTTCGCGGCGCGCGGCGTCGACCATCGCGCCGTAATCGCGCGGGTAGTACGACGGCAGCTCCGGCGCCGGGCGGGCCAGCCACTGCGCCTGCGCCCCACGCGCGACGACGCCGCTTGCAGCCAGCAATGCGGCGGTCTGACAAAGCCAGCGGCGACGGGAATTGAGGATGGACGACATGCCTGTTGAAGCGCAACTGTGCTGCGCATCAGGTGGACGGTGTGATCGGCGATGTGGCCGAGATCAGGGCGCCACGCATTATCATGAAAAAGTAGCCAGAACGATATTGAGAGACACCCGATGCGGATTTTGCTGGTGGAGGATGAGGAAGAATTGGCCGCATGGCTGGCGCGCGCGCTGGCGCAAAGCGGCTTCGTGATCGAGCGCGCCGCGGATGGCGTCATCGCGGAGGCGTTCCTCGGCTCGGGAGAATTTGATGCGGTGGTGCTGGACCTGCGCTTGCCGCGCAAGGATGGCTTTGCCGTGTTGGCCGACATGCGCGCGCGCGACGACCGCACGCCGGTATTGATCCTCACCGCGCAGGGCGCGCTGGATGAGCGCGTGCGCGGCCTCAATGCCGGCGCTGATGATTTCCTCACCAAGCCGTTTGCGTTGTCCGAGCTGGAGGCGCGGTTGATGGCGCTCATCCGCCGCAGCCGCGGCCGGGCGTTCCCACGTCTGCGTTGCGGGCCGCTGGAGTTCGACACCGGACGCAAGGCGTTTCTGCTGTCAGGCGAGCCGCTATCGCTCACGCCGCGCGAGCACGCCGCGCTGTCGGCGCTGCTGCACAAGACCGGCCAGCCGATCAGCAAAGTGCATCTGTTCGACAAAGTCTTCAACCTGGACAGCGATTCCAGCCCCGACGCAGTGGAGGTGGTCGTGCACCGCTTGCGCAAAAAGCTGGCGGGCACGGGCGTGCAGATCGTCACCGTCCGCGGGCTGGGCTACCTGCTCGAAACCGGCAATGGTGAAGCGCCCGCCGCCGGCGATAGCAGCGCATGATGCAGCGGCTCACTTGGCTGCGGCTGCCGCGCAGCCTGAAACTCACGCTGCTCTGGTTGCTGCTGCCGGGGCTGGTGGGTGTGCTGGCCATCGACATCGTCTCGGCGTACCAAGCGCTGCGTAGCGCGACCGATCGCGCGTACGACCGCGCCCTGCTCGGCTCGGTACGCGCCATCGAGAACGGCGTGACGATCGAGCGCGGGCAGGTGCAGGTCAACGTGCCGTATGTGGCGCTGTCAATGTTCGAATCGACCGCACAGAGCAATGTCTATTACCGCGTCGCTTTCGAGCCCTTACCCGGTAAGGCACCTGAAGCCGCGCTGACCGGGTACGACGATCTGCCGCTGCCCGTCACGCGACTGGAAAATGACACCCCGCTCTTCTACGACGCGATGTACCACGACGAGCCCGTGCGCGTGGCCGCCGTGGCCAAGCCGCTCTACCAGCCGGGGCTGCCGGCGCGCATCGTCATTCAGGTGGCGGAAACCATCGAGACGCGGCGCGCGCTGCAACAGGCGGTGTGGCACGGTACGCTGCTGCGCGACGCGGCGCTGGTGGCGGTAAGCGCCGCGCTGTTGTGGCTCGGCGTGACCGTTGCGCTGCGCCCGCTCAATCGCCTGGCACGCAGCATCGGCGTGCGGGCGTCAGATGACCTGCGTCCGCTCGACGCCACGGATGTGCCCGCCGAAGTGCGGCCGCTGGTCGACGCGATCAATCACCACATTCATCGCTACGCCGAACTTGCAGAGGCGCAAAGCCAGTTCCTTGCCGATGCGTCCCACCAGTTGCGCACGCCGCTGGCCGTGCTGCTCACGCAAGCCGAATACGCGCTGCGCGAAACCGACCCGGCGCGCGTGCGCGAAAGCCTGTCCGCGATCATCGCGCGCCTGCAGTCGACGAACCGGCTGACCACGCAATTGCTCGCCCTCGCCCGCGCACGACATGCGGGACAGGATGCGCCGGCCGAAACCTTCGATCTTGGTGAATTGGCACGCGACGTGGTGGTCGACGCGCTGCCGCTGGCGCGCGAAAAACAGCAAGACCTCGGGTGGGACGACGGCGGCCTCGTCATGGCGCTGCCCGTCATTGGCTATCCGGCCTTCCTGCGCGAAGCGCTCTCCAACCTCGTGCACAACGCCATTCGCTACACGCCGGCCGGCGGACGCATCACCGTACGCGCCATGGCCGAAGGCGATGCCGCACTGGTCTGCGTGGACGACACCGGGCCCGGCATGAACGCCGACGAGCGCGCGCACGCGTTCCAGCGCTTTCGCCGTGCGCACGAGGGTGGAAGTCGCTCGGGTAAACCCAAAGCGGCGCCCAAAGATGCTCGCTATGCCGCCGAAGGTTCCGGCCTCGGTCTGGCCATCGCGCGGGCCTATGCTGCGCGTAGCGGCGGACACATCGAGCTGGCCGACGGCGAGCCGAACGAGCACGGCGGCGTCGGTTTGTCGGCGCGGATTCGCGTGCCGCTGGCGACGGCGGCCTTCCCCTCTGAACATGCTGCGATGCAGCAGCCGCAATGAAAGCGTGGCGAAAGCGCGCGATTTCTATAATCCGCCGCACCTGGGGCCATCCGTCCGAGCTACGAGCAACAAGCCATAAGTAGCCGGCCCCACGCCATCACAAGCAAACAGGAGACAAACTCATGCTTCGTGGACGCTTTACGCCTGCGCACGCCGCTCTCGCTTCGATTGCAGCAGCCGCACTGACCCTCAGCGCCGCCGCCTTCGCGCAAGTTCCGGCCGGCTACCCCGCCAGCTACGCCGACACCATCGCCGCCGCCAAGAAGGAAGGGAAGGTAGTGGTGTATGCGACAACCGACACCAAAGCTGCAGATCCGCTGATCAAGGATTTCGAGTCGCTCTACCCGGGTGTGAAGGTCGAGTACAACGACATGAACAGCAGCGAGCTGTACAACCGCTTCATCAGCGAGCAGGCTGCCGGTGGCGCCTCGGCCGACATGATGTGGAACTCGTCGATGGACTCGCAGCTCAAGCTCGCGCAGACCTACGCGATGAAGTACGACTCGCCCGAAGTGCCGAACCTGCCGAAGTGGGCCGTCCACAAGGGCATCGCATACGGCACGACGTATGAGCCGGCCGTGTTCCTGTACAACAAGCGCCTGATCAAGGATTCGGAAGTGCCGCAAACGCACGCCGATTTCGCCAAGCTGGTCGCCGGCCAGCCCGAGCGCTTCAAGAACAAGGTCACGACCTACGACATCGAGAAGTCGGCCGTGGGCTTCATGATGGCAGCGCAAGACAACCTGGATTCGCCGCAGTACTTCGACTTCGTCAAGGCAGTGGGCCCGAACCTGGTGCTGCAGTCCTCCACCGGCACGATGATGGAACGTGTGGCCTCGGGTGAAAACCTGGTGGCGTACAACATCCTCGGTTCGTACGCGATTGCACGCGCCAAGAAGGATCCGTCGATCGGCATCGTCTATCCGAAGGACTACACGCTGGTGGTGTCGCGCGTGGCGATGATCGCCAAGAAGGCGAAGAACCCGAACGCGGCCAAGCTGTGGCTGGACTACATCCTGTCCAAGCGCGGCCAGGAAATCCTCGCCAACAAGTCGGATCTGCACTCGCTGCGTGAAGACGTGACGGGCGAAGCCACCGCCGCCGGCCTGAAGAAGATTCTCGGCAACAGCATCAAGCCGATTCCCGTTGACGAATCGATCCTGGCGTTCCTGGAACCCAAGAAGCGCCTGGACTTCATCAAGCAATGGCGCACCGCCGCCGGCCGTTGATCTGATCCGCTGATCATCGGCACCCCTCTCATCTGACCGACCCGCCGGCGCCAGCCGTACCTGGCGCCGGTTCCTCCTGGAGGCACCATGCGTTCTCTAGCGCAAGACCGTGCCGCCGCTCGCCAAGTCACCCTCAAGCGCTCGCCCTGGACGCGTGTGGGACAGGCTTTGCCGCGCGGCGTGGTCATTCTGCTTACCGCGCTGGCGATTTTCACGCCGCTGGCGCTGATCTTCTACCAGAGCTTTCTGTCTGCGCCGTTCTTCATGCCCGACGCGCTGGCGGGGCTGGATGCGTATCGCTTCATCTTTACGGATTCCGATTTCTGGCAGGCCTTTGAGAAATCCACCGCGCTCGCTTTCGGCCTGGCGGTGATCTCGGTGCCGCTTGGCGGCATCCTGGCGTTCCTGATGGTGCGCTCGGACTTGCCCGGCCGCCGCGTTCTCGAACCGCTGCTGATGATTCCGGTATTCGTCTCGCCGATGGTGCTGGCGTTCGGCTACGTGGTGTCCGCCGGCCCGGTGGGTTTCTACACCGTGTGGTTCAAGAGCCTGTTTGGCGGTGCGCCTTGGAACGTGTATTCGTTCACGAGCATCATCATCATTGCCGGCCTGACGCACGTGCCGCACGTGTATCTGTATGTCTCGTCGGCGCTGCGCAGCCTGGGTTCGGACGTGGAAGAAGCGGCGCGTATCGCGGGGGCATCGCCGCTGTCGGTGGCGCTGAACGTGAGCCTGCCGATGGTGCGCCCTGCCTTGCTGTACGCAGCCGTGCTGGTGACGTTCCTGGGCTTCGAGGTGTTCGGCCTGGTGCTCGTGCTGGGCGATCCGGAAGGCCACCTGGTGCTGGCGACGTATCTATACAAGCTGACAAACAAGCTCGGCACGCCGGCGTATCACCTGATGGCCGCCGTGGCGGTCTGCCTCGTGATGGTGACGTTCCCGCTGGTGCTGCTGCAACGCTACATGCTCAAGTCGGCCAACCGCTTTGTCACCGTCAAAGGCAAGGTCACGCGCAGCCGTCCGCTGCCGCTGGGCAGCTGGCGCTGGCCGGCGTGGGCGGTGGTAGTGCTGTGGTTCTTCGTGACGGTGGTGGTGCCGCTCTCGGGTATCGCGCTGCGCGCCTTCGTGTCGAACTGGGGTGAAGGCGTGTCGCTGGCCGAGGCGTTCTCGACCACGGCATTCCAGCAGATCTTCGAGCAACCGCAGTTCCTGCGGGCGATGGTGAACACGGTGCTGATCGGCGTGATCGGCGGCGCGCTGGCGGTGGGCTGCTACACATGTATCGGCCTGGCCATGCACCGGAAGCCGGATGGCTGGACGCGCTTCCTCGATTACAGCGTGCTGGTGCCTCGTGCCATTCCCGGTCTGCTGGCTGGCCTGGCCTTCCTGTGGGTGTTCCTGTTCGTACCGAACTGGATCGAGACCGGCCTGACCGACAGCGGCTTGCCGTTTGCCAACTGGATCATCGAAAACGTCGTGCCGAGCCTGCGCGACCTGCGCAGCACGATCTTCAGCGTGTGGATCGCCTACACGGTGGTGTGGCTGGCCTATGGCCTGCGCTTGATCTCGGCCGCGCTGCTGCAAGTCGGCCCGGAGCTGGAAGAAGCCGCACGCTCGGTGGGCGCCACCCGCGCCCGCACCACGCGCGATGTGACCGTGCCGCTCACGCGCTACGGCCTGCTCGGTGCTTGGCTGCTGATCTTCCTGATTTTCGAGCGCGAGTACTCGACCGGTGTGTATTTGCTGTCGCCGGGCACCGAGACGATCGGCTCGATGCTGGTTTCCCTGTGGGCGGGCGGCGCCATCGATATCGTTGCCGCACTGTCCTTCGTCAATATCGTGCTGGTGGCCGTCGGCCTCGGCATCGCACTGCGTTTCGGAGTGAAGCTCCATGATTGAACTCACTGTCAACGACCTGCACCTGCAATACGGTAACAACCCGGTTCTCAAGGGTGTCTCGATGCAGCTGCAGAAGGGCGAGGTCGTCTCGCTGCTGGGCCCATCTGGTTCGGGCAAGACCACGCTGCTGCGTGCTGTCGCCGGCCTCGAACAGGCCAGCCAGGGCACCGTCAAGATCGGCGATCGGGTCATGTTCGACGGCGCCAAGAAGCTCGACGTGCCGGCCGAAGGGCGCAACCTGGGCCTGGTGTTCCAGTCCTACGCCTTGTGGCCGCACAAGACCGTGGCCGAGAACGTCGCCTACCCGCTCAAGCTGCGCAAGACGCCTGCCGCGCAGATCAAGGAACGCGTGCAGGCGGTGCTGCAGCAACTGGGCCTCGGCCATCTGGGCGAGCGTTTCCCGAGCCAGCTCTCCGGTGGCCAGCAGCAGCGCGTGGCCATCGCCCGTGCGCTGGTCTACAACCCGCCCGTGATCCTGCTCGATGAGCCGCTCTCGAACCTCGACGCCAAACTGCGCGAAGAAGCCCGCGCCTTCCTGCGCGAGCTGATCGTCCGCCTGGGCCTTTCGGCCCTCATGGTCACACACGACCAGAGCGAAGCAATGGCCATGTCCGACCGCATCCTGCTGCTGAACAACGGCGTGATCGAACAGCAAGGCACGCCCGAGCAGATGTACGGCGCGCCCGAAACGCTCTTCACCGCCGAGTTCATGGGCAGCAACAACCGCATCAACGGCAAGATCGCCGAGGTGCGTGACGGCATGGCCCGCCTGGTGGACGAGACCGGCGGCTGGTCGCTGTGGGGTGTTGCGCGCGGTGATTTGAAGCCGGGTGCCTCAGCGCACGGAGTGATCCGCCTCGAGCAGGTGCGCGTGGGTGTCGACAACGCCGACAACACCATCCACCTGCCGCTCGCAACGCGCATGTACCTGGGCGACCGTTGGGAATGCCTGTTCCGTGCCACCGACGACAGCGGCGCGACCGGTACAGGGCTGCGCGCCTACTCCGCCAGCGCCCCGAGCGACGGCAAGTACGCACTGACCTTCCCGCGCGAACAGTTCTGGCTGTACGCTGCCTGAAGCAACAGCAGCAACTGCAGATTCATCGGCAACAAAAAAAGGCAGCTTCGGCTGCCTTTTTTCTTTGGCTCACGCTGGGGTCGGCCTGTCAGTCCTTCACCACCGGCAAGTGCTCGGGATTGTTCTCCGCAGCCGTGGCCTGACGCAGGAAAATTGCCGCCAAAATCAGCCCCAGCTCGTACAGCAACCACAGCGGCACAGCCAACAGTAGCTGCGACATCACGTCCGGGGGCGTCACCACCGCGGCAATCACGAACGCCCCCACCACCACGTATGGCCGCGCCTGCCGCAGCTTATCCAGGCTCACAATGCCAAAGCGCACAAGCACCATCACGACCACCGGCACCTCGAAGGTGATGCCGAAGGCAAGGAACGTGGTCATGGCGAAACTCAAGTACTTGTCGATGTCGGTGGACATCTCGGCACCCAGCGGCGCGTTGTAGTGCGCCATCACCTTGAACACCGTCGGGAACACCAGGAAATACGCAAACGCCACACCGCACAGGAACAGCACGTAGGTGCTTACCACCAGCGGCATGATCATCCGCTTCTCGTGCGTATACAGCCCTGGCGCCACAAAGCGCCAGATTTGGTACAGCACCCACGGCAGAGCAATCAGGAAGGCGGCCAGCAGCGTCACCTTCATCGGCACGAAGAACGAGCCGGTGACGTCCGTCACGATCATGTGACCGTTCTTGGGCAACGCCTGGATCAGCGGCCGCGAGAACAGGTTGAAGATATCCGGCGCCCAGTAGACCAGGCCCAGAAAGACCAGCAGCACGCCTGCACCTGCCTTGACGATGCGCTCGCGCAACTCGACCAAGTGCGAAATGAAGGTTTCCTGCGCGCCGTCCTCGGGCGACTCTTGCGGATCGAGCGGAGCGGCACTCATGTCGGATGGGAGAGAGGGAAGTCAGGACGCGGCACCGCAGACACGGCACGCGCCCGAAAGATCATTCGAAGAAGGAGCGCGCACGCGACTGTGCTGCAACGATGGGCGGACGATGACGCTTGACGCGTGCCGCACCCGATTGGGCCCACATGCGCACGCCCTGCTTCTGGCGGTACCACTTGGGCATCGAAAGTTGCTTGTTGCGCCAGCTGTTGCGGCCATTGCGCGACTTGCCCGGTGCCGGGCGCCAGTCTGGAGCGGAGGTTGCCGTGTGCGCAGGATCACCAAGCGCCTCGTTCAGGCGTTCGTTGATTTCGGTCGTGTGCTTGCTGACCTCCTGGTGGATGGTCTGCTCGACATTGCGCGCGGCCTGCTCGAAGTCGGTGCGCATCTTGCGCAACTCCTCAAGCTCGATTTCGCGACTGACCTCGGCCTTCACGTCGGCGATGTAGCGCTGCGCGCGGCCAAGCAAGGCGCCAGCGGTGCGCGCCACCTTGGGCAGACGCTCCGGCCCGATAACGACGAGCGCTACCATGCCAATCAGCGCCAGCTTGGAAATGCCGAGATCGATCATCGGTCAGCGCGCGTCGGTTCAGCCTTGCTTGGACTTGTCGCGCGCTTCGACGTCGATCGTCGTCGAATCGTGCAGCTCGCGCGGCGGCTGGCCGGCGGTCTGTTGCGGCGAGCCTGCTGGCTTGTCTTCCTGACCTTCGCGCATGCCGTCCTTGAAGCCCTTCACGGCGCTGCCCAGATCCGAACCGATATTGCGCAGCTTCTTCGTGCCGAACACCATCATGATGATGACCAGCACGATCAGCCAATGCCAAATGCTAAAGGAACCCATGTCCTACTCCCACGTAAATACGGCTGGTGGCGTCGCAACGGTGGCGACGCCATTGGTTGATTTTACGGATTTGCGTACATCGGCTTGCTGTCGTTCAGATACAGCCAACCTTTCACAATACGATACAGCATCCAGATGCCCAGAGCCCACAGGACGGCAAAGCCGATGAAGGCCACGGGAATGAGCAGCACGCCGATCACACCCCACAGTACGCACCACCAGAACGAACGGATCTGCCAACGAAAGTGCGACTCATACAGCGTGCCGCGCACATCGTCGCGCTTAACATACCCGACGATGATGGCAATCAATGCAGTGATACCGCCGGTCAGCCAAAAAATGGCGTAGAGCGCATACAGGATATGCGTCAGACGACGCAGCCCTGCCAGGCGCTCCGCGTCATCCGTCACCACCACTGCTGCTCCGTATTTGTCCACGCTGCCTCCCTGCGACGATTCGCCACCGTAGTCAGTCACCCGCCGCGTCGCGCGCCTGCGACTTGCGCAGCGCCTTTTCTTCCAGGCCGGAAAGCCCTTCGCGGCGCGCCAGTTCGTTCACCACGTCATCTGGCGTGAGGTCGAAATGCGACAGCAACACCATGGTGTGGAACCAGAGGTCCGCCACTTCGTACACCACCTTGCTGCGCGCCTCGTCGGTCATGCCTGCGGCGCGGGCGTCCTTGGCGGCCATGACCGTCTCGGTGGCCTCTTCGCCGATCTTCTTGAGGATGGCATCGTCGCCCTTGTTGAACAGACGGGCGATGTAGCTCTTTTCCGGGTCGCCGCCATTGGCAAGCTTGCGGGATTCGAGCACCTCGCCCAGGCGGCGCAGGGTGTCACTCATGATTGTGGCCGGGCTTGCCGGCGTAGATGTCGTCAGGGTCCTTCAGCACCGGCTCGACGGTGTGCCAATCGCCGTCTTCCACATTGCCTTCGAACTTCTGGAAGAAGCACGCGTGGCGCCCAGTATGGCAGGCGATGCCGCCGATTTGTGTGACGCGGAGCAAGACTACGTCTTCATCGCAGTCGAGGCGGATTTCGTGCACCTTCTGGATGTGGCCGGACTCCTCGCCCTTGTGCCACAAGCGCTTGCGCGAGCGCGACCAGAACACGGCCTCGCCGGTTTCGACAGTCTTCTGCAGCGCCTCGCGGTTCATGAAGGCGAACATCAGGACGTCGTTGCTGCCCTGCTCCTGCACGATCACCGGCACCAGGCCGTTGTCGTCCCAGTGGACCTTGTTCAGCCACTTCTTGCTCATAGTCCGATCCGTACTGGAATGCCATGCTCCGCCATGAATTGCTTGGCCTGGCCGACGGTGTATTCGCCGTAATGGAAGATGCTGGCGGCCAGCACCGCATCGGCGTGACCTTGCTGGATGCCGTCTGCCAGATGCTGCAGGTTGCCCACGCCGCCCGAGGCGATGACGGGCACAGGCACGGCGTCCGACACAGCGCGCGTCAGTTCCAGATCAAAGCCAGCCTTGGTGCCATCCCGATCCATGCTGGTAAGCAGGATTTCGCCGGCGCCACGCTGCGCCATTTCACGTGCCCATGCCACCGCGTCCAGGCCCGTGCCCTTGCGGCCACCGTGCGTGAAAACTTCCCAGCGCGGAGCCTCGCCTTCAGCCGACACCTTCTTGGCGTCGATGGCCACGACAATGCATTGCGCGCCGTGGCGGGCGCTGGCGTCAGAAACCAGTTGCGGATTCGCCACCGCCGACGAGTTCATGCTGATCTTGTCCGCACCCGCATTGAGCAGCCGGCGCACATCTTCCAGCGCGCGCACACCGCCGCCCACCGTCAGCGGAATGAACACCTGCGAAGCCACCGCTTCGATGATGCCGAGCATCAGGTCACGCCCGTCCGACGTGGCCGTGATGTCGAGGAAGGTGATTTCGTCGGCGCCCTGCTCGTCGTAGCGACGTGCGATTTCGACGGGGTCGCCGGCGTCGCGCAATTCGACGAAGTTGACGCCCTTGACCACCCGGCCGTTGGTCACGTCCAGGCAGGGGATGATTCGTTTGGCTAGCATGATGAGTCGGGCGCCGGAGCGCCCGTTGTGCACGGCTGGATCAACAATCAGGCCGCGCCGAGTTTGTCCGCAAGGGCTTGAGCTTCCTTGAAGTTCAGGTCGCCGGAATAGATCGCGCGACCACAGATCACGCCCTCCACGCCATGCTCTTCGACCGCGCACAGGTGGTCGATGTCCTTCAGGTTCGACAGGCCGCCACTGGCAATGACGGGAATCTTCACCGACTGTGCCAACTTGACGGTGGCATCGATGTTGATGCCTTGCAGCATGCCGTCGCGGCCGATATCCGTGTAGATGATGCCTTCGACGCCGTAGTCTTCGTACTTCTTGGCGAGGTCAACGACTTCGTGGCCGGAGAGCTTGCTCCAGCCGTCGGTCGCCACCTTACCGTCCTTGGCATCGAGCCCGACGATGATGTGACCGCCGAACGCCGTGCATGCGTCCCGCAGAAAACCCGGGTCCTTGACCGCCGCCGTGCCGATGATTACGTACGACAAGCCATCGTCGAGCCAGCGCTCGATGGTGCCCAGATCGCGGATGCCGCCGCCGAGTTGCACGGGAATCTCATCGCCCACCTCGGCGAGGATGGCCTTTACAGCCGCCTCGTTACGCGGCTTGCCCGCGAAAGCGCCATTCAGATCGACAAGGTGCAAGCGGCGCGCACCCTGCTCGACCCAATGCCGCGCCATGGCTGCAGGGTCTTCCGAGAATACGGTGGCTTGATCCATATCGCCTTGTTTGAGGCGCACACACTGACCGTCCTTCAGGTCGATGGCCGGGATGAGCAACATAAGCGTGACGACAGAGTTGAGGGGAAAAGATTAAAAAGGGCGAAAAATGGATTCGATTGCGACGCCACGGCGGGCGTCACGGATTCCAGTGCACAAAGTTCCGGTAGATCTGCAGGCCGGCTTGCGCACTTTTTTCCGGGTGAAACTGTGTTGCAAAAATATTATCCCGGGCGATGGCGGAGGTAAACCGCACGCCGTATTCGGTCTCTCCGACCGATTCGTCGGCGTTGGCAGGCCGGGCGTAGTAGCTGTGCACGAAATAGAAGTAGCTCTGATCCGCCACACCTTCCCAGAGGGCGTGGGCCCGACTCTGGTGCACGCGGTTCCAGCCCATCTGAGGCACTTTGTACCGTGAGCCGTCCGGCTGCAACTGGCCGTCCAGGTCAAAGCGGACCACATCGCCTTTGATGAGGCCCAACCCCTCGGTGAACTGCTGGCCCGGGCGCGCCTCGGTGCTGCGCTCGAGCAGCATCTGCTCACCCACGCACACGCCAAGCATCGGCTTGCTGCGCGATGCCTCCAGCACAGCGTCGCGCAGGCCCGACTGGTCGAACGCGGCCATGCAATCGGGCATGGCGCCCTGCCCCGGCAGCACCACGCGGTCGGCCGAACGAATTTCATCCGCTTGCGCACTGATGCGCACATCGGCCTCTGGAGCAACGGCCATCAGGGCTTGCGCTACCGAGCGCAGATTGCCCATGCCGTAATCGACGATTGCGATCTTAGTCATGACTTAACTTAGGCCCTCAGTACGGGCAACAGGGTTTTCAGCCCATCAACAATGAATTCCACGGCCAGCGCCGCCAGGATCAAGCCCATCAACCGCGTACCGACATTGATGCCGGTGCGACCGATCACGCGGGCGATCGGCTCGGCCGCGCGCAACACGATCCAGACCACAACTGCGATCGCAACACCGACCCCCGCCAGGAGCAACAGGTCCCACCAATGCTTGGTCTTGCCGGCATAGACGATGACCGTACTGATTGAGCCTGGGCCCGTGAGCAGCGGAATCGCCAGCGGCACAACGGCAATGCTGGCCTTGGCGCCGGCCTCGTCCTCTTCTTCGGGCGTGGCCTTGGTGCGGCTGGTCTGCGCATTGAGCATGTTCAGCGCGATCATGATCATGATGATCCCGCCGCCAACCTGGAGCGAGCCAACCGAGAACCCGAAAAAGCTGATGATCTGCTCGCCGAGCAACGCCGACAGGCCGATCACGATCGCCACCGAAATCGACGCGACCTTGATGGTGCGGCGCTTCTCTTCGTCTGTCTGGCTCTCGGTCAGGCTGATGAAGAACGGGATCGCCCCGATCGGGTTGATCAGGGCGAGCAGCGAGAAAAAGCTTTTTGTCAGATCCATCGGATCGGCGGCCGGTTTGGGAGTCGGGTAGGCGCGGCCAGGCCGACGCAGTGATTTACAGTGCGCCCTTGGTCGACGGAATCGTGCCGGCAGCGCGCGGGTCGATCTCGACCGCCATGCGCAGCGCACGGCCGAAGGCCTTGAACACGGTTTCGATCTGGTGGTGCGCGTTGACGCCGCGCAGGTTGTCGATATGCAGCGTCACGCCGGCATGGTTGACGAACCCGCGGAAGAATTCGATGGACAGGTCCACGTCAAAGTTGCCGACGCGTGCGCGCGTGAACGGCACGTGGAACTCCAGGCCCGGACGGCCGGAGAAGTCGATGACCACCCGCGACAGCGCTTCGTCCAGCGGCACATAGCTGTGGCCGTAGCGCACGATGCCCTTCTTGTCGCCGATGGCTTTGGCGACGGCTTGGCCCAGCGTGATGCCGACGTCTTCCACGGTGTGGTGGTCGTCGATATGGGTGTCGCCGGTGGCCGAAACGTCCAGATCGACCATGCCGTGACGGGCGATCTGGTCGAGCATGTGGTCGAGGAAGGGGACGCCGGTGTTCAGCGTCTGCTTGCCCGTGCCGTCCAAATCAAGGGCGACGCGGATCTGCGTTTCAGAGGTGTTGCGAGTGACCTCGGCACGGCGGCTCATGGGGCTTCCTGCATCGATGCGGCAAAGGCATCGATAAATTGCGCGTTTTCTTCGGGATTGCTGACCGTCACGCGCAGACAGTTGGTCAACAACGGGTGCATTTTACTGACGTTTTTAATCAGAATCCGCCGATTGAGCAGGCGCTCGAACAAAGCGGCGGCATCGGGCACGCGCAGCAGGATGAAATTTGCCGCGCTCGGGAAGACCGTCACGCCGGGCTGGGCCGACAGTGCATCGATCAGCTTGGTGCGCTCGGCGCGCAGGGTCGCTGCCTGGGCATCCAGCACGTCCACGTGTTCAAGCATGAACTGGGCGGTGGCCTCGGTCAGCACATTCACGTTGTACGGCGGGCGCACCTTGTCCAACTCGGCGATCCACTTCGGGTGGCCTGCCACGTAGCCGAGGCGGATACCGGCCAGGCCCAGCTTCGAGACGGTGCGCATCACCAGAAGGTGATCGAAATCGCGCAGGCGCGGCATCCAGCTGTGTTGCGCGAACGGCTGGTAGGCCTCGTCGACCACCACCAGGCTCTGGCACACCGGGCCGCGAGCCGCGCGGATGATCGCGTCCATGTCGGCCGCGTCGAACAGGTTACCGGTCGGGTTGTTCGGATACGCCAGGTAGATGACGGCAGGCTGGTGCTCGGTCATGGCGGCCAGCATGGCTTCACGGTCGAGTGTCAGGTCTGCCTTGAGCGGCACGCCGACGAAGTTCAGGCCCAGCAACTGCGCCGACATCGCGTACATCACGAAGCCCGGCACTGGCGCCAGCACGGTCGCGCCCGGCTTGGCCGCGGCAATGGCGATCAGGCTGATGATCTCGTCCGAACCGTTGCCCAGCAGCACCTCGGCGCCAGCCGGCACGTGCATCACCTGCTTGAGCTGTGCCCTGAGCGTGTCGGCGGTCGGCACCGGGTAGCGATTGAGTGCGACTTCGGCCAGGCGCTTGCCCAATGCGTCGCGCAGCATTGCCGGCAGCGGATACGGGTTCTCCATCGCGTCCAGCTTGACCATGCCAGTCGCGTCGGGCACGTGGTACGCACCCATGGCGCGAACGTCGTCGCGCACGATGCGGGCGAGCAGGTCATCCAGAGAGGCTTGGGCCGGAGCGGTGGCGGTCATCGTTGTGCGGCGGGCGTTATTCGGACGTGGGACGTTGCAGGCGATATTCGGCGCTGCGGGCATGCGCCTGCAGGCCTTCGCCGTAGGCCAGCTCGGCCGCAATCTCGCCCAGCATCTGCGCGCCGGCTTCGCTCACCTCGATCAGGCTGGAACGCTTGATGAAGTCGTACACACCCAGCGGCGACGAGAAGCGTGCCGTGCGCGACGTCGGCAGCACGTGGTTCGGGCCCGCGCAGTAATCGCCCAGCGATTCGCTGGTGTACTTGCCGAGAAAGATCGCACCGGCGTGGCGGATGCGCTCAGCCCACTGGCGCGGGTTCTCTGCCGAAATTTCCAGATGCTCGGGCGCGATGTCGTTGGCGATGTCGCACGCCTCTTCCATGTCACGCACCTTGATGAGCGCACCACGGCCCGACAGCGACTCGGCAATCACGCTCCGGCGCGGCATGTCTTCAAGCTGGCGGTTGATGCTGGCTTCCACCTGCGCGATGAACTCGGCGTTCGGGCACAGCAGGATCGACTGGGCCAGCTCGTCGTGCTCGGCTTGCGAAAACAAGTCCATCGCCACCCAGTCCGGATCGGTCGTGCCATCGCAGATGACAAGGATTTCCGACGGACCGGCAATCATGTCGATGCCAACCGTGCCGAACACGCGACGCTTGGCAGCGGCCACATAGGCGTTGCCGGGGCCGACGATCTTGTCGACGGCGGGGACGGTGTCCGTGCCATAAGCGAGCGCACCTACGGCCTGCGCGCCGCCAATGGTGAACACGCGGTCCACGCCGGCGATGCAAGCCGCAGCCAGCACCAGCTCATTGCGCACGCCGCCGGGCGTGGGCACCACCATGATGATTTCCTTGACGCCGGCCACGCGCGCCGGAATCGCGTTCATCAACACTGATGACGGATACGCCGCCTTGCCGCCCGGCACGTAAATGCCCACGCGGTCGAGCGGCGTCACCTTCTGGCCAAGCACCGTGCCGTCAGCTTCGGCGTATTCCCAGCTGTGCGTCCCGCACTCGATCTTCTGCTTCTCGTGATACGCACGTACGCGGGCGGCAGCGGCTTCAAGTGCCGCGCGGCGCTTGGGCTCCAGGCCATCGAGCGCGGCTTGCAGGGTGGCCGGCGACAGTTCCAGCGCGGCCACGCTGTCGGCTTCGATGCGGTCGAAGCGGCGCGTGGCTTCCAGCACGGCGGCATCGCCGCGCGCCTTCACGTCGGCCAGGATCTGCGCGGCGGCGCGGTCAATGGCTTCGTCTTCGCTCGCTTCAAAAGCAAGCACCTGGCGCAGTTGCGCCGCGAATCCGGCTTCAGCCGAATCCAGCTTACGGATGGTCAGGCTCATGCGGCTTCCCCAACGCGCGCGTCCGTCGCAGAGGCGCGCTCGAAAGCGTCGAGGATGGGCGCCAGCCGGTCGCGCTTGAGTTTCAGCGCAGCCTGGTTGACGACGAGTCGGGACGAGATCTGCACGATCTCTTCCACCTCGACGAGGTTGTTCGCGCGCAGCGTGCCGCCCGTGCTGACCAGGTCGACGATGGCGTCAGCCAGGCCCACCAGCGGGCCCAGCTCCATCGAGCCATACAGCTTGATCAGGTCGACGTGCACGCCCTTCTTGGCGAAGTGCTCGCGCGCGGTATTCAGATACTTCGTCGCCACCGACAGGCGCGCACCCTGGCGTACCGCGTTGGCGTAATCGAAGCCCTTGGGCACCGCCACCGACATGCGGCAGCGGGCAATGTTCAAATCGATGGGCGCATACAGGCCCGCCATGCCGTGCTCCATCAGCACGTCGCGGCCGGCCACGCCGAAGTCCGCCGCGCCGTATTGCACGTAGGTCGGCACGTCGGAAGCGCGCACGATGATCACGCGCAACGCCGGGTCAGAGGTCGGCAGAATCAGCTTGCGCGAGGTTTCCGGATCTTCGGTCACCTCGATGCCGGCAGCCTTCAGCAGCGGCAGCGTCTCTTCAAAGATGCGCCCTTTGGACAGCGCCAGCGTGAGCTGGTTGGAGGCGGACTGGAATGCGTTCATGGCCGGCGGGTTCCTTACCTTACGCTTGAATGCGGCGGATCTTGGCGCCGACAGCGGACAGCTTGTCTTCGATGCGGTCGTAGCCGCGATCAAGGTGATAGATGCGGTCGACCAGCGTCTCGCCCTGCGCGATCAAACCGGCAATGACGAGGCTGGCCGAGGCGCGCAGGTCGGTCGCCATGACGGTCGCGCCCGACAATTGCTCGACGCCCGTCACCACGGCCGTCTTGCCGTCGATGACGATATTGGCGCCCAGGCGGTTCAGTTCCTGCACGTGCATGAAGCGGTTTTCGAAGATGGTCTCCGTTACCGTGGCAGAGCCTTCGGCAATGGCGTTGAGCATCATGAACTGCGCCTGCATGTCGGTCGGGAACGCCGGGTATTCCGACGTGCGGAAGCTCACGGCCTTGGGGCGGCCCGTCATCTGCACACGGATCCAGTCGTCGCCCGTGGTGAGCGTCACGCCGGCTTCGCGCAGCTTGTCGAGCACGGCGTCCAAAATGCCGGGCGGCACGCCGCGCAGCGTCACGTCGCCGCCGGCTGCAGCCACGGCGCACAGGAACGTGCCAGCTTCAATGCGATCGGCAATCACCGTGTGCGCGGCGCCGTGCAACGCTTCCACGCCCTGGATCACCAGACGGTCGGTGCCGATGCCTTCGATGCGCGCGCCCATCTTCACGAGCAGATTGGCGAGGTCGGTCACCTCGGGCTCGCGCGCGGCGTTTTCCAGCACCGTTTCGCCGTCGGCCAGTGCAGCGGCCATCAGCAGGTTTTCGGTGCCCGTCACCGTCACCATGTCGGTGACGATGCGCGCGCCACGCAACCGCTTGGCGCCTTCGGGCAGCTTGGCTTCGATGTAACCGTGCTCGATGACGATCTCGGCGCCCATCAGCTGCAGGCCCTTGATGTGCTGATCGACCGGACGCGCACCGATGCCGCAACCGCCCGGCAGCGACACACGCGCATGGCCGAAACGCGCCAGCAGCGGGCCCAGTACCAGGATCGACGCACGCATCGTCTTCACCAAATCGTACGAAGCTTCCGGCGTGTGGATGGTCGCCGCGTCGAGCGTGAGGTTGTTACCGTCGAGCACGCCTTCCACGCCCATCTGGCGCAGCAGCTTGAGCATCGTGCGCACGTCCTGCAGGTTCGGCACGTTGCTCAGCGCCAGCGGCTCGGCCGTCAGCAGCGCGGCGCACATGATGGGCAGCGCGGCGTTCTTGGCGCCAGACACGCGGATTTCGCCCGACAACGGGCCATTGCCTTCGATCAGCAGTTTGTCCATGAGCGAGACGTCTCGTCGATCACTTTGGGAGGGGCGCTCGGCGAGCGCAAGGTCGGAATCGGTTGAAACGGTAACCGGGGTGGGATCAAGCTCGGCCATCAGGACTGCCACTCCGCCGGGGTGAGCGTCTTCATGGACAGCGCGTGGATTTCCGCGCGCATCCGCTCACCCAGCGCTGCATAAACGAGCTGGTGACGCTGGATCAACCGCTTGCCTTCAAATTGGGCGCTGACGATGGTGGCAAAAAAGTGCTGACCGTCGCCCTCGACTTCGAGGTGCTCGCACGGCAGGCCAGTTTCGATGTACTGCTTGACTTGTTCGGGTGTGGGCAACATAGCCGTCCCTTCTCCTGCAAAACGTTAGGGTGAGCGTCGTTCGTTTTGTTATCGACGCATCAATGGCGCAGCTTGTAGCCCGTGCGCAGCATCTGCAGGGCCAATCCCCCCACCACGACCAACGCGATCAGCATCACGCCGAGGCTCGTCGTCACCGGCACATCGGACACGCCGAAGAAGCCGTAGCGGAAGCCGTCGATCATGTAGAAGAACGGGTTGGCGTGGGACACCGCCTGCCAGAACGGCGGCAGTGAATGAATCGAATAGAACACGCCCGCCAGGAAGGTGGCCGGCACGATCAGAAAGTTCTGGAACGCCGCAAGCTGATCGAACTTTTCAGCCCAGATACCGGCAATCAGCCCCAGCGTGCCGAGCACGCTCGCGCCCAGCACAGCAAACACGATGATCCACAGCGGCTGCGCGAAGTGGAGATGCGCAAACAAGGTCGTCACGACCAGCACGCCCGTACCCACCGCCAGACCGCGAATGACGGACGCGCACACGTACGCACCGAACATCTCCCAGTGCGACAGGGGCGGCAGCATGATGAACACCAGGTTGCCGGTGATCTTCGACTGGATGAGCGACGAAGAGCTGTTCGCAAAGGCGTTCTGCAGCACGCTCATCATCACCAGACCAGGCACCAGGAAAGCGGTGTAGCTCAACTGGTCGAACACCTTCACGCGGTCTTCCAGCACATGCCCGAAGATCAGGAGATACAGCAGCGCGGTCAGCACCGGCGCGGCCACGGTCTGGAAGCTCACCTTCCAGAAGCGCAGCACTTCCTTGTACAGCAGCGTGCGGAAACCGACCCAGCGGCCCGGCAAGCTCTCGGGAATGGCGTTCATGCAGCGGGCTCCAGCGCAGAATCGGGAATGGCGGGCGTCTGAGGCCCCACGGGCAAGCCACCTTCGCGGCGCATGATCTGCACGAACACGTCTTCCAGATCCGCCTTGGCGACTTCCATGTCGTCGATCTCACAGCCGGCGAGGCGGCACGTAGCGAGAATCTGTTCGACCTCGCCATAGCCCGACAAGCGCAGGCGCACGCCACGCTCGCCGTGGTTGCCCGGCAAGCGCAGGCCTTCCAGCGACGCGGGCAGCGCTCCCTTCGAAAAGCTCAGCACCAGTTGCAGCCCGGCAAATTGCGACAGCAGATTCGCCGTGCGATCGAGCGCCACCACTTCGCCAAACTTGAGCATGGCGATGCGGTCGCACAGGGATTCGGCTTCTTCCAGGTAATGCGTGGTCAACACGACGGTATGGCCTTCCCGATTCAGGCGCGAGATGAATTTCCACAGCGTCTGGCGCAACTCGACGTCCACGCCGGCAGTCGGTTCGTCCAGCACGATCACGGGAGGGCGGTGTACCAGCGCCTGCGCAACAAGCACGCGGCGCTTCATGCCGCCCGAGAGCGCGCGCATGTTGGCGTCCGCCTTGTTGGTGAGGTCCAGGTTGGCCATGACCTCATCGATCCAGTCGTCGTTCTTGGTCAGGCCGAAGTAGCCCGACTGCAGGCGGAGCGTTTCGCGCACCGTGAAGAACGGATCGAACACCAGTTCCTGCGGCACCACGCCGAGCTTGCGGCGGGCCATGCGGTAGTCGGTGACAACGTCGTGACCAAGCACGCGCACGTGGCCGGAATCGGCACGATTCAGGCCAGCGAGGATGGAGATCAGCGTGGTCTTGCCCGCGCCGTTGGGGCCCAGCAGGCCGAAAAACTCGCCCTGCTCGACAGACAGGCTCACGCCCTTTAGCGCTTGCAACGACTTGTAGCGCTTGCGGACGTCAGCGATTTCGATGGCTTTCATGGCCGACAAAGTGAACTACTCTGCGCATATCGAGGCCGTGGATCGACACGATCATGACGGCCGCGGATGCCGCACATGGCAGCGGCAGAGCGACAAACCCAGAATTATAGGGGAACTGCACCAACTCACGGCGCCGCACCCTGCGACGCCAAACCGCGAATGCCAGGGCGCGCGCGACGCCTCGGCCGGAGCGCGGCATCGCGATGACGGGTTCGGGGGCATCACCCCGCGCCCCGCACCGGACGCCGCGTCAATGTCGAGCGTGATGGGGAGCAGCAGGGGCTGGCGCGACGGCCAGCAGAGACTCCACGCCGTAAAGCGTGGCGAGGTTGGACAGCGCCTGCGGAGCGCCTGCGATATCGAGCACGATACCGGCGCTCTGTGCCGTGCGCTGCCACGACAGCAGCACCGCCAGCGCAGAAGAATCGACCTGCGACAAGCCAGCGCAATCGACGTGCAGCGCGGCATTGCCGGCTTCGCGCGCTTGGCCGAGCTGAGCCTCGCCCTCGCGCAGAACGCGCGGCGCTTCGCGGTGAGTCAGCGGGCCGGACAAGGTCAACATGGTGGAAATGGATACGTCAGAAAAAGAAACAGCGGCCAGAGTTGACCGCTGCATCGATTCTACCGGAAGGCTGCTTACTTTGCCGGGCCCTTCTCGAGCTGCGAGTTGCGCTCGTTCAGGAAGCTCACCAGGCCGGCCACGCCGCCACGCTTGCTGATGACATCGGCAAACTGGTTCTTGTACGTTTCCGACAGCCACAGGCCGCTGATGTTGATGTCGTACACCTTCCAGCCACCGGCCGTCTTTTCCAGGCGGTAGTCCAGGGCCACCGGCTCGCCGTTGTTGTTCACGGTCGAGCGCACCACCACGTCGGTGTCATCCGCTGCTGCACGGAACGGCTTGTACGAAACGGTCTGGTTCTTCACGTTCGACAGCGCGCCGGCGTAAGTGCGGATGAGCAACGTCTTGAAGCCTTCCTGGATCTGCTGTTGCTGCTCCGGCGATGCCTGGTTCCAGAATCGGCCCATGGCGATTTGCGTGGTGCGCTTGAAATCGGCACGCGGCACGATCTTCTGGTCGACGAGCTGGAACACCTTGCTCATGTTGCCGCCGCGCAGTTCCGGATCGCTCTTGATGGTGGTGAGCACGTCGTCCACTGCCGTCTTGACGGTGGTCTGTGCATCAGCTTCTTGGGCGTGGACCGGCGCGGCTGCAACGGCAGCCGTCAGGGTGAGTCCGGCAAACAGGGAGCGGAGGAGCTTGTTCAACATATCGCGTCCTTATAGTGTGATTTTCGGGTCGCTTGCAGCGCGTTCGCCACAATCTTGTTGGCGATTAGAACAGACCGCCCGCAGGCAAGTTCGTGCGGGCCGGCCAGTTTTACGCCTTGTCACCTTTGAGGCGACCTTGTTACGTGTGTCGATCAGCGACGGAACACCGGCCAGTTGGGGGTAAAGCGCTGGTACGGCGAGACCGTGGCGTCACCGGTATCCGGCGAGGTCTTGTTGTCCTGATCTTCCGGCAGGTTGCCGTCATAGATCAGGTAGCGACGGCGCTGCAGGTAGGCATCGCGCAGGAACGTGTACTTGTCGACAGCGGCCTGTTCGAGCACATTGCTGGCCCCAAGCAGGTTCGCGCGCACGTCCACCACGCGCAGCGCGGCCAGCGAGTAGGTGACTGCGCTGTCGTGCCAGTACGTGAGCGGATCCATCTGCCAGTCGACCAGGAACCCCACGGTGTCACGCGCGGTGCTGGGCCCGAGCAGCGGCCAAACGACGTACGGGCCCGACGGCACGCCCCACACACCCAGCGTCTGGCCGAAGTCTTCCTTGTGCTTGGGCAGGCCGGCGTCCGACGCAATGTCGATCAGGCCACCCAGACCCAGCACGGTATTGATCGCCACGCGCATGGTGTCTTCCAGCGCGGCCGTGCCCTTCAACTGCAGCAGATTGTTGACGGCCGAATAGACATCGCCCGCGTTCGAGAAGAAATTCGACACTGCCGTGCGCGCCGGAGACGGCACCACATCGACATACGTTTGCGCGACCGGCTTCAGTACGCCCTTGTCGAGGTCCTCGTTGATACGGAAGACTTCGCGGTTGAACGGCTCGATCGGATCGGCCGGATTAGCATTCGGCCCCGTCGCACAGCCAGCCAGCAGCGTGGCGCCTGCCGCCACAGCCAGCGCAAAGCTGCGCAGCGTACGGATGGATGTCGTTGTTTTCATGGTTTATTTGCTCCCACTGCCCTCAGCCGGCTTGGCTCCGCCGGCGCTGCCATTTGCGCTGCCGGCACCGGCATCCGCAGCCTTGCTGTACAGGAACTGGCTGATCAGGTTTTCCAGCACCACCGCCGACTGCGTCATCGTGATCTTGCTGCCGCTGGCAAGCATGGCCGAGTCGCCGCCCGGTTCGATACCGATGTATTGCTCGCCCAGCAGACCCGAGGTCAGGACCTTGGCCGAACTGTCTTTCGGAAACTGATAGCGCTGATCCATGTCGAGCACCGCGATGGCCTGGTAGCTCTTGTCGTCGAAGAGGATCTGCGACACGCGGCCGACCACCACCCCGGAACTCTTGACCGGAGCCCGCACCTTCAACCCGCCGATGTTGTCGAAGGCGGCCTTCACCTGGTAAGTCTTGGCAAACGAGAACGAACTCATATTGCCCGCTTTGAGCGCCAGGAATAGCAGCGCAATGATGCCCACCAGTACGAACAGGCCGACCCAGAAATCGAGGACGCTTTTACGCATGATCTTTTCTCGTTGAACGCTAACGACAACCGGCGGCTCAACTGAACATCAGTGCCGTGAGCACGAAATCCAGCGCCAGCACGGTGAGCGACGCGATCACCACCGTCCGGGTAGTCGCGCGCGAGACGCCTTCCGGCGTGGCCTTGGCCTCATAGCCCTGATACAGCGCAATGAAGGTAACCGCCACACCAAACACGACACTCTTGATGACGCCGTTCAGCACGTCGTCCATGACATCCACGCCGGCCTGCATCTGCGACCAGAACGCCCCGGGGTCTACGCCAATCAACCCGACCCCGACGAAGTATCCGCCCAGAATACCGACCGCACTGAAAATCGCCGCCAGCAGCGGCATGGCAATGAAGCCCGCCCAGAAGCGCGGCGCCAGCACGCGGGCCAGCGGATCGACGGCCATCATTTCCATGGCGATCAGTTGCTCGCCGGCTTTCATCAGGCCAATCTCGGCCGTGAGCGAGGTACCGGCGCGACCAGCAAAGAGCAGCGCCGTCACCACCGGCCCCAGTTCGCGCACCAGCGACAGCGCCACCAGCAGGCCCAGCGCCTGCTCGGAGCCGTAGCGGTTGAGCGTGTTGTATCCCTGCAAGCCAAGCACGAAGCCAACGAACAGCCCCGATACGGCAATGATGATGAACGAATCATTGCCGACAAAGCGCAGTTGCTCGATCACCAGGCGCGGGCGGCGCAGCACGTCGCCGGAAGCACCGATGAGCGAAATCAACGTGCGCGCCGCATAGCCGAAGCGGCTGATCAGCACCAGAACGAAGCGACCGATGGCGGAAATCATTGCGCGCCTCCGCTCTTTCCCAGACCGAAGTCATCGGCCAGCGGCGCCCCAGGATAGTGGAACGGCACGGGGCCGTCCGCCTCGCCGTGCACGAACTGGCGGACGAACGGATCGGTCGACGCGGTCAGCTCTGCCGGCGTGCCCTGGGCGGCAATACCGCCGTTGGCAATGAAATAGACGTAATCGGCGATGTGGAACGTCTCCTGCACGTCGTGCGAGACGATGATGCTGGTCGCGCCCAGCGCGTCGTTCAACTTGCGGATGAGCGACGCGGTCAAACCCAGCGAGATCGGATCCAGCCCCGCGAACGGCTCGTCGTAGAGGATGAGCGACGGATCGAGCGCAATCGCCCGCGCCAACGCCACGCGCCGCGCCATGCCGCCGGAAATCTCCGAGGGCATCAGGTCGCGCGCACCGCGCAGGCCGACCGCGTTGAGTTTCATCAGCACCAGATCGCGGATGAGGGCTTCGGGCAGCTCGGTATGTTCGCGCAGTGGAAATGCCACATTGTCGAAGACGGACAAATCCGTAAACAGTGCCCCGAACTGGAACAGCATGCCCATCTGGCGGCGCGCCGCGTACAGCGCACGCTTGTCCATGGCGCCGATGTCCTGGCCATGCACGCGCACAGTACCGGCAGCAGCGGCCACTTGGCCGCCAATCAACCGAAGAATCGTCGTCTTGCCGCAACCCGAGCCGCCCATGACGGCCACCACCCTGCCCTTGGGCACGCGCATGCACAGGCCGGACAGGATGCGCCGCGCGCCTGGCTGATAGGCGAAATCGACCTGATCGAGTTCGACAACGGCGTTGGAAGGCTGGGTGGACACGGTGGAGGTCGGTGCAGAGGGCTCGGCAGGTTGGCGGCTTCATGCTGCCGCATCTCGTTGTCTTGACGACCGCAGACCCGCCAACAAGGGCGGCTTCGCGCGGCCCGCCATTATAGGTGGAAACCCGCGTAGCCCGTCAGTCACGCCTTTCTTACCGACAGTTTGTGTGGCTTGTTCGCCGCGCCATGGGTTTTCGGGTCTTGCGGGATGCTGAAAGTGGTGCGCCTGCGAAGTCGGTCTTGGCAGCGCGGGCAGAAACGAAAGTGCCCTATTCGCCGCTATCCAGGCGTAGGTCGGCTTGGCGAATCACCCCTTGCCAATGCGTGGCATCACGGCGCACGGCCTGGGCGAACGTGTCGGGGGCATCCCATTCCGGCTCGAAGCCGCCTGCGCGCAACGTAGCGTGGACATCTCCGGAAGCGACGGCGCGACGCAGTTCTGCCGCCGCGCGCATCGACAGAAGCCGGGGAGTGCGCGCCGGCATGAAGGTGCCGATCCAGGCGCTGCGATCAAATCCGGCGAGACCGCCTTCGCGCAGCGTCGGCACGGCGGGCGCGAAACGCGAGCGAGCCCCGCCCGTCACCCCGAGCAACCGTAGCTGGCCATTGGCCGCGGCAGCCGCCACGCTCGGATAGCAGGCGAAACACGCCGTCATGCGCCCCGCCAGGATCTGTTGCACGAGCCCCGCTTCACCGCGAACGGCCACATGCGGCGCATGGAAAGCGTAGTCGCGCACAAACTGCTCGGCGACGAGATGCGACCACGTGCCGACGATATCCGAGCCGCAATTGACCGTGACGGACTCGCCGCGCGCCTGCGCAAGCAGATCGGTGATGGAGTAGATCGGCAGGCGCGCATCGACGGCGAGAAACAGCGGCAGCGTAGCCACCATCGCTACCGGTTGAAAATCGCGCAGCGGGTCATACGATGCCGGTTCCAGCGCGGGCTGGGCGACGAACGTGGTCTGTTGAAGCAGAAGCGTATGGCCATCGGACGGCGCGCGGGCGACGGCCTCGCCGGCGGCCATGCCATTGGCTGCCGGGCGATCTTCGACGCCCACCTCGCGGCCGACCTGCTGCTGCAGTTGCGTCGCCAGTGCCCGGGCCAGCGCATCAAACGCGCTGCCTTCCGCCGCTGGCACGACCAGGCGCAGCGGTTGCGAGGGATACCCCTGCAGCAACGCATGCGCGGGCGAGGTCAGCATTGCCGGCAGCACGCCCAGCCACGCAAGCGTGCGCCGCCGCTGCCGGTCCGGCATATGCGGCACATCCGGCGCGTGGGGCACATCTGCACGCACATTGCGGGCACGAGGTCGCATGAGGCGGTCGGGGATCACGGGGAGATCTCATTCTAGAAATCCGCCCGTCCGCCCTGCACTCATGTAAACCATGTCGACGTAAACCATGAGGCATGACGCTGCCGCCACAACACGCGTGTCACAAACAAAAAAGCCCGCCGAGGCAGGCGGGCCTGAGTCAGACGGTCAACCGCGTGGTCAGCGCGGCAGTTCCGAATGGCCCATGAGAAACGCGTCAACCGAGCGAGCAGCCTGGCGGCCTTCCCGGATGGCCCACACCACGAGCGACTGGCCACGGCGCACATCGCCGGCGGCGAAGACCTTCGGCACGTTGGTCGCGTAGGCGTTGTCGCCCTCGGTGGCGGCACGCGCGTTGTTGCGCGCGTCCTTCGTCACGCCAAAGGCATCCAGCACGCCGCCGACCGGGTTGGTAAAGCCCATCGCGAGCAGCACGAGATCGGCCTTGAGCGTGAACTCGCTGCCTGCAACCTCGGCCATCTTGCCGTCCTTCCACTCCAGGCGCACGGCGGTGAGGCCCGTCACGCGGCCGTTCTCGCCGATGAGCGCTTTGGTAGCGACCGACCAGTCGCGCTCGCAGCCTTCGTCATGCGACGACGACGTGCGCAGCTTGATCGGCCAGTACGGCCACACCAGCGGCTTGTTCTCTTCTTCGGGCGGACGCGGCAGCAGTTCGAATTGCGTGACCGATGCGGCGCCATGGCGGTTGGACGTGCCAACGCAGTCCGAACCCGTGTCGCCGCCACCGATGACGATGACGTGCTTGCCGTCGGCGCGGATCGGGTTCGGCGCATCGCCGGCCACTTCCTTGTTCTGCGGAATCAGGAATTCCAGCGCGTAATGCACGCCGTCCAGATCACGGCCCGGCACCGGCAGATCGCGCGGCACTTCCGAACCGCCCGTCAGCACGACAGCGTCGAATTGCTTGAGGATGTCGTCGGCAGAGATCATCTCCCGCGCGTCGTTGGTGATGCCGGCCGGCACCGTCTTGTCGCCCACCATCACGCCGGTGCGGAAGGTCACGCCTTCGGCTTCCATCTGCTGCATGCGGCGGTCGATCTGTGCCTTTTCCAGCTTGAAGTCGGGGATGCCGTAGCGCAGCAGGCCGCCAATGCGGTCGTTCTTTTCGAACAGCGTCACATCGTGACCGGCGCGCGCCAGTTGCTGCGCTGCAGCCATGCCTGCAGGGCCGGAGCCGACCACGGCCACGGTCTTGCCAGTCTTGTGCTTCGGCACTTGCGGCGCGACCCAGCCTTCTTTCCACGCCTTGTCGATGATGGCGTGCTCGATCGACTTGATGCCGACCGGCAGTTCGTTGATGCCCAACGTGCAAGCCGCTTCGCACGGTGCCGGGCAGATACGGCCCGTGAACTCGGGAAAGTTGTTGGTCGAGTGCAGCACTTCAATCGCCGTCTTCCAGTCCTGGCGATACACCAGGTCGTTGAAGTCCGGGATGATGTTGTTGACGGGGCAGCCGTTGTTGCAGAACGGAATGCCGCAATCCATGCAGCGCGCGCCCTGGATCTTGGCTTCGTTGTCCGCCAGCGCGAACACGAACTCCTTGTAATGCTTCACGCGCGCTTCGGGCGCTTCGTATGCCTCGTTCTGGCGGGGAAATTCGAGAAAACCGGTCGCCTTGCCCATGGTGTCCTTCCTAACCCGATGCTGCTCTGCCGGCACAGTCGCGCCAGCCAGGCAGTCGAGCCTGTCTTGTGAGGTTGCGTTGTATTCGGTGGCGGCGAATGGCCAATCGCGCGGATCAACCATTCGCCAAATCGACGGAAATCAGGCTGCGATCTGTTCGCGGCCGGCTTCCTGTTCGCGTTCGTACATCTCGGCCAGCGCGCGCTTGTACTCGGTCGGGAAGACCTTGACGAAGCGGCGACGGGCGTTGTTCCAGTCGGCCAGCAGCTCCTTGGCACGCTCGGAGCCGGTGTAGCGGAAGTGCTTTTCCACCAGCGCCTTGAGCAGTTGCTCGTCGAGCACGCGCTCGCCGTTCACCTTGTGCCAGGTCGACGGGGTATGCGCCTTCTCCTGGTCAGCTGCCGAAAGCACGGATTCCAGTGCGACCTGCGCCGTGTTGCAGCGCTTGTCGAACAGGCCGTCTTCGTCATAGACGTAGGCAACGCCGCCCGACATGCCTGCCGCGAAGTTACGGCCGGTGGTACCCAACACGACGACGGTACCGCCGGTCATGTACTCGCACCCGTGATCGCCCGTGCCTTCCACCACCGTGGTGGCCCCGGAATTGCGCACCGCAAAGCGCTCGCCGGCCACGCCGTTGAAGAACGCCTCACCGGCTAGCGCGCCGTACAGCACGGTGTTGCCGACGATGATGTTGTTGGTCGGCTCACCGCGGAACTCGTGCGGCGGGCGCACGATCACGCGGCCGCCCGACAGGCCCTTGCCCACGTAGTCGTTGCCGTCGCCCACCAGGTCCAGCGTCACGCCATGCGCCAGGAACGCGCCAAACGACTGGCCAGCCGTGCCCTGCATCTGCACGTGGATCGAGTCATCAGGCAAACCTTCATGGCCGTAGCGCTTGGCCACTTCGCCCGAGAGCATCGCGCCGACAGTGCGGTTGACGTTGCGCACCGGCTGGATGAACGACACGCGCTCACCCTTTTCCAGTGCAGCCTTGGCCTTCTCGATGAGCTGGTGATCCAGCGCGCGATCGAGACCGTGGTCTTGCACATCGACCTGGTAGCACGGCTCGCCTTCCTTCTTGGCCGGCTGATAGAAAATGCGCGCGAAGTCCAGGCCGCGGGCCTTCCAGTGTTCGATGCCGGACTTCGTGTCGAGCAGGTCCGCGCGGCCGATCAGTTCGTTGAACGTGCGGATGCCCAACTGCGCCATGATTTCGCGCACTTCTTCGGCCACGAAGAAGAAGTAATTCACCACGTGCTCGGGCTTGCCCGAGAACTTCTTGCGCAGCACCGGATCCTGCGTCGCCACGCCCACCGGGCAGGTGTTCAGGTGGCACTTGCGCATCATGATGCAGCCCTCGACCACCAGCGGTGCGGTGGCGAAGCCGAACTCGTCCGCGCCCAGCAGCGCACCGATCGCGACGTCGCGGCCGGTCTTCATCTGGCCGTCGGCTTGCACGCGGATGCGGTTGCGCAGGCCGTTGAGCATCAGCGTCTGCTGCGTCTCGGCCAGACCCAGCTCCCACGGCGTGCCGGCATGCTTGATCGACGACCACGGCGAGGCACCGGTACCGCCGTCATGACCGGCGATCACCACGTGGTCTGCCTTGGCCTTGGCGACACCTGCTGCCACCGTGCCGACGCCCACTTCCGACACCAGCTTGACCGACACGTCCGAACGCGGGTTCACGTTCTTCAGGTCGTGAATGAGCTGTGCCAGATCTTCGATCGAGTAAATGTCGTGGTGCGGCGGCGGCGAGATCAGGCCAACACCCGGCACTGCGTAACGCAACTTGCCGATGTAATCCGTCACCTTGTGGCCGGGCAGCTGACCGCCTTCACCAGGCTTTGCACCCTGCGCCATCTTGATCTGGATCTGATCAGCCGAGGCCAGGTACTCGGCCGTCACGCCAAAACGGCCCGACGCCACCTGCTTGATCTTCGAGCGCAGCGAATCACCTTCTTGCAGTTCCAGATCGCGCTCGACCACTTCGCGGCCGATCACGTCCGACAGCTTCGTGCCCTGCTTGATGGGAATGCCGCGCAGTTCGTTGCGGTAGCGGCGCTCATCTTCGCCGCCTTCGCCGGTGTTCGACTTGCCGCCGATGCGGTTCATCGCCACGGCCAGCGTGGTGTGCGCTTCCGTGCTGATCGAACCGAGCGACATGGCGCCGGTCGCAAAGCGCTTGACGATTTCCTTGGCCGGCTCGACTTCCTCCAGCGGAATCGCGCGCGCCGGGTCCACCTTGAACTCGAACAGACCGCGCAGCGTCATGTGGCGCTTGCTCTGATCGTTGATGAGGTTCGCGTATTCCTTGTACGTCTGGTACGAATTCGCGCGCGTCGCATGTTGCAGCTTGGCGATCGAATCCGGCGTCCACATGTGCTCTTCGCCGCGGACGCGGTAGGCGTATTCGCCGCCGGCGTCCAGCATGTTGGCCAGCACCGGCGCATCGCCAAAGGCGTCGCGGTGCAGGCGCAGCGCTTCCTCGGCCACCTCGAAGATGCCAATGCCGCCGACGTTCGATGCGGTGCCCTGGAAGTACTTGTCGACCAGTTCACGCGACAGACCGATCGCTTCGAAGATCTGCGCGCCGGTGTACGACATGTACGTCGAGATGCCCATCTTGGACATCACCTTGTGCAGGCCCTTGCCGATCGCCTTGGTGAAGTTGTAGATGGCTTTCTCGGCGGTCAGGCCCAGGCCCGGCGCCAATTCGGCCAGCGTCTCCATCGCCAGATACGGGTGCACGGCTTCTGCGCCATAGCCGGCAAGCAGGGCGAAGTGGTGCACTTCGCGGGCCGAGCCCGTTTCGACGACCAGCCCCGTGCTCGTGCGCAGGCCCTTGTCCACCAGGTGATGGTGGATGGCAGACGTGGCCAGCAGCGCCGGAATCGCGGCCTGCTTCTCGTCGACCGCGCGGTCCGACACGATCAGGATGTTGTAGCCCGACTTGACCGCATCGACGGCCTCTGCGCACAGCGAGGCCAGGCGCGCTTCGATGCCTTCCTTGCCCCACGCCACCGGATAGCAGATGTCCAGCTCGTAAGCCATGAACTTGCCGCCGGTGTAGTGCTCGATGTTGCGGATCTTCGCCATGTCCTTGAAGTCCAGCACGGGCTGGCTCACTTCAAGACGCATCGGCGGGTTGATGTTGTTCAGCTCCAGCAGGTTCGGCTTCGGGCCGATGAACGAGACGAGCGACATCACCACGTTTTCGCGGATGGGGTCGATCGGCGGGTTCGTGACCTGCGCGAACAGTTGCTTGAAGTAGTTGTACAGCGTCTTGTTCTTGGACGACAGCACGGCCAGCGGGCTGTCGTTGCCCATGGAGCCCGCGGCTTCTTCGCCGTTGGCGGCCATCGGGGTCATCAGGAACTTGACGTCTTCCTGCGTGTAGGCGAAAGCCTGCTGACGATCCAGCAGCTTCGCGGCCGGCTTGGTTTCGGCGGCCACGTCTTCGGGCTTCGCGTCCAGCTCGTCGAGCTTGATGCGCACGGCATCGATCCAGCTCTTGTACGGCTTGGCGTTCGCCAGGTTGTCCTTGAGTTCCTTGTCGTCGATGATGCGGCCCTGCTCCATGTCGATCAGGAACATCTTGCCCGGCTGCAGACGCCACTTCTTGACGATGCGCGACTCGGGAATCGGCAGCACGCCCGCTTCGGACGCCATCACGACCATGTCGTCGTCGGTGACGTAATAGCGCGCCGGACGCAGGCCGTTACGGTCGAGCGTCGCGCCGATCTGGCGGCCGTCGGTAAAGCAGATGGCGGCGGGGCCGTCCCACGGCTCCATCATCGCGGCGTGGTATTCGTAGAAGGCGCGACGGTTGTCGTCCATCAGCGTGTGCTGTTCCCACGCTTCCGGAATCATCATCATCATCGCCTGGGCCAGCGGGTAGCCGGCCATCGTCAGCAGTTCGAGGCAGTTGTCGAACGATGCCGTATCGGATTGACCCGGATAGATCAGCGGCCACAGCTTGGGCAGATCATCGCCCAGCACCGGCGACGAGATGCCGCCCGTACGCGCGTTGATCCAGTTGACGTTGCCCTTGACGGTGTTGATTTCGCCGTTGTGCGCAACCATGCGGTATGGGTGCGCCAGTTCCCATGCGGGGAACGTGTTGGTCGAAAAACGCTGGTGCACCAGCGCCAGCGCCGACACCGTGCGCGGGTCTGCCAGGTCCTGGTAGTAGCGGCCGACCTGTTCGCACAGCAGCAGGCCCTTGTAGACGATCGTGCGCGCCGACATCGACGGCACGAAATATTCCTTGCCGTGCTTGAGCTTGAGCGCCTGGATCGCGTGGCTTGCCGTCTTGCGGATCACGTACAGCTTCCGCTCCAGCGCATCGGTGGTCATGATGTCGCGACCGCGCCCGATGAAGATCTGGCGGATCACCGGCTCGGTCTTCTGCACCGTGGGCGACATCGGCATGGTCTTGTCGACCGGCACATCGCGCCAGCCCAGCACGACCTGGCCTTCCAGGCGCACGGTGCGCTCAAGTTCCTGTTCGCAGGCCAGGCGCGACGCGTGTTCCTTCGGCAGGAAGATCATGCCGACGCCGTATTCGCCGGCCGGCGGCAGGTTGATGCCCTGCTTCGCCATCTCTTCGCGGAAGAACTGGTCGGGAATCTGCAGCAGGATGCCCGCGCCGTCGCCCATCAGCGGATCGGCACCGACGGCGCCCCGGTGGTCGAGGTTGTGCAGGATGCGCAAGCCTTGCTGGACGATCTCGTGGCTCTTCTTGCCCTTGATGTGAGCGACAAAGCCGACGCCGCAAGCGTCATGTTCATTGGTCGGGTCGTACAGACCCTGGGCCGACGGTGCGGCGGGGAAGGAATGTTGTTCCACGGCGATCTTCCGAGGTTGTCGGTACTGCGCACCGTGGAAGGCCCTCGCGATCGTGCGGATGCGGTGGCAGACAAGCAATGGCGCGCCGCACCATGAATGCGGGGTGGAACGAATATAAAAGAGCAGCCTGTAACAGGCAAAAGTTTTTAAATGGGGTCGGAGTAAATTAATAAATGCACGACAACAGTGCGGGTTTATTATTGGGGACAGATTAAATTCGTCCGCATCGAAGCACCTGGGCACGACGGCGCCGCCACCTCGCTATTCGGTACGCACGCCGCCCTCCACGACCGCTTCTGCGGGTTGGCGAGGCGGTCGCCCTTTGGGCAATGGGGCAACGCGGCGGCCTCCGGCGCGCGCCAGTGTCGCGAGAAACGCCTCGTTGCCAAGTGGCCAACCGCTGTGCACATGCTGGCGAATCTGCGCCAGCTGGTCAGAGCCCAAACCTTCATGCCACAACGTTCGATAGCGAGATTGACGCTCGAAAGGCGTATTACCAAGCCGCCAATAGCAATAGTGGTCACTCACCCACGGGATGGATTGGATGCCCACATGGTGCCGATACGTGCTCCATCGGTCGTCTTCCGGTGTGCTGACGAGACCCGCGCGCACGGCGTTGGACTCCACATACAGCAGCATCGGCAACACCCATTCGGCCGGGTCCAGCACGGTCGAGCGGAAACGCCCTTCCCACAGCGTTCCGCTGCGATCGGCCGCGGCGTTGAAGTACCGCGTATAGCGCCGCCCGACCGCCTGCAGCGTGCGCGAAAGGCTGTCCGCCACCTTGGGCGTTCCCACCAGGTGGACGTGATTCGGCATCAGTGAGAAGCCATGGACGGCAAAGTCGTGCTCGCGCGCGGCCATGCGCAACGTATCGAGATAAAACGCGTAGTCGTCGTCACCGCGAAAAACGACCTGGCGATTGTTGCCGCGCTGCAACACGTGCACAGGGACATCGGTGGGACTGAGGCGAGGCAGGCGGGCCATGGAAAAAGACAGTGCGGCGAAAAGCGCCATCGTAGCGTGAAGCCGGCGAACCTGTCCCCAATTTTTGGCAGGCAAACGCTTGCATCCCGACTGTCGTCGAGGGGCGACGGCAGAGTTTGCGTGCCGTCAAATTGGCGGCCGTACGCGTCATCGACGACGGGGTGAACTTGATCCCGAGCAAATCGGCCAAGCGACTTCCCCGCGAGACTGGCTCCCATCACATCACGAGACGACAAGAGAGGGAGCGATTCATGGCTTTTCACCGCCTAGCCACCGTAGCTGTTGCCGCCGGAATGCTTGCCGCCGGATTCAGCCAGACCGCCTTTGCGCAGAGCACGGATTTGGCGCCGGCCACCGGCAACTGGATGGTGCGTCTGCGCGCCGTCAACCTGACAGCGGCCAACAAATCCGACGCGGTGCCCGCACTGGCCATTCCGGCTGATGCCATTCAGATCAACAACAAGGTCCTGCCTGAGCTGGACATCTCGTACTTCTTTACGCCGCACCTCGCGGCCGAGCTGATCCTGACTTACCCGCAACAACAGGACGTCACGGTCATGCAAAGCGCGCTGGGCGGCCCGACCAAGATCGGCAGCTTCCGCCACTTGCCCCCCATCCTGACGATGCAATACCACTTCACGCCCGAGTCGCGCTTCAAGCCGTACGTGGGTGCGGGCATCAACTACACGCGCATCTCGAATGTGAATCTGCAGGTGCCGGGCGTTGGCTCGCTGGACCTCAGCAAGAACAGCTTCGGCCCCGCGCTGCAGGCCGGCTTCGACTATCGCCTGACCGAACGCCTCTACTTCAACGTCGACCTGAAGAAGACCTGGATCAGCGCCGACGTGAAGATGGCCGGCCAGACCATCAGCAAGGTCAAGGTTGACCCATGGCTGCTGGGCGTCGGCCTGGGTTATCGCTTTTAAGGGAGGACGATCAGCGAACTGACACTGTCCTGATCGACTTTTACCGACGTGCCGCAGGGGCCGTCGACGGCGGGGGCGCTCGTCGGCGGTGGTTGGCGCGTTCGGCCCGGCATGCGTTGGGGCGGCCGGGCATTTTTTTTGGGCGTTTGCTTTTGACCTGGTTTCAGATCGCTTGGGAGCCAGGCGATCGGATAGCGGCTCGACCGTTACTGCCGTTAGTCAAACCGCATCCACGGCAAAGATGCGGCGGTGCTCCTTGATGGCGTAGCGATCCGTCATGCCAGCGATGTAATGCGCAATCCAGCGCGGCTGCTCTTCGGGGGTGGCTTTCGCTTGGTACTGCGGCGGCAGCAGGCGCGGGTCGTCCATGAAGACGCAGAACAGATCGTCGATGATGCGGCGCGCCTTCGCGGCCATGCGCATCACGAGGTAATGCCGATACAGGTTATCGAACAGGAAGCGCTTGAGCGCGCGCGCCTCTTCGCGCATCGGATCTGAGAACGCGACGAGCGCTGGCGCGGCGCGCACATCGTCGATACATCGCGGCGCAACGTCGGCAATGCCGGCACGCGTGGTGCCGATCAGATCGACGATCAGCGCGTTGATGATGCGGCGAATGGTTTCGTTGATCAGGCGCCGGCCGCTGACATTCGGGAACGCGGCCTCGGCTTCGCGCCGGTGAATGGCCCACAGCGGCACGCCTTCGAGTTGCTCTAGCGTAATCAGGCCGGAGCGCAGGCCATCGTCGATATCATGGTTGTTGTATGCAACCTCATCGGCAAGATTGGCCAGCTGTGCTTCCAAAGAAGGCTGTTGCCCTTCGAGAAAGCGCCGGCCCAGGTCACCTAGCGTGGCCGCGTTATTTCGCGAGCAATGTTTGAGAATGCCCTCGCGCGTTTCGAACGTCAGGTTCAAGCCATCGAAACCACCGTAGCGCTCTTCCAGCCGATCGACGACCAACAAGCTCTGCAGGTTGTGTTCGAAGCCGCCATACGGCTTCATGCAATCGTTGAGCGCGTCCTGGCCAGCGTGGCCGAAGGGCGTGTGGCCCAGGTCGTGTGCCAGCGAAACCGCTTCGACCAGGTCTTCGTTCAGACGCAGGCTGCGCGCAATCGACCGGCCAATCTGCGCGACCTCCAGGCTGTGTGTGAGCCTGGTCCGGAACAGATCGCCTTCGTGATTCACAAAGACCTGCGTCTTGTATTCAAGCCGGCGGAACGCGGTGCTGTGGATGATGCGATCGCGGTCGCGCTGGAACTCTGTGCGCGACGTGGATGGCGGCTCGGCGTGGACGCGGCCGCGCGTCTGCGCAGAATGCGCGGCGTAGGGGGCGAGATGGCCTTCGAGATCGAACGGGGCGGACGGCAAATCAAATCGGTCGTTCATCAGGCCATCTCATCTTGTCTCAGGCGACGGGCGCTTCGGTCGGTGGTCGCAGCACGGCGTGCTGCAAGGTGGCGCGCAAGTCGGCATCGGGCACCGTGGTCACAAACGCCTGGCCCAGCTTGCGCAGCAACACGAACTTGATCTCGCCCGCTTCGGCTTTCTTGTCGACGCGCATCAGCTCGATGAACCGATCGACGCCCAGGTCCGGCGCCACCGTCGGCAGGTCGGCCGCACGCGTGAGCGCGGTGATTCGGTTGCGCGTATCGATGTCGATAAAGCCCAGGCGATGCGACAAGTCCGCCGCCATCACCATGCCGCAGCCGACGGCCTCGCCGTGCAGCCATTCGCCGTAGCCCAGGCCGGCCTCGATGGCGTGGCCGAAGGTATGGCCGAAGTTGAGGGTGGCTCGCAGCCCGGTCTCGCGTTCGTCCTGCGCCACGACAGCCGCCTTGATACGGACCGAGCCCTGCACGGCTTCGGCCATCAGGTCGGTATCGCAATCGTTGAGGCCCTTGATGTTCTGCTCGATCCAGGCGAAGTAATCGGCATCGGCAATTGCGCCGTGCTTGATGACCTCGGCCATGCCGGCAGCCAGTTCACGCGCGGGCAAGGTGCGCAGCGTATCGATATCGGCCAGCACCGCCTGCGGCTGGTGGAACGCGCCGATCATGTTCTTGCCCAGCGGGTGGTTGATGCCCGTTTTGCCGCCCACCGAGGAATCGACCTGCGACAGCAGCGTCGTCGGCACCTGGATGAAGGGCACGCCGCGCATGTAGCAGGCAGCGGCAAAGCCGGTCATGTCGCCGATCACGCCGCCGCCCAGCGCGATCAGCGTGGTCTTGCGGTCTGCGCCCGCCGTCAACAGCGCATCAAAGATGCGGTTGAGCGTGTCCCACTTCTTGAACGATTCGCCATCGGGCAGCACGACGGTGTCGACAGCCTTGCCGAGCGAACGAATGGCCTCCTCGACCTTGGCTGCATAGAGCGGAGCGACGGTCTCGTTGGTGACGATCACGGCACGCGCGCCGCGAATGTGGGGGGCAAACAACTCGGCCTTGGAAAGTAGCCCAGAGCCGATATGGATCGGATAGGCGCGATCGCCAAGGTCAACATCAACGGTAATCATGACTGAGGGGAGACTTGCGAGGAGGTGGAGGTGCCCACCGGCGGCGCCACAATGCCGGCCACCTCCAGTTGCATCAGCACCATATTAACAAGCTGCGCCACCGTGGGCTTGCCCGTTTCGATGACAAAGTGCGCCACGTCACGGTATAGCGGATCACGGATCGCATGCAGTTCTTCAAGCTTGGCACGCGGGTTCTCGGTCTGCAGAAGTGGCCGGTTCTTGTCGTGACGCGTGCGCAGATACAGGTCATGCGGATTGGCGCGCAGGTAGATCACGGTGCCTCGCTCGCGCAGGAAAGCGCGATTCTCGGGCCGGAGGACGGCGCCGCCGCCGGTGGCGAGGACCACGCCATCGCGCGAGGTGAGTTCGTCGATCATGTGGGTTTCGCGATCACGGAAGCCCACTTCGCCCTCGTGCTCGAAAATGACCGGCACACGCACGCCGCAGCGCGCTTCGATCTCATGGTCGGAATCGAAGAACGGCAGGTCGAGCCGACGCGCCACCGCCCGGCCGACCGTGGTCTTGCCCGCGCCCATCAAGCCGACGAAAAAAACGTTGGAAACAGACAAAATCGCGTGAAATCAGGAATTTGAGCTTGATTGTAGTGGCATTTGGTCACCATCCAGCACAAACCCGGCAGCAGGACACAAAAAAGCCCGGCGCTCCACGCAGGAGGCCGGGCTTTCAGATCGCGAGACTACAGCCGATTACTTCAGTGACAGTTGATCGGACAGCACTCGCGGCGTCAGGAAGACGAGGAGCTCGGTGCGGTTGTTGATCTTGTTCGTGCTCTTGAACAGGTTACCCAGCACCGGAATGTCACCCAGCAGCGGCACCTTGTTGATGTCGGTCCGCTCGTTCTGCGTGTAGATACCGCCGATCACGACCGTGCCGCCGTTCTCTACCAGCACCTGCGTCTGTACGTGCTTGGTGTCGATGGCAAAACCGTTGGTCGTTTGGATACCCACGCTGTCCTTGTTGACGTCCACATCCAGGAAGATGTTGCCGTCGGGCGTGATCTTGGGCGTCACTTCCAGCTTCAGGTTGGCCTTCTTGAACGACACCGAAGTCGCGCCGGAAGAGGTCGCCTGCTGGTACGGAATCTCAGTACCCTGCTCGATCAGTGCCTTGATGTTGTCGGCAGTGACCACGCGCGGGCTGGAGACGATCTTGCCGCGGCCGTCAGCTTCCAGCGCGGACAGCTCCAGGGCCAGGAAACGGCCAGCACCGGCGTTGAACAGGCTCACGGCAACGCTGGCTGCGTTCACACCATTAATGCCGTTGGCGGGAAAGCTGAGCGCCGGGCTGTTGTCCCACGTAGCGTCTTTGGTCACAGGCGACACCACGTTGGTGTAGGTGTTGCCGTAACCCGCGCCATTCGTCTTTGACGCGAAGCCCAGTTTGGCACCCAGGTTGCGACTGAACGTGTCGTCAGCCTCAACGATGCGCGCCTCGATCATCACCTGGCGAACAGGGATGTCGATTTTCTGGAGGAAGGCCTGCACCTCTTCGAGCTTGCTCGGAATATCGGAGACGAACAGCTGATTCGTACGCGTATCCGCCGTGAGCGAGCCTCGCTTGGACAGAATCCGTGAAGTCGCGGCGCCACCAGCAGCACCAGCCGCACCACCTGCCGCCCCGGTACCCAGCAGCATGTTGCGCACGTCCCCGGCGCTTTGGTAGTTCAGGCGGAACACCTGGCTGCGCAACGGCTCCAGCTCGGTCACTTGCTGCTGCGACTCAAGCTCAGCCTTCTCCTTCGTGGCCAGCTCACCGCGCGGGGCAACCCACAGCACGTTGCCGTTGCGGCGCGACGCCAAGCCCTTCGAATCCAGCACGATCTGCAGTGCCTGATCCCAAGGCACATCCTTCAGACGCAGCGAAAGGGTGCCCGTCACGCTGTCGCTGGTCACGATGTTGAGGTTCGTGAAGTCGGCGAAGACTTGCAGCAACGAACGCACATCGATGTTCTGGAAGTTCAGCGACAGGCGCTCGCCACGGTAACCCGGGCCGGAAATCAGCTTGTTCGGGTCTTCCTTGGTAGGGCGCACTTCCACGACGAACTGCGTGTCGGTCTGGTACGAGCTGTACTGCCAGTTGCCACGCGGCTCGATGATCAGGCGTGCGCCAGTGCCGTTGTCGGTGGCCCGCATGGCCTGCACGGGCGTACCGAAATCGCTCACGTCATAGCGGCGACGCAGCGACTGCGGAAGCGTCGCACCGACGAAGTCGACCACGAGGTTCTGGCCTTGCTGCGCGATGTTGATCGCCGAGTTGGCAGTCGACAAATCGACCACCACGCGGCCGGCGAGGTCCTCGCCGCGGCGGAAATCAACGTTGCGCACGGCCGGACGCTCAGCACCTGCAGCGGGTGTCGGAGCCGAGAAGGTCGGCGCCGAGACAGCCGCTGCCACCGGTGCGGCTTCCAGCGTCAGTACGTACTGGTTACCGCGCACTTCGGACTTGTACTGCGTCTGACGCGACAAATCGAGCACGACGCGGGTGCGATCGCCGATCTGCACGACGTTCGCCGAACGCAGCAGCTTGCCGCCGTATTGGTAGTTGGCTCGGCCTTGCGCAAAGGTCGCCCCGAAGAAGTCGATGGCGATGCGCGCGGGCTGCTGCGTGCTGAACTCCACCGGCTTTTGGGTCGGCGCGTTCTTGAGCGTGACCGTCACCACAGTGGATTCACCGGCCGAAGCCTGCTCCACCTTTTCGATCGTGTTGCCGGAGACTGCCGCCGCAGGCGCTGCCTGCTGAGCGACAGCCTGACCGGCCATCATGAACAGGCACAGCGAAAGCCATGCCACCGCGCCCCCCCGGGCCACTCGGGTTGCCTGCGACAGGCCGCCCTTCACAAGACGCATCGTCATTGCGCGCTCTCCTGAACTTTCAGGGTCGTCATTTTTTCTTTCCATTCGGTCGTGCCTTCGCGCACCAGCTCACGCAGGGTGAGTTCCTGGTCTCCGATGCGGACGATGCGACCATAGTTTTGTCCGATGTACTGCCCCACATGCACATGCTGCGTCTTGTCCCCGACAGACAGGACGGCTTCCGTCTCGCCATTGCGCTTCATCGTCCCGACCAGCTTGAAGGCTTCCAGCGGATAGTCTTCCAGCGGCTCGCGACGGCGATTCGGTTCCGGCGATTCGTTCTGCGCGCGCGAGAGTTCTGCCACCTTCTGCACGCTGAACGGATCAGTCTGCTTGGTGGTCGTGTATTCGCGCGGCGCGTAAGGCTTGGGCTCGGGCAGCGGCGGCACGGTCGTACTGACGCTCTGGCGCGCTTGCTGCATCCATTGCTGCAATTCATCGTCTTCGCTCGCGCCGCAGGCCGTCAGCACGACGGCCAGGCACAGGGGCGACAGACGCAGAACGTGCGACATGCGGCGACGGCTCATGGTGCGGCCCCTCATTTGGCGCCTCCCTTGGCGGCGGCATTCGCCTTGCGCTGAGCCGCCTGCTCGTCGGCGTCAAGCGCCCGGTAGGCTTCAGCGCGGGTTTCCATCACCATGCCGCCATCCTTGGTACCCGTCAGCGAGATGTTCTGCAGCGTGACGATGCGTGACAGCGCCGCCACGTCTGCAGCGAACAGCGCCATGTCGTGATAGCGGCCATTCACCTTCACGGCCACCGGGATCTCGGCGTAGTAAGGCTTGAGTACGGCGGCAGCGGGACGGAACAGGTCGAAAGTCAGGCCACGCGCGATACCGGCATGGTTGACGTCGGCCAGCAGCGCATCCATTTCGGTCTTGTTGGGCAATTGCAGCTCGAGCTTCGCGACACGCTGCTCCACCTCGGCCTTCTGCTTGCGCAGCGCTTCGAGGTTCACCACCTGCGCGAGCTTGCTCTGGTATGCCGACTTGAGGTTGTTCTGCTCGGTGCGCTTGGCGTCCCGCTCGTCAAACTTGCCGCTCCAATAGAACTGCCAACCCAGTCCGATCACCAGCACGGCGGACAGAATCATGAACAGGATGCGCGGCGCCATCGGCCACGTTTCCGGCTCATTCAGGTTCAGGCCACGGAACTGGCTGACCAGGTCTTCCAGCGAAATTTCGGTCGAGAGCGCCATGGTTATTTCCTCGCCGTGGCCGCACCCGGCTTGGCCGGCGCTGCCGGCTCGGCCTTCCATTGGAAGCGGATCGTGAAGTTGAACAGACGGCGCTGTTCCTTCAGGTTGTTGGTCATGGTGGTGGCCACCGATTCACCCAGCTCGGCGTGATCCAGCCAGGGCACCGCACCCAGGTTGCGCAGCAGGTCCGACACGCGTTCGTTGGACTGGGCCACACCCGATACGGTGTAACGCTCGCCATCCTGCTTGAGCGAGGTGAGATAGATGCCGTCCGGCACCTGGCGCACCAGTTCTTCGAGCAACTGCACCGGGCGGTTGCGTTGGTTCTGCAGGCTTTCCACCGCTTGCTGACGTTGCAGCAGGTCGTCGATGTCCTTCTTGAGGGTGTTGACCTCGGCGATCTGCTTGTCCATCTCCGCGTTCTTCTGCGTGAGGATGTCGTTGATGCGTTGCGCTTCTTCGGTCTGGTGATCGATCACCATGCCGCCCAGGAACACCACCACTGCGCCCGCAACGGCAGCGCCGCCCAGGCTCATGAAGACTTTCTTGCGCTTACCGGCACGTCGCTCTGCGTGATACGGCAGCAGATTGACGTTCGGTAGCGCATTCACGGCATTCGCGCTTTCATTGGCCATCGTCAGCTCCTTATTGCAGCCCGCGCAGGGCAAGGCCCGCGCTGACGATGTAGGCCGGCAGATCGCGCTGCAGATAGCGCGCGTTGACGTTCTTGGCCGCGCCCATGTTGGCGAACGGATTGGCCAGCGTCGTATTGATCTGCGTCTGTTGCTGGATCGCGGTCTGCACGCCCAGCAACGATGCGTGACCGCCCGAGAGCACGATCTCGTCCACGCGGCCGACGCTCGAAGTCGACAGGAAATTCTGGATCGCCTGCCCCACTTCCATGGCCAGCGTCTCGAGCGAGGGCTTGAGCAGCTGGCTACGGTATTCGTCGGGCAACGTGTTCTTGCGCTTCTTCACCTCGGCCTTGAGCAGATCGAGTGAGAACAGACGCGAGATGCTTTGCGTGAGCTGGTCGCCCGAGCCGGACATCGGCTGGTCATACAACTCCTTCCAGCCTTGGTAGAACAGTGCGTGCGAGCGCGCCCCGCCCAGGTGGAACATCGCCACGACGGGCATGTCGCGCGTCTCGGTTTCGGTGGCGTCCGGCTTGACGGCCAGCATGTGCGTCATGGCGCGCTGGATGGCGTTCTCTTCCACATCCATGACGATCGCTTTCAGACCGGCCATCTCGGCGGCGGTCACGCGCTCGGTCACGCGCTCGGAAACCGTTGCCGTGACACGCACGCCGATCCCGCCTTCGGTTTCGGACGGGCCGATCACGACATAGTCGAAATTGACGTTCTGCGAGGGCGGAAACAGCCGATTGGCTTCGCTCTCGACCTGCACGAAAAGCTCGTCTTCGGTCAGGTTGTCGGGCAGGCTGACGGTTTGCGATTCCGTCAGGCTTGCGGGAATGGCAAGCACGGCTTCCTTGCCGCGAATGCCTGCCTTGGCGATGGCACGCTTGAGCGCATTGCCCACCGCATCGATATTCACCAGATTGCCGTCGGCGACGGCACTGCGTTCAATCAGCTCGCTGGCGCATTTTTCGAGACGGAAATCTCCCTGCTTGCCGTTGGCGGACAACTCCACCACCTTGACGCTGGAAGACCCGATATCTATCCCGACGATATTGCGGCGCAGCAGGCCGGACAACAAACCCCGTCGCACAGAGACACCCCACCGTTTATAGTTTTTTGAACCCTGGCGCCCGTCGCAAATCCAACGTGCGCCATAGCCTGCTTAGATTTGCTGCTGGATTCTCACAAAATCCTTTAGAACAGGCAAACGCTCAGGCAGACCGCGATGCATTTCGCGCCACGCCCTTCGGAAAGCGTTGTCAAAACCCCACGGTCGGGGGATACCCCTTTCGTCTGACTTGATTTCCGCTCCGTCTACTTCTATCGGCTGATTCTTAGCCGTCTTGAATCAAGGTACGGCGGGCGCACAATTCGCGCGCCCAGTGAGCATGACGCGGCGCACAAGTGCAGTCTCGTGCGCTGAGGTGACACTGGTTACGTGCTGTTACGTCCGATGCCGTCAGACCCTTGAAGCCTCGACGATATAATCGCCGCCACGCTGACTGACACCCCCGGTGCCCACCTGTAATGGCTACTGCCCAAACCACCCCAGCTTCGCCCAAGCCGCCCAAAGCCCGCCGCCCGTTGTGGGTGCGACTGCTTCTCTGGATGCTCGGCCTGTTCGTTGCCATGGGGGTCGTCGGAGCGCTGCTGCTGGGCTATGCCCTGCTCGTCGCCGCGCCCAACCTCCCGTCGCTCGACGCGATCACCGATTACCGCCCGAAGATTCCGCTGCGCGTGTACACCGCCGACAACGTCCTCATCGGGGAATTCGGGGAGGAGCGCCGCAGCTTCGTGCCGATCACGCAGATGCCCGAGGTGATGAAGCGCGCGGTGCTGGCCATCGAGGATGACCGCTTCTACGAGCACGGCGGTGTCGACTTCATCGGCGTGCTGCGCGCGGGCCTGGCGAACCTGCACGGCGGTCTGTCGCAAGGCGCGTCGACCATCACGATGCAGGTGGCGCGCAACTTCTTCCTGTCGAGCGAGAAAACGTACACGCGCAAGATCTACGAGATGCTGCTCTCGTACAAGATCGAGGCGAGCCTGACAAAGGATCAGATCCTCGAGCTGTACATGAACCAGATTTACCTGGGTCAGCGCGCGTACGGCTTTGCCAGCGCCGAGCAGATCTACTTCGGCAAGAACATCAAGGACATCACCCTGGCCGAAGCGGCCATGCTAGCCGGCCTGCCCAAGGCGCCGTCGGCGTACAACCCGGTGGTGAACCCGAAGCGCGCCAAGGTGCGTCAGGAATACATCCTGCAGCGCATGCGCGACCTGCACTACATCACGCCGGAGCAGTACACCCAGGCCATCAACGAGCAACTGCCGGTGCGCGGCGAAGGCCATGAGTTTGACGTGCACGCCGAGTACGTCGCCGAAATGGTGCGTCAGCTCATGTACGCGCAATACCGTGAAGAAACGTACACGCGCGGCCTGAATGTCTACACAACGCTGCGCAAGGCCGACCAGGACGTCGCGTATCAATCCGTGCGCCGCGGCATTCTCGACTACGAGCGCCGTCATGGCTATCGCGGCCCGGAAGCATTCATCGATCTGCCCTCCGATGCCGAGGAGCGCGAACAGGCCATCGACGACGCCCTGCTCGAACATCCGAACAGCGACGATCTGCAATCGGCCGTGGTGGTGAGCGTGACGCCCAAGCTGGTGCGCGCGACGATGCTGACCGGTGAGACGATCGACCTGGCGGGCGACGGCCTGCGCTTTGCGCAAGCCGCGCTGTCGAACAACGCGCAGCCGAAGATCAAGCTGCGCCCGGGTGCGGTGATCCGTGTGATTCAGGACACGAAGACGCAGAAGTGGTCGATCACCCAGTTGCCGGAAGTCGCCTCGGGCTTCATCTCCCTTGACCCGCAGACGGGCGCGATCTATTCGATGGTCGGCGGCTTCGATTTCAACCGCAGCAAGTTCAACCACGTCACGCAGGCCTGGCGCCAGCCGGGTTCGAGCTTCAAGCCGTTCATCTATTCGGCGGCGGTGGACAAGGGCTTCTCGCCGTCCACGGTCATCAACGACGCGCCGCTCTCCATCCCGACCGGCGACACCGGTGGCCAAGTGTGGGAGCCGAAGAACTACGGCGGCGGCTACGACGGCCCGATGACGATGCGCCGCGCGCTGCAGAAGTCGAAGAACCTCGTGTCGGTGCGCATCCTGCGGGCGATCGGTACGCAGTACGCGCAGCAGTACATCACGCGCTTCGGGTTCGACGCCGATCGGCACCCGGCCTACCTGCCGATGGCGTTGGGCGCAGGCTCGGTGACGATGCTGCAGATGGCGAGCGGCTACTCGGTGTTCGCCAACGGCGGCTACCGCGTGAACCCGTACATCATCGACCGCGTGGTGGATGCGCGCGGCACGGTCGTGCAGCAGAGCCATCCAATGACCGCCGGCAAGGACGCTGTGCGCGTGATCGACCCGCGCAACGACTTCATCATGGATTCGCTGCTGCGCAGCGTTGTGTCTGGCGGCACGGGCTACCAGGCCAAGGTCAAGCTGGGCCGCAACGACATGGCCGGCAAGACCGGCACCACCAACGACTCGTTCGACGCCTGGTTCTGCGGCTACACGCCCAAGGTGGTCGGCGTGGCCTGGATGGGCTACGACAACCCGCGCAGCCTGGGCGATCGCGAAACCGGTGGTGGCCTGGCCTTGCCGATCTGGATCAACTACATGAGCTACGCGCTCAAGGGTGAACCGCAGACCGAGCGTCAGCCGCCCGAAGGCGTCGTGCAGATGGCCGGCGACTGGGCCTACGAGGAATACGCCAACGGTCAGGGCGTGGCTTCGGTGGGCCTGGGCGATGCCATGCCGGGAGCATCCGCACCGGCCGGCGACCAACCGCAGCCTGGCGTCAACCTGGCACCGACGCAGGAACAGGAGAAGCAGAAGATTCTCGACATGTTCCGCGGCAACTGAACTTCGCGCCCACGAAAAAGCCGCCCTTCGGGGCGGCTTTTCTTTTGGCATCTGACAAGAACGTTGCGCTCAACCGGCGGCCAATGTCACATCCACATCGCTTTGCTGGCTGACATAGCGTGACAGCGCGACGTACAGCTCTTCCTTGCTGCGCGTGTCGACCCAGCGGCCGTCGTCACCACGGCGGAAGTGGAAACCGCCGGCACGCGCAGCCACCCACAGTTCCTGCATCGGCGCCTGGCTGTTGATGATGATCTTGGAGCCATCGTCGAATTCAAGCGTGAGCACGTTGCCGGTACGGTTGATCTCGATGTCGGCATCGGCCTCCTCTGCAGCCGTTTCGACAATGCTTTCGATGCGGGTGAGTTCCGCTTCAGCCAGCGCCAGGAACTCCGATTCGCTCAGGGGGGGCATGCTACACTCCAAAATCTTGCGCGGACGTTGCGTGGCGGCCCTTTCCGGCCCGTCCTGACCAGCAGGCGCCTCGTCCCATATGACTCCGATCGCCGCAAGGGCCTGACCCCTGGGGCATCCTTTCTGCACCATCATCCGATGATACGAACCGCCGCCATTGTAGCCACTGTCGGCCTGACCCTGACGGTCGCAGGCCTTTCCGGCTGCGGGATTCGCGGGCCGCTGTACATGCCCAAGGTGCCGCCGGCGCCAACCGCGCCGCAAACCACCGACCCTGGCATCGCCGGCCCGAACGCCGTGCCGCAGCCCCCGGTGCCGGGCGCAAAACCCGCAGCCGCCGATGCCGCCAGCGCGGTACCCGCGAACCGCTGATCCCGTCTTTTTTGCTCAACCGGCGTCGCCCTATCCAGGGCTGCGCCCAGAATGTTCCCACTCATGTCCGAGTCCCTGATCCGCCAGGAAGGCGCGCTGATGATCGAAGGCGTCGCGCTGGACGCGATTGCCGCGCAGTTCGGCACGCCCACCTACGTGTACTCGCGCGCCGCGCTCACGGCCAACTATCGGGCCTACGCCGCCGCATGCGAAGGTCGCAACGCGCATGTGCAGTACGCCATGAAAGCCAACTCGAACCTGGCCGTGCTGCAGGTGTTCGCGCAGCTTGGCGCAGGCTTTGACATTGTGTCCGCCGGAGAACTCAAGCGCGTGCTGGCCGCCGGTGCGCCGGCCGCGAAGGTGGTGTTCTCGGGCGTAGGCAAGAGCGCAGACGAAATGCGCTTCGCGCTGGAGGTCGGCGTGGCGTGCTTCAACGTGGAGTCGATTCCCGAGCTGCACCGCCTGAACGACGTGGCCGCCTCGATGGGCAAGGTCGCGCCCGTGTCGCTGCGCATCAACCCGGACGTCGACGCCAAGACGCACCCGTACATCTCGACGGGCCTGAAGGGCAACAAGTTCGGCGTGGCGTTTGACGAAGTGCTGCCGACCTACCGCGCGGCGGCTGCGATGCCGAACCTGCGCGTGGTCGGCATCGACTGCCATATCGGCTCGCAGATCACCGAGGTGTCGCCGTATTTGGATGCGCTGGACAAGGTGCTCGACGTGGTGACGCAGCTCGACACCGAGGGCATTCGCCTCGCACACATTGATGTGGGCGGTGGCCTAGGCATCACTTACACAGACGAGACGCCGCCGGACATCACAGCCTTCGCGCGCACGCTGTTGGACCGCGTCGAGCAGCGCGGCTTTGGCGATCGCACCGTGCTGTTCGAGCCGGGCCGCTCGTTGGTCGGCAACGCGGGCCTGCTGCTCACGCGCGTCGAATACCTCAAGCCAGGCGCGAGCAAAAACTTCTGCATCGTCGATGCGGCCATGAATGATCTCGCCCGCCCCGCGATGTACGAGGCGTATCACCACATCGTGCCGGTGCGCGAAGGCCAGAGCGCGCCGGTGGTCTACGACGTCGTGGGCCCGGTGTGCGAATCCGGGGACTGGCTCGGCCGCGACCGTTCGCTGGCGGTGCAGCCCGGCGACGTGCTGGCGATCCTGTCAGCCGGCGCGTACGGCTTCACGATGAGTTCCAACTACAACACACGCAATCGCGCCGCCGAAGTCATCGTCGACGGCGACAAGATGCACCTCGCACGCGAGCGCGAGTGCTTTGAAGACCTGATCCGCGGCGAGCACCTGTTCCCGGCGTAAGCCTGCATCGCAAAGAAAAAGCCGACGCGCAAACGTCGGCTTTTTTCATGGGCGCGACCAGTGTCAATCGCGCGCCGGCATCGCGCCTCCGGCCATCGCACTGCGTGGCGAGCGCCAAGCCCACCACACCCGCAGCCCCAACAGCACGGCCATCACCGCGGCGTAGATCGACACCTCGGCAAAGTCGTGCTTGCCGGCCTTGTGCCACCAGTAGTGCAAGATGCCGAGCACGCCGGTCACATAGACAAGCCGGTGCAGCCACTGCCAACGCTTGCCGCCAAGCCTGCGCACCATCGCGTTGGTCGACGTGGCGGCCAGGGGAATCATCAGCACGAACGCCGCAAAGCCCACGGTAATGAAGGGCCGCTTGACGATGTCCTTGAGCATCGACGCTGGGTCGAGCCCGCGATCGACCAGCAACCAGATCAGGAAATGGATTGATCCGTAAAAGAACGTGTACAGCCCGAGCATGCGGCGAAGCCGGATCAGCCAGTTCATGCTCGTGATGCGGCGCAGCGGCGTGATGGCCAGCGTGCAGCACAGCAGCACCAGCGTCCATGTGCCGGTCGAGCGCGTGACGAACTCCAGCGGGTTCGGCCCGAACTGGTCCGTCGCGCCCAGGAAGACGATGCGCAGGAAGGGCACGAGCGCGACCACCCACGCGATCGCCTTCACCACACGCAACTGCTTGGACGGCAACATCGGCGGCAGCAGTGTCATGTCGGCCTCAGAAGTTCTTGCGCAGGTCCATACCCGCGTACAGCGGCGCGACCTGCTCATAGCCGTTGAACATCAGCGTCTTGCGCTTGGGTGCGAAGAGGCCGCCAAAGCCGCCCTTGTCTTCGCCGATGCGGCGCTCGGTGGCCTGGCTCCATCGCGGGTGGTCCACGGTCGGGTTCACATTGGAATAGAAGCCATATTCGTTGGCCGCAGCAATGTTCCAACTCGTCGGCGGCTGCTTGTCGACAAACCGGATCTTGACGATGGACTTGGCGCTCTTGAAGCCGTACTTCCACGGCACGATCACGCGCACGGGCGCACCGTTCTGATTCGGCAGCACCTGGCCGTAGAGCCCGAAGGTGAGGAGCGCCAAGGGATGCATCGCCTCGTCCAGGCGCAGGCCTTCGCTGTACGGCCACTCCAGCACGGGGCTGCTGATGCCGGGCATCTGGCGCTTGTCGGCCAGCGAGATGAATTGGATGTACTTGGCGCTGCCCTGGGGCTCCACCCGCTTGATCAGCTCGGCCAGCGGAAAGCCCACCCACGGAATCACCATCGACCAGCCCTCGACGCAACGCAGGCGGTAGACGCGCTCTTCCATCGGCGCGAGCTTCATCAGGTCGTCCAGATCGTAAGTTCTGGGCGTCTTCACCAAGCCCTCCACGCTGACTTGCCAGGGGTGCGGGCGCAGCGTGCCGGCATAGCGCGCCGGGTCGGCTTTGTCGGTGCCGAACTCGTAAAAGTTGTTGTACGTGGTGACCTGGTCGTACGGGGTCGCTTTCTCCACGGTTGTGTACGCCGGATTCGGCTTGCCGGCCAGCTTGGCCAGCGACGGGTTGGCGGCAAAGGCCTCGCGTGAGGCCCACGGCGCCAGCGTTGCGCCGGCAGCGCCCATGGCGGCAGCGGCCAAAAAGCGACGGCGCTGCTCGAAGATGTGCTGCGGCGTGATCTCGCTGGCGGGGATGTCGTCGCCACGCAGCCAGCGGTCAGTCTTGATCAACATGATTCGTGGTCCTCGTTGTGCGGGAGCGCTGTCCCATGTGCGTTGGTCGTGCCCGCGCCGCCAACCTGACAGCGTGCGGGAAAAAAAGTTAGTGCTATTCCTTGCGGGGCGCAGGCCCGGTGAATTCGCTGTACTGCCGATAGACCATCTGGGCCACCTCCAGCAACTGCGTCCGCGCCAGCGGGCCGGCGACCGCAAACCCCAGACCGCGATCCGCCCAATAGAACGCCATCGGTGGCGGGTGATCCACCGCAGGATGAATCGCCTGCAGCACGCGGTTGTCGGGCGCGAGCGTCTCAAGCCGGAAGCCGGTATCGCGATTGTTCGGCATGCGCCGCAACTGCACGGAGATCCGCGTGCCGCCCGGCCCCTCGTACATCAGCATGGCCGTCGGCGCATCCGCCACGACCGTCTGGCGCCCCCCGATGAGCCGGTAGCCGAGCGACGTCAGGTCTGGAATACGCAACTGCGCATCAAGCCGCCGCGACAACCATGTGACGAGATGCGCCTCTTCGCCAGCCGGCACCTCCACCATGTGTTTGGACTCGGGAGAAAAGACGACGTGCGATACGAGTGCATCGTTCGCGAAACGTTGCATGGGCATGGTGCGCTCGACGGCACCTCGGCCGAGCCAACCGGCACCTGAGCCGATGGCCAGGCAGGCGACGCTCAGCGCCACCACACTCCAGCCGCGCATCGCGCCAAAGCCGCCGGCCGTCGGGCGACGTGCTGCCGCCAAGATTGCCGCCGGAATGCGGCGCTGCGGCACCGGTTCGTTGAGCAGCGGATCGAGCGCGTGGTGCAATTGCGCGTCCGTCCTGCGCCAGCCCGCGACCTCGGCGGCTGCGTGCGGGTGCGCAGCAAGATAAGCCTCCACGACGGCGCGCCGTGCCGCGGGCAAGCGGCCGTCAGCATAGGCGTGAAGTTCGTCGATATGAATGGAATTGGAGGACATGGCGAGCCTCACTTCACGCGGTGCAGCGCTGCGCTGCTCCCGTCGCCAGACACCGCCGTTGCACGGGACGCGGCGGGCGAGCCATCCAGCGCCACGCGCATCCGCTCACGCGCCCGCGACAGCCGCGACATCACCGTGCCCACCGGCACGCCCAGCACGTCGGCGGCTTCCTTGTAGGCGAACTGCTCCAGACCGACGAGCAGCAGTACCGCCCGCTGGTCTTCGGGCAGCGTCGCCAGCGCACGCAGCAAGTCGCGGCGCAAACCGGGGTCGTCGTCGACGGGGATCTCGGGAGGTGAGTCGCTCAGCTCGATCCGATCCGGCCGGCGCACGGCGTTCAGGTGCAGCCGATGCATGATGGTGAGCAGCCAGGCAAACAACCCGTCGCCCTCGCCCTTTGCGCCAATCTGCCCGATCGGCCCAAGCCTGGGCCGCAGCTGGAACCGCCAGCGATAACGCCAGGCGCGTTCCAGCGTGTCCTGGACAAGATCATCGGCACGGCTGGCATCCCGCATCAGGCCGCGCGCGTGTCGGCGCAGGCGTGGCGTGAGCGCAATCAGCCGGCTGGCCAGGTCGGACATGTGGGCGAGAGCGAAGGCGGGGGGGCTTACGGCTTGGCGATGTGCCAAACGTTCATGAAGCCGTCTCCGGTCTGATCACCGGGCATCTTGTCCTTGGTCCAGAGGTAGAGCGGCTTGCCGCGATAGGCCCACTGCTTCTTGCCGTCGTCGCGCGTGATGATGGTGTAATCGCCGGACGGCTTGTCGGCGTCATTGGCAGCCAGCGGCGGCCAGTTCTCGGCGCACTTGCCGTTGCAGGCACTCTTGCCGGCCGTGGCGTCACGGTCGAACGTGTAGAGCGCCATGCCGTGCTGATCCGTAAGCGTGCCGTTGGTCACCTTGACGGCCGATGGCGTGGACGACCCGCCCATGCCCATACCCATGCCGCTGCAGCCTGCCAAACCGAATGCGGCAAGCAGCGCGGCGCCGGCCAATGCGGCGCGCGGATTGAACAACTTCTGGGAAGCTGCGGACTGGCTCATCTTGTTCTCCTGGGATGGAGGGGCGCGCCGATCGCGCCCTCACTGAGCAGTAAACACGCTAGGCGCGTCTTTATTCCAGTCCGCCGAGATTTTTTTGTGACTGACGGCTTACAGCTCGCCGTAGCTGTGCAGGCCTGAGAGGAACATGTTCACGCCCAGGAAGGCGAACGTCGTCACCAACAGGCCAATCAGCGCCCACCAGGCCGCCATGCGGCCACGCAGGCCCTTCATCAGGCGCATGTGCAGCCACGCCGCGTAGTTCAGCCAAACGATCAGCGCCCAGGTTTCCTTCGGATCCCAGCTCCAGTAGCCGCCCCAGGCGTCAGCCGCCCACAGCGCACCGAGAATCGTGGCGATGGTGAAGAACGCAAACCCGACGGTGATGGCCTTGTACATCACGTCGTCCAGCACTTCGAGCGACGGAAGGCGATCGGCGAGCACGCCGCGCTCCTTCAGCAGATAAGCCGCGCCCACCATGGCCGACAGCGCGAACGTGCCGTACCCGATGAAATTGGCCGGTACGTGGATCTTCATCCACCAGCTTTGCAGTGCCGGCACCAGCGGCTGGATCTCCTGCGCGCTGCGCGACACCGTGTACCACAGCAGAAAACCCACCGCTGCCGACACCACCAGCATCACGAACGGCCCCAGCGCGCGCGTCTTGTAACGCTGCTCGTAGTACAGATAGAACAGCGAGGTGATCAGCGTAAAGAGGATGAACACCTCGTACAGATTCGAGATGGGGATGTGGCCAATGTCTGCGCCCACCAGGTACGACTCATACCACCGCACCAGCATGCCGGTCAGGCCGAGCACCACGGCCGCCCAGCACAGCTTGCTGCCGATCGATCCACCCGCTTCCCAGCGCAGCAGAAAACCCGTCCAGAAAAACAGCGTGGACAGGAAGATCAGTGCGCTCATCCACAGGATGGCCGACTGGCTCGCAAGGAAATACTTGAGGAAGAAGGCGTGTTCAGCGCGGGCGAGATCCGGGCCATTGGCGCCGGCATATTGCGAGATACCGAACAGCGCCAGCACGGCGATGCCGATCATCAGCACGCGCACCGGCTTCCATGTCCAGCCCAGCCATGCGAAGGCGGGCACGGCGGCGACGAGAATGCCGCGCTCGTAGCCATCCATATAAGCGCCATAGCGGGAAAAGGCATAACCAGCGCCGGCCGCCAGCATTGCAGCAAACAGCCAGTCAAACCAGCCTAGGCGGCGGAAATACGATGGGCGTTGCAACGCGCCCAGATCGGCGCTCGCCATGGTCGTTTGGGGATTGCTCGCTTCCATCACCGGCTCACTTCGTTGGTTTGGGGTCGACGCTCGCTGCACCGGCGGCATCGGGGGCGCTCGGGGCTCCTGCCGCGGCGCGAATATCGTGCTTGAGGCGCTCGAACTCGCGGTCAAAGTCGAGCGTGCGGCGCATGGTCGACATGGCTGTGAGCACATGTGCGCCGGAGACGCTTTCGTTGGCCTGACCGGATTGCGGCCGGATCCACAGCCACCAGCGGCGCTCTCGCACGTAAAACATCGAGAACACGCCCAGCACCAGCAGCAACGACCCAAGATACACGATGTTTTTGCCCGGCGCACGTGTGAGCTGGAACACGCTGGCCTGCACTTGCTGGAAGTCGGTCAGTTGCAGATACACCGGTGCACCGTAGAAGGCATTGTCCGACAGCGCGTTGATGGCGCTCTGCAACCACTGACTGCTGGCGGCATCCACAATGGGGGCCGGTTGGCCGTCCTGCGCGCGGGCCAGTTGCCACAGCTCCCACATCGAGCTGTTGATGATCTTCATCAGCACATCGGCGGCCTTCTCGCGCTCGCCTTCAGGCACCGATTTCTGCAGGAAGGTAGCGACTGCGGCAAAGCCGCCCTGCGCACCCGCGGAGCCGTCCTTTACATCGGCAGCGCCAGCAAAGAGGTCGAGCGCGCGACGGGCGCTTTCCATCAACTGGTTGCGCAGTTCCGCACGCTGCTCGCCAGGCATGGAGAGCAGCGCAAACCGGCGCGCCGCTTCGCCCCGCATCGCCGGATTTTGCAGCGCAGCGCGCAGGCGCATCCAGTCGCGAACGGTGCCTTGTGCGTCCGCAGGAATGCGCAGGTAGCGGAACGGCTCGTCGGGCTGTGAACGCATGCCGGCGAGGAACACCGACTGCCCGTCCAGCGTGACCGGCTGCATGTAATTGCTGAACTCGTGCGCCTGCCCGTTGGCGTCGCGCAGCTTGTACTGCACCGAGGGGCCGACGTTGCGCAGGTCGCGGTCGCGCGTCATCTTGGTCACGTTGCCAAGCTCCGCGCGCAGACCACTTTCCGCACCGCCCTTCTTGCCGACCCCGCGAGCGTCCTGCTTGCCGGAGGCGTCCGTCACCGTTTCGACATTCATCAGGCGGAAGTCGGAGAACTCGACCGTGTAATCGCCGCCCTTGCCGGTGAGCTTGGAGCTTTCGCCCACGACGCCCGACATGTCGAACGTCTTGGCGTTATCACCTTGCATCGGGAAGCCGGTCAGCTTGAGTTTCGAGCCGCCATCTTCGAAGCTCGACTGGTAGATCGCCACGCCGTCATACACGAACGGCTTGTTCACCTCCACGCGTGCGGCGGTCTGCTTGCCGGTACGACGGTCGGTCACGACGATGTCGCTGGCGAACAGCTTTGGCATGCCGGTCGAATAATGCTCAACCGTGAACTTCTTGAGCGTGATCATGAACGGCAGGTCCTGGATCAGCGCGCCATCGGCGATGTTCAGGATCGCCGTGCTGACGCTCGAACCTTCCGGCACGAACGCATTGCCGCGAAAGCCGGGGTTCGAGGTCGAGAGCCGATGTTCCGGGCCGATGTCGCTGATGACCGCATTGCCCTTGATGGGCGACTTGCCGCCAAACCACATCTGCGCGCGGATCATCATGTCGCCGTCCAGCAGCCCGCCGATGCAGATCACGACGATGGCCGTGTGCGCAAGGATGTAGCCGATCTTGTTGCCCGCCCCAGCCTTTGCGGTGATCAGCGTCGCACCACCCTCTCGCGCGAACGCCTTGATGCGGAAGCCGCGGTTCTGCGCAAGTGCGGCCAGGCGAGCGATGACGGTTGCGGTAGCGACGGGCGAATCAAATTCGTCGCGGTGATGGAACGCGCGCAGGCTGCCTTCACGCACGTTCTCGCGCCAGGTGCGCATGTCGGCCAGCATCTTGGGGGCGTTGCGCACGATGCACAGCGAGGTCGACACCACCAAAAACGCCAGGATCAGCAGAAACCACCAGGCGCTATAGACGGTGGGCAGCGTCAGCGAGCGGAACACGTCGGCCCAGAACGGCCCGAACTGGTTGACGTAGTTCGGATACGGATCGTTCTGTTTGAGCACCGTGCCGATCACGCTGGCAATGGCGATCACCGTCAGCAGGCTGATGGCAAAGCGCATCGACGACAGCAGCTCGACCGTTTCACGCAGGGCGCGACGGCGGGAGCGGATCTGGACGCCGGAAGTGGAGACCGAAGACATGCTGGGAGACAACCTGTTCAGAAACGAAAACAGGGTGGCGATGCCAGGCGCATTGCCACCCTGTTCTTCTTGTTGATTGTGCGACCGTCACATGACGGCCGGGTGCGGCAGATTAGCGCAGGCCCGCAATGTAGTCGGCTACCGCCTTGATCTGCTGGGCCGTCATGCGACCAGCCAAGTCGCGCATCTGTACGCTGTTCTTGCGGGTGCCGCTTTGGAACGCAACCAGTTGAGCTTCAGTGTATTCGGAGAACTGACCTGCAATACGCGGATATTGCGCCGGGATACCGGCACCCGTCGGGCCGTGACAGCCTGCGCATGCTGCGATACCGCGCTTGGCGTCGCCGCCGCGATACAGCTTCTGGCCCAGCTCGATGGTGTCTTTGCTCTTGGCCGAACCGGGCTTCCAAGCCGGTTGCTTACCCAGGTAGGCACCAATGTCCTTCATGTCCTGGTCCGACAGCGCGCCGGCATACAGGGACATGACCGGCTGGTTACGGTCGGTCTTGGCCTTGAAATCCTTGAGCTGCTTTTCGATGTATTCGGCGTGCTGGCCAGCCAGCTTCGGGTTGACGTTCATGGCGCTGTTGCCGCCGGCGCCGTGACAACTGGCACATGCGGGCACGCCATTGGCGGGCACACCGGTGTTGAAAATCGTTTCGCCGCGCGCGGCGTCGGCCTTGGCGACTTTTTGCTCTTCGGCATGGGCCATGGAAAAGACCGATGCCAGGGACAGCGCTGCGACAGCAAAAACGTTCGCGATGCGGTTCATTCGCACACCTTGTTTAGATTGTTTTCGAATGCTGCGTGCGCCGCCCAATGCGGGACCCTGCGGCGCCGGGCATCCCCTTCTCCTCGTGCCAGATCAGCGCATGAAAACGGACCGGCCCGGGCCTCGGGGCGGTCCTGCGACGGATCTGGTGGGGACGTCCGTAAACCGGCGTATTGTACAATAACACCTCTGCAATGCGACCTCGCGGCGCAGCAACCACGCAGTTCTGAACTGCAGTTTACAGGTACTGCCGCGCATGTCGCTCCTGCATCAAGCCCGTTTCTTCATCACCGTCAATCATCTGCGTGATTTACCGGCGACCGCCGTGCCGGAAGTTGCGTTTGCGGGCCGCTCCAACGCAGGCAAATCCACCGCGATCAACATCCTGTGCAATCAGAAGCGGCTCGCCTTTTCCAGCAAGACGCCTGGCCGCACGCAGCACATCAACTATTTCTCGGTGATGCCCGCCAAGGCGGAGGACCCGCTCGGTTTCCTGGTCGACCTGCCCGGTTACGGCTATGCCGAAGCGCCCGGCGAGACCAAATCGCACTGGGTTCATCTTCTGGGCGACTACGTCAAGGCGCGCCAGCAGCTCGCCGGCCTCGTCATCATGATGGACGCGCGCCGCCCGTTTACCGACCTCGATTGCCAGATGGTCGAGTGGTTCCTGCCGACAGGTAAGCCGATCCACGTGCTGCTCACGAAAGCGGACAAGCTGACCAACAACGATGCCTCGCGCGCACTCATGGCCGCACGCAAGGTGCTGGCCGATTACCGCGCGCAGATCGACGGCGATGTTTCGCTCACGGTGCAGCTGTTCTCCAGCCTGAAGCGTCGCGGCATCGAAGAGGCGCAGCGAATTGTCGCAGGCTGGCTGTGCCTGCCGGAGGCGCTGGAGCCCGAGCCGCAAGCCGAGCAGGCAAAAAAAACCCCGTCGCCAAACACGCAACGGGGGTAACGACCCCATCGAGCCATCGATGGGAACCCGCGTCAGGGAGGAGCCGCGGGGAACGCTGCATCAGCGTCGCTGGCGCATTGTCCGTGCATAGGATGGATAATCGCGACAAAGGTTTCGAAACTTCACAGTGTGTTCTTAGGGTCTGCTGAAATGATCGCGAGCTTCCCCGACCATCGTCCGCGCCGCATGCGCCGCGACGATTTCTCCCGCCGCATGATGCGCGAATCGCGCCTCACTGCTGACGACCTGATCTACCCGGTCTTCATCCTCGAAGGCACGAATGTGCGACAGGCCGTGCCGTCGATGCCGGGTGTCGAGCGCGTGTCGATCGATGTATTGCTGAGCGTCGCCGAGCAGTGCGTGCAGCTTGGCATTCCGGTGCTTGCACTCTTCCCCGTTATCGAGCCCTCGCTCAAAACGCCGGATGGTATCGAGGCCACCAATGCCGACGGCTTGATCCCGCGCGCGGTAAAGGCGCTCAAGGCGCGCTTCCCTGAATTGGGCATCCTGACCGATGTGGCGCTCGATCCGTACACGAGCCATGGCCAGGACGGCGTGCTCGACACCAACGGCTATGTGCTCAACGAAGAGACGGTGGATATCCTGATGCGCCAGGCGCTGGTGCAGGCTGCGGCAGGCGTGGACATCGTCGCGCCATCCGACATGATGGACGGCCGTATCGGCGCGATTCGCCTGGCGCTGGAGAATGACGACCACATCCACACGCGCATCATGGCCTACGCGGCAAAGTACGCTTCGGCGTTCTACGGCCCGTTCCGTGACGCGGTGGGCTCGGCCGCCAATCTGGGCAAGAGCAACAAAATGACTTACCAGATGGATCCGGCCAACTCGGACGAAGCACTGCGCGAAGTGGCGCTCGACATCGCCGAAGGGGCCGACATGGTGATGGTCAAGCCCGGCATGCCATATCTCGATATCGTGCGCCGCGTGAAAGATGAGTTCCGCTTTCCGACGTACGTCTATCAGGTCAGCGGTGAATACGCGATGCTGAAAGCCGCCGCGCAGAACGGCTGGCTGGATCACGACAAGGTCGTGCTGGAATCGCTGCTGGCATTCAAACGCGCCGGGGCGAACGGCATCCTGACATATTTTGCGCTGGACGCCGCACGCCTGCTGCGCGCGTAATCAGGCCGTCGGCTTGACTGCCTGTGTCGTGCCGATCGCGCGGCGCAGGCTTTCCAGGAACGTGTCGGCGCGCTCAAAGCCAACCACACGCGCCTTCAGTTCGCGACCCTGCGCATCGAAGAAGATCGTGCCGGGCGGACCGAACAGGCCGAAGCGTTTGAGCAAGGCTTGGTCATCAGCGTTGTTGGCCGTCACGTCGGCCTGCAGCAGCACCACATCGGCAAGCGCCTTGTGCACACGCGCATCGGTGAAGGTCAGGCGCTCCATCTCTTTGCAGCTGACGCACCAGTCGGCGTAGAAATCGAGCATCACCGCACGCCCCGATGCGCTCGCGTTGCGCACTTCGGTGTCGAGTTCGGCGATGCTCTTCACGCGCTTGAATATCACGCCGCGTGTTTCCGCTTGCGCGGACGTGCCCGCCGATGCGCGAATCAGTCCGCCCAGCGGTTGCAGCGGATCGCGGCCCCCGGCGGCGACACCGACCAGTTGCGCCGCCCCCGCCAGCGCGAGCACCACACCCGCGACCTTGCCCAAGCGCTGCACGTTGCCTGCGCCATCCGGCAGCGAATCGAACGTCCGCAGAAACACGGCCGCACCGATCAACAACCCACCCCACGCGACCATCACCGCCCAGGCCGGCAACACCGGCTGCACGATCCACAGCGCCACCGCCAGCAGGATGAAACCGAACACCGCTTTGGTGACGATCAACCAATGGCCAGCACGCGGCAGCAAGTTGCCCGCCCCCACACCTACGAGCACAAGCGGCACGCCCATGCCGATCGACATCGCAAACAACGCCATGCCCCCGATGGCTGCGTTGCCCGTCTGCGCGATGTAGGCCAGCGCACCCGCCAACGCCGGCGTCACACACGGGGACACGATCAACGCCGACAGCGCGCCCATCACGACGGCTCCCACAATCTCGCCGCCGCCATGCTTGCTGGAAGCTTTTGTCAGGTGATCGCGCCAAGCCGCCGGCAATTGCAGTTCATACAGCCCGAACATCGATAGCGACAGCGCCACCATCAAGACAGCAAACGCGCCCAGCACCCACGCATTCTGCAGCGCGGCTTGCAGCCCCTGCCCGGCCAAACCGGCTGCCACACCCACGGCGGTATAGACGACGGCCATACCGAGCACGTAAGCCGTCGACACGATTGCTGCACGCGAGCGCGTCGCATGTTCGCCGACCACGATCGCCGACAAGATCGGCAGCATGGGCAGCACGCACGGCGTGAAGGTCAGCAGCAGCCCGAGCCCAAAGAACAACGCCGCGATCGCTCCAAGATTGCCGCTGCCGAGCGTGCTGGCGATGCGGCCGAGGACATCCCCGGAACTGGCATCGCCACCGCCCGCGGAAGACATGCCCGACAACGAGGCGGCGGGCTCCACCAGGAAACGGCTCTTCATCGGCGGATAGCACAGGCCCTGATCTGCACACCCTTGCGACGTGACGATCAGCGTGAAAGGCGCACTGGCGTTCTGGGCTTTCACACGGAATGCAACGTCATGCCGGTAGGTCTCGACGTCCTTGTTGAACGTCTCGTCAAACTTGACCTTGCCTGCCGGCATGTCAGGGGGTGCCAGCGTGACGGTCGCCGGATCCGCCGCCACCGCGAAGCGCTCGCGATACATGTAGTAGCCGTCGGCAATAGCGAACCTCACTTCGACGGTCTGGCTGTCGACCTGTTTGGCGGCGAAGCGGAATGCCTGCTCGGGTGGCAGGAAATCGTCAGCAGCAAGCGCGCGCATGGGCAGCGTCGCCACTGCGACGAGCAACATCACCAACTGGACGACACGTCGGACGGACGCGAACGGAAAAAGGGTCATATCAACGGCACTCGAACATCAATTGGAAGGCTGGCGCGTTTCGTGGGCCACCCACGCAAGATACGCCGGCAAGCCTGCTGCCACCGGTACAGCGATGATCTCGGGGACCTCGTACGGATGCGCCTTGCGTAACGCCAGCTCCAACGCCGGGTAGGCTGCGTGCGTGGTCTTGATCAGCAGCGGGATCTCGGCGGCGTGCTCGATCGCACCATTCCACCAGTACGTCGACGCGCAAGCCGGCAAGCGATTGACGCATGCTGCTGCACGAGATTCCAGCACGACCTTGGTTACGCGATCCGCACTATCGGCGTCGGGCAAATTGGTCAGCACGAGCAGTACTTCGGTTCCGGCGGACATAGGTACTCCAGGGATGCACGCTGACAGCTAGAACACCGAAAGCGGGCAACAAAAAAGCCAGGATGCGAATCCTGGCTTCATTGTAATGCGCGCCGCAGCACGCATTCTTGGGCTTGGCCAACGCGACGCCATGTCGCGCCGGCAAACCTGGGCTGACCTTACTCGGCAGCGCCGTCGACTTCCACAGCTTCGGCAACTTCCGGACGGTCGAGCAGCTCGACCAGCGCCATCGGCGCATTGTCGCCCTGACGGAAGCCGAACTTCAGGATACGGGTGTAGCCGCCCGGACGGGTCGCGAAACGCGGGCCCAGTTCGTTGAACAGCTTGGTAACCATGTCGCGATCGCGCAGGCGGGCAAATGCCAGACGGCGGTTGGCGACGGTGTCCTTCTTGGCCAGCGTGATCAGCGGCTCGACAACCTTGCGCAGTTCCTTGGCCTTCGGCAGCGTGGTCTTGATCAGCTCGTGCTGCAGCAGCGAGTTGGACATGTTGCGCAGCATCGCGAGACGGTGCGACGAGGTGCGGTTCAGTTTCCGCAAACCATGACGGTGACGCATGATGATTCCTTCTTAGGAGTGTTTGACCAGCTCTTCTATCGCCGCCACTTGTACAACGCGGCGTGGCGCGGGCCGGTAGCCTTAAAAATAAGCCACCCAAAACGGCGATGGCGAGAAAACCGGCCGATGCTCACGCACCGGCCGACGATTACGATTTACTTCTCGAGACCTGCGGGCGGCCAGTTCTCGAGCTTCATGCCGAGCGTCAGGCCACGCGATGCGAGGACTTCCTTGATCTCGTTGAGCGACTTGCGACCCAGGTTCGGGGTCTTGAGCAGTTCGTTCTCGGTACGTTGGATCAGGTCGCCGATGTAATAGATGTTCTCGGCCTTCAGGCAGTTGGCCGAACGCACCGTCAGTTCCAGGTCGTCGACCGGGCGCAGCAGGATCGGATCGATCTGCGGCGCACGAGCAGCGGCGGCCTCCGCGGCGCTTTCGGTGCCCTCCAGCGCGGCGAACACCGACAGCTGATCAACCAGGATGCGAGCCGACTGGCGAATCGCCTCTTCCGGCGAGATCACGCCGTTGGTCTCGATGTTCATCACCAGTTTGTCGAGATCGGTACGCTGCTCCACACGTGCAGACTCCACCGCGTACGACACACGGCGCACCGGTGCGAACGACGCGTCCAGCACGATACGGCCGATAACCTTGCTCGACTCATCGCCAAACTTGCGCACGTTGCCCGGCACATAGCCGCGGCCTTGCTCGACCTTCAACTGCAGATCCAGCTTGCCTCCGGCCGACAGGTTGGCGATCACGTGACCCGGATTGATGATCTCGACATCGTGCGGCAGCTCGATATCGGCGGCGGTCACCACACCCTCACCTTCCTTGCGCAGCGACACCGTGACTTCATCACGATTGTGCAGCTTGAACACCACGCCCTTCAGGTTCAGCAGCAGGTTGACGACGTCTTCTTGCACGCCATCAATGGTGGAATATTCGTGGACGACCCCAGCGATCGTAACTTCGGTCGGAGCATAGCCGACCATCGACGACAGCAGCACGCGGCGCAGCGCGTTACCGAGCGTGTGGCCGTAGCCGCGCTCGAACGGTTCCATGACGACCTTCGCGTGATGATCGCCAAGCGGCTCAACCGCAATAATTTTGGGCTTCAGGAGTGCTGTTTGCATTAGGTTGTCCTATTTCAATACCCTCGGCTCGTTACACCGATAAGGCTGACGGATTGGACTGGAAAGGTTCCATCGCGGACGTTGCGACGGAAGACGCACATGCCGCAATCGCGTTGCGGCACGTAACGATTCGGATTGGATCGGCGCCCAAATATCGCAGGCGCGTGAACACAATATCGTTGACGATGAGCGTCCCCAGAAGGCGCACGAGCCCGCACTTTGCAGTACGGGCGTCGTCATTAACGCGAATACAGTTCGACAATCAGGCTTTCGTTGATGTCGCCAGCGATATCCGCACGATCCGGGGCTTGCTTGAAGGTGCCTTCCATCTTCTTGGCGTCCACGGCAACCCAGATCGGGAAACCAGTCTGCTCGGCCAGCGACAGCGATTCCGCAATACGCACTTGCTTCTTCGACTTTTCGCGGATGGCAATCACGTCGCCCGACTTGACCTGAGCCGACGGCACGTTCAGAGCTTGGCCGTTCACCAGGATCGCCTTGTGCGACACCAGTTGACGCGCTTCTGCGCGGGTCGAGCCGAAGCCCATGCGGTAAACGACGTTATCCAGGCGCGATTCCAACAGTTGCAGCAGGGTTTCACCCGTGTTGCCCTTGCGGCGATCGGCTTCGGCGAAGTAACGGCGGAATTGACGCTCCAGCACGCCATAGATGCGCTTGACCTTCTGCTTTTCACGCAGTTGGTTACCGTAGTCGGAGGTGCGGGCGCCGGAAGTGCGGCCGTGCTGACCAGGCTTGCTGTCCAGCTTGCACTTGTCGGCGAGCGAGCGGCGTGCGCTCTTCAGGAAAAGGTCAGTACCTTCGCGGCGAGACAGTTTCGCCTTGGGACCGGTATAGCGTGCCACGTTATGTTCCTTCGTTATCAGTCATCCGTGGCGCACGGCCGCGGATGGTCCGCCGCTCAGCCCCAACAACGGGACCGCAGCGAACAGTGGGCTTATGAAAAGACAAAACCCGCCTTCCGGGAAATTCGGAAGACAGGCAAGCGAGCAAGTATAGCACCCGCGGACCAGCCTCGCCAGCAACTGGAGAGGCTGGTCGAATCACTTAGATACGACGACGCTTCGGCGGACGGCAGCCGTTGTGCGGCACCGGCGTCACGTCTTCGATCAACTGGATCTTGATACCCAGATTGTTCAGTGCACGCACCGCCGACTCACGACCCGGGCCCGGGCCCTTGATGCGCACTTCCAGGTTCTTGATGCCTTGGTCCTGCGCCACGCGGCCAGCACTCTCGGCTGCCACCTGAGCAGCGAAAGGCGTGGATTTACGCGAGCCCTTGAAGCCTTGGCCACCCGACGTCGCCCACGACAGAGCGTTGCCCTGACGGTCGGTGATCGTGATGATCGTGTTGTTGAACGACGCGTGAACGTGCGCGATGCCGTCGGCGACGTTCTTGCGAACCTTCTTGCGCGCGCGCTGGGCGGCGGTATTCGCTGCTTTTGCCATAGTTCCTATCCTTTACCCGACGGATTACTTCTTGAGCGCGACGCCGGCCTTGCGCGGACCCTTACGGGTACGGGCATTGGTGCGGGTACGCTGACCACGCATCGGCAGGCCCTTGCGATGGCGCACGCCACGGTAGCAGCCCAGATCCATCAGGCGCTTGATGTTCATCGTCGTTTCGCGGCGCAGGTCGCCTTCGACGAGGAACTTCTCGATTTCCTTACGCAGCGCGTCCTGGTCCGGATCCGTCAGGTCCTTGACCTTCTTGTCGGTCGGGATACCAGTAGCCTCGCAAATCTTCTGAGCGCGCGAGCGGCCGATACCGTAGATCGCCGTCAGGCCAATCACGGTATGTTTGTGGTTGGGGATGTTGACCCCTGCGATACGTGCCATTCGTCAATCCTCTTTGCGAAATTAGCCTTGGCGCTGCTTATGACGCGGGTCCGACGAGCAGATCACACGCACCACGCCCTTGCGCTTGATGATTTTGCAGTTGCGGCAAATGCGCTTAACAGAAGCCAGCACTTTCATGATTTTCCTCTTCCTTCAATTCCAGTCCGCTCACTTCGCCCGGAATACGATGCGCGCGCGGGACAGATCATACGGGGTCAATTCGACCGTCACCTTGTCCCCGGGCAAGATGCGGATGTAATGCATGCGCATCTTGCCGGAAATATGGCCTAACACTACGTGGCCGTTCTCTAGCTTGACGCGAAACGTTGCGTTGGGGAGGTTTTCCAGCACCTCGCCCTGCATCTGGATCACGTCATCTTTAGCCATGTCCCTTCAGGTTCGTGCGATCACTCCTAGCGGAGCGTCAGGTTTCCCTTGAAATTCGCCTTCTTCATCAAAGACTCGTACTGCTGAGACATCACGTAGGACTGCACTTGCGCCATGAAGTCCATCGTGACGACCACGATGATCAACAGGGACGTCCCACCGAAGTAGAACGGCACATTCCAACGCAGCACCAAGAACTCTGGCAACAGACACACCAGCGTGATGTAGATCGCACCCGCCAGGGTCAAACGCACCAGAATCTTGTCGATATACCGCGTGGTTTGCTCGCCCGGACGGATGCCCGGGATGAACGCACCACTCTTCTTCAAGTTATCCGCCACTTCGCGGCTGTTATAGACCAGCGCGGTGTAGAAGAAACAGAAGAAGATGATCGCCGCTGCATACAGCAGGATGTACACCGGCTGACCCGGCGACAGCGTTGCTGCCAGATCCTTGACGACCCGTGCGACCGGATTCGTCGAGTTACCGGCTGTAAACCAGCCCGCGATCGTAGCTGGGAACAGAATGATCGACGATGCAAAGATCGGCGGAATCACCCCAGCCATATTCAACTTCAGCGGCAGATGCGACGACTGTCCGCCATAAATCTTGTTACCAACTTGCCGCTTGGCGTAGTTGACGAGGATCTTGCGCTGGCCGCGTTCAATGAACACGACCACAAACGTCACCGCACCGATAATCGCCACCACGAGGATCGCTGAGAAAATCCCCATCGAACCCGTACGCACCAGCTCGAACAACCCGCCGATCGCGTTGGGGAGGCCCGCAGCAATTCCGCCAAAAATGATGATCGAGATCCCGTTGCCCAGACCGCGCTCGGTGATCTGCTCACCCAGCCACATCAAGAACATCGTGCCCGTCACCAGCGTAATCACTGCGGTGGCCCGGAACATCAGACCCGGATCCAGCACCAGACCCGGCTGCGCTTCAAGCGCCACTGCAATCCCCAGCGCCTGGAACGTTGCCAGGACGACCGTACCGTAGCGCGTGTACTGCGTAATCTTGCGCTGGCCGGCTTGGCCTTCCTTCTTCAACGATTCCAGCTGCGGCAGCACGATCGTCAGCAGTTGCATGATGATCGACGCCGAGATGTACGGCATGATCCCCAGCGCAAACACCGTAAAACGCGACAGCGCGCCGCCGGAGAACAGGTTGAACATCCCAAGGATGCCGCCCGACTGCCGTTGGAAAAGCTGCGCCAGTTGATCCGGGTCGATGCCAGGCACAGGAATGTGCGCGCCGATCCGGTACACCAGCAGTGCCAGAACCAGGAACACCAGCCGACGGCGAAGATCGCCGTACTTGGCCGTGTTCTTGGCCTGGGCCATCACATTAGGTTTCGCCGTGGCCAAACGGATGCTCCGTCAGTGTGAAACAGCAGGCTATTAGGCCAGCGAGCCACCAGCTGCTTCGATTGCGGCTTTCGCCCCAGCCGTCGCGCCGATACCCTTCAGAGTGACCTTCTTGTCGATTTCACCCGACAAGATCACCTTGGCGCTCTTGACCATCTCGCCAACGAGGCCGGCTTGCTTCAGGGACAGCAGATCGATTTCCTCGATCGGCAGGCCCGCGAGGTCGCCCAGACGCACTTCAGCGGTGAATTCCTTGGTCAGCGAGGTAAAACCACGCTTGGGCAGACGACGATGCAGGGGCATCTGGCCGCCTTCGAAGCCGACCTTGTGGAAACCACCCGAACGCGACTTCTGACCCTTGTGACCACGACCAGCCGTCTTGCCCAGGCCCGAACCAATACCGCGACCAACGCGGCGCTTGGCGTGCTTGGAGCCGGCTGCCGGCTTCAGGTTATTCAGTTGCATGTTCTTCTCCGTCTTGCCTTAGCCGATGACCTTGACCAGGTAGGACACCTTGTTGATCATGCCGCGCACTGCGGGCGTGTCCTGCAATTCGGACACCGAGTTCATGCGGCGCAGGCCCAGGCCGCGCACCGTAGCGCGGTGGTCTTCGCGCGTACCGATCAGGCTGCGCACGAGTTGGACTTTCACGGTTTTCTGCGACATATCGTTCACCTATCCCTTCGGCTTAGCCGAGGATCTCTTCGACCGACTTGCCACGCTTGGCGGCGACTTCGGCCGGGGTGCTCATCTTGCGCAGGCCATCCAGCGTTGCGCGCACCATGTTGTAAGGATTGGTCGAACCGTGCGACTTGGTCACGATGTTCGTCACGCCCATCACTTCGAAAATGGCGCGCATCGGACCACCGGCGATCACGCCAGTACCGTCCTTCGCGGGCATCATCTGCACCTTTGCGGCGCCATGCTTGCCAACCACTTCGTGCTGCAGCGTACCGTTCTTCAGCGGGACCTTGACCATCTTGCGACGGGCTTCGTCCATTGCCTTCTGCACGGCCACGGGGACTTCCTTAGCCTTACCCTTGCCCATGCCGATACGGCCGTCGCCGTCGCCGACCACAGTCAGAGCAGCGAAACCGAGAATCCGGCCGCCCTTGACCACCTTGGTCACACGGTTGACCGCGATCATCTTCTCGCGAAGACCGTCGTCGCGTTCGTCCCCTTGGACCTTAGGTTGAATTTTTGCCATGACGATATCCTCTATGCCGGCTTAGAACTTCAGGCCAGCTTCGCGTGCCGCGTCGGCCAGAGCCTTCACGCGACCGTGATAACGGAAACCCGAGCGATCGAACGCCACGGCTTCGATGCCGGCAGCCTTCGCCTTCTCAGCGATACGCTTACCCACCAGGGTGGCAGCAGCGGTGTTGCCACCGTTGCCGTTCAGTTCCTTGCGGACTTCGGCTTCCGCCGTCGAGGCCGAAGCCAGGACCTTGGTGCCATCTTCCGAGAAGACCTGCGCATAAATGTGCAGGTTCGTACGGTGCACAGCCAGACGGGCGACGCTCAGTTCCGCAATTTTCAGGCGGGTCTGACGTGCACGGCGCAGACGCGAGTCATTTTTGTTCATGATGTGCACCCTTACTTCTTCTTGGTTTCCTTCAGGATCACACGCTCATCGGCGTAGCGCACACCCTTGCCCTTGTAGGGCTCCGGCGGACGATAACCACGCACTTCAGCGGCGACCTGACCAACTTTTTGCTTGTCCGAACCCTTGATGATGATCTCGGTCTGCGTCGGCGTTTCCGCCTTCACGCCTTCCGGCATCTCATGGATCACGTCGTGCGAGAAACCGAGTTGCAGCTTCAGAGCAGTGCCCTGAACCGATGCACGGTAACCCACGCCGACCAGGTTCAGCTTGCGCTCGAAGCCCGTCGTCACACCCTTGACCATGTTGGCCGTCAGGGCGCGCATCGTACCTTGCAGCGCATTGGCTTCACGCGACTCATCTGCCGGCGCGAACGTGATCGTGCCGTTGTCGGTGTTGACCTTGACAAGCGAGTGAATCGGCTGCGTCAGAGTGCCCAGCGGGCCCTTAACGGTCAGCAGACCACCTGCGAAATTGACTTCTGCGCCCTTGGGCAGCGCGATGGGAGCCTTACCTACGCGAGACATGGTTCCCCCCCCTTAGGCGACGTAGCAAATGACTTCGCCACCGACACCGGTTGCGCGGGCGCGGCGGTCCGTCATCAGACCCTGGGGGGTCGAGATGATGGCGACACCCAGGCCGTTCATCACTTGCGGGATTTCATTACGGCCCTTGTACACACGCAGACCAGGCTTCGAGACGCGCTCCAGGCGCTCGATGACCGGACGGCCAGCGTAGTACTTCAGACCAATCGTCAGCGTGGACTTGCCACCCTGCTCGGTCACGGCGAATTCGTCGATGTAGCCTTCGTCCTTCAGGACTTTGGCGATTGCCACCTTCAGCTTCGACGACGGCATGACCACCGACGCTTTTTCCACCGCTTGCGCGTTGCGGATACGCGTCAGCATATCGGCGATCGGATCGCTCATGCTCATACTGTTTCTCCTGTAGCCTGTGCGTGATTACCAGCTGGCTTTCGTCAGACCCGGGATCTCGCCCTTGAAGGCGATCTCGCGGAGCTTGTTACGCGCCAGGCCGAACTTACGGAACGTACCGCGGGGACGACCGGTGATCGAGCAGCGGTTGCGCTGACGAGTCGGATTTGCATTGCGCGGCAGCGCTTGCAACTTCAGACGCGCTTCGTAGCGCTCTTCTTCCGACTTGCTTTGGTCGGCCACGATGGCTTCGAGAGCGGCGCGCTTCTCAGCGTACTTGGCCACGAGCTTGGCACGCTTCTTCTCGCGTTCGATCAGAGACAATTTAGCCACGGTAACCCCTTAATTACGGAACGGGAACTTGAACGCGTTGAGGAGCGCCTTCGCTTCCTCGTCGTTCTTCGCAGTCGTCGTGATGCTGATATTCAGACCACGGAGTGCGTCGATCTTGTCGTATTCAATCTCGGGGAAAATGATCTGCTCTTTCACACCGATGTTGTAGTTGCCACGACCATCGAACGCCTTGCCGGACACACCACGGAAGTCGCGCACGCGGGGCAGCGACACAGTGATGAAGCGATCCAGGAATTCGTACATACGTTGGCCACGCAGCGTGACCATCGTGCCGATCGGGTAACCCTGGCGGATCTTGAAGCCGGCGATAGCCTTGCGGGCCTTCGTCACGATGGGCTTCTGGCCAGCGATCTTGATCAGGTCGCCCGTGGCGTGCTCAATGACTTTCTTGTCATTGATGGCTTCGCCAAGACCCATGTTCAGGGTGATCTTGGTGATGCGCGGCACTTCCATCACGGACTTGTAACCAAACTGCTTGATCAGTTCGGGCACAACCTTCTCTTTGTAAAACTCTTGCAGACGTGCAGTCATGCTCAACTCCTCTCTATTGCCCAGAATCAAGCGCCGACGGCAGCACCGGTAGTCTTCAGCACGCGCGTCTTCACGCCGCCTTCAACCTTGATGCCGACGCGCGACGGCTTGCCATTGGCATCCACGAGCGCAACGTTCGAAATATGGATGGGCATGACCTTGTCGACCACACCACCCGTCGTACCCAGCATCGGGTTCGGGCGCACGTGCTTCTTGGCAACGTTCACGCCTTCAACCGTCACATGCTCGGCCAGCACGGCCAGCACGGTACCTTGCTTGCCCTTGTCTTTACCGGTACGGACGATGACGCGATCGCCCTTGCGAATCTTGTTCATGCGGCCTCCGATTACAGCACTTCCGGCGCGAGCGACACGATCTTCATGAAGCGCTCGGTACGGAGTTCGCGAGTGACCGGCCCGAAAATGCGGGTGCCGATCGGCTCAAGCTTGGTGTTCAGCAGCACGGCGGCATTGCCGTCGAACTTGATGAGCGAGCCGTCAGGACGGCGCACGCCCTTGGCGGTACGCACCACCACGGCGTTGTAGATATCGCCCTTCTTCACGCGACCACGCGGGGCAGCATCCTTGACGCTGACCTTGATGATGTCGCCGACGCTGGCGTAGCGGCGCTTCGAACCGCCCAGCACCTTGATGCACATGACTTCACGCGCACCCGTGTTATCGGCCACTTCGAGCCGGCTTTCTGTCTGAATCATGGTGTTCTCGTCCCAACTTAATTCGCCAAGCGCACAATGCGCAGAGGCGATCAGTCTTGGTCCCGCCGGCTGCTGGCATTGCGCCAACTGCGATTGGGTTGATCAACTTGAAGTCGGTAGCTGCCCGACGGCGATTGCCGCCTGGCCCATTCGCTTTTCCCCTCACTTGAGCCACCAGCAGGTTTGCCGGCCACCCTCACAAAGGGAAAGACCGAGACTATATCACATAATCTCGGCCTTGCAACAGCAAACTACTCCGCTGTTGTTTTAGATCACGCGCGCAGCTTCAAGCAGACGCGACACCACCCACGACTTCGTGCGGGACAGCGGACGCGATTCGGTGATCTCAACCTTGTCGCCTTCGTTGTACTGATTGGCTTCGTCGTGCGCGTGGTACTTCTTCGAGCGCACCACGTACTTGCCGTACAGCGGATGCTTGACGCGGTTTTCGATCAGGACCGTGACGGTCTTGTCCATCTTGTTGCTGACAACGCGACCGACGAGCGTGCGCTTCAGGGACGTTGCGGCTTCAGTCATTTCTGGTTCCCCTTCTGGCCCAGCACGGTGCGGACACGCGCGATGTCACGACGCACTTTCTTCAGCTGGCTGGTGTTCTGCAGCTGTTGCGTCGCTTTTTGCATGCGCAGGCCAAATTGGGCCTTCAGCAGCTCGGAGAGCTCCTGGTTCAGCCCGGCGACATCTTTGTCGCGCAGTTCGGATGCTTTCATGGTGTGTGCTCCTTACGTTCCGACCTGACGCACCACGAAGCTGGTCGCGATCGGCAGCTTGGCAGCGGCCAGGCGGAATGCCTCGCGTGCCAGTTCTTCGCCAACGCCGTCCATTTCGTACAGCATCTTGCCCGGCTGAATTTCAGCCACGTAGTATTCCGGATTGCCCTTACCGTTACCCATACGGACTTCGGCAGGCTTCTTCGAGATCGGCTTGTCCGGGAAAATCCGGATCCAAATGCGGCCGCCACGCTTGATGTGACGGGTCATCGCACGACGGGCCGACTCAATCTGACGCGCCGTCAGACGGCCACGGCCCATCGCCTTCAGACCGAATTCGCCGAACGAGACTGCGTTGCCGCGCGTCGCGATACCGGTGTTACGGCCCTTCTGCTCCTTGCGGTACTTCCTGCGCTTAGGTTGCAGCATGTTTATTCTCCAGTCTTGGCGTCGGCGCCACGACGGGCACCTGCACCAGCACCGCGGCGCTGACCGGCCGGGCGACCTTCGCCCTCACGGCGACGACCTTCCGGACGACCCGGACGCTTGCGACGCTCTTCTTGCGGCTCTTCCACGACGGGTGCGTCGTTGCGACCAAGGTGGTCACCCTTGTACACCCACACCTTGACACCGATGATGCCGTAGGTGGTTTCCGCTTCGGAGAAGCCGTAGTCGATATCGGCGCGCAGCGTGTGCAGGGGCACACGGCCTTCGCGGTACCACTCGGTACGGGCGATTTCGATGCCGTTCAGACGGCCCGAGCTCATGATCTTGATGCCTTGGGCACCCAGACGCATCGCGTTCTGCATCGCGCGCTTCATTGCGCGACGGAACATAATGCGGCGCTCGAGCTGCTGGGTGATCGAATCGGCGATCAGCTGTGCATCGACTTCCGGCTTGCGGATTTCTTCGATGTTCACGTGCACGGGCACGCCCATGCGACGCTGCAGCTCAGCCTTCAGCAGTTCGATGTCCTCGCCCTTCTTGCCGATCACCACGCCCGGACGCGAGCTGTAAATGGTGATACGAGCATTCTTGGCCGGACGCTCGATGACCACGCGGCCCACCGACGCGTTCTTCAGCTTCTTCTTCAGAAACTCGCGAACCTCGATGTCTTCCTTGAGCATGCCGGCAAACTGGGTGTTGCTCGCGTACCAACGCGATGCCCAGTTACGGCTGACAGCCAGACGGAAGCCAGTCGGATGAATCTTCTGTCCCATCGTGACCCCTTAGTTGCCCAGCGTCACAGTGATGTGACAGGTTTGTTTCTCGATGCGGTTGCCACGGCCCTTTGCACGCGCCGTGAAGCGCTTGAGCGACGTAGCCTTGTCGATGTAGATCGACTTGACCTTCAGCTCGTCGATGTCGGCGCCTTCATTGTGCTCGGCGTTCGCGATGGCAGACTCAACCACCTTCTTCACGATGCCAGCCGCCTTCTTCGGGCTGAACGTCAGCACGTTGAGCGCGCGCTCGATCGACAGGCCGCGGATCTGGTCAGCAACCAGCCGCGTCTTCTGTGCGGAGATACGGGCGCCGCGATGAATCGCTTTAACTTCCATGATTGCCCCTTATCGCTTCGCTTTCTTGTCGGCAGCGTGGCCCTTGAACGTACGCGTGAGCGCAAATTCGCCGAGCTTGTGGCCAACCATGTTTTCCGTGACATACACGGGCACGTGCTGACGGCCGTTGTGAACGGCGATCGTCAGGCCGATGAAGTCCGGCAGAATGGTCGAACGACGCGACCAGGTCTTGATGGGCTTCTTGTCCTTCGTTTGCACCGCCGCCTCAACCTTCTTCAGCAGGTGGGCGTCAATGAAAGGACCCTTTTTTACGGAACGAGTCATATCTAAGCTCCTACCTACCGATTAACGCTTGTGACGGCGCTGAACGATCATGCTGTCAGTGCGCTTGTTACGACGGGTGCGGTAGCCCTTGGTCGGCGTGCCCCACGGGGACACCGGATCACGGCCAGCAGCAGTCTTACCTTCACCACCACCGTGCGGGTGATCGACCGGGTTCATCACCACACCGCGAACGGTCGGGCGAATACCGCGCCAACGAGTTGCACCGGCCTTACCGATCTGGCGCAGGCTGTGTTCTTCGTTGCCGACTTCACCGATGGTAGCGCGGCACTCGATGTGCACGCGGCGCACTTCACCCGAGCGGAGACGCACTTGAGCGTAGATGCCTTCGCGAGCCAGCAGCACGGCGGACGTACCAGCCGAACGGGCAACTTGTGCACCCTTGCCCGGCAGGATTTCCACGCAGTGAATCGTCGTACCGACCGGGATGTTGCGGATCGGCAGGTTGTTACCGGCCTTGATCGGCGCTTCCGAGCCGTTAGCGATGGCTTGGCCAACCACAGCGCCCTTCGGGGCGATGATGTAGCGGCGCTCGCCGTCAGCGAACAGCACGAGCGCGATGTTGGCGCTACGGTTCGGGTCGTATTCCAGGCGTTCGATCTTGGCCGGGATACCGTCCTTATCGTTACGCTTGAAGTCGACGACGCGATAGTGATGCTTGTGACCACCGCCCTTATGACGCGTGGTGATGTGGCCGTTGTTGTTACGACCCGACTTCTGGATTTGCTTTTCCAGCAGCGGAGCGTGCGGCGCACCCTTGTGAAGGTCGGGGTTAACGACCTTCACCATCGAGCGGCGGCCCGGCGATGTCGGCTTGGTTTTGACGAGTGCCATGATTACTTGGCCTCCGCTTCAAAATTGATTTCCTGGCCCGGCTTCAGCGAAACATAGGCCTTCTTCACGTGGTCACGACGACCCATGAAGCGACCGAAGCGCTTTTGCTTGCCCTTCTGGTTCAGGATCTGGACGGACTCGACTTCGACCTTGAACAGCAGTTCGACGGCAGCCTTCACTTCGCCCTTGTTGGCGTCGCGAGCCACTTCGAACACGACCTGTTCGTTCTTCTCGGCCACCAGGGTTGCCTTTTCAGACACCACAGGCGCCAGCAGCACCTGCATCAGGCGATGGTCGTTCTTGGCAACTTGCGTCATTTCAGCAACTCCTCGATCTGCGCGACGGCTGCCTTGGTCACGAGCACCTTCTTGTAGTGCACGAGCGACAGCGGGTCGGCGTGACGCGGCTCAACCACGAGCACGTGCGCCAGGTTGCGCGATGCCAGGAAGAGGTTTTCGTCCAGGTTATCGGTAATCACGAGCACCGAATCCAGGCCCATGGCGCGGAACTTGTCGGCCAGCAGCTTGGTTTTGGGCGCGTCGACGGACAGGCTGTCAACGACGTTGATGCGACCTTCACGGGCAAGCTGCGAATAAATCGAGCGCATGCCGGCGCGGTACATCTTCTTGTTGACCTTCTGCGAGAAGTTTTCTTCCGGGCTGTTCGGGAAGATACGACCACCCCCGCGCCACAGCGGGGAGGAGCTCATACCTGCACGGGCGCGGCCCGTACCCTTTTGACGCCACGGCTTCTTGGTCGTGTGCTTGACCTCTTCACGGTCCTTCTGCTTACGGTTACCGCTGCGAGCGTTGGCTTGGTAAGCGACGACGACTTGGTGAACGAGGGCTTCGTTGTAGTCACGGCCGAAGACTTCCGGCGAGGCGGCAACGCCGGCGCCGAGTTGACCGTTGTCCTGGAGCAGCTTCAGTTCCATGCGTTTGCTCCTTATGCCTTCTTGGCGCGGGCCTTCACGGCCGGCGTGACGATGACTTGACCGCCCTTGGCGCCCGGAATCGCACCCTTGACCAGCAGCAGCTTGCGCTCTGCGTCGATCTTGGCGATTTCCAGGTTTTGAACGGTACGGGTGACGTCACCCATGTGACCGGTCATGCGCTTACCCGGGAACACGCGACCCGGATCCTGCGCCATACCGATCGAGCCCGGCACGTTGTGCGAGCGCGAGTTACCGTGCGAGGCGCGGCCCGACGAGAAGTGGTAACGCTTGATGGTACCGGCGTAGCCCTTACCAATCGTCACACCCTGGACGTCGATCTTTTGACCGACTTCGAACAGGTCGACGCTGATGTTCGCGCCAGGCTGGAATTCAGCGGCACGAGCGGCATCCACTCGGAATTCTTTGATGACTTCGCCCGCTTCCACGCCGGCTTTGGCGAGATGACCCGCCAGCGGCTTGGTGACGCGGCTGGCGCGTCGGGTGCCGAAGGTGACTTGAACCGCGGTGTAACCGTCGGTCTCGTCCGTCTTGATTTGCGTCACGCGGTTGTCGCCGACCTCGAGCACGGTAACGGGAATCGAATCGCCGTCGTCCGTGAAAATACGGGTCATGCCAACCTTGCGACCTACAAGGCCAAGGCTCATGGTTTGCTCCATTCCCAGCTGCGATTGGCCGGGGCTGATTGATACTACGAATCTTGAACTGGACTGCGCCTAAAGAGACAGCGCGAGGCCAAATGGCCAGCCCACTCCCCTGACTAAAGGGGTAGCCCTACAATATATCCGGGTTACGAACAATATGCAAGAGCGATTGCCGGATGGCGGTCCGGACGTCGTGTGCGATGCAACATCCAGTGCTCATAAGCAAAACGGCGAGCACTTGGCTCGCCGCTTGCCCGTTACCGGAGTGGCCCGGCAGCGTTGTGTTGCTTACTGCAGCTTGATCTCGACGTCCACGCCAGCCGGCAGGTCCAGCTTCATCAGCGCATCGACGGTCTTGTCCGTCGGGTCGACGATGTCCATCAGGCGCTGGTGCGTGCGGATTTCGAACTGGTCGCGGCTAGTCTTGTTGACGTGCGGCGAACGCAGAACGTCGAAACGCTGGATGCGAGTCGGCAGGGGCACCGGGCCCTTGACGATCGCTCCGGTGCGCTTGGCGGTCTCGACGATTTCAGCGGCCGACTGGTCGATCAGGCGATAGTCGAAAGCTTTCAGGCGGATACGGATCTTCTGGTTCTGCATGATGTTTCCTTAAAGAGCATGGCGGTCGAGCCGCCGGTAGATTGAAAGAGCGATGCAACAGGCGATGCGCTGCGCCCCTTACGAGGAACAGCGCATCGATCCGCCTTTTACTTCAGGATCTTGGCAACGACGCCAGCACCCACGGTACGGCCGCCTTCACGGATAGCGAAGCGCAGGCCTTCTTCCATGGCGATCGGAGCGATCAGCTTGACGGTGATCGACACGTTGTCGCCGGGCATAACCATTTCCTTGCCTTCCGGCAGGGCGATCGAGCCGGTCACGTCCGTCGTACGGAAGTAGAACTGCGGGCGGTAGTTGTTGAAGAACGGCGTGTGACGGCCGCCTTCGTCCTTCGACAGGATGTAGACCTCGCCCGTGAATTCGGTGTGCGGCTTGATCGAGCCCGGCTTGGCCAGGACTTGGCCGCGCTGGACGTCTTCGCGCTTCGTGCCGCGCAGCAGAATACCGACGTTGTCGCCTGCTTGACCTTGGTCCAGCAGCTTGCGGAACATTTCCACGCCCGTGCAGGTCGTCTTGTCGATCTTCGGCTTGTCGCCGTCCATGGCGATACCGACGATTTCGATTTCTTCGCCGACCTTGATGATGCCGCGCTCGATACGGCCGGTCACCACGGTGCCGCGACCCGAAATCGAGAACACGTCTTCCACCGGCATCAGGAACGTACCGTCAACAGCGCGCTCCGGCGTCGGGATGTAGGTGTCCAGTGCGTCGGCCAGGTTCATGATGGCCACTTCGCCCAGTTCGCCCTTGTCGCCTTCCAGCGCCAGCTTGGCCGAACCCTTGATGATCGGGGTGTCGTCGCCCGGGAAGTCGTACTTCGACAGAAGTTCGCGCACTTCCATCTCGACCAGCTCCAGCAGCTCGGCGTCGTCCACCATGTCGCACTTGTTCAGGAAGACGATGATGTACGGCACACCAACCTGGCGGGCCAGCAGGATGTGCTCACGCGTTTGCGGCATCGGGCCGTCAGCGGCCGAGCACACCAGGATTGCGCCGTCCATCTGGGCAGCACCGGTAATCATGTTCTTGACGTAGTCGGCGTGGCCCGGGCAGTCAACGTGCGCGTAGTGGCGGTTAGCCGTTTCGTACTCGATGTGCGCGGTGTTGATCGTGATGCCGCGTGCCTTTTCTTCCGGCGCTGCGTCGATTTCGTCGTACTTCTTCGCGGTACCGCCAAACTTGCTCGACAGCACGGTTGCGATCGCTGCGGTCAGCGTCGTCTTGCCGTGGTCAACGTGACCAATCGTACCAACGTTCACGTGCGGCTTGGTCCGCTCGAACTTTTCCTTTGCCATGTCAGCTCCTCAATTCGGAATCGGCTAATTACTAGATTTGGATGCAGGCAGCACGCACACGCGCGCCGCCCAAAACACGTTGATTACTTCGTACCCTTGGCAGCCATCACAGCTTCGGCGATGTTCTTCGGTGCCTCAGCGTATTGCTTGAATTCCATGGTGTACGTGGCGCGGCCTTGCGTCTGCGAGCGCAGCGACGTCGAATAACCGAACATTTCCGACAGCGGGACTTCGGCCTTGATGATCTTGCCGCCGCCCACCATGTCGTCCATGCCCTGCACGATGCCGCGGCGGGACGACAAGTCGCCCATCACGGTACCCGTGTAGTCTTCCGGCGTTTCCACTTCCACAGCCATCATCGGCTCGAGCAGAACCGGGGTGGCGCGGCGCATGGCTTCCTTGAAAGCCATCGAACCGGCCATGCGGAACGCGTTTTCGTTCGAGTCCACGTCGTGGTACGAACCGAACGTCAGCGTGACCTTCACGTCCACCACCGGGAAGCCCGCCAGAATACCGGCCGGCAGCGTGTCGACGATACCCTTCTCGACCGCCGGGATGTATTCGCGAGGAATCACACCGCCCTTGATGGCGTCGACGAACTCGAAGTTCTTGCCAGCCTTCTTCGCCTCGTCATCCGCCGGCTCGAGCGTGATCACAGCGTGACCATACTGACCGCGACCGCCGGACTGCTTGACGAACTTGCCTTCGACGTCTTCAACCTTCTTGCGGATGGTTTCGCGGTAGGCAACTTGCGGGGCGCCGATGTTGGCTTCCACACCGAATTCGCGCTTCATGCGGTCGACCAGAATTTCGAGGTGGAGCTCGCCCATACCCGAAATGATGGTCTGGCCCGATTCTTCATCGGTACGCACGCGGAACGACGGATCTTCAGCAGCCAGGCGGTTCAGGGCGATACCCATCTTTTCCTGGTCAGCCTTGGTCTTCGGCTCGACAGCCTGCGAGATCACCGGCTCCGGGAACACCATGCGCTCGAGAATGATCGGAGCGCTCGGGTCGCACAGCGTGTCACCCGTGGTGGCGTCCTTCAGGCCCACTGCAGCGGCGATGTCGCCTGCCAGCACTTCCTTGATTTCTTCGCGCTGGTTGGCGTGCATCTGCAGAATACGGCCCAGACGCTCCTTCTTCTGCTTCACCGGGTTGTACACGGTGTCGCCCGAGTTGATCTTGCCCGAGTAGACGCGGAAGAAGATCAGCTGACCAACGAACGGGTCGGTCATGATCTTGAACGCCAGCGCCGAGAACTTCTCGTTGTCGTCTGCCTTGCGCTCGAGCTTCTTCTCTTCGTCGTTTTCGTCAATGCCTTGAACCGGCGGAATGTCGACCGGCGACGGCAGGAAGTCGATCACGGCGTCGAGCATACGCTGCACGCCCTTGTTCTTGAACGCGGTGCCGCACAGCATCGGCTGGATTTCGCAGGCGATGGTGCGGTCGCGCAGCGCCTTGACGATCTCAGCACGGGTCAGCTCTTCGCCGCCCAGGTACTTTTCCATCAGCGCTTCGCTGGCTTCAGCAGCCGACTCGACCATCTTCTCGCGCCACTCGTTGCACGTGTCAACGAGCTCAGCCGGAATGTCGGTGTATTCGAACTTCACGCCTTGGCTGGCTTCGTCCCAAATGATCGCCTTCATTTCCAGCAGATCGACGACGCCCTGGAAGCCGTCTTCAGCGCCGATGGGCACTACGACGGGCACCGGGTTGGCCTTCAGACGGGTCTTCAGCTGGTCGTAGACCTTGAAGAAGTTCGCGCCGGTACGGTCCATCTTGTTGACGAACGCCAGACGCGGCACCTTGTACTTGTTGGCCTGGCGCCAGACGGTTTCCGACTGCGGCTGCACGCCACCCACTGCGCAGTACACCATGCACGCGCCGTCGAGCACACGCATGGAACGCTCCACCTCGATGGTGAAGTCCACGTGGCCCGGGGTGTCGATGATGTTGAAGCGGTGCTCGGGATAGTTGCCGCCCATGCCCTTCCAGAAGGCGGTGGTAGCAGCAGACGTGATGGTGATGCCGCGCTCTTGCTCCTGCTCCATCCAGTCCATGGTGGCAGCGCCATCATGCACTTCACCGATCTTGTGGTTCACACCGGTGTAGAACAGGATCCGCTCGGTCGTGGTGGTCTTGCCGGCGTCGATGTGAGCGGAAATACCGATGTTACGGTAGCGCTCAATGGGGGTCTTACGAGCCACGGTTAATCCTCAGATTCGTCAACGGGGCGCCGGCCCATGGCCAAGCGCCCCTAATACAAATGGGCGAGATGTGCGCACACAGCCCGCCCAGCAACCAACAACGTCTCGCGTCGCTTAGAAGCGGAAGTGCGAGAACGCCTTGTTGGCTTCAGCCATGCGGTGCACTTCGTCGCGCTTCTTCATGGCGCCGCCACGGCCTTCCGAGGCTTCGAGCAGCTCACCAGCCAGACGCAGGGCCATCGACTTCTCGCTGCGCTTCTTCGCAGCTTCCCGCAGCCAACGCATCGCCAATGCCAGACGACGCGACGGCCGGACTTCGACCGGCACCTGATAGTTGGCGCCACCAACACGACGGCTCTTCACTTCGACCACCGGCTTGATGTTGCCGATTGCCAGCGTGAACACCTCGATAGGCGCCTTGCCTGCTTTCTTTTCGATCTGGTCGAACGCACCGTAGACGATACGTTCAGCCACCGACTTCTTGCCGTCCAGCATCAGGACGTTCATGAACTTGGCGACTTCCACATTGCCGAACTTCGGGTCCGGCAGAATTTCCCGCTTGGGGACTTCACGACGACGTGGCATCTTCTTTCCTTCTCTGTTCAGTTGAGAACCGCTTCGGTTCTCCGGCCACCAACTAGCTTGTCTTCCAACAATCTGAGCCGGGTGACCACTTACTCGACGGTGCCAGTGCGGTCAAAAAACGCACCGTTGTACCGCCTGCTCATGACAAGACCGTGACCGCAAAAGCGGCGCGATCTCACTGACGACTTAGGCCGCCTTCGGACGCTTCGCGCCGTACTTCGAACGCGCTTGCTTACGGTCCTTGACGCCTTGCAGGTCAAGGGAGCCGCGCACGATGTGGTAACGCACACCCGGCAAGTCCTTCACACGGCCGCCGCGGATCAGCACGACGCTGTGTTCTTGCAGGTTGTGGCCTTCACCGCCGATGTACGAAATGACTTCGAAACCGTTGGTCAGGCGCACCTTCGCGACCTTACGCAGTGCCGAGTTCGGCTTCTTCGGCGTCGTGGTGTACACGCGGGTGCACACGCCGCGACGCTGCGGGCAGTTCTCAAGTGCCGGGCTCTTGCTCTTCAGCTTTTCCGAGACGCGGGGCTTGCGAACCAGTTGATTGATGGTTGGCATTGTTCAATCCAGCTTGGTTTTTGAAAAATCGCCGGTTCACATAACGTGAACGCCTCATTTGTGAGGCGGACGGCGCAATCGGGTTTTATGGAAGTGGCGAGCAGAACGCTCTGAAGGGAGGACCTGCGGGAACAGATCAAGACCAAAGAGCGCGAGCCCGTCTGGTTCAGATGTCTTGCACAGCGCTTTGCTGGGCAGGGACGCGCGAAACCAGAAGCCAAAAACTCGAATCTGGCACTATAGCGGGCTGTCTTGCAAGCGTCAAGCGCGCCGCCTCTCTGGCGACGCGCGGGTGAGATCAGCAGCGGCGCGGTGTGGCGCCGATGGCACGCGAAGCACGTGCAGGCCACACAAAGACGAGTGCAGCTGTCGCCACAAACCCGAGCGCGAGAACGGATACGCCGATCCAGCCGGCGCGCACCCAGGCCACGCCGGCCAAGCCGCCCCCTGCAGCGGCGCCAAAGAAGAACGCGCCGGTGTACAGACCATTCACACGTCCGCGAATCTCCGGTGACAGCGTGTTGACCATATAGCGACCGAGCGCCTGGTCGCCGATGGCGCCGAAGTCGAGCAGCAGCGCCGCAGCTACCAACATCGTCAACATGGCGGGGACGCTGAGGCCCGGCAACAGTGCCGAAGCCAGCGCCAACAGCAAACCTGTCGCCGCACTGCCGTGCGCGAGCAGCGTACCCACGCGCACCAAACCGCGATCGGCCAGCCTTCCGGCGATGGGCGCGGCCACGACGCCGGCCGCGCCGCACAGCGCAAAGATGCCGATGCCGTTCTGCGAAAGATGGAATGGCGCTGCCGCCAGCCGCAGTGCGACAGCCGTCCAGAACAACGTGAACGCGGCCATCAGCAAGGCCTGGGTGGCGGCGCGGCGGCGCAACAACGGTTCGCTACGCAGCAGTCGCCCGTACGAGCCCAGCAGTGCCCCGTACGACAGCGTGCGCGGCGGCACGAAGGTCGGCATCACGCGCGGCAGGAAGACAGCCAGCAAGGCAATCGCCACCGCCGATGCGCCGTAGAACGCCCGCCAGCCCCACTGCGCCGCGATCAGGCTGGCCGCCGGGCGCGAAAGGAGGATGCCGAGGTTCAGGCCGATCATGATGTCGCCGAGCACCCGCCCGCGCCGGTGGTCTGCGGCGAGGCGCCCCGCCAGCGCAATCAGCATCTGAATGACGGTCGACGTGAGGCCGATGGCGAAGGCAGCCAGCATCAGCACTTGGCCGCTGTGCGCGACAGTGGTCAGCGCCAGCGAAGCCACCGCGCCCCACAGGGTGCGCGAGGCGAGCGTGCGGTTGTCCTGCAGGTCGGTCAGCGGCATCAGGAGCAACAGGCCGATGCCATAGCCGATAAGGGTGGCGGTCACCAGCAGCCCCGTGGCGGCCGTGGTCCAGCCGATGCTCGCGGCGATCTCGGCAACGAGTGGCTGGATGCCGAACAGGTTGATGACGATGAGCCCGACAGCGGCGGCAAACAAGGGCGTGGCGCCGTCGGGGAGCCGATCGGCGGGTGGCGGGTTGGAAACGGCAACGGCAGGCGCTTCGGTAGTCATGATGAGCAGGACGAAGGATCGGAGCGCCCATCGTAGCCAGCCGATTCGCGCAGATTAAGGTAGCCTCTGGCGAAATATTGTTTCCACAGGCGCGCAAATATGGACCGGCTTTCTGACGTGGCGATCTTTGTGCAGGTGGTGGAGCGCGGCAGGCTGTCGGCGGCGGCGGATGCGATGGGGATGTCGCGCGGTGTGATCAGTAAGGCGCTGGCGCGGCTGGAGGGGCGGCTGCAGACGCGTCTGCTGCAACGGACAACGCGGCGCCTGTCGCTCACCGAAGCGGGCGCGGCGTTCTTCGAAAAAAGCCGCGAAGGACTGGCGCTCGTTGATGCGGCAGAGCAGGCCGTGACCGCGTTACGCGACGAGGCGCGCGGCACGCTGCGGGTGTCAGCGCCGGCCTCGTTTGCAGTGACATTGCTGGCGCCGCTGTTGGGCGCATTCCAGGCGCGCTACCCTGCCGTGCAGATCGATCTGGACATGAACGACCGTTACGCCGATCTCGTCGCCGGGCGCATCGACGTGGCGATCCGCATTGGCATGCTGGAGGACTCATCGCTGGTGGCGCGGCGGCTGGCGAGTTGCGCGCACGCCATCTACGGGGCGCCGTCGTATTTTCGCGAGCGGGGCATTCCGCAGTCGCCGGAGGATTTGCGCGACCACAACTGCCTCGTCTACGCCAATTACGACGGGCCGCACGACTGGGTGCTGACGGACGCCGCGGGCCAGCGCCACATCGCCCACGTGAATGGTTCGATGCTGGCCAACAACAGCCTCGTGCTGCGCGAGGCGGCGCGTTCAGGGCTGGGCGTGTCGCTGGGGCCGGCGTATCTGGTGCGCGACGATATTGCGGCCGGCCGGCTACAGGCGGTGCTGACGGACTACACGGCGCGGGAGGTGCCGCTGCACGCCGTGTTCACACAACGTGTGCACCTGCTACCGAAGGTGCGGGCGTTTGTCGATTTTCTGGGCGATCACCTGAGCCGCACCGGCGTGATGGGGCCATTGCCGCTGTCCGCTTAGACTTGCTCGCGGCATTTCTCCAGCACGTCGAGCAGCGCCTGGCCGTAGCGGTCCAGCTTGGCCATGCCAATGCCCGGGAGCTCGCCGAGCGCTTCGCGCGAATCCGGATCGGTCTCGGCGATGCGCGCGAGCGTGGCGTCGTGGAAGATCACATATGCCGGCACGCTGTGCTCACGCGCGGCCTGCGTCCGCCAGGCACGCAACGCCTGCCAGCGCACCTGCGCCTCGGCGGAAAGCTCGGCGGCCGGATCGGCGCGACGCTCCTTCTTCGCGGACGACGAAGACGCACCACGTACCTTCTCGACCTGACGACGCAGGATCACCGACTGCGCGCCCTTGAGCACGGGGCGGGCCGCGTCGGTCAGGATCAGTGCACCGTGGCCGCCGTGATCCACCGCAAACAAGCCCTGCGCGACCAACTGTCGGAACACGCCGCGCCACGCGGCTTCTGACAAATCGCTGCCGATGCCGAAGGTCGACAGCGTCTCGTGATGCCACTGCTTGACGCGCTCGGTCGCGTTGCCCCGCAGGATGTCGATGAGTTGTCCCGCGCCAAAGCTCACGCGGCTGGCCTGCTGGACGCGGTATGCGCACGACAGCGCCATCTGTGCCTCGCGCGTGGCGTCCCAGGTTTGCGGCGGCGTCAGGCACGTATCGCAGTTGCCGCACGGCTGGCTGCTTTCACCAAAGTACGCAAGCAGCGCCACACGGCGGCAGCTTGCGGCTTCGCAAAGGCCGAGCAGCGCTTCGAGCTTGGCGGTTGAGACGCGCTTGTGCACATCGTCCGCGTCGGACTCATCGATCATGCGGCGCTGCTGCACCACGTCAGACAAGCCATACGCCATCCACGCGTTGGCGGGCATGCCGTCGCGGCCTGCGCGGCCGGTTTCCTGGTAATAACCTTCGAGGCTCTTGGGCAAATCGAGGTGCGCAACGAAGCGGACGTCCGGCTTGTCGATGCCCATGCCAAAGGCGATGGTCGCCACCATGACGACGCCCTCCTCCTTGCGGAAGATCGCCTGATGGCGGGCGCGCACTTCGGAGTCCATCCCGGCGTGATACGGCAGCGCGCGGATGCCCTGCTCGGCCAGCCACTGCGCGGTCTCCTCCACCTTCTTGCGCGACAGGCAGTAGACGATGCCGGCGTCGCATGTGTCACCGTCCATGTGTTCGGCGCGAATGAAGCGCAGCAGCTGCTGGCGCGCACTGTCCTTCTCGACAATGGTGTAGCGGATGTTCGGGCGATCGAAGCTGGAGAGGAAGACGCGCGCGTCCGTCAGCGCCAGCCGTTCGACGATCTCGTCACGCGTGACGGCATCGGCCGTGGCGGTGAGCGCAATGCGAGGCACGTGCGGGAATCGCTCGTGCAGCACGGAAAGCTGGATGTACTCGGGCCGGAAATCGTGCCCCCATTGCGACACGCAGTGCGCTTCGTCGATGGCGAACAGGCCGATGCGCGATCGCTCAAGCAGCTCGAGGAAGCGCGGCGTCATCAACCGCTCGGGCGCCACGTAGACGAGATCCAGCCGCCCCGCCGCCAGATCGCGCTCGACCTGCGCTGCCTCGGCGCCCGTCAGCGCAGAGTTGAGGTATGCGGCGCGCACGCCGGCCTCTTCCAGCGCGGCCACCTGATCCTGCATCAGCGCGATCAGCGGCGACACGACAATACCGGCGCCCTGCCCGCGCCGGTGCCGTACGAGCGCCGGGATCTGATAGCAGAGCGATTTGCCACCGCCGGTCGGCATCAGCACGAGGCAATCGCCGCCATCCGCCACGTGGGCGACGATCTCCGCCTGCGGGCCGCGGAAGGCGCTGTAGCCGAACACATCGTGCAGCACCGCATGCGTGGCGGCGGCGGTGTCTTCGGGCAGCGCCTGCAGCGCGTGGTCTATGGCGGGGGAGTCGTACATCGGGGCGGCGGGTGCGCGCGGTATCACGCGCGGGCTGGGCGAAACCGCTATTGTGACAAACCCCGCCGAGGGGTGGTCAATCAGGACAGTCGGATTGTCGGCAACGCCGCCTTCAAACCTTGCGTGCAACGATGCGATGGATCGTCCGCCCCGACGACTGGCTGACGGCCGCCTCGTCAAAGACGAGTTCGGTGCCGGCCAACGCCTGGCGCACAGGTGCCGCATCGAACGACGTGAACAGCCGGCCGCGTCCATCGCGCTGATCGGCCTCAGGCGTGACGCGCCAACTCAGGTACAGCGTGCCCTCCTGGCGCAGCAACGACACCAGGCGCTCCACCGCCGCACCAATCTGCTCGGGCGGCAAATGCATGATGACGGTCTCGCAGAGGACGTTGTCGAACGCGCCTTCGGCAATACCGACCAACTCGGGCAGCAGCGCCTGCCGGAAGGACAGCCCTGGATACTGCTCCCGCGCCGCTTCCAGCAACCCCGCCGAGGCGTCGTAGCCGACAGCCGGATACCCGTTGGCGTTGAGCCACGCCACCTCGCGGCCCGCGCCGCAGCCGATGTCGGCGGTGGCGCCGCCCGCCTTGAACTCGCGGCGCAGCAACGCGTACAGGTCCTCAGGCGCGGGCTGCTCGCGCCACTCCTGCGCGAAAGCCTCAGCAAGGGTGTCGTAGGCGGCAACGGTCTGCGTATCCATGGGGACTCCGGAATCGTGTGGGCTACTTCATCGTGAAACTGCGTAACAGCGTCAGATCGCCGGCCTTGCGCATCGGCACGACAAACGTCTGCTGGCGCTCGGACGGCGTGTTTTCGTCAGTAATGATGTTGACAGTGGCCGTGGTGATGATGCTGTTGTCGTTGCCGCTGCCGTAGTAGTTCACGTAGACGAGATACGTGCCGGGCACGGGGGCCGGGTTCGAATAGATCTCAGGACCATAGCCGGTCGTGACGTCCACGTCGAGCGCGCCGCCGTTCTGGACCACGCGGTTGCCGTACCAGGCATGCTGGCCATCGGGCGAAATGACGTGCAAGTCGAGATCGGTGCCGTCGGTGTCCCACGACAGGACCACGCGCAGACGCGGACGCTGCTTGCCGGTGTAGCTGTCGTAGAACTGCACGCGCTTGGCATCGCCGCGCGCGCTGCGCACCTCGACGCTGTTGCTGCCCGCGCCAAATGCGTACGGACGCGAGAACGTGCCGTCAGCCTCAATGCGCTGCGGCATGGCCACGCCGTTGACGATCAGCGTACCGACCGACGAGCCATCGGCGCCACGGCGGCGGCGCGGCTTGTTTTCGTCCGTTGCTGCGGCAGCCTTCGGCTGGTTGCGGATGCGCCCGGCGATCATCGACGCGATGCCCTGCCCCTGCGGCGTCGACACCGACACCGCCGGGTAATGCACGTCTTGCGTGTAGCGGGATTCGTCGCCCGCCGAATTGCGCCAGCCATTGAGCGGCGCGGTGATCTCGATATTCCCGGCGTCGGTTTGCGCGAGCACGCTGCCAGCAGCCGCAAACGTAGCCAGCCCGATGGCGGCGGCGACGGCGAGACGGAAATTGGAAGGCGTCATGTGTGTCACGTCAGAAGCGGATCGATTTCATCAGCGCCAGCTCGCCGATCTTGCGCAGCGGCACGCTGACGAACTCGCGCCGCTCGTTGGGCGTGTTCTCGTTATAGATCAGCGTCAGTTGCGCGGTGATGAGATCGCGGTCGTGCGCCTTTTCGTCGAAGTTGTAGCCGCCGGCGTTGAAGTTGCCCCAGTAGTTCACGTAGAACAGCCAGACGCCGGGGCGCGGCGCGGCGGTCGAGAAAATCTCGGGGCCGGCGCCGTCGACGCTGTCCACGTCGAGCCCACCGCCGTCGGAGAGCAGCGGTTGCGCCCAGAACGCGTGATCGCCAATCGGCGAAATGACGTGCATGTCGACCTCGGCGCGCGGGTCGTCCCACGTGAGGACGGCGCGCAGCTTGGCCGAAGTCTTGGTGGTGTCCGCCTCGTAGAACTGCAGACGTTGGCGCGACTGGCCGTCGGCGCTGACGATTTCGACGCTGTTCGAACCCGGGCCGAACGCCCAGGGGCGCGCGAAACGGCCTTCGCCATCGCCATATAACGGCATGGCGTTGCCATTGACGACCAACACCGGCGGGCGGCGCTGCTTGCCAGCCGCGCGGATGCGTCCGGCGATGAGCGTGCGGTACTTTTGCGCGCCGCGGTCCACGGGCGGTTTTGGATACGCCGCGGTGTACTGCTCCAGCTCGTTGGTCAGCTTGCTGTTGCGCCAGCCGCCGATCGGCCCTTCCAGATCGGCCACCGGCTCAGCCAGCGCCGACGCGGCCAGCAGCAGCGCTGCGGCCCCCAGCGCCAAGCGCGTCATCCCACTCTTCACAGCAATCCCTCCCCTCGGATCAGGCGACGCGCCATCGCCTCGACAAACTGTTCGTCCTGCCCGCGCGGGTGACGCGCAAAGGCGAGGTGCAGATATTCGTGCGTCAGTGCGATGCGGTCTTCCTCGGAGGCGAACCGGTGCACGTAGAGCCGGTTGCGGCGCGCGTCGGCATACGGGCGGCCCTCTTGTACGACGCACACGGCCGGCAGCGGCGGTGTCTCGTAGCCGGGCTCGGCACTGAGGCGCGCGGACCAACGCGGTGCGTGCGTCTGCAGCCATGGCTGCGCACCCGCCACGGGTGAACAATCCCCCGCCACCGGGCTCTGGAACGACGTGAGCGTCGCCTGCGGCCACCACTGCGCGAGGATCGCGTCAAACCCCTGGCCGCGCTGGGCAGCGGCACGCGCGGCGGTCCAGCTCATCTGGCCGCGTGCGCTGATGGTGCCGTGGTACTGCACGGACTGGCCGGTTAGGACCAGCGTGTCGGTAAATTCGGCTGCATTGCGCGCGGCGGCCAGCGGTGGACGCGGCAGCACGCGCTGCGTCCGCGAGCTGTCGGCGATGCGGTAGCAGCCCTTGTCGCGCGAGGCGTGCTGCACAAGGTAGCTGCGTGCCGCCACGGCCAACGCACGCGCGGCCTGTGGCTCGGCGAGTTCGCCTTCGCGCTCGACCACGCGCGCCACGTAGTCGTTCATGCCCAGGCGGCCCGTAATGACCGCCATGTTGTTCTGGCGCGCGAGCGTCAACTCGCCCTTGCTCTCGATCGGCAGCGTGTTGCCGTTGACGAAGCGCACGGCGTAGCGGCCTTCCAGACGACCGGCCGCGACCGGCTTGCCGCTGGCATCGCGCACCTCGCGAATCGGGTAACGCGCGAAGAAGTCCACCGCGACGCAGGCATCATCGTCGGGCACGGGCGTCTGTTCGATCAGCGGCGTCAGGCGCGGTGCGGCAGCGGCCAGCACCTGCTTGCTCGACCCGGCACCGCCCAGCCAGACGGGCGTGCCGTCGGCCAGCCAGCCCGCGGCCCCGCCGATCGACGCGCCGGGCCGCTGCGGGTCGGGCATCGTCCACGTCTTGGCGCGCAGCAGACCGCCGAAGTCCGATACCGTGCCCTCGCCGCGCCCGATGGTCAGCACGGAGACGAGCGTTTGTGCCGCGGTCTCGCGTCCCTCAGCCGGGACGGACCGCAGCGCGGTGAGCAGATCCGCGACCGGCACCCGATGCGTCGGCTGCATGGCACGCAGGTCGCGCAGCCACGTGGGCGATCCGGCTTGCTGCCAGAAGCGGCGCCAATCCGCGCGGTCTAGCCCGAGACGCGCCGGTTCGAAATAGCGCCCGCACGATTGGATGAGCGCGCGCTCGCGGTCGATGCTGTTGCCTGCGGTGCAGCAGTAGACCTCTTCGGCGTCGTTGCCGTGACACGTGTAGTCGGGCGTGCTGATGCGGCGCGAGACAAGGTAGCTATAGACGAAGAGCTTCCAGACGCTGCCGAGCGGCGTTTCGGCGTCGCGCGGCAACGCGGTGGCTTGCGGCACGCCGCCGGCCGGGTCAGCGCTGAACTGCCAGAGCTTGGCGTCATCGCCTTGCAACGCGGCATATCTCAGTTGCGGAAGCGGTTGGCCAACCGGCCCGGCGGTGGCGTGCCCCGCCTGCCCGGCAAGCGCGAGTGCGCCGCCAGCCCACAGCAGGCCGGTCAGCACACCACGGGCGAGCAGGCGGGAAGACATCGCCAGATCACTCCACCTTGAACGGATAGCTGGCCGTCTTGCCGTCGCCCTGGAACGCCTTGGCTTCCGGCTGGTACATGCGGAAGTAGCGCACCGGCGGCAGCGCAAAGCGGCCCGGCAGCGAGAAGCGCACCAACTGGCGTAGCACGGTCGGGCGCTCCAGCGCAGGCACCGGCTGGTTGTACGAGAGCTGGCCCATTTCATACGCGGCCTTGCGCTCGAACGGCTGCGCGCCGTTGCCTTCGTTCGGTTCGCCCTTCAGCCCGTCGATCTGGATGCCCCACGTGGTGGCTTCCACTTCGGCGCCCGGCGGCAGCGGCACTTCGACCAAGCCGTAGCGGTACGTGCCCTGGCGCGGCGTCAACACAACCTCGTCGACGTAGAGCGCATTGCTGTCGAGCGTGTCGCCCGGCTTGACCGGCTTGGCGGTGAACGCGATACCGCTGCTGGCGTCGGCCGCCGGCTGCTTGGGCGCCTTCGGATCGGCCTTGGCGGGCACGCTGTCGATCGGCTCAAGACGATACAGCTTGCGCTCCACCGTGATCGGCAGCTTGGACGCCTCGGCCGCGCGGCTGCGGTACGACACGATGGCCGATTGCGTGGTCACGTCGGTCGGAGCCGTCGTGAGGTCCAGCGCGGCGGGCACTTGCGCGCCGTTCCAGCGCCAGGTCGGCACACCCACCGGCGAGCGCGCCGCCTGCCAGCCGCCAGCCGAAACGGCCGGCTGGAAGGTGGCAACGCTGGCACCTTGCAGGCCGCCCAAACCCTTCTGCAGCCAGACCAGCGCCACAGCGCGATCCATGGTCGGCATGGCGGCGCTGGCGCGAGCCAGCAGCGGTGCCGGGTCGGCAGCTGAGCGCCCGCCGCCCATCAGCAACAGGCTTTGCACCAGCGGGGAATTGTCGGCAGCCAGCGCGTTGCGTGCGGCAATGTCTGCGGAGACCAGCGCTTCCGGCACCGGCTGGCCGACTTGGCGCATCAGCTGTGCCGTCAGCACCGTCGCCACCTGACGGCCACGCGGCGAATCCGGCGCCACGAAGATCAGGCTGTCGCCAGCGGCGGGGTCGGCATCGGCCGAGGCCTTGGGCGCCTTGCCGCCGCTGGGCGCAAGCTCGTTGGCCACGCCCGACAGCGGCGTCGCCACCGGCAGGCCCATCTCGTTGGCAAACCACAGCGCCAGCGCGCGGTGCAGCAGCGGCTCGTTCTGGCTGGTGCGCTTGTAGGCTTCGAGCACCTGCTTCCAGTTGTCTGCCGGCAGGCTGATGCCGACCGAGCGGCTGGCGAGCCAATCCGCGTAATACGCATACGACGTGATCAGCGCGCTGCTGGTGGTCAGCTCGCCCCACCAGCCGAAGGTGCCGTTGGTGCCGGCCAGCAGTGCCAGACGTTGGCGTTGCGTGCGCAGCAGCGTGTCGACGCCTTGCGTGCCGGCCGGGCCGCCGTCGCCCAGGCGCGTGCCTGTGGCAGCCAGACTCTGCTGGGCCAGCGCCAGCGGGATCAGGCGGCTGGCGGTCTGCTCGGCGCAACCGTACGGATATTCGATGAGGCCATCGGCCACGCGGGCGAACTGGCTGGCCGTGTTGCCGACCACGCGCAGGCGCACGTCGCGCGCATCGGCGGGCAGGCCTAGCGGCAGGCGCGTGCCTTGCAGCTGCGTGAGCGGAACGACGCTTTCGCGGTCCGCCAGCCAGCCCGTTGCGTCCAGCTTGAGCGTGGTTTGCAGGCGATCCGAGACCTTGTCGTCCTGCTTCAGCTCGGCATTCACGACACCCGCCTGCAGCGCGGTCACGGGCGCGCGCAGGTAGTTGGCGCCGCGCTTGAGCGTCACGCGCTGGTTGATGTTGAGGCCGGCGCCCGAGACGATCCAATCGGCGGTGATGTCCTTGTCGGTCTGGTTGAAGGCGACCATGTCCAGGCGCGGCTGATCGCTTTCGCGGAAGCGTTGCGGGCCGGTCCACTTCAGATACAGCGGCTTGTCGGAGCGGATGCTTGCCGTGCGCTGGCCAACGATGCCGTCCGATGCGCCGGTGGTGGACACGGCGCGCACCGTGATGCGCCAGCGAGCCAGCGAATCCGGCATCTTGAAGGTCATGCGTGCACGGCCATCGGCGCCGGTCTGCAGGTTGGCGACCCAGGCAGCAGTGTCCTTCTCGTCGCGGCGCGGGCGCTCCAGCACCTTCACGCCACGCTCGTTATGGCGGCCATACGTGCCACCCGGCTTGCCCGGCAGCGAGGCCAGCGCCAGGTCGTAGCTGATGAAACTCTGGCTCGACGTGGTGCGCACGCTGTTGCGGCGCGGGTGGTAGAAGAAGTCGACGATGCTGGGTGCCACTTCAGGCTGCAGCACGTAGATCATTTCGTCGACCACCGACACAGTCAGGTTGGCCGGCACGGGCTTGCCCGCCAGCGCGCTGGTCAAGTCCAGCGTGACGGTTTCGCCCGGGGCGTAGACGGCCTTGTCGGCATGCACGCCCAGGTCCAGCGTCGGCTGCGTGACGACAATGCCGGCGTTCTGGAACACCATGTCGCCGTCGCGCACGTACAGCACCGAGAACGTCATGTTGGGCGCGAACTCTGCACCGATCTTGATGCGCGCGCGGTACTGCGACGGCGTGACCTTCTGCAGGCTGAGCCATTCGCCGCCGCGCGTGAGCAGCGCGTGGCGCTCCACCTTGTCGCGCTCCAGCGTGAGCAGCGCATCGTCCACCGGCAGCGGGAACGTGATCAGCGCTTCGGCCGTGTCGCCAATCTGGTAGCGATCGCGGTCGAACACCATTTCGATGTTGCCCGGCACGGTCTGCACGCCGTCACCGGCCACCCAGTGGCTGGACGCGGCGAGCAGGTTGCCGGCCGCATCGCGCACCGACAGCGTGTACGAACCCGGCTGGTCGAACTTGACCGGGAACGTGGCGTTGCCCTTGGCATCCGGCGCCAGCGTGCCTTCGGTGCGCGTGCGCGTTTCGAGGCGCACCAGATCCCACTTGGCGGGCGGCGCGCTGGCACCGCTTGCGCCGCTCACAACCGGCATCGGCGTGAGCGTGAACGACACGTTCTGCCCCGGCGTGGTGAAGTTCGACGTGGTCGACAGCTTGTACGGCGTCGCGCCACGTGCGATCAGCAATTCGCGCGTCACCTTCACACGGTACGCCGCGCCATCGTTGGCAAACACGGTCACCACGTAGCGGCTCGGTTCCTTGGCGGCGGGCAGTTCCAGCTTGGCGTTGCCGTCGCCGTCGGTGGTCAGCTCCTGCTGCTCCAGCTTGACGGGGAACAGGCCCGCGTAGCGCAGTTCGCCCTCCACCATCGTCACCTGTTGCGCGCGCAGGCTGACCGACACCTTGCCGTTCTTGACCGGCTTGCCGTCCGGATAGCGCAGGCTGATCTTGCCCTTGACCGCTTCGCCCGTGCCGTAGCTCGCCTTGTCCAGCGAGAGGTTCACGTCAAAGTGCGGCTTGATGTATTCGGCGACGCGAAAAGCGCCGCCATAGGTGCCGCCGTTGTAGTCGAAGCGCAGCGAGTAGCCGCCGGCCGGCGCGTTGGACGGCAGCGTAAAGCGTGCGTCCGCCCCGGTCTCGCCCGCCAGGCGCGTGGTCGTCGTGGCCACCGGTGCACCATTCGGGTCGAGCACTTGCAGCTTGATGTCGCCGGCAGCCGGCACGGTCGACTCGGTCGCGTTCTTGAAGTTGCGGCCGATGAACTTGACGCCCACTTCGTCGCCCGGGCGATACAGCGGGCGATCGGTGAAGGCGTACAGCTTGGTGTTGTAGATCTCGCTGTCGTAATAGAAATTCTCGGAGATAAACACACCGCCCGCGCGATCGTTGCCGATCACGTAGCTGCGCTCAGGCGACACGTGGCGCAGGTCGGCTGTCCCGTCCGACTCGGTGGTGCCCGAGGCCAGCACGCCCACGCCGTCGGTCCAGCTCACCGACGCGCCGCCGACGGGCTTGCCGCTCTTGCGCTCGGCCGTCCACACCATCATCCCCTGCGAGGTGCCCTTGGTGACGGCCACGGTGTCCGACACGAACAGAAGCGTGTGCGCACGGTACGCGCCAATCACCGCTTCAACGATGTACAGACCTGCAGGCAGCTTGCCGACCGGAATCATCACGTTGCCGGCATTCTGCGGCATCCACTCGCTGCTGCTGCCCTCGAGCTGCACGTCCTTGGGCGGCGCGATCGGCTTGGCGTCCCAGATCGGGTAGCGGAAGCGGCCCAGCAGTTCGTAGCCCTTGAGCGGCGCGTACTGCGGGTTGTTCGAGAAGCGCGTGGGCGCGGTCATCTGGTCGCCCATGCTGAACTGCGGCGCGGTCTCGACGGCTTTGCTGCGTGTGGCGAACGACAACACACGCTGCCAGGCGCGGCGGGCCTGGCGCGTCCAGTTGTCCCACAGATAGGCGAGCGTGTTGGCCAGGCCTTCGCCCGTGTAGTTGGCCTTGACGTCGATGCGGTGCAGGTTCTTCTGCGCCTTCAGAAATTCCAGCGGCTGCGGCACGCGGTAGACGAGGATGTCGGCGCCGCCGTAGCGGGAGAGTTCGTCCTTGTACTCGCGGCCCGGGGCCTCAAGACGGACCATCGCTTCCTGATCGGTGCCGTAGCTCGCATCCGACAGCAGGAAGAACGGCTGCCCCTTGAACGGCTCATAGCCGCTGCCCGGCACGTCGAACAGCGTGGGGTTCGGGGTTTCCGGCGCATCGGCCGCATGCGCTGCCGGCACCGAAACGACGAACGCCAGCACCGTCACGCAGACGGCGGCGACGAGATTGAACGACAGCCAACGGTTGCGCATGAGTTTTTCTACCGTGTCAAAAAGGCCAGACGAAACACGCCGATGAAGTTGGGGTTGCCGCTCTGCGGCTGCCAGCGCGAGTCTTTCCATTGCATCAGTTCAGAAACCGGGACCGCGCGCAGGCCGTTGTCGGTGCGGGTGACGGTGCCGGTGTGGTAAGCGATGTAGCGATCCATCCAGATCATCAGATGCTGGTCGTCGCCTTGATCAAAGAAGAGCAGATCGCCCGGGAGCGCCTGGTTGACGTCGCGGGCGATGAATCGGCTGTTCTGCTGGATGAGCCCCAGCGCCGAGACATACGCGCCGGTACTGCCATCGAAGCGTGCCCAACGCTGCGTGAGCGTGCGCTGGGCAGGTGTGAGATTCAGCTCGGGTGGCAGGTGTCGCGCGGATTCCGCATCGCGCATGCCGTTGGCGCGCAGCCAGCGGGCGTCGTGCGGGCGCAGCGCCTCGCCGGCGGCAAAGCGCACGAGGCCGGCGCAGTCGCGATGCGTCCAGCGCGGCGTCGGGCCTTGGCGGAGCTGCTCGTTGACGATGCGCACGAACCACGCCCGGAACACGCTGGATTGGTCCGGCGTGAGTGCATCGGCATCCGCGGGAGCCGCGTCGGCCCAACCCGACAACGCATGCACAGACGGAGCGAGCAGGCAGGCGCCCGCCGCCGTCAACCAACGGCGGCGGTTCAACGCGGCGGCCTGGGCGCGCAACGTCATTGCGTGCTGGTGTTGGCTTCGGAGGCGGAAGCCGCAGCCGCTGTGGTCGGCGCATCGGCCGCCGGGGCTTGTGCTGCCGTTGCGTCAGCCGGCGGCGGCGTGCCATCGCCACCGGCAGGCAGACCGCGTCCGCTTGAGAGCCACGTCACCGGCACCCAGCCGCGCGACGACGGCACGCCGCCATCCAGCGCCAGCGACACCGGCGCGTACCGCGACAGCGCCTTGAGCTTCGGAAACAGATGCGTCTGCGCAGCGTTCAGGAACACCGCTTCCTGGTCGGCCGGCAGCGCTGCACCCGCTTCGCGGCGGACAAGCGGGGCGAGCGATGCGGGCGTCATGGTCAGGACGATGCGATCGGTCTTGTCCTTCGGCAGGCTGTCGGCCACTGCGGGGAAGCGCTTGGCGAGCACCGCCAAGGCGTCATCGACGAGGCGCGCGTCAGGCGAAAACACGACCACGTCTCCCGCAATCGCCAGCGTGACCGGGAAGTAGCGATCCGACGACAGCTGCGCCGCAAACGGTGCCCCCGCCGACTGCGCGGTACCGTAACGCGCGCTCACCGGGCGCTGCCACAGCGTTGCGTTGGCGGGCCCTTGCTTTGTCGTCACCGGCAGGCGCTTGTACGGACCGGACTTGTCGTCAGCCTGCGCCTTGGCTTCGTACGACCCGACAATCTGGCCGAACAGCGCACCGAGCGCCGGCTTGACGGCTTCTGCCTGCGACGCCGACGACAGCTTCGCGACGAACAACGGCGCCACCAGCGACGACTTGCCGTACCAGCACGCGGCCGCCGGCCCCGCAAACGCATCGCCAACATGCGCGGCGGCTTCGCTGATCTCTTTGGCGTCGCCGGCAACGGACTTCAGCAGCGTGCCTGCGGCCTTCCAGTCGACCGGCAACGTCGCGCATGCGGCAGGGTCAGAGGGCAGCGCACGCCACAGGCCGGCGTTGTCCCACTTGGCCGTCAGCCGGGCCGGGTCGATGAGCGCGGCACTCTGCCAGCCGCTGCTGACGCCGTCCTTGCCCGAACCGAAGTCGAAGCGCAGCGCTTCAATGCCGGGGAAGTATTGCTGATAACCGAACGACAGATAGTTGGCGCTCACCACAACGTGATGGCCCGTCGGCTCCTGCGCGGGCAGCGCGTACGCCGTGCCCTGCACGTTGCGCTTGCCGGTATCGTCCGACAGCAGCGCCGCCAGCGCGCTGGCCTGCTTGGAAATCGGCTTGCCGTCCTTGTCCAGCAGGATGCCCGGCTCGGACAGCGCGATCAGCCGATCGCCCTTGCTGGCAATCAGGATCGAACGCGTGGCCGACAGCCTGAGCGCATAGACCGGCGCGCCCGAATCGCCCAGCCCATCGGCGACTTTGGTGAGCTGCGTATCGCTCGTGGCCACCGTGGCGACGGCTTCCAGCGCCTTGGCCAGGCCGTTGCGCTGCATCGAGAGCACCCAGTAACGCAGCTTGTCGTCCGGGCCGCGCCACAGCATCACGCGGGCGGGCTCGTCAAATACGTGCTTGAGCACCGTCTCGGCCAGGTCGAGCTTCTGCTCGTACGCCAGGCGGCGCAGCGCCCCGGCCACCGAGAGACGGTCTTCGTTGCCTTCGTAATAGGCGACGAAATCTTCGGTCAGCACGTCGCGCAGCAGCGGCACACGCAGCACGTCGCGCGGCAGTTGCGAAAGGCTTTGGCTGTCGATCAGGGCGTCGGGATAGGTCAGGTCGAGCTGGACCTGGCGGGCGTGCAGCACGCGCGTGCGGCCAAATGGGTGCCAGACCATCTGCACCACTGCCGCGCCGGCAACGACCAGGGCGACCGCGCCAACCGCGATCTGCTTGCGTGTGAGCTTCATGGAGGAATCGTCGGCAAGACTGGAAGGGCCGGCGCCTTGCTGAAACCTGCTCCGCTGGAGGGCGCGCAGATTGTAAAAAGTGCCGGTCTATAACCGCGAAATCATAGCGGTTGGCATGTTAAGGCGGGTTAACGTCTCAAGAAAATACGACTCGGGCGGCGCCAGTGTTGCTGGGCGTCTGCACACGGCGCCTCGGCAAAAAGCGGACAAAAAAAAAAGCCCGGCACATGGCCGGGCTTTGATGGTGTTGCTTGGCTCGCTTACGCGTCGCCTTCTTGCTGAACAGCAGGCGTTTCGAAGATCGAAGCGGCTTCTTCTTCGGCAATCGCCGCAGCGCGGTCGCGGTCGGCCACTTCCTTCGCCTTGCGGGCGCGGTGGTAGGCCAGGCCGGTACCGGCCGGGATCAGACGGCCAACGATGACGTTTTCCTTCAGACCACGCAGGTCGTCGACCTTGCCCATGATGGCGGCTTCGGTCAGCACGCGCGTGGTTTCCTGGAACGACGCCGCCGAGATGAAGCTGTCGGTCGACAACGATGCCTTCGTGATACCCAGCAGCAGGTTCTCGTAGGTCGCCGGACGCTTGCCCAGCGCGATCACCTTGTCGTTCTCGTCGAGCAGGTCCGAACGCTCCACCTGTTCACCCGGGATGAAGCGGGTGTCGCCGGTATCGACGATCTGCACGCGGCGCAGCATCTGACGAACAATCACTTCGATGTGCTTGTCGTTGATCTTCACGCCTTGCAGACGGTACACGTCCTGCACTTCGTCGACGATGTAGGTCGCCAGCTCTTCCACGCCCTTCAGACGCAGAATGTCGTGCGGGTCGGCCGGGCCTTCGACGATCATTTCGCCCTTGTTGACCACTTGGCCGTCGTGCACCAGCACCTGCTTTTCCTTGGCGATCAGGAACTCGTGGGCGTTGCCGTCGAGATCCGTAATCACCAGGCGCTGCTTGCCCTTGGTGTCCTTACCGAACGAAGTCGTACCGGTGACTTCCGCCAGCACGGCGGCGTCCTTCGGCGAACGGGCTTCGAACAGTTCGGCCACACGCGGCAGACCACCGGTAATGTCACGCGTCTTCTGCGATTCGGTCGGGATACGTGCGAGCACTTCACCCACGTGCACTTGCTGACCGTCCTTCACGGTGATCAGCGCGCCCACCTGGAAGCCGATGGTCACGGAGTGGTCCGTGCCCGGGATCTTCACTTCAGCACCCGACGAGTCGAGCAGCTTCACCTGCGGACGGATGCCCTTCGTGGCAGCGGTACGACGCTTCGCATCGATCACCACCAGCGTCGACAGACCGGTCACTTCGTCCATCTGCTTGGCGACGGTCACGCCTTCTTCGACGTTCTCGAACTTGATGGTGCCCGAGTACTCCGAAATGATCGGTCGCGTCAGCGGATCCCACGTGGCGAGCTGCGTGCCGGCCTTGATGGACTGACCGTCCTTGACCAGCAGCGTCGCGCCGTACACGATCTTGTGGCGCTCGCGCTCACGGCCGTGGTCGTCGGTGATCAGCGCTTCGCCCGAACGCGAGATGACGATCTGCTCGCCCTTCGCGTTGGTGACGTAACGCATGGTCGCCGTGAAGCGCACGGTACCGGTTGCCTTCGCTTCCACGCTCGATGCCACTGCCGCACGCGATGCCGCACCACCGATGTGGAACGTACGCATCGTCAGCTGCGTGCCCGGCTCACCGATCGACTGTGCAGCGATCACACCCACTGCTTCGCCGGAGTTCACGAGCACACCGCGGCCGAGGTCGCGACCGTAGCACTTGGCGCACAGGCCGTAGCGCGTGTCGCAAGACAGCGGCGTACGAACCTTCACTTCGTCCACGCCCAGCGCGTCGATCAGGTCCACCATGTCTTCGTCGAGCAGCGTGCCGGCTTCGATCGCGGTTTCCTGCGTTTCCGGGTTCACCACATCGTTGACGACCACGCGGCCGAGGATACGGTCGCGCAGGGCTTCGATCACTTCACCGCCTTCAACCAGGGCCTTCATGGCCACGCCGTTGGAGGTGCCGCAATCGTCTTCCACCACCACCAGATCCTGCGTCACGTCGACCAGACGACGGGTCAGGTAACCCGAGTTCGCGGTCTTCAGTGCCGTATCAGCCAGACCCTTACGGGCACCGTGGGTCGAGATGAAGTACTGCAGAACGTTCAGGCCTTCGCGGAAGTTCGCGGTAATCGGCGTCTCGATAATCGAGCCGTCCGGCTTGGCCATCAGGCCACGCATACCGGCGAGCTGACGGATCTGCGCTGCGGAACCCCGTGCGCCCGAGTCGGCCATCATGTAGATGGAGTTGAACGACTCTTGCTTGACGGTGTTGCCGTTGCGGTCGACCACGTCTTCGGTCTGGAGCTGCTCCATCATCGCCTTGCCCACCTGGTCGCCGGCGGCGCCCCAGATGTCCACGACGTTGTTGTAACGCTCCTGGTCCGTCACCAGACCCGACATGTACTGCTTGTCGTATTCCTTCACCTTGGCAGCCGCCTCGGAGATGATCTTCTCCTTGGCCGGCGGCACCAGCATGTCGTCGATGGCGATCGAGATACCGGCGCGCGTTGCCAGGCGGAAGCCCGACTGCAGCAGCTTGTCAGCGAAGATCACGGTTTCGCGCAGACCGCACTTGCGGAATGCCGTGTTGATCAGGCGCGAAATCTCCTTCTTCTTCAGCGGCTTGTTCAGCACCGAGAACGGCAGACCCTTCGGCAGAATCTCCGACAGGATCGCGCGGCCGACCGTGGTGGCCTGCAGCGTGATCTTCGGCGCGAAGCGGGCATCGCCGTCGGCTTCCGGGTTCACCAGGTCGTACTCGGTGATCCGCACGTTCACGCGCGAAGCCAGTTCGACTTCCTTGTTCTCGTAGGCGCGGATCACTTCCGAGATGTCGGCGAACGTCATGCCTTCACCGCGGCCGTTGATCTTGTCGCGGGTCGTGTAGTACAGACCCAGCACCACGTCTTGCGACGGCACGATCGACGGATCGCCGTTGGCCGGGAACAGCACGTTGTTCGACGCCAGCATCAGCGTACGCGCTTCCATCTGCGCTTCGAGCGACAGCGGAACGTGAACAGCCATCTGGTCACCGTCGAAGTCGGCGTTGAACGCCGCGCAGACCAGCGGGTGCAGCTGGATGGCCTTGCCTTCGATCAGCACCGGCTCGAACGCCTGGATACCCAGACGGTGCAGCGTCGGCGCACGGTTCAGCATCACCGGGTGTTCGCGGATCACCTCTTCGAGGATGTCCCACACCACCGGCGTCTGGCTTTCCACTTCCTTCTTCGCCGCCTTGATCGTGGTGGCGATGCCCATCGTTTCCAGCTTGTGGAAGATGAACGGCTTGAACAGCTCGAGCGCCATCAGCTTGGGCAGGCCGCACTGGTGCAGCTTCAGCGTCGGGCCCACCACGATGACCGAACGGCCCGAGTAGTCCACGCGCTTGCCCAGCAGGTTCTGACGGAAACGACCGCCCTTACCCTTGATCATTTCAGCCAGCGACTTCAGCGGACGCTTGTTGGCGCCGGTCATCGCCTTGCCGCGACGGCCGTTGTCCAGCAGCGAGTCCACGGCTTCCTGCAGCATGCGCTTTTCGTTGCGCACGATGATCTCCGGCGCCTTCAGCTCAAGCAGACGCTTCAGACGATTGTTCCGGTTGATGACGCGGCGATACAGGTCGTTCAGGTCCGACGTGGCGAAACGGCCGCCGTCCAGCGGCACGAGCGGACGCAGCTCGGGCGGCAGCACCGGCAGCACTTCGAGGATCATCCAGTCCGGCTTGATGCCCGAACGCTGGAATGCCTCGAGCACCTTCAGGCGCTTGGCGAACTTCTTGATCTTGGCTTCCGAGCCCGTGGCCTGCAGCTCGGCGCGGATCGTTTCGATCTGCTTCTCGATGTCGATGCCGCGCAGCAGCTCGCGAATGCCTTCGGCGCCCATCATGGCAACGAACTCGCCTTCGCCGTACTCGTCGCACTTGGCCAGGTAGTCGTCTTCCGACATGATCTGGCTCTTCTTGAGCGCGGTCATGCCCGGCTCAACCACGACGAATGCTTCGAAGTACAGCACGCGCTCGATGTCGCGCAGCGTCATGTCGAGCACCATGCCCAGACGCGACGGCAGCGACTTCAGGAACCAGATGTGCGCGGTCGGCGCAGCCAGTTCAATGTGGCCCATGCGCTCACGCCGCACCTTGGCCAGCGTCACTTCAACGCCGCACTTCTCGCAGATCACGCCACGGTGCTTCAGGCGCTTGTACTTGCCGCACAGGCACTCGTAGTCCTTGATCGGGCCGAAGATCTTGGCGCAGAACAGGCCGTCACGCTCGGGCTTGAACGTACGGTAGTTGATGGTCTCGGGCTTCTTGACTTCGCCAAACGACCACGAACGGATTTTCTCAGGCGACGCGAGGCCGATCTTGATCGCGTCAAACTGCTCTTCTTGCTGTACCTGACGGAATAGGTCGAGCAATGCTTTCATTCCAAACTCCTTGAGTTTGAGGCTGGCGCCTTGGTGTGACCCAAAGGCGCCGGCCCTAAATCTTCGTCAATGGCTGCTGTTACCAGGGCATGGCGATGTTGCCGCCACGCCCTCACCGCATCGGCGCTCAGTTGCGCTCGAGGTCGATGTCGATACCCAGCGAGCGGATTTCCTTCACCAGCACGTTGAACGATTCCGGCATGCCGGCATCGATCGAGTGCTCGCCCTTGACGATGTTCTCGTACACCTTGGTCCGGCCGTTCACGTCATCCGACTTCACGGTCAGCATTTCCTGCAGCACGTAGGACGCGCCGTACGCTTCGAGTGCCCACACTTCCATTTCACCGAAACGCTGGCCACCGAACTGGGCCTTACCGCCCAGCGGCTGCTGCGTCACCAGCGAGTACGGACCGGTCGAACGCGCGTGCATCTTGTCGTCGACCAAGTGGTGCAGCTTCAGCATGTGCATCACGCCCAGCGTGACCGGACGCTCGAAGGCTTCACCGGTGCGGCCGTCGAACAGCGTGACCTGTTGCTTGGAAGCGGTCAGGCCCTTCTCCTTCGCGATGTCTTCCGGATAGGCGAGGTCCAGCATGCGGCGGATTTCATCCTCATGCGCACCATCGAACACCGGCGTCGCGAACGGCACGCCCTTCTTCAGGTTCTCGGCCAGCTCGAGGATTTCAGCATCGGACAGGCTGTCCAGATCTTCAACCTTGCCGCTCTCGTTGTAGATCTGACCCAGCAGCTTGCGGATCTCGGCAGCCTTGGCTTGCGCCTTGAGCATGTTGCCGATGCGCTCGCCCAGACCCCGGGCAGCCCAACCCAGGTGGGTTTCGAGAATCTGACCCACGTTCATCCGCGAAGGCACGCCCAGCGGGTTCAGCACGATGTCGGCAGGTGTGCCGTCGGCCATGTAGGGCATGTCTTCGATGGGGGTGATCTTCGACACAACACCCTTGTTACCGTGACGGCCGGCCATCTTGTCGCCAGGCTGCAGGCGACGCTTCACGGCCAGGTACACCTTGACCATCTTGATCACGCCCGGCGGCAGTTCGTCGCCTTGCGTGAGCTTCTTGCGCTTCTCTTCGAACGCGAGGTCGAAGTCGTGGCGCTTCTGCTCGATGGCAACCTTCACGGCTTCCAGTTGCAGCGCGACTTCGTCTTCCGCCGGGCGGATGTCGAACCAGTGCCACTTGTCCAGATCGGCCAGGTATTCCTTCGTGAGCGCGGTGCCCTTGGCCAGCTTCTTCGGGCCGCCGTTGGCAACCTTGCCCACCAGCAGACGCTCCAGACGCTGGAAGGCATCGCCTTCCACGATACGCAGCTGGTCGTTCAGGTCCAGGCGGTAGCGCTTCAGTTCTTCGTCGATGATCGACTGGGCGCGCTTGTCACGCACCACGCCTTCACGCGTGAAGACCTGCACGTCGATCACGGTACCGCTCATGCCCGAAGGCACGCGCAGCGAGGTGTCCTTCACGTCGGACGCCTTCTCACCGAAGATCGCACGCAGCAGCTTCTCTTCCGGCGTCAGCTGGGTCTCGCCCTTGGGCGTGACCTTGCCGACCATCACGTCGCCGGCTTCCACTTCTGCGCCGATGTACGTGATGCCCGATTCGTCCAGGCGAGCCAGTTGGGCTTCGGCCAGGTTCGAGATGTCGCGCGTGATTTCTTCCGGTCCGAGCTTGGTGTCGCGAGCAACGACCGACAGCTCCTCGATGTGGATCGAGGTGTAGCGGTCTTCAGCAACCACACGCTCCGAGATCAGGATCGAATCCTCGAAGTTGTAGCCGTTCCAGGGCATGAACGCGACCAGCATGTTCTGGCCGAGCGCCAGCTCGCCCATGTCGGTCGAGGCGCCGTCAGCGATCACGTCGCCGCGGGCAACGACATCGCCCACCTTGACCATCGGACGCTGGTTGATGTTCGTGTTCTGGTTCGAACGCGTGTACTTGATCAGGTTGTAGATGTCCACGCCGACTTCACCAGCGACGGCTTCGGCATCGTTCACGCGGATCACCACGCGGTTCGCGTCAACGTAGTCGACCACGCCGCCACGGGTTGCCTGCACGGCGGTACCCGAGTCCACTGCTACGGTGCGCTCGACGCCGGTACCCACCAGCGGTTTGTCCGCACGCAGGCAAGGCACGGCCTGACGCTGCATGTTTGCGCCCATCAGTGCACGGTTTGCATCATCGTGCTCGAGGAACGGCACCAGCGAGGCTGCAGCCGACACGATCTGCGACGGTGCCACGTCGATGTACTGCACGCGGTCCGGCGTGACCATACGGGTTTCACGCTCGCTGCCTTCACGCGCGGAGACCAGCTCGTCGATCAGATTGCCGTCCTTGTCCAGCGTCGCGTTGGCCTGCGCCACCACGTACTTGCCTTCCTCGATGGCCGACAGGTAATCCACCTGGTCGGTCAGCTTGCCGTTTTCAACCTTGCGGTACGGCGTTTCGAGGAAGCCGTAGTCGTTCAGTTGTGCGTACAGCGCCAGCGAGTTGATCAGACCAATGTTCGGACCTTCCGGCGTTTCGATCGGGCACACGCGGCCGTAGTGGGTCGGGTGCACGTCACGGACTTCAAAGCCCGCGCGTTCGCGCGTCAGACCGCCCGGGCCCAGTGCCGAAATACGACGCTTGTGCGTGACTTCCGACAGCGGGTTGGTCTGGTCCATGAACTGCGACAGCTGCGACGAACCGAAGAACTCGCGAATCGCCGACGAAATCGGCTTCGAGTTGATCAGGTCGTGCGGCATCAGGTTTTCCGTCTCGGCCTGGCCCAGACGCTCCTTGACAGCACGCTCAACGCGCGACAGACCGGCACGGAACTGGTTTTCCGCCAGTTCGCCGACGCAACGCACACGGCGGTTGCCGAGGTGGTCGATATCGTCCACTTCGCCCTTGCCGTTACGCAGGTTCACCAGCAGCTTGATCGTGTCGAGGATGTCCTCGTCGGTCAGCACCATCGGGCCGGTACCGGTCGAACGGTTCAGGCGGCTGTTGACCTTCATGCGGCCAACGCGCGACAGGTCGTACGAGTCTTCGCTGTAGAACAGACGCTGGAACAGCGCTTCGACAGCGTCTTCGGTCGGCGGCTCGCCGGGGCGCATCATGCGGTAGATGGCGATACGCGCGGCGGTCTGGTCGGCCGTGTCGTCCGTGCGCAGCGTCGCAGACATGTACGGACCTTGATCCAGGTCGTTCGTGTACAGCGTCTGAATTTCCTTCACGCCGGCGTCGCGCAGCTTCTCGAGCACGCCTTCGGTCAGTTCGTCGTTGGCGTTGGCCAGGACTTCACCGGTATCCGGATCGACGATGTTCTTCGCCAGCACGCGGCCCAGCAGGTAGTCTTCCGGCACGCTGATCAGCTTGGTACCGGCGGAATCCAGGTCGCGGATGTGCTTGGCGTTGATACGCTTGTCCTTCTCAACCACGACCTTGCCGTTCTTGTCGGAAATGTCGAAGCGAGCGACTTCACCGCGCAGACGCTCGGGCACGAATTCCATCAGTGCGCCTTCGGTCTTGAGCGTGAAGTTGTCGAACACGAAGAAGTGCGCCAGGATCTGCTCCGGCGTGAGGCCAATCGACTTCAGCAGGATCGTCACCGGCATCTTGCGGCGGCGGTCAACGCGGAAGTACAGGATGTCCTTCGGGTCGAATTCGAAATCGAGCCACGAGCCGCGGTACGGAATGATCCGCGCCGAGAACAGCAGCTTGCCCGAGCTGTGCGTCTTGCCCTTGTCGTGCTCGAAGAACACGCCCGGCGAACGGTGCAGCTGGGACACGATCACACGTTCCGTACCGTTGATCACGAACGAACCGGTGGAGGTCATGAGCGGAATTTCGCCCATGTAGACTTCCTGCTCCTTGATCTCCTTGACCTTGGTAGGATTCTCGCGGTCGTTGATGATCAAGCGCACTTTTGCGCGCAGCGCCGAGTGGAAGGTCAGACCACGCTGCTGACATTCCTTGACGTCAAACGGCGGGTTGGACAGGTGGTACGACACGAACTCCATGCGTGCCAGACCGTTGTGCGACACGATGGGGAAAATGGCGTTGAACGCCGCTTGCAGACCTTCGCTCTTGCGTTGTGCAACAGGAGCGTTCTCCTGCAAGAACTGGGCATACGATTGAATCTGGGTGGCAAGCAGGAAGGGAACCTGATGAACCGTTGCGCGTTTCGCGAAACTCTTGCGAATACGCTTCTTCTCGGTAAAGCTGTACGCCATGGGATCTCCGAATCATCGCAAGTGCGCGCGACGGACTTAAGGCGATAAGGCACGCCTGACACTTGAGGTGTTCAGCGACTGGTGACGGGATTTGGCGGTTGGCCGCTACCAACCTCTGGCTGACGGTACTGCGCGCGCCACCCGCACATGGGCCCATGGAGCCCATGCTACGGACGGGGGAGTACCCGACCAAACTTGCCTTCTGCAGTCGGTTCAGAAGACAAACATCAGCGGACTGCTAACTGCCTAGTGTGCCACTGATGTTTGGCCTCTGCTGGCCTTGTCCTGGCCGGCGGCCGGAAAACCCGGCAAAGAGACTTCAACGATACTTACAGCGTGATTGCGGGATCGCTCAACAATCGGTCCCACAAGCGCAAAAAGGCTGGCGCCGGGAAATCTCCCTTTGCCAGCCTCCATCGCGTACCGATACGGCACGCGAGACCTGCACTTACTTGGCTTCGGCTTCCGCGCCGGCTTCCACCAGCTTCTTCACCAGCTCGTCGGCGGTCTTCTTGTCGACGCCTTCCTTCACGGGCTTCGGTGCGCCATCGACCAGGTCCTTGGCTTCCTTCAGGCCCAGGCCGGTGATTTCACGCACGGCCTTGATGACGCCAACCTTGTTCGCGCCGGCGCTCTTCAGCGTCACGGTGAATTCGGTTTGCTCTTCAGCAGCAGCAGCGCCACCAGCAGCAGCCGGACCGGCCACGGCCACGGCAGCAGCCGACACGCCAAACTTCTCTTCGAACGCCTTGACCAGGTCGTTCAGTTCCATCACGGACATCGCGCCAACGGCTTCCAGGATGTCGTCTTTGGTGATTGCCATTTGAATAACTCCAGAATGTGATTCGGTATCGATCGTGCGATCTGTGCGCGGTGCAGCAGCAGCCTATTAGGCCGCTGCAGCCTCGCCTTCGCCTTGCTTGGCAGCCAGGGCACCCAGGGCGCGGGCAAAGCCCGACACCGGAGCCTGCATGACGAACAGCAGCTTGCTGAGCAGTTCTTCGCGGCTCGGAATCGTTGCCAGCGCCTTCACGGCGTCGACGTCGAGAACCTTGCCATCGTACGAACCGGCGCGCAGCACCAGCTTGTCATTGCCCTTGGCGAAATCGTTCAGCACCTTGGCCGGGGCCACTGCGTCTTCGGAAATACCGTAGATCAGCGGGCCGGTCAGTTGCTCGGCGAGTTCGGCAAACGGCGTGCCTTCAACAGCACGGCGCGCCAGCGTGTTCTTCAGAACGCGCAGGTAGACGCCTTGCTGGCGCGCTTGCGCGCGCAGCTTGGTCAGATCGCCAACCGTGATACCGCGATATTCGGCGACGACGATGGTCGAGGCCTTGGCGACTTGCGCCGTTACCTCGGCCACGACGGCCTTCTTATCTTCGAGATTGAGTGCCACGGTTAAGCTCCAAAACGACTTCGGTTTCCGCAGTCACTGCGTTCACCTCGGTCAGTCCAAAAGTACGGCGTCCGATTGGCACAAATCACTTCGGCAATACCAAAGTCACTCATTCCCTTCGGGGGCGCCATCTGCGTTGGCTGAAGTCAGTCTCCGTTTCCGGAGCGGGCTGCGATTAAGGTGTTGGCTCCAAGGAGCCCTTCACCGCCAACGGTCTTTGATAACCAGCGGCGTCGGCCTGCTTGCGCAAACGTCTACCACTGCCCAAAGTCTTGTCCCTCAAGCTTCGAGAGTCCGCGCGGCCGGGGCCGCGCGAGAGAAAACAGCTAACACCGGGATGGTTATCGGGCCACCCGATGCGAATGATCGAGTTCGATCAGGCAGCCAGGGTTGCCTGGTCAACACGCACGCCCACGCCCATCGTCGACGACACGGCGACCTTGCGCAGGTACACACCCTTGCTCGACGCCGGCTTGGCCTTGGTCAGTGCGTCCAGCAGTGCAGCCAAGTTGCTCTTCAGGGCTGCCGGCTCGAACGATCGGCGGCCAATGGTGGCATGGACGATACCGGCCTTGTCGACACGGAATTGCACCTGACCAGCCTTGGCGTTCTTCACAGCCGTAGCAACGTCCGGCGTCACGGTGCCGACCTTCGGGTTCGGCATCAGGCCGCGCGGGCCCAGAATCTGACCCAGCGTACCGACCACGCGCATCGTGTCCGGCGAAGCGATCACGACGTCGAAGTCCATCTTGCCGGCCTTGATCTGCTCGGCAAGATCTTCCATGCCGACGATCTCAGCGCCCGCAGCCTTGGCTTGCTCGGCCTTGTCGCCTTGAGCGAACACAGCCACGCGCACCGACTTGCCGGTACCGGCAGGCAGCACCACCGAACCACGGACCACTTGGTCCGACTTCTTTGCATCGATGCCCAGTTGCACGGCCACGTCGATGGATTCATCGAACTTGGCGCTGGCGCATTCCTTGACGAGGCTCAGTGCTTCGTCGATCGGGTAGAACTTGGTACGCTCGACCTTGGCCTTGTTCGCGGCCGCACGCTTCGAAATCTTTGCCATGATTACAGGCCCTCCACCGTGATACCCATCGAACGGGCGCTACCGGCGATCGTACGCACGGCGGCGTCCAGATCAGCTGCGGTAAGGTCAGCGTTCTTCGCCTTGGCAATTTCTTCTGCCTGGGCACGGGTGATCTTGCCGACCTTGTCGGTATGCGGCTTGGCCGAACCCTTCTGGATACCGGCGGCCTTCTTGATGAGCACGGTCGCCGGCGGCGACTTCATCACGAAGGTGAAGCTCTTGTCGGCGAAGGCGGTGATCACCACCGGCACCGGCAGACCCGGTTCCATACCTTGAGTCTGCGCGTTGAACGCCTTGCAGAACTCCATGATGTTCAGACCGCGCTGACCCAGAGCGGGGCCGACGGGCGGGGACGGATTTGCTTTACCAGCCGGAATTTGCAGCTTGATAAAGCCAATAATTTTCTTGGCCATCTTGACTCCAATCCGGATTGCCTAGCTCAAACAACCATGGCAATCCTGTTGAGTGGTAACGCATCGGCGCAAGGCCGACGCTCCTCTGTTGGCGCAGGTGACATTGCCACCGTTGCCCGCCAAGTCCAACGGACCGGGCGATTGGCGCAGTGGCTTTCGCCACCACACCGAATTTCTTAAACCTTCTCGACCTGACCGAACTCGAGCTCGACCGGCGTCGCACGTCCGAAGATCGTCACGGAAACGCGCAGGCGCGATTTCTCGTAGTTCACTTCTTCGACGTTGCCATTGAAGTCGGTAAACGGGCCTTCCTTCACGCGCACCATCTCACCCACTTCGAACAGCGTCTTGGGACGTGGCTTCTCGACCCCTTCCTGGATCTGGGCCATGATCTTGTCGACTTCGCTCTTGGAAATCGGCGAGGGGCGATTGCCCGTACCACCAATGAAGCCAGTCACCTTGGAGGTGTTCTTCACCAAGTGCCAGGTCTCGTCGGTCATCTCCATTTCGACAAAGACGTAGCCGGGGAACAGGCGGCGCTCAGTCACGGTCTTGCGACCGCTTTTGCTCTCCATCACCTCTTCCGACGGCACCAGAATCTGACCGAACAGATGTTGCAGGCCTTCGCGCTCAATACGCTCCTGCAGCGCGCGTTGCACGCTTTTTTCCATGCCCGAATAGGCATGCACGACATACCAGCGCTTCTTCGAGGCCGGTGCGGACGAATCCGTGGACGTGTCGTTCGCTACGTTATCCGTCATGGCTTCACTCGATTATTTCCAGCCCAGCACGAGCGAGAAGATCACCCACTCAATGAGCTTGTCCGCAGACCACAGGAACAGGGCCATGATCACGACGAACGCAAACACCAGCCCGGTCATTTGCCCGGCTTCCTTGCGCGTCGGCCACACCACCTTGCGAACTTCGCGGTACGACTCACGCGCAAACTCGATGAAGCCTTGCCCAGGCGCGGACACCAGCGCAACGCCTGCGCCCAACACCAGCCCGCTGATCAGCGAGGCAGCACGGACATAGCTCGGCTGTTGCGCAAGCAGGTAAAAACCGATCACCCCAGCAACCAGCAGCAGGAACGCCAAGACCAGCAGCCATTTGCCGCTGGCGGTGTTGACGGTTTCGACGTTCGGATTGGCCATGTTTCCCAAACGAGACTAAGCCGCGTGGCGCGTTTTCCTGCGCGACGCGGCTGATGAATTGGCAGGGGCAGAGGGAATCGAACCCCCAACCTTCGGTTTTGGAGACCGACGCTCTGCCAGTTGAGCTATACCCCTAAAACAGCTTTGGGGTTGCCATTCGGTCAACCCCACTCTGGCACTTCACGTGCGGCCGGTTGGCAGCCGCACGGAAGAATTACAGCTCTTACTCGATGATCTTAGCGACGACGCCGGCGCCGACGGTACGGCCGCCTTCACGGATAGCGAAGCGCAGACCTTCTTCCATGGCGATCGGGGCGATCAGCTTGACGGTGATCGACACGTTGTCGCCGGGCATAACCATTTCCTTGTCGGCCGGCAGCTCGATCGAGCCGGTCACGTCCGTCGTACGGAAGTAGAACTGCGGGCGGTAGTTGTTGAAGAACGGCGTGTGACGGCCGCCTTCGTCCTTCGACAGGATGTAGACCTCGCCCGTGAAGTGCGTGTGCGGCTTGATCGAACCCGGCTTGCACAGCACTTGGCCGCGCTCGACATCTTCGCGCTTCGTGCCGCGCAGCAGAATACCGACGTTGTCGCCTGCTTGACCTTGGTCCAGCAGCTTGCGGAACATTTCCACGCCCGTGCAGGTGGTCTTCTGCGTGGCCTTGATACCGACGATTTCGAGTTCTTCGCCGACCTTAACAACGCCGCGCTCGATACGGCCGGTCACCACAGTGCCGCGACCCGAAATCGAGAACACGTCTTCCACCGGCATCAGGAACGTACCGTCAACAGCGCGCTCCGGCGTCGGGATGTAGGTGTCCAGTGCGTCGGCCAGGTTCATGATGGCCACTTCGCCCAGTTCGCCCTTGTCGCCTTCCAGCGCCAGCTTGGCCGAACCCTTGATGATCGGGGTGTCGTCGCCCGGGAAGTCGTACTTCGACAGAAGTTCGCGCACTTCCATCTCGACCAGCTCCAGCAGCTCGGCGTCGTCCACCATGTCGCACTTGTTCAGGAACACGACGATGTAAGGCACACCAACCTGGCGGGCCAGCAAGATGTGCTCACGCGTTTGCGGCATCGGGCCGTCAGCGGCCGAGCACACCAGGATTGCGCCGTCCATCTGGGCAGCACCGGTAATCATGTTCTTGACGTAGTCGGCGTGGCCCGGGCAGTCAACGTGCGCGTAGTGTCGGTTAGCCGTTTCGTACTCGACGTGTGCGGTGTTGATCGTGATGCCACGCGCCTTCTCTTCCGGCGCCGCATCGATCTGGTCGTATGCCTTGGCGGCACCACCAAACTTGGTCGCCAGCACGGTCGTGATCGCTGCGGTCAGCGTCGTCTTGCCGTGGTCAACGTGACCAATCGTACCAACGTTCACGTGCGGCTTGGTCCGCTCGAACTTTTCCTTTGCCATGTCGCGACTCCTGTCTCGGTAGCGATTTGCGTTGGTGGATGCGTGGTGCCCATGGGCAGGATCGAACTGCCGACCTCTCCCTTACCAAGGGAGTGCTCTACCACTGAGCCACATGGGCAAAACTTGCGAACAGTGAATGGAGCGGGTGAAGGGAATCGAACCCTCGTCGTAAGCTTGGAAGGCTTCTGCTCTACCATTGAGCTACACCCGCCCGGGTTACTTCTTCCCTTGCCGCCCGGCCTCGCGGCCGAACTCACTGCTTAATTCTGGTGGAGAGGGTTGGATTCGAACCAACGTAGGCGTAAGCCAACAGATTTACAGTCTGCCCCCTTTAGCCACTCGGGCACCTCTCCGAAGAGAACTTGCGATTATGGGACCATCAGGCCACCCTGTCAAGCATTGCTTGATGAAATCGCGAGATTTCGAGCATTGATGCTCTCATCCTTATAGGCCACGACATTCGGCTGATCAGCGTGGCCACGGCACGCGGATATGCACCCCACGGCGCCGATAGAGGCGCTTGCCGAACCTTCGTCGAAAGTGGCAATGGGGGCGACCGGCGGAGTATCGAAAGACAGAAGCCCCAGCGAGTTGCCACCGTGAAGCTGCGGGACACTCGATGGCGGGGCGCAGGCACACGGGCTAGCCGACTGCGCGAACGCATCCTCCCGCAACGGCTAGAGCCTCCGTTGTGAGCTTTTTGCTATGAATTGACGGCCGAGCGTGCGTGCTGGCGCGCAACTCGACGAGTGACAGCGCGTTTGGAAAGGTGTATCGGAATGAGCCGCGCAAAGACAAACACCCCAGCTCTTTGAAGGGAGCTGGGGTGTTGGATGGGAGAGCCTGGCGATGACCTACTTTCACACGGGAATCCGCACTATCATCGGCGCGGAGTCGTTTCACG
>NZ_JBQEPZ010000005.1:0-422652 GCF_052045975.1 Ralstonia sp. 22086 | reverse complement strand
TTGGGGTGAGAACAGCCGATTGAGGAGTTCGCTGGACGAGCCAAAGTAGAAGCGGATCAGCTCCATGCACGGTACGACAAGGAGCTTTCCGTCCGGTAGCGTGCCGGGGCTGACCTTGGCCGCACGCCGCGAAGCCGGGCTCGACGCCGGCGGCGCTGCGCTGCGCGACTATGCGCTGGGCGCGCTGCTGCTGTTTGCCGGCTGCGTCGGGCTGGCCGAGCACGTCCACAAGTTCATTGCCGATGTCCCACAGCTGGCCGGCACCGCGATCGCCCTGTATGGCCTCGTGCGCTTCGTCAAAGAGAGCGAAGCCGGGGGCGCAAAGGGCGTCGACGTGCTGCGCCCCGCAATGTGGTTCGGCACCGGCATCGGCGTGGCGTTCCTGGGCAAGGGCGTGCTCGTGCCTGGGCTGTTCGCCATCACCCTGCTGGCCGCGATCGCACTGCTGCCGGATTTCCGCAACCGCCAGGCGTGGCGCTTCTATGGCCTCTCGCTGCTGGTGGCGCTGCCATGGCTGGCGATCTGGCCCGCCATCTTCTGGCACGAATCGCCGGACCTGTTCATTGAATGGTTCTGGGTCAATAACCTTGGCCGCTTCTTTGGCTTCTCGCATCTGGGTGGCGAAAAGGGTTCGCTGGCGACGACCATCCGATCGATCTTCCTGACCGGCACGCCCGCGGTGTGGCCAGCGGTGTCCGTACTGGGCGTGTCGCTGTACAAGCTCGTGCGGCAACGCGGGCATGGGGCGCGCACGTCGTGGCTGTTGCCCTACCAAGGGCACTTGGTCGTTGCGCTGTTCGTGGTGGCGACGATTGCCGTGGTGCTGCGCTCGGCCGTGCTGCGCGATGTGTACCTGATGCCGCTGCAACCGGCACTGGCCCTGCTCGGCGCGCCGATGCTGCTGCTGATCGCGCCAGCGTGGCGCGCGCGCGCATGGGGCGCGGCGGTAGCGTTGTTTGGCGTGCTGGGTCTGGTGGTGTGGGCCGTGTGGGGCGCACTCGTGACCAGCGGTGGGCAATTGCTGCCGGGGTGGCTGGCCAAGATGCTGGGCCGCGTGCTGCCGCTGCCGTATGACATGCTGATCCATCCGGTCGCCGTGTTGGCGGCGGGGGGCATTACGGCGCTGTGGGCTGCCTGCGTGTGGCTGCGGCCAGCGCGCTCCGGCGTGGTGGCGTGGGCGGCGGGCCTGGGCATGGTGTGGGGCCTGCTCGGCACCCTGCTGATGCCGTGGATTGACGACGCCCGCAGCTACCGCCCGCTGTTCCAGGCGATCAAGCCGGTGCTCGAATCTGCGCAGATCTGCGTGGCCACGCGGGGCATGGGTGAAAGTGAGCGCGCGCTGATGCACTACGAAACCGGCGTGCGCCCAGTCAAATGGCTGCTGGGTCACAGCGGTGCCGGCGACGATCACCACCCCAACCCTACCGCGCGCACCTGCGACCTGATCCTGGTGCTCGAAAAACGCCCGGAACATGCCCGACGCCGCCCCCACGGCAACAATTGGGAAATGGTGTGGCGCGGCAGCCGCCCGGGCGACACCAACGAAACCTTCTCGCTCTTCCAGCGGCGCAGCAATGGCGTGTCCGAGGCGCTGCCGTCCCCCGAGCCCATCGTGCCGCTGACCGATACGCCGCATCGCGGCCGTCGCTAAGCCCAATGCGCTACGCTGTCGTGTAGCGCGCTTCCCTTCGTTTTCGGTTTTCCATCCATGACGTCCACCCTCCGCGTAGCGTTTGCCGGCACGCCTGAATTTGCGCAGATTGCCTTGGCGGCGATCCATCAGGCCGGCTTTCCCATCGTTGCCGTGCTGAGCCAGCCGGATCGCCCGGCCGGGCGCGGCATGCAATTGCAGGCAAGTCCCGTCAAGCAGTACGCCGTAACGCAGGGGCTCGAGCCGATCCTCCAGCCGCCGTCGCTGCGTCGCGCGGGCAAATATCCGCAAGAAGCCGCCGAAGCCATCGATGCCCTGGCCGCCCAGCGCCCTGACGTGATGGTCGTTGCCGCCTACGGCCTGATCCTCCCGCAGGAAGTGCTCGACCTGCCGCGCTTTGGCTGCATCAACATCCACGCGTCGCTGTTGCCGCGCTGGCGTGGCGCCGCGCCCATCCATCGTGCGATTGAAGCGGGCGACGCCGAATCGGGCATCACGCTCATGCAGATGGATGCGGGCCTGGACACCGGCGACATGATCGCCATGGAACGCGTGCCCATCGGCCTGACCGACACGACCGCCACGCTGCACGACACGCTGGCCGCGCTCGGCGGACGCATGGTGGTGGAGGCGCTCGCCCGGCTGGCGCAAGACGGCAAGCTGCCCGCCACGCCGCAGCCCGCCGAGGGCATCACCTACGCGGAAAAGATCGCCAAGGACGAGGCCGCGCTGGACTGGTCGCACCAGGCCGCCGCGCTGCTGCGCCAGGTGCATGCGTTCAATCCGTTTCCCGGCGCATCGGCCGTGCTGGACGGCGTGCCGATCAAGTTCTGGCAGGCGGAGGCGCTCGCCGATCGCCCGGCTGAGGCGGAACCCGGCACGGTACTCGCCGCCAACGCGGGCGGTGTCACCATCGCCTGCGGCGCCGGCGCGCTACGCGTGACCCAGTTGCAGAAGCCGGGCGGCAAACGCCTGCCCGCGCGCGAATTCCTGCAAGGCATGGCGATCCAGCCCGGCCAGCGCTTCGCGTCGCGCGGCTAACCGACCCATCTATATGTAGAGAAAAGGATTTCGCCATGACCGCGCTGGGCATCGTCAATCTGCCGCTCTTTATGTTGGCCGTGTTTCTGCTGAATGTGACGCCTGGGCCCGACACGGCCTATATCGTCGGGCGCAGCGTTTCGCAGGGACGGGCAGCGGGGTTGCTGTCGGCGCTGGGGGTATCGGCGGGCTGCTGCGTGCACGTGCTCGCAGTGGCGTTCGGGCTGACGGCGCTGCTGGCGGCGTCCACAGTGGCCTTCACGGTCATCAAGGTAGTGGGCGCAGCGTACTTGATTTATCTGGGCGGCCGCATGCTGCTGACGCCGCCCGAGCGTGACGACGCCCCGGTCGAAGAAGCGGAAACGCCCGCCGCCAAGCGCCCGCGTCCGCTCAAGTCGCTGTTCATGCAGGGTTTTCTTACCAATGTGCTGAATCCGAAGGTCGTGCTGTTCTTCCTGTCGTTCTTCCCGCAGTTCGTCGATCCACACGCCAGCCACAAGGCGCTGGCATTCCTGGCACTGGGCGCGGTGTTCATTGTCATGTCGACGATCTGGAATAGCCTCGTGGCGTGGGTGGCCGCCAGCGTCACGCGCCGCGTGGCGGGCAAGCCGGGCATCAAGCGCTGGCTCGATCGCGTGGTCGGCACGGCGTTCATCGGGCTGGGCGCGCGGCTGGCGTTCGCTACCCGTTGATGCGTCAAGCGTCATCTGCGGCGAAATATCGCGCAACTGCCGCGCAAACCCTTGAATTTTCAGCGATTATCGCGATCTAACAAACTCACAAAACCCAACACCCACAGGAGCCACGCCCCCATGTTCAACTGGATCAAGACCTTCATGCTGATGGCAGCGATCACCGCGCTGTTCATCGTCATCGGCGGCATGATCGGCGGACGCAGCGGGATGATGCTGGCGCTGCTGTTTGCGCTGGGCATGAATTTCTTCTCGTACTGGTTCTCCGACAAGATGGTCCTGCGCATGTACAACGCGCAGGAAGTCAACGAGACCAGCGCGCCGCAGTTCTACCGGATGGTGCAGGAACTTGCCGGCCGCGCCGGCCTGCCGATGCCGCGCGTCTACCTCATCGACGAAGCCCAGCCGAATGCCTTCGCCACCGGCCGCAACCCGGAGCACGCCGCCGTGGCCGCGACCACCGGCATCCTCAACATCCTGTCGGAGCGCGAACTGCGCGGCGTGATGGCGCACGAACTGGCGCACGTGCAGCATCGCGACATCCTCATCTCGACCATCTCGGCCACCATGGCCGGTGCGATCTCGGCGCTGGCCAACTTTGCCGTGTTCTTCGGCGGGCGCGACAGCGAAGGCCGGCCCGCCAACCCGATCGCCGGGATTGCGGTGGCGATCCTCGCGCCGCTGGCGGCAGCGATGATCCAGATGGCGATTTCCCGCGCGCGCGAGTTCGAAGCCGACCGCGGCGGCGCGACCATCAGCGGTGATCCGCAGGCGTTGGCCTCCGCGCTCGACAAGATCCACCGCTATGCCGCCGGCATCCCGTTTGCCGCCGCTGAAGCCCACCCCGCCACCGCGCAGATGATGATCATGAACCCGCTGCACGGCGGCGGCCTGGCCAACCTGTTCAGCACGCACCCGGCCACGGAAGAGCGCATCGCGCGCCTGATGGAGATGGCCCAGACGGGGCAATATCCGGCGTAAAAGCGGCTGCCCGACCGGTCGCTTCCTTTATACTTCCGCAGTCCGCACGAGCCCGCCCATCGCGGGCTCGTTGCATTTTGTCCGCCTGATTTCCTGCTGCCCGATGCGCCTGCCGCCCGATTCCCTCGCCCACGCCTTGTCGCTTGCCGCTGCCGCACTGGGCAAGCTGCGGCAGGGCACGGCTTTGCCGCAGGCAATCGATGCCGTCTGCCAGGGCCAGCCCGCACCGGTGCGCGGCGCCGTGCAGGATCTCGCGTACCGCTCGACGCGCTGGCTAGGCAGCACCGACTGGCTGATCCGCACGCTGATCCCGCGCCCACCCGCCGACGGCGCCGCCAACCTGCTGCACGTGGCGCTCGCGCAATTGCTGGACGACCCGCTGCCGTACGCGCCGTTCACCGTGGTCGACCAGGCCGTGACAGCCGCCTCGGCCGACCCGAAGCTGTCGCACGGCAAGGGCATGATCAACGGTGTGCTGCGCCGCTTCCTGCGCGAACAACAGGCGCTGGTGGCAGACATGCAGGCGGATCCGCCTGCCGCCACCAATTACCCGATGTGGTGGATCGACGCCGTACGCCGCGCGTATCCCGACGCCTGGCAAGCCATCCTGGCCGCAGGCAACCGCCGCCCGCCAATGGTGCTGCGCGTGAACCCGCGCCGCGTTGCCATCGACGTCTATCTCGCGCGCCTGGCCGAAGCCGGCATCGACGCCGAGCGAATCGGCGAACAGGCCTTACGCCTTGGGCGCGCCGTCCCCGTTTCCGAACTGCCCGGTTTTGCCGATGGCGATGTCTCGGTGCAGGATGCCGGTGCCCAATTGGCTGCAACGCTGCTCGACGTGGCCCCCGGCCAGCGCGTGCTCGATGCCTGCGCCGCACCCGGCGGCAAGACGGGCCATCTGCTTGAGCTGGCCGACCACCTGGACGTCACGGCGCTCGAGTCGGATGCCGCACGCGCGGTGCGCATCACCGAAAACCTCGCGCGCTTGCACCAGACCGCCACCATTTGCGTCGGCGATGCGGCCAAACCCGCAACCTGGTGGGACGGCCGCCCCTTCGACCGCATCCTGGCCGATGTGCCGTGCTCGGCCGCCGGCATCGTGCGGCGCCATCCGGACATCCGGTGGCTGCGCCGCCCGGCAGACCTCAAGGCGCTTGCCCGGCTGCAGCGGGACATCGTGTGCGCCCTCTGGGCATGCCTGAAGCCCGGTGGCAAGCTGGTTTATGTCACCTGTTCGATTTTCCCGACGGAAGGCGAGGACCAGGCCCGATGGTTTGAACGCCATCTGGAAGATGCGATACGATTGCACGCGCCCGGCCAGTTGCTGCCGGCCTCGCCCGACGCGGCGCAGGCCAGCGGGTTCACCCCCGGCGCTTCGCCCTTGCCGCTCGATCACGACGGCTTCTTTTACGCGGTTTTCCAGAAACGGCCCTGATGCACCGACCGTTGTGACAGTCATCCTTCGCCCATCGATCCGGCTGCTGCAATCCCGGTTCCGGCAGATTCTGCAACGGCTGGTCGCGCTGGTCGCACTGGGCATGCTGTTGGTGGGGTGTCCCGTCACGGCATCCGCACAATCCATCGAAATCAACCGGGCCCAGCTCGAATACGCCGACGGCGGCTGGAACCTCTCCGCCGACTTCGATTTCGACTTGCCCAGCAACCTCGAAGACGCGGTGAACAAGGGGATCGCGCTCTACTTCCTGGTTGAATTCGAGCTGATCCGCCCGCGCTGGTATTGGTTTGACGACCACGCCATCAGCGCCACGCGCGTGGTGCGGCTGTCGTATCACCCGCTCACACGCCAGTACCGCGTGTCGACCGGGGGCCTGCAGGTACCGTTCTCGCGCCTGAAAGACGCCGTCGACTTCATGCAGCACGTGCGCGGCTGGCGCGTGTTCGAGCAACGCGCCGTCAAGGCCGGCGAAACCGTGCAGGCCGAAGTGCGCATGCGCCTGGACGTGACGCAGTTGCCCAAGCCATTCCAGATCAACGCAGTCAACACGCGCGACTGGAATCTGAGCTCCGAGTGGAAGCGCTTCAGCCTGCTGGTGCCGAATGAGCCACCGCCAACGCCAGCGCCCGCGCCTGTTGCACCACCGGCCAGCACACCGGCGTCCACGCCCCCTGCTTCCGGCTCGTCAAGCCTGGCGCCCAGCCCAGGCTGGGGCATGAGCGCCGGCCCCTCCAGCGCAGGCTCGCTGCTGGCGCCCGCCAAATGATCTTCGATCGCAGCTACAAGCGGCTGCTCTATCAGGTGGTGGCAGGCACCATCGTCTTCCTGGCGATCGTGCTGGTGGGCCTGCTGGCTGCGGCATCGGCCAACACCGAATTCTTCGACCGGTATTTCACGCTGCTCTACAAGGTCAACCTCGTCATCGGGGTGCTGCTGGTGGTGATCATCGGCGGGCTGATGCTGGCGCTCGCGTTGCGGGCGCGGCGCGGCAAGTTCGGCACGCGGCTGATGACCAAGCTGGCGGTGTTCTTCGGCGTGGTGGGTGTCCTGCCGGGGGTGCTGATCTACCTTGTGTCGCTGCAGTTCGTGTCGCGCAGCATCGAGTCGTGGTTCGACGTGAAGGTCGAATCGGCGCTGGAGGCCGGCTTGAACCTTGGCCGCTCCACCATGGACACGGCGCTGGCCGATCTGCAGAACAAGGGGCGCCTGATCGCGGAGCAGGTCGGCGATGGGTCGGCCTCGGCCACGGCCATCACGCTCAATCGATTGCGCGAGCAGTTCGGCGTGCAGGAGGCGACCATCTTCACGGCCAGCGGCCGCGTGATCGCCACCGCATCAAACACCTACGACACGCTCGTCCCGAACCTGCCGGATCAGGCTGTGCTCGAACAGGCCCGCGCGCCGGGAGGCTATGCGAGCCTGGAAGGCGGCAGCGATACCGAGACCGATAGCGCCTCCGCGCCAGCCGCCTCGGCACCTGCGGCACGCAGCAACGGCCGCCGCAACGATTTGTACCAGTTGCATGTGGTGGTGGCGCTGGGCACGTCTTCCCGCGACGAGCCGAGCATCGGACTGAACACACCGGCACGCAAATGGGCCGGCACCGGTTTGCTGGCAGACCGCCGGCCGGAAGATGGCAGCAGCACCTCGCGTGGCTTTGGCCTGATCGGCGAGAGCGGCCGCGACGAACGCTTCCTGCAGCTCGTACAACCGGTACCGCAGGCCCTCGCCCGCAATGCCGACGCTGTCCAGCGCGCCTACCAGGAATACCAGGAGAAAGCGCTTGGCCGCACCGGCCTGCGCAAGATGTACATCGGCACGCTCACGCTCACGCTGTTCCTGGCGGTGTTCATTGCGGTGATGCTTGCGCTGCTGCTTGGCGCCCAGCTGGCACGGCCGCTGCTAATGCTGCTGCAAGGCACGCGCGAAGTGGCCGAGGGCGACCTCTCGCCCAAGCGCGAACTGCACACGCGCGATGAACTCGGTGTGCTCACCCAGCAGTTCAACCAGATGACGCGGCAGCTGGCCGACGCGCGCCGCGCCGTGGAGCAGAATCGCGCGGCACTCGAGCAATCGAAGGCCTATCTTGAGAGCGTGCTGACCAACCTGACCGCGGGCGTCTTCGTGTTCGACCATCGCTTCGTGCTGCTGACTGCCAACCCGGGTGCCGAGCGCATCTTCAAACAGCCCTTCGGTGCGTGGGTCGGCCAGGGGCTGACCAGCATCACACCGGTGGCCGCCTTCGCGCCGGTGGTCGAACAGGCCTTTGCTGAACAAGACGCAAGCACGGCCGCCGGCGGCGCAGTGGCCCATTGGCAGAAGCAGGTCGAAATTCCGCTCGAAGACGAAGACGAGCCCCTCACACTGCTGGTTCGCGGCACGCGACTGCCCGGCCCATCGGTCGGCGCGCACGGAACCGAGCGCGGCTACGTGGTGGTGTTCGACGATATTTCCGACGTGATCTCGGCGCAGCGCTCCGTGGCTTGGGGCGAGGTCGCGCGTCGCCTTGCACACGAAATCAAGAATCCGCTCACGCCCATCCAGCTGTCGGCCGAGCGGCTGGAGATGAAGCTCTCGCCCAAGCTGTCGGACACCGACGCCGAGGTCCTGCGGCGCGGCGCCACCACCATCGTCAATCAGGTGTCGGCAATGAAGCGCATGGTCGATGACTTCCGCGACTACGCCCGCACGCCGCCAGCCATGCTGCAGGAGCTGGACCTCAACGCGCTTGCCGCCGAAGTGCTGCACCTGTACGGCATCGATCACCCTGACCGCCGCGATCACCCCGTCATCGAAGCCAAGCTGGGCGCCAATCTGCCGCTCATCAAGGGTGACCCGACGCAGTTGCGCCAGGTCATCCACAACCTGCTGCAGAATGCGCAGGACGCCGTGGCGGAGAACGAAGCGGCCGGGCGACCTGCTCCGCATGTCATGTTGCAAACTGACACGGTAGAATACGACGACGCCTCGGGCGCGCGGCGGCAAGCCGTGCGGCTTGTAATCGCGGACAACGGCGGCGGGTTCTCTTCCCGCATCCTCAACCGCGCCTTCGAGCCGTACGTCACGACCAAAGCCAAGGGCACAGGATTGGGCTTGGCCATGGTGAAGAAAATCATGGACGAGCACGGGGCGCGTATCGAATTGCGCAACCGCCAATCCAGCACAACATCGGGCACATCGGGTACCGACACCGTCGGCGCCCAGGTTTCCATACTGTTCGTAAAACTCGCGTAGCGCGGACGGCAATCCCGCCGCACATAGAGGAAAAGCATGGCCACCATCCTCGTTGTCGACGACGAAATGGGTATCCGGGAGTTGCTCTCCGAAATCCTCGGAGACGAAGGGCACGTTGTTGAAGTCGCCGAGAACGCGCAGCGCGCGCGCGAATACCGCGCGAACGCAACGCCCGACCTCGTCCTGCTCGATATCTGGATGCCGGATACCGACGGCGTGACGCTGCTCAAGGAATGGGCATCGCAAGGTCTGCTGACCATGCCCGTCATCATGATGTCGGGCCACGCCACCATCGACACCGCCGTCGAGGCGACCAAGATCGGCGCGTTGAATTTCCTGGAGAAGCCCATCGCGCTGCAGAAGCTGCTGACTGCGGTGGAGCAGGGCCTTTCGCGCAGCAAGGAAAAGCCGCGCTCTGCGACACCGGCTGCCTCACCGCCAACGGGACTCGCGGGCGCCATGCCCAACCCCGCCGCCGCAGGGACGCCTGCCGCGCTCGATCGCACCGACATCAATGGCGTACCGACCCGCGCAGCCGAAGGCGGCGGCATGCAGTTCTCGTTCGACATGCCGCTGCGCGAAGCGCGCGACCTGTTTGAGCGCGCCTACTTCGAATACCACCTGCAGCGTGAGGGCGGCAGCATGACCCGCGTGGCAGAAAAGACCGGTCTTGAGCGCACCCACCTGTACCGCAAGCTCAAGCAGCTGGGTGTCGAACTCTCGCGCAACAAGGGCGAACCGGCCCCGTGATCATCAAAGTGCTCAGAGATGCTTGACGGCAGGGCACAACTCCTGTCATACTTGCCTTTCTTTGCTTGGCCCGGTAGCTCAGTTGGTAGAGCAGCGGATTGAAAATCCGCGTGTCGGTGGTTCGATTCCGCCCCAGGCCACCAAAATTCTTCGCCCTTCAAGATCAATCGATTTTGCAGGGCAACAAAAAAGACCTCCTCGCGAGGTCTTTTTTCATTTCTGCGGCGCCATTCACGCGCGCCCGCCATCTCCGGATTTTCCGCCCCGGACGCCAATCTGCGGCGCAGTGTCGCACTCACAAAAAATGTACCCGCACCTCTTGACGCAGCGCAGCTCAGGGTATACCTAGCGGCGCAAACTGCGCCAAACTGTCGCAGGTCTCGGTATAGTGACTCAACGCTATCAAACGGCAAGCACAAGGAGATTCTCCATGGCACTCGTTGGCACCGGTCACCACCACTTCCATTTCCACGCTTTCGACGGCATCAGCCGCAAGACGCGGCTGACGTGGTTGCGCAATGCCGCAGCGCTGACGTGCTTGATGGCCCTCGTCGCGGCCATGTGGGTTGGCGGCAATCTATCGGCGTTGATGCATACGCCGCTCATGAGCGGGGTTTCGTCGCTGGGCGCGGTGATGATTCTGGCCTGCACGTGCATGGCGCTGAGCCTGCTTGGCCTGATCGGCGCCGGCTTCTTCCAGTTCCGCATGGAACAGCTCGACGCCCCGGCAACCTGAAGCGCGCGCTTCACACACACCCAACGGAGGCTTCGGCCTCCGTTTTTGTTTGCCCGCCACGGCTGCACGCCTTGCGTTGCGGCCGTTTCGCTTTCGTGCGCGATCCCAAGGGTGAATCCGATATTGACTCAACTGTTTCAAATTAGTATTTTACGAAACAATTGAATCAAAACGATCACCTCATGACGTTCGATGGGCTCATGCAAACGCTGCGCGACCGCGCCAGCGATCTCTCTCCGCAACTGCAGCGCGCCGCCATGTTGCTTGAGACGCACCAGCACGACATCGCCCTGCTTTCGATGCGGGACCTGGCGCGCCGCTGCGACCTGCCGCCGGCCACGTTCTCGCGCCTGGCGCGCGCGCTGGGCTTTGATGACTTTGCCGCGCTGCGCGATATCTGCGTGAACCACCTGCGCCAGCAGGCCGACGGCTTTGCCGGTCGCGCCAGCGCGCTGCAGGGCGACGATACGGCCGGCGCTTCGGAGGCTGAGCGCATCGGCATGGCCATCGGCGCACACGTGCAGTCGGCGTTTTCGCCAGCCAACCTGGCGTCGCTCGACACCGTGGCTGCCGCTCTCTGCAAGGCGCGCCGAGTCTTTCTGCTGGGCGCACGCAGTTGCCTGGCGCTGACGCATGCGTTCGGTTATGCAGCCCAGCTTTTCGACGACAAGGTCATCCTCTGCACCGGTAGCGGCAACACGCTGGCTGACCCGCTGCGCTTTTGCGGCGAAGGCGACATCGTCGTGGCCGTCACGTTCGATCCGTACACCCGCGAAGTCATTGAGGCGATGCAGTACGCGCATGCGCGTGGTGCGCGCCTCGTGTACGTGACCGACAGCGCCATCGCCCCGGGCGCGGAACTGGCGTGGCAGCAGCTCGTCGCGCCCGTCGCCATTCCGTCGTTCTTCCATTCGCTGGCCGCGCCCATGGCGCTGCTCGACGCGCTGCTGATGACGTGGTTCCGCCACGCCGGCCCAACCGCGCTCGCGCACCTTGCCGACAGCGACGCCCAGCTCAAGCAACAAGCCGCCTACGTGCGCAGCGCCCGCCGCAGTGAAGCGGCCGTCGCCGTGCCGTCCACCCAACGTTGAGCCCGCCCGACCGCCTATGACTCCGTCCACCACCTCTGTCTTCCACCGCGACCCGCGCAAGACGCTGCCCACCGCAGTCGGCGGTGAGGGCATGACCCTCATCGACTCGGACGGCAAGCGCTATCTCGATGCCTGCGGCGGTGCTGCCGTTTCGTGTCTCGGCCACGGCCACCCGCGCGTGGTGGATGCCATCTGCAAGCAGGTGCGCGCGCTGGCCTATGCACACACATCGTTCTTCACGACAGACGTGGCCGAAGAACTGGCCGCACGCCTGACCGCCGCCGCACCGGGCGATCTGGATCACGTGTATTTCGTCTCGGGCGGTTCCGAAGCGATTGAGGCAGCGCTCAAGCTGGCACGCCAGTACTTTGTCGAGATTGGGCAGCCGCAGCGCCAATACTTCATCGCGCGGCGTCAGAGCTATCACGGCAACACGCTGGGCGCGCTGGCGATCGGCGGTAACGCGTGGCGGCGCGAACCGTTCCTGCCGCTGCTGGTGCCGGCACACCATGTCTCGCCGTGCTATGCGTATCGCGAGCGACTGGATGGCGAGAGCGACGCGCAATACGTGCAGCGCCTCGCCGATGAGCTGGACGCGAAGATCGTCGAACTCGGCACGGAAAATGTCGCGGCCTTCGTCGCCGAAACGGTGGTGGGCGCCACCGCCGGCGCGGTGCCGCCCGTGGCCGACTACTTCCGCAAGATCCGCACGGTGTGCGACCGCCACGGCGTGCTGCTGCTGCTCGATGAGGTGATGTCCGGCATGGGGCGTACCGGCTACCTGTTCGCGTGCGAGGAAGATGGCGTGGTGCCAGACATGATCGCCATTGCCAAGGGCCTGGGCGGCGGGTATCAGCCGATCGGCGCGACGCTGGTGAATCGCCGCATTTACGACGCCATCACGACCGGCAGCGGCTTCTTCCAGCATGGCCACACTTACATTGGCCACGCGACGGCGTGCGCGGCGGCGCTCGAAGTGCAGAAGGTGATCGAGGAAGACAACCTGCTTGCCAACGTGCAGGTGCGTGGCGAACAACTGCGTGCGGCACTGCGTGCCCGCTTTGCCGACCACCCGCACGTGGGTGACGTACGCGGGCGCGGCTTGTTTGTTGGCGTGGAATTGGTGGCTGATCGCGCAACCAAGGCGCCGCTGGCACCCGCATGCAAGACGCACGCTCGCGTGAAGGCCGAAGCGATGCAGCGCGGCCTGATGGTGTATCCGATGGGCGGCACGATCGACGGCCAGCGCGGCGACCACATCCTGCTGGCGCCGCCGTTCATCGCCACCGCGCAGGACATCGACGGCATCGTCGAACGCCTGGGCGATGCGGTTGACGCCGCCACTGCCAAGGCGCAGGAGGCCGCATGGTGACCCGGCCCATCGCCATCGCCGTGGCACCCAACGGCGCGCGCAAGACGCACGCCGATCACCCCGCCCTGCCGATTACGCCCGACGAACTGGCCGCTTGCGCGCGCCAATGCGTAGATGCCGGCGCAGCGATGCTGCATCTGCATGTGCGCCGCCCAGACGGCACGCATAGCCTGGAGCCTGAGGACTACCGCCCGGCCATCGCCGCCGTGCAACGCGCCGTAGGCGACGCGCTGGTGATTCAGATCACCACCGAGGCCGTTGGCATCTACACGCCCGAACAGCAGATGGCATCGGTGCGCGCCCTGCAGCCAGAAGCAATCTCTGCCGCGCTGCGCGAGCTGGCGCCCGATGCCGCGCACGAGGCGGAGGCCGCGCGCTTTTTTGGTGAGCTTGCCGCAGCGCGCACGGCCATCCAGTACATCCTGTATTCCGCCGACGACGTGGTGCGCTACCGCGACCTGCGCGCACGCGGCGTGCTGCCCGACACGCCGCATTGGGTGCTCTTCGTGCTTGGCCGCTATAGCGCAGGCCAGCGCTCTGATCCGTCGGATCTGCTGCCCTTCCTGCAGGCGTGGGCTGAGGGCGGTGACATCACGGCAAACGTACCCTGGGCGATGTGCGCATTCGGCCCGCGTGAAGCCGAGTGCGCGCTCAGCGCGGCGCTGCTCGGCGGCCACGCGCGCCTGGGGTTCGAAAACAATATGGCGCTGCCCGACGGCAGCACGGCACCCGACAACGCGACGCTCGTCACCAACCTGCGACGGCATCTCGACGCGCTGCATCGGCCGGTGGCCAGCGCCGCAGAGCTGCGCAGCTGGTTCGGCCGCTAAGACTCTCCGCACTCATCACCACGAAGCCAAAGCACAGACGGCCGCAACACAACAGGCCGCGCACCACAACCATTGGAGGAAGTATGCGTTTGACCACCCGCTGTATCCGATCCATCCCGCTGGCGCTGGCCAGCCTGCTCGCGATCAGCGCGCACGCGCAGGCCCTGGACGGCACGCTCAAGAAAATCCAGGACAGCAACACGATCCTGATCGGCGTGCGCGAGTCGTCGATTCCATTTTCTTACCGCGACAGCAAGAACGAGATTGTCGGTTTCTCGGCAGACCTGTGCGCCCGCGTGATCGACGCCGTCAAGAAGAAGACGGGCAAGCCCAATCTGGACATCAAGCAGATTCCGGTGACGTCGCAGAACCGGACATCGCTCGTGCAGAACGGCTCGGTGGATCTGGAGTGCGGCGTGACCACGCACCTGAGATCGCGCGAGCAGCAGACCGCGTTTTCGACCACCTTCTTCATCGCCGGCACACGCTTGCTGACCAATGTGAAATCGGGCGTGAAGGATTTCCCAGATCTGGCGGGCAAGTCGGTCATCACCAACGCGGGCACCACGTCGGAGCGCATCCTGCGCAAGATGAACGACGAGAAGAAGATGAACATGAACGTGATCAGCGGGAAGGATTACGGTGAATCGTTCCTGACGCTGCAAAGCGGCCGCGTGGTGGCGTTCATGATGGACGACGTGCTGCTGGCCGGCGCGCGCACGCTGGCGCAGAAGCCCGATGACTGGGTCGTGACCGGCACGCCGCAGTCGTTCGAGGCCTACGGCTTCATGCTTCGCCGCGACGATCCGCAGTTCAAGAAGCTGGTGGACGACACCATGGTTGGCGTGATGAAGAGCGGCGAAATCAAGACGCTCTACGCCAAGTGGTTCGAAAAGCCCGTGCCGCCCAAGAACCTGAACTTCAACTTCCCGATGAACGATCAGTTGAAGGCGCTGTACGCCAATCCGAACGACACGCCGTTCGAGTGAACGGCGGCACGGCCGGCTTCTGGGGCCAACCTAGGTGCCGGCCAGCGCGACAGCCTCGATGCGGGCCTGATGCACGGCTTGTTTGATCTGCGTCGGGTTGTCGGCATGGCGCTTGGCGACAGCGCCCGCGTCGATGGTGGATGCGGCCTCCAGCGCGCGCAGCAGGCGTTCCGTCTGCGGATAGCTGCGATCTTCAAACCCGAGACGACCGCGCGCATCGGCCTCGCACGCCTGCAGGGCCTGACGGAAACGATCGGGCTTGCGCAACGCATCGCAACGCTCCAGCAGACGCACCAGCGCTGCGGCATCAAAGCCGTCACTGCGATGGATGTTGCCATGCTCACGCGCTACCACCAGCGCCAGTTCACGGCACTCGGTCGGCACGCGCAGGCGCTGGCACACCGCTTCGATCAGCGGCACGCTGCGCCCTTCATGGCCGATGTGGCGCGGCAGGATGTCCTCAGGCGTCGTGCCCTTGCCGAGATCGTGCACCAGCGCAGCGAAGCGTACCGGCAGCGGAGTCGCCATCGCTGCGGCCGTTTCGATCACCATCATGGTGTGCACGCCGGTATCGACTTCGGGGTGATAGTCGGCGCGCTGCGGCACGCCCCACAGCCGGTCAAGTTCCGGCAGCAGGCGCGCCAGCGCACCGCAGTCGCGCAGCACGGCAAACATGCGCTGCGGATGAGCCTCCATCAGGCCGCGGGCAATTTCCTGCCACACACGCTCGGCCACCAGCGCATCGACTTCGCCGGCCTGCACCATGCGCTGCATGAGCGCGTTGGTTTCGGGCGCGACATGAAAGTCGGCAAAGCGCGCAGCAAAGCGCGCCAGGCGCAGGATGCGCACCGGGTCTTCCATGAACGCATCGGACACATGCCGGAACGTGCGCGACGCCAGGTCAGCCTGCCCTCCATACGGATCGACGACGGGGCCCACCAGTGCGCCGTCTTCCGCCACGCGCTGCGCCATCGCGTTGATGGTCAGGTCGCGGCGGATGAGGTCGTCTTCGAGCGTGACATCCGGCGCGTAGTAGACCGAGAAACCCTTGTAGCCCGCAGCCGTCTTGCGCTCGGTGCGGGCGAGCGCGTATTCGGCATGCGTAACGGGATGCAGGAACACCGGGAAATCCTTGCCGACCGCTCGAAAGCCACGCGCCTCCATGTCTTCGGGCGTGGCACCGACCACAACGTAGTCGCGGTCCTGCACGGGCAGCCCGAGCAGCGCGTCACGAATGGCGCCGCCTACGGCATACACATCCAGCCCGTGCGTGGCTGGATCGACGATGGCTTCAGTCTGCGCTGCGCGTTCCGTCATTGATTGGCGGCAACCAGCGTGTCTTCGTCCGGCGCGGTGCGATACGGCTCGTCGTCGGCGAGGAAGTCATGCTCGGCGCGCGCACCGTCGATCCACTCCTGCATGGCGGGCAGATTGAGGATGTAGTCGGCGTAGGCCTTGGCGGCATCCGGCAGACGCACACCGTACGTAGCGAAGCGGCTGACCACCGGCGCGTAGAACGCATCGGCCACCGTGAAGTGCCCGAACAGGAATGGGCCTTCTGCGGCGTACTTCTGGCGAAGCTCGGTCCACATGGCGGCAATGCGGTCGATGTCGCGCTGCACGGCCACGTTCCAGCCCATGCCGGGCAGCACCGCCGTCACGTTCATCGGCATGTTGTTGCGCAGGTTGGTGAAGCCGCTGTGCATTTCAGCGCAGATCGAGCGGGCGTGCGCGCGGGCTTTCGGGTCTTGCGGCCACAGTTGCGCGCGCGGAAAGCGCTCGGCCAGCGTCTCGCAGATGGCGAGCGAATCCCACACGTTCATGTCGCCGTCCACCAGAACCGGCACGCGGCCGGCGGGCGAATGACGTGCCACGTCGGCGGCAAAGGTCTCGCTCAGCAGGCGCACGCGGATCTCTTCGAACGGAATGCCGGCCTGCTTGGCGAGCAGCCACGGGCGTAGCGACCACGACGAATAGTTCTTGTTGCCGATGACCAGTTTCATGATTCCCGTCCTTGGAGAGTGCACAGCAATTGTTGTGGGAGCCCGCCAGCATCGCGCGGGAATGCCGGGGCGCTCTGGTTTTGTTGTATAGGAAACGGCGAGCGGCAGCGCGAGGGCGAACGAACCATTCTAGCCTCGCGCTGCACCGCCACAAAACGAATCCGATTGGCCACGGTTGTGAAGCGGATTCACAAACGCGGCAAATCCTCCGCGTTTTCGTAGCGGCTAGCGATGGACCCGTGTGCGTGCGGCACGCAATCCGCGGTCCGGCCCCAAGCCGGCCAGGGCGGGCAGCATGACGGCCTCCATGCCGAGCGGATGGATGCCGAGTTCCGGCGCGACCGGTTCCATGCTGACGTTGTCCACGCGCATGGAGTCGAGGTTGTCTCGCGAGATGGGCGCCCCTGGCAGGTGCTCCAGCAAGGCTGCCTGCATGCGGCCCAAGCCTTCAGGCAGTGGCACGATCCAGCGCGGGTGGCCGCTCGCACGCCCCGCAAATCGCATCAATTCCGCGAGGGTGTAGACGCGCGGCCCGACCAGCGGATAAGCGTGCCGGATCGTCGCGGGCTTTTTGAGCGCATTGATGAACGCTGCCGCCACGTCATCCACATACACGGGTTGGAAACGCGCATCGGCACAGGCCAGCGGCACAAACGGCGCCATGCGCTGCATGCTCGCAAACAAGTTCAGGAAATGATCCTGCGGGCCGAACACCACCGACGGGCGGAACACCGTCCAGTCAAGCTCGCTGTTCATGACCACGCGTTCGCCGTCGCCCTTGCTGCGCAGGTACATCGACGGGCCGGCCGGGTCGGCGCCCAGCGCGCTCATGTGCAGCAGCCGGTTCACGCCATGGCGTCGGCATGCGGCGACGATGCGGCGAGGCAGGTCGACATGCACACGCTGGAAATTCGGCCCGTACGGCATCCCGCGTGCATCCTGCAGCACGCCAACAAGGTTGATGACGGCACAGTGCTCGCCGCCGCGCTCGGTGAGCGCCAGAAACAGCGCGTCGAGGGCATCGTCGGCGTAGATGTCGGCGTCCATCACATCCACGCGCGGCAGCAGGGTGAGGTTGTGCGCGCGGGCGGATTCAGGATCGCGCGTGGGCACGATCATCCGGCCCTCGGGTAAGCCGGGCGCGGAAAACGTCTCCGTCACCAGCCGAGACAGCAACTGCGAGCCGATAAAACCGGTACCGCCAAAAACGAGCAGATTGGAGGGCTGCATGGAGGCATCTCCAAAACGGGAAGGGAGGCAACACCACAATACATCCCGAACGCGATGGCCCCCAAGGTATGTCGACGCGACGTGCAGCGCGCCACACTTCTGTGCGCTAGCCGGCGCACATGACCAAGAAAAACGCCCGCGTTGCGGCGGGCGTCGAATGACAGCGGGATGACGATCCGGTGCTCAGGGCAGGTCGTCCGGCGTGACGGATTCCGGCGCCACCTTGCCCAGGCGGTCCTTCAGCGACTGCGGGCGGCCGGTCAGCAACGCGCTGTAGTACGTCGCGTTCGACAGCACGTTTTTCACATACGTGCGGGTCTCGTTGAACGGAATCGTCTCGGCGAAGATCGCGCCTTCCACCGGCCGCGCGAGCGTCGAGCGCCAGCGTTTCGGACGGCCTGGGCCCGCGTTGTAGCCGGCGGTAGCCAGGGTGATCGAACTGTCCAGGTTGGTCAGGATCATCGACAGGTAGGCCGTACCCAGCAGCACGTTGGTATCGATGTCGCTCATCTGCGAAACGCGGAACGCCGGCAGGCCGATCTTCTTGGCAATGTGCTTGGCGGTTTCCGGCATCACCTGCATCAGGCCAGAGGCGCCCACCGACGAACGCGCGTCCATGATGAAGCGCGATTCCTGGCGGATCAGGCCGTAGGCCCAGGCAATGTCCAAGCCCACGGCATCGGCGTTGCGCTGGACCACGCTGAGGTACGGCGTCGGGAAGCGCAGCGAGAAGTCGTGCTCGGTCTTGGTCTTGTCCGCGGAGTTGACGGTGCGATCGAGCAAGCCGAGCTTGCGGCCATATTCGGCCGCGGCGAGCAACTCGCGGTCGCTCATGTTGCGCAGCTCCCAGTTCCACTCGCGGTTGCCCTCGAAGCGCAGATTCAGGTCGTACAGCTTCTTGGCACGCCCAAAGCCCGGGTGGTTGCGGCCCATCACGTCGATCTCGGCGTCGGTCACGGTTGTGCGCGGCGGCACGGTGATGCGCTGGCCGAGTTCCTCCTGCGCCAGTTGGCCGTAGAAATTGAACTGGCCGGCAATCGACTGGAACTGTTGGCGAGCCTCGTCGTTCCGGTTGTCGGCCTTGAGCGCGCGGCCGTACCAGTACGTCCAGGCGGGATCACGATCGCGCAGGCTGGGGCGCATCTTCTCAATGGACTGGCGCACCATCTTCCAGTCACCCGCGCGCAGGGCCGTGCGCACGCGCCACTCCTGCGAATCGTCCGAAAGGTAGGCATCGCCGCCGAGCGTCAGTTGGCGACGGTAGGCGTCCAGCGCATCGGGCGTCTGCTTCTTGGCGGCGTACTGGCCGATCACGCCCCAGCCCGCGCCTTGCTCTTCGCGCGACAGGCTGCCGCTTTGCGCCAGCAGATACGCCGTTGCCTGCGAAGGATCGTTGCGCGCCATGCGCGTCACGTTGGCCAGCGTGTCGTTGTCCACGCGATCACCGTCGGGCAGCACCGCCGCAATGCGCGATGCCTGCGTAACGAGGTTCTGCTCCAGCGAAAGCCGCGCCGCAAACGCCACATCTGCACGGGTGAACTGCTTGGACTGCGCCAGATAGCCGATCAGGTCGACGCAGCCTTCGCCATAGCCCTTGGGATCCGACAGCGTGTTGCGCGCGTCGGCGGCCACGTTCTGGCCCTTCATCGCGCGCGAGAGCAGCGCATAGCACTCGACCTGCGTGTCGTCCTTCAGCACGAAGTTGGGGTACTCCGCATCGAACGTGGCCCAGTCGCGCTTCTTGCCGAGCACGAGCAGCCAGTCGTTGCGCAGCCGGTCGGCGATCGCCTCGCCCTTGTAGCGCTGCAGGAACGAGCGGATCTCATCTTCCGGCGCATCGGTACGCGCATAGCCGCTGGCATCGAACAGCTGCGGCTTGATGCGGAAATACTGCACGTAAGACTGGATCGGGTAATCGGAGAGGCTGTCGGCCAACTCCCAGCTGCGCGACACATCGTTGCGGCGGGCAGCGTTGCGCAGCTCGACAAACGCATCGTCCGGATTGGCCGGGATGCCCTGCGGCGCCTGGCGCTTTGCGGCCACCGCCAGCGGCGTCGGGCCGACCACGCTCATGCCGACCATGCCTGCAAAAGCCAGCGCTACCGCGCGATATACTGCCTTGGCCTTCAATGTCATCTCCTGCCCCATCCAATCACTGTTAGGTCCGCCGAATTATCCCATGTCAGCCTTAGCGCCAATTCACGATCCGACTGCGCGGCCCGATCTTGGCACGGCGATGCTCGCCGAATACGTGTACGGCTGCGCTTCTCGCACCAACCTCGGCCCGCTCGCTACGGATCGTGAACCGGCGAGAGGCCACACCCAATGAGTACGCACGATCCGGCCAATCCCACCACGCCAATCGAATCGCGCCGCACGCTGCGCGCCATGTTGCTCGATGCACGCGCTGCGCTACCGGATCGCATTGCCCACGATGCTGCGCTGGCACATCACCTGGCTGAGTTGCTGAACGCACTGCCCTTCAAACGCCTGGCCGCCTACTGGCCAACGCAGGGAGAGTTCGATGCGTTGACCGTGCTGGGCCATTGGCTGGCGGCCGACGCCACGCGCCATGCGTTGCTGCCCGTGGTGACTGACAAGTTTTCTCCCCTGCAGTTTCGGCGATGGACGCCCGATTGTGAAATGACGCCGGGCGCTTACAACATCCCCATCCCCCGCTCGGGTGAGATGGAAACGCCCGATGCCTTGCTGATCCCGTGCGTGGGCTTTGACGCGCAGCGCTATCGCATCGGCTACGGCGGCGGCTTCTACGACCGCACGCTCGCTGCGCTGCATGCCGCCGGACACCGCCCGCGCACGATTGGCGTCGCGTACGAGGTGAACCGCGTGGAATCCATCGCGCCGGAACCGCACGACATCGCGCTGGACTGCATCGTCACGGAGCGCGGTGCGTTTTGATCCGCCACAGGAAGCCCATGTCTCACACCCTGAAAACTGTTGCCGACCTCGAAGCCGTGTATGGCGCCCCGAACCCGCGCTCGCTGCTCAAGGAGATCGACCACCTGAACGCCGACTACCGCGCGTTCGTGGAGGCGTCGCCATTCATCGTGCTGTCATCGGTGGGCGCGCAGGGCACGGACGCTTCGCCAAAGGGCGATGCGCCGGGTTTCGTGCGCATCCTCAACGAACGCTTGCTGGCGATTCCCGATCGGCCTGGCAACAACCGCATCGACAACCTGCGCAACATCGTTGAAGACGGGCGCGTGTCGGTGCTCTTCATCGTGCCGGGTGTGGGTGAAACGTTGCGCGTGAACGGCACGGCCACCATCTCGGCGGATCCGGAATTGCTCACGTCATTTGCGGTGCAGGGCAAGCTTCCGCGCAGCGTGATCCTCGTGCAGGTGCAGACGGTCTACTTCCACTGCTCGAAGGCACTGGTGCGCTCAAGGCTGTGGGAACGTGGCGCGCAGGAAACCAAGCCGGCTGTGCCCACCGCAGGCCAGATCCTGCAGCACATCAGCGGCGGCGCATTTGATGGAGACGCCTACGATCGCGAGTTGCCGGAGCGGCTGAAGACAACGCTGTACTGAGCGTTCAGCGCTTGGCTGTCTTTTTTGCGGCGGCCCTCTTGGTCGCCGTTGTCTTTGTTGCCTTGGGCGCCTTGGGCGCCTTGGCAGTCTTTGCTGCGGCGCGCTTCGGCTTGGCCGCCTTGGCATTGGCATCGCGCAGCGCGGCTTCAATGGCCAGCCGTGCCCAGTCGCGCAATGGCTGCCCACCGTCGAGCGCCTCTGCCGGCGTGCTCAGATAACCCGTCATGCTGATGGTGCGGCCGTTGCGCTCGTAACTGAACGGCGTGCATTTTTCAGCGAGAAAACGTTCGCGCGTGAGGTCATCAACGCGCAGGTAAGACGTGCCGCGCAGCACCAGCGCAAAGACAATGTCGTCGTAATACAGCGCCGCGCCGCTGAACATTCGGCGCGCGCGAATCTCACCGATCTGCGCGGCGAGCGGCCGGAGTTCGTCAAGCAACCAGGCGATCAGCGGATCGGGTGCGGCTGCCATGACGATCTCCTTTGCAGTGCGCTTTCTTCTTACAGACCCAGGCGCTGCCAGATGGCGCGCGTGGAGCCGGCGGCGTTGAGCGTGTAGAAATGCAGGCCCGGCGCGCCGCCTTGCAGCAGGCGGTCGCACATGGCCGTCACCACGTCCAGGCCGAACGCGCGGATCGATTCACGATCGTCACCAAAGCCTTCGAGGCGCTTGGCGATCCAGCGCGGCACTTCCGCGCCGCACATCTCGGAAAAGCGCATCAGCTGCGACGAATTCGTGATCGGCATGATGCCGGGCACGATCGGCACGTCCACGCCGAGCTTGCGTGCGTCGTCCACGAACTGGAAATACGCATCCGCGTTGAAGAAGTACTGGGTGATGGCGGAGTCCGCACCGGCCTTCACCTTGCGGGCGAAGTTTTCCAGATCGTGCCGCGCCGAGCGCGACTGCGGGTGGTACTCCGGATAGGCCGCCACTTCAATGTGGAAAGCCTCGCCGGTTTCCTGGCGGATGAACTCGACCAGCTCGTTGGCGAAGCGAAATTCACCGATCTCGCCCATGCCCGAGGGCATGTCGCCGCGCAGCGCGACGATGCGTCGAATGCCGTGCTCGCGATACGTGTTGAGAATGCCGCGGATGCTCTCGCGCGAGGAACCGACACACGACAGATGCGGCGCCGCTTCAATGCCTTCGCGCTGGATTTCCACCACGGCGTCGAGCGTGCCCTGTTGCGTGGTGCCGCCCGCGCCAAATGTCACCGAGATAAAGCGCGGCTTGAGCGGCGAGAGTTGCGCACGCGTGTTGCGCAGCTTCTCGGCGCCTTCCGCCGTCTTGGGCGGGAAGAATTCGAAACTGAATTGACGGTCTTGCATGACAGAAACCTTAAGCCTCGCGCAGCAACAGGCTCGAGAGCAGCCACGAGATCACGCTGTACAGGATGGAACCCAGCAGCGCGGCGCCAAAGCTGGCCACCTGAAAGCCTGCCAGCAGGTTGCCGACAAACAGGAACAGCAGCGCGTTGATGATGAAGATGAACAGCCCGAGCGTGAGCAGCGTCACCGGCAGGGTGAGGATCACCAGGATCGGGCGGATCAGCGTGTTGACCAGACCCAGCACGAGCGCCGCGATCAGCGCGGAGCCGAAGCCGTTGACGTGGATGCCTTTGAGCAGATAGGCGACAAGAAGCAACGCCAGCGCGTTGATGACCCAGACAGCGAGCAGTCTCATGGAGGAGTCCTCGGTTGGAGAGCCGGCGGCAGGGAATGCCGCCGGCAGGTACGGCTTAGTAGCGGTAGTGGTCAGCCTTGTACGGGCCTTCCTTGCTCACGCCGATGTACGCAGCTTGCTGGTCCGTCAGCTCGGTCAGTTGCGCATTCAGCTTCTTCAGTTGCAGGCGCGCGACCTTCTCGTCCAGGTGCTTGGGCAGCGTGTAGACGCCCACCGGGTACTTGTTCGAGCCCTTCACCGCTTCGGTCCACAGTTCGATCTGCGCGATGGTCTGGTTGGCGAACGAGCTGCTCATCACGTACGACGGATGGCCCGTGGCGCAGCCCAGGTTTACCAGGCGGCCCTTGGCCAGGATGATGATCTTCTTGCCGTCGGGGAAGATCACGTGATCGACCTGCGGCTTGATCTCTTCCCACTGGTACTTCTCAACGGATGCGATATCGATCTCGTTGTCGAAGTGGCCGATGTTGCAGACGATGGCCTGGTCCTTCATCTTGGCCATGTGGTCGTGCGTGATGACGTGGTAGTTGCCAGTGGCGGTCACGAAGATGTCGCCGTGCTCGGCAGCGTAATCCATCGTCACCACGCGGTAGCCTTCCATGGCGGCCTGCAGCGCGCAGATCGGGTCGATTTCGGTCACCCACACTTGCGCCGACAGCGCGCGCAGTGCCTGTGCCGAACCCTTGCCCACGTCGCCGTAGCCCGCCACGACCGCCACCTTGCCGGCGATCATCACGTCGGTCGCACGCTTGATACCGTCGACCAGCGATTCACGGCAGCCGTACAGGTTGTCGAACTTGCTCTTGGTGACCGAGTCGTTCACGTTGATGGCCGGGAAGCGCAGCTCGCCGCGCTGGGCCATCTGGTACAGGCGATGCACGCCCGTGGTGGTTTCTTCGGTCACGCCCTTGATGGCGTCGAGGTTGCGGCTGTAGAACGTGGTGTCCTTGGCCAGCTTTTCCTTGATGGCGGCAAACAGGAAGGTCTCTTCTTCGCTGCCCGGCTTGGCGATCACGGAGGCGTCTTTCTCAGCGCGGGCGCCCAGGTGCAGCAGCAGCGTTGCGTCGCCGCCGTCGTCCAGGATCATGTTCGGCGTGCCGCCGTCGGCCCATTCGAAGATGCGGTGGGTGAAGTCCCAGTATTCCTTGAGCGATTCGCCCTTGAACGCGAACACCGGGGTACCCGATGCGGCAATCGCGGCGGCAGCGTGGTCCTGCGTCGAGAAGATGTTGCACGAGGCCCAGCGCACGTCGGCGCCAAGTGCCTTGAGCGTCTCGATCAGCACGGCGGTCTGGATGGTCATGTGCAGCGAGCCGGCAATGCGCGCGCCCTTGAGCGGCTGGCTTGCGGCAAATTCCTCGCGAATCGCCATCAGGCCGGGCATTTCGGTCTCGGCAATGGCGATTTCCTTGCGGCCCCAGTCGGCCAGGCTGATGTCGGCAACGAGGTAATCGTGTTTCAGATCGGTGACAGCGTTCATTGGATCACTCCGGAAAAGAAGGGTGACCGCACGCGGAGAGATGACCACTGAGACGGGGCCCATGCTGGGGCCCCGGATAGATGCGTTCTCGCCATCGTGTCAGCCACGATACTGCGAGCGCCGTTTGAACTTCCGAGCCTGGCGGCCGCCCCGTCTGAACTTGGGCCGGTCGTTGCAACGCTCCTCGGAATGGGCTGGATTGTAGCGGATTTGGCCGGGATGCGACTACCGGATCAGCGGCCCTGTTCCCGCGCGAAAGTGCGCATTCTGCCACTGCCATACGGTAAGCCTTGGGAAGGCTGAGATTCACCAACCAACCGGTGCGTTGGCAGGCTCTTTTGCCCAGTCAGCATAGTTACCAGAAGGCGTATCGATCTTGACTCGTCGCAGCAATACGTGTTCAGACCGGATATCGCTTGTTGGGTCGTAACCACTTTTGTGGATGAGACGGCCTTCTAAAGTGCTGCGTGAAATTTTCCCGTGGAACTCGAACACATCCCGGGCCGGCCGCCCTTGCGGGCCTGAATCTCGGGTGAATTCGAAGCCAGTCGAAAGCTTGGCAGCAAAGGTAAAAGTGCGAGTCGACAGATCGATCTTAGCGTTGTAGATAGGGCCACTGGGCGTCTCGATACCGGTTGAGACGTAGAACTTGCCGAATACGTGCGTTCCCTCCCGATAAAGGTCGACGGCATAGCCCTCGCTGTGGGGGTCACCACTAGTCGCTGTAGTTTTCTGGTTAGAGAAATACCCCAGACGAGTGGAGGTTGGAGGCGTCGCAGAGCACGCCGCACTGATAAGAAGCAACGCAAGGAACAGAAGTCGACGCATATCAGTGTCCGTCTGTTGACCAATGAGGTTTGTCGGTTGCACCGCCAACGAATTTGATTACGCCGTAGCTGCGACCTACCTCCTTGAGTTTGGCGTTCACATTGAACATATTCCGTGCAGCCATCAGAGACATTTCGAGCGTTGCATGCACCCATTCGATGTTGACTTCATCCATTGGAGGGACGGACGACGGAGCCGTCCCATGGCCGATATTCGAGGACCAATGCATCAAGTACGCTCTCGGTGGCGGGGCGATTCCTTCACACAATCGCCCTGCCGGGGACCGTACCTGCCCGACCAGATGGACTACTAATTGTTGATCGCAATGACCTTAATGATCGTCTTGCCAGAGATTGGATCAACGATGCCGCTGATCCAAACTTCACCGTTTCCTACCATCAAGCCTCGATAGCTGACAAACAGATCTTCGAATCGCTGCGTTTCGATGGCGTGCTTCACTTTGGCATCGAAGATCACGGGGTATGCCTTCTTGAACGCCGCTGGAGTACGGATGATGATTTCTCTCTTGGAGCTACCGGTACGTAACGGGTATCGGATGAGTTGGCTGAGCGTATCTCCATCATCATGCATTGTTGCAATTTTGAGGCAGTCAAAAAACATTCTCGCCTCCTCCAGATTGAGGCCGGCTTGTTCGCTCAGTGCTCTGCGGAATTCACTTTCTGCTGCCGGCGACGGGAAGGCGAGCGGAGTCACGGCCTGATAATCGGGTTCACTGGCAACCACGCTTCGGCAGTTCGCGTGTGCCATGGCAGACAGAAATGAAAATGCGGCGATTGCAATGGCGGTCGAGATGCGTTTGCGTTTAGTGCGTAGCGTCATAGTTTCCACTCAAATACATATCGTGTTCCTGCTTCCGCCTTTTCACAAGACCGGAAATTCCACCATTTGTAATATCCAAGAACTCTTTTGCCGCATCCGCGTAGGCACCTGAATTGATCTTTCGACAAAGCCCGGGAGCAATCCTCGCAATGTCTCCTATGTTAAAAGCCAAGGAGCACAGAGCATCGAATTCTTGTTGGTATAGCGGAACGCGAATAGCCTTGCGAATGATTTTCTCATGCTTCACAGCATCTACGCTAAAGAAGGATTCCGCCTGCGCTCTTGATATATTTGTTCCGCGTGGGATTCCAAGCGCTTCACACGGACGCTTTCCGTTGACTAGATGGCCCCAACCAACTGTGCAATAGCCGACATCGTCATCATAGTAATTAAGTCTAAGTTTCTCCCAATCCTGAATAAATTTCGCCCCCTGCGACGATAGCCGCAGACAATCAATATGAAGTCTGTCCACGGATGCCGTCTGCATGGACCCTTCGTTTCCGTTCGTTGTACAGGTTGAAATCAACATGTGCTTCTTCCGATCAACAAATTTTATCGAAATAGACCGTCATCATCGGATGTTTTCGACGTGACCAAGGTAAATGCGAATTTCTTGAACGCCATCCGTCCGAATACGTTCTGTTCGGCCAAGCAGATCGGTCGTCCCAAGTTTGATCGCCCCGTTTGGCAGCCCGACTGTGTAATACGTATCTGACAGTACATTGCCTTGACGGTCTTTCAGTAGGAATTGCTCGTCGTAAATCGGTGACACCGCTGCGGTTGTCCGGACGCTATTTGCAAGATCAGAATTTGCTCGTTGGCGCTCTATTTCGCTACCACTTCCGTCCTCATACCAAGCTTCGCCTGCAAGCACTGCAACGATGCGCTTTGGATGCAGGCATTTGCACAGCACCTCGTCACCATCCAAAGCAACTTCGCCCATGAAATTCATCCGGCGGGGGCCACCCGCCTTGGTAATGATGCCGACGCTCTTGCACATCTCGCAGTAGGCTTGGCCGCCAATCAGGGCGACTTGGTGACCAGCATTTCCAAAGGTGCAGGCAGGCCCCGCATAGGACAGGACCGTTCCGCCATTCAGAAGCGTGTCACCGACAACAGCAATTCTTCGCATCATGGTCCGACCTCCACCGTGCAGCATGGTCTCCATTCGTTCCACATAACGCATTTCTCCGTTTCGATTTGTCATTCGCCCCTATACATGCATCGAGTCTCGCGATGCCGGTGGCTTCTATGAATTGTCTTGGGCAAATCGACTGATTTCGCGGAGTTGGCGAAATATGACAGCGGAGCACGTTGATCCCGTCGCTATAATCCCCACCGTCACCGCCTCAACGGTGGCCGGGTTTCGCAGCCCATCTCCTCCTCTTTTTTCCCAGACGGACAGCCGCCTTTCGCGCGGCGTTTTCATGTCCGGTGCTTGTGCACGCCTATGCTTTTCATGGCGGGCCGGGCAGGGAGACCTTCGGGTCTGCCGGCAATGCTGGGATAGGAGGCCGGTCTGCGAACCCTGTCGTCAGGCCCGCCACCCTCGTTTCGCAGCGAGCGGCGAGCCTCCCTCTACCTATCCCCGGAGGCCACATGGCTACCGCACTCGGCGGGCATCGCCCCGCGTCTTACCCTTCGCCGCCCCCTTGGCGCCGCATGCCTCCCACACAACCGGGAGGTGCCGCATGTCTTTGACCAAGAACCGCCTCTACCTCGACGGCGCAGTCTCAGCGCGCGCGTTTCTGTGCCGCACGCGCACCGATATGCGCACCCATGGCCAATGCAGGCTAGGCATGCTGCGCGAGCAGCTCACCTACTTCTCTGAACATGCGTATCCGCCGGCATTCGTGAAGGGCTTTGTCGATGCCATCGATGCGTACCTGGCGATGTCGCTCGGGGGGAGCGACGTGCACCCGCGCACGTGGGAAGTGTTGGCCGCCATCGAGCGGCGGCGGGTCTCCGCCGCATAACAACAGCAAGACGTATCCCCGGGGCGGGCCGGGGATATGCCCCGGAGCCAGCGGATTCGACCGCCACCACGGCAGTTCATTGCTCCAGCAGCATGTTCAGCATCCGTTGCGGATTCGCCAGAAAGTCCCGCGTCACCTGAAAGTGCTCGGTCTCTTCATAGGCGATGCGCCGGATGCCGTCTCCGTCACATTGATAGATCCACGCGTCGGGATAGGCCATCAAGATCGGCGAGTGCGTGGCGATCACGAACTGGCTTTCCGCCTGCACCAGGTCATGCAGGCGCGAGAGCACCGCCAGCTGCCGCTGCGGTGACAGCGCCGCCTCGGGTTCGTCGAGCAGGTACAGGCCGTTCGGGCCGAAGCGGTTCATCAACAGCGCCAGAAACGATTCCCCGTGCGATTGCGCATGCAGCGATCGGCCGCCGTAGGAATCGATCACGCGCCCGCCCAGGCCCGGCTCTTCATCCATCTGCTGGATGTTGGTGGCCACATTGAAGAAACTCTCGGCGCGCAGGAAGAATTCGGTGCGCGGCTTGCGAAAGCCCCGTGCTATGCGCAGATGCGCGTGCAGCTCGGAGTGCGACGCATGCGTGCTGAAGTTGAAGTTGCGCGAGCCGCCCTCGGCGTTGAAGCCGAGCGCCACGGCAATCGCCTCCATGAGCGTGGATTTGCCCGAGCCGTTTTCGCCGACGAGGAACGTGACCTTGGGATGCAGCTCCAGCGTGTCGAGCGCGCGCACGGCGGGCAGGCTGAACGGATACGCATCGAACGCGGCAACGGTGTCGCGCCGCAGCGTGACGTGGCTGACGAACTGGCGGGTGAGCATGGGGCGGCGCAGGGCGAATCGCAGATGCCGCATCGTATCGCGCCGCATGCCGCCTCGCGAGCGGCCACCTGCTCAGGCAACGGAGCCGCTGTAACGCGCATCACGCGGCAGTGTCAATGCGCTGTCACACGCCAACCTTGCGATCCGGTTAGGAAGTGGCGCACCCGCATCACGGACATGCAACACGCGGCCACCAAAGTGCCGGGCATCGTTCAGGGAGCCAACGATGCACAACCATAAACTTACGAAGTACGCCGCCGCCGCGGCCGCTGCACTGGCCATGGCCGCGTGCGGCAGCGACGGCACGTCCACCTCCGGCAGCGCCACGCCGGACACCACTCCGCCCACCACCACGCCCGCCAAGAACGTCGTGTTCTTCCTGGGCGACGGCATGGGCATGACCACCATGACCGCCGCGCGCATCTACAAGGTGGGCGAAGACGGCGAGCTGACCATGGACACGCTGCCGGAAACCGGCTTCGTGCGCACGTATTCCTACAACGCGCAGGTGACGGATTCCGCGCCGTCGATGTCGGCCTACATGACCGGCGTGAAGATGAACAACGAAGTCATCTCGATGTCGCCGGACACGATGGCCTATGACGCGGGCGGCAAGGATTACCTCTCGGGCGCCGACAGCACCTGCCCCAGCGGCAACGGCAAGCCCGTCACGACGCTGCTCGAACTGATGAAGGCCGCAGGCTACGGCACGGGCGTGGTCACCACCACGCGCATCACGCACGCCACGCCGGCCGCCACGTATTCGCACATCTGCCACCGCGACGGCGAGAACACCATCGCCGCGCAGCTCACGCCGGCCGGCAAGGGCTTCAACGCCGCGCTGGGCGATGGGGTGGACGTCGTCTTCGGCGGCGGACGCAAGCACTTCCAGCCGACCACGGCGGGCGGCGCGCGCACCGACGGCCGCGACCTGATCGCCGAACTCAAGGCCGGCGGCTACCGCTATGCCAGCAACAAGGCCGAATTCGACACGCTGCAAGCGACCGACGGCAAGGTCGTGGGCCTGTTCACCAGCAGCCACATGTCGTACGACCTCGACCGCGATCCGAGCAAGGAGCCGAGCCTGGGCGAGATGACGAACAAGGCCATCGACGTGCTGGCCGCCAAGAAGAAGGGCTTCTTCCTGATGGTGGAAGGCGGCCGTATCGACCACGCGCTGCACGAGACCACCGCCCGCAAGGCACTGCAGGACACCGTGGCGTTCGACTCCGCCATCCGTGGCGCGATCGACAAGCTGGGCACGATCGACCCGGGGTTGAAGAACACGCTGATCGTGGTGACCGCCGACCACGACCACACGCTGGTGCTCAACGGCTACGCCAAGCGCACGGGCCCGACCAGCGACAGCAACCCCGGCGTGCTGGGCCTGCTGAAGAACTATGTGACCGGCGCCAACGCCACCGACACCGGCGGCAACCCGTTCACGATCATCGGCTTCGGCACCGGCGAGAACCGCCCGGCCACGCGCGGCGCACTGACGGATGCCGCCGTGTACGACAAGAGCTACCACCAGGAAGCCGTGATCCCGGTTGCGCCGGGCGGCGAAACGCACGGCGGCACCGATGTCTTCATCGGCGCACGCGGCCTGGGCGCCGAGCGCTTTACCGGCACGATGGACAACACCGAGGTCTTCGGCCTCATCAAGCAGGCCGTGGGTCTGTAAGCGGGAGAGGGCACATCATGAACACGCAATCGAACCGTATCCTGCGCGCCACGCTGCTGGCGCTGGCAGCCGGTGCCTGCGCCCAAGCGCACGCCGCCGGTGAAGCCAAGAACGTGATCTTCTTCCTGGGCGACGGCATGGGCCCGACCACCGTCACCGCCACGCGCATCTACAAGGTGGGCGAGGCCGGCAAGCTCACGATGGAATCGCTCAAGCGCACGGCGCGCATCAAGACGTACTCCAACGATGCGCAGACCACCGACAGCGCCCCGTCGATGTCGGCATACATGACCGGCGTGAAGATGAACAACGAAGTCATCTCCATGTCGCAGGACACGAAGGCCAGCGATGCCACGGGCAAGGGCTACGTGAGCGGAGCAGACAGCACGTGCCCGGCCAACAACGGCACGCCCGCCGTGACGCTGCTGGAACTGGCCAAGGCTGCCGGCAAGTCGGTGGGCGCGGTGACGACCACGCGCGTGACGCACGCCACGCCGGCCGCCACGTACTCGCACGTCTGCCACCGCGACGGCGAGAACACCATCGCCGCGCAAGGCACGCCGGGCAACACGCTGTACAACGCCGCGCTCAAGGATGGGCTGGACGTGCTGCTCGGCGGCGGCCGCCGTCACTACCTGCCCCAAGGCACGACGGGCAGCAAGCGCACCGACACGACCGACCTGACCGCCCAGTTCCAGACCGCCGGCTACAGCTACGTGACCACCGGCACGCAGCTCACCGCCGTCAACCCGGCCACGACCAACAAGCTGCTCGGCCTGTTCAACCTGGACCACATGAACTACGAGCTGGATCGCAAGAAGAACAATGTGGACGAACCCAGCCTGGCGGACATGACCGAGAAGGCCATCCGCGTGCTGCAGAAGAATGGCAAGGGCTATTTCCTGATGGTGGAAGGCGGCCGTATCGACCACGCGCTGCACGGCACCAACGCCAAGCGCGCGCTGGAAGATGCCGGCGCGTTTGACGAAGCCATCAAGCGCGCGCTGGGCACGGCAGATCTGTCGAACACGCTGATCGTCGTGACGGCCGACCACGACCACACGATGACGATCAACGGCTACCCGCGCAAGGGCAACCCGATCCTGGGCGTGTCGAACGACATCAAGACCGGCCAGCCGCAACTGGCCGCCGACGGCCTGCCGTACACCACGCTGGTGTTCGGCAACGGCGGCACGACACGCAAGGCCACACGCGACAACGTGGCCTCGGTCGACACGGCTGCAGACGATTACCTGCAGGAAGTGGGGGTGCAGCTCGGCACGCCTGGTTCGGAAACGCACGGCGGCGGGGATGTGATGCTGTTCTCCTCTGGTCCGGGCAGCGCACCGCTGAAGGGCACGCTGGACAACACGAAAGTGTTCGGCGTGGTCAAGACGGCCATGGGCCTCTGATTCCTGCGTTTCCATTGACGCGCATGCCGAAGTCATCGGCATGCGCTTTTTTCGTTTTGGTTTTCCCGACTTCCCGATCTCGAATCCGCATGACCCGATCTGTCCGCATTCTGTTTTCGTTCGCCTTCGCCGCGCTCGCTGCCACGGCACATGCCGCCGGCCCGGCTTCGTCCGACTCGCTGACCGCCCTGCGTGTTGAACACCAGATGTCGTCGCTCGGCACCGACGGCATCCAGCGCGACGCCCGCTTTACCGAACGCGTCTACCGCCAGGGTGACCGCGTCTGGATCGCCCGCGACCTACCGCCCGCTTCGGTGCACGCTGAGCATGACCACGCCAACACCCACGCCGGCCACAAGCACGCCGATACCGACACCGCGCCGCGCTGGATCGAACGCGACGCCAAGGGCGCGCTGACCGTGCGCGTGGTGAGCGAATCGCAGCAGAAGAACTACGCCGTGGAACCTGCCGAATATTCCAACATCGGCTTCGACGGCTCGTGGGCGACGGCGTATCACCTGCTCGACCCGGCTGCGCTCAAAGGCATGCGCGCCGAAGGCCCGGTACGCAATGGCGTGCAGACCTACCGCTCGACGCAGGGCGAGCGCACCGTCACCGTCGATTGGGACGTGGCCGGCCAATACCCGCGTCGCGTGGAATCGCGCAACGCCACCGGCACCCAACGCAAGCTCACGCGCGTGACGGCGTTGCCGGCGCCCGCCGCCGCACCGTGGGAACGCGCCCAGCGCTACGCCGCTGCTGATTACACCGACCTCATGGACTGACGGGCCGCCGTCTGCAGCCGGAGCGCTAGGCAAAAAGCCTCGCGCTCCAGGCCCGGACAGCCGATCGCGGGGGTCCAAGGCCCGTGCTCCGCTCTCCGAGCTTCAAATTTTCGACCTCGGAGGGCGGCCTTCCACGGTCCAATGCTCACGCACCAGCCTTGGAGGGTGGCGTGCCAGGCTCCGAGGCCCACGCGCGGCTCTCAACGAGCCAACAAAATGGTGCTCTGACAGCGGTGCGCCGCCCTCTGAGCCCCGCGTTCGCCCCTCAGGCGGTGGCGCTCCATGGTTTGAGCCTCGTGATCGGGGGTAAAAGCGTCGCGCTCCACGGTCCGAGGCTCGCATTCGCGCCGGAAACGATCGCTCCTGACGGTTTGAGCCTCGCGCGCGAGCCAAACACCGTCACGCTCCACGGTTTTTGCTTCGCGCTTGGGCCTGAAACCGTCGCCTTCCGGGGTCAGAGGCTGGCGCGTCGATTCGGCCGCGATAGCGCTATAGTGCGAAACACCCCCCACACATTCGCACGACATGACGATCACCGACCCGACCCTCGCTGCGTTTGCCGCTCCTGCCTCGCACGTGCCGCGCGTGCTCACCATTGCCGGTTCGGACAGCGGCGGCGGTGCGGGCATCCAGGCTGACCTGAAGACGTTTGCCGCGCTCGGCTGCTACGGCATGTCGGCCATCACGGCCATCACCGCGCAGAACACGCTGGGCGTGACGGCGGTGGAGTCGCTCACGCCCGACATCGTCGCCGCGCAGATCGACGCCGTGGCAAGCGACATTGGCGTCGATGCTGCCAAGACAGGCATGCTCGGTACGCCCCAGGTGGTGGAGGCCATCGTGTCGGCCCTGGAGCGCCACCCGGTCGCCAACCTCGTCGTCGATCCGGTCATGGTCAGCACCAGCGGCGCAGCGCTCGGCAGCGACGCCACGGTGCAGGCGATGGCGAAATGGCTCTTCCCGCGCGCGTTGCTCGTCACGCCGAATCTGCCGGAAGCCAGCGCGTTGCTCGGCCGCGAGGTGCGCACCGCCGACGACATGCTGCCCGCCGCGCGCGACCTGCTGGCGCTCGGCCCCCGCGCCGTGCTGCTCAAGGGCGGGCATCTGGCCGCCACGTCCAGCGCCGGTGAAGACGGCGTGCTGCAAGACGTGCTAGTCACCGCCGATGGCACCGAGCGCATCTACGCCCATACCTACATCGACACCCCGCACACGCACGGCACCGGCTGCACGCTGTCCGCCGCCATTGCCGCGCACCTGGCACGTGGCGATGCACTGGAAGTGGCCATCGAAGCCTCGCTCGATTACCTGCTGCACGCCATCGGTGCCGGCCGCCACCTGGCGCTCGGTCGTGGCGCTGGTCCGTTGAACCACGGGTTCGCGCCGCGCCCGCTCGCCGCACCGCGTTCGCTCGAAGTGGATGTCGAGGAAGACTGATCAGGGGAGCTGCCATGAAACGCCTGCCGATCATGCTGGTTCGCTGCCTTCCGCTGGCTGCGCTGTGCGCGCTGCTCGGTGCCTGTAACGGCTACATCAGCCTGGGCTCGCCCATCGGCAGCGTCTTCTCGATTGGCGGCACGCTGTCCGGGCTGCCCGGGGGCCAGTCGATCGTGTTGCTCAACAACGGCCGCGATTCGCTCACGCTGGCGGCCAACGGCCCGTTCGTGTTTGGCGGGCTGGTGCCGTTCGACGGCAGTTACGTGGTGACGATCAGCACGCAGCCCGCATCGGCCAACTGCGTGGTGACCAATGCCAGCGGCACGGTCAATGGGGACGTGAACAATGTGCAGGTGACGTGCCAGCCGCGCTAGGAAATCAACCCGGACAAAGAAAAAGCGCGGCTCCCGTCCGCGCTTTTTTCTTGACTGCTCCAGATATCAAGCCGATGCCGCTGCCTGCTCCTTCGTCCACTTCTCCATACGCTTGGCCATCTCGTCGGGCGCCACGTCTTCCACATGCGTGGACACGGTCCACACGTGGCCGAACGGGTCTTTGAGCGTGCCGGAGCGATCGCCGTAGAACTGGTCCACCACGGGGCGGACTTCCGCGCCGCCGGCCTTCAGCGCATTGGCAAACACGGTGTCGACGTTGGGTACGTAGATCATCAGCCCGACCGACGTGCTCTGCAGCGTGTCGGGGCTGGCGCAGATCATGTTCGGCATTTCGTCCGCCAGCATGATGGGTGAATTGCCGATGCGGATTTCTGCGTGCGCGATGGTGCCGTTGGGGCCGTTCATGCGCATGATCTCGGTGGCGCCAAAGGCCTGCTTGTAGAAGTCGATGGCGCGCGCGGCGCCTTTGATGCTCAGGTACGGGGTGACGCTGTGGTAACCCTCGGGGATGGGCTGGACCGCCATGTCTTGTCTCCTGCAGCGTGTGTTGGAAAGCCGCTTCGGCAACAACCGCAGCGGCGCACGAACAGGATAGGTCAGCGAAAACCCGGGTGGGCGGCGCAAGCGCGCGGACGTGCGGCTGACGATGCTTACGCGCGCACGTGCGCCGCGAACGTCGCTTGCAATGCATCCACCGCCGCCGGCACATCGGCCGCCTGGGTGATGGCGCGCACCACGGCCACGCTACCCACGCCGGATTCCAGCACGCGCGGCATCGCTGCCAGATCAATGCCGCCAATGGCAACCAGCGGCGGCGCCGGCACGCGCGTGCGCATGGCCGCCGCGTAGGCGAACAGGCGGCCGAGGCCCTGCGGCACGGTCGGCATGGTCTTGGTGGGCGTGGCGAACACGGCGCCCAGCGCGAGGTAGCTCGGGTTCAACGGTGCGACGCGCAGCATTTCGGCAAAGCCGTGTGTGCTGATGCCAAGGCGCAAACCGGCCGAGCGGATCGCCACCAAGTCGGCATCGTCAATGTCTTCCTGGCCGAGGTGAATGCCGTAGATGCCGCTATTGGGCACCTGCGCGTGCGCGTCCAGCGTGACTTGCCAGTGGTCGTTGATGAACAGACGCGTGGCGCTGCCGCGTGCGGCGGCTTCTGCGCGGCGCACCTGGTCGACCACGGCCTGCGCGTCGTCCGACTTGAAGCGCAGTTGTACGGTCGGCACCTTGAGCGCGACGAGGCGCGCCACCCATTCGGCATCCGGCACGACGGCGTAGATACCGAGCTGCGTCGGGCACGGTGCAAAGGCGAGGTCCGCCGCGGTCGGGCACGGCAACGCTGGTTCGACCACGCGGGGCAGGGCATCGAATTGCGTGGGCCACGCGAGGGCATCGGCATTCGCTTCGGCGATCCACGCGCGCGCCACGCACAGCGCATCGCGCGGCTCGAATGCCAGCGCGAGCGCCGCACCGAACACGGCGACAAAGCGAGCGTCAAGCGCATCGCCTGCTGCTGCAGAGGTGAAGCGATACGTGCCGAGGCGATCATGCACGGTGTCGATGCGCTGATCGCGTTCCACTGCCGTCAGCACAACGGCCGCACCAACGGAGCGAGCGCGTTCGGCCTGCGCGGCATCGGTGGTCAGCAGAACAGTGTTGGGAGTGGTGGCTTCGTCAGCACGGTCGGTCACGCTCCAGGCGTGCGGCGCACGGCCGAAGGCTTCGGTATGGCGATCGATGATCCGTGCGGCAAGCGCAGCCGCTTCCGGCCACGTGGCGGAAAAACGCAAGGCAGACAGGCTCATGCGACCACCTCAGTCTCGTTATCGTTCATCAAACTGCATCGGCATCGGTGGTGGATCGTATTCGCGGACGTGCGCCTCCCCGCTGCGCGGGGGCCCTGCTTACTGCTCATACGTCCTTCGCTCTTCCGCATGCCAGAACGGCAAACCCACAACCGGCGTGCTCGCCTGCGCGACATCACGCTCAGGCATCGGGCCGGACAGGCGCGCCAAGCGACCGGCTTGCGTGGCCATCGCAAACGCCTGCGCCATCGCCACCGGGTCGCCCGCTTGCGCGACAGCGGTGTTCAGCAGCACGGCGTCGTAGCCCCATTCCATCACTTGCGTGGCGTGCGACGGCACACCCAGGCCCGCATCGACGATGAGCGGTACGTTGGGCAGGCGCTCGCGCAGCAGGCGCAGGCCGTATGGGTTGGTGGGCCCGCGGCCGGTGCCGATGGGCGCGGCCCACGGCATCAGCGCCTGACAGCCGACGTCGAGCAAGCGGCGGCACAGCACGAGGTCTTCAGTGCAGTACGGCAGCACCTTGAAGCCGTCGCGGATGAGGCGTTCTGCAGCCGCCGGCAGCGCGAGCGTGTCGGGCTGCAGCGTGTAGTCGTCGCCGATGACTTCGAGCTTGATCCAGTCGGTCTCGAACACCTCACGCGACATCTGCGCGAGGGTATAAGCCTCGTCGGCGGAATAGCAGCCGGCGGTGTTCGGCAGCACGGGCACGCCGAGGTCGCGCAGCATCTTCCAGAAGCCGGCACCGCCCTCGGGCGAGCCCGCGCTCTGGCGGCGCAGCGCCACCGTCAGCATGGCCGGGTTGGACACGCGCACCGCGTCTTCCAGCGCTTGCGGCGACGGATACCGCGCGGTGCCGAGCAGCAGGCGCGAGGCGAAGGTCTCGTCGTAGAGGCGCAGCGGGTCCGCCACGGCGGAAAGGTTCGTAGTGGTCATCGAAGACTCCTAGCCGCCCACAACGGGCTGCACGAGTGCAATGCGGTCGCCCGCGTTGAGCGCGTGCTGAGCATGGCGCGCCTTGGGCACAAAGTCGCCATTCACCGATGCGGCAAACGGCGGCGCAATTTGCAATTGCGGCGCAGCAGCACCAATGGCATCGGCCAGCGTGCTGCCCGCAGGCAGCGCGAGCGACAGGTCGTTGAGGGTGACGTTCAGCGTCATGACAAAACAGGTTCGGGGGATGCGGCGGCGAACAGCGCGGGCCATTCGCAGTCGTCCGTGTCGAAGGCACAGCCGTCCAGCACGTCGCACGCCGCTGCCACCGCGGCTTGGGTGACGGCGGGCGCGATCATGTAGCCGTGCCGGTACAGGCCATTGACCGACAATGTGCCAGCGCCGTCCCAGCGGATGGCCGGACGGTGGTCGGGCAGCGTCGGGCGGCACTGCGTGTTCAGCTCCAGCACGCGCGCCTCGCCAAACGCGGGGTGCACGGCGTAGGCCGCAGACAACAATTCCAACGTGGAACGCACGCTGGCCGGCGACATGTCGTCGGATTCCAGCTCGGTCGCACCGATCACGTAGACGTTGCCCGGCTTGGGCGCGATGTACAGCGGGTAACGCGGATGCAGCATGCGCACCGGCCGCGTGAGCGACACATCGGGCGCATGAATGCGCGCCACCTCGCCGCGCAGGCCACGCAGGCGTGGCCACTGCGGCTTGGCACCGAGCCCACGGCAATCGAGCACGAGGCGCGCACCCAGCCCCGCAGCGGCCAGCGCGTCGGGGCTCGGATCAGCAACCTCCGTGTTCCAGCGCAATTGCACGCCCAGCGCTTCCAGCTCGGTCGCCAGCGCATCCAACACGCCGCGCGGGTCAAGCTGACCTTCGCCCGCCAGATACAGACCTTGCGTGAAGCGTTGTGCGAGCAGCGGCTCGAGCTGGGCAATGCCGGATGCGTCTACGGCGCGCAGATCGGCGGCCACGCGCTCGGGCGGCGCGGCATTGCGCACGTGGTTGGCAAACAGCGATGCCTCACCACGGTCTGCCGCGTGCCACACCACCAGCGTGCCGGCCTCCTGGAAGAACACCGGCGTGCGCAGCTTGGGCAGCCAATCGCGCCACAGCGCCAGGCTTGCCAACCCCAAGTCCACGACAAAACGATCGGCCACGGCGGCTTCGGCCAGCGGCGCCAGCATGGCTGCAGCCACGTACGCAGCAGCAGAGCTGCCGTCGCGCGGGCCGCGCTCCACCACGGCAATGCGCGCGGGGGGCACCCCCGTTTGCGCGAGTTGCCAGGCACACAGGCGGCCAGCGAGGCCACCACCGAGGATCGTTACGTCGAATGAAGTTGAGGTTGGCATTGCACCGGTTGTGGTTAGCTGTAGATCTTGCTGCCGCTCTTGCGGAACTCGATCGACTTCTCTTCCATGCCCGCAGTTGGGTTAACTGCTGCGGATGTGGCGTTGGAATCGAGCGATGCCGCGTAGTCGCGCACTTCCTGCGTGATCTTCATCGAGCAGAACTTCGGACCGCACATCGAACAGAAGTGCGCGATCTTGGCGCCCTCGGCCGGCAGCGTTTCATCGTGGAAGGCGCGCGCCTTCTCCGGATCGAGGCCGAGGTTGAACTGGTCTTCCCAGCGGAATTCAAAGCGTGCCTTCGACAGCGCGTTGTCACGCAGCTGCGCGCCCGGCCAGCCCTTGGCAAGGTCAGCCGCGTGCGCGGCGATCTTGTAGGTGATGATGCCTTCGCGCACGTCTTCCTTGTCGGGCAGGCCAAGGTGTTCCTTGGGCGTGACGTAGCAGAGCATGGCGGTGCCGTACCAACCGATGTTGGCCGCGCCGATGCCGCTGGTGATGTGGTCGTAGCCCGGGGCGATGTCGGTCACCAGCGGGCCCAGCGTGTAGAACGGGGCTTCGAAGCAGTGCTTCAGCTCTTCGTCCATGTTGGCCTGCACGCGCTGCAGCGGCACGTGGCCCGGGCCTTCGATCATGACCTGCACGTCGTGCTCCCACGCCTTCTTGGTCAGTTCGCCCAGCGTGTGCAGCTCGCCGAACTGCGCGGCGTCGTTCGAGTCGGCAATGCAGCCGGGGCGCAAGCCATCGCCCAGGCTGAACGACACGTCGTACGCCTTCATGATTTCGCAGATCTCGTCGAAGTGCGTGTACAGGAAGTTTTCCTTGTGATGCGCCAGGCACCACTTGGCCATGATCGAGCCGCCGCGCGAGACGATGCCGGTGATGCGGTCAGCCGTGAGCGGGACATAGCGCAGCAGCACGCCCGCGTGGATGGTGAAGTAGTCCACCCCTTGCTCGGCCTGCTCGATCAGCGTGTCGCGGAACATCTCCCACGTCAGGTCTTCCGCCACGCCGCCAGTCTTGTCCAGCGCCTGGTAGATCGGCACCGTGCCGATGGGCACCGGCGAGTTGCGCAGGATCCATTCGCGCGTCTCGTGAATGTGCTTGCCGGTGGACAAGTCCATGATCGTGTCGGCGCCCCAGCGGATCGCCCACACCATCTTTTCCACTTCCTCGGCCAGCGACGACGTCACCGCCGAGTTGCCGAGGTTGCCGTTGATCTTCACGCGGAAGTTGCGGCCGATGGCCATCGGCTCCAGCTCGGTGTGGTTGATGTTGGCCGGGATGATCGCGCGGCCGGCAGCGATTTCCGCACGCACGAATTCCGGCGTGATGTCTTCCGGGCGCTGCGGCAGGTTCGCGCCGTACGAGAAACCCGGATGCTGCTTGAGCAATTGGCGGTATTCGGGCTTGTCTTGCAGCGCCTGCAGGTTCAGCGATTCGCGCAACGCGACGTATTCCATTTCCGGCGTGATGATGCCGCGACGCGCATAGTGCATCTGGCTCACGTTGGCGCCAGCCTTGGCGCGGCGGGGGTTCGTCAGTTGTGCAAAGCGCAGGTGGGCCGTGGCCGGATCATTGGCACGCGTGCGGCCGTATTCGGACGACAGGCCCGAGAGGATTTCCGTATCGCCGCGCTCGTCGATCCACTTGGCGCGCAGCGGGGCGAGGCCCGCCTTCAGGTCGATGTGCACGTCCGGGTCGGAGTACGGGCCCGAGGTGTCGTACACCGGCACCGGCGGGTTCAGCATCTCGCCCTTGTCGGTGCGCGTGGCGGTCTGCTTGATGGTGCGCATCGGCACGCGGATGTCCGGGCGGCTGCCGACGATGTAGGTCTTGCTGGAGGCCGGATAGGCGAACTTCTGGTCGAGCTCGGACTGCAGCGAGTCGAACGATGCGGCGGGGGCGTTTTTGGCTTGGGGCATGGTCTCGTCCTAGATTCTGTGGCCTGGTGGAGCAGGCAGTGGACGAAACCGGGAGAGGTGGCGTGGCCAGAAGAACTGAGGGGGTGGCTGCCAGAGACTACGCGGTGTTCTGAAACTTCCCACGCCGGTACGAACCGGATCGGGTGCGAAGGGACTCTCTCAGCCGCACGGCCCATCCGTACGGCACCCCTGTTTCATCCAACGAGGCTGAATTTAAGCACAGGGCTGCCGGCGTTGCCAGCACGAAAACCCTTGAGGTGACGGTTGGCCGGTCATTTCAGTCCAAACCGCCACGCAATGTGCGGCGGCACGCACCGGCGCAGCCGGCCTTGATCTTGCGCAACCCCATCGCGTTTCACCTATGCGACGCTCAATCCCTTTTCTATTGCATTGCGGCACGGCCGCTGGGAGTTGTCATGCTGGAGCGTCGGTTCACACTCGCGGGGCGCAGCCTCGTACCCATCGTGCAGGGCGGGATGGGCGTGGGTATTTCGGCGCACCGGCTGGCCGGCGCCGTGGCGCGCGAAGGCGGCGTCGGCACCATCGCCAGCATCGACTTGCGCCATCACCACGCAGACCTTGTTGCCGCCACCGAGAAATCCCGCGACAAGGACGCCATCAACGCCGCCAACCTTGTCGCGCTGGACCGCGAGATTCGTGCAGCGCGCGAAGGCAGCCAGGGCAACGGCATGATCGCCGTGAACGTGATGAAGGCGGTGGAATCGCACCCGGCGCTGGTGCGTCAGGCGTGCGAGAGCGGTGCCGATGCGATCGTGATGGGCGCGGGGCTTCCGCTCGATCTGCCGGAGATGACGGCAGAACACCCGAAAGTGGCGCTCATCCCGATCCTTTCCGACTCGCGCGGCGTGGGCGTGGTACTCAAGCGGTGGATGAAGAAGTCGCGCCTGCCCGATGCGGTGGTGATCGAGCATCCGACGCACGCCGGCGGCCACTTGGGCGCGGCGCGCATTGAGGATTTGCGCGACGAGCGCTTTTCGTTTGCGCGCGTGCTGGACGAATGCCGAGAGTTGTTCATCAAGCTGGGGCTGGCTGCGGAACAGATTCCGATCATCCTGGCGGGCGGCATCGACTCGCATGCGAAGGTGAAGCACTGGCTCGACAAGGGCGCCGCTGCGGTGCAGCTCGGCACTGCGTTTGCGGTGACGGAAGAGGGCGATGCGCACGTGCGCTTCAAGCGCGTGCTGACGGGCGCGGAGCAAGGCGATATCGGCGAGTTCGTCAGCGTGGCGGGGCTGCCTGCGCGAGCCGTGATGACGCCTTGGCTGTCGCGGTATCTGTCGCGCGAGAGCGCGCTGCAGGCCAAGGCCAAGGTGCGGGATTGCCTGCAGGGATTCGATTGCCTGCAGACGTGCGGGCTGCGGGATGGCATCGGCAAGGTGGGGCAGTTCTGCATTGACCTGAAGCTGGCGCAGGCGCTGCGTGGGGATGTGGAGCGCGGGTTGTTTTTCCGTGGTGCGGGGAAGCTGCCGTTTGGCGAGGCGATTCGGCCGGTGAAGGAGTTGATGCATTACTTGCTGACCGGAGAAAAACCGGCGGCATCCTCGACGGCCACCTGATGCGCTGACATCGCGTCCGAAAAAAAGAGCCAGCCCGAAGGCTGGCTTTTTGTTGGGCGCTTACTGCTTGTTGCGTCAGAACGGTGCAGCGAACGTCAACCGAACCCCCTGCTGCAAACCGCCCATCCCGGCCATCACGCTGTAGTCCAGCCCAAACGTGAGCGGCCCGGTGCGGAACTTCGTTCCCAGCCCGATCTGCATGCGATCGCGCCCAAACGGCGTACCCGGCACGTAATAAGCAGGGCCCGCCGAGGCCAGATCGGCATACGCCAACCCTGCATTGCTCTGCCCATTGAAGTCGTGCTGGTACTCCACCCGTGCGAACGGCAGGAACGTGCCCCACTTGGTCTTCTGCGTGTATTCCGCACGCAGGCCGAGCGTGCCGGATACCGTCGTCACCGTCTGGTCGAAATACGTGAGCGCGTTGATGCCGGCGCCTGATTCGGTGAACTGATCCAGCGTCGATTGCGAGACCGAGAGGCGCCCGTAAGGCGAGATCAGCCAGGTGCGATCGCGATGCTCATAGCCGGCCGACACGGAGGCGAACACTTGCTTGCCGTTGCGCTTGCCGGTGGCGAAGTCGTTGGAGTCCGTCACCCAGCGGCGCGAGTCGAAACTGAGCGTGCCGAAGCCCGCCACACCATCGACGAACAACGAAGGCAGCGGGCGATAGCTGCCGTACAAGGCGAGGCTATAGCTGTCGCCCGTGCTCTTGGTGCCCGCGTTGCCGATGTCGGTGGAGTCGCGCCCGTAGCCGAAACCGCCACCGATCGAGAACTGATCGGACACGCGGTAATCCGCGCCTGCCGTCACGCCGCCCGTGGTGAAGCGGAAACCGGAGCGTTGCGTGCCGGCGTTGGCGAAACCGAAGTCCAGCGTACCGGCACTCCAGAACGCGAGGTTCGGGTCGGTGTTGTCCGGGCCCGCGCCGGCCGCATCAGCTCCGGGCAGGTCGGGGCCTGCATCGGCGTTCGACTTGTCGGTGTTGCCGTTGGCCGCATCGGTGGTGCGCTTGCCGCGCGCGAATGGCCGTACGCCCTGACCGTCACCGCGCATGCAGGCATCGTGCGCGGAAATGCCGACCACATCCTGGCAACGCGCCTGCATGTCCACGCGCTGGCCCGGCATGGCGACTGTCAGACCGTTGCTTGACGGCGCCCGGCCGGTGCCATGCAGCGCTTCGAGGCGACGGTTGTAGTTGTCGATCTGCGTGGTGGCGAAGCGGCGCGCGGCCTGGACTTGCGCGTTGATCAGACCTGCCACATCCGGGTCGGCCGAGGGGTCCTTGCGCGGCGCCACGCTCACCTGCACCGTCGCCGGTGCAGAGGTGGCAAACGCGTTGGACAGCGTGTACGTCAGCACGGCCTGGCCGCTGTAGGTGCCCGACGGGGTGAAGTTCAGCACGTACGTCGATGCCGCCGCAGCCTGCGGCTTCAGGCCGGCCGGTGTCTGCACGGCCTTCTGCACGATCGTGGCCGTACCGGCGTTGGCTGGCACCACCGACACCAGCGTCGCGCCCGTGAATGGGCCGCCCGTGGCACCTTCGGTCAGGTCCACGCTCACCGCCTGACCCGACGACGTAGTGGCCTGTTTCTGCGCCACGGCAATCGGCACGGCGTTCACATTGACCGTCACCGGAATCGGCGCGGATGTGCCGGCCGTGTTGATCAGCGCATAGGTGAAGTTGACGGCGCCGGAGGTGGTCGGGGTCGGCGTGTAGACGATGTCCAGGCCGTTGACGACGGCGGTGCCGCTGGCAGGCGGACTGACAATCGCGATGGACGAGAACGGACCGCCCGTTGCATTGGCCGTTGCATGCAGCGTGATCGGTGCCGTCGACATGGTGGTGGCCGTGATTGCCGGCGCGGTGCCGATCACCTGGCCCACCGTGATCGTGTAGCTGCGTGTACCGCTGTACGGAGCGCCGGTGCCTGTGCTGCTGTCAGTGGCCTTCACAGTGAAGGTGCTGCTGCCCAGCGTCGTGGGCGTGCCCGACAGAACGCCTGTGCTGGCGTTCAGGCTCAGGCCCGCGGGCAACGTACCGGTGGACACGGCGTAGGTGTAAGGCGCGGTGCCGCCGGTGGCGCTGAAGGTCTGGCTGTAGGCCGTGGTGACCTGGGCCGGGTTAGCAGCCGCCGGATTCACCGTGACCGTGGGCGCGCCGATGGTGACGCTGTAGCCCCGGCTGGCCGTGAAGCTGTTGGCATCCGTCGCCGTGATGGTGAAATTGAACGTTCCGCCTGCGGTGGGCGTGCCCGAGAGGATGCCGGTGGTGGTGTTCAAGCTCAGGCCTGCCGGCAATGCACCCGCCGTCACGGCGTAGGTGTACGGCGCGGTGCCATTGGCTGCCGTGATGGTTTGGCTATACGCCGATGCAATCGCCGGGTTGGGCAGCGTGGCCGGCGATACCGTCACGCTTGGCGCGGCGATGGTGAGCGTATAGACCCCGCTTACCGCAAATGGAGCGCCCGTCCCCGTCGAGCTGTCGGTAGCGGTGACAGTAAAGCTGACCGTGCCGGCCGTGGTTGGTGTACCTGCCAGCGTGCCAGTGGCGCCATTCCACGTCAGGCCCGCGGGCATGGTGCCGCTGTTGACCACGAGACCATAGGTGTACGGGCTCGTACCGCCACTTGCCGTGAAATTGCGGCTGTAAGCGGTACCTGCCACACCGCTGAGAGAACCCGAGGCCGGCGTGATGGTCAACGAGGGCGACCCAATCGTCAGCGAGTAGGCGCGGCTGCCCGTGTAGGGGCCGGTTCCGGTACTGCTGTCAGTCGCAGTGACGGTGAAGTTGAACACTCCACCCGCCGTGGGCGTACCCGACAGCGTGCCGCTGCTGGACAGCGTCAGCCCCGTCGGCAGCGACCCTGCCGTGACGGCATAGGTGTAGGGACCTGTGCCGCCACTCGCCAAGAGGGTCTGGCTGTATGCCGTAGCGACGGTACCGCCGGGCAACGTGCTCGGGCTCACCGTGACGGTGGCAGCGTTGACCGTCAGGGTGTACGCACGCGAGCCTGTATAGCTGTTGGCGTCGGTGGCCGTGACGGTGAAGTTGAAGTTGCCGCCCGCCGTGGGCGTACCCGTGATTGCGCCGGTGCTGCCGTTCAAGCTCAAGCCCGCTGGCAGCGCGCCAGCAGTCAGCGCGTAGCCGTAAGGCGCGGCACCCCCGCTGGCCGTGGCGGTCTGGCTGTAGGCGGCGCCGACAGTTGCCGCAGTCAGCGTGGTGGGCGACACGGTAATGGTGGGCGCCGAGGTGGTCAGCGTGTAGGTGCCAGACGTGCTGTACGGCCCCGTGCCCGATGCGTGATCTGTGGCAGTTACCGTGAAATTGACCACGCCCGTGGTGGTGGGCGTACCCGATAGCACGCCGGTGCTGGTGTTGAACGAGAGACCGGTCGGCATCGTCCCGCTATTGACCACCAGGCTATAGGTGTACGGCGTTAGACCGCCACTGCCTGTGAAGGTCTGGCTGTAGGCCACGCCCGCTGAAGCACTGAAACTGCCCGATGCCGGTGTGATCGCCAACGTGGGCGCATTGACGACCAGCGAATAGGCACGGCTGCCGGTATACGGGCCGCTGCCGGTACTGCTATCGGTGGTGGTCACGGTGAAGTTGAACGTGCCGCCTGCCGTGGGCGTCCCCGACAGCACACCGCCAGAACTGAGCGTGAGGCCCGCCGGCAACGCTCCGGAAGTGATGGCGTAGGTGTAGGCCGCCGTACCGCCGCTGGCCGTTATCGTCTGGCTATATGCCGTCGCAACGGTGGCATTGGTCAGTGAAGACGGCGAGAGCGTGATCGTCGGTGCAGCGACGGTCAGCGTGAGCGCGCCGCTGGTCGCCGTGAACGGACCGGTGCCTGTGCTGCTGTCGGTGGCCGTCACGGTGAAGTTGAACGTACCGCCGGCCGTGGGCGTGCCCGACAGCGTGCCGTCGCTGGCCAGCGAGATGCCGGCTGGCAGCGCGCCCGACGCGATCGTGTAGGTATAAGGCGCCGTGCCGCCACTGGCCGAAGCCAGCGTTTGGCTATAGGCCGTACCCACCGTGCCGGCTGCAGGCGAGGACGGCCCATACGTGACTGTCGGATTCGACACAGTGACAGTCACTGTGGCCGGCGCAGACGTACCACCCGCGTTGGTCGCTGTGTACGTGAACGAGTCCGTGCCCGAGTACGACGCGTTGGGCGTGTAGGTGATCGACGTGCCCGACGCGGTGGCTGTGCCGTGCGCTGCCTGCGTTGCGACGGCCACGCCGGTCGGCGTGCCGCCGGTGATGTTCAGCGTGACGGGGTTGCCTGTACTGCCGTGTCCAACGGTGGTGCTCACTGCGTTCGCAACGGGAGGCGCCACAAAGGTGTATTGATCGGCGGCGCTGGTGGTGCTGGTTCCGTTCGCGTTGGTCACGGTGACATCAACCGTACCGGCCGCCCCTGCGGGCGAGGTGGCTGTGATCGACGTTGAACTAGTGATGTTGTAGCTGGTGGCGTTGGTCGCGCCAAATTTGACGGCCGTGGCGCCGGTGAAATTGGTGCCGGTAATGGTGACGGAGGTGCCGCCGGCGGTCGTGCCTGCGGTGGGGGAGATATTGGTTACCGTAGGCGCAGGCATTGTGACGTTGATCGTCACGTTGCTGGTATATGGAAAGCAACTGACACCGGCGGGACATCCGTAGAACGCAAAGGTCCACGGCCCAGTCTTGCCCGTCGCCGGCTGAAGCACGAGGTAGTCATGCGGGTAGGAGCTCAAATCAACGGACATGGAAGAGCCGTCAGGAGCAACAACCGAGCCAATATCCCCGTTGGAATCCATCCAGATACCGTTCGCACCTGCGGTCACACCGTCCGTATCGCAGGCGCTGTATTCGGCGCTAGTGAGCTCCCGCCTGTAGGTACCATTGCCTTGACTCTCCGAAGGCTGGACGTTCCAGTTAATGGTGCAGTCCGCCCATGCTGCCGACGCCGACGCCGACGCCCACAGTACGAGCATTAACATCAGAGCCCGCAGCCAACGCCGCCACACTAGGCGATGTTGCTCAACGCACCACTGACGGGATGTGCCGATATCACGGTATGCGGCACCCGCGCCTCCCGAGCACTGAAACATTAACGATCCGGCCACCCCACGCCGGTCATACGGGCTGGTTTGTGTCAGCACGCGCATTTCTCCCTCGTCCCGCCCGCTGTATTGCGGGCTTTTTTCTTTTGCGCCTCGGGAATTTCGGGCCTGATTGCCATCAGGCACTCCCCGTTTTTTTTGGAAGCCGCGCCAGGTTTATTCCACCACAACCGATTGCATCATCCGTAATGATGAAAAGGCCAAGCGTTAACCCTTACGGAAACCCCAAGAAACCAGGCCTTCTTATTTTTTTTCATTATCTGGATAGGCACTGTGATTCCGACGCGATGCTAGGAAAACCCTCCCGTGCCGTCAATCCCAAAGAATGAGGAGATGGACACGTGCCATGGGTCTTGGAACCGCTTACCCATTGACACCGGCAATACGTGTTATCGATTGGAAATACTGAGCATTATGTCTTATCGATACAACATAGCCGGGGTTCATCTGAAATTGCGGCACCTGACCAATGGGTGATAAAAATGGCGCACAGCAAAAATCAATATCGTGGCAGTGCCACATCACGAGGGAGGGGTTGTGGATCAATACCTGGGCGAGATTCGCCTCTGCGCATTTCCATTTCCACCAAAAGGGTGGGCGATGTGTAATGGCGCACTTTTACCGATTCAGCAGAACTCCGCACTGTTCTCGCTACTTGGCATTCAGTACGGCGGCAACGGCACGACCAATTTCGCGCTGCCGGATCTGCGTGGTCGCACGCCGCTGCACCGCGACAATCAGACGTATTTGCAGGGCGAGGTCGGCGGCGTCGAAACCGTCACGCTGACCTCGCAGCAGTTGCCGATGCACATCCATTCGTTTGTTGCATCGACTGCGCCTGCCACGGCAAGCAATGCCGGCACCGCGCAAGACCACCTTCTGGCTACCAGCAACCTCTACAACGCCACCAATCCCAGCATCAGCGGCCCCGGCACATTGCTTTACAGCGCGCCCGGCACCCTGACGGCGATGTCTGCCGAGGCCTGCGGCTCCGCCGGAAGCACGCAACCCCATGAAAACATGCAGCCCTCGCTGGTGCTGAACTACATCATCTCGCTGACGGGTATCTACCCGTCACGCGGCTAGGAGACAACGCATGGCACAACCGTACATTGGCGAAATCCGCCTGTTCGCCGGCAACTACGCGCCGGTCGGGTGGCTGCTCTGCCAGGGCCAGACGCTCTACATTTCCGATAACGAGCCGCTGTTCAGTCTGCTCGGCACCACGTATGGCGGCGATGGTCAGACCACCTTCGCGTTGCCCGCGCTGCAGGGCAAGCTGCCCGTTGGCCAAGGGCAGGGGCCTGGGCTGACCAACCGTCTCATCGGTCAGCAGCTTGGCCTTGAAAATGTTTCGATCACGACCACTGAGATGCCCGGGCATACGCACACCATCAACGCCACCAGCGCGGATGCCTCGACCATCACGCCGGGCCCGGGCGTGCTGTTGTCCACCGTCCCTAGCGCGCAGGGGTTCTACGACGCCGGCACCCCCAATCCGACAACCAAGGCTGCATTGGCCTTGCAGACGATCGGTCAGATGGGCGGCAGTCTTCCGCACTCTAACCACATGCCGACGGCATCCATTAACTACATCATCGCCACGGCGGGCATTTTCCCGTCGCAGAGCTGAGCGGAAAAAGGGAGATCACATGTCTGATCAATTCGTTGGCGAAATCCGCATCTTCGGTTTCAGTTTCGCCCCGGTGGACTGGGCCGCCTGCGACGGCGCAATCATGCCCATCTCTCAGAACACCGAACTGTTCTCGATCCTGGGCGTCAACTACGGCGGCAACGGCACATCCACCTTCGGGCTGCCCGATTTGCGGGCGCGCGCAGTGATGGGGCCCGTCAACGGGGCGCTGGGCGATCCGCAAGGCGCATCCACTATCACGCTGACAACGGCGGAAATGCCGTCGCACTCGCACACCGCTTATGGTGACAACGCGCGTCCTGCGTCGACTACGGCGGGCGGCCGCCTGGCCTCACGCTTCATGGTTCCGAACAACCAGGCCTTCGTTCCCGCGACCCCAACCCCAGCGCTCACGACACTGTCGCCGCAAGCAGTGGGCATCGGCGGTGACAACCAGCCGCACGAGAACATGCAGCCATACCTGACAAGCAATTACTGCATCGCCCTGCAAGGCGCGTGGCCGACGCACCCGTAATTCGGGCTGTCGCAGCGGGCCGGCCTCGCATGTCACGCCGGCCCGACCTCACCTTGGATCTTCCAGATTCCCCGCATCCATGACCATTTCCGCTGAGCTATTCCAACCGCACGTTGGCACCGCGTTCTCCGTGGCGACAGTTCCAGGCCAAGCGCCTGACCTGCCATTCACGCTGCGCCTGGACGAAGTCGCGATATCCCGTTTTGCGCGCCCAGGCCAGAAGGCGTTCTCCCTGTTGTTCGAGGGCGATGCCTCGTTCACGTTGCAACAGGGCACGTACTTCCTGCACCACGACACGCTTGCAGAACAGCCGATGTTCCTGGTCCCGATCGCCCGCACCGCGGAAGGCTTCCGCTACCAAGCCTGCTTCAACCTTGCTTGAGACACCGGTATGCCCACCTTCCGCATCGAGCGCAATGGCACCACGCTGCGCCCCCTGACCGACGCAGACCAGCCCTTCCTCCTGCACCTCTACGGCACCACCCGCGAGGCCGAACTGCAGGCGACCGGCTGGACCGATGAACAGAAGGCGCAGTTCGTGCGGATGCAGTTCGATGCACAGCAACGCGCCTACTTTGCGTACCCCGAGGCGGAATTTTTCGTGATCGAACAGGAGGGCGTGCCTGCCGGGCGGATCTACCTGCAGCACCGGCAGGAAGCCCTGCTCATCATCGATATCTCGCTGGTGCCGGAGCAGTGCGGTTCGGGGATCGGCAGCGCGGTGCTTTCTGCTGTATTTGCGCAGGCCCGCGCTTCAGGAAAACGCGTGCAGATCCATGTGGAGCGCTTCAACCCCGCTCAGCGTCTGTATCAGCGAATGGGGTTTCGACTGGTGGAGGACAAGGGCGTGTATCTGTTCCTCGAGTGGGATGGGGCCGCCATGCAAGCGGCAACCGTATAGAAATCCCTCTCCACCCACCTCCACCGCCGGTGGTCTACCATGGCCCACACAACCAAAAGCACCACGCCAGGAGACCCCAAATGCCCACTGAGGCCACCCACCGCGTCTTCAACCAGGTCCCAGACCTGACCGGCTTCAACCCCTTCACGTCCGACACCACGCTGCAAAGCGCACTCGAACGCCTGGGTGGCGGCTGGAACGCCAGCGCGCTGCAAGCCTTCGGTGACCAGCTCGGCGCGCCCGAGACGCTGCAGTGGGCCACAGAGGCCAACACCTACCACCCCGAACTCCACACCCACAGCCGCACCGGCGAGCGCATCGACGCCATCCGCTTCGACCCCGCGTGGCACGCGCTGCTCGGCCTGATGCGCAGCCAGGGGCTGCAGGCGCTGCCGTTTGCCGAGCCGCGCGCCGGCGCCTGGGCCGCGCGCACCGCCGGTTATTTCATGCAAGCGCAGATCGAATCCGGCACGCTGTGCCCGGCAACGATGACGTTCGCCAGCATCCCCGTGCTGCAGAAAGAGACCGCGCTGTTTGCCGATCTGGGGCCGCGTCTCTACGCCCGCGAACACGACGCACGCGATCTGCCGTGGCGCCAGAAGACCGCCATCCTCGTCGGCATGGGCATGACCGAAAAGCAGGGCGGCTCCGATGTACGCAGCAACACCACGGTCGCAACGCCCTTGCGCGGCGAAGGCCGTGGCGCCGCATACGCCATCACCGGCCACAAGTGGTTCTTCTCTGCGCCGATGTGCGATGCGCACCTGGTGGTCGCGCGTATGGGCGCGGAAGACGGGCCGCTGTCGTGCTTCTTCGTCCCGCGCTTTCGGGACGATGGCAGCAAGAATCCGATCCAGATCCAGCGCCTGAAAGACAAGCTCGGCAACCGCTCCAACGCCAGCAGCGAAGTGGAGTTCCGCGGCGCGGAAGGCATCCTGATTGGCGAAGAAGGGCGCGGCATTCCGACCATCATCGAGATGGCGACGCACACGCGGCTCGATTGCGTGATCGGCAGCGCGGCCATCCTACGGCACGCGCTGATGCAGGCGCTGCACCACGCGCGCCACCGCATGGCCTTCGGCCGTCTGCTGGCCGACCAACCGCTGATGCGCAATGTGCTGGCCGATCTGGCCCTGGAATCGCAAGCCGCGACCTTGCTGATGATGGAACTGGGCAACGCGTTCGAGCGCGCCGATGTCGATCCGCTGGCCGCGGCGTGGAAGCGCATCGTCACGCCTGCCGCCAAGTTCTGGGTCTGCAAGCGCGCTATTGAGGCGACCGGCGAGGCGATGGAAGTCTGGGGCGGCAACGGCTACGTGGAAGAAGGCCCGATGGCGCGCCTGTACCGCGAGGCCCCGGTCAACTCCATCTGGGAAGGCTCGGGCAACGTGATGTGCCTGGACGTGCTGCGCGCCATCGCCCGCACGCCGGACGATGCGCTGCGCCTGGTGCACGACATTGGCGAGCGCGCGCAGGGCCACCGTGCCGTGCGCGCCGAGCTGGCCGCGCTGCAGGCGATGCTGCATCAGCCCGGCGATATTCAGGAGACGTCTGCCCGCCGCATCGCGCAGGGGCTGGCGCTCACCGCACAGGCCGCGCTGATGCTGGCCCATGCCCACCCCGACGACGCCGAGCGCTTCATCGCCAGCCGCTTCCATCATCAGCATGGCCGGGTGTTCGGCACGCTCGATGGACACGCGCAGGAGCTGGGTGCGGTGCTGCAGCGCGCGTGGCCTGTATGAAGATTCTGTGAAGAGGAACGCGGGAAGGCCGGCGTGAAAGCGGGATGAAAGATCACATCGCCTAGGGTAAGGGAGCCGCGCGAGCGCGCCGGCACCAGAAAAATACCCAGACAGGAGACATTCCGTGCCGCACCCGACCCGCGCATTGCTCGCGGCCGGCCTGGCGTTGTGCGCTTTCCAGGCGTTGGCTGCATCCCCCGTGCTTGACCGCATCCGTGATACCGGCACCGTCCGGCTCGCATATCGCGAGAACTCCGTACCGTTCTCCTATGTCGATGGCGGCAAGCCGATGGGGTATTCGATCGACCTCTGCGCGCGGCTGGTCGACGCAATCAAGGTGGCGGTCAAGCGGCCCGATCTGAAGGTGCAATACGTGGCCGTGACACCCGCCACGCGCATCGCCGCCATTGCCGAAGGCCGCGCAGACCTCGAATGCGGATCGACCAACAACACGCGCGAGCGGCGCGAGAAGGTAGCGTTCACTATTCCGCATTACATTGCCAGCAGCCGCATGCTGGTGAAGACCAGTTCGGGCATCCACCGCTGGGAAGACCTCAACAACAAGACGGTGGTGTCCACGCGCGGCAGCACGAACGGCGGGCAGATCCGCGCGATGGCCGATGCGCGCGTGCTCAAGGTCAACGTGGTGGAGGCACGCGACCACGCCGAAGCCTTCGGCATGGTGGCGGCCGGCCGCGCCGATGCGTTTGCGATGGACGACGTGCTGCTCTATGGCTTCCGGGCGACGTCGCCCAACCCGGCAGACTACGCGGTCGTCGGCAGCAACCTGGCTGTGGCGCCATACGCGATCATGCTTGGCAAGGACGATGCCGAGTTCAAGAAGGTGATCGACCTGGCGATGTCACGCACGATCCTCGATGGCGAGGCGGAAAAGCTCTACAAGAAGTGGTTCCAGCAGCCGATTCCGCCAAATGACGTAAAGCTGGAAATCCCGATGAGCTTCCTGCTGCGCGATTCGTTCAAGTTCCCGACCGACAAGGTGGCGGATTAGCGCAACGCTCGCCAACCATGCACCGAGAAGGTGCTTGAGGGTATACCCGCAGTCAGCGCATAATGCGCGCCCATGGCGGCGCGTGACATTGCTTCACGTTTGGCATTCCCGGGGGGGAGTGACGGCGCGCCCCAGCCAATGCTGCGCAGCCGGGCGGATGTCGCCCGGCAATCGATTGCGCGCACGGCCGCGTCGATAGGGCCCCGATGCGGCCGGCTGGCCATTAGAAGCCCGAACCTCTCCTAGGACTTTGACGATGCCGTTCTTTGCGCGCACGTGGCTGCTGGCCGCGCTTGCCGTTCCCGCTGCTGTTTCCGCCGCCTTCTTCCCATCCAACGCCGTTGCCGCCACCCCGACGCTCGATCGCATCCGCGATTCGGGCACGGTGCACGTAGCCTATCGGGAAGACTCGATTCCGTTTTCGTACCTCGATGGCAGCAAGCCGGTCGGCTACACGATCGACATCTGCTCCCGCCTGATCGATTCGATCAAGACCTCGCTCAAGCGCCCCGACCTGAAGGTGCAGTACCTGCCGGTGACAGCCGCCACACGCATGGACGTGGTCGCCTCGGGCAAGGCCGACCTGGAATGCGGCTCGACCAACAACTCGCGCGAGCGCCGTGAGAAGGTCGCCTTCACCATTCCGCACTACATCACCAAGGGCCGCATGCTGGTGAAGGCCAGCTCGCCGATCCAGCAATGGGAAGACCTGAACGGCAAGACGGTGGTGGCCGCGCGCGGCTCGACCAACGCCGACCTCGCACGCAAGCTCAACGAGACGGGCATGACGATGCACGTGGTGGATGCCAACGACCTGCGCAGCGCGTTTGCAATGCTGGCCGACGGCCGCGCCAACGCGTTTGCCGGTGACGACATCCTGCTCTCGGGCATGCGCGCCACGGCCAAGAATCCGGCTGACTACCGCCTGGCGGGCAAGACGCAGCTGGTGTCGTCGTACGCGATCATGCTCAGCAAGCAGGATGCAGAGTTCAAGAAGCTGATCGACCAGTCGATGACGCGGCTGATTGTCGACGGCGAGGTGCCGAAGCTGTACAAGAAGTGGTTTCAGCAGCCGATTCCGCCGAATGGGGTGAATCTGGACGTGCCGATGAGTTACTTGCTTCGGGATTCGTTTAATACGCCTACGGATAGTGCTGGGAACTGATGTTGTTGTCTGTTTCTCTGCGCGGGGTGGGCGTTTGTGGTTCACCCCTGATTCATCCCCTGCCGGGGCTGACTCACTTTCTTTGTCTTGCCAAAGAAAGTAAGCAAAGAAAGGCGCGCCCGAGATGGCGACTTCCCCTTGAATTTATGTGACCGTGCGGGGAAGGAGGCAAACTCGCTGCGCTCAGACAGGCCTCCTTCCTTTTTCCGCTCGCTCACACAAATTCAAGGCGCCATCTAGGGCAGTTACGTCAAAGGCCACACCGTTGGTGTGCGTGCGTTGGCGCCCAGATGTGTCTTGTTGCTCAGTGCACCTCGGCTGGCGCTGCCTGCGCCGGGATGCTGCTCACCACGTTCAGCGTCGGGCGTCCGCCTTGGCGCATGAGGTCGGCGGCGCGCTCGGCGATCATGATGATGGGGGCGTTGGTGTTGCCGCCGATGAGCGTCGGCATGACGGAGCCGTCGATCACGCGCAGGCCTGTCAAGCCGCGCACGCGCAGTTCGGGGTCGACCACGGCCATGCCATCGTCGGCGCTGCCCATCTTGCAGGTGCCGACGGGGTGGTAGATGGTGTCGGCGTGCTGGCGGATGAGGGCGCGCACGGCTTCGTCGTCGGAGCCGTCGCCGCGGATGTTTCCGGAATACAGCTCGCGCCCGCCCAGGTCGGCCAGCGGCCGCTGCGCGAAGATGCTCTTCACGGCGCGGAAGCCGGCGAGCATGCCGGCCATGTCATCAGGGTCGGAAAGGAACTTCGGGTCGATCAGCGGTGCCTCGCGCGTGTCGGCGGAGGCCAGGCGCACTTCGCCGCGGCTCTTCGGGCGCAGCACGCACACGTGGCAGGAATAGCCGTGGCCGTAGTTGAACGTGCGGTTGTGGTTGTCGGCCATGGCCACCACGAAGTGCAGTTGCAAATCGGGATCGGCCAGTTCGGGCCGGCTCTTGATGAAGCCGCCGGCTTCGGCAAAGTTGGTCGCCAGCATGCCGCGACGCTCGCGCCGGTAGCGCAGGATCTCGCCCAGCATGTGGACGCTGCCGCGTGCGGAATAGCCGATCAAGTCCAGGTTGAAGACTTTCTTGTGCAGGATGATGTCGAGGTGGTCCTGCAAGTTCTGGCCGACGCCGGGCAGGTCGTGGATGACGGGAATGCCGAGCGAGCGCAGATGCTCCGCCGGGCCCACGCCCGAAGCCATCAGCAACTGCGGCGAGCCGAACGCGCCCGATGAGACGATCACCTCGCGGCGCGCGCGCAACGTTTCAGTGCGACCACCGCGCTCGACCGTCACGCCTGCCGCGCGCTTGCCTTCAAAGACGATGCGCAGCGCCTGCGTGTCGGGCATCACGGTGAGTTGGCGGCGGTTGCGGCTGAGCGTGGCGTCGGCCTTGTCGCCGCCATGCAGGTAGGCGCGCGCGGCGTTCCAGCGCTCGCCGTTGTACTGCGTGACCTGGTACGGGCCGACGCCTTCCTGGTCGGGGCCATTGAAATCGTTGTTGCGGCGGTAGCCTGCGGCCACGCCGGCATCGACAAAGCGTTGTGCGATGGGGTTGCCGGTGCGCAGGTCGCTCACGTGCAGCGGGCCGGTGCCGCCGTGCAGCGCGTCGTCGTCGCGGCCGGCAAAGCGTTCGTTGCCTTCGGAGCGCTTGAAGTACGGCAGCACGTCGTTCCAGCTCCAGCCGGTGCAGCCGAGCGCCGCCCAGTGGTTGTAGTCGCTGGGCGTGCCGCGGATGTAGATCATCGCGTTGAGCGACGAGCTGCCGCCCAACCCGCGCCCGCGCGGCTGATAACCCTGGCGGCCGCCCAGCCCCGCTTGCGGCACGGTTTGAAACCCATAGTTGCGCTTGTTCTTGAACGGCAGCGACGCCGCGCAACCGGCCGGCACCCAGACGGAGAGGTGATGATCGTGCGGCCCGGCCTCGAGCAGCGCGACGGTCACGTCCGGGTCTTCGGTCAGCCGGCTGGCAAGCGCACAACCGGCTGAGCCTGCGCCGACGATGACGTAGTCGAAGGTGAGCGCGGATGTCTGCGATTCGGTGGCCATGGGTGTCTCCGGATGGTTTTCTAATGGGCGAGCGACGCCGCCGGCTGTTTGCCGGTCACGAGTTCACATCCTAGGCGCCATGGGTTGTTTCAAACGACCGGGGTTACCCGCATTAGAGGCATCGTTCGATGGCATGCAACAAACCCGCACGCTGCGGCTGGCAGAGCGTTGCCTTGGTGGCGCTTGCGGCATGCCGCAACGCAGCAATTCCGCACTGGCACACGGTTGCGCGCGGCCCTGACAGGAGGCATGCCGCCCACGGCGGGTTGCCGATCGGGCCGCCCAGTACGCTCGCAAGCCATTAGCAACGATGCGGTTTTTTCGCCAATGCATTAGCTTCTAGAATGCAGCGATGGCCAAGAACCTCGACATCACCCTCGTCCGCACCTTCATTGCCGTGGCGGAAAACGCCAGCATGACGGTGGCGGCCAACGCGTTGCACCTCACGCAGGGCGCCATCAGCCAGCAGATCAAGCGGCTCGAAGACGCCTTCGAATGCCGCCTGTTCGAGCGCGACGGCCGGCGGCTGGAACTCACCCACGCCGGTGAACGGTTCCTCGGTCGCGCCAAACGCCTGCTCGCCCTCAACGACGAAATCTGGGCCGACATGGCGGCGCGCCCGCTGCAGGGGCCGGTGCGCCTGGGCGTGCCTTACGACCTGGTCGGCACCGTTTTCCCGCCGATCTTCAAGGCGTTTACCGAGGCGTGGCCGTCGGTGGAGTTGACCATCGTCTGCGGCACCTCGCCCGAGCTTGCGGAGCGCATTGCGCGCGGCGAGCTGGACGTCGCCGTGGTCGAAGCGCCCGTGGATGAAGCCACGGGCGAATGCCTGTGCGTGGAGCGGTTGGTGTGGGTCGGCCCGCGCGGCGGCAACGTGCATGCGAAGCGCCCGCTGCCGCTGTCGATGGTGGACGAGAGCTGCGCCTTCCGCGCCCGCGTGCTCAAGGCGCTGGGCGAGCACGGCATCGAATGGCGCACGGTGTTCGAGAGCGGCAACATCGAAGCGACCACCGCCACGGTGCGCACGGGGCTGGCCGTCACGGCATGGCTGACGCCGACGGTGCCGGCGGATCTCGACATCCTCGGGCCCGAGGCCGGCCTGCCGGAACTGCCGATGTTTGCGATCAGCTTGCTGCTGCCGGTGCAGGGCGCGAGCCAGGCAACACAAGCGCTGGCGCAATGTATTCGAGACGGATTTTCTACGCGGCAAAGCGCGCTGGAGCGCAAGCGCGCGGCTTGAGCTGAGATCGGCTGCCTATCTGGCATCCCCGGCCCGCCCCGGGGAAACGTCCATCTGTTGTTATGCGGCGGTGACCTGCCGTCGCTCGATGGCGGCCAAGACCTCCCACGTGCGCGGGTCTACGTCGCTCCCCCCGAGCGACATCGACAGATACGCGTCGATGGCATCGATAAAGCCTTTCACGAAGGCCGGTGGATACGCATGTTCCGAGAAGTACGTGAGCTGCTCGCGCAGCCTGCCCGGCCGGCATTGACCGGCTTCGTGCATGACGCTGCGCGTGCGGCACAGAAACGCGCGCGCTGAGATCGCACCGTCAAGGTAGAGACGGTTCTTGGTCAGCGACATGCGGCACCTCCCGGTTGCGTGGGAAGCCTGCAACGCCAAAGCGGCGGAGAAGGGTAAGACGCGGGGCGATGCCCGCTGAGTGCGGTAGCCATGTGGCCTCCGGGGATAGGTTGATGGAGGCTCGCCGCTCGCTGCTAAACGAGGGTGGCGGGCCTGACGACGGCGTTAGCAGACCGGCCCTATCCCAGCTACCGGCAGACCCGAAGGTCTCACCGCCCGGCCCGCCATGAAACACATAGGCGTGCACAAGCACCGGACACAAAAATGCCGCGCGGAGGCGGCTGTCCGTCTGGGAAAAAGGGGTGGGCTGCTAAACCCAGTCACCGTTGGTGCGGTGACGGTGGGGATTATATGTGCCGAAGTTGAACTGTGGCGGCCCAAAGCGTCCAGTCGAGGCCGATTCCTATAGTGACCGTCTACAGCAGCGGCTAAGTTCATGTCCGATTTCTGCTCGGCTGGCCTATGGAGATTGGAATGACTAAAACGCGATTCAAGAGCGACGCATCTGAGGCTATTTACAGCACAGCATCCGATTTGCATCGCGCCGGTCTCATCAATACAAAAACCCTGCGTGAATACCACGAGCTGTGTGTCGTGCCCGTACAGCAGCCAATTTACAAACCAGATGATTCGTCGCCGCTGGACTATGAAGCCCCCACTGAGGGCGATTGATTTTGCAAACCCAGCCTCGGAGAATGTGTGCGATCTCTCTTTGGCGTTTCAATAGAGTTCGCCCCACCAAAAGCGGCACGATGCTGAAAGCAATCTGGACAATGCTGCCCCGCAAGCGGGTTACGACAACGGCCGAAGCACCGGAGAACAACCATGTTCGGCACGTGGCAGCGGCCTTCCATAACCGCGAGGAATTCCAGCGACGGGCTGCGGCGGCCGCATTGGTACTTGGCAGCAATACGATCGACACGCTCGTTGGTCTATTGCGCGGTGAACATACGCCCCCTGACGCACTGGCACCTCAATTCGCTGGGCTTGGTGCTTGGCTAACCGCATGTCAGTTCGCCATCTTCGAAGTTTTCTACCACTTCGGTGCACCTGCCGTTCCTACCTTGCTGAGTTTTATCCGCGGGGAGTACGACTGGACGCAAGGCAACGCCATCGAAATACTGTGCAGGCTATATGCAAAGGGAGTCGCACCGGCATCAGCGTTTGAATTGCTGAAGGAAACGATTCCGTCGATGCGCGAGGAGGCGTTGATTTATGCCGCAGGTCCGCTGCACAGGCTCCAGCAGCAGGACACAACGCTCAGTGGCGTTCTGGAAGAGCTTTTGGAGATACCCGAGTTCTTCGACGCGTACCAATACACGGTGACGGGCGCGTGGCCATCGGCGTAGTAGTAGCAAAACAAAAACCCCGCCAACCGGCGGGGTCCCCCAAATCCTTTTGAGCCTGCAAGCCAATCAAGCCTGCGGCGCAGCCCCATCTTCAGGAGCTGCCTCGGCGCCTTCGGCCTTGGCTTCGTCCTTCTTTTCCAGCATCTCTTCCAGTGCGCCCGCGCCCTTGAAACCGGCGACGGCGGCAACGGCCTTGGTCAGCAGGCCGGCATCCGGATCGACTTTCTCGGCGGCTTCAACGGCGGCGACGGCGCCGGCGATCTTGCCCACTTCATCCAACAGTCCCATGGTCACCTCCGCGTGATTGAACGGGAGAGCCATCTTGCTCCCGGCAAGGAGCGCAAGTGCAAGCAAAGTTAAAAATTTTTCGAAGGCGTTCGTTTGCGTACGCCGCGCATCACTCCGCCTCGGCGCCGGCAGGGGTGGCGGTGAGCGCAGCTAAGCGCTGGCGGGCGCTGTCGGTAATCGGAGTCGATTGGCGCGTGGCAACGTCGATCTGCACGATCACCGATTGCGACGTGGCGGCGCATTGGCCGTTCTGGAAGATCGCCTGCTCCAGCTTGACCGAGCGGCGCCCGACGCTCGCCACACGCGTGCCGATCTGCACCGAGCCCGGCCAGAGAATTTCATTGCGGAAATCGAGCACGAGCTGCGCGATGACGAACTCGCAGCCGGGCGCGGCCAACGGGTTGTCTGGCGTGAAGAGCATCTCGACGCGGCCTGTCTCCAGGTACGTGGCGAAGACGGCGTTGTTGATGTGGCCCTGGCGGTCGGTGTCGCCGTAGCGGAGCTTGTCGGTCGAATGCAGCGGGTAATCGGAAAGGGATGGCGTGGTCGTCATGAGGGGCGCGAAGTCGGGGGCAACCTGCGCATTCTGCCTGCCTTCCTGTGCAAACGCTGAGAGCGTGACTGCACCATGGGCCTTCCGTTGACTCGTATCAACGCGCAGTTTTCAGCAGCGCTTACGTTGGAAGCAGACGCCGACCGCGCAGGAGGCGCGGCGGCAGACATGGCAAGGAGGCCACATGAAAACCCTGGTACTGGCGACGGACGGATCGACCTATTCCGATGCGGCAGCGCGATGCATTGCCGACAAGACCCTCTTCGGTAGCGATGTGACGGTGCACGTCGTGCACTGCATGCCGGATCTCTCGGGCGACATCAAATCACTCGTCGGCAAGGCAGAGGTTGACGCCTGGTACGCGGAGGAAAGCACCGGCGCCATGGCTTCGGTCTGCGCGATCCTGGGTGCGGCCGGCGTGCCGTTCGAACGGCACGCGCTGGTGGGTTTTCCACCGGAGCGCATCGTGAAGCACGCGCAAGGTGCGGGGGCCGCGGCCATCGTCATGGGCTCGCATGGGCGCGGCGTATTTGTCGAGGCGCTGATGGGCTCGGTGGCGGGCCGGGTGCTTGCGCATGCCGAATGCCCCGTGGTGCTGGTGAAGGCGCCCAAGGCTTGACGATGGCGGGGAGCGCGGAGCAGTTCAACTCCGCCGCGCGCCGCGCTACCCCAGCGCTCGCACCGACGTGCTGATCGCCCGCGCGCATTGCAGCAGCGCGGGGCCCAGCTTCGTTTCCATCTCTTCCGCCGTCCATCGCCCGGTAGGTGCGACAAGGTGAATTGCGCCCAGCGGCCGCCCATTGCTGCTGACGATGGGCGCCGCGATGGTCATGTCCCCCAGGAAGAGTTCTTCGCAGTTGGTGGCGTAGCCGCGCTGGCGCGCCTGGCGCAGCGTTTCCATGATGTCTGCCACATCGGTGCGGGTGTGCATGGTGTGCGCCACGCGCTGCGACGCCTCGACGATGGCTTGCGCTTCGGGCATCGGCAACGCACTCAGGTAGGCCCGGCCCGACGCGGTGCAATACATCGGAATGCGGCTGCCGATGGGCATGTGCACCGGCACGAAATGCGCGCTCACAAAACGCGCGACGTACACCATCTCGTTCTGATCAGGCTCGGTCAGGCACGAGGTTTCGGTGGTCATCTTGGTCAGTTCGGCCAGGAACGGATTGGCCACGTCGATGAGCGTGTCGGCGGCCAGATAGTTGAAGCCGATCTTCATCACCGCGGGGGTGAGCTGGTAGCGGCGCGTCTGCGGATGTTTGCGCAGGTAGCCGAGCTGCTCGAGCGTGTAGACCATGCGCTGCGCCGAGCTTTTGTTGATGCCAGCGGCGGCGGCCACGTCGGCAATCGTCATGGTGCGGCGCTGCGCGTTGAAGGCGCCCAGCACGGCCAGCCCTTTCTCCAGCGACTGGTTGAACAGCAGGTCGGGGGCGTCGGCAGGTTCAGCAGCGTCGGTCATGACAAGTGGCGGCTCGGTGGCAAATCAACGGACAAAGAATCGCATATCGATTCGTATACGTCGATTAGTGGTTTTCCATAGTTATTTATCGATTCGTTACGTTCGAATATTGGCACAAGCATTGCATTGCGTTGAGCCAGTCCCCGTGCATTGCGCGTTCGGGGTGCATCTTTTTACGTTGCCTGGAGGATTGCCATGTCTGTTGTCACCACCTTCCGTCGCGCTGCACTGGCGTTGTGCATGCTCGGCACCGCATCGTTTGCCTGGGCGCAGGGTGCGCCGGCCACCTATAACGTCGGCGCCACGGCCACGGGCGTGCCGTTCACGTTTCTGGACGTGAAGACGAATTCCATCCAGGGGATGATGGTCGACACCGTCACGGCCGTAGGCAAGGCGGGCGGCTTCAATGTGAACGTGCAGCAGACGGTGTTCTCGGCGCTGATTCCGTCGCTCACGTCCAACAAGATCGACATCATCTCGGCCGCGATGCTCAAGACGCCAGCGCGTGCGCAGGTGGTGGATTTTTCCGACCCGGTCTACTCGTACGGCGAGGGCCTGATCGTCAAGGCCGACGACGCCAAGAACTACGCCACGCTCGATGATCTGAAAGGCGAGGTGGTGGGCGCGCAGGTCGGCACGGTGTTCCTCGACATGCTCAACAAGAAGGGCATCTTCAAGGAAGTGCGCAGCTACGACTCGGTGGCCGACATGACGCGCGACCTGGCGCTGGGCCGTATCAAGGCCGGGCTGGGCGACCAGCCGATCATCGCGTACCAGATCCGCCAGAACGCCTTCCAGGGCGTGAAGCTCGCGCCCAACTACAAACCCGCCAACGTGGGCGACGTGTGCCTGGTGGTGCGCAAGGGCGATACGGAAACCCTCAACCGCCTCAACAAGGCCATCGCCAAGATCAAGGCAGACGGCACGCTTGATGCCATCGTGAAGAAGTGGGGCATCTGATTTTCGGATCGGTGATGCGCCATGAGTGTTGCAACGTTTCTTGAGAACGCGCAGGACTTCCTGCCGATCTTGCTGAAGGGGGCGGTGGTCACGGTGGAGGTGACCGTGCTGTCGTTCCTGCTCAGCAGCGTGATCGGCCTGGGGCTCGCGCTGATGCGCCTGTCGCCCATCAAGGCCGTGTCCGCGGCCGGGGCGACGATCGTCAACATCATTCGGGGGCTGCCGATCATCGTGCAGCTCTTCTACATCTATTTCGTGCTGCCGGACATCGGCATTCAACTCACGGCGTTTCAGGCGGGCGTGATCGGGCTGGGCATTGCGTATTCCGCATACCAGGCCGAGAACTTCCGCGCCGGCATCGAGGCCGTGGACCCCGGGCAACGTGAAGCCGCGCAGGCGATGGGCATGCGCGGCGCGCTCATCATGCGGCGCGTGATCCTGCCGCAGGCGTTTCGCATTGCGCTGCCGCCGTACGGCAATACGCTGGTGATGATGCTGAAGGATTCGTCGCTGGTGTCCACCATCACGGTGGCAGAAATGACGCGTGCGGGGCAGCTCATTGCGTCGTCCACGTTCCAGAACATGACGGTCTACACGCTGGTGGCGCTGCTGTATCTGGTGATGAGCCTGCCGCTGGTGTTCGGCCTGCGCAAGCTGGAACACCGCTTGGGCGCAGGGAGGGCCAAGCGATGAGCATGATCGAGATCCGTGATCTGCAGAAACACTTTGGCGACCATCACGTGCTGCGCGGCGTGAGCCTGCACGTGAACAAGGGCGAGGTCGTCTGCCTGATCGGCCCGTCGGGCTCGGGCAAGTCGACCGTCCTGCGCTGCATCAACGGGCTGGAGTCGTACGATGGCGGCGAGATCCGCGCCTTTGGCGAACGCGTCGATCAACACAGCAAAACCATCCACACGCTGCGCAGCCGCATGGGCATGGTGTTCCAGCGCTTCAACCTGTTTCCGCATCGCAGCGTGCTGGAAAACGTGATGGAAGGTCCGGTCTATGTGAAGGGCGAACGCCCCGAAGCAGCCCGAGCGAAAGCGATGGCGCTGCTGGACAAAGTAGGTCTGGCCGCCAAGGCAGCGGCGTACCCGGCGCAGCTCTCCGGCGGCCAGCAGCAGCGTGTGGCGATTGCCCGTGCACTGGCGATGGAGCCCGAGGCGATGCTGTTCGACGAGCCCACGTCTGCACTCGACCCCGAACTCGTCGGCGATGTGCTGGAGGTGATGCGCGCACTCGCCCGCGAAGGCATGACGATGATCGTCGTCACGCACGAGATGGGTTTTGCGCGCGAAGTGGCGGACCGCGTGTGCTTTCTGCACAGCGGCACCATCGTCGAAGAAGGGCCAGCCGCGCAGGTCCTGGGTGCCCCGCGTCAACCGCGTACGCAGGACTTTCTGCGCCGCGTGCTGCACAAACCCGCCGATGCTCCGGCCGGAGAACTCGCGCCATGACGCAGCCGCACCTCGATATCGCCCCCGGCACATCCGGCGGCGAGCCGCTACCGCCATCGTTGTGGGCTGCCACCGCACCGGCCGCGCCGCCCACGCCTGCGTTGATGGAATCGGTCACCACCGACGTGCTCGTCATCGGCGGGGGTTACACGGGGCTGTCCACCGCGCTGCATCTGGCTGAACGCGGCACGCGGGTCACCGTGCTCGAAGCCAACGATCCGGGCTGGGGCGCTTCCGGGCGCAACGGCGGACAGGTCAACCCGACGCTCAAGCACGACCCCGATGAACTGGTGAGCCTGCTGGGCGCCGCGCGTGCCGAACCGTTGATCGATGCTGTGTCGCGCTCCGCCGATCTGGTGTTCGATCTGATCGACCGGCACCGCATCGACTGCCAGCCCGTGCGCGCCGGGTGGCTGCAGCTTTCCTATTCGGACAAGGCCGTGCCGGCGCTGCATGCGCGCGCCCGGCAGTGGGAAAAGCGTGGCGTGCCGGTGGAAATGTTGGACCGCGCCGCCGTCGCGCAACGTGTCGGCACCGAGGCGTTTGCCGGCGCATGGCTCGATGGCCGCGCGGGCGCCATCCAGCCGATGGCGTATGCACGCGGGCTGGTGCGTGCCGCGCAGAATGCCGGTGCCGCCGTGCATGGCCGCACCACGGTCACCGCACTCGAGCAACAGGGCACGCACTGGATCGCCACCACCAGCACGGGCGCAAAGGTGCGTGCGCAGCGCGTGGTGATCGCCACCAATGGCTACACCGGCCCGCTGTGGCCCGGATTGGCGCAGACGGTGCTCTCAGCCAACAGCTTCATCGTCGCCACCAAGCCGCTCAAGACGGCTGAAGCCGAGCGCATTCTGGCGCGCGGCGAAACGGCTTCCACATCGCAACGGCTGCTGCTGTATTTCCGCAAAGACGCAGCCGGGCGCCTGCTGATGGGTGGACGCGGCTTCTTTGCAGAGCCGCGCGACGCACAGGATTTTGCACACCTTGAACGCTCGCTGGAGCTGCTCTTTCCACAACTCGGCCCGCTTGAGTATGAATACCGCTGGGCGGGCCGCATCGCCATCACGCGGGATTTCATGCCGCATATCCACGAGCCCGCGCCGGGCATCACGATGGCGCTGGGTTGCAACGGACGCGGCATCGCGCTGTGCACCAGCCTTGGCCAGCACATCGCCGCACGGCTTGCAGGCAGTGGAGACGCGTTTCCGTATCCCGTATCGCCCATCACACCGATCCCCTTGCACGGGTTGCAGCGCTTCTACATTGCGGCGGGCGTGGCGTGGTACAGCCTGCTCGACAAACTCGGCGGCTGAACGCGCATTGCCGCCACAAGCCGCTGCAGGATGTTCTAGGATGAAGGCTCCTTTTCGTCACATCCTGGGGGACCCATGTCGCATCGCCGCCGTCTTGCGCTTGCCTTTGCTGGCGCCGCGCTCTTTGCTAGCGCCACGCCTTCGTTTGCCTATTTCCGCAACGTGCTGGCCAGCACCATCATCGGCTCGATGAGCCCGACGGAGCTGAAGTCGTTTACCAAGGCCATTGGCGATGTGCTCAAGAGCGCCGCCGACAACACGCCCGCGCAATGGACCGCCCCGGCCAGAGGCAAGCAGGCCGCCATCGACGCGACCATCACCCCGCTGGAATCCAAGACCGACGCGGGGCAATCGTGCCGCCGCCTGCAGAGCGAACTCACGCGCGGCAGCAGCAAGGAGCAGTGGACGGCATGGCTGTGCAAGCAGCCGAGCGGGGAATGGAAGTTGCGGCAGCTCGCGCAGTAAGGCATCGGGCACCGGGCACCGGGCAACGATGAATGAGCGAGCCACCAAGACCAAGTGGCTCGCCTTCTGGCTTCAATCAGCGGATCGCCCGGAACGCCGCCGCCAACCCCACCAGAATCATCGCCATCCCGGCCATTGCGACGGGGGCCATGCGATGCCCGAACACGAGGTCATCCAGCAGCGCCGTCACCACCGGCACGAGGTAGAACAGGCTCGTCACATTGACGAGATTGCCGCGCTGCATGAGCCGGTAAAACAGCAACTGCGCCCCCACCGACATCACCACGCCCATCCACAGCAAGGCGGCGATACCGGGCAGGCCGGGCATGAACGTCAGCGATTGCACGGGCTGCGCGATGGAAACCCCCACACACAGCACGAGGCTCACTGCGTTCTGCAGCGGCAGCGTATCGATGGGCGACTGGTTCAGCCGCTCCTGGCAGATGGCGCCCACCGTCATGCTGAGGAGCGCGGCCAGCGCATAGCCGAGACCAGCCATCGGCACCTGCTGCGCATCGGCCCCGCCTACCACGAGCGAGAGGCCGCCCAGCGCGAGCGCCAGGCCGGCCATCCGCCGTGCAGACCATGTGCGCTCGGTTGCCAGCAGCGTGAGCAGCGGCTGCACGCCGAGCACCGTGGCCAGCAGCCCGGGCGTGAGGCCGCGGTCCAGCGCGAGCAGATAGCAGATTGAATAGCCGCCGGTCAGCAATGCACCGGTGCTGGCCACCTTCAGCCGTGAACCCGGCGCCGGCCACCACTGCCCGCGCCGCAGGCCTAGGCCCGCCAACACCAAAGACGCGAGCGCAAAGCGCCCAACCAAAAACGCGAACGCTGGGACATGCTGCACCCCGATCTCCGCAAAGATTGCGCCGCTGCTCCACAGCAGCACGAATAGAACCGTCGCGCCGGACCCTGCCAGCGCGGCTTGCATGGAACGCATACCACTCACCTGTCGAAAAGAGATGTCGGGTTCCGGCGCGCAGGCGAGCGCCTGCCTCGGGCGTGTGCCCGAGCCTGGTTCAGGTCAACCGGAAACGAAGCGGCTGAGAATCAGCCGAGAGCGGGCGGAGGCGGCGGCGGCTGTGCGCCGATCACGTCGTAGCTCCAAGACACGACAGGAGGAGGGAAGGGCCCGGGCTGCACGCACACGTCATCCACGCGGGCGCGATGGCCGGCGGCGAGGAGGGTGGCGTGAAGTCGGGACATGAAGACGAAGATTCGGAGAATCGGAGAATCGAAGAATCGAAGAATCGAAGAATCGAAGAATCAGAATTGGCCGACGGCGTTCGAGCAGCGTATCGGCATCGTGCGCATGGCGCAAGGGCGGCGCGCTACTTCAGGTACGACTTGATCACTTGCATCACCGCGTCGAGATCTTCTTGGCGTTGGGCCTCGGCGGGCTCCTTCACCACGTGATCCGTCAGGTGGCCCTCGATGACGGCCGCCATCAGCCCATTGACGGCGCCGCGAATGGCCGCAATCTGCTGCAGGATGGCCGTGCAATCGCCCTCTTCGGCGAGTTGCTTTTCCAACGCGGCGGCTTGCCCCTGGATACGCCGTACGCGCGCCAGCAGCTTGGCTTTGTCGCGGATGGTATGTGCCATGGAATCGGGTATCGAGGTGGTGTGAATGACGCGGGAGGGTAGCACCACTATACTAGGGGGGAGTATATTTCGCCTACCCGAATTTATCGACTGCCATCCATGACCGCGTTCACCACCCTGCTGCAGCAAGGCAATGCCTGGCTGTTCGTTCCCAGTGCGATCCTGCTGGGTGCGCTTCATGGCCTGGAGCCTGGGCATTCCAAGACGATGATGGCGGCGTTCATCGTCGCCATCCGCGGCACGCTCACGCAGGCGGTGTTGCTGGGGCTGTCGGCCACGGTGTCGCACACGGCGGTGGTGTGGGCGGTGGCCATGGCGGGCCTGTACTTCGGCCGCAACTGGAACGCGGAGACCACCGAGCCGTATTTTCAGATGGTGTCTGCCGTGCTGATCGTGGCCGTGGCCGCGTGGATGATGTGGCGCACCTGGCGCAGCACGCACGCGGCGCACGATCACCACCACGACCATCATCACCATGATCACGATCACGCTCACGGCCATGACGATGTCCAGCGCATCGACACCGGCCACGGCATCGTGCAGCTGGCCATCTTCGAAGATGGCGTACCGCCGCGCTTCCGGCTAACGCGGGAAGGTACGCGCGGCACCGCATGGTCGGCCGAGCAGGTGCAGATCGTGACCGAGCGCCCCGCCGGCAGTCGGCAGACTTTCCACTTCGTCCAGCGCGACGGCTTTCTGGAATCGGAGCAATCCATTCCCGAGCCGCACGCCTTTGTGGCGCGCCTGTCGCTCGGGCACGAACACCATCGGCATGACTACGACGTCACGTTCACCGAGCATGACCACGACCATGATCACAGCCATGGCGGGCTGGATGTGTCGTCTGCCGAATACCAGGACGCCCACGAACGCGCGCACGCCAACGACATCCGCCGCCGCTTTGCCAACCGTGAAGTGACCACGGGCCAGATCATCGTGTTCGGGCTCACGGGCGGGCTGATTCCGTGTCCGGCGTCGATCACCGTGCTGTTGTTGTGCCTGCAACTCAAGAAGATCACCCTGGGCGCGGCGCTGGTGCTGTGCTTCAGCATCGGGCTGGCCCTCACGCTGGTGGCCTCGGGCGCGCTGGCTGCGCTGAGCGTGAAGCACGTCTCTCGCCGCTGGGGCGGCTTTGGTGAATTTGCGCGCAAGGCGCCGTACCTGTCAGGCGTGCTGATTGCCCTGGTGGGGCTGTACGTGGGGTGGCAAGGCGTGCACGGGCTGATGCAGCTGCCGTAGCAGCGTCTGCGCTTTTTTCTGCACCGCTGCATCCACTGCCGCATGGCCTGCGTATCTGCAGGTACAGGCTGGTGCGGCATGTTTTTCGTCGATGCAGTGTCAGGTTTGCATGCGCACCGCGACCAACCTGTGGGATCCGGGCGGCCACGCTCCGCCAGCGATCCGATGGGATGCCGCCTCCGGCGGCACGTTAACCGCTCGAGGAGTTCATCATGCACACCCACCGCATTGCCCTGGCCTTGCTTGCCACGCTTTCCGCTTCTGCCGCGCTGTTCATCGCCCAACCGGCTTCGGCCGCGCAGGCCAAGTACGATCCGTACACGCAAGGCGCCGTCGACAAGACGGACCCGTTCACGCAAGGTGCAGATCGGCAGGCCGATACCTACGGCTATCTGTCGTGGAAGTACGATCGTTTCGACCCGTATGCGCAAGGCGCAGATCGTCAAGCCAGCGCGCATGACGTGCTGGCATGGCGCGGCGATACGAGCTACCCGGGCAGCACGGACGGCGCTCGCGCGTGACGGGCCGGTATGGCGTGAGAGGGACCGTGTAAGCACGGCCCTCCACGCGAGCATCACCTCGCTGAAGTTGCCCCGTCGACGATCCGGTCGTACAACGCACGCGCTGCGGGCGACAGGTGCGCAGCCTTGCGTGTGACAAGCACCAGCGTGCGCGACACTTCAGGCTCCACCAGCTCCACCGTACGAATCATCGGGTACGCGTTCTTCTGAATCGCCAGCCGCGGCACCACCGCCGCGCCGAGCCCTTCAGCCACCAAGCCGAGCGCCGTTGAACTGCGCTGCACTTCGTAGAACGAATGCAGCGTCACGCCGCTCGCCTTCAGTGCGCCGTCGAGCAGGCTGCGGTTGCCGCTCACCTCGCCGGCAAAGATTAGCGGGTGGGGCTGCAGGGCCTGCCACCGGATGCGCCGCCGCTTGGCGAGCGGGTGATCATCGCGGCAGACGAGGACGTACGGATCGCTCGTCAGCGGCACGCTCACGAGCTCCGGATGCTGGTCGCCCGCGATGCTGATGCCGAACTCGGCTTCACGACGCAGCACGGCTTGCAGCACGGAGGCCGAGGCGTGATCGAGAATCTTCACGCGATCATGCGGCCGGTGCTCCGAGAACGCGCGCAGGATGCGCGGCAGATACTGCACGCCCACCGTCGGCACGCAGGCGATGGTGATGTCGCCGCGCTGGCTCAGGCCGGTCTCGCGAATCTCCGTGAGCGCATCGGACAACTCATTGAGCAGCCGGCGCGCCTGCGGCAGAAAGCGCTCACCAATTTCCGTTAGCTCGGTCCGGCGCGTGGTGCGCTCCACCAGCGCGACGCCGAGAAACGCCTCCAGCTTGCGCAGGCGCTGTGTGATCGCGGTCTGCGTCACGTGCAGCGTGTCGGCGGCTTGCGTAAAGCTGCCGCTCTCTGCAATCGCCACAAATGCCTGCACGCCGAGCGTATCGATTTTCATCAACGTTATGAATCAATCTGTAAATTGAATTCATTTTACTGATCGATCCGGAAACCGGACACTTTGCGCATCCCGCAAACCACAACAAGGAGCGCATCGTGACGACCCCACACGATTGGTACGCAAAGCAGTATGTGCAATTCGAGGATGAGCGCACGCGGCCGGTCCGGGACCTGCTTGCCGCGGTGCCGCCCACGCCCGTCCATATCGCCATCGATATCGGCTGCGGGCCAGGCAATTCAACGGAAGCACTGATGGCGCGCGCGCCCGCCGCAGCCGTTCGCGGCATCGACGCCTCGGCCGACATGATCCAAGCCGCACGCAAGCGCCTGCCCGAGGTGCGCTTCGATGTGGCCGACATTGCTGCGTGGGATGAGCCCGGCGCGTATGACCTGATCCTCGCCAATGCGGTGCTGCAATGGCTGCCGGCGCACGACACGCTGTTTCCGAAACTCGTTGGCAAGCTTGCGGCGGGGGGCCACCTGGCCGTGCAGATGCCGGACAACCTCGACGAACCTGCGCACCGCCTCATGCGCGAAGTGGCCGCTGCGGGGCCATGGGCCGGCAAGCTCAAGGGTGTGGAGCGCACAGAGCGCTTCGATGCGCGCCGCTATTACGCACTGCTGGCGCCGCTGTGCTCGCGCGTCGACGTGTGGCGCACCACGTACATGCATCCTCTGCAAGGCGGCGCCGATGCGGTGGTCGAATGGTTCAAGGGCAGCGCGCTGCGGCCATTCCTCGCAGCGCTGAGCGAGGACGAGCGACCCGCGTTCCTCGCCCGCTATCGCGACATGATTGCCCAGGCCTATCCGGCTCTCGATGATGGCACGGTGCTGCTGCCGTTCCCCCGGCTGTTCATCGTAGCCACGCGCAAGTAGGCGCAATCGCAGAAACGAAAATCAACGGCCATGAAAAAAGCCCGACGGCAAACCACCGGCGGGCTCTTTTTTTGACACCTGCGGCGCTTAACGCGACGGGTTCAGCGTCAGGTTCATGTGACGATTCACATCCTTGTACAGCAGGTAACGGAAGCGGCCAGGGCCACCCGAATAGCAGGCCTGCGGGCAGAACGCGCGCAGCCACATGAAGTCGCCCGCTTCCACCTCGACCCAGTCCTGATTGAGGCGATAAACCGCCTTGCCTTCGAGCACGTACAGGCCGTGTTCCATCACGTGGGTTTCGGCAAACGGAATCACGCCGCCCGGCTCGAACGTCACGATGTTGACGTGCATGTCGTGGCGCATGTCGCTCATGTCGACAAAGCGCGTCGTCACCCAGGCGCCGTTGGTGCCCGGCATCGGGATCGGCTCGACGTCCTGCTCGTTGGTCACGAAGGCTTCCGGCAGGGGAATGCCATCGACGACCTGGTAGTGCTTGCGAATCCAGTGGAAGCGCGCGGCCGCATCGCTGACGTTGTGGAGCGTCCAGTCGGCGCCCGGCGGAATGAACGCATAGCCGCCCGGCGTGAGCGTGTGCTTCTTGCCCTGCAGCGTCAGCTCGGCTTCGCCTTCAACGACGAACAGCACGGCTTCGGCGTTCTTGTCCTGCTCGGGCTTGTCGCTGCCGCCGCCCGGGTTCACTTCAACGATGTACTGCGAGAAGGTCTCGGCAAAACCCGACAGCGGGCGGGCGATCACCCACAGGCGCGTGTGGGTCCAGAACGGCAGCCAGCTCGTGACGATGTCGCGCATCACCCCCTTGGGGATCACTGCGTACGCCTCGGTGAACATCGCGCGATCGGTCAGCAGATCCGTCTGCGGCGGATGGCCGCCATGCGGCGCGTAATACGTGGTCTTAGACATGTTGCATTCAGGCAATGGGTTGGTCCGGCCCCGAGCGCAAACAGCAACAGGCGGTTCGTACGCGGGCGGCGTTGACGATAGCGAAGTCGCCCACAATCGACCAATTAAATGTTGCGATGACTTCGATTCGATTTGCCACTACTGCGCCAGCATCAGGTCGAGGTTCTGGACCGCCGCGCCTGAGGCGCCCTTGCCGAGGTTGTCGAACACCGCCGTGAGCAGGACCTGGCCGTGGTCGTTGGCGAACACGCCCAGCCGCATGTCGTTGGTGCCGTTGAGCGCCTGCGGATCGAGATGCGGCAAGGCGGACGGGGCCTGCAGCGGCATCACCTCCACATGCTGCGCGCCAGCGTAGTGGTCGGCCAGACATGCGTGCAGCGCAGCCGCATCCACGCCGGCGTTGAGCAGACGCAGCTCCAGCGGCACCGTCAGCACAATGCCCTGGCGATACGCGCCGTAGGCCGGCACAAACATCGGCCGCTGCGTGAGCCCCGCGTGCAGTTGGATTTCCGGCGTGTGCTTGTGCGCCAAACCCAGCCCATACACCTGGAACGGCAATGCCTTTGCCGCATCCGGCCCCTCGTAGGTTTCGACTGCAGCGCGGCCACCGCCCGAATAGCCGGACACGGCATGCATGCTGATCGGGTAATCCGCCGGCACGAGGCCGGCTTGCACGAGCGGGCGGAGCAGCCCGATCGCGCCGGTCGGGTAGCAGCCCGGGTTGGTCACGCGCGACGCTGCGGCAACACGTCGGGCTTGCCCTTCGCTCATCTCCGGAAAGCCGTACACCCAGCCCGGCGTGGTGCGATGCGCGGAGCTGGCGTCGATCACGCGCACGGCCGGGTTGACGATGGCCGCGACCGCCTCGCGCGCGGCCGCATCAGGCAGACACAGGATGGCGATATCGCAGGCGTTGATGGCCTCGGCGCGGTGTTGCGCGTCTTTGCGCGCGTCGGCGGGAAGCGTCAGCAGCTTCAGGTCTTGCCGCTCCACACGGCCGCGCAGGCGCTCGTGAATCTGCAGGCCGGTGGTGCCTTGGTCGCCATCGATGAAGACGAGGGGCGTGGACATGGTGGGGCGCTCCAATGGAAAAGAGGGTGAGGGTGGTGGTGAATGCGAGCCCCCATCTTCGAGCGCGGCCTAGAATATGAAAAGTTGAATTTCATAACCGTCACATTCAGCATTTCTGAATCATGCGAGAGATCAGCCTGGACCGCCTGCGCACACTCGTGGAAGTGGCCAGCCGCGGCTCGTTTGCCGACGCGGCGCGGGCGCTGCATCTGGCGGCGCCCACCGTGAGCCTGCATATCGCCGAGCTGGAGGATCGCGTAGGCGCGCAACTTCTCTCGCGCAAGCGCGGGCAGGTGCAGCCCACCGCCATCGGCGAGGTGATGGTGGAGCGCGCCCGCAAGCTGCTCGCCGATGCCGAACAGGCGCTGGACGACATCCAACGCCAGGTGCAAGGCTTGAGCGGACGCGTACGGCTGGGCGCATCCACTGGCGCCATCGCACATCTGCTGCCGCAGGCGCTGGACGTGCTGCGGCAGGACCACCCCGGCATCGACGTGCAGGTGGCGGTGCTCACGTCGCAGGAAACGCTGGCGGGTCTGGCCGATGGCGCGCTCGACATTGGCCTCGTGGCGCTGCCCCAATCGCAAGTGGCGGGGCTTGCCATCAAGCCATGGCGGCGCGATCCGGTGATGGCGTTCCTGCCTGCGCACTGGACGAGCCCGGCGCGCATCACGCCCGCGTGGCTTTCTGCGCAGCCGCTGATCCTGAACGACGCGACCACACGACTCTCGCGCCAGACAACGGAGTGGTTCGCCGCTGACGGTCATCACCCCGTGCCGCGTATCCAGCTCAACTACAACGACGCCATCAAGAGCCTGGTCGCGGCCGGCTACGGCGCAACGCTGCTGCCGCATGAGGCGTCCGCCGCACCGTCAGATGCGCGCATCACCATGCGCCCGCTGCGACCTGCGTTGTGGCGTGAACTTGGCATTGCGCACCGCGCCGGTGACGTAGCGCGATCGACACAGCACGTGCTCGACGTGCTTTGGATGCTCCGGGCGAAATAGTCCATTGCACGCCTCGAAACCGTGACGAGGCGCAGAATCCCGCTTGAATAAAGTTTGACTTCTTGTGTCGCGACAACTATCTTAAGATATGTTTTGCGACACAACACGGCGTGCCAGCCAGCCGACTCCGGCCCCAGCCTGCGCGCGCCGCTTACTCCTCTTCTTCGCTCGCCCTCATGCCCTTACTTGATTCCTCGCGCGAGCGCCGGTTGCTCTGGCTGCTCGCGCTCACGCAGTTCACCGTCATCATGGATTTCATGGTGATGATGCCGCTTGGTCCGCAGATCATGCATACGTTTGGCATCGGCCCGGCGGCGTTCGCCACGGCGGTGTCGGTGTATTCGCTGTGCTCGGGCGCTTCCGGCCTGCTGGCCGCCACCTATGTCGACCGCTTTGACCGGCGCCGCCTGCTGCTGACCGTCTACGGCCTCTTCACGCTGGCCAACCTGGCCTGTGCACTGTCGGGCAGCTACGGCATGCTGCTGTTTGCCCGCGCATTTGCGGGCGTCACCGGCGGCGTGCTCGGGTCGATCATCATGGCCGTGCTGTCAGACGTGGTGCCGCCCGCACGGCGCGGCGCGGCCACCGGCGTGGTGATGTCGTCGTTCGCGCTCGCGGCCATGGCGGGCGTGCCCGTCGGCATTGCCATTGGCGCGCACTTCGGCTGGTCGGCACCGTTCTTCCTGCTGACGGCGCTCACGGTGCTGATCTGGCTGGGCGCGCGGCAGACCATTCCACCGCTGGCCGAACATCTGGCAGGCAAGCGCAGCCAGACGCTGGGCGAGATTCTCTCCGGCCTGTGGCAGTTGCTCACCAACCCGCGCCACCTGCGGGCCTTCGTGCTGACCTTCGTGATGATGGGCTCGCACATGATGGTGATTCCCTTCATCTCTCCGGTGCTGGTGGCCAACCACGGTGTGTCGCCCGAAAACCTGTCGTGGTTGTATGTGGCTGGCGGCGCGGCGTCGTTCTTCAGTTCGCGCGCCGTGGGCAAGCTGGCTGATCGCTACGGCCGCCGCCGCATGTTCGTTGGCGCAACACTGCTGGCGTTCATCCCGGTGCTGGTGATGACGCATCTGCCTGACTGGCCCTACATCGGCATGTTGCTGTTCTTCCCGTTCTTCATGGTGATCCTCTCCAGCCGCATGGTCCCGATGCAGGCGTTGATGACGACAGTGCCCGCCCCGCAGGTGCGCGGCGCGTTCCTGTCGGCCAACAGCGCGGTGATGTCGGTAGGGACCGGCGTGGGCGCGTGGGTGGGCGGGCTGCTGCTGTCCGCCGGTGCCGGCGGCCGCATCGAGGGCTATGGCCTCAACGGCTGGCTGGCCGTGGCAGCAGGGCTGTTCTGCGTGTTCTGGGTGAGCCAGGTGAAGGGATCGGATGCGCAGGGCGATCCGTCACTGGCTGCAGCAGCCGCATCCGCAGGCGCGTCGGGTCCGCAAACGGTGCCGCAAGCTCCTCGGGCGGAAAAGGCCTGAGCGGTTATTCGGCTTCCAGCACCATCTTCAGCTTCACCAGGTCACGCTGCACCCATTCGGCATCGGCGTCGAACTGCGCGTCGTCCATGCTCGGTTGCTGAAACAGCGTAAGCGAGACGGTGGTGCCGGCGCCGTTGCGAACCACCCGTAGCGGCACGTACACGATTGACCCGTCCGGCAGGCGGACCCAGTGGTCGGCAATGCCAAATGTGTTGGGCGGGCTGAAGCGGATGAAGACGCTGCCTTCGTCGCTGTTGGGGGCGGCCTTGGCAATCCATTCGTCGGGGGCCGCGCCCGAACCCTGCGTACCGGGCGCGAGCCCTTCCGACAGGCCGGTCGCCCAGATCGGAAAGTTCAGCGGCTCGGCCAGAAACATGGCCACGTCATCAAAGTGACGCTCGACATTCACGCTTAGGGTGCGGACGTTGTGCAGCATGTGGCCTCCGTGTGCGGCGCGCGCCGTGCGAGGCAGTATATGCGGCGCTCAGGCGGGCAGCTTGCGAAAGCTGATGGCCAGGCGGTTCCACGTGTTGATGGTGCTCACCAGCAGCGTGAGGTCGACCAGCTCGGCATCGGAGAACTGCGCGCGCACGGCCTGCCAGACGTCATCGGGCACGCGAGTTTCTGCGACGAGGGTGACGGCTTCCGTCCACGCCAGCGCGGCGCGTTCGCGATCGGTGAAGAATGGCGTTTCATGCCAGACCGACACGGTAGCCAGGCGACGGTTGTCTTCACCGCCCTTGCGGGCATCGGCGGTGTGCAGGTCGACGCAATAGGCGCAGCCGTTGATTTGCGAGGCACGCAGGCGCACGAGTTCAGTCAGCGGTTTTTCCAGCGTGCTTTTGCCCAGCGCTTTTTCGAGGCCCATGACCGCCTGGATGGCGGCGGGGTTGCTTTGATAGAAGTCGAGGCGGGGTTCCATCAGATGGCTCCTGTGCTTGAGAACTGGAGCCAGTCTAGGCGCCGCAGTGGCACCTTGAAATTGCCAATCCACTCGAATATCAGGTAGCCACTTTGGCCAGCACTTCCGCCAGCTCGCCGAGGCCCGCGTCGATCTCGGCAACGTTCACGTGGCCGTAGCCGATCAGCAACCCGGGCTGCGGCGGCCGTGCCACGTGCATTCTGGCCGTGCCGTAGAGCCCGACGCCCACGCCCTCCGCCAGCTTCACCAGGTCGGCTTCGGGCAACGGTGCGCGCACCTGCGCTGCCATGTGGATGCCCGCCGCCGACGGCACGGGCGCCAGCCACTGCGCCAGCGGGCCACGCAGATGCCGCAGTAGCGCATTCCGGCGCGCCGCGTACTCCTTGTGCATACGCCGCAGGTACTTGGCGAAATCGCCGTCGAGCATGAACTTGGCGAGCGCCGCCTGCATGAGCGATTCACTGTGCCAGTCGGCCACCTGCTTGGCGTGCCGCAACGGCGCCACCAACGAAGCGGGCGGCACCACGTAGCCGATGCGCAGCTCCGGAAAGATCGTCTTCGAAAACGTACCGACGTAAGCCACGCAACCGGCAGCGTCCAGGCTCTTGAGCGACTCCATCGGGCGGCCGTCGAAGCGGAATTCGCTGTCGTAATCGTCTTCGATGATCAGCGCGTCATGGCGCTGCGCCCAGTCGAGCAGTTGTGCGCGGCGCGCCAGGCTCATCGGCATGCCCAGCGGAAACTGGTGCGACGGCGTCACGTAGACAAGCTTCGCGTGCTTCGGCAGCGCATCGACGACCAGGCCTTCGGCATCGACCGGCACCGGCACAACGTTGGCACCCAGCGCCTGCAGCGCAATGCGCGCGGGCGGGTAACCCGGATCTTCAATCGCCACCGTATCCCCGGGGCGCACGAGCACGCGGGCGATCAGGTCGATGGCCTGCTGCGCGCCCTGCGTGACGACAATATCGGCCCAGGCACACACCACCGCACGGCTGAATGCGAGATAGCGCGAGATGGCCAGGCGCAGCGCCTGATCGCCCGCCGGGTCGTGATAGCCGCCGCGCCCGCGCGCCTGCTGGCGCAACGCGTGCGCAACACAGCGGCGCCACACGTCGAAGGGAAACAGGCGCTTCTCCGTCACGCCGCCCACAAAGTCGTAGACGAGGTTTGGGCGCGGCTGAGGCAGCACCGCGGGCATGTTGTTCCAGGGCGTGTCGAAGGTGCGTACGGCCGGCGTGGGCGAGGCGAGTTGCACCGCAGGCGAGGCGGCCGGCGTGCGAGCGCGCAACCCTTCGGTGGCTTCGGCCACGAAGGTGCCGGAGCCGGCGCGTGGCTGCAGATAGCCCTCGGCAATGAGGCGCTCGAATACGTCGAGCGTGGTCTTGCGCGACACACCAATCTGCAGCGCCAGATCGCGCGTGGAGGGCAGACGCTCGCCCGGCACGAGCCGGCCATCGAGGATGGCCGTGCGGAGTTGTCGATAGAGTTGGCCGGCAAGGTCGTGCCGGCCGTGGATCGTCAAATGGACATCCATCGTGGGCGCAGTATGCGAAGGAGCTGCGCCATTCTACTGAAGCCGCCGGAGGCGGGAAGGGCAGGGTGAAGCTCAGCCTTCCCGGCCGTCAGCGCGCGGCGCCATCAGCCACGGCGTGTAGCGCCACAAATAAACCACAAACGCCGCCACCCACAGCACGCTCGCCCCGCCGATCCACACTTCGCGCGGCAACAGGGCGGGGCCGGCCACGCGCACGAGTGCAGCCAGCGCGACGGCTGCGTAGGCGAAATTCTCTGCACGGCCCGTACGCAACATCCGGCCGGTGTGGCCCAGCGCGGTGCGCGTGATCATGGCGATGATGGCGCCGCCGATGGCTCCCGCCGTGAGCGCATGCAGCGCGGTCGAACGGTCGCCCCAGCCGAGCGCTGCGGCGGCCAACATGGCAAAGCCGATGGGCAGGAAGGCATACGCCACATGCAGGATGGAGACGATGGGCGTGCGCAGCGTGCGGCGCGTGTCCCAGCCAGCCCAGCGGACAGCCTGCACGACCGCCGCCGCCGCAAACACGATGGCTGGAACAATGCCTTGAAGCGGCGTCGCCAGCATGGCAACGGCGAGCGCCGTCGCCGGCACGATGGCGCGCTCGGCCCACACCACGCGGCGCACCTGCACGCCAGGAACGGCGTTGGACGTGAACATTGGGATGACGCGTCCGCCAATGACCGTGACGAACAGGCAGACCAGCCCCGCGGCTGCATCGAGGCAACGCAGTGCGGCCAGCGGCGCGTCCAGAGCCAGCGCGGCATGAAACGCCGCGTTGACGCCACCGAGCACCAGCAGCGCGATCGCCAGGCCGTAGTTGCGGGCGCTTTTTGCGCGCCGCAGGACGCGCAGGAACGCCACGCCGCACGCCGGCAGGAACGCCACGTCCGCAGCCACAGCCAGCGGCACGGGGCCTGTCCACATCAGCACACGTGCCGCCAGCCACAGCGCAGCCAGCGCCGCGAGCTGCGTGCCTTGCGGCGTCTGCAGGCCGGTCCAGTTCTTACCCGCTGTGAAAAGGAAACCAACCACCACCGCCGCCGCAAAGCCAAACACCATCTCGTGCGCGTGCCAGAACAGTGGCGCCATGGTGGCCGGACCTTGGGCCGAGGGCAGGACACCCAGCAGCAACGCTGCCCACAACGCCATCCCCAGCGCGGCAAACGCCGCGGCCAACAGGTAGAGCGGCCGGAAGCCGAGCGCGAAGACCGCTCGCCCCGTGTAAGGCACGCGGCTTGCCGGGTCGGGCTTGCCGATGGTGAGCAACGGGGCTTGGCGGGGCATGGTGATTTCCGTGGTTCAGGTCAGAGGATGTCGTCCAGCAGATCGGGGCCGAACACTTCGCGGTGGATGCGCTCCGACGGCACACCGCTGGCGAGCAGCGCCGCACGCTGTGCCTGCATGAACGGCAGCGGGCCGCAGAGATAGAAGTCCGCTTCCGCTCCGTGGTCGCGCACGAACGTGTCGACCGTCATGCGGCCAGGCTGGGCCGGGCGCGATGCGAACTCCGCGTCCTCGCCGGACTCCAGGAACACATGCGCCTCGAACGCCGGCAGCGCTTGTGCGGCACGCTCGAGATCATCGGCGTGGGCAACATGCGAGGCAGCACGGGCGGCGTGGCTGAATACGATCTTGCGCGCGCTGTTCTCCTGCGCGAGCGTGTTGAGCGCCGAAATCATGGGCGTGATGCCAACACCGGCCGACATCAGCACGATCGGGTTGTCGGTTGCCAGTTGCGGCACAAAGTCGCCGTACGGTTGGCTGACCAGCAGGACGTCGCCTTCGCGCGCATTGGCGTGCAACCAGCTCGACACGGTGCCTGCAGGGCGGTCAGCGTCGCCCGCATCACGCTTGACCGAGATGCGCCACGTGCGGCCATTCGGAGCGTCCGACAGGCTGTACTGGCGCTGCTGCAGTGCGCCCGGCGCCAGCTCCACTTGCACCGAGATGTACTGCCCCGGCAGGAAATCGGCCAATGGCGCGTCGCCCACGGCTTCGAGCGTGAGCGAGACCACGTCTTCGGCCTGCAGACGGCGGCTGACAATGCGCACCGGCTGACGATGGTCGGGGCCGCTGCCGGTGTGCTGGTACAGGCGCGCTTCCGCCGCGATCAGCTCGGCGGCGAGCAGCCAATAGGCTTCGTCCCAGGCGGCAAGCAGGTCCGGCGTGGCGGCGTCGCCCAGCACTTCGGCAATCGCGCCAAGCAGGTGGCGCGCGACGATCGGGTAATGGCTCGGCTTGATGCCCACGGCCGCGTGCTTGTGCACGATGCGGTTGACCACGGGCGCCAGCGCCGCGTTGTTGCCATGGTTGGCAGCGTACGCAAACACCGCCGAAGCCAGCGACTGCTGCTGCGACCCATTGGCCTGGTTGCCCATGTTGAACACGTTGGTCAGCTCGGGGTGGCTGGCGAACATGTTGCGATAGAAGGTCTGGGTGATGGTCAAGCCATGCTCGCGCAGCACGGGAACGCTGGCATCGATATAGGGCTTGGACTTGTCGGACAGCATGCTGGACTCCAAATATGCGTGAAATATGCAACAAATAAGACGGGGGGCGCCGTCACGCTTTGTTCTGGATAGCCTGGGGCTCAGGCAACCGCTTGCATTGGATTCTATTAAACGTATATTTGTGATGCAACAAATTGACCTGCGGCAAACCGGCGCATCTTGTGGGCAACTTCCCGATAAGATGTTCCTCTCATGAATGTTTTTACCTGCGGCAACGCCGCACGCCCGCCATGCGACTGACCGACTACACCGACTACGCCCTGCGCACGCTGATCTACGTGGCCGTGCACCCGGACGAACTCGTCACGATCCAGCGCATTGCGGAGGCCTTCGACATTCCCAAGAACCACCTCATCAAGATCGTCCAGCAGCTAGGGCAGGACGGCTTCCTGCACACCGTGCGCGGGCGCGCGGGGGGCATCACGCTCGGCCGCCCAGCGGCCGAAATCAACCTCGGCGACGTGGTACGCGCCACTGAGCCCGACTTCCGCATGGTCGAGTGCTTCCACGGCGACGATAACCACTGCGTCATCACCCGCGTGTGCGGCCTGCGCGGCGTGCTGCACGCAGCGTTGCGGGCGTACTTTGAAGTGCTGGATGGCTACACGCTGCAGGATCTGGTCGACAAACCCAACGCGGTGAACCGGGCGCTGGGAGAGGTCAGAGCGTTGCCGATGCCACGCCCTCGGGCCAAGCCCGCATCGCGCGCGTAGCCTGCGCGCCGCTTCTGTCGCGCGTTTCTTTTCCTCATCGCCGCAGGTTTGCGCAGGCATGTTCGCTGCTGCAAAACGGTTGCGGGCCGCGCCATCTTGGGTGACGGTCCAGTCAACCGACCAGCGGAGGTGTCATGAAACCCACTCGCGACAAGAGCAAGCACGCGTCGCACTCGAAATCGACGTCCACAAGCCAGCGCAGCAGCGCGTCCGACAAGGAGCGTGGCGGGCACGCCAGCCACGGCAGCGGCGGCAAATCGTCTGAACGTGCCGGTGCGAAGTCGCACGAGCGCGGCGCACAGGGCGGCAGCGCGCGTGAACACGCAACGCATTCGCCGATCGGCATTCAGAAGGCCCTGAAGGGCGCGACCTACCCCGCGAAGAAGCAAGAGTTGATGAAGACCGCGCAGGCCAACGGCGCAGACGACAGCACCCTCAAGACCCTGCGCGACATGCCTGACGACGAGTACGACACGCCGGCCGCCGTTTCCAAGGCCATCGGCCACGAAAAGTGATGCGCACCCGCGCAGGAGGACGACTCATGAACAGATCAACACAGCATATTGGTGCGCGTCGCGTTGCGGCGCTGCTGGTAGCAGGTGCGCTGGGCTTTGGCGGCGCGCTCGGTATCGCGCGGGCGGCAACGGACAAGTCCGACACCACCTTCGTCACCAAGGCTGCGGCTGCCGGGATGCTCGAAGTGCAGGCCAGCCAGGTTGCCATTACACGTGCGAGCAACCCGGACGTACGCGCCTTTGCACAGCGCATGGTGAAGGACCACACCACGGTGGGCGACGAACTCAAGGCGCTGGCCGGTAAAAAGGGCATTACGGTGCCGGACAGCCTGCCTGCGGATGAGCGCGCCAAGGTCGACAAGCTCAGCGCACTTGAAGGCGCGAAGTTCGACAAGGCCTACGCCGACGAGGTGGGGGTGAAGGCCCACAAGGACGCCGTCTCCCTGTTCGACAAGGCCTCGAAGGATGCGAAGGACCCCGACATCAAGGCGTTCTTCTCACATAACCTGCCTGCGCTGCGCGAGCATTTGCAAATGGCGGAGCAGTTGAAACCCGCGGTGAAATAATTGCTCGCTACGTCCGCCAAGGGCCCGCCCTGACGCGGAGACAAATCGCGATGAATGCGGCCCCTTTTTGGGGCCGTTTTCTTTGCGCGCTGTTTGCGTGCCCGACAGATTCGTTTTGGGCCACATCGCTTCCTGTTTTCATACCGCTTCGTCACTAAATTTTCATGGTTTGTCGCCAAGATTCGGCCGCGCAAACGTTTTACTCGTGCATGAGTCGCCCGCACGCATGGGTGGCCGGAAGCGTTTGCCCGACCTCATCGAATCGACAGGAAACCACAATGCTTTCGACCAAGAAAACGCTGCTCGCGATTGCGGTGCCGGCATGCTTGACCCTCGGCCTGTATGCCTGCGGCGGCAGTGACGACCCCGCGCCCACAAGCACGGCAGGCACCTCGCCAGCCCCGACGACGCCCACCACGCCGACACAGCCCGCCAAGCCGCAAGGCATGTGGACCACGGGCGACCTGCACGTGCACACGGCGGAATCCGCCGATGCCGTCACGCCCCTGTCGACGGTGCTCGACCACGCGTTCGACCTCAACGGCTTGGACTGGATGGCCGTATCGAACCACCTGCGCCCCTCGCCGCGCGATGCCACGGGCGCCACGCTTGCGGGCGGCTCGATTGCCGCATCGGCCGGGATCGCCAAGTACGAGATGCCCGCCATTGCGCAAGCGCAGGCGGCAGGCAAGTACGCGGGCAAGCTGATCTTCTCCGCCGCCGAGTGGGACATGCCCACGCACGATCACCTGAACGTCGGCATCTTTGATGGCGCCGACAAGCTGCAGACGTCGGCCAAAGGCCTGAACAAGTTCGAGTACTTCTTCACGCAGCAGTCGGCATCGCTCTTCGATCCGAACGATGTGACCGCATGGCAGCAGGAAGGCCCGCGCGCCGGCACGACACACGCCGACGTGGTCAATGCCTTCAAGTGGCTCAAGACGAATTACCCGAACACCAGCTACGGCCTGATCAACCACCCGTCGCGCAACCCGGGCAAGTACACGGTGGCGGACTTCCGCGAGTTCAACGACACGGCGCCCGACATCATGTTCGGCATCGAAGGCATGGTCGGCAACCAGATGGAACCCGACCGCGGCGGCTATACCAGCGCCTACACCGACGCCAACCTGAAGAACCGAACGTACGGCGGCGTCGACTACGTGGTCGCGCAAGTCGGCGGCGTCTGGGATGCGCTGCTCGGCGAGGGCCGCCGCGTCTGGAACTTTGCCGATTCCGACCACCACTTTGAAGTGGACGCCACGCAGCAATTCAGCAGCGGCTATTACCCCGGCGAATACGCCAAGACCTACATCTGGCTGCCGGGCACCAACACAGACCTGAAGACGCTGCTGGCAGCCATGCGCTCGGGCAAGTCGTTCGGCGTGTTCGGCGACCTCATCAACGCGCTCGATTTCAGCGCAGGTACCGCAGGCACCTCCGCCGACATGGGCGGCACGCTCACGGCCAAGGCCGGCGACAAGGTGACGATCACCATCCGCTTCAAGAGCCCCGATCACAACAACTACGAGTACCCGCTAGGCAGCGGCTTCAAGGTCAACATGCGTCCGGTGGTGGACCACGTTGATCTGATTGCGGGCGACGTGACGGGCAAGGCTGCATCTGGCACGCCAGCCTATGCCAAGGACACCAACGACTCCACAAAGGTCATCGCCACGTTCACCAAGGCCGACTGGAAGGTCGACGCCGACGGCTACAACAGCATCACGTACACCTACACGGCCGCCAAGAACCAGTACTTCCGCCTGCGCGGCACCAACCTCGGCATGAACGTGTCGGGCGAAACCAGCAACGGCAATCCGCTGCCCGACCAGAAGACCGTGGTGACGGAGAACGCCGCGCGCTTCAACGCCATCAACGATCGCAACTACAACGATCTGTGGTTCTACTCGAACCCGGTGTTTGTGTCGGTGCAATAAATGCCGAAGCGGTAAGGCAGCGGCGGTGACTTACGCTGCGGCGGGCGCACTCGTTCGCCGCAGCCACACCGTCACCGCCAGCCCAGCGCCACCCGGCCCGGGCGCCAGCGCAATCTGGCCGCCCATGCGATCCACGATCTGACGCACGATCGCCAGGCCCAGGCCGCTGCCCTGGGTCTGCGTGCCTTCCAGACGCGTGAAGCGTTCAAACACACGTGCATACGCCTCGGGCGGAATGCCGGGGCCGTTGTCGGTCACGGCCAGGATGGCCCAACCGTAGTCCGCCGACACCTGCACCGTCACGCGGCCGCCTTCCTGCGTGTAACGCACGGCGTTGTCGACGAGGTTGAACAGCAGGGCGGCAATGAGTGTGCGGTTGCCCGACGTCCACACGGGCTGCTCGGCGGGTTCGATGCCCAGATCGATCCGACGGCCATCGGCCAGCAGCGCGAGATCTTCCAGCACGGTGCGCGCCACCTGCGAGAGGTCGACCGCCTCGCTCGTCGCGGCCGATGCTTCGGCCTGTGACAGCAGCAGCAAGTCGTTGATGAGATCCGCCAGGTTGCGCGTGCTGGTTCGCGCGGCCTTCAGGACTTCGTGCAGCGCGGCATCTGCGTTGGTTTGCGCCGCCACCTGCATCTGCGTATCGAGAATCGCCAGCGGCGTGCGCATCTGGTGCGCTGCATCGGCAATGAAGCGCTTCTGCGTGATCGCGTTGTCGGCAATGCGCTGCAGGTATTGATTGAACGCCCCGGCAATCGGCTGCAGCTCGTGCTGCAAGCCATCGGGGTCGAGCGGCGCAAGGTCGGTGGGCGCGCGTGCCGACACGTTGCCGGCCAGCCGCAAGATCGGCCGCAGCTCCAACGTCAGGCCGATGAGGATCATCGCCAGCGCCAGCCCCACCAGCGCGAGCTGGCGCACGGTGCCAGGCCACCACAGCTGGCGGATCATCGCGTCACGACCGTTCATGGTTTGCGCGACACGCGTGACGACGCGTTCGGTACGGCCGGCGTCGTACATGGTTCGTACCACGGCGGCGACGTGCACGGGCTGGCCTTCCACGGTATCGGTGTAGGTACCGGCATCGGCCAGGCCCGCCGCGTCAAACGCCGGGCGCGTACCGAAGTCGAGCCGCCCGGCCAGCAGGCGACCGTGCTCGGTGCTGACCTGGTACGCCACCTGGTCGCGCACCGGGGTTTCCGGCGCGGCAAACACGGCCAGCGCCGCCGGCGGCACCGACACGCGCAGGCGGCCTTCGTCCCACTCGATCTGGCCGCTGATCATCTGTGCGGCCGTATCGAGCGCATGGAAGTGCACGAGATCGGCGTTGTGGCGTGCGGCGGCCAGGTCGAGCCAACCATCGGCCGCCACATAGACGACCAGCGGCAGTGCCAGCCACAACACCAGCCGCGCACGCAGGCTGCGCGCCCGCGCCGGGGCCTGCGCTGGCGCTTGGTCAGGACTGCGCGGCGGAGGCATCGCGCAGCAGGTAACCGAGGCCGCGCAGCGTAACGATGGTGGCAGCGGAATGCTCCAGCTTCTTGCGCAGGCGGTGGATGTAGATCTCAATGGCCTCGGGGCTGGCTTCGTCATCCATCCCGAACACGCCGTTCACCAGCGCCGGTTTGGACACGGTGCGCCCCAGCTTGAGCATCAGGATTTCAAGCACGGTGTGCTCGCGCGCGGGCAGCACCAGAGGCTGGCCGGCCAGATTGAAGGTGCGGCTGCCGGTGTGGTACGTGAGGTCGCCGCACTGCAGTTCGACGGACTGATCGGGCGCGCTGCGCCGCACCAGCACCTGGATGCGCGCGATCAGCTCGCGAATCTCGAACGGCTTGACGAGGTAGTCATCGGCGCCGGCACCCAGGCATGCGACCTTGTCGTCGATCCCGCCGCTCGCAGTGAGGATCAGCACCGGCACCGGGTTGCGGCGGCCCCGCAAACGTTGCAATACACCTTGCCCTGACAACGTGGGCAACTGCAGATCAAGCAGCACCACATCGTAGTGTTGCGTGAGCAACAGCGTGTCGGCGGATTCGCCATCGGTGGCGTGATCCACGGTGAACTGGGCGCGGCGCAGGGCTTCAGACAGCCAGTGCGCCAGCGGGGCGTTGTCTTCGATCAGGAGCAGCTTCATGCGAAAACAGCGCGTCCGAAAAATGAAAGCGATTTGTGGGTTGCCGCTTCCTAGAATGGTGGCGGCTGCCTACGCGCGCCGGAGGCGTCATTCACCAGATCCGGACCGCGCGATACCGATATCTACAAAAGAGCCGGAGACAACTCAATGGGTGTTTTTACCTGCAGGAGCGCTCGCGCACGCGGCGTCCGGGGCTGGATCACGCCGTGGCTCGCTGCCCTTCTGGCAGTGGCAACTTCGCATGCCCTCGCGCAAGACCCGGCGCGCCTGACGCTCATGGTCAGCGGCACCGCCAAGATGATCTACCTGCCCGCTACGCTGGCGCAGCGCCTGGGCTATTTCCGTGACGAAGGGCTCGATGTGGAACTGGTCTCGCAGCCCGCCGGCGTCGATGCGGAGAGTGAACTGCTCACCGGCTTTGCGCAAGGCGTGGTCGGGTTTTATGACCACACCATCGACCTGCAGGCCAAGGGCAAGGAAGTGCGCGCCATTGTCGTATTCAGTCAGGTGCCGGGCGAGGCGGAAGTCGTGTCGACACGGTTGCCGGCGACGGTACAGTCGATGCGTGACCTGCGCGGCCGCACGCTGGGCGTGACGGGGCTGGGCGCATCCACCAGCTTTCTCACGCGTTACCTGATGACGCAGCAGGGGCTGTCGGCCGGCGACTACACCATGCTGCCCGTCGGCGCTGAGCGCAGCTTCGTCACCGCGCTGCGCGGCGGCCGCATCGATGCCGGCATGACCACCGACCCGACGGTCTCGCGCCTTGTGCACAGCGGCGAAGCCCGCGTGCTGCTCGACCTGCGCACGCTGGAGAACACGCGTGCCGCGCTGGGCGGTTCGTATCCGGCCGCGTGTCTGTACCTGCAGACCGAATGGCTGGAAGCGCATCCGGACGTCGCCGCCAGACTGGCCCGCGCATTCGTGCACACCCTGCGCTACATGCGCACGCACGGTGCTGAAGATATTGCCGCCCGCATGCCGCCTGAATTCAGGCGCGATCATCCAGAGCTGTACACAAAAGCGCTTGCCGCCGCGTTGCCCACGTTCAGCACCGACGGACGCATGCCGGACGACGGCCCACCCACCGTCCTGCGCGTCCTCGCCGCCAGCAATGCCAACGCGCGCGACAAGCACATTGATCTCTCGCGCACCTATACCAACAGGTTTGTCGATCAGGTGCGCGAGCGCCGCTAGCTCAAACCAAACACTCGCTTAGAAGCGCGTGCGCATACCAACGCCGAACTCGGTCTGGCTGTTGTGGCCGTTGGTGCCGCCCACGATGTACTGATCCTTCAGCTTCATGTAGTCCGCCGCGACATAGAACTCCGTGCGCTTGGACACGTGGTAGAACACCGAGCCGTACAGCGTGTTCTTGCGGCCGCTGCCCGCTGCGGTGGCCCCCACCACGCTGGCATATGCGTTGAGCGTGTTGCCATCGGCGTTGAAGGCGGCGTTGTTGGCCTTCATGATCTGGTAGCCGATTTCATAGTCGAACGCGCCCGGGGGTGCCACCTTCAGCGACACGGTGTACGCGTTGTCGCTGCGGTTGCCGATCGCGGCCGGCTGCTCGCCGGTGTAGTGGAAGTAGCCGGCGTTGACGCGGAACATGCCCATGATCACGTTGCCGCCCACCGAGTACGAACGGTCCATGAAGCCGCCCACCTTGGCCTGTTGCGCGAAGCCCGCCAGATGGAAGTTGTCGCCGTTGTAGCCCAGTGCGAGCGACTCGGTGGTGCCTTGCGTGAACTGGCCCGGCACTTCGCCAAACTGATAGCCCAGGGCCGTCAGGAAGCGGCCGCCCCACATCTTCTTCCACACCACACCGTTGTTCATGCGCGTGCCGGTGGCGCTGCCTGCGTAGAAGATCAGTTGCTTGAAGTTATTGGTATTGGTGTAGCCGCCTTCGTCCAGACCGACTTTCGCACTGGTGTACGGGTCGCCGTAGATACCCGACACGTCACGGGCAATCGCGTTCTGGCGGCCAAAGGTCAGCTTGCCCAGCGATTCGCTCGACAGGCCCACCCAGGCATCGCGGTTGAACAGCACGCCCGGGGTGTCCATGTTGCCCGTCGGCGTTTCATATTCCGATTCCAGCTTGAAGATGGCCGACGTGCCGCCGCCCAGGTCTTCCTTGCCGGTCAGGCCCCAGCGGCTGCCCGAGAACCAGGGGATCTGGAAGCCGGTGGTGCGCGCGCCAGCAGCGTTGGTGTTGTTGACGGTGCTGATGGTGGTGTCGATCAGGCCGTAGAGCGTCACGTTCGACTGGGCATGGGCGGCGCCAGTGGCCAGCGTGGCCGCAGCGGCTGCTGTTGCCGCAAGGGCAAACTTGATGCGGGACATTGAAGTCTCCTTCCTTTGTGGGTGATGGTGTCCGGTCGTGATGCCGGCTTTGGGAAACGCGCAACAGCGGTTGGTCAGGCCGCCGATGCAATCGCTGGGCGAGCGTAGAAGGGGGCACCTTTCTGGAGCCTTTCGCGTCGGCGTAGGTGCAACGCTAGGGTCTACCCGCATTGGGACATGTGCAGAGGCGAGGGTTGTTGCGCCAGACAATGCAACGCATTGCAGCCCTGGCAATCGGCCTCGCGGTAGAGTGTCGAGTCGCCCCCATCTCAACTCCACCGGTCCTTTCCCATGCATCCGTCCCAAATGACCGGCCTGCAATTGCTGCAGGCCATGTCGCACGGTGATCTGCCGCGCGCGTCCATCAGCGAAACCATCCCGATGACGATGGATTCCATCGAAGCGGGCACCGTGCACTTCACCGCCCAAGCCGACAAGCGCCACCTCAATCCGCTGGGTGGTGTGCACGGCGGCTTTGCGGCGACGGTGCTGGATTCCGTGACGGGCTGCGCCGTGCATTCGATGCTCGAAGCCGGCGTCGGTTACGGCACGGTCGACTTGAACGTGAAGATGGTGAAGGCCGTGCCGGTGGATACGCCGCTGGTGGCCGTTGGACGCGTGCTGCATGTCTCGCGCACGATCGGCGTGTCGGAAGGCACGCTCAAAACGCAGGACGGCACATTGCTGGCGCATGCCACCGCAACGTGTGTGATCCGCCGTCCGTAAATCCGATTGACCTGGAGCACCTGATGTCTGAACCGCTGCAAACCCTGTCCGACTTGTCTGCGAAAACCACCGCGCTGGTGCTGATCGACCTGCAACGCGGCATCCTGCCGTTTGCGCAGGGGCCGTACACGGCCGAGCAGGTATTGGGCGCGTCTGCACAGCTCGCCAAGCGCTTTCGCGAGCTGGGTGCGCCCGTGGTGCTGGTGCGTGTGGGCTGGGCGGCCGACTACGCCGATGCGCCGCGCCAGCCCGTCGACCGCCCCGCGCCCACACAGCCGGGCGGCCTGCCGCCGCAATGGTGGGAACAACCGGCCGAGCTGGAAGTGGCGGCCACCGACATCCAGATCACCAAGCGCCAGTGGGGCGCGTTCTACGGCACCGAACTCGATCTGCAACTGCGCCGTCGCGGCATCACCACCATCGTGCTGGGCGGTATCTCGACGCACGTGGGCGTGGAATCGACCGCGCGCGCCGCGTGGGAACACGGCTACGCGCTGGTGCTGGCCGAAGATGCGATGAGCTCGAACGATGCGGCGATGCATCGATCGTCGGTGGAGAACGTGTTCCCGCGACTGGGCCGCGTACGCGACACGCAGACCATCCTGGCGGCGCTGACGGCCTGAACGTTCAGGCGCCGTCCTCAACCGGCACGTACAGCACCATGCGCAGGCGCGGGTCTTCCATCACCGGCAGGCCGATATAGTCGTAGCGGACGACCTTGCCGCCGGGCGTGCGGATCAGCTTGTGCTCCGCGCGCTGGGCGCGCACTTCGTGCTGGCGCCACCACGTATCGAACTCGCGGCTGCTGCTGCGCAGCCGGTCGACCAGCGCCACGAGCACCGGGTCGTCTGCGTGCGGATCGTACACCGCGCGAAACTTCGCCAGCATGCGCCGCGCCTCGTTTTCCCACTCGACAAAACGCTCGCGCGCATTGGCGTACAAAAACATGTAGACCAGCGAGTTGCGGTCTTCGGGCGGCATCGTGCCGAAATCCATGAAGAGCTGCGAGGTCGCCTCGTTCCAGCACAGGAGTTCGGTGCGGTAGCTGCGCACGTGAGCGGGCAAAACCATGCCGGCAACGGCGCGGCGCAAGACATCGGGCACCGCTTCGGCGGCCGAACGCCCGGTCGCCGCCGCAGTAAAGACCGATTCCGCGCGCGCCAGGCCACGCATGTGCGCGCGCTCATCCGAAGACAGCTTCAGTGCGCGCCCGATCGCCTCGATGGTCGCCACCGAGGGCCGCACGTCGCGCCCCTGCTCGATGCGCACATACCAATCGATGCTGATGTTGGCCAACTGCGCGACTTCTTCCCTGCGCAGGCCAGCGGTGCGGCGGCGCCCGCTGCCTTCGGGCAGCCCCACGTCCTGCGGACGCAGGTGGCTGCGGCGGCTGCGCAGGAATTCGCCCAGCTCGTTGCGCGGCGCGGCAGGGAAGGGGGCAAGGTCGGCGGTGAAATCGTCCATGGGGGCATTACACACGACAGCGCGTGAAGGTGGGAGGGACAACCCAATCCTAGGTTAATCCTAGCTCTGCATCGAATCGGCTCGCGCACCTACGCTGCGTTCATCCCTCTCTCCGGAGCCGATCGTGACCCAAGTTTCTTCTGCCCCCTCAGTATCCGAACCCCGCCGCTGGCTCGCCTTTGGTGTGATGGTGACGGCGCAATTCATGTTCATCGTCGATGCGTTCATTGCCAATGTGGCGATCCCGAGCATCCGCACGAGCCTGCACGCCACACCCGCGCAACTGGAGGCGGTGCTGGCGGTGTACCAGCTTGGCTACGCGATTCTGCTCATCACCGGCGGCCGCCTGGGCGATCTGTTCGGGCGCAGGCGCGTGTTCCTGTTTGGCCTCATGGCCTTTACCGCCACCTCGGCCGGCTGCGGGCTGGCGGGCAGTGCGGCGGCGCTGATTGCATGGCGCTTTGCGCAAGGCCTGTCGGCCGCGATGATGGTGCCGCAAGTGCTGGCGAGCGTGCAGGCGCTCTTTGCCGGCGCCGAGCGTGACCGCGCGCTGTCGATCTTCGGCCTGGTGATGGGCACCGGCGGCGCGGCCGGGCTGCTGGTGGGCGGCGCACTCACCAGCGCCGACATCGCCGGGCTGGGCTGGCGCTCGGCCTTCCTGATCAACGTGCCGGTTGGGTTGACTGCCGCGCTGCTGGGCTGGCGCTGGATTCCGCACCCGAGCGCCAACGCAGCGAAGGTGCATCTCGATACAGCCGGCGTGGCGTGGATGGCCGTGAGCGTGGCTGCCGTGCTGGTGCCGCTGCTGTTCGGCCGCGAACTGCACTGGCCGGTGTGGACCCTGGCATTGCTTGTCGTAGGCGTGCTGGGCATGGCCACGTTCCAGCAACTTGAAGCCCGTGTCGATCGTGCCGGCGGTACGCCGCTGCTGCCGCCCACCTTGCTGCGGCATCGCGCCTTCATGACGGGCCTGACGGCGTCTGCGCTGCACTACATCGGGATGATGGCGTTCTTCCTGGTGCTGACCCTGTATCTGCAAAACGGTCGGCAGCTGTCTGCGGTGCGCATGGGGGTTGCCATCCTGCCGCTGGCCATCACGTTTCTGATCACGTCGCGGGTAGCCAATGCCTTGGTGCGGCGCTATGGTGTCCGCGCCCTGCTGGCAGGCCTCGGCCTGATGGCGCTGGGCTTGCTGGCATTGCTGTCGGGTTTCGGCACGGAGTGGGCGCATCCCGCCACGCCGAGCATGGCGCGCATCGGCATTGCGGTGGCGCTGTACGGGGCCGGGCAAGGCCTGGTCGTCGTCCCGTTGATCGGCCTGGTGCTGACTGGTGTCGTGCGTACGCAGGCAGGCGCCGCAGCAGGCCTGCTGATTACCGCACAGCAATTGGCGGGCGCACTGGGCGTCGCCTGCATCGGCGGGCTGTATTTCAACTTTGCCGCTGCCGGCGGTGCCAACGGCATGGCGCACGGCACGATGGCGGGATGCATCGCCATGCTGGCAGCGCTTGGCGCAGCGGCCATCGGCTTTGCGCGACTGGCCGCACAGCAGCGGCAACTGGCCGCCGCTGGCGCTGCAAGCCCTGCCTGAACCACGCTATCAAACCACCCCCGACATTCGATACTCGGGCGCGCGACACAAGCGCGCCCCTGTGCATTGATCGGCCCCGGCGGAGGTTCCAAACTCCCGCGCGATGCGCTTGGCATCGTTCGCCTCCTTCCCGCATGACCACTGTGTCCCACCTTCGTACCGCGGCTTCGGCCGCGTCCGCTGCACCATCCCTGGCGCGCCGCATCGTCGCGGAGGGGCTCGGTACGGCCTTGTTGATTGCGGTGGTGATCGGCACCGGCATCCACGCAAGCCGGCTCTCCGGCGGCGATGCCACGTGGACGCTGCTGGCGCAATCACTGGCGGGTGGCGCTGGTCTGCTGGCACTGCTGACGGTGTTCGCGCCGGTGTCTGGGGCGCACCTGAACCCGGCGGTCACGCTGTCGACGTTGCTGCGGGGCGGCTTGCGTGGGCATGAGGCGCTGGCCTATCTGGCTGCACAGGCCTTGGGCGCCGCGCTGGGTGTGGCCGCTGCGCACGCCATGTTCGGCATGCCGGCGTGGGCGCCGGGCACGCATGCCACCACGGGGCCTGCACTGTGGTGGAGCGAAGCGCTGGCAACGTTCGGACTGATCGGCGTGGGCATCGCATGCGGGCGTCACGCGCCGAAGCAATTGCCGCTGGTGGTGGCCGCCTATATTGCGGCGGGGTACTGGTTCACGTCGTCGTCATCGTTGGCCAACCCGGCATTGGCCTTTGCCTGCGCACTGACCGACGGCCCCTCCGGCATCCGCCCCGGCGATGTCCCGGGCTACATGCTGGCGCAACTGGTCGGCGCGCTGCTGGCAACGCCGTCGTTCAGTTGGCTGATGGGCGTGGAAGCGCCGCCCGCGCAAGGATCCAGCACCGCCATCGCGCCGGCTCAAGCCGTGCCGATGCACCGCCAGGCAAGCTGACGCTGGACGCTCAGCGGAGCGCTGTCAGCCCGCTGGCGCGGGCGTACTGGAAAAGATCGATCTCGCGCGCCAGGCCAAGCTTGCGCAGTGCCACAGCCTTTTGCGTGCTGACGGTCTTCACGCTCGAACCGAGCATGAGCGCTATGTCGGACACGGCCGCGCCGCCCGCATACAGGCGAAGCACTTCGCGCTCTCGCGCGCTCAGCCGCTCGAACGCATCGCGTTCGTTGGACCCGAGGCCCGTGTCTTCCAGGATGCGGGGGCTGTCATAGCGCACACCGCGCGCGGCCGCCATGACGGCGTGCCCGACATGAACAAAATCATCGTTCTTGCTGACAATGCCAGCCACGCCAATCTGCCGCATGGCGCGCAGCAGCGCCGGGTTGTGGACCATCGTGCAGACGACGATGCCGCACCTGGGATGCTGCTTGCGCAGGCGTGCCAGCAATTGCATGCCATCGAAGGCCGGTTCGCCACCCAGGTTGTAGTCCGTCACGATGACGTTGCTGTCGACGGACGTGAGCACCTGCATCAGCTCGCGCCCGTCGTGCGCCTGCGCGACGACCTGCTGCTGTGGAAACTGCCCAATGGCCGCGGCCAGCCCCATGAGGATCACCGGATGATCGTCCGCCAGCACGACCGAGAGGACAGGGCACATGCGCACGCCGTCAGGCCGGGCGCGTCGCCGGGGAAGACTTGGCCGGCGTGACGAGCAACAGGGTGGAAGAGATCGGAGCCGTCATGGAGGTCAGGAGCACCGCTGAAAGGAGCCGGTACCTTACTCACCGGATATGCCCTGCGGGATCAGACTTTTCTTACTTTGGCGCCGCGTAACCTTTCGGGGCAGAAGCTGCTTTTATCTGGGTTGAGAGAAACTGAATGGCCCTGCAGCGTTTGTACTTATGCCGCCGCCTGCACGTGTGCGAGAAACGCGGTGACAGACAGCGGGGCCGCCCACAGATAGCCTTGGCCCGTCGCACAGCCCAGCGCGCGCAACGTCTGGCGCTGTGCTTCAGTTTCCACGCCTTCGGCAATGCACTCTAGATGCAGCGTGCGCGCCAGTTCGATCATCGTGCGGCAGATCACGCCGCGCTGGCTGGTCTGGTCCACCGCGGCGGTAAACGAGCGATCGATCTTCAGGATGGTGAAGGGCAGGTCGGCGAGCAGCTTGAGCGTGGCAATGCCCACACCAAAATCGTCGATGGCCAGCGGATGGCCCAGCAGGCGCAGGCGGTTGAGTGCGATGGTGAGTTGCGTGGCATCGTGCACGGGCGAATCCTCCGTCAGCTCGATGGCGATGGCGGCCGGCGCAATGCGGGCCTCGCGCACGATGGCTTCGATGCGCTCGATGGTGCCGGCGCGGCTGAGCGTCTGCGCAGACGCATTCACGCCGATCGAAACGGGATATGCATGCGCGGCCAGCGCGTGCTGCACGCGCACGCAATGCTCCAGCACATGGAAGAACAGGCCATCAGCCAGCCCGAGCGCCTCCAGGCGCGGCACGAACGCCGCAGGCGACACACGCCCATGCAGCGGATGCATCCAGCGGCAGAGCGCCTCGGCGCCGGCAATCTGGTTGGTGGCCAGATCGTGCTGGGGTTGGAATACGACCTCGATCTGTTCAGGCGTTTCTTGGATGAGCGCGGCCAGCTCGTCGTCGGAAAATTGCGGCAAGACAGCGGCTGCAGCCGGTGCTCCGTCCCGCTCCCGCGCGGCGGCTTCTTCCAGCAGCGGCAGCACGTGTGCCGGGCGTAGCGGCTTGTGCACGCCGCGCGTGCGCGTCAAGCCGATCGCATCGGCCAGGCTGATGTGCGACTCGACGATCGGCGCGTCCATCGCGCTGACCCACGCCCACACAGGCGCCTGTCGCGGAAAGACGTGGCCGCCGCGCAGGTGCATCTGCTCCATCAGTTCGGGGCCGTTCATGCCGGGCATGTCGATGTCGCACAGCACGAGATCGACGTGGCAAAGCTGGAGGAGGTAGAGCGCCTCGCGGCCGTCGCAGGCGGTCAGGATCTGCTGCACACCCAGCGTATGGAGCAGTTGCCGGGCCGCGGCCCGTTGCACGGGGTGGTCGTCCACCACCAGCACGGCGAGTTGCGCGAAACCTTCCATCGGCCAGTCCTTGTTGTTGTAGGGATCGGAGGCAAGGCGCATCTCGCTTGCGCTGTGTGACGCCGCCGTCAGCCGCCATTGAAGCACCGGCCACGCGCCTTGTCAGGCGAAGTCGATGCGCGGCGACAGAAAAAACAAAGCCCGCGCAGCTTTTCAACTGCGCGGGCCTTGAGCGATTCCCCCAACCTTTTGAGCTTCCGGCGCCGGTGTCGACGGCGTCGGGATGGAGGAAATCGTGCCCGAAAAAAATGAAGCCCGCAACAGGGGCGGGCTCAAAAGGGGGGGAGTGCTCTCTAAAGAGAGAGCAAGGTGAAGTTTAGTGGAGGGGGTGAAGTCAGACTGTCCGGGGTTGGCCGAAAGGCTTGTAGGACAAAAGCTGACGATATTTCGCGATGTTAGCCGCACAAAGCAGGCGGTTACGCGCACATTCGACACGTTGACGTGATTCAAGCAGCGCTTTGCCTTTTTCCTACCGAGAGACGTGTAGGTGTTCGAGGGGCGACTCGAAGCGCACGCTTGAAAAATCGTCGCTCGTTGCTATCGGGCAACGTCGCTGAGCAAAACGCGCAGAAAAATTGAGAATTCAGGGTAGCCGGAACCGGCTGAGATGCAAGGCGGCCAGAAGAACAGCAAAAGCCGCGCGCCAAAGAAAAAAGCCCGAGCACCAGGTGCTCGGGCCACAATCCACCAAGGAGGGTGGAGGAGACAGTTCCTACTATAGCGAATCGTTTGTTGCGTTGCAATAACGTAGAACTACTTAATGTAACGAGAAGCTACAAGCGTTGCCGCAACGCCACGCGTGACGAAAACGATTGCATCTGTCACACGATGACGCAGCGCAGCAAAACAACGCGGCGCGCTAAAAAACTCTTCCAGCTCCAAACCTGCCGCGCCTCACTCGCGGGACAATCCGCGAAAGTAACCGCTGACTTAGCGCCTGCTGCTTAAAACGCCGGCAGGATTGCACCCTTGAACTGCGTGTCGATGAACTTGCGCACGTCTTCCGATTGGTAGGCGTGCACCAGCGTCTTCACCCACGGCTGGTTCTTGTCTTTTTCGCGCACGGCGATCAGGTTGGCATAGGGCCCCTGGCGATCTTCCAGTGCGATGGCGTCCTTGGCCGGCGTCAGGCCGTTCTTGACCGCGTAGTCGGTGTTGATCGAAGCGGCGTCCAGGTCATCCAGCGAGCGCGGCAGTTGCGCCGAATCCAGCTCGATCAGCTTGATCTTCTTCGGGTTCTCGACCACGTCACGCGGTGTCGCATTGTTGCCGTTCGTGCCGGCGCCCGCCTTGAGCTTGATCACGCCCGCCTTCTGCAGCAGAAGCAGCGCGCGGTTGCCGTTGGACGGATCGTTCTGGATGCCGACCTTGGCGCCTTCCTTGAGCTGGGCAAGTGACTTGATCTTCTTCGAGTAAAAGCCCATCGGCGCCACGTAGGTCAGCCCGACGTTGACGATCTTGTAGCCGCGCGCCTTGATCTGGCCATCGAGGAAGGGCTGATGCTGGAAGCCGTTGGCGTCCAGGTCGCCCGAATCCAGTGCGGGGTTGGGCTGAGCGTAGTCGTTGAACTCGATGATCTTGACGTCCAGGCCGTCCTTTTTGGCGACCTTCTGCACGACTTCCCAGATTTGCGCATCGGGGCCGCTCATGGTGCCGAGCTTGATCTGCTTGGTATCGGCATTGGCGGCGGTAGCGACGGCAAAGGCAATGGCCGGTACGGCCACGCGCGCAAGGCGGGAGAACAAAGACATGGAGAAACCTCGTGGATCTTGTCGTGAATGAAATCCGCCCGCGGGTAGCGGGCATGTGACGAAATCCTGTCATAGCGGCGAACGTAACCGAACGACTTTTTCGGCATGTCCATATGCCCAACTACGGTGCAGCTAGGCGAGGGGCTCGGCGTCTTCCACAGGCGGCGGCTCGGCAGCGGGCAGGGCGATGACGAAGCACGCGCCGCCATCGGCCGGCGCCTCCACCCAGATGCTGCCGTGATGCGCGCTGACGATGGCCTCGCACACCGCCAGGCCCAGGCCGACGCCGGTGGTGGCCGATTCCTTCTCGCCGCGCGTGAACTTCTCGAAGATGGTGCGCACCGAGCCCGCCGGCACGCCGGGCCCGTGGTCGCGCACACGCAGGTGCAATTCGTTGCCGCGCGCTTCGTCGTGGGCGATCTCGCCCGAGATGCGCACCTCGGTGCCGGCCGGCGCAAATTTGCCCGCGTTCTCCAGCAGATTCGACAGCACACGCTCCATCAACGGCCCATCGCAGCGAATGAGCGGCAGGGCCGCGAGGTTATCCACAACCACACGATGATCGGGCAGCGGATTCGCCTGCAGCGCCGCCCCAACCAGCTCTTCGATCGATTGCCACTCCTGCCGCAGCTTGACGTCCTGATTCTGCAGGCGCGCCATGTCGAGCAGATTGGTGACCATCGTGCGCATGCGCTGCGCCTGCTGGCCGATTGCAGCGGCAGCTTCAGCCTGCAGCGCAGGCAGGGGTGGCTGCGTGCGCAACAGTGTCTCAGCCATCCCCACCAGCCCGGTGAGCGGCGTGCGCAAATCGTGCGACACGGCGGCCAGCAGCGAATTGCGCAGCCGCTCCGATTCAATGCGCACCAGGGCGTCGCGGGCCACTTCCACGTAATGCACGCGCTCGATGGCAATGGCGATGAGCGTGGCGCAGGCGTCGATCTGGCGGCGGTTGTCGGGCTGTGCGAGCACGTGGAAGGTTTCGGGCTCCACGGCCAGCACACCGCGAATCGCCATCGGCGCCTTCAAGGGCAGATACAGCACCGAGCCCGACGGCAGCGTGTGCGTGCCCGTGCCGGCAGGCTGGCCGTGCTGATACGTCCAATCGGCCAGCACGCGGTCAAGATTCGGCATGCCGGACGGTGCATCGGTGCTGCCTTCCGGCTTGGCGACCTGCGGCGCACCAAGCCGTCCATCGAGTCCGACGAAGAAGAACGCGCAGCGCCCGCCAAACGTCGCGTTGACGAAGCGCCCACCGATGCTGACGATCTGGTCCAGCGTGAGCGCGGCGGACAACTCCCGTGCGGCCTCATACAGCGCATGTGCGGCCGCCTCGCGCTGCACCGCCACCTCGGCTTGTTCACGCAAGCCCGCCGTCAACTGGCCCACCAGCATGCCCACGGCCAGCATCACCGCAAACGTCAGCAGGTACTGCACGTCGCTCACGGCAAAGGAATAACGTGGCGGCACGAAGAAGAAATCGAACAGCGCCACCGACAGCACCGACGCCAGCGCCGCCGGCCCGCGCCCATGGCGCATCGCCACCGCCACCACGGCGGCCAAGAACAGCATGACGATGTTGGCCAGGTCGAACACCGGCCGCACGAGGCTGGACAGCGCCGTCGCCACGCCCACGTACACGCACGCGGCCACATACGCCGGCTGGAGCCAACCCGCCTGGGCATCCGCTGCACGCTGCGCTTCGCTGCGCACGTCAGCACGGCCAATGTCCGCCGCGCGCGGCGGCAACTGGATATGCGCCGGGTCCGCCGCCGCACGGATCACGTCGACCTCGGGGCAATGCCGCGCCAGCGCTTCGGCAAAGTCACCGCTCGGCAGGCGGCGCTCCAGCCCGATCGCCAATCGCAGCGCAACCACGATGGCGCGCGCCGATCGCCAGCGCTTCTCCGGCGGCCGCCCGATCACCGCCTTGGTGATGTTGTGGCGGCGGATATAGCCGGTGATCGCCTCGACGGCGTTGGTGCCGGCCAGCGTTTCCACACGCGCACCCGCGTCTTCGGCCAGCTTGAGCAACGCGTGCAGGCGCTCGGCGCGCGCATCGGCGGCGCGCAGATGCGGCATCACCACGGCCACGGCATGCCAGTCGCATTCCAGTTGCGCGGCCAGGCGCGCGGCACTGCGGATAACCTGTTCGCTATCGCCCTGCGGGTCCAGGCAGGCGACGACGGTCTCGCGGGTGCGCCAGACGTTTTCAATGCGGCGCGCACGGCGGTAGGCCTGCACGTCGTCGTCCACACGGTCGGCGGTGCGGCGCAGGGCAAGTTCGCGCAGCGCGATGAGGTTGCCCTTGCGGAAGAAATTGCGCGCCGCATGCTGCGCCTGCTCGGGCATATAGACCTTGCCCTCGGCCAGGCGGCGCAGCAGTTCATCGGCGGGCAGGTCGACGAGGATGACTTCGTTGGCCGCATCGAACACCGCATCCGGCACGGTTTCCCACACGCGGATGCCGGTGATGCTGCCGACGGCCTCGTTCAGGCTATCGAGGTGCTGGACGTTGACGGTGGTCCAGACGTCGATGCCAGCAGCGAGCAAATCCTCAATGTCCTGCCAGCGCTTCGGGTGGCGCGAACCTGCCACGTTGGAGTGCGCAAGTTCGTCGACGAGGATGAGCGCGGGCCGGCGGGCTAGCGCGGCATCCAGATCGAACTCGGGCAGCGTGCGGCCCTTGTATTCGATCTGGCGGGTGGGGAGGTGTTCGAGGTCTGCGACCAGCGCGGCGGTTTCGGCGCGGCCGTGGGTTTCCACCAGGCCGATGACGGCGTCGATGCCGGCGGCGCGGGCGGCTTTTGCTGCAGCCAGCATCGCGTAGGTTTTGCCTACGCCGGCCGAGGCGCCGAAATAGATGCGGAGTTTGCCGCGGGCAGCGTGCTCCTTGCCGGATTGGAGTTCGGCTAGGAGTTGGTCTGGGTTGGGGCGCTGGTCGGCTGGCATGGTTTGTATTTTGGGTGCTTTTTGTTCTTGTGGTGCATCCCTTGTTTCATCCCCTGCCGGGGCTGACTCACTTTCTTTGTCTTGCCAAAGAAAGTAAGCAAAGAAAGGCGCGCCCGAGATGGCGAAAGATTCCTTGAATTTATGTCGCAGGGAGGGGAAGGGAAAAACTCGCTGCGCTCAGACAGTTTCCCTTCCTTTTTCCTCCCTGCAACAGAAATTCAAGGCGCCATCTAGGGCAGGGTACGGCCACACCGGCGAAGCACAAACGCAGTAGTGGGTGCACAGCAACGCGCGAGGCAAAGCAGTGAGACCGGGTGGAGACCGCGAGCGAAGCGAAGCAGCACACCGCAACAAACGAAACTCCGACAGACCACGCAAACCACCGTTTTGGCCTTTGACGTTCCTGCCCTAGATGGCGCCTTGGATTTTTGTTGCGGGGAGGATCAAGAGGGGAGGCCTGTCTGAGCGCAGCGAGTTTGCCTCCCCTCCCTCCCCGCGACACAAATCCAAGGGGGTGTCGCCATCTCGGGCGCGCCTTTCTTTTGCTTACTTTTCTTTGGCAAGACAAAGAAAAGTAAGTCGGTCCCGGCAGGGAACGAAAGGGGGATGGACCACCAACATCAAACCCAGCAGTCCACCAACCTCACCTCAAATCATCCAACGCCAAATTCACCTCCAACACATTCACAGTAGCCTCCCCAAACACCCCAAGAATCGGCCCCTTGGTGTTCTCAGCCACAACCCGCTGAACCACTTCCACCGACAGGTGCCGCGCCCGCGCCACCCGCTCCACCTGATAGGCCGCAGCAGCCGGACTGATGTGCGGGTCCAGCCCACTCGCAGAAGCCGTGACAAGATCAGCAGGAATCGGCGCACTGTTCGTCGGGTCCGCTTCCTTGAGCGCCGCAATACGTGCCTTCGCCGCCTCCGTCAACGCCGGGTTGCTCGGCCCAAAGTTCGAACCACCCGAAGCCTGCGCGTTATACGGATTCGGCGCAGTCGCCGAGATCCGCCCCCAGAAATATTCCGGGGTGTCAAAGTTCTGCCCGATCAACGAAGACCCAACAGCCTTGCCGCCACGCTCAATGATCGAGCCCCCGGCCTGCGCCGGAAACAGCGCCTTGCCGATGCCCGTCACCACCACCGGATACAGCACCCCGGTGATGAGCGACAGCCCGACGAAGACCACCAGCGCCGCACGCAGCAGCCCACCTTGTTGCGGCACATCGCTCTGCACGGTTTGCGTTGTGGTTGCCATGAATGCACTCCTTCCTTAAACCCAGCCCATCGCGGCCAGGAACATGTCGATGAGCTTGATGCCCGGGAAGGGCAGCAGCAGGCCGCCCAGGCCGTAGACCAAGAGATTGCGGCGCAGCAGCGCAGCGGCCCCTAGCGCGCGGTACTTCACGCCCTTGAGCGCCAGCGGAATCAGGAACACGATGATCAGCGCGTTGAAGATCACGGCGCTCATCACGGCCGATGCGGGCGTCGCCAGATGCATCACGTTCAACGCGGCAAGCTGCGGATACGTCGTCGCAAACGCAGCCGGGATGATGGCGAAGTACTTCGCCACGTCGTTGGCGATCGAGAACGTGGTGAGCGAGCCGCGCGTCATCAGCATCTGCTTGCCGATCTCGACAATCTGGATCAGCTTGGTCGGGCTGGAATCCAGATCGACCATGTTGCCGGCCTCCTTGGCGGCCTGCGTGCCGCTGTTCATGGCGACGGCCACGTCGGCCTGTGCCAGCGCCGGGGCATCGTTGGTGCCGTCGCCGGTCATGGCAACGAGGCGGCCTTGCGCCTGCTGCTCGCGGATGAGCGCGAGCTTGGTCTCGGGCGTGGCCTCGGCAATGAAGTCATCAACGCCGGCTTCGGCTGCGATGGACGCGGCGGTCAGGCGGTTGTCGCCGGTGATCATCACCGTCTTGATGCCCATCTGGCGCAGCTCGGCAAAGCGCTCACGAATGCCGGCCTTCACGATGTCCTTCAGCTCCACCACGCCGAGCACGCGGTCGTTGTCGGACACCACCAACGGCGTGCCGCCTTGGCGCGCGACGTCATCCACGGCTGTCGACACGGCATCGGGAAACTTGCCGGCCAGCAACGTCACATGCGTGCGAATCGCATCGGCCGCGCCCTTGCGGATCTGGCGTGCCGAGTCCCCCTGCGCGTTCTGCCCAACATTGATGCCGCTCATACGCGTTTGCGCAGAGAAGGCAACGTACACCGGCTGCGTCTTCGCCAGCGCGGCTTCATCGATGGACGCCTCGCCCAGGTTGCGCGCGAGCGTGACGATGCTGCGGCCTTCCGGCGTTTCATCGGCCAGCGACGACAGCCACGCGGCCTCGGCCAACTGCTTGGCCGTCACGCCCGGCGCGGGAATGAAGCGCGACGCCTGGCGGTTGCCGTGCGTGATCGTGCCGGTCTTGTCGAGCAGCAGTACATCCACGTCACCGGCGGCTTCCACTGCACGGCCCGAGGTGGCGATCACGTTGGCCTGCATCATGCGGCTCATGCCCGCCACGCCAATGGCGGAGAGCAGCCCGCCAATGGTGGTCGGGATCAGACACACCAGCAGCGCGACGAGCACGGTAATCGTGATCGGCGAGCCGGCCTTCATCGCGTCGACCGAGAAGATCGAGTACGGCAGCAGCGTGACGGTCGCCAGCATCAGGATGATGGTCAGGCTCACCAGCAGGATCGTCAGCGCCAGCTCGTTGGGCGTCTTCTGGCGCTTGGCGCCTTCCACCATCGAGATCATCCGATCAAGGAAGCTCTCGCCGGGGTTGGCCGTGATGCGCACGACGATCCAGTCCGACAGCACGCGCGTGCCGCCCGTCACGGACGAGAAATCCCCGCCCGATTCGCGGATGACCGGAGCCGATTCGCCGGTGATGGCGCTTTCGTCCACCGAGGCCACGCCTTCGATAACCTCACCGTCGCCGGGCACCATGTCGCCGGCTTCGATGAGGACGATGTCGCCACGGCGCAGCGCGGTGGCGGCGCGTGCTTCTACGCGCGATTTGGCACCATCGTGGCGATGCGGGTCTGCCAACACCTTCGCCTGCACCGTGGTCTTGATGCCGCGCAGCGATGCGGCCTGCTGCTTGCTGCGGCCTTCGGCCAGCGCTTCGGCAAAGTTGGCGAACAACACCGTGAACCACAGCCACACCGATACGGCGAGGATGAAGCCCGCCGGCGCTTCGGCCTGGCCGCGTAGCGCCATGATCCACAGGATGGTGGTGAGGATGCTGCCGACGTAGACGACAAACATCACCGGGTTCTTGGCCTGCGCGCGCGGCGACAGCTTGCGGAAGCTGTCGATAATGGCGGGCTTGACCAGCGCCGACGAGAACATCGACAGTTTGCGCACATCCTTGGCGGACAGCGTCGTATGTGTGCTGCGTGCGTGCGGCTCGGCGGCCGCAGCAGTACCAGTACCGGCGCTCGGCTCAAGCTTGTGCTTGACCGTACGCACAGCCGGTTCGGATTCGGGATAACGGATAGCCATAAGGCACCTGTTGATATGGGGTAGACGACTCGCCGTGCGCTTAGCGTGCGAGGTGTTCTGCGATCGGACCGAGAGCAAGGGCCGGGATGTACGTGAGCGCGCCCACCAGCAGCACCGAGCCGATCAGCAGCACCACAAACAGCGGCCCATGCGTGGGCAGCGTGCCGGCCGTCACGGGCAGGCGCTTCTTGGCGGCAAACGTGCCTGCCATCGCCAGCACCGGCACGATGATCCAGAAGCGGCCCAGCCACATCGCAATGCCCAGCGCCACGTTGTAGAAGGGCGTGTTGGCAGACAGGCCGGCAAACGCGCTGCCGTTGTTGTTGGCGGCGGACGAGAAGGCGTACAGCACTTCAGAGAAGCCGTGCGTGCCGGGGTTGAAGATGCCCGCCTTGCCCTGCGTGACCACCACGGCGATGGCCGTGCCCACCAGCACCAGCAGCGGCGTTACGAGGATGGCGATTGACGTCATCTTCATCTCGAACACCTCGATCTTCTTGCCCAGGTATTCCGGCGTGCGGCCGATCATCAGGCCCGCAATGAACACGGCCAGGATGGCGTACACCAGCATGCCGTACAGGCCCGAGCCCACCCCGCCAAACACCACTTCGCCCAGCTGCATCAGGAACATCGGCACGAAGCCGCCCAGCGCCGTCAGCGAGTCATGCATGGCGTTGACCGCCCCGCACGACGCTGCCGTGGTGATGGTGGCAAACAGCGACGAGGCCACGATGCCAAAGCGCGTTTCCTTGCCTTCCATGTTGCCCACGGCCTGGTCGATGCCGAGGTTGGCGAGCATCGGGTTGGCATGCAGCTCGGCCCAGGCCAGGAACGTGGCGAGCGCCACAAACAGCACCGTCATCGCCGCCAGCACGGCCCAGCCTTGCCGGCCATCACCCACCATGCCGCCAAACGTAAAGCACAGCGCCGCCGGGATGATGAAGATCGCCAGCATCTGCACAAAGTTGGTCAGCGCGTTGGGGTTCTCGTACGGGTGGGCGGAGTTGGCGTTGAAGAAGCCGCCACCGTTGGTGCCGAGCATCTTGATCGCCTCCTGCGACGCGACCGGGCCCATCGGCAGGGTCTGCGTTTGCGTGGTGGCTTTCTCGGTGACGGGGTTGCCTTGGGCATCCTTGAGCGGATTGCCCTGCGCGTCCATCTTCGGGTTGTCGTACGTGGTGGCGGTGACGGTGGTCACCTCCTTGTAGCCGTCGAAGTTCTGGATCACACCCTGGCTCACGAAGAACACCGACACCAGAATCGACAGCGGCAGCAGCACATAGACCGTCGCACGCGTGAAGTCGACCCAGAAGTTGCCGATGGTGTTGGCCGAGTGCCGCGCAAAACCACGGATGAGCGCAATCACCACCGCAATGCCGGTGGCCGCAGACAGGAAGTTCTGCACCGCCAGACCGAGCATCTGCGTGAGATAGCTCATCGTGCTTTCGCCCGAATAGCCTTGCCAGTTGGTGTTGCTCACAAAGCTGATGGCCGTGTTGAAGGATGAATCCGGCGTGATGGCACCAAAGCCCTGTGGGTTGAGCGGCAGCCACTGCTGCGCGCGTTGCAGCGCATACACCGCCAGCGCGCCCAGCACGTTGACGACGATGACGGCCAGCGCATAGCGCTTCCAGCCCATCTCGGCCTGCGGGTTGACGCCGGCCACGCGATAGAACAGCCGCTCGACGGGGCCGAGCCAATGTGCGCGCGATGGCTTGTCACCAAACACGCCGGTCATATACGCGCCCAGCGGTTTGGCCAGAACCAGCAGCACGACCAGGTAGATCGCCAGCTGGAGGAGGAACGCATTCATGGTGTGCCTCGCAGTGTTGTTAGAAGCGTTCGGGCCACAGCAGGGCCACGAACAGATAAACCAGCAAGGCCACCGTGATGGCCCCGGACAGCACATAGAGCCAGGTCATTGCTGTTTCTCCATCGCGTGCGTGGTGGGTTGGTCTTTGGTGGCAAGCCGGCCGGAGAGGGCGAGCAAGCCGCCCACTGCCAGGGCCAGCACCGCAAGGCCGGCGAGATAAACGAGGTCCATTTGCGCTCCCCTTTCCTTCAGGTCGTCTTGGTCAGAACGTCTTGGTCACGGCCAGCAGCGCGGTGGCCTTGCCCATGTAGTTGCCGCGCGTGTTGGTGTACGCGGCGCGTGCAGCGTTGGTGTCGATGTACGCAAGCGATGCCGTCCAACCGCTGCCGAAATCTTTCGTCACGCCCACCTTCCAGTCGGCATACGACGTGCGCACCACCTGATGCGGCACCTGCTGGTAGCCCACGTGCAGGTTCAGCGTCAGGCCCCAGAAGCCGGTGTCGAAGTTGCCCGACAGATCGAAGTACTGGCTGTGGTGGCTGTCGGCAAAACCGAACAGGTTGGAGAACGCGTGCGAGTACTTGAACGAGACCGGCCCATAGCCGATCTGCGCATAGCCCTCGGTGGTGTGCGGGCGCGTGTAGCCGTCGGGGTAGCTGCCCGGGTAGTAGTACTGCAGCACGCCCACATCAATCGGCACGTCCTTCATCAGCTCGGTCTTGTAGCCGCCGTAGAAATCCATCTCGATGGGGGCGGAGACGTTGGGGTTGGAATCCCCCAGCCAGCTGATCGACGAGTTCCAGTTGCCCACGTAGAAGCCGTTGGGCAGCGCGTAATCCACACCGCCCTGAATGGCAGGCTTGTTGTTGGTCTGCATGAGACCGCGATAGCGGTACTGGCTGGCCAGCGTGACGTTGGCCGTCAACGGGCTGGCGGGTGTAGCGGCGGGGGCCGGCGCAGCGTCAGTCGCCTGCGCAAAAGCGGCCGCGCTCGACAGCGCTGCGGCACAGAAGACAACGCCACCGATGACGGTGGCGTGCAAAGAAACCTTGGCTTGCATGGACCTTTCCCTTGTTGTTTTGGGTGCCGCCCGGCCCGGCGCAGGTGCGCGTCAACGGGGTCGGATGCGGCGTGCAGGCAGGCTCCCGTCACAGGGCCTGCGTGCAGTGCAACAGTAGGGAAAGGGGGATAAAAACGGGGTAAAGGTTGGGGGGGAGGGGTGTAAACGCCGTGTAAACGATTGCCTTGGCAGCAGGCTGTCTGCAGGCGAGCGATCGCATTATTTCGCAGGCTCAATGACCAAGACCGCTCTTGGCGATCTGCTGTTCCACGAATTGGGCAAACAAGGCATGCATGTGCGTCGTCGGATGCAAATCGTCGGCAAACATGTACGTCTGATCGGCGTTGGCCGTTACGTAGGTCGCCGGCGAACATAGCAATGCTGTCGCACGAGGCGTTTTCGCGGGGTCGCAGGCGACACCGGTGTTTGACACGACAAAGCCGTTGGCCTGAAAGCCAGCGACGATCTGGTTCACCCAGGTATAGGAATCGACCTGGATGACCTTGCCTTGCACACCATTGGCCTGCAGGGCAGCGTTTAGGCTGTCGTTGAATATCTGCGACAACTGGGTCAGGTTGGCTCCGCCATCGCCCGCGGTGACGCCTTTGGGCGATAGCCCAACGTTCGGAACATTGACGACGACGACATGTGAGGCGCCGTTCTGCACGATCCGCGCAATGATTTGCGCAAGGATGGTAGCCGCCGTCTGCACGATCGGCGTCGCGGCGGGCAATGCTCCGGCGCGTAGCACGTCATTCGAGCCAGCCCAGACAAGCACCAGTTGATTCGCGTTGAAGCTCCCATGGGTAGCCAGGTAGCTTGAAACCTGCTCATTGACGGGCATTTCAACGTTACCGATCACGTCGGTAAGAAAGTCGTAGAGGTTGGCCGGCGTTGCTACCGTCGCGCCCCCCTCCGCGTAACCGAGCCCGCCTTGCGCAGTCAACGCATGTGTAATGCCGATCGTGAACGCCGGGCTCAGCGTATCGCCGTAGTATTGCGCGACGTTCTGCGTCCACACTTGCCCCGGGTTGGTCGTGAAACGCCCACCACCCACCGCGCTTGCGATCGGCGCGTACGTCCCGACATCCGACAGGCTGTCGCCGAACGAGACGACCTGTAGATGAACGCCGCTTGCCGGCGCTGCAGCGCCAGTGCCGCTATCCGAGCCCTCGCCCCCCCCGCCGCATGCACTTAGTAGCGCAATCATCACGGCAAGCATGGCTGCACAAACCTTGTGATTGATTCCTTGCATAGCGCCTCCCTTGCCAGTCGGCCGGGTCGTTGCATTCACGTTGCGGGAAGATTGCCTGCCTGTTGATCGCTGGTGCGATGGGCACTTTCGTTCAGCATAGAAGATGCCCGGAACGCTGCTGAAAGCGGAAATGCCACCCGAGAAGGGCGATGAGACACCTCTGCTCGCTTTATCAGAGAAGCCATTGGTGCAAAGAAATGGTGGATGCGGGATCTAGGTACTGCCCTCGATGGCGTAGTGCACAAACGAAAATGCCGCCTAGGGGGCGGCGTCTCTACGCGCAGCAACTTCGAATCACCTCACTCTACCGTCGCCGCCCCTCCTTGCTCCTCGGCGACTTAGTAAACCGCACCGGCAGCGCCTTACGCGCGGCATCCAACCCTTCACCCTTGCCGGCCACCTTGAGGAAGGCATACCCTTGCAGCACGGCATTCATGACATCGCTGCCTAGCGGGAGCTGCGAAGAAAAAAACCCGCTGGCGCGGGCTACAGAGGGCTGTTGATATCCCTCAGTTATGCACAGAGCTTGGGGCTCCCGAGGCGATTCGAGCTGACGCCCTGTTCAGCGGCCGGCATGATCAGAGCGCGATGCACCTGCGGCGGGATTCGGACCTTGAATTCGCGGCCGTAGGTACGGTCAGCAATCGGGGCGTGGACTGTCTCCCCATTCGCCTCCATGTCGCGCACCGCTTCCGCAACAACCTTGCGAATGCCGGCGAGCGCACCTTCCGGCGTGGCAGCGAGCCACGAGAGCGACGGAAATTCTGCGCAGAGGCCAACGTGGTCCCCATCTTCAGGGGACCACGTCACTCGGTAAGTGAAGTGGTCTTGCCTCATGACTTTTGCTCCTTGAGTCTGTGGATGGCATCCAGAACCTGCCGTACCTGATAAGCCTTCGCCATTCCGGGATCGTTCCTTCACTACTGCGGCCGCTTACCTGTACTCCCAGGTGTCGTCGATTTTGATGATCTTCCAGGCAGCATCCACTCGCTTCATGAACACCAGCACATGCACTGGGTCTTGCGAGCCAAAAGAGACTGGCACAACTGCAACATCGCCCAGCATCAGTGCGCGTTGCACTTGCATATGGGCAAGCCAGTCGCGGCTATCGTAGTCCTGCACCTTCAGAAAATAGTCCACGCCATTTGGCGGGCCGGCGTGTGCGTAGTCGTTGCGCAACCGGGCAACGGTATCTGTGGCGACATAGCGCTCAATGTCCGGTTCGCGCAGCGGATACGTTTGATCCGAATCGTGCTGAATGAACCAGGTGTAGAACGAGCTGGCTGCGGCTTCTGGCGTGTTTTGCGAGACGGCCGCCTGTGCAGCGCACGCCGACGAAACCGCGACGGCGCAAACCACAGCCATGAGCAGGGAAAGGAAGCGGGTCATGAGCTTGCCTCAGTGATAACGGTAGATCTTGTAGGCCGGTTGGGCGCTTCTGTACGCCGGGCCAGGATAGAAGCCGTGTAGCTGCTTGAAGTCCGATATCCAGTGGGAGCCATCGTAGATCGCCATGTGCCCGTGAGGATGACCGGGGGCGGGTTGAATCACGATCACGTCTCCCTTTACCGGTGAACCTATCGCCTCATGAAACCCCGCCGCCAGCAATGATGGGCCGTAGTCCTTTGCAGAACGGGTGCGCTGCAAAGAAATGCCGCCCCATTCAATCGCCTTGCGCACGTATTCTGCGCAGCGGCCCACACTATTCGGCTCGATATTGCTTGCTGCATAGTTTGCAGCCAAGATGCCGTCATACATTGCGTGCTCCTGAGAAAGTTGGTGAAGGACTTTCTCTTTTACGGGGTGCGCATCGGCAAATGCATGAGCCGTTTCTGAAAATTCAACCGAGGTCGAAGACCTCCTTGCAGCTGGGATTGATCGTGACTATTTCAGCTTGCCGAGAACGGCAATGTGAAGGCGATGCACAACAAGCTAGGACATGCGGGCATGGAACCTCAGGAGCATTTGTGAAGCGATTGGTAGCGTTGTTCTTCGGATTGTTTTCGCTCAATGCGCTTGCTCAGATCCCAGAATCAGTCGTGAGAAGCTGCATGCTTCTGGAAAGTAGCGGCCCGGACGTCGAATACAGCGAGCTTGATAGCAACGGAACAATCAGCGACGACGAAATCCCTGGCTACTCGCTTTTTTCCTATGCTCGTCATGACGTAATTTTCGGCTATGCGACGGCAAACAAGGGATCGCGTGACCTGATCGTTGTTGGAGCGATGCGGGTTCCGATTTTTCGAGCAACGAGGCTAGGAAGGGATCGCCCACAGCGTATTGATTCTTCAAAAGCGATTTATTCTGTCCTGACCAAGGCGCATAAAAACTACTTCTGCATTGCGTCGAATTTCGGCGGACTGGGTCGGAGCGGATCATTCCAAAATGTTCGGCAAGCCTACATAGCACCGTTGAAAGTCGCTCATAGCGGTGGTCGCATGGAAGCGGTCTATTACGGTGTGCGGGATATTCGGAATTTCGAAAACAAGGCGAAATAGAAAACCGGGCGATGCCCTAGGGGGATTCACTGCATGGAAGCCGCGCAAGGCGGCTTCCGTCACGTGCAGCAACTACGCCTCGTGTCACTCGACGACAGTCTCGCCCTCCTTCCTCCTCGGCGACTTAGCAAACCGCGCCGACAACGCCTTACGCGCCGTATCCAGCCCTTCGCCTTTGCCGGCCACCTTGAGGAAGGCATACCCCTCCAGCACGGCGTTCATGACATCGCTGCCTAGCGCGAGCTGCGAGTCGGCCATCCGTTCCTGGATGCGGTTCACGCGCACCAGGCGGCTCCGGAGCTGGTCGAACGCCGCCAGGTCGCGGCGGACTTCCGCAAGGTTGAAGTTGGCAGGCAGCACGTTGGGGTTGTTACCCAGCACCTCGACCGCCGTACGGGCGAACGCCTCGGACTTGTCGCCCATTTTGTTCAGGAACCGGCGCTGCTCGATCGACAGGTCGATCAAGCCGGTGAGCTTGTCCTCGATCGTCTTGAGGGCACCATCCAAAGCGGCCAAATCTGCTGCGCTGAGTTGAAGTGAAATCAGGTTCTGCGACATTGCATTCCTTTTTTAGGGGTTGGCAACGTCATGCCGGGGGGCACGACGGCCGCAGATTGGACGTTGCTTGGCTCAGCAGCAATGGTTCGCCACCCCTTTTCACAAATTGCCCACGTCGATGGGGTTCTGAACGCCATCGATGCGGTTTGGAACGCCATGGCCCCGGGTTCGGAACGCCAAGTGTGAGGTTCTGAACCTCGCGGTTGGGGTTCAGAACCCCATGGGTGAGGTGCCGAACCTCAACCGAGAGGTTCAGAACTTCATAGGGTCGCGTTCTGAACTCCACCATCCGAGTTCAGAACGCCATGCGTGAGGTTCGGAACCACACGATTGCGGTTCCGAACCTCAAGGTTGCAGTTGCGAACCCCACCGTTGCTGTTGGGGACTCCATTGGCTGCAAATCAGACGCTAAAGCCGACCCCCATCGCTATAATTCCCCCGCTGCCGCACCAACGGCAGCACGGGTTTAGCGATCCGTAACTCTCCGAAGAGGCCGCCGTCACACGCGGCAGGCCTCAGCACACTCGCGCGCTTTCTATGGCGGGCCGGGTGGGGAGACCTTCGGGTCTACCGGTTTTCTCGGAGAGCCGGATCGCTAACCCCATCGTCGGGCCCGCCTCCCTCGTTTAGCGACGAAAGTCGGGCCTTTCACCATCTCCGAGAGGTCCTTATGTCTACCAGTGAGCAGACGGCGCGGAGAATCGCGTCTTACCCATCTCCCCCAACAGCACCACCCAGCCCAACGCCCACGTCCTCCGACACAGGCAGGCTGACCAAGAACCGTACCTACCTGAACGGCGCCATCGCAGCACAGGCGTATCTCAAGCGAACGCGCACCGCCATGTGCACACACGGCCAATGCCGGCCGGGCATGCTGCGCGAACAACTTCAAGTGTTCTCGACGCAGTCATTTCCACCGGCCTTCATCAAAGGCTTTGTGGATGCGATTGATGCCTACGTATCGATGTCGCTCGGGGGGCGCGATGTCGATCCGCAGACGTGGGATGTATTAGCTGCCATTGAGCGGCGTGGCTACGGCCAATAACAACGGATTGACGCATTCCCGTGACGGGCGGGAATGCCGGAGCGGGTAGGGCGCAGTGAAGTCGGCTGTGGCCAAAGGAAAGCCCCAGGCTGCTCGCCTTCCGGCCTCTAAATCAGGACAACGAAACCACGGCTATCCCGATGCGGCGGCTTCATTCCCGACCTAGCCTCTCTCGGGGATAGAGACTTCAGCGACTGATCGGATACGGCAGCTACCGCCCGAGCAAGAAAGGGCTCGGTGAATGTCGTATCGCATGGGAACACGTCATTGGCTGCCGTGTTGATCGGGGTCAATTCCTGTTTCCGCGCCCCGCCAAGATGGTCTGGTACGCATTTCCAGAGCCGTTCATGCAGTTCATGACGGCGCTGTTCCATGGCATCGATTTCCACACACTGCAGAGTGGAAAAGCAACGCTCGGGAGCACGGCCCATGCCGATGTCATCCTTGGGGTCTGGGCGCTTGTTGCGGCGACCTTCTTCGCTTGGCTGAGCGCAAAGCTTCCGCCAGAAAATTGAATCGGTGGCTTGGCGCGGCAGCATGGCAACTGCTGCCGGAGTTAAATAGTTAGCCGACGCAGACGCAGAGCATTCGATACCACCGAGACTGAACTCAGGCTCATCGCCAGCGCTGCGATCATGGGTGACAGCAGCAACCCGGTTGCGCTGTAGAGAACACCAGCGGCAAGCGGCACGCCCAGGGCGTTGTAGACAAACGCAAACCCAAGGTTTTGCTTCATGTTGGCGATCGTTGCCTCGGACAGGTTCCGCGCCCGTGCGATGCCGCGCAGATCCCCCTTCACGAGCGTGACCTGCGCGCTATTCATGGCGACATCCGTGCCCGTGCCCATGGCAACACCGACATCGGCCTTTGCCAACGCGGGCGCATCGTTAATCCCGTCGCCGGCCATGGCGACCGTCCGGCCTTCGCTTTGAAGCTTCGTCACGAGTGCCAATTTGTCGGCGGGCCTGACTTCCCCGTGAAATTCGTCGATGCCCAGCGATTGAGCGACCGCTCTGGCGGTTGCCGTGCCGTCACCAGTGGCCATCACCACACGAATGCCCGCTTCCTTCAATTGCGCCAACGCTTCCGCCGTTGTCGGCTTGACCGGGTCGGAGACGGCAAGCAGACCAGCAAGCCTGCCGTCTGCGGCTAGGTACATAACACTCGCGCCTCGGGCGCGTAGCTCGTCTGCGGCGTGGGCCAGCGGAGCTGAATCGATGCGTTCTTGTTCCATCAACACCGTATTACCCAGCGCCAGCTTCTTGCCGGCGACAGAACCGCGTACGCCAATGCCGCTGCTGGATTCGAAGTGATCTGCGTTCTGCAAAGGCAGTCCGCGCCCTCTGGCAGCCTCCACAATCGCCGCAGCCAATGGGTGTTCACTGCCTTGATCCAGACTGGCCGCCAAGCGAAGCACTTCCACGTCGTCAAAACCGTTGGCGCCCACACTGCGTTCAAAAGCAGGCTTGCCTTCGGTGAGCGTTCCCGTCTTGTCGACCACCAGGGTGTCAACCTTGCGCAGGTTCTCGATGGCGGCGGCATCCCGAAACAAGATACCGTTCGATGCGCCCTTGCCGCTCGCCACCATGATCGACATTGGTGTGGCAAGACCCAGCGCACATGGACAGGCGATGATCAGCACGGCAACCGCGTTGATGAGGCCATACACCCAGCTTGGCTGCGGCCCAAAGAAGCCCCAGGCAAAGAAGGTCAGCACGGCAACGGCCACCACAGCGACAACGAAACCGCCCGCGACCTTGTCCGCCATGCGCTGCATGGGCGCCTTGGAGCGCTGAGCCTGCGCAACCATCTGGACGATCTGCGAAAGGACGGTTTGGAATCCCACTTTCTCGGATTCGATGATCAAGCTTCCCGCCGTGTTCATCGTCGCGCCAATGACGTGGTCACCCACCCGCTTGGTAATGGGGATGGGCTCGCCGGTAATCATGGATTCATCGAGCGAGCTTGTGCCTTCGACAACGATACCGTCGGTGGGCACCTTCTCGCCCGGTCGCACGCGCAGCCGGTCGCCAACGTGTACATGGCTCAACGGTACATCGGCTTCGGTGCCGTCCGCGTTGATGCGCCGGGCTGTCTTGGGAGCAAGGCCAAGCAGTGATTTGATGGCGGCAGACGTCTGCGACCGCGCCTTCAGTTCCAACAGTTGGCCCACCAGCGTGAGGGAGATGATGACCGCGGCCGCTTCAAAGTAGACGCCAATCCGGCCATGGTCGGTGAACGTTTCAGGAAACGCACCCGGCACCACGGTCGCGACCACACTGTAGATATATGCGGCTCCGGTTCCCAACCCGATCAGCGTCCACATGTTCGGACTGCGATGCATGAACGAACGTGCGCACCGCTGGAAGAAGGGATAACCCGCCCACAGCACCACGGGTGTCGACAGGACCAGCTCGACCCAGCTTTGTTGCGAAGCATCCATCCAGCCGTATCGGTGTCCGAACATCGCGAGGATGAACGCTGCAATGGTGAGCGGCAGCGTCCACCAAAAGCGGCGCTGGAAGTCGATAAGTTCCGGGTTCTCTTCTTCGCCCAACTCCGGAATGACCGGCTCCAGCGTCATGCCGCAGATCGGGCAATTCCCTGGGCGGTCCTGCCGGATTTCAGGATGCATTGGGCACGTGTAGACGGTGCCTGTTGTGGACTCCGCGCGGACGGGCACGGCAGTGTCTTTTTGTCCGTCAAGGCGATGACCGGCGTGCCGACCATGCGAGTGCGTGTGATCGTGCTCGGCTGCGTGGATGTGGCGGTGCTCTTCCATCGACATCGGCTCCTATCAGTTCGCATGCTGCCAAATGCACTAGCTTGAGGGGCAACATGCGTTTCCGGTGCTCAGGAAACGATAAACCCTCCCATGCGGGGAGGGTCAACGGTGAGCGTTGCGCCAGCGCAGCACTGCGCGACTCGACCATCTACCTACTTCGACATCATGCCGCCCATTCCGCTACTCATGCTGGGCATCAAAGTCGGCATTGCGTTGCTGCACAGCCGTTACAGCTCGATGGGCCCGCAGCGAGCGCCAGAGAAGCCCACATGCATACGACGGCGGTCGAGGCGGTTGCAATAAGGGGCCGTCCGGTGTTTGAAATGATGACCATCCTTGAGTGTTATTTGCTCCAGATATCACACTGCCAATGTAGAGGACGGAGGAAATGCGCCGTTGATGCACGTCAAGCCGTCTCTGGATGCGCCTGCGTGGAGTGCGCGCGAGCGATCGTCTGTTGCGCTAGCGCCCTGGAATGGCCCTGACGTCAACGCACAGAATCAGAAGTTGGAACGGGCCCCCATCGCTATAATTCCCCCGCTGCCGCACCAACGGCAGCCGGGCGTAGCAACCCGCATAGCATCCTTAGAGAGACTGTCGCGCCAGCGACGGTCCGCCTTCGTTCGCTTGTGTTTTTCATGGCGGGCCGGGCGGGGAGACCTTCGGGTCTGCCGGTCGTTCTCTAAGGGCCGGTTTGCTACCCCCGCCGTCAGGCCCGCCACCCCGTGTAGCAACGAGATGGCGAGCCTCTGATGCAACTTAGAGAGGCCGACATGCCATCTGTCAAAAGCGGGCACCGCCCCGCGTCTTATCCATCCCCACCCCAAGCACCATCTAGCCCGACGCCCACGTCCTCCGACACAGGCAGGCTCACCAAGAACCGCACGTACCTGAACGGCGCCATCGCAGCACAGGCGTATCTCAAGCGCACGCGCACCGCCATGTGCACACACGGCCAATGCCGCCCAGGCATGCTGCGTGAGCAGCTTCAACACCTCTCTGCACACGCGTTCCCGCCGGCTTTTATCAAAGGCTTTATGGATGCGATTGATGCGTACGTATCGATGTCGCTCGGGGGCCGCGATGTCGATCCGCAGACGTGGGATGTGTTAGCCGCCATAGAGCGGCGTGGCTACAGCCAATAACAACAGATTGACGCATTCCCGTGACGGGCGGGAATGCCATGGTGCCTGCAAGCCCTCAAACCCTCTCCACCGGCTTCAACTCCCACATCGGCAGGTAGTTCATGATCGGCCGCTCAAACGTGCCGCCCTTGTCGATAAAGGGCTTGCCCGAATCCAGCATCGGCCGGAACGTATCGAGTTGCTTGGCCGCGTCGAGGTCAGTCCACAGGCTCACGTTCGATAGCGACGATGTCGACTCGTCTTCGCCCACATAAAACGCGACCAACCCCCGCATGGCTTCGATACCGGGCCGGAGCACGGGTTCGAGGTCGTTCATCATCTGCCGCATCTCGGCAAACTTGTCTGGCGGGCACCGCAGAATCGAAACTCGGACGACTGGCTGCATTGGAAACTCCTTTCGTTGAGATGCGTGAAACACCAATAAAGAAAATGCAGAAGGCCGACGCTACTGCGCCAAAAACTTAACAACCGCATTCACCGTAGCCTGCGTCTGCTCCTCCATCAACCAATGCCCCGCATCCGGAATCACCAGCTCCTGCACGTTGGTGGCGGCGTTGCGCATGACGATGGCTTCGTTCTCGCCGAAGGACTTGGCGCCGCCGATGGCGAGCACCGGCATGGGCAGCTTGGTGGCGATGGATTTCTGGTTGTCTTCCGCGTCTTGCGGGATCGACAGGAACTGCGCAAACGCTGAATGCATGGCGCCCGGCTTGGCGTAGAGGCGGGCGTAGTGGACGCGCGTGGCTTCGTCGATCTTGGAGGGGGTGCCGGCAAACTCATTCCAGAAGCGGTCGAGGTAGATGCGCTCGCGGCCTTTGACGAGCCGCTCGGCATCGGGGCCGCCGAACGAGAAGTGCCAGAGCTTGGGCGAGCGGACGATCTGCTCCCACGGCGGCACGCCCGGCACGGGGGCGTCCATGACGACCAGCCGCGTGGTCTTGTCCGGATAGCGCGCCGCGTAGGCAAACGCCACCATGGTGCCGATGTCGTGGCCGACCACATCGGCCTGGTCGATGTTCAGCTGGGTAAGCACGGCGCGGACGTCTGCAGCCTGCGTGCGCTTGTCGTAGCCGCCTTCGGGGTGCGACGACAACCCCATGCCGCGCAGATCCGGCACCACCACGGTGTGCGTGCGGGCCAGCTCGGCGGCCAGCGGCGCCCACATGTCGCCCGTGTCGCCAAAGCCGTGCAGCAACACCACCGCCGGGCCGCTGCCGCCTACGCGCACAAACAGCGTGGCCCCGTCAGTCTGGATGTTCTGGTGCCGGAAGCCGGGTGGATAGGGCTTGACCTGCGCTTGCGCAAAGGGCGTCATGGCCAGCATGAGCGCGACGGCGGCAAACAGTTTTCGCATGGCTTTCTCTCCGGGGGGCAGGTGGCTGGCCGGGCCGATGAGGAAGCAGCCTGTGGATCAGGTCGTACGGGCCGTGCGCGACGCGGGCAAACGGGCAGCGCGGGGCCTCGTAAAGAGTAGTACGCGCCGCGCGTGACGCAAGCGTGAAGGAGAGGGGGAGGAGGAGGCGCGCGTTGACGCCTCAGGCGTTATGGCCGGGGTGGGTGCCCGCCAGGCGATTCAAGCGCGCTGACCGCCGGATTGAAACGTGTACCGCTACGTCCGGCACTCGTACCAGCCCTGCGTCTGGTTGACGATGCGCACCACCAGCAGCATGACGGGCACTTCGATCAGCACGCCGACAACGGTGGCCAGCGCTGCACCTGAATGGAAACCAAACAGGCTGATCGCGGCCGCGACGGCCAGTTCGAAGAAGTTTGACGCCCCGATCAGCGCAGACGGGCAGGCGATGTTGTGCTTTTCGCCCACCGCACGGTTAAGCCAGTAGGCCAGCGCCGAGTTGAAGAACACCTGGATCAGGATCGGCACCGCCAGCAGTGCAATAACGAGCGGCTGCTTCAGGATGGCTTCGCCCTGGAAGGCGAAGAGCAGCACCAGCGTTGCCAGCAGCGCCGCGATCGACCACGGGCCGATCTTCGCCATTGCGGCGTCGAACGCCGATTGGCCTTTCGCGAGCAGCACCTTGCGCCAGATCTGCGCGAGGATCACCGGAATGACGATGTAGAGGACGACCGAAGTCAGCAGCGTCGCCCACGGCACCGTGATGGCGGACATGCCCAGGAGCAAGCCGACCAGCGGCGCGAATGCAATGACCATGATGCTGTCGTTCAACGCGACCTGCGACAGCGTGAACAGCGGATCGCCGCCAGTGAGCCGGCTCCAGACGAACACCATTGCGGTGCACGGTGCGGCGGCCAGCAGGATCAGGCCTGCGATGTAGCTGTCGAGCTGGTCTGCCGGCAGCATCGGCGCAAACAGATGGCGGATGAAGAGCCAGCCGAGAAACGCCATCGAGAACGGTTTGACGAGCCAGTTCACGACAAGCGTGACGCCGATGCCTTTGACGTGCTGGCGCACCTCATGCAATGCGCCAAAGTCGACCTTGACCAGCATCGGGATGATCATCACCCAGATCAACAACCCGACCGGGAGGTTGACCTGAGCGTATTCCATCCGACCAATCTGCTGAAACACGTCAGGCAGCACCTGGCCGAGCACGATGCCGGCAACGATGCACAGCGCCACCCAGACGGTCAGGTAGCGCTCGAAGAAATTGATGGAAGGCTTGGCCTCGGCCTGTGCCGGCGGCGCTACGTTGGATGCAGTCATTGGACGGAGTGCAGATCAGTTTTGCGAGATGCCTTCCAACGCCGTTTGCAGCTCGGCATTGCTCATGCTGTCGAGCGGCAGGGCCAGCAACTGCAGCATGCGATAGCCGATGGCTTGGCGTGTGAGGTCAAAGGCGAGGCGCTTGCCTTCGTCGCCGCCGGTCGCGTTTGACGGGTCGGCATAGCCCCAATGCACCTTGACGGGGCTGCCCGGCCAATACGGGCAGGTCTCGGCTGCAGCGCTGTCGCATACGGTAATGACGATGCGCATCTGCGGGGCGCCGTCCGCAACAAACTCGTCCCAGCTCTTGCTGCGGTAGCCGGTGGTGTCGATGCCTGCGTTGGTGAGGGCTTCGAGTGCGAATGGGTTGAGGCGGCCGCTCGGTGCGCTGCCGGCGCTGTAGGCGCGCACGTCTTTGCCGAGTTGCTTGGCCCAGTGGTTGAGCATCCCTTCGCTCAGCACGCTGCGTGCGGAGTTGTGGGTGCAGAGGATGAGGACGTTGGTGGTCATGCGTTCGCCCTTAGCAGCAGGATGAGCCGGAGCCCGACTTCACGGCAATGCCGATCGGCTTGCCCTTTGGGGTACGCGGTGCGCAGCAGGCAGAAGCCTCCGGGGCGGCGTCTTCCTTCTTGTCTTCGCTGAAGACCGGGATGTTGCTGAGCGAATGGAAGTGCTCCCAGGCGATGCCCTGCGGGTCGGTGATCCAGTGCTTGTCGCTGCGGGCATAGCAGCAGGTGGTTTCGCCTTCATCCAATAGCGCCATGTCTGCGGCTTCCGCACGGGCCTTCAGGTCGGCCAGTTCGGCAGCGTCATCGACTTGGAAGCCAAGGTGGTCAACGCCCGGGGCATTGCCACGTGTGGAGATGGCGAAGTTGATGCGCGGATCATCCAGCATCCACTTGGCATAGTCGGTTTCCACGCGGGTCGGCTCGGCGGCAAAGAGCTTGGAGTAGAAGGCGATGCTCTTGCTCAGGTCGTCAACGTGGAGATGGACGTGAAATCGTTTCATGGGATGCTCCTTCAGCACTTGCAGTCGGTGGCGCTCGCTTCCAGGCAGGCTTCGCCCTGGCAGCAGTTGGCGGTCAGGAAGCCCAGCAGGGCGTTCATGTGGTCATATGCCGCGCGGTAAATCAGGTTGCGGCCGTCACGCTCTTGCGTCACAAGGCGCGCGGCCGTCAGTTCCTTGAGGTGGAACGACAACGTGGCGCCCGGCACGTCGAGCCGTTCGGCAATCGCGCCTGGCGTCATGCCCGCAGGCCCTGCGACCACCAGCATGCGAAACACTTGGAGGCGCAGGCCGTGGGCCAGCGCGGCGAGGGATCGGATAACGTCGTTTTCTTCCATATTTCCAATATATTCGAAATATAGAGCTACAGCAAGGCGGTCAGTCTGCGATATCGGGAACCGCTTGGGGAGCACTTGACGCTGTTGCGCGAGAGATTGGGCGGTGGCGTCCGGTGGTTGCTCCACCCATCGCCAGAACCTGCATGCTGCTTTGCCCACAACCCAGCCACGGGCTCGATGCCCGACAGAGGGTTTATAGGTTTACTTCTTTATGTATACAGATAGTAGTAGTAGATAACGGTGGATAAGTCCTGTGGACAAGTACCAAAAGCGCTTTGACATCAAAGGCTTGCAGAACGGACAACCCATCGGACAGCGTGTGCCGTTGCGTGGATGAGTGCGGGGGATCGCGTTGGGCCCTCCCGACACGGTGGGAAGTTGTTCCCGTGCTGTCTGCACGCTGACCCCGGAGAACCAACACGCTTGTCCCTGGAGTTATTCACAGGGGGAAGGGCGGTTATCCACAGTGGAGTCTTCCCCCGCCCGGCTAGTGCGGGTAGTACTCCAGCTCTGCAATGCGCGTCCGGATCGCCTCGACGTTCAGGCCTTCGATATCGGGGCTCGCCATCGAGCCGCTGTCTGCTCGCCACGGCGCGTTGTCGGCGGTCTTCTGGGCGTTTCGATAGGCGAGCCACGCACGTTGGGCGTTGCGGATGGCCTCGCGCGATACGGGGTCGGATTTAGCCATCACGGCCTGATACAGCGTGTTCATCTGGCGGTCGTAGGCCTGATACGCGGTGTGCGTGCACTCGGTCATACCGGCCGTGGTTTGGCCGTGTGGGGTTTTCAGGCACTGCTCCAGCGCGTCGTCGACGGGGTCGGCAGCCCATGTGGCCAAGGGGAGCAGCGCCGCCGCGAGTGATAACGCGGTTACGAAATTACGTAGACCAGGGCGGACCGGATGGCGTGTGTCGTTCGGCAGGTAAGTGCCTTGTGCCGGGCATCGTGCGCAGACAGAAAGGGCCATCGCATACCTCGTTTTGTTGTCGCTGCGGGGGTGCTTGCCATGGTAGGAAAAGTCTTGCCGTGCCGCACTGGCTGAATACCTGTCGAAGTCGCTGCGGGCCCGGCCAGCGCTCGGTCAGTCGAACATTCGGGCCGGGAGAGGGACATTCTTTCTGCGCTTGGATCTCACGCCAGCCGGACGACGGTGTCCTGCATGGAGCCTTCGGCCCAGACATCTTTGTACTTTTCGAGCAAGGCAGCGTAGTCCCGATCCCCCAGTAGTTTCTCGTTCACTTGCTGCATCTTGTCGAGGCTATCGGCATCGAAGTGCCAATGAACATTGCCGCTCCCAAATTGCTCGGCGCCGAACCGCATGTTGAGCGCGTACGCCTTGTTGAGGTGGGCCGTGACCTCTGCCGCAAAAGCCAATGCCGACGGCAGCACCGCGGCATTCTTGACGGTAGCGGTGCGGATGAATCTGTACATGGTTGCTCTCCTATCAACGTGTCTGGAACCGATGCGGCACGCCGACAGCAGAACATCGTTGCTTTCATGGCCTCCGCCAGCCCATGTTAGAAGGCACCCTCATGCTTGCTTTGCTCTGGCTCAAGAACGATGGGGCCAGTTGAGCGGCCATCACGCTGGGGTCGTGCGCAGTCGGCGTAACGTTCTCGCGCGGTTGCGGTTCTCGCCAACGATGCTTGCAACGGCAAATGGCGGAAAGAAAGCACACCACTTCGCCCAATTCCCCAGCACAATCGCGCACACATTCATATCCCGCCCCCAAGGGTTTATCCAATGACGCCATTTCGCGGCATTGCCGCCATCGCTTTTGCCATCGCTGTGTTGCCCGCGGCCGCGCATGCAGCCAGTTTTGATTGCGCCGCTGCGCGCAGCCCAATCGAGCATGCCATCTGCACTGACGCGCAACTCTCCGCGCTGGATAGCGAACTGGCCGATACGTACCGCGCTGCGTTGAGCAAGCACGGTGTCGACACCGGTGAATTGAAGGCCGCGCAACGCGATTGGCTGAAACAGCGCGCGCCATCGGGCCAAATCGACGTGGAAGAATTGAAGTCCGCATACCGCTCGCGGATTGACGAGTTGGAAGCCCAACCCGCTTTTCCGGAGCCAAGCGAGCCGGTCAATGGTCAGGTCTTTCCGCTGACGGCGATCGCGAAGCAGCACGACTTCGTGCTGCGCATGCTCGAAGCCTGCCCGGCGCAAAGCGACAAAGAGGACACCACCTGCGAAGGCCCCGCCCAGTTGGTCATTCATGACAAGGGCCAACGCGCGGTGCGCCAGGTCATCAACCTGCCGAGGGTCTTCGTCGCCCTGCCCAAGGGGGGCATGGGGCCGCTGGTCAACTCAGCGCACCTTTATGACTACCAGGGCGTGATCAACGTTGGCGATTTCAACTTCGATGGCCAGGAAGACTTCGGCATCCAGACCGGCAACGAAGGCAGTTACGGCGGCCCGAGCTATGACGTCTATCTGTTCAATGCGCGGGCGCAGCGCTTTGTGCGCAACAGCGAGATGACGTCGCTGATCCTTTCGACACTCGGCTTCTTTGAGGTCGATGCCAAAAACAAGCGTCTGCGGACCTTTGCGAAGGGCGGTTGCTGTTATCACGAGACCACCACGTACCGCGTCGACCACGATGTGCCGGTCGCCGTCGGGCGCTACAGCGAAGAGGTGATGAATTCCGGCGACAAGATGAAGATCACAGAGGAAACGCTCGTCAACGGCAAATGGCGCAGCAAGGTGCATTACGAGCCGATACCGAAGTGAACGAACGCCACCATCAACAAACATGAAACACGCTAACGTATCTCATCTGCTGTGCATTGCTGGCCTGCTGCTCGGCACGCAAACCCCCCATGCCGCTGAAGATGCCTGCACCGCGCAGGTAGGAGGTGCGATCAAGCGGGCGTACCCCGCTGCGAAGCGCACGGGCAGCGGCTACAAGGTCGACGGCGCCCGCATCCAGTTGTCGGAGGCGTTCAACCCGCATGCAGTGGTGTGCCGTACGTGGCCCGCGCACCCGGAACTCACGCTCATGGCGGTGCCGCTGATGCAACAGGAGGATGCTGACGCAGGTAACGAAGGCGACCTTGAACTGTTCGTGCTCGACACGGCCAACGGCAGCATCCGGCAACGTCTGCGCCTGCCCGCGCGCATGTCGGACGATGCGGTGCGCATTCGGTCCGTCACCTTCGATACCGCGCGCTATGTGGTCGCACCCGGGCAGATGGCGTTTGGTGTGCGCATCGGCAAGGAGGGCAGCTCGCGGCCCAATCCTTTCAGCGAGACCACTTTGTGGCTCTACACCGTGCAGGGCAATCAACTGAAACCGGTGTTGAACGGCGTTGTCGTGGAAAGCGGGGGCGGTGAATGGGATACCAACTGCGCCGGCACGTTCGAGCAGACCAAGCGCACGCTGACCATGACATCGGACACCCACAACGGCTACGCCGATATCGCGGTGTCGGAAACCAAGTCTTCCTCCACCAACACGGTCGACAAGGCCGGCGAATGCCAGACGCACGACGCCAAGCCGCAACGCACCACCTACCGGCTTGCGTACGACGGCAAGCAATACGTCGTGCCGAAGGCGCTGGTGCCGCTGGATTGAGGGGCAGACGCTGCCGGATTTGCTGCGCCCTCATCCTGGCTTCTAGGCCATCTCGCCTAGCCGACGGCTGATAACGCTAACGCGGCGCCCGTTCTATACCTACGGTGTTCGGCCATGCATGGCCGTGGCGGCCCTGCCGCGGCGCTTGCCCTGGCCATCACCCAGGAGGCAAATCATGCGCATGCTCGTGAACGTGCGGATCCCGCACGAACCCTTCAACACCTACGTGCGCGATGGTTCCATCGCCGAGCTGATCCCGCGCGTGATGGCCGAAAGCAAGCCCGAGGCGGTGTACTTCACCGAGCAGAACGGCCATCGCGGCGCGGTGCTCATCGTGAACGTGGAATCGGCTTCGCACATTCCCGCGCTGGCCGAGCCGTGGTTCCTGCTGTTCAACGCAGACTGCGAGTTCCGCATCGTGATGAGTGCGGAGGATTTGCAGCAGGCGGGGTTGGCGGAGATTGGCGCCAAGTGGAAATGAGGTCAGACCCAGAGGCCCTGGCCCCATAGTGCTGCACGCTCGCGATGGTGGTTACGTTTGGTTGCACTGAAACGCACATTCTCATCTGTGCCTGCCTAGAATCGGTGGAACCAAAAACCAGGAGGAGGAAGCAGATGACCCGAGCACAATGGATGGTGGCGGCCGCAATGGCAGCGCTGTGCACCGTTTCGCTGTCGGCGCAGGCCAAGGGCAATGCCGGTGGTGGTTCTGCAGCACATATGAGCAGCCGCGGCATGTCGAACACCAACGGCCCCGACAGCCTGGACCGCGATAAAGGCAAGGCGCGTGCGGCAGACCGTGCGCATCAGCATGGCAAATCCACGCAGCACAAACACGCGGGCAAGGGCAAGTAAGCACCGCAACGCGGCAAAGAAAAAGCCGGTCACGCAGACCGGCTTTTTTGTTGCGCGAGCGCTGAGGTCAAAGGCTCAGCAATTGCCCTTCTTCGCCTGTCCAGGCGGGCAGAAGCCATTGCCCGGGCCACCTTGCGGGCGTGCGACCGGACCATCGACCGGCACGTAGACGCAACCGCCCAGCAGCGACGCACCCAAAGACAGGATGAGGATGATGTTCTTCATTGTGTTGTGAGGGGCGGGCTCCGCCCCTTTTTTCCCTGGTTAGAAACTGAAGTTGACCCCGGTCTGACTGCCGGCCGAAACATTGACCGGATTGCTCAGCGTGGCGCCCGTTGCACTGGTGGCCTGCACCGAATACTGGCCGGCAGATGCCGACACCGCCGACAGCGCGATCGGCAGCGTCGCGCTGTACGTGCCGACCAACGGCGCGGCTGCGGGCAATGCCAGCGAGTACGCGCCGGTATCGAGGTTGGCATTGGTCGAGGTGATCTCGTACGACACCGAGTTCACCGTTTGCAGCGCGCGCAACGTGGCCTGCGCCGATGCGGTGGCCGTGCCGGAGGCGGTATTGGTGGTGGAGGCCGGCAGCGTGATCGGCGCGCCCGTGGTGGAGACCGTGGTCGTCGTGCTGGCCGTGACAGGCACGGTGCGGATGATGCCGGTGGCATGGCCGGTCGGCAGCGCGTTATCGACGATCACCACGTCATACGCACCATTGGTGCTGCTCTGCACCAGCGGCGACAGCACGAACTTGCCCGTGGCGTCTGCCACCGTGCCGCGGATGACCTGGCCGTTCTGTTCGGCATACACCGTGGTGCCGGCCTGTGCGGTGGGCACGTAGCCGGTAATCGAACCGCTCACCACTGTGGGTGTTGCCGTGACGACCGGCTTGAGGCTGTAGCCGCCATTGCCCTGCTGCACGATCGATTTGCAGGCATTGAAATCCAGCACCAGATCGACCAGCGTGTTGGGCTGCACCGTGAAGGGTTGGATGATCTTGTAGCCGCTCTGTGCGGCGCTCGGGGTGGCCAGCGCCTGCTCGGTCGACGAGCCCGTCACCACCACGGAATTGGCTAGTGTGTTGCCCTGATTGGGAGACAGCACCAGGCGCAACTGCTGATATTGCCCGGCGGGCAGCGGGGCCGTACCGAGGTCAGTCAGCACGCCGTTGGTGAGCGATAGCAGATCGACCTTCTGCGGCGTGGCCAACGCGATGTCGGTCCAGCCGGCGTCGGTGTCGGCGGCTGACGCGCTGGCGTTCACGCGCACCTTGTTGACGGTGACGTAGACGTGATCAAAACCGCAGGACGGTGCGTCCGTCATCGAGACATGGAGGGTGCCCGTGCCGGCAGCCGTACCGCCATCCCCGCCGCCGCATGCAGCGATGAGGAATGGCAGGGGCAATGCAAGGAGGATGTTCCGATAAGTTGTTTTCATGGTTGTCTCCTCAGTTTGGGGGTGCCCGAAGCATAGTCCCGGCCATGGCACGCACTTTGGTCGAATTGAAACCAATCGTAACGCTGCTTGGGCGGGTGTGGTCTCACCCATTTGGGTTGCAAACGCTTGCGGCGCGCCGAAGATATTGCGGCGCGCGACAGGGGGCGCCGATCGTGTATCAGCGATGCAGCAGCGGATACAGCGCCAGGCCCAGCAAGGCTGCCCCCGCCACAATCACCGGTTCGGGAAGCTTCTTGAACGTCACCAGCAGCAACACGGTGGCCACGGCCAAGAGTGCCGTCGGCGCATCGACGATGGAGCGCTTGGCCAGCACGATCACCGCGCCGGCAATGGCGCCCACGGCCGCTGCCGTTACGCCATCGACAAAGGCCAGGATGGCGGGCAGCTTGCCGTATTTCTTGAAGTACGGCGCCGGCAGGATGGTGAACAGGTAGCACGGCAGAAACGTGCCCAGCGCGGCCACGCACGCGCCGGGCAGCCCCGCCACCAGATAGCCGATAAAGCCAACGGTGATGACCACCGGGCCGGGCGTGATCATCGCCACGGCCACCGCGTCGACGAATTGCTTATCGTTGAGCCAGTGGTGCTCCGTGACCACGCCGCCGTAAAGGAACGGCACGATGGCGAGCCCCGAGCCGAATACGAACGCACCGGCCTTGGCGAAGAACGCGCCAAGCTGCGCAAGCAGAGGTGAATCGACTGCGCTCAACAAACCACTGGCGGCCGCGACGGGTGCGAGGGCAACCGCGTTGATGCGGCCCTGGCGCAGCCACTTGGGCGGCGCACGCCAGAACCACACCAGAACGCCAGCCGCCAGAAACAGCCACGCCACTTCGGATTCAGTCAACACGGTCACTGCCGCCAGCAACAGGTAGACGGCCCACAGCAGCTTGTCTTTGCCAACGCTCTTGGTGGTGAGTTTGTGCGCGCTCATCGCGATGATGCCGATCACCGCGGCGCCCACGCCGTAGAACACCGACTGCATCCACGTGAGCCCGCCGAAGTGCACATAGGCCCAGCCCAGCGCCACCACCATCAGGAATGAAGGCAGCACGAACGCAATGCCGACCAGCGTGGCCCCAACGATGCGGAAGTGCACGTAGCCGAGGTAGATGGCCAGTTGCGCAGCCAACGGCCCGGGCGCGAGTTGGGCGAGCGCAAGGCCTTCCTTGTAGTCCGCCTCGGTGATCCACTGGCGCGTTTCCACCAGGTCGCGGCGCATGTAGCCGGCAAGCGCCACCGGGCCACCAAAGCCGAGTGCGCCAAGCCGCAGGAAATACAGCAGCAGTTGCCGCAGCGTGTAGGTGGGGCGTTCGGGGGCATTGTTCATGAGCTACCTGCAACGGGTGAGAGCGGTCATGGCTTCCGGCTGGCGGAAAAGTGCACGTACAGCGAATCGAGCACGGTGCCGATCTCTGCGAGCAGCGCATCGTCATCGGCCAGCCGTTTGCGGGCGCCCGCCATGATGGCTTCGAACCCGCCGGCTTCAGGCGTGGCCGCGCCGCCCACGTCGAGCGCATGGACCATGGCGCCTACGTGCGCGAGTCCCGCATCGTCGTCCAGCCCAAAGCTGGCGATGAGCACCTCGAACGAAACGCGCTCGCCCACATGCGTGAAGGCGGCACCGTCAAAGTCGAAGCCGAGCGCATCGGCGGGGCAATCGGCCGGGCTGTCGAGCCACAGGAAGCGCGCGTGCGGATCGATGAAGCGCTGGATGAGCCAGGCGCTGGCAACGCGGTCCACCCACAGGTGCCGACGTGTTGCCCAAAGGCGGCCTTGGTACTGCGTGCGATCACGGCGCGGGATGCCGCCGGAAGCGGCGCGCGGTTCGCCCGGCGATTGCGTGGCTTCGGCCGCCGCAGCAAAGTCGCGCCATTGCGCATCGGCGCGCACGGTCGCTTCGTTGGAGAAAAAGTCGATCTTGCGGATGGCCTCGTAGGCGCGGGCGTGGCGGCGCAGCAGCCGGTTGCGCTCGGCGCTGGGCAGCTCGGGAAGCGTCTTGCGTGCTTCAGACAGCTCGGCCAGCCACTCGGCGTAGTCGGGCGTGCGGTCGAAGAGGGCGCGGTAGGCCGCGTCTTCCGCCGCATCGCTGGCCTGCACGCGCAGTACCCAGGCCTGGCCGTCTTCCTGCAACGTCTCGTCTGCCAGTTCGTTGAGCTGCGCCGCGTGTTCCGCACGCGCAGGCAGCAGGTAGACGCCATCACGCAAGGCCGCACAGCCGATGGCCTTGATGGCGCGCCAGATACGCATGCGCGCGGTCGCTCGGGCAGTCGGCAGGCTGACGATCAGCAGCAGCCAGGAATCGGGGGAGGCGGTCATGACGGCAGGATAGGCGCGCGTCATAACCGCTGCAATGTTGTAGAGGTTCCTACATCAGCGCGGAGACCAGCGCCATGTCGGAAGCAACGCGGGACAGTTCGCGCAACAAGCCGACGGTCGAGAGTCTTCTCATGAGGAAGCCTGGCGGTGGGCTGGGGTCGCGGTTGCGCGCTTGTGGGTAGCGGGATTCCACACAACACCGCCCCCCTCAGCGGCCGGGCAGCTCCGCGCCCCACACCGCCGTAACGTTGCCGCCGAGCCGCCATTCAGAAAACGGGCGGCGCGGTGCAATCAGCGCAGGCAGCCGCGGGTCTCGCACGTGGGCGTAGTAGGGCTCCAACCAGCACAGCTCATCCTGGAAGGTCCACGGAAACAGCGCCTGCTTGATCGGCGAGATTTTTCCGAAGCTCGCCGGATCAACCACCGCGTCGATCACGAGGTTCGCCAGGCGGCCGATGGCGTGGTCGTTCTCTCGATACAGATCGATATTCCGCCGCTGCACCAGCTCTGCGGCAAACACCAACGGAATGAGCGCGAACGTGTGGTAGTGCAACGCGCGATCACCGCGCTTGATCTCACGTACGAGTGCGCCGTCGGGGCCGATATCGCGAATGCCCTCGCGAACGCGCAGGAGTCCGGAGTTGATCAGGTCGCTGTTGTCGGTTGCGGTGCCGATGGCAATCAGGTTGAGGCCGGCCCAATACACCAGGTTGTTATGCAGATGATTGATCGCCTCGGCGTTGCGGGTGGCGATCGCAATGCGTTCGAGCCACGGTGCGATGGCATCGAGCTGCGCCTGGTTTCGCTTGCGGATGTCGCTCGGCATGCGCAGCAGCACCATGGCGAAATCCGTTCCCGCCCACGACCGCTCGTAGTGGCCCTGATAGCCGGAAATCTTGCCCATCAGCGCATCGGCATCGGCCCAGGTTCGAAGCTGGGCCAGGGCGCAGGTCCAATCGCCCTTGTCGGCTGAGGCGTTGAGGTGCGCGATGAAATTGCGCATTGGTTTCACGTCGCGCGCATAGCCCGCTGCGTCGTCGTAAAAGCCTGGGGGATCGATCGTCCGCACTGGGGCAGGGATCTCGCAGGCGCGGGCTGCATGCACCAGGCCGAAGCCTGCACCGACGGCCAGCGAAACGGCTAACAACGTTCGAACGTACGCGCGACGCATTTCGACCTCCGGGACGGGACGGCAAAGGACGGCTGGCGAGGGAAGGCTGGAGCGAGCGGGCTTGCGAGAATCGATGCCTGCCCACGCAAAACGACGTGGTTCGCGGCAACGTTGACGAGGGTTACAAACTGTAGTGACGATGAAAAAAGAGCCGCATCGAGCGGCTCTTCTTATGTCAGCGGCAACGCGCACTTACGCCGCGTTCGATTGTGGCCCGTCGCAGCAGGCTCAGCGCCTCACCACTTTTTGGTCATGGGAGCTTGGCTCTGAGGCGATCTAGCAATGTCGGCGGCAGCGGCACGTACTCCTCAGGAGAGACTCCAAGATGGTAATAAACACGGTCACCATCAAAGAGCATTTGGGGGTAGATATCACTATATGTCCTCTCCGCGACTAGCTTATTTGTTTTTGCGTCATACAGCCTGAACAACGCACCGTCTCGATAAGGAAGATAGCAAACCTCGCCAATATATCGACGAAGGTCATCCACCTCTTTTCTGCACTCATTCGCATATATCCGACTTCTGACAAAGAAAGCGTACTGAGCAACAAGAGCAATGACAAATAGGATAAAAATCGCCTTAATCAGTCTCAATTTCATCCCGCACTAGAGATGTATCTTCTTGTCTGACGTGCTCATTTCGAGTGCCCCTCTTTAGATTCTTCGGTCGGATACAGCAGAAAACCGCCTTGCGGCGGTTTTCCTTGCGCAGGGAGCCTTACTCCACGCCTACCGCGTCCTCCTTTTTCCTCGACGGTTTGGCAAATCGCACCGACAGTTCCTTGCGGGCGGCATCCAGCCCCTCACCGTGGCCGGCCACCTTGAGGAAGGCATACCCCTCCAAGGCAGCGTTCATTACGTCGCTGCCCAGCGCCAGTTGCGAATCGGCCATCCGTTCGTGAATGCGGCCCAGGCGCATCACGCGGCTGCGCAACAGGTCGAACGCCGCCAGATCGCGGCGCAGCTCTGCAATGTTGAAGTTGGCGGGCAGCACGTTTGGGTTGGCACCGAGCACCTCGACCGCCGTGCGGGCAAACGCTTCGGATTTGCCGCCCATCTTGGTCAGAAACCGACGCTGTTCGATGGTCAGGTCGATCAAGCCGGTGAGCTTGTCTTCCAGCGTCTTCAGCGCGCCGTCCACGGCGGCCAGATCGGTTGCACTGATCTGAAATGAAATCAGGTTTTGCGACATCACATTCCTCTGTTACGGGTTGGCAGCGTCATGCCTCAGGGGCATGACTGCGCGAGAGTGGACGCTGCCCACGCCGTACGCAATGCCAGCCAGCGCTTTTCAGAAAATGCTGATGCAGACCGTGTCCGGAACCACGTCGATGCAGTTTCGAACGCGACACCTCCACGTTCAGTACGTCATGCATGACGTTTGTGGCCCGACATTTGGCGTTCGGAACGCCATGTATGAGGTTCAGAACCGAATCTGATGCGTCTGAAACGCGACCCTATCGCGTTCTGAACGCCATCCCATTGGGTTCCGAACGCCATGGGGAGGGTTCCAAACGCAATCGTTGTGGTTCTGATCTTGGCGAAGGCCGTCGTGAACGCGATGGTCGCTGTTCAGCACGCTTGAGGAAGGTCGCCACGCGGGGAGAGGGTGGGCGAGTACAAGCAAGGCTGGAACGTGAGCGGTAGCGCTCGATCGGTGTAAAGCCGATGTAAAGCCGTCCTTACCGGGTTCGCCCATAAAGGGGAGCGGCCACACGAGAGTGGCGGCAAGTACTTGTCCTTAGTCCTTGTCGGTTACCGCCGGGGGTCCCAGTCCTCGGCCGCTTTCTCGCATGGCACAAAAGCAGCACCGCGAATACGGCGCCACCGCCTATTGAAGCAATGGGCGGCAGAGGCAGAACAGATCAGAGTTTGCTCATGCACGTGCAGTGGGGTGTTCCGTGGAACACGGGGCGAGCGCTATTGCTGCTCACGGCTACCTCAGCCCGCATTATCCCCACCTTCCTGCGCCTCACGCTCTTCACGTTCCTCGCGCTCTTCCCGGGGCAGGGTCAGCATGCCGGTGTTGTAGACGTACTCATACACCTCGCCGTAGCGGCCCCATTCGATGCCGATCTTGAGCACGCGCTCGGCTTCTTCGGGCTTGAGGTACGCCTCCAGCTCGCGCAGCACGTGCTCTTCGCGGATCTCGCCGTCTTCGTTAGCGTCCAGCTCGGCGCGGATGTGCGCGGCCAGGGCGACGCGCTCCAGCAGCTTCTGGCCGAACAGCACCTTGCGCTCGGGCGGTTCGGTTTCCATGTAGGTCTTGCCGAACGGCGTGACGATGATGTCGCCGCGTTCGATGGTGGCCAGTTGCAGCAGGGCAAGCGCTTCGCACGCGGGCAGCAGATCGTCGTCGGTCACACCGGCTTCTTCTGCCAGGTGCGGAAGGTCGGCACGGCCGTTGAATGGCGCCTCGACCAGCAGGTCGAGAATGGCCTCCATCTGGCCGATCTCGGCATCGGGCAGGCGGTAGGCAAGCTGCTCGGCTGCGGGCTCCACGCCCACGTGCACGCCCACGCGCTCCGGCGAGGTCATGAGGCCGTACACCTCGTCGATGAGGTTGCGCACGGCGGCGGAATCCCGGTTGCGCGGGCGCGGGAACGGCACGCGCACCTCGGCGCGGATACGCCCCGGATCGCTCGAGAGGATGACGATGCGGTCGGCCATCATCACCGCTTCTTCAATGTTGTGCGAGACGATGAGGATGCTCTTGATGTTGGTGCGGCGGTCTTCCCAGAGGTCGAGCATTTCGTCGCGCAGGTTCTCGCCGGTCAGCACGTCGAGCGCGGAAAACGCTTCGTCCATCAGCAAGAGGTCGGGCTCGGTCACCAGCGCGCGCGCAATGCCCACACGCTGGCGCATGCCGCCAGAGAGTTCGCGGGGCAGGGCGCTGTTGAAGCCCGACAGGCCGATCAGGTCGATGGCCTGTTCAGCGCGTTCTTCCCGCTCGGCCTTGGCCACGCCTTGCGCTTCCAGGCCCAGCTCGACGTTCTGCTGCACCGTCAGCCACGGGAACAGCGCAAACGACTGGAACACCATCGCAATGCCCTGCACGGGGCCGGAGTATTCACGCCCGCGAAACAGCACCTGCCCGCGATCGGCGCGCACCAGGCCTGCCATGATGCGCAGCAACGTCGATTTGCCCGAGCCCGATTTGCCCAGCATGGCGACGATCTCGCCCTGGCGCAGGTTGAGGTCCACGCCTTCGAGCACGGCACGGTCTGTGTGGTCTGCGGTGCGGAAGATCTTCGAGACGCCGCGCAGCTCCATGACGCTTTCAGCGCTCTGGCTATGGGTGCTGGTGGTAACCATGTGTGTTCTCAGCTAAATAGGTCGTCTTGGAACGTGCCCAGGATCCGTAGCGAGCGCCCCGAGGTTGGCCCGAGACGCGCAGCCGTACATGAGTACGGCGAGCATCGCAGGGTCAAGATCGGGTGCGCAGCAGGATCATGAGCATGTTCTTACAGGCGGGTGCGCTCTTGCGCGATGTCGTACAGGCGGTTCCACAGCAGCCGGTTGAAGCCGACCACGAACAGGCTCATCACGGCAATCCCGAGTGCAATGCGCGGGAAGTCGCCCTTCGATGTCATCTCGGCGATGTAGCTGCCCAGGCCCGTTGCCACCAGCGTGCGATCGCCCCAGGACACGTATTCCGACACGATGCTGGCGTTCCACGAGCCGCCGGCGGCCGTCACCAAGCCGGTGAGCAGGTTGGGGAACACGGCGGGGATGAGGAAGCGCTTCCACAGCAGCCAGCCGCGCAGGCCGAAGTTGCGGGCGGCCAGTTTCAGTTCGGTCGGGATGGCCGACGCGCCGGCAATCACGTTGAAGAGGATGTACCACTGCGTGCCGAAAATCATCAGCGGGCTCAGCCAGATTTCCGGGTTGAGCGCGAAGCGCGCGATGAGCATCACCGCCAGCGGGAACATCAGGTTGGCGGGGAACGCCGCCAGGAACTGCGCCACCGGCTGCGCGATGCGCGCCACGTTCGGGTTCAGGCCGATGCGGATGCCGATCGGCACCCACACCAGCGCGGCCAGCGCGATCAGCAGGATCACGCGCACCATGGTCAGGAAGCCGAGCCAGAAGACGTGGCCGACCTCGGCCCAGCCCACCTCGGAGCGCACGAACTGCAGCACGTGCGCCACCGCCACCAGCGCAGCCAGGATGATGACGACATCGGCGATGCGGTGCGACCACGGGAAGCGCGGCAGGAACCCATTGCTGCCAGCAGCCGTGGGCCGCGTGCGTTCGGCACCCCAGGACAGCGTGCGCTCGGCCATCGCGGCGGTACGCTCAAGCAGGGCCTTGACCCACTCAGAGCGGCGCAGCAGGTCAAGCAGCCACGATTGCGGCTCGCGCTCCGACGACATCGTGTCGAAGCGGAAGCGGTCTGCCCAGGCAATCAGCGGGCGGAACAGCAGCTGGTCGTACAGGATGATGCCGATCAGCATGGCCAGGATGGCCCAGCCGATGGCCGGCAGGTTCTGCTGCTGGATCGCCAGCGAGATGTACGAGCCGATGCCCGGCAGCTTGATGTCGTGGCCCGACACCGAGATGGCTTCCGACGCCACCACGAAGAACCAGCCGCCCGACATCGACATCATCATGTTCCACAGCAGGCCCGGCATGGCGAACGGCACTTCCAGGCGCCAGAAGCGCTGCCACTTGGACAGGCGGAACACTGTGGCGGCTTCTTCCAGGTCGGTCGGGATGGTGCGAAACGATTGGTACAACGAGAACGCCATGTTCCACGCCTGCGACGTGAAGATGGCGAAGATGGCCGCGCATTCCACGCCGACGAGGTTGCCCGGGAACAGCGCGATGAACCCCGTGACCGTGATCGACAGAAAACCCAGCACCGGAATCGATTGCAGGATGTCCAGCGCCGGCACCATCACCTTCTCAGCCGTGCGGTTTTTGGAAGCGATGGCGGCAAACGCAAACGAAAACGCCAGCGACGCGCCCAGCGCCAGCAGCATCCGGATACTGGTGCGCAGCAGGTAATAGGGCAGCTCAATGATGTCCAGACTCACGTCCAGGTGCTCGCCGGGCGTGTAGGGCACGTTCATCTGCTTGGCGGCATAGGCCACGAGCACGATGGCGGCCAGGATGATCGGCAGCAGCGCCAGGTCAAACCGGTTGGGCGGCGCCGTCAGCAGGTGGCCGAAGTTGACGCCAAAGTTGGTACCGAAGGTGGTACCCAAACGGCCCCGGATGGTGGTTTCGTTGTCGTTCTGCTGCATCTTGGATAACCGGGACGGAAACCGCGGACGAAATTCGGGCGCCTCAAGCCAAAGGCCCAGGCGCAATACATGGCATGGCGTACTACGGGGCTGGGCGCAGTGCTTTTGCGCAAGCGTCGCTTGGCACTCGGCGGCAAGCCGCCTAGTTTACCTTGCGTAACGTCAGAGCCCGCCGCGCGGTTGTCAGTCTGACGACGTCACATTCCAGAAATGTGACAGAGATGCGACAGCGTCGGTTTGTCATGTTTTACCCAACACATCTCCTGCCGTGTTGCACCGGAGGCCCGCCATGTCCGTTATTGCGCAAGTGATCGTTACCGTACAGGGCCGCGTGCAGGGTGTCGGCTACCGCGCTGCCTGTGCGGACCGCGCGCGCCTGCTGGGGTTGCGCGGCTGGGTACGCAACCGCCGCAACGGCGCCGTCGAGGCGTTCCTGGCCGGACCCGAGGCCCATGTGCTGAGCATGCGGGAATGGATGTGGGAGGGACCGGACAGTGCACTGGTCACGCAGCTGGAGGTGGTCACGGGCGAGCATGAAGCGCCGGTCCCCGGTTTCGAGATCCGCCCGACGGTGTAGTTTTCGCCCCGCCGGATCAGTACACGTTCGGCACGATCATCTCTTCCGGCACCGGGTGGCGGATGTACTCGGCGTGGTGCACGCGCTCGGGCAGCAATACCGGCGGATGCAGCACCGGGTGATAAGGCACTTGGCCCAGCAGATGGTGGATGCAGTTCAGGCGCGCGCGCTTCTTGTCGTCAGCCAGCACCACCCACCACGGCGATTCGGGGATGTGCGAGCGCTCGAGCATCGCCTCCTTGGCCTGCGTATAGGCTTCCCAGCGGCGGCGGCTCTCCAGATCCATCGGGCTCAGCTTCCACTGCTTGAGCGGATCATCGATGCGGCTCTGGAACCGCACTTCCTGCTCTTCGTCCGTCACCGAGAACCAGTACTTGACGATCTGGATGCCCGAGCGCACGAGCATCTTTTCGAACTCGGGCACCGAGCGGAAGAACTCGTCGTATTCCTCGTCGGTGCAGAAACCCATCACACGCTCGACGCCGGCGCGGTTGTACCAGCTGCGATCGAACAGGACGATCTCGCCGGCGGCGGGCAGGTGCGCCACATAGCGCTGGAAGTACCACTGCGTACGTTCGCGGTTGGTGGGAGCGGGCAGTGCAGCCACGCGGCACACGCGCGGGTTCAGCCGTTGCGTGATGCGCTTGATGGCGCCGCCCTTGCCGGCGGCATCGCGCCCTTCGAAGATCACCACCAGCCGGTGGCCAGTCTCGATCACCCAGTCCTGCAGCTTGACCAGCTCGCCCTGCAGGCGGAACAGCTCGCGAAAGTACATGCGCCGCGTTTCGCGCGCTTCGTCGCTGATGCCTTCGCCGCCACCGAGCAGGTGGTCGTCGATTTCCATCTCCAGCTCTTCGTCAAGCGTGTCGAGGAGGTCTTCCTGCAGGCGCGCCTGGCGGGCTGCGTCGCGTTCGCTCATGGTGTGTTGCTCCTGCCGATCTTGCGGATATTGCCGATGTTGCCGAGGGGGGCGCTGCGCACGGACAACGCAGTGCAAGTCTAAGCCCGACTAGGTAGCACGGGCATGTGGCAGGGGAGTGACATGGCAGCTTCGCCCATCGCGCCAGGTTTTCGGCTCCCGCCGCTATTGCCCGGCAGCACGCCCGTAATCTGCCTGCGCCGCCGCGTATCCGGCGGACCACAGGAGCTGGAGCTGCCCATGCCGTCCCCATTGCGATCGATCCTAAGCTGCCTCCGTCCGACGCCGCCGGCCGAAGAACACGCCTCCACATCAAACAGCCGCCCGGCCGATCCGGCCGCCCACGCGCCACGCCGTGCGCCAGTGACGTTGCAGGGCTTGGCCAGCTTTGCTGCCCAACGCATGCGTGAGCGGCAGGTCGAGATCAAGGCCTTGGAGCCCGATACGCGCAGGGCGCTGTCCGATGGCGAATGCCAACTGGGCGGTTATGTACACGCCCGGCAGACCGACGGCCGTCCCGTTGAAGGCCGACAACTGGACCGGCTCGTGCGCGCGAACGAAACCGTCATGGAGACCCGCCAAGCCCTGTCGCATGGCCGCGGCAATGTCGTCGACGATATCCATGACAGCAACGGCCAGAGCACGATCCGGGCCGTGGCCGGCCGTGTTGTGAGGACACAGCTTCCATCCAACTACGGTCCAGGGGTCAGCATCGCGGCGAGCGCCATGGCGGCGCAGGCCGGCAACTGCGGCGAACATGCCAACGTGGCGGCGTTTCTGCATGCCGCCAAGCTGGGCAGCGGCGAATACGCGTATGCCGTGGGCAGCACGACAATCGACCACCGCTGGGCGCAGTGGCACGCCGCCAGGGGGCGCGACCCCGACCACGACCTCGTCATGGACCCGTGGGGCAAAGGCCCCGCCATTTTCGCGGTGGATGGTGAGTTTGCTGGCGGCGAGCGCGACGTCGGGATCGAGCGCGAATACGACCAGAGTACGGGTGCCAAGGCCCATGCGGACATGAGCGAACTGCAGCGCGATCACCACCAGCAGATGCAAACCAATCTGCATGTGGCGATGGCGCATCTGGGCCCTGATTTCCGGCTCAGGGACAGCGCGATCTTTGCCGTCACGCCGGTGATCTCCAGCGAATTTGCTGAACGTGTCAACCAGAAGATGTTTGCGGCACCGGACGCTGCCAAGCTGGCACCGAAGAACCGACGCCTCGTGCGGCAGGCGAAGGAACGGATACGCACCGGCGAACCCCGGATGGCACCGTTGCGTCAGGAAATCCACGCCACGCAAACGGCGCGGACCTTGGGCGCAAGCGGCATACGGGAAGTCACGCAAGCGGCTGCACGCATCGCCCAGGTTGCCGCGGATCTGGAGAACTATCCGCTGGCATCGCACCCGGCGCAGACCGCGCCCGAAAATCTCTAGGCGTACGGCCCGGCCGAGGCGGCCGCCTCAGCTCGACTCGCCTTCCAGCATGAACTTGGCGCCGTCGTCCTGGCCGAGCAGGCGCACCAGCGTGGGCATGGCTTCCTGCAATTGCGCCTTCAGCGTCCACGGCGGGTTGACGATGAACATGCCGCTGCCGTGCAAGCCTAGGCCACCCTCGACCGGGTGCCTGACGGTGAGCGTGACGTGCAGCCAATCCTTGGGGCGCAACTGCTTCAGGCGCGAGGGAAACTGCGCGGCTTCGCGCCGCTGCACAAGCGGATACCAGACCGCATACATGCCGGTGGCGAAGCGCTGCAGGCTGTCCTGCAGCGCGTGCACGGTGCGGGCGTAATCCTGCTTGTCTTCAAACGAAGGGTCGATCAGCACCAGCGCGCGGCGCGGCGGCGGCGGCAGGATCGCCTTGATGCCGGCAAAGCCGTCGCCGTCGTAGAGCATGACCTTGCGGCCTGCACCACGGAAGTTGTTGGACAGCACCTTGATTTCGGAGCTGTGCAGCTCAAACAGGCGCAGGCGATCGGCGTCGCGCAGCATCTGCCACGCCAGCCACGGCGAGCCCGGGTAGTGCCTGAGTTCGCCGTTGGGGTTCAGCTCGCGCACCTGGTCGAGGTACGCATCAAGCAGGGGCGGCAGCGTTTCGCCGGCTTCTGCCGCGCGCCACAGCGGCCCAATGCCGGTATCGAATTCGGCCTTCTTCTGCGCCCATTCGTGGTCCAGCGCGTAGAGGCCGGCACCGGCGTGCGTGTCGATGTACCAGAACGGCTTGTCCTTCTGCGTGAGGTAATCGAGCATCTGCACAAGCACGGCGTGCTTGAGGACATCGGCGTGATTGCCGGCGTGGAAGGCGTGACGGTAACTGAGCATCGGCGGGCCATGTGCGCCCGGAGTATCAGGCGCGGGCAGAGAAAACGGTAGGCGCGAATCCTACCACCGTGCGGGATGCGTCCCCAGCGGCACGCTCGGCAGCGTCCAGTGCGGCGGCGTGTCGGAGAGCTGCCCCGCGTGGCGCAGCGCCGTGAGCGCGCCAAAACCAGACGGCGACGTTTCCAGATACGCACCGATCTCTTCATAGCGCGGATCGGCCGCATCGAAGCCGTTGGCCATGCGGCCGAAGCTACGTAGCCAGTGCGCCGTCTGGGCGAGCGACACACGCACGTGCCAGCTGCCGCCTTCTGTCATGCGGCGTGCGAGCGCAGTCATGGCGCCCGCCGCCATCAGGTAGCCGGCGCCGTGATCCAGCGCCTGCGCGGGCAGCGGGCGCGGCTTGGCATCGCTGGCCGCTTGCGCTTCGGCCCAGTTGAAACCGCTGGCGGTCTGCACGAGCGAATCGAAGCCTCGGCGATTGGCCCAGGGGCCGTCATAGCCGTATGCGCACAGGCTCACGTAGACGATGCCAGGGCGCAGCGCGGCAACCTGCTCGGGACCAAACTCCAACGCAGCCAGGCCACCGGGCCGATAGCCCTGCACGAAGATATCGGCGTCGCGCAGCAGCGTGCGGAGTTGGTCGGCACCGGCCGCATCGCGCAAGTCGAGCTGCGCAGAGCGCTTGCCGCGCCCGGTGTCGATCACCAGCGGTGGGATGGCGGGCAGATGCGGCCCCGTGACGAGCAGCACATCGGCCCCATGCGCGACCAGCGTCCGGCCGCAAACGGGGCCGGCAATCACGCGCGTGAGATCGAGCACGCGCACGCCCGAGAGCGGTCGGCCGTCGGCATGCGCCGGCAGCTGCTGCGGTGGCGCATCGCCAATGCGTTCGATCGTCATCAGCGGCTGGCTTGCGACGGCAATGCCTTGCGGGTGCGCGTCCCACTCTTCAAACGTGCGCGCAGCGGTGACGACCATCCCCGCCTGCGCGGCCGCCTCTTCAAACGCTTCGGCCTGCCATTGGTTCAACGCGGCGGCTACAGCGGCCCGGTCATACGCGCAGCCGAGCAGCTTCAGCACACCGTCACGGTGATGCGCAAAGTTGGTGTGCAGGCGCACCCAGCGGCCATCGCCGCAGCGATAGAGCCCAGCGATCTTGTCCCACGGTTCGGGCGGTAACTGGCCATCGACACGGAAGTAGCGCTCGGAGCGGAATTCCAGCGCTGCGTGGTGCATGTCGACCGATACGGTCTGCTGCCTTCCGCTGCGCAACGTGTCGACCTGTGCGGCCGCCAGTGCAGCGGCGGCAATGGTGCTCTGCGCCAGTGTGCCCACGGCAAACGACGACGGCAGCGCCGGCTCGGCGCCCGTGAGCGTGGCGCGCGACAGCACATCGGCCGGCTGACCGAGCACGGTCCACAACTGGCCGAGTGCGCTTGTGGCGCTGACAGTCTGCATGGAAGGATCAACCACATCAGCAACGGGTGACGGCATGGCGGGGCTCCGCGAGCGAGGTGCGCCCATTACAGTCCTGTGCGGCCGATAGCGTCAACATTGACTAGACTGATCAACCTCGATTGCCGCCCACCGCATCCGGCCTGATGACCACTTACCTCAATGCCGCCGAAGCCGCCGAGCGCCTGCGCGTCTCGCGTCCAACGCTGTACGCCTATGTAAGCCGCGGGCTGCTCGCGGCGTACCCGTCGCCCGACGGACGCGGCAGCCGCTATCGCGAGGCCGATGTGGCGCGGCTTGCCGATCAGCGTTCCGGCGGACGGCGCCCGCGCCAGGTGGTGCGCCATGCGCTGGACTGGGGCCTGCCCGTGATGGAGTCGGCCATCACGCTCATCGATCACGGGCAGTTGTTCTACCGCGGCATGCCGGCTCTGGAACTGGCCAAACACGCCACGCTGGAAACCGTGGCGGCGCGGCTGTGGCAGTGCGAAGAGGCGGCCGCCTTCAACACGTCTGCCCCGTTGTTGCCGAAAAGTTGGTACGCGGCGCTCACGTCGCTGGCAGACGCGGACATCCGCCAACGCTGCATGGCGTTGTGCGCGCTCGCCCTCCCGGCGCTGGATGAAGCCGCGTGGCGGCAGGACGCTGCACGCACGGCGCGCGATGCCGGGGCGCTGCTGCGCGTCGTGTTTGCCGCCATGCTCGGCCGCAAGCCCGATGCCGCGCCCGTGCACCTGCAATGCCAGGCGGCGTGGAATGTTGACGCGCACGCCGCCCAGGCCATCCGCGTCGCCTTGGTGCTGTGTGCCGATCACGAACTCAATGCCTCGAGCTTTGCGGCGCGCGTGGTGGCATCGACCGGCGCCAGCCTGGGCGCCGTGGTCAGCGCCGGGCTGGCCGCGCTCACCGGTGGCCGGCATGGCGGCACCACGGCGCGTGTGGAGGCGTTACTGGACGAGCTGGAAGGGGAGCGCTCCGTGACAACGGCATTGCGCCGACGGCTGGATCGCGGCGATACGCTGCCGGGCTTTGGCCACCCGCTGTATCGCAAGGCCGACCCGCGCGCGGATGCGATCCTGGCGCAGTTGCCGAAGACGGGCGCGGTGCGCAAGCGGCTGCAAACCGTGATGGATGCCGTGGCCGGATTGACGGGCGATGGGCCATCGGTGGATTTCGCGCTGGTGGCCACCCGGCGTGTGCTGGCGCTGCCGGAAGGTGCCGGCTTTGGCCTGTTTGCAGCGGGGCGTACGGCAGGGTGGATTGCACACGCGCTTGAGCAGCGCGCGGCAGGGCAGTTGATCCGCCCGAGAGCCGCCTATGTGGGGCCGATGCCAGCCGCGCCGGACACACCGGCGGGCCGCATCATTCGCGTGAGGTAACGACGCAGGCCGAGGGTCAGGCCTGCGGAATCTCGATCTTCACCTCCAGCACTTCCAGGTTGTCCTGGCGCTCGAGGTTCACCTTGATGTCGTCGTTGCCGATCTTCACGTATTTGGAGATCACCGCCACCAGCTCGCGTTGCAATGCGGGCAGGTAGTCGGCCGGAGCACCGCCGCCGGTGCGTTCATGGGCGAGGATGATCTGCAGGCGTTCCTTGGCAACGCTTGCAGTCTTCTTCTTCTCGCCCAGCAGGAAAGACAGAATCGACATTGAGGCGTCTCCTTACTTGCCGCCGCCGAACAGGCGCTGCAGAAAACCGGGCTTGTTGTATTCGACGTAACGGAGTTCCTTCTCCTTGCCCAGGAAACGGTCGATCACGTCGTGGTAGGCGTTGGCCACGTCGGAGCCCTCCAGGTGGATGGCGGGCAGGCCCTGGTTGGATGCCTGCAGCACGGCTTCCGATTCCGGAATCACGCCGATCAGCTTGATGCGCAGGATTTCCTGAATGTCGCTCAGCGACAGCATCTCGCCTTCGGACACGCGCTTCGGGTTGTAGCGGGTGAGCAGCAGGTGTTCCTTGATCGGCTCCTTGCCTTCCACCGCGCGGCGCGACTTGGACGACAGGATGCCCAGGATGCGATCGGAGTCACGCACCGAAGACACTTCCGGGTTCGTCACCACGATGGCCTCGTCGGCAAAGTACATCGCCATCAGCGCGCCCGATTCGATACCGGCCGGCGAATCGCAGACGATGTATTCGAAGCCCATTTCCTTCAGGCCTTCGATCACCTTCTCGACGCCTTCACGCGTGAGCGCATCTTTGTCGCGCGTCTGCGAAGCGGGGAGGATGAAGAGGTTTTCGCACTTCTTGTCCTTGATGAGGGCCTGGTTCAGGTTGGCCTCACCGTGGATCACGTTGATCAGGTCATACACGACGCGGCGCTCGCAGCCCATGATGAGGTCGAGGTTGCGCAGGCCGACGTCGAAGTCGATGACGGCGGTCTTGTGGCCGCGCAGCGCAAGGCCGGCAGAGAACGCCGCACTGGTGGTCGTCTTGCCGACGCCGCCCTTGCCGGAGGTGACTACGATGATCTTGGTCATGGCTCGTATATCGAAAAGTTAAATCGCTCGGCGCACGGGGTGCGTCACTTCATCCGCAACGGTTCGAAAACCAGCGTGTTGTCCGCGAGCCGGACCTGCGCAGGCTTGCTGGCGTAGGCGTCGGGCCACGGGGTTTCGCCGGTGCGGTAGATGCCGGCGATGGAAATCAGTTGAGGCTCCAGGCACGTGCAGAAGATGCGCGCGTCCAGGTTGCCCTTCACGCCTGCCAGCGCGCGGCCGCGCAGCGAGGCATACACGTAGATGTTGCCCTCGGCGATCACCTCGGCGCCGTCGCTCACCAGGTCGAGCACGACGAGGTCGCCGCGCGCATAGATGCGCTGGCCGGAACGCAGGGGGCGATCGACGATCATCGTGCCGGGCTGCATGGCTACGGCGTCGACGGCGGGAACGGCGGGGGTAGGGGCAGGTGCTTCTGCGGCTTGGGCGTGTTCGGGCGCATCCTGTGCGTCCTTGCCGTCCTTCTCACCGCGCGGGCGGCGGCCGTGGCTGTCTAGCAGTGGCAGACCAAAGGCCTGGGCCCACTCGGCCTGCTCGGGGCTGGCCACCACACCGATCGCATGGGCACGCAGCGCGGTCAGGGTCTCCACCAAACGGTCGATGGGCAGGCGCTCGTCTTCAGCCAGGCGGCGCACATCGATGGCGATCACGTCGTTGGAGAAAAACTCCGGCGTGTCGGCAAAGCGTCGCGTGAGTTCGGCGGCCAAGGCGTCCATGTCGGCGGTGCGCGGCGACAGCAGCAGGGCATCGACGGTGCCGCTGCGGATCTCGAACAGCGGCGCTTTCTTCTGGGACATAGAACGGCTACGCGGAAAAATGGGCTCATTCTAACGTTGTTGACGAAACGCCTTGGATTTTTTGGCCCCGCCGCTCCGCCATCCGGCTGAGACCCCGCAACCGGCGCTGTTCTCCACGCGGCCGAGGCCACGCGTAAATGTCATGCGACGGTCACAGCATCGTCATGCACGCTTTTGATACTTCTCCGCTTCTGTGCCCCCCGGCCCAGACTGTTGTCCTCTCGCGTTGCGCAAACGGTTCCCCCGATTCTGCGTGCGCGTCTGCGTGTCATTCGCTTCATCAGCAAATCGCATTCAGCAGTTCGTAGTTCGCAGACCAAAAAATAAACTTCAGGGAGAAGTTCATGCGAGTCCGACCGTTGTGTTCGGCGGCGTTGCCGCTTGCTGTTGTGTTGTCGATGTCGTTGGCTGCCTGCGGCGGCAGCGGCGATAGCCCATCCTCCGGCAGCGCCACGCCTGCCGCCAGCGCCGCCCCCGCAGGCACCAAGGCCACGCTGGCCGTGCTGGAAACGACCGATCTGCACACGAACGTGCTGTCGTACGACTACTTCAAGCTGGCGGCCGACAACTCGCTCGGCTTCGAGCGCGTAGCGACGCTCATCAACCAGGCACGTACGCAATTCCCGAACACGCTGCTGCTGGATAACGGCGACACCATCCAGGGCACCGCGCTGTCGGACTACCAGGCCATGGTGAGCCCCATCACCTGCGACCAGACGCTGGCGATCTACAAGGTGATGAACGCCGCCAAGTACGACGGCGGCGGCATCGGCAACCACGAGTTCAACTACGGCCTGCCGTATCTGTCGCAAGTCACGGGCAATACGTTCAACGTCGATGGCCTGCCCGATCCGGCCACGCAGAAGAAATGCGCGGGCCCGAACTTCCCGCAGGTGCTGGCCAACGTGATCAGCGCCAAGACCAATGCGCCGCTGTTCCAGCCGTACACGATCATCACCAAGACAGTGACGGCCACGGCGCCGGATGGCAGCACGATCAGCGCGCCGGTCAAGGTCGGCATCATCAGCTTTACGCCGCCCACCATCACGAGCTGGGACAAGCGCTGGCTCGACGGCAAGGTCTATACGGTCGGTATCAAGGAAACCGCCGCCAAGTACATCCCGGAGATGCGCGCGAAGGGTGCCGACCTGGTGGTGGCGATTTCGCACGGCGGGCTGGACAACTCGACGTATTCGCCGACGATGGAAAACGGCAGCTGGTGGCTGTCGACCGTGCCGGGCATCGATGCCATGTTGATCGGCCACTCGCACCAGCTCTTCCCGGATGCGAAGAGCACGGTCAGCCAGTTCAACCTGCCGGGTGTGGACAAGGTGGCCGGCACCGTGAACGGTGTGCCGACCGTGATGGCGAACTACTGGGGCAAACACCTGGGCGTGATCAAGCTCGGACTGACGTTCAACGGCACGAACTGGGCTGTCGACAAGACGCAGACCACGGTGGAAGCGCGCTCGATCCAGAACGCCGACAAGACCTACGTGACCGCTGATCCGACGGTCTCGGCCGCCATCGCCACCGAACATCAGGCGACGATCAACTACGTGAAGACGCCGGTGGGCAGCACCGACTTCAACATGAGCACGTACTTTGCCGACGTGGGCGACCCGGGTGCCATCGAGATCGTGAATCAGGCGCAGGCCGATTACGTGTCGGCGTACATCCAGGCGAACCTGCCGCAGTACGCATCGCTGCCGGTGCTGTCGGTGAGCGCACCGTTCAAGAGCGGTTTTGGTGGTGGGACAGATTTCACCGACGTGGCGGCCGGCCCGCTGGCGATCAACAACGCGGCTGACCTGTACCTGTATCCGAACACGGTCTACGCGGTGAAGGTGGCGGGCTCCGACATCAAGAACTGGTTGGAGACGGCAGCCAAGCGCTTCAACACCATCGACCCGACGCAAGCGACGGTGCAGAAGCTGGTGAGCACGTTCCCGGGCTACAACTTCGACATGTTCACCACGCCGGACCTGACGTATGAGATTGACGTCACGCAGCCGGTCGGCAGCCGCATCAAGAACCTGATGTACAAGGGCGTGGCGCTCGACCCGGCGGCGCAGTTCATTGTGGCAACCAACAACTACCGTGCAAGCGGCGGCGGCAACTTCCCGGGCCTGGACGGCAGCAAGACGATCTATGCATCGCCGGACGCCAACCGTGACGTGCTCATCAGCTACATCAAGAAGATCGGCAGCGTGAAGCGTGCCACCAACGGATCGCAGCGCAGCTGGCGCTTCACGAAGCTGGCCAGCTCGGTGGCGCAGGTGCAGTTCACGTCGGCGCCCAACAAGCTGGCCAGTGCCACGGCCGCCGGCATCACCAACGTCACGCAGGTGGCCGCGGATGACGGCTCGGGCAAGGGCCTCGCGGTGTATCAGATCGACCTGACGCAGTAAGAGGACCACGCCATGCCTTCTCTTCGTTCCGCATGGGCGGGTGCACCGGCGATGGAGTCTGCGCGCCAGTCGGTGCCGATGCTGACCGTGGCTGCCGCGCTCGCGATTGTCGTGATGGCCGGTGGGTGGCTGTCGCACGCACGCCAGTCACCCGCCGTGAGTGCCACGCAGCTGGAATCGTGGCGTGCCATGGTCGTGCAAGCGATGGAGCCCGAGGCGCTGCAGCGGTTGCGTCAGCTCGCGCGCAGCGGTTCAGTGCCGGCGCAATCCGCGTTGGGCGAGGCATTGCTCGGCGCGCACGACAGCGCCTTGCGTAACGAAGGGATGCGCTGGCTGGAAACCGCTGCACCGAGCGACGCGGGTGCGCAGCTGTCGCTGGGCAAGGCGCTGCTGCTGGGTACCGGTGGTGTGGAGCGCGACTATCCCCGTGCGCTGCGCCTGCTGCGCCAATCTGCTGATAAGGGCGATGCTGCCGCCGCGTACTACTTGGGTGTGATGTATCGCAGCGGCTACGGAACAGCCATCGACATGACGCAGGCCGCGCACTGGTTTGATCGTGCCGCGCGCCATGAGATTCCGGCCGCGATGTTCATGCTGGCCAATGCGTATCGTGACGGTGATGGCGTGCCGCGCGATGAAGCCCGCGCGCTGGCGCTGTACCAGGACGCCGCCGAACACGAATTGCCCGAAGCCGTGCAGGCCTTGGCGATGGCGTATCAGAACGGCGAACTCGGCCTCAAACGCGACGATGCGGCGTACCACCAGCAGTGGATCGAAACGGCGCATGCGCTGAAGCATCCTGCGCTCGCGCCGTAAGCATCAGCCTCACTTCTTCTCGGCTGTTCTGATCAACGCGATCCTCGCTGCCATGGCGATGGATCGCGTTGGTCTTTCTAACCAGCAGACCGCTTCACCTTGCCCTGCCGCCGTTGATATGCGCACGCCATGTCTGCAACAGCTGAGTTTGCAGAATGGGACAAATCCTATCCACAGACATTGGATCACGTGTTTTTATGTTGCCCGACGATAACGAACCGGAGCAACACATGCGCGTATGGTGCGCAAGGCTGGTAGCGGGCCTCATGCTAACCGCTGCAAAGGGCGCTTTTGCCTTCACTTGCACCACAGTCTCGACCAGTACCACCATCAAGCCGACTACGATCTCGGTGCAGCGCGACCTTCCGGAGGGTGCACTCATTACGCAAGTGGTGTCGGATGTGGTGAACACCTTCAAGTGTTCCAATGAAGCGCCTGCGTTGACCTACCAGGAAGCCGGCATCAAGGCCTATGGCACCTACCTGAAAGACATCGATGGCAAGCGTGTCTACAAGACCAACATTGAGGGTATTGGCTATGCCATCGGCATTCGGATGGTGAACGGATGTGCTGCAGGCTTGGAACGCTGGGTCAACGGAACGAACAAAGAGAACCCCAACCACTACCTCTACTGTGCGATCAACGGCATGTTCACCGCGCAACCCATGCAACATAAGGCGTTGATCAATTTCTACAAGACAGCAGCTAGCACGGGAACGGGCACGGTGTCGGGCCAACTGGTTGGCGCCTTTATCTTGAAGAACAACCAGAATTACTGGCAGACGGAAGCCCAGTTCAGCATTGGCTCCGTCGCAGTGGAAAAGCTGTCGTGCACGTTGGGCAGTGCGGCAATCAATGTTCCGATGGGAGGTGTTCCTGTCAGCGCGTTCAAGGGACCGGGCACGTCGCCGCCAGATGGCCGCACGAAGAGCTTCGGTATTCCGTTGACGTGCCCGAAAGGCGCCAGCATCAACCTGCAACTTGACGGCACGGCACATGACGCCACGCAAGGCATGCTGAAGTTGGACAACGACGCCTCAAGCGCAACGGGCGTGGCCATCCAGATGCTCTATGACGATAAGCCCGTGGAGCTGGCCAAGCGCTTCAAGTGGCAGACAACCGACGCCGAAGGTACGTATTCGATCCCACTCAAGGCGCGTTACGTGCAAACGGACAGCAGCGTCACGCCGGGTGTTGCCAACGGCAGCGCGACCTTCACGCTCACGTATCAATAGCTCAGTGCAACCGGTTCACTCGAGCTGCGGTTAGCGTGCGTACACCAGGCACGCTGATTTCCCTCTGACCCCGGCTTTGAAACTGCGCTGGCCTGCGCCGCGCGTTGACGCCAAAACGAGAAGATTCCTACATACACGCGATAGCTCATGTGCTTCCATTCACCGTTCTCAATCATGACGGGAGCAGGATGTGTGTATCGGATACCGAAGCTTCTTGATAGCGTTGATGTGCCTCGCTGGCGGCAGTGCCCTTGCGTACACCTGCGAAACCGTTACGAGCAGCACCACGATCCAGCCCAAGGATCTTGCGATACAGAGAGACCTTCCGGCGGGAAGCGTCATTGCAGAGGTGGCATCGGACATCGTAAGCACCTTCAAGTGCTCCAACACCGAGCCGAAGCTACCTTGGCAAGAGGTCGGCATCAAAGCATATGGAACATACGTTGCCGACTTCGACGGCAAACGCGTCTATAAGACGAATGTTGATGGAATTGGCTATGCCGTTGGCATATCGACCCCTGGGGGCACATGGGATGCATGCGCCAACGTAACGCGCTGGGTCACCGGTTCGAACACCGACAACCCGAACCACTACGTCTACTGCGCGGTGAACGGGATGTTCAGCGCGCTGCCAAGGCAAGGCAAAGCGTTGGTTCGCTTCTACAAGACGGCCGCAACCATCGGCGCCGGGTCGGTGTCAGGAAAGCAGGTCGGCTCTTTCATCCTCCGCAACAACAAGACCTCTTGGCACACGCCGGAGTCCGCCATCAATATCGGCGCATTCAAGGTCGATGTCATGTCGTGCACGGTGAGCAGCAAGTTGATTCCGGTGAAACTTGGCGACGTGCCCATTAGTGCGTTCAAGGGGCCGGGCACTTCGCCCCCGGGCCGAACACAAGCGTTCAACATTCCTCTGAACTGTGGCAAGGGTACGAGCATCAATCTGCGGTTGGACGGTACTGCACATGACGCCGCGCAGGGCATGCTGAAACTGGACGCGGCCGCCACCAGCGCCACGGGCGTCGCAATCCAACTTCTCTACGATGACAAGCCGTTGGAACTCGCCAAGCTATTCAAATGGCAAGTGGCAGATACCGATGGGGACTACGCGATTCCCCTCAAGGCGCGCTACGTGCAAACCGACAACAGCATCGTGCCCGGTGTTGCCAACGGCAGCGCCACCTTTACGCTCACGTATCAGTAACCCGGCCCGGTGGTTCAATAAAGCCCGCGGGTCTGGGCGTGCAGTCGCACCAGTCCCAGAAGTGCATCGATCTGCGGCGTCGGCACACCTACGTGCTGGCCGATTTCCCGCACCGATGCCACCAGCGCATCGATCTCCAGCGGCCCGCGACCGGCTTCCGCATCCTGCAGCATCGACGTCTTGAACGCGCCAAGTTGCCGCGTGACGGCACTGCGTTCTTCACCGCTCTGTTCGATCGGGCAGCCGATGCGCGCACCGATTGCCTTCGCTTCTTCCATGATGGCCAGACAGAACGCACTCACCTGCGGGTCGTCGAGCATGCGGTCACATGTTGCTCCGGTCAACACCGACACCGGGTTCATGGTCATGTTGCCCCACAGCTTGAACCAGATGTCGCGCTGGATGGCGTCGCTGCGTTCGATCTGCAGACCGGCGCGTTCAAAGAGTGAGCCAACTGCATCGAGGCGCGGTGAAGTGCCGCCCGCAGGTTCGCCGAGAATCAATCGCTTGCCGAACCCGTGGCGCACGTGCGCGGGTGCAGCCGTCGAGCACGTCAGATGCACCACGCAACCGAGCACGTTCCTGGTTGGTATCGCCTGCGCGATACGGCCGTGCGGATCGACCGATTGCAGGCGCAGACCTTCCAGCGGGCCATGTCGATCAAAGAACCACCATGGGACGCCGTTCATCGCCACCACCACACAGGTCTCGGGGCCGATGAGCGGGACGATGGTTTGCGCCACGCTTTCCATAGCGGGCGCCTTGACAGCAACGACCACGACATCCTGCTCACCGAGCGCACGCGCATCGTCACTCGCGTGCGCCGGCACAGAGCGTCTATTGCCTTCTTCGGTCAGCCGCAGACCTTCTGCTTGCAGCGCTTGAAGCGTCGCGCCGCGGGCCAGCACGTTGATAGGTTGATCGGACAGCGCGAGCTTCGCGCCAAGATAACCGCCGACCGCGCCGGCGCCGACAATGCAAATACGCGTCATGTGATCAGGTTCGGTAGGAAGGATCGATGCGGTCGATGGTGCGGGTGAGCGCCGCGAACACATCTTCGCCCGCGCCAAAGTTCGGGTTGAACTGCAGTGAATCGCGCGTGCAGTTGCGCGCTACCGCCTCGGGTATCTCCAGCACCGGTCCCATCGAAGTGGAAGCGAGCTGGATCTCGCACGCGCGGTTAAGCAGCCACAGCACTGCAAACGCCCGCGCAATCGAATCGCCCCAGGCCAGCAGTCCGTGGTTGCGCAGGATCACGGCGGGCTTGTCACCGATGTTCTTCACCAGGCGTGGCCCCTCGTCTGCATGCACGGTGATGCCTTCGAAGTCGTGATACGCCACCTTGCCGTGCAGTTGCGCCGCGTAAAAGTTGCTCATCGACAGACCATCGCGCGCGCAGGCCACGGCCATGCCGGCAGTCGTGTGGGTGTGCATCACACAATGCGCACCGGCAATGCCCGTGTGAATGGCGGCATGCACGGTAAAGCCTGCCGGGTTGACCGGCCAGTCCGGCTGGCCCGCGGCGCGCCGCACATTGCCCCGCAGGTCGATCTTCACGAGGTTCGACGCGCAAACCTCGGCATAGGTCAGGCCAAACGGATTGATGAGGAAATGCGGGCCGCCATCGTCGGCGCTGCCATCTTCGGCTGGGAGGCGCAGCGTGATGTGGTTGTAGATCAGTTCGGTCCAGCCGAGCTGCGCAAAGATGCGGTAGCACGCCGCCAGCTTTACGCGTGCGGCCCATTCGCGTGGGCCACACCAGGCTGGGCGATGCGCCTGGATGTCCGATCCGGCGTCGGGTGAAAGCGAAAGCACCTTCATGACCTGTCTCCTGATCGCAGGGGCCATGCGCCGGTCGGGTTGCCGGCGCTCAAGTGATTCACATGTTAATGAATTTGCGTCCGGCGTCAAACAACGTTACATCCGTTGGCTCGCTGTCTGCTAGGGCAACTGGTTACGCAGGATCACCAACCACTGCATGACCGAGTTCGTGTACGGATCGAGCTGGTTGGCGTCATTCAACTCGGTAATGCTCATCGACGCGGATTGCTGCACGTTGCCGCCGATCGATTTCACTTCATGGCGCACGGGGTCCACCTCAACGACGAGGTCGCAGTGCATCGGCGTTCTGCCGGCCTGGATCTCGGCCGGGTCCGTCATGAAGCGATCTGCGCCGCGTGCGGTGCAGATGAGGTCGCCGGGGCGCGGCACGGCCGGCGTGCGTTCGAGTACGAAGGCGGGGTGCTTGAGCAGATGGTCGCGCGCGTCGGTCACGTATTCCGCATGCGTGGCGCCGGTCAGGAACTGATCGTTCTGCAAGCCGGCCTTGCGCATGATCCACGAGATGAACACCGCAGACCACGCCCAGCCGCCGGTGGTCAACTGCTGGCAGGTCGGTGTCTTGCCGACGATGCCCCAGTAGCGCTTGGCCAGCATACAACCACGTGCGGTGGCTTCACCGCCTGTGCCATCCGGATAGCGCAGGCAAGGCGTAGGGGGCGGTACCGCTGGCGTGGCAACGGTATTGGGCAGCGGCATGTCGGTGCCGCTTTCTTCATCCGACGGGGCAGGCGTGGGGTCGTCGGCTGTCAGCCAACGGCCTTGCGGCTGGTCGGGAAAACCACCGCCGGCCACGCAATACGTATCGTCACGCCCGACGCGCACCACCTGGCGCCCCCACCGATCCCATTCGGTCAGGGCAATCTCGATCATCTTTTCGCGCGGCGTGGCACCGGGGCGCGTCTGCACGACTTCGTTGTCGGGCAGCGGTTCGGCTTGCGGGCGCGCAGGCGGCGTCGCGCAACCGGCAAACCAAAGGACCGGTGCGATCAGGACGATCGGCAGGGCAATACGCAGAGCGAGCGAATTGCGCAGGAAAGGGCGGGACATGGAAGAGGGAGAAGGGATGGCCTGACGGGGAGACAGGCCTTCCGACGTGGTACGCCAATGCTGCGGTCGATTCACGCATGCAGCGGCATGCCACGTCGTTGGCGCTCACCAGACCAGCTGGCTGCGCCGAGGGCTGTCATTGCATCAGGCGTTGACAGCGTCCTTGAACTTCTGGCCGGCCTTGAACTTGACCGTCTTGGCCGCCTCGACCTTGATTTCTTCGCCGGTGCGCGGGTTGCGAGCCATACGCTCGGCACGCTCACCTTGGCTGAAGGTACCAAAGCCGATGAGGCTGACCGCATCGCCCTTGCCAACGGATTCCATGATGGCTTGCAGCGTCACGTTCAGTGCCTGCTCGGCCTTGGCCTTGGTCAGACCGTCTACGCCGCTGGCGATGGCGTCGATCAGTTCGGTTTTCGTCATTGCTTGACTCCCTTCAAGAGTAGATAAAACACACAACAGAGCGTCCGGGGGATGGCTCCAAGGGCGACATGATACCGGCATGCGAACAGCGCCGGCACGTGAGCTTTGTAACCGCGCCCGGCATCCGGGTTCCGCAAACCCGCATGGGGCCTACGTTGCGAGGCGATCCCATCACATCATTGTTGACACTTGATGATCCGGTTTGCGATTGGCTTGTTGGCTCGTCGATAGGTTCGACGCAAGTCGATTGGTTGGTTTACCTTTTTTCTTATGTATACAGATAGTAGTAGTAGATAACGGTGGATAGTTTCTGTGGATAAGTGGGAAAAGGGCTTTAGGTTCAAGCACTTGCGGCAAGCAAAACATGGGGTACCGCGTGTGCCCTCAGGTGGATAGCTTGCTGCTTTTTCCGATCGCCCGACTGGCAACCCGGTCACTTGTGCCCACACCGTCGACAGGGCAGCCACAGACAGCCAACAGCCTTTGCCGGTAGTTATCCACAGCTGCAGGCTAAGTTATCCACATTGGCCGGGTGGCATGGGGTTGCTGCACGTGTCGAGAAGCCATGCTTTTGGTGTAGGCTCACGGCTTCGTTGATCGACGTTTTTGTTTCGCTTTACTGCGCCATTTCCCATGACACGCACGTCCCCTGATGCCACGCCGGCTCTGGCTGAGTCCTCGCCCGCGACGGAAGCGCCGGCCAAACTGCGCCGCCGCGATCGCATCGAGGTGCGCGAATCCGGCGTGCACGGACGCGGCGTGTATGCCGTGGTCGCCATCGCACGCGGCAAGAAGATCATCGAATACAAGGGCGAGCACATCACGTGGAAGGAGGCGCTGCGCCGCCATCCGCACGACCCGTCCGACCCGAATCACACCTTCTACTTCAGCCTGGAAGACGGCAGCGTGATCGACGCCAAGTTTGGCGGCAACCGCGCGCGCTGGATCAACCACGCCTGCAAGCCAAACTGCGAGGCGCGCGAAGCGGATGGCCGCGTGTTCATTCACGCGCTGCGCGACATCGAACCTGGCGAAGAACTGTTCTACGACTACGGCCTCGTCATCGAAGGCCGTCAGACCAAGGCATTGAAGGAACAGTTTGCGTGCCGCTGCGGCGCGAAGAAGTGCCGCGGCACGATGCTGGCGCCGCCCGCGAAGAAAAAGAAGAAGTAAGCCGATCGTCCGTCGTTCAGACGGATTCGCTTGCCAGCGGCAGGCGCAACACGAAGCGCATCACGCGGCTGCCATCACGCGCGGTCGCATCATCAATGGCGACGGTGCCGCCGTGCAGACGCACGATGTCGTGCACGATGGCCAGGCCCAGGCCGCTGCCTTGCGGCTGCCCCGGGCGGTGGTCCGCATCCCCACGGAAGAACCGCTGAAACACTTCACCGCGCCGCTCCGGCGGAATGCCGGGGCCGTTGTCTTCGACACTCACCACACCCCACCACTGGGACGCCCCGTCGGCCTCCATGCCGGCGCGCAAGGTCACGCGTCCGCCGGCCGGCACGTATTTGATGGCGTTGTCGAGCAGGTTGTTGATGGCCTCGCGCAGCAGCACCACGTTGGCCAGCACCGGCGCCTGCAACGAACCCGGCGATGCTGCCTCCTGCGGCCAGGCCTCGAAGCCGAGATCCAGCCCACGTGCCAGCGCGCGCGGTACCCACTCGGCGCCGGTATCGAACGCCAGCGCGACGAGATCGACCTGCATCGGTGGGCCCAATTGATCGAGCGTCATGCCTGGCTCGGCACGCGCCAGCGTCAACAACTGGTTGGACAGACGCACGGCACGGTTGGCACCCGATTGCAGCTCCAGCAGTGCAGGGCGGGCCTCGTCCAATGTCTTGGCATCGACAGCGCGATCGGCATGCAGCTTCAACGCGGTGAGCGGCGTGCGCAGTTGATGTGCAGCGTCTGCGATGAAGGTGCGCTGCGCTTCAAGCGCGTCGCGCAGCCGGGCAAGCAGCGCGTTCATCGCGTTGATGAGCGGTTGCAGTTCGGCGGGCACGTGTTCCGTTGATTCCGCGGGCAGCGGCGTCACCGATCGTGCGCTCTGCTTGTTGAGTGTGTCGGCCAGCGTCTGCAACGGCTGCAGTTCTTCCTTGAGCACGAGCGAGAGGATCAGCCCACCGATGGCCAGCAGCACGATCAACGGAATGGATACCGACAGCAGCACTTCCTTGGCGGCGGTATCGCGATGGTCCAGCAGCTCCGCCACTTCCACGACGATGCCGTCTTCGGCCTTCATGGTGTCGGGCGGATTGGAAGGATTGAGCGCCGGTGCTGTCTGCGCCTGCGTTGGCGCAAGCGCCGGGCGCGTGACGTCGTCTTCAGGTTCGGGCGGCACAGGCTGGCGCGGCGAGCGCGGCTTGGGCACCTCCGCGCTTACGCCCGGAACGAGCAGATGGACGGCGCGCACCTGTTTGCCGTCGATCCAGCTGTAGAACACGCGCGCATCGCCAATGCGGACCTGGCCCGAGCCGTAGCCCAGTGGCGTATCGCGGCCGACCAGCGTGCCCGTGGGGCCGGAAATACGCCAGTAGATGCGGTCGTCGCCGCTGTTCTGAACGAGCGTCTGGGCGGTGAGGGCGATGTCGTAGAGCTTGGCCGCCGGCACCTTCGGGCCAGCAATGCGCAACTGTTCGGCCAGCGTGTTGGCCACGCCCACCAAGGCGCGATCGAATACCTGGGCGGTGTAGTGCGCCGCCAGCCAATACGCCAGCGCACCGGTACCCACCACCAAACCAAACAACGGTGTCGCCAGCGCACGCAACAGATGCAGGCGCAGGCTGATTGCACCGTTGCCACCCTTGGCCGGAGCTGATGAAGCCGACGACGAGGCAGGGCGGTGGCGCTTGAACATGAACGAGAGCTACGCCGCGGCGCGTGCCTGCAACAGATAACCGAAGCCGCGCACCGTGACGATCTCCGCCTCGGAATGCTCGATCTTGCGGCGCACCCGGTGCACATAGACTTCGATGGCCGTGTCACCCACCACATCGTGGCTGGCTTCACCGATGGCGTGGCCGAAGCTCGCGAGGTGATCCTGCAACTGCACCTTGCTGACCACCCGGCCCTGGCGCAGCATCAGCAGCTCCAGTACGGCGAATTCGCGCGGCGACAGTTCCAGCGGCGCCGCATCGACAAAGATGCGCCGCTCCACGCCGCTCATGCGCAGCCGTCCGACAAGAATGTCAGGGCGCGCTGCGGGTTCGGCCGAATCATTGCGACGGCGCAGCAGTGCGCCCACGCGGGCCACGAGTTCGAGCATCTCGAACGGCTTGAGCAGGTAATCATCGGCGCCGGCGTTCAGCCCATTCACTTTGTCGAGCAGGCCGTCGCGGGCGGTCAGGATCAGCACGGGCGTCACGCGATCGCGCGCACGAAACTGCGACAGCAGCGTCATACCGTCGATACCGGGCAGCCCAAGATCGAGGATTACCAGATCGTGTGTCTGCCGCGTGAGTTGTTCCGTGGCGAAGACACCGTCGTGCACGACATGCACGCGATGCCCGGCTTGCGTGAGCCCGGCATGGATGCCGCTGGCGATGGCACGGTCGTCTTCAATCAGCAGGATGCGCATTGACTCGATCCAGATGCGGGGCGGAAAGGGCAAAAAGGGACAATCGGCGAGATTGGTCAGCGCTACAATGCGCGGATGACCGATGCCCTGCTCACCATCACCGATCTGGAGGCCGCCATCAATTTCTGGCGTGCCCGTTCGCCCGCCGAAGGCGAGGAACTGCGGCTGTGTGCCGAGGCGTCGGCGCTGGCCAAGCCGTATGCGCTGATGATTGTACAAGGCGCCACCCGCATCGCCCCTGAGGAGTTGGGCGACAAGGCGCGGGCAGCGTATGAGGCGTGGCGCGCAACCATACAGGGCTGAGCGCCAGCATTGCGGTGATTACTTGGCGCCAGTGGCGCCTGCGCCTTTCGCGGCCTGCTCGATAAAGCGCGCGAGATCGGCGTCACGGTGCGTGAGCCCGTTCGCATCATGCGTGGACAACGTAATGTCCACGCGATTCCACACGTTGAACCACTCCGGGTGGTGATTCATCTGCTCGGCCTTGATTGCCACGCGCGTCATGAAGCCGAACGCGGCGTTGAAGTCGGCAAAGGTAAACGTTTTCTGGATGGCGTCACGGTCGCTCTGTAGCGTCCAGCCGGGCACTTCGGCAAAGAGGGCTTTGCGTTGGTCGTCGTTCAGGGTGGGCATCATGATGGGGGCGAAGTTCTGTCTTGAATGCGCGCAGTATAGTCAGCGCTCAAATATCTGTGCTCAGATGTCCGCCGTGTCTGCCCAACCTTCGCGGTTACCCACGTTCAGCACAACATCGCCCTCCACCACATCGCCCGCACCGATGGTCGGCAGCGCGGCGAGTTCCTCATAAAGCGGCGTGAAATCCGGACGCGTGGCGTCAAACAGCTGCTCGAAGCTGTCGATCGTGAAGTAGGTCTTCTGGAACGTGTCGATGCGGTAGCGCGTGCGCATGATGCGGCGCACGTCAAAGCCGATGCGGTTCGGGCTGGCTGAATCCAGCGCGTACACCGATTCACTCTTGCTCGACACGATGCCCGCGCCGTAGATGCGCAGGCCGGCCGGCGTGCGGATCAGGCCGAATTCCACCGTGTACCAGTACAGGCGCGCGAGCATGTCGAGCTGGCCCAGGCGCGCGGCCTTCAGGCCACCCTTGCCGTAGGCTTGCATGTAGTCGGCAAAGACTGGGTTAATCAGCAGCGGCACGTGGCCGAAGATGTCGTGGAAGCAATCCGGCTCTTGCAGGTAATCGAGCTGATCGGGGCGACGCATCCACCAGCTTGCGGGGAAACGTCGATTGGCGAGGTGGTCGAAGAACACTTCGTCGGGCACCAGGCCCGGCACGGCGACGATCTGCCAGCCGGTGGCGCGCATCAGCGTTTCGTTAAGCTCGTCGAATGACGGCACGGCATCGCGGCTCATGCCCAGCGTCGACAGGCCTTGCAGGAATTCATCGCATACACGGCCCGGCAACAGCGCTTCCTGGCGGTCGTATAGCGTGCGCCACGTTGCGTGATCAGCGGCGGTATAGCGGTGCACCGGCTGCTGCATGGTGAAATCAGCGCGCAGCGTCTGGCCGTCGAGGCCTTCTGCGAATTGCTCACGCAGCTTGTCGGTCAGGGTGCCGTTGAAGCCGTCCGGGGCGGCGTTTTGGGCTGCGTCGGGGGCGTTGGTTGCGATGGCCATTTGTAATGTCGATCTTGTGCAATCAGAGTCCGGCCAGTGTATGGGCGCGCTCACGCGGATTGGCCGCAAAACCGCTACCCATTGCGCAGGGTTTGCGGAATTCATGCAGAATTCAGCTTATCAACGCAGGAGATGTGCATGATTTCGCTCGATACCTTTGATCTGGCTCTGCTGGCGGCCCTTCAGCGCGATGGGCGTGCGACGCATCAGCAGCTCTCGGAGCAGGTTCACCTGTCGGCCAGCCAGGTCGGGCGGCGTCTGGCGCGGCTTGAATCGGAAGGCGTGATCGAGGGCTACCGGGTAGTGCTTTCGCCGACGGGGCTGGGCTTGGGCGTGACGGTGTTTGCCAGCGTCAAGCTCGCGCACCACGGCGACGCCATCGTCGAACGCTTTCATGAAGAGATCAGCTTGCTCGACGCGGTGCAGGAGTGCTATTCCGTGGCCGGCGACGCCGATTACATGCTGCGCGTGGTGGTGCCGGACCTGCCGGCGTTGTCGGAATTCGTCATGCGCAAGCTGATGCGCGTGCCGGGTGTGGATAACGTGCGTTCCAATATTGTTCTGACGGCCTTGAAGCGGGATGGCGCCTTGCCGCTATCCCACCTTGGTGGGTAGATTCGTGCCTTGCGCCAGGGTGCGCGGCGTGTCACGCTGCAAGCCGACATCACCTTGCTGATATGAAACGCCTGTCTTGGGCGGGAGACCACGATGGTTGAAGGACACACCACGCATCCGGTGCACGCGCCGGCGCATCTGTCAGGCGGCTACGGCATGCCGGCACGGGTTCGCGCGTGGTGGGTGGCCGCTGCAGTGGCAGGCGTCACCTACGGCGGCATGCTGACCATGGTCGCCGTCGAGGTGCCGCCCGGCACGCCGCTGGTGGGCCGCATCGTCGCGCAGCCGCTGTGGAAAATGCTGATGGCGTTGCTGCTGGCGCGCGCCGCCTCGCTGCATGAGATTCCGCGCGAGCGGCGCTGGCTGATCGGCGCGATGGTGTTCTCCGCACTCGGCGATCTATGGCTTGCGCTGCCGTGGCTGGCGTTCTCGTTCATGGCTGGGCTGGGCTGTTTCCTGCTGGCGCACTTGTGCTACCTGCGGGTGCTGGTGGGCCTGCGCGGGGCGTCGTCGGCCATCCGCATGATGGGCGTCGGGGTGATGATCGGCGTGGCCATCGGCATGTTGCTTTGGTATTGGCCCGGCCTGGGTGAGTTGAAAGGGCCGGTAATCGTCTACATGGTCGTGCTGTCGGCGATGGTCTGCGCGGCATTGCTCGCGCGCCTGCCGGGGCCGCTCACGGCGTGGGGCGCACTCGCCTTTGCGGCTTCCGACGCGATGATCGGCATCAGCGTGTTCGTTTTTCCGTTCACCGACCACGAACTGGCGATCTGGTGGAGCTACGCCGCTGCCCAGCTCCTGATCAGCGCCGGGTTGCTCACGCGCCGCATGCCGCCCGCGCGCCGCGCCGTGGCATAAGGTCCGTCCGACGTTTCTTCCCCTGCGGGAGTCACATGCTGCAGACCCTCGACGCTGCCACCACGGCGGCCCGCTTGCCGTATGCCGCGTTGGCCGATGCCATCGCGCAGGTATTGCGCGATGCGCGTGCGGGCCGTGCCCAGGCGCCCGCGCGGCTTGTGATGCCGGTGGCTGATGGCGGCAGTTTGCTGCTGATGCCCGCGTCCAATGCCGACATTGCCATCACCAAGATGATCACCGTGCACCCGCACAACGCGGCGCAAGGTTTGCCGGCCATTCACGGCGAGGTGGTGGTGATGGACGCCCGCACCGGCGAGCGTCGGCTAATGCTCGATGGCCCGACCGTGACTGCGCACCGCACAGCGGCTGTGTCGTTGCTGGCGGCGCGTTTGCTGGCGCCTGAGCCGGCCGGTGACTTGCTGTTGATCGGCGCTGGTGCGCAGGCACGCGCCCACTTGGAAGCGTTCCGTTTCGGACTGGGCACACGACGCGTCACGATCATCGCGCGCACGGCTGCCAACGCCGATGGCCTGGCCGCCCACGCACGCGCGCTCGGCATGGACGCCAAGGCGCTGGCCGGTGGCGATGCGGCCGGTGTGGCAGAAGCTGCCCGTGCCGTGCTGCCGCAGACGTCGCTGGTCATCACGGCGACGCCGTCATCGCAACCAGTGCTGCCCGATTTGGGTGATCCAAGCCACCCTGCGGGCTATGCCTGGGGCGCACATCACTTCGTCGTCGCCGTTGGGGCGTTCCGGCCCGACATGGCCGAGCTGCCGCCGCGTCTGTGCGTGCATGCCGCCGCGGTCGATCGGCTCTACGCCGATACCTTGGTCGACCTGGAAGCCGAAGCGGGCGACCTGCTGCAGGCCGGAGTGCCGTGGTCGCGTGTGCGACCGTTACAACAGTGCGTCGATACGCCGCCGGACACGCTGACGCAGCCCGCGCCGGTGTCGCCAGTGGTATTCAAAAGCGTTGGCAGTGCCCTGTGGGATCTGGCCGCGTGCGTGCTCGCGCTGTCCAAGTCCAAGCCTGTTTAAAAACTGAGCATGTGCTGAAGACGCCCACCGCAGGCCAATCTAGCGCACAGCTTGTAACAGGAAACCTCTAGAAAAAGGGTTCTAGCCGAGGCAATCACACGGGATAATGGCCATCCCTTCCGCCTGGGAGGAGACTTAGAACGCACCGCAAACGGTTCAACCGTCTGCATCGGATGCGTCTGACACAGGAGCACATACAGAGATGGCCTATAAAAAAGCACTGGCGGCCGCCGCCGGGATGATCCTCGCCACCGCCGCGCACGCACAGGCTGCCGGCAGCAATATCGTTAGCCTCGGCTGGTTCCGCGTGATGCCGAACAGCTCGAGCGATCCGCTGCTGGTAAAGAGCATCGGCGGGATGCCGGTGAATCAATCGCAGTCCGGCACGGGTGCCAAGATTCAGGAAGCCGACACCGTTGGTCTCGCCTTCACGCACTTCTTTACCGACAACATTGCCGTTGAACTTGTGGGCGGCATTCCGCCGCGCCACAAGATCGAAGGTACTGGCGCGCTGTCGGGTTACGGCGAAATTGGCTCGGCCAAGCAATGGAGCCCGGCCGTGCTGGCGAAGTGGTACTTCTTCAACGCCGACACCAAGTTCCGCCCGTACGTTGGTCTGGGCCTGAACTACACGTGGTTCTCCGACGAGAAGATCACGAACAGCGCCTTCCAGACGAAGCTGGCCGGCCCGGGCAGCAAGAGCAACGTGTCGACCGACGGTTCGTTGAACCCGGTGCTGAACGTGGGTGCTACATACGCCATCACCAAGGACTGGTTCGTTGGTCTGTCGGTGTCGTACCTGCCGCTGAAGACCACGGCAACGATCGACAGCACCACGGCGACCGGCGTCCACGTTGTGAGCGAAGCGAAGATCAAGATCAACCCGGTCGTGACCTTCCTGAACGTCGGCTACCGTTTCTAAGCGGTTTCCGCACAATCAAAAAGGCGTGCCAAAGCGGCACGCCTTTTTTGTTGCCCGCGCTAGGTTCAGGCGAAGGCTTTGACCGGGTAGCCGGCTTGCTCGATGGCGGCCTTGACCGCATCGGTGCTGGAGCCGCTGGTGACGGCCACGGTCTGCTTGTCCAGGTCTACTTTCACACTGGCACCGGCATCGACTTGCTGCACCGCACGTGTGACGGCCGACACACAGTGACCACAGCTCATGCCAGACACGGAAAAGGTCGTGGAAGACGTCGTCATGGTTTGCTCCTGAAAAGAGGAAGAGAGAATCACGTAAGCAGTATGAACCTTCCCATCGTGGGAGCCGCAAGCGTAAAATGCAACTTGACCTTGCCAAGATGGGAAGGTCTAGGCTGATGTCATCTTCTTCAGAACGGACGCTTCCATGACTGCCGCCAGCCTTGCCGACGTGACTTCCACCGATTTGGATATCAGCGGGATGACGTGCGCCGCCTGTGCGGGCCGCGTCGAACGTGCCTTGCGCGCAGTGCCAGGTGTGACCGAAGCGAGCGTAAATCTCGCGACCGAGCGCGCGCGGGTGCAGGGCGCCGCCGCCAGCGATGCATTGATCGCCGCCGTCACGGCCGCCGGCTATGGGGCGCGCGTCGCCTCCGACGAAACCGCTGCCCCAGCTGCTGCCGAACCCGACTTCTGGGAGGGTGCCGGCCCCGTGTGGATTGCCGCCGCACTCTCCGTGCCGCTCGTATTGCCGATGATTGCCGGCTGGTTAGGCGGTGACTGGATGTTGCCCGCCTGGGCGCAATGGCTGCTGGCGACGCCGGTGCAGTTTGTGATTGGCGCGCGCTTCTACAAGGCGGGCTGGAAGGCGGCGCGCGCGGGTGCCGGCAATATGGATCTGCTCGTCGCGCTTGGCACGTCGGCGGCGTATGGGCTATCGCTGTGGCTGTGGTGGCGCGCGGGAGCGGGCGGGATGCACCATGAGCCGCACTTGTACTTCGAAAGCGCAGCCGTGGTCATTACGCTGGTGAGGCTTGGCAAGTGGCTGGAAGTGCGTGCCAAGCGCCAGACCGCGCAGGCCATCCGCGCGCTGCAGGCACTGCGCCCCGATACCGCTCGCGTGCGCAGTGCCGATGGCACGCTGCGCGATACCCCCGTCGCCCAGGTGCGCGTGGGCGACGTGGTGTCCGTGCGCGCCGGTGAACGCATCCCCGTGGATGCCGTGGTGCTGGAAGGCGCAAGCCACGTCGATGAATCCATGCTGACTGGCGAAAGCCTGCCTGTGCCCAAGCACGAAGGCGATCACGTGACCGCCGGCGCGATCGCCACGGATGGCGTGCTGCTCGTGCGCACCACGGCGATCGGCGCCGACACCATGCTCTCGCGCATCATCCGCCTCGTGGAAGACGCGCAGGCCGCCAAGCCGCCGATCCAGCAACTGGTCGACCGGGTAAGCGCCATCTTCGTGCCGGCGGTGCTGGTGGCGGCGTTGCTCACGCTGGCCGGTTGGTTTATCGCTGGTGCCGGGTGGGAGACGGCCATCGTCAACGCGGTCGCGGTGCTTGTGATTGCCTGCCCGTGTGCGCTGGGTCTTGCCACGCCGTCCGCCATCATGGCGGGCACCGGGGCGGGTGCACGGCGCGGCATCTTGATTGCCGATGCGCAGGCGCTGGAGCGTGCACAGCAAGTGGATTTCGTCGTTTTCGACAAGACGGGCACGCTTACCGTCGGCCAGCCGCGCGTGACGGCGGTCGAAGCCGCATCCGGTATCGAGACCAATGCACTGCTCGATCAGCTTGCCGCGCTGCAGGCTGAGAACACGCATCCGCTTGCGCAGGCCACGCGCGACTATGCCGAGGAGCGCGGTCGCGCAGCCGCGCCCGCGCAATCGCCGGAAGTGCTGGCTGGGCGCGGCACGCGCGGCATCGTGAATGGCGCATTGCTGCAACTCGGCAATGCGCGGTGGATGGATGAACTTGGGCTGGATCGCAGTCCATTGCAAGCGCGCGCCGGTGCGCTGGAAGCACAAGGCAATACCGTCTCGTGGCTTGCGCAGGGTGATGGAGGCAGCGTGCAGCTGCAGGGCCTGATTGCATTTGGCGACGCGCTCAAGCCCGGTGCGAAGGAGGCCGTGGCCGCGCTGCAGGCGCGCGGCGTGCGCACCGCGCTCGTGACGGGCGACAACGCAGGCGCCGCACGCAGCGTGGCGCAGGCACTGGGGATCGACGAAGTGGCCGCGCAAGTGCTGCCGCAAGACAAGGCCGCACGCGTGACGGCGTGGCAGCAGAGCGGCCATGTGGTGGCGATGGTGGGCGATGGCATCAACGATGCGCCTGCGCTGGCGGCGGCCGATGTCGGCATCGCCATGGCCACGGGCACCGACGTGGCGATGCAGGCCGCCGGCATCACGCTCATGCGCGGCGAGCCGCGGCTGGTGAGCGACGCGCTGGACCTGTCGCGCCGCACCGTCGCGAAGATCCGCCAGAACCTGTTCTGGGCTTTCATCTATAACGTGGTGGGCATTCCGCTGGCGGCATTCGGCTTGCTGAACCCCACCTTTGCCGGCGCGGCCATGGCGTTTTCCAGCGTAAGCGTGGTCACCAATGCACTGATGCTGCGTCGCTGGCGCACTACCGGAGACAACGCATGACCCGCACGGACATCAACGAGACCCAAGGCCCCGTCAACATTGGCGGGGCCGCAAAGGCCAGTGGCGTGTCGGCCAAGATGATCCGTTACTACGAAAGCATTGGCCTGCTGCCGCCCAGCCCGCGCACCGAAGGCAACTACCGCATGTACGACGCGCGGGCGGTGCACGTGCTGCGCTTTATCCACAGGTCGCGCTCGCTGGGCTTCTCGCTGGAAGAGATTCGCACGCTGCTTTCGCTATGGAACGACCGCGAACGCGCCAGCGCCGATGTGAAGGACGTGACCCTGCGCCACGTGGCGGATCTCGACGCGCGCATCAGCGAACTGCAGAGCATGCGCGACACGCTCATGACGCTCGCCAATGCGTGCCACGGTGATGACCGCCCCGACTGCCCGATCCTCGAGAGCGTGGCCGGCGAGGGCGGTGAACCCGATAACTCTGACGCCTGCTGCCACTGACGGGCCGCTCTATTGACGCGGATTGCGACAGGCGGCGTCTATGCCACAATCTGGCAACCCAAGGAGGAGACGCCGATGACGCAAGCCCCCGCTCAGGTCACCGCCCAGCAAGCACTGGAATCCCGCCAGCGCATGAAGGACGGCACTGAACTGCTGGTCCGCACCTGGTTGCCCGCGCCCGACACCGGCGAGCCGCGCGGCACCGTCATCCTCGTTCACGGCATGGCCGAACACAGCGGCCGCTATCCGCATGTGGCCAAGGTGCTCACCGACCTTGGCCTGCGCGTACGGGCCTTCGACTTGCGCGGCCATGGCAAGAGCGGCGGCCCGCGCATGGCGCTCGACGCGCAAGACAACTACCTCACCGATCTCGCAGAAATCATCGACGCGGCTGTCGCCGAATGGCACGAGATGCCGTTCGTGCTCGGCCACAGCATGGGCGGGTTGATCGTCGCGCGCTTCACCACCGCGCGTATCCGCCCCGTGCGTGGCGTGCTGCTGTCGTCGCCCGCGCTGCGCGTGAAATTGCCGCCCGGAACGGGCATCGTGCGGGGGATTCTCTCCGCCATCGCGCCGCGGTTGCCGGTGCCCAATCCCGTTGATCCGGCCAAGCTTTCACACGATCCGAGCATCGCCGCCGCCTATCGGGCAGACCCGCTGGTGCAGGGCACAATCAGCGCATCATTGCTGGAGTTCATGCTCAATACGATCACGCAGGCGCAGCAAGACGCGCCGCGCCTCGAAGCGCCGATGCTGTTGATGGCTGGCGGCGCGGATTCGATTGTCGATCCTTCCGGCAGCCGCGATTTCTATGCGAACGCGCCGGAAGATCTGCGGACCTTGGCCTGGTTCGACACCGGCTATCACGAGATCTTCAACGAAGCCGAGCCGCTGCGTAGTGAGGTGTTTGGGAAGATGACGGAGTGGTTGGCTTCGCGGATTTGATTTGAAGTGAGTTGGTTGCACCACAAAAACAAAAACCAATAACACCAAGGAAAAGAAGCACGGAGACATGGACACCTACGACTACATCATCATCGGCGCGGGCTCTGCGGGCTGCGTCCTCGCCAACCGCTTGACCCGCGACCCCGACGTCTCCGTGCTGCTGCTCGAAGCGGGCGGCAAGGACGATTACCACTGGATCCACATCCCCGTCGGTTATCTGTATTGCATCGGCAACCCGCGCACCGACTGGCTCTATCGCACCCGCGAAGAACCTGGCCTGAACGGCCGCTCGCTCGGGTATCCGCGTGGCCGCGTGCTGGGTGGTTGCTCGTCGATCAACGGGATGATCTACATGCGCGGCCAGCGCGAAGACTACGACGGCTGGGCTGCCATCACCGGTGACGATTCATGGAAGTGGGACGCCGTCCTGCCACTGTTCAAGGCCAGCGAGAACCATCACGGCGGCGCGAACGCATGGCACGGCGCAAACGGAGAATGGCGCGTCGAGCCGCAACGCCTGCACTGGCAGGTGCTGGAGACCTTCATCGAAGCGGCTGTGCAGGCGGGCATCCCGCGCACGAGTGATTTCAACCGCGGCGACAACTTCGGCGTCGGCTATTTCGAGGTCAACCAGAAGCGCGGCATCCGCTGGAACACGGCCAAGGGCTTTCTGCGCCCGGCGTCGCAGCGGCCGAACCTGACCATCGTGACGGGTGCGCAGGTGCGGGCGCTGACGTTTGACGGCAAGCGCTGCACCGGCGTGACGTATCGCGGCGCAGGGCAGGACTACACGGTGGCCGCGCGCGAAGAGGTGATCCTTTCAGCCGGCGCGATCAACTCGCCGCAGTTGCTGGAGCTGGCGGGCATCGGCCAACCGGAACGTCTGCAGGCGCTCGGCATCCCGGTGCGCCAAGCATTGCCGGGTGTGGGAGAAAACCTGCAGGACCATCTGCAACTGCGCAGCGTGGTCAAGGTGAACGGCGTGCCCACGCTCAACACGCGCGCCTCCAAGTGGTGGGGCAAAGCGCTCATCGGCATGCAATACGCGTTCAACCAGAGCGGGCCGATGAGCATGGCGCCATCGCAGCTGGGCGTGTTCGCGCGCTCGAATCCGCACGTGGCGCGTCCCGATGTGGAGTACCACGTGCAGCCGCTTTCGCTCGACAAGTTTGGCGATCCGCTGCACGCGTTCAATGCGTTTACGGCGAGCGTGTGCAACCTGCGGCCGACCTCGCGCGGCACGGTGCACGTCACGTCCGCCGACCCGTTTTCTGCGCCGAGCATTGCGCCGAACTACTTGTCGACAGAGGAAGACCGCAAGGTCGCGGCGGATTCGCTGCGGCTTACGCGCCGCATCGTTGCGCAGCCGGCCTTGGCGCAATACCGGCCGGAGGAGTATCTGCCCGGCGCGGCGTTTCAAACCGATGAGGAACTCGCCCGCGCCGCCGGCGAGATCGGCACGACCATCTTCCACCCGGTCGGCACGTGCCGCATGGGGCGCGCTGACGATGCAAACGCGGTGGTCGACGCGCAATTGCGCGTGCGCGGTATCGAGGGGCTGCGGGTGGTCGACGCGTCCGTCATGCCGACGATTACGTCAGGCAATACCAACTCACCGACGATCATGATTGCGGAGAAGGCGAGCGAGATGATTCGTGCTGCGCGCAAGGCGCGTGCACGCGGTGAGGCCGTGCCAGCCTGACGCCGGTTCCGTTGCCGATGACACGGGCGTGACACACCGCCCGTGTCCACTGGATACGCAATCGGCATTGCCCCGATACGTAACTCTACGTAACCCACTCCTGCGAGCCGCAAAGTCAATACCGGCGCGGGTTTCCGAGGCGTAAGCGGTGTGTAATCGTCTCGGTAAAAACCCCGATGTTTTGCAACGCAACAGCCGTTGACAATCATCCGCACCATAAAAAGGGCGGGAGACAAGAGGGAATCATGGCGCAGGACATCATTCTCGAAACGCGCGGACTGACCAAGGGCTTCAAGGGCTTTACCGCCGTGTCCGACGTCAACTTGCGCGTGCAGCGTGGGTCCATCCATGCGCTCATCGGCCCGAACGGTGCCGGCAAGACGACCTGTTTCAACCTGCTGACCAAATTCCTGGTGCCCACGCGCGGCACGATTCTGTTCAACGGCGTCGATATCACATCGGAAAAGCCGGCACAGATTGCGCGCCGCGGCGTCATCCGCTCGTTTCAGATCTCCGCCGTGTTTCCGCATCTGACGGTGATGGAAAACGTTCGCGTTGGGCTGCAACGGCAACTCGGTACGGCGTACGCGTTCTGGCGCAGCGAGCAGTCGCTCAATAGGCTGAACGCGCGTGCGATGGAGCTGCTCGAGCAGGTGGGGCTGACGGAGTTCGCGCACACCGTGACGGTGGAGCTGCCCTACGGCCGCAAGCGCGCGCTGGAAATTGCCACCACGCTGGCGATGGAGCCCGAGCTGATGCTGCTCGACGAGCCCACGCAGGGCATGGGCCACGAAGACGTGGACCGTGTGACGGAGCTGATCAAGCGCGTCGCGCAGGGCCGCACGATCCTGATGGTCGAACACAACATGAATGTGGTCTCGTCCATCGCCGACAAGATCACGGTGCTGCAGCGCGGCCAGATCCTGGCCGAAGGCCCGTACGAAGACGTCTCGAAGAACCCGCAGGTGATGGAGGCCTATATGGGCACCGCCGATGCGGCGCTGGAAGGCCATTGAGGCTGTTGAGGCTACCTGATCGACGCCGATCGATCACGCGACGCGGCTGCGTGCCGCGTATCAAACGTAAGCGAACGCTAGACCCGAACACACGAGAACACTGAATGAGCACGCCCGCGCTCCAGATCAAGGACCTGCACGCCTGGTACGGCGAATCGCACATCCTGCATGGTGTCGACCTGACCGTGAACCGCGGCGAGGTTGTCACGCTGCTCGGCCGCAATGGCGCGGGCCGCACCACCACGCTGCGCGCCATCATGGGGCTGGTGGGCACGCGCAAGGGCTCCATCGTCGTACATGACACAAGCGGCCAGGGCGTGGAAACGATCGACCTGCCCACGTACAAGATCGCCCACTGCGGCATCGGCTACTGCCCAGAAGAACGCGGCATTTTCTCGAGTCTGTCGTGCGAAGAGAACCTGATGCTGCCGCCGGTGCTGAAGGGCCAGGTGGCCAAGACCGGCAATGCCGGCATGAGCATCGACGAGATCTACGAGATGTTCCCGAACCTGGCCGAGCGCCGCCAGAGCCAGGGCACGCGTCTATCGGGTGGCGAGCAGCAGATGCTGGCGGTCGGGCGCATCCTGCGCACCGGCGCGAACCTGCTGCTGCTCGATGAGATTTCCGAAGGGCTGGCCCCGGTGATCGTGCAGGCCCTGGCTCGCATGATCCTGATGCTCAAGAAGCGCGGCTACACGGTGGTGATGGTGGAGCAGAACTTCCGCTTTGCCGCGCCGCTGGCAGACCGCTTTTATGTGATGGAACACGGCCGCATCGTCGAGCGCTTCGAAGCGGCGCAATTGCAGGACAAGATGCCGGTGCTGCACGAGCTGCTCGGCGTTTAAGGTGTTTTCCCGATCGATTTGCAAGACCCTTGCGCCAGCGTGATCCGCGGCGCGTACGACACAGGAGACAAGACCATGACACTCAAGAAGCTGGCTGGTGCATTGATGGCGGTAGGGCTGGGCGCGGCAGCATTCGGCGCGCACGCACAGGTAAGCGGCGACAAGGTGAAGATCGGCTACATCACCGATCTCTCGGGTCTGTATGCCGACATCGACGGGCAGGGCGGTGTCGAAGCGGTCAAGATGGCGATCGAGGATGCGGGCGGCAAGGTGCTCGGCAAGCCGATCGAACTGGTGACGGCTGATCACCAGAACAAGGCCGACATTGCCGCTTCGAAGGCGCGCGAGTGGATGGATCAGCAAGGCCTGGACATGCTGCTGGGCGGCACGAACTCCGCCACGGGCCTGGCGATGAACAAGGTGGCTTCCGAGAAGAAGCGCGTGTTCATCGACATCGGTGCCGGCACGGCGCGCCTGACCAACGAAGAGTGCACGCCGTACACGATCCACTATGCATACGACACCGTGGCGCTGGCCAAGGGCACGGGCAGCGCGGTGGTCAAGCAGGGCGGCAAGTCGTGGTTCTTCCTGACCGCCGATTACGCCTTCGGCCACTCGCTGGAGAACGACACCACGGCCGTGGTCAAGGCCAACGGCGGCACGGTGGTGGGTTCGGTCAAGCACCCGTTGTCGGCGTCGGACTTCTCGTCGTACCTGCTGCAGGCACAGGCATCGAAGGCGCAGATCCTGGGTCTGGCCAACGCTGGCGGCGACACGATCAACTCGATCAAGGCGGCCAAGGAATTCGGCATCACCAAGACGATGAAGATCGCCGGCCTGCTGATGTTCATCAACGACGTGCACAGCCTGGGCCTGCAGACGGCCGAAGGCCTGCTGATGACCGACAGCTGGTACTGGGACATGAACGACGCCACGCGCAAGTTCGCCAACCGCTACTTCATGAAGATGAAGAAGATGCCGAGCAGCTTGCAGGCCGCGGACTATTCGGCGGTGTCGAACTACATCAAGGCCGTGGCGGCTGCCGGCACGGATGATCCGGACAAGGTCATCGCCCAGCTCAAGAAGACCAAGATCGACGACTTCTACACGAAGGGCTACATCCGCCAGGACGGCCGGGCCATCCACGACATGTACCTGCTGCAGGTGAAGACGCCGGCCGAATCGAAGAAGCCGTGGGATTACCTGAAGGTCGTGGCGACGATCCCGGGCGAACAGGCCTTCACCACGCCGGCCGAGTCGAAGTGCTCGCTGATGAAGAAGTAAAAGCGTAGGCAATCCGGCGCCGCCGTCCGTGTGGATGGCGGCGCCATCAACGTTGTTGGTGTGGTGTTCTCTTCCTGACCGCGATGGAAATCTTCGGCGTTCCGCTACCGGCCATGCTCAGCCAATTGTTGCTGGGTCTGGTCAACGGTTCCTTCTATGCGATGTTGAGCCTCGGCCTTGCGGTCATCTTCGGGCTGCTCAACGTCATCAATTTTGCGCACGGGGCGCTGTTCATGCTGGGCGCGGTGCTCACGTGGATGGGCTTCTCGTACCTGGGCGTGCCGTACTGGGCGATGCTGGTGCTCTCGCCGCTGGTGATCGGCCTGCTGGGCGTGGTGATCGAACGCACGCTGCTGCGCTTCATCTACAAGCTCGATCATCTCTATGGCCTGCTGCTCACGCTGGGCGTGACGCTTGTCATCGAAGGCGTGTTCCGCGCTATTTACGGCGTGTCGGGCCTGCCGTATGACACGCCCGAATTGCTGCAAGGTGCAACCGACCTCGGCTTCATGATGCTGCCGAACTATCGCGCCTGGGTGGTGGTGGCGTCGCTGGCGGTGTGCTTCGCCACGTGGTTCATGATCGAGAAGACCAAGCTGGGCGCCTACCTGCGTGCCGGCACCGAAAACCCGAAGCTGGTCGAAGCCTTTGGTGTGAACGTGCCGCTGATGGTCACGCTCACCTACGGCTTTGGCGTGGCGCTGGCCGCGTTTGCTGGCGTACTGGCCGCGCCCGTCATCCAGATTTCGCCGCTGATGGGGCAGAGCATGATCATCACCGTGTTTGCGGTGGTGGTGATTGGCGGCATGGGGTCGATTCTCGGTTCGATCATCACCGGGCTGGGCCTGGGCGTGATCGAGGGGCTGACCAAGGTGTTTTATCCACAGGCGTCGGCGACCGTGGTGTTCGTGATCATGGTGCTGGTGCTGCTGGTGCGTCCGGCGGGCCTGTTCGGTAAAGAGAAATGAGCGGCGCGGCCAACATGACCAACTCTTCTTCCCTCAAATACGTTTTGTACGGCCTGCTGCTGGTGGCGCTGATTGCCGCGCCGCTGGTCGGTGCGTATCCGGTGTTCGTCGCCAAGCTGCTGTGCTTCGCGCTGTTTGCCTCCGCATTCAACCTGCTGCTGGGCTACACGGGGCTGCTGTCGTTCGGGCACGCTGCCTTCTTTGGCGGCGCGGGCTATGTGGCCGGCTACATGATGCGCGACCTGCACGTGACGCCCGAGCTTGGCCTGTTGGCCGGCACCGCGGCGGGCGCGTTCATCGGTCTGGTCGTGGGCCTGTTGGCCATCCGCCGCCAGGGCATCTACTTTGCGATGATCACGCTGGCGCTGGCGCAAATGCTGTACTTCTTCTGCCTGCAGGTGCCGTTCACCGGCGGCGAAGACGGCCTGCAAGGCGTGCCGCGCGGCAAGCTGTTCGGCGTGCTGGACCTGTCGTCCGACCTGACGCTGTATTACGTCGTGCTCGCCATCGTGGTGCTGGCCTTCCTGCTGATCGTTCGCACGATCCACTCGCCGTTCGGGCAGATTCTCAAGGCCATCAAGGAGAACGAGCCGCGTGCCACGTCCCTCGGCTACGACACCGATCGCTTCAAGCTGCTGGCCTTCGTGCTGTCGGCGGCGCTCACGGGCCTGGCCGGCTCGCTCAAGACGCTGGTGCTTGGCTTCGAGACGCTCACCGATGTGCACTGGTCGATGTCGGGCTCGGTCATCCTGATGACGCTGGTGGGCGGCCTGGGTATCCTGTCGGGTCCGCTGCTGGGCGCGGCGCTGGTGATTGCGCTGGAAAACAAGCTCGGCGACGTCGGCAGCTTCCTGGCCGGCGCGACCGGCATCGACGGCTTCAATATCCTCGGCGAATCGGTCACCACGGTCACGGGCGCGATCTTCGTGATCTGCGTGCTGACCTTCCGCCGCGGCATCATGGGCGAAATCGCGGCGCGGGTGCCCTGGTTGCGACGTTGACGCCACAATGCCAGAAGATGCCAGCGAGTTTCACCCAAACGGCTGAACTTGGTGCCTGATGCACCGTAAGGGTTTGCTCTAGTTGCTGCATTGCGGTGCATCTTTTACAGTCGCGTTACGGTTTTCGCACGAGATAAATGAGGCGGGAGCGAGGAGACGACAGCACACACCGCACGTACGGTGGAGATGCAAAATAGATAAAGGCCCTGCCAGGCGATCCCCGGCAGGGCCTTTTAGTTTGTGCGCTCACTTTTTCGCATGAGCGCCAGCCAGCAGTGCCCGGCCCCGGGCGCTGACCGTCACCAGACGCAGTTCAGGCGCAGAGCCGGTGGCGCAGTCCACCAGCCCGTCGATACACGCATCTTCCCAGATCGACAAACGCGGACACGACGTCCGCCACGTTTCCAGCACTTCGGCGTAGGGCCGCGGCCGCTCGGCCAGCGACTGCAGCAATTGCAGGGTGAGAGCGTGGGTCGGATCGGCCATGACGGGCTCCGGCGGAAGGGGGGACGTGTCCATTCTGGTTCGCGCGCATTCACAAGAGAAATGCATTCGGTGTCGACGCCTATGCGCACGCTGCATGACAATGGCGCCTTCGCCAGAGCCGCTCATGACCCTGTCCACCCGCCTTGCCACGCCCGAAGACCGGCCGCGCCTGCTGGCCGCCGTTACGTCTGCCGCCTCGCCGCTGCAGTTGGCGCATGCCGTCGATACGCTGCTCGCCCATCCGAGCGTGCATCCGTGCTTCCTGATCGAAAGGGGCGAGGTGTTGATCGGAGTGGCTCCGATGACGCTCGTGCCGCATCTGGTGCTGGGCGGTTTGGTGGCGTGGCTGCAGGCGGGCGTGATGGTGTTTTCCGATGACACGGCCACGCGTGATGTGGCGTTGGCGGCTGTCAATGAGTACGCCAGAGCACATGGCATACTTCACGTCCTTCTGCCGCCCGCGGCGCTTTCGGCTGAAGACGCCGCAGCGCTCGGCTTTGCGCCCGACGCATCGGGCTGCTGGCGGCGCAGCGCGCGGCCGTCGCCCAAGTCGCTGGGCTAATCCTTCCTGCTTCGTTTCTCCTGATGGAATTTGCTTTGCTCGCCGTGGCCGGTTTTCTGGCCGGCCTGATCGATGCCGTGGCCGGTGGCGGCGGCCTGGTGCAGATCCCCGCGCTGTTCTCGGCGTATCCGAACATCGCGCCCGCCACGCTCATCGGCACCAACAAAGTCGCGTCGATGTCGGGCACGGCGACGGCGGCGGTGCGCTACGGCCGCACGGTGCGCATTTACTGGGGCGCGACGGCGCCGGCGGTGGTCACGGCGTTTGCGTTTTCGCTGCTCGGCGCGTGGGCGCTCATGCATATCCCGGCTGAGCCGCTGCGCCGTGCGCTGCCGTTTGTGCTGGCGGTGCTGCTCGTCTACACGGTGGCCAAGAAGAACCTGGGCGCAGATCATGCGCCAAGCCTCAAGGGCTGGCGCGAGCGGGCGGCGGCATTGCTGGCCGGCGCCGCGATCGGCTTCTACGACGGCGTGTTTGGCCCGGGCACCGGCAGCTTTCTGATGATCGTGTTCGTGCGCGTGTTCGGATACGACTTCCTGCACGCGTCGGCGTCCACCAAGATCGTCAACCTCGCGACCAACGTGGCGGCATTGCTGCTGTTAGCCGCCAAGGGCCACGTGTGGTGGCAGCTCGGCTTGGTGATGGCGGTTGCCAACGTCGCCGGCAATCAGGTCGGCAGCCACCTCGCGCTGCGGCACGGCAGCCGCTTCGTGCGCAAGGTGTTCATCGTGGTGGTGCTGGCGTTGATTCTGAAGACGGCCTACGACGCCTTTATCCGTTGAGTTGCTTTTCGAGCGCCACGCTGCGCTCTGTAACGACGTCGCCCGTGTGCTGCGTGGTCACCGTTTCGATCAGCATGATTCCGCATTCCTCGTCGGCAACCGGAAAGTGACGCACGCCGCGCGGCACGACGCAGAATTCGCCGGGGCCGAGGTGCACATCGGCGCGGTCTTCGAAGGCGATTTTCAGGTGGCCGTAGACCACGAAGAACAGCTCGTCTTCATTCGGGTGGTCGTGCCAGACGAATTCGCCCTTGAGCTTGGCGACCTTGATGTACTGATCGTTGACTTGGCCGACGACGCGCGGCGACCAATAGTCCGTGACCTGTTCCAGCGCCTGCGCGACCTGTACGGCGTGTCCTGCGAGCATGTTGCGCTCCGATGTGTGGGAAGGCACTGAAGATAAGGGCGGGCGCCGCGCATTCCCAACCAAACTTTCTAATCGCGCTGATCACGCAGGCTAATGCGCGGCGCATTGTCACCGTGTTGCCGCACGGGCGGGCTACGCTGCAAGGTTTCGCTTTTGCCCGCGCAGCATCATGGCCCTGAGTCTCGACGACATCCGCACGCTCTTTGACCGTCACGGCAACATTGCCTACAGCGGCGAGCCCGTCACGCAACTCGAACATGCCCTGCAGACGGCCGCGTTGGCGGAGGCCGCCGGCGCGTCGGACGCGCTGGTCACGGCGGCGCTGCTGCACGACCTCGGTCATTTGCTGAACCTGCAGGGCGAGACGCCAACCGCGCACGGCATCGACGATCAGCACCAGTACTTTGCGCTGCCGTTTCTGCGTGCGACGTTTCCCGATGCCGTGCTGGAGCCGATCCGCCTGCATGTGGATGCCAAGCGATGCCTGTGCGCGATGGACGCGCATTACTACGCGCGCCTGTCAGCCGATTCTGTACGGAGCCTGGCATTGCAGGGCGGTGTGTTTTCAGCGCACGAGGCCGAGGCCTTCATGCAGCGTCTGTACGCGGCCGATGCCCTGCAACTGCGCCGGTGGGATGACCTCGCCAAGGTGGCCGGGCAGCGCACGCCTGATCTTGCGCACTTCCTGGCGACGGCCGCGCGGGTTTCAGTGGCAGCCTAGGCTGCGCAGCGTCGTGCCCACGGCGTCGTCCCATGGGGTGTGCGGTTCAGCGCCGAGTGCTTGCACGAGCTTGGCGTTGTCCATGCGCACCGGGTGCTGCCACAGGTAGCGCATCTCGCGCATCTCGCGCAGCATCTCCGAGAACGGCGCCAGCGCGGGCATCAGCCACCACGGGAATGCGCGCGTCTTGACGGGGTGGCCCACTGCGCGGCCAATCGCGGCGGCCATTTGCGTGCCGTCGGCATCCCAGTGGCCGCGCATGTGATAGACGGCAAAGTCCGGCAGACGGTCGCCTTGCTCGACCAGGCGCAGCATCGTTTCGGCCACGTCCGGTAAGTACGCCCATTGATGGCCGATGCCGGCAGCACCCGGCTGCGTGACGGTGCGGACGGGCTTGCCCGGCTTGACTAGCGCGCCGGCAAACCACGTGTTGCTGGTTTGCGGCCCGAAGAAATCACCCGCGCGCACGATCAGGCTGCGCACGCCCTCGGCGCTGGCGGCCTGCATGCGGCGCTCCAGCTCTGCGCGGATCTTGCCCTTGCGGGTGAGCGGTGCCTGCATTGTCGTTTCGCGCAGCACGGGAAACGTGTCCGGCGCGAAGTTGTACACCGTGCCCGGCAGCACGATGCGTGCACCCGAGGCGCGGGCCGCGGCGATGGTGTTGTCGATCATCGGCAGCACCAGTCCGGCCCAGTTCTGGTAGCCCGGCGGGTTGACGGCGTGGATGATCAGTTCTGCCCCTTGCGCTGCGCCGACCACGTCTTCGCGCACCATCGCGTCGCCGCGAATCCATTCGAATGCGGTGTTGCGGTTCGTCAGCGCATCCGGATTGCGCTGCAGCGCCCGCACATGCCAGCCGCGTGCCACCAGCCGACGTGCCACTTCACCGCCGATGCCGCCAGTGGCGCCCAATACCAATGCGATACGTTGTGCCTGTTCCATGACCGTGCTCCTGATGTGAGAGAGAGCGTTGCGATGGAGGCATTCTGGGCGCGACTGTGCTTCAATGGAATTGTTGATGATGAGCGTGCAGTTATACAAATTTGTATGAACGGATCGGAGCCAGGCTGGGAGTTGTATCGGACCTTCCTTGCCGTGGTGCGAGAAGGATCGTTGTCGGGCGCCGCCCGGGCGCTTGGGCTGACGCAGCCGACGGTGGGGCGGCATGTCGATGCGCTCGAACGGGCACTGGGCATGTCGCTCTTCGTCCGAACGCAGCAGGGGCTGAGCCCCACAGAAGCGGCGCTATCACTGCGGCCGTTTGCCGAATCGCTGGAAGCCACCAGCGCTGCCTTGCTGCGCGCTGCCTCCAGCCAGGGCGAGGGCGTACGGGGCACCGTGCGCATCACCGCCAGCGAGGTCGTGGCGGTCGAGGTGCTGCCGCCCATCCTCGCCGATCTGCACGCCGCCTATCCGGAGCTGACGCTCGAATTGGTGCCGTCGAACCGGATGGAAGACCTGCTGCGCCGTGAGGCGGACATCGCCGTGCGCATGCAGCCGCCGAGCCAGGGCGTGCTCGTCGCGCGGCACCTCGGCGAGATCGAATTGGGGTTGTTTGCGCACCGGCGCTATCTGGCACAGCGCGGCACGCCCAGCACGGTGGAAGAACTCGCTGGCCACACGTTGATCGGCTACGACAAGGAGAACGCATTCCTGCGCAGCGTGCGAGCGCAGTTCCCATGGATCCAGCGCAACCGCTTCGCGCTGCGTACCGACAGTGATCTGGCTGCGATTGCCGCACTGCGTGCGGGCTTTGGCGTCGGCTTCTGCCAGGTCGGCTTGGCACGGCACAACGTGGATCTGGTTCGTCTGTTCAGCGATCAGATCAGCATCACGCTCGACACCTGGCTCGCCATGCACGAAGACCTGCGTGACAGCCCGCGCTGTCGCGTCGTGTTTGATGCGCTGGCGACGGGGCTGTTGCGGTACATCAACGGCGATTGATCGATCGCGTTGTCAGCGGCCCTGGCGCAGTGGGTCGAGCAGGCCCTTCAGACCGTTGTGGTCCAGCTCCTGCATCAGCGCGAGCAGGTGGCCGATCTGCCCCGGCGGAAAGCCCTCGCGCGCGAACCAGTTGAGGTAGTGGCCCGGCAGGTCGGCAATCAGGCGGCCCTTGTATTTGCCGAAGGGCATTTGCGTGGTGACGAGGCGTTGGAGGTCTTCGGGGTTCATGGGCGCTATTGTGCCGCCGATGCGGGGACGAACGTGGGCACCCGCTCCAGCAAATGCCCAACAAAACTGGAGAGCTTCGGCAACGGCCGCCGATCCTGTCGATACACGACATGAATCGGCCGCGGCTCGGGTGCATACGCTTGCAGCACGCGCACCAGTCGGCCGCTTGCCAGGTCGTCGGCGACGAGCACTTCGGGCTGCAGCAGCAGGCCGGCACCGGCAACCGCCGCCGCGCGCAGGCCATGGCCGTCGTTGCAGGTGAAGGCCGGGTCGTCGCGCCACGGCGTGGCGCCGGTCCAGCCGGCGAGCTGCCACGCATTGCGGTTGTTCCACACCATGTGCGACAGGCAGCGATGCTGCGGCAGGTCGGCCGGCGTTTCCGGTCGGCCGTGCCGCTCAAGGTAATCTGGTGACGCGCAGATGACCATGCGATACACGCACAGCGGCTTGGCCACCAGATCGGCGTCACCCAACGGCCCGATGCGAATGGCGAGATCGAACCCTTCGTCGACGAGATCGACCATGCTGTTGCTCAGGTTCAACTCCACACGTACCTGCGGATGCGCCTGCTGGAACGTCGCGGCCAGTGGCGCGATCACGCACGCGCCGAACGTGGTGGGCGCGCTCACGCGCAGCGTGCCCGAAGGCGATGCGCGCAGCCGTTCGACAGACGTTTCCGCCCAGCGCACCTGTTCCAGCACGCGCTTGGCGTCTTCGTAGAACACGCGCCCCGCGTCGGTCAGGCTTTGGCGTCGTGTGCTGCGCTGGAGCAGGCGCGCGCCCAATTGCGTTTCCAACGCGCTCACGTATTTGCCGACCATCACTGCGGACATTTCCAGCCGTACCGCCGCCTCGGTGAAGTTGCCGCCCTCCACCACGGCGACGAAGGTTTCCATGCTCCGCAGCTTGTCCATATTCCGAACTATTGATTAGGAATACCCGAAGGTATCACGGCTTTATCCCATAGCGAGTTCGGCCAAGAATGGGCGCCATTCCAACCGGATTTGTGAAGGAGCAAAGCATGAAAATCGTCGTGATTGGCGCCAGCGGCACGCTTGGCCGCGCCGTGGTGGCGGAACTGGAGCAGGGCGGTGCGCACGAAATCATCCGCGTGGGACGTACGCAGGGCGAGCATCAGGTCGACATCACCAGCGCCGACAGCGTGGCCGCGCTGTTCGACAGGCTTGGCCGTGTGGACGCCATCGTCTCCACCGCCGGCAACCTGTTCTTCGGGCCGCTCACCAAGATGACCGCAGCGGATTTCAACGTCGGCCTGCAGGACAAGCTGCTTGGGCAGGTGCGCCTGGCGCTGGTCGGCCAGCACTATCTGAACGATGGCGGTTCGATCACGCTCACGACCGGCATCGTTGGGCAGGAGCCCATCGCCCAGGGCGCCAACGCGACGGCCGTGAACGCTGGTGTGGAAGGCTTCGTGCGGGCAGCCGCGTGCGAGTTGCCGCGCAGCCTCCGCATCAATGCCGTCAGCCCGACCGTGCTGACCGAATCCATGGGTGCCTATGGCCCGTTCTTTCCGGGCTTCGAACCGATTACGGCGGCGCGCGCGGCACTGGCCTACCGCCGCAGCGTGGAGGGCGTGCAGAGCGGGCGGGTGTATCGCGTGGGCTGAAGTTGCCCAGGTCGTGAACACGTTAAGGTTTGGGGTATCTCCCCCTTGCCCGCGTGGCGTGACTCCTTCTAGACTCGTTCATCCCCGACCCAGCGGTCGGCCAATCGCAGATTCAGGGCGGGCGCAGACCCGCTCGGCACATCTCAGGAGACGGCATGAAGGTTTCGCGCGCATCCCGCATTGCACTCGCCGCAATGGCGCTGTTGGCAGGTACGGCATTCGCCCAGGTGAAGGTCGGCATCACGGTATCTGCCACCGGTCCGGCCGCCTCGCTCGGCATTCCGGAAAAGAACACCGTGGCGCTGCTGCCCAAGGAAATCGCGGGCAAGAAGATCGAGTACATCGTGCTCGACGATGCGTCTGACACCACCACCGCCGTCAAGAACACACGCAAGCTCATCACCGAAGACAAGGTCGACTTGGTGATCGGCTCGACCGTTACGCCGAACTCGCTGGCGATGGTGGATGTGGTGGCCGAGAGCGAAACGCCGATGATCACCCTGGCCGCATCTGCGCGCATCATCGAGCCGATGGACGCCAAGCGGGCGTGGGTATTCAAGACGCCGCAAAACGATTCGCACATGGCGACCGCCATTGCCGAACACATGGTCAACCACGGCGTGAAGACCGTCGCGCTGATCGGCTTTGCCGATGCCTATGGCGATTCGTGGGCGCAGGAGTTCGACAAGGTGGCGGGGCTGCGCAAGCTGAAGGTTGTCGCCAATGAGCGCTTTGCAAGGACCGATACGTCGGTGACGGGGCAGGTGCTGAAGATCATGTCGGCCAATCCGGATGCGGTGCTGATCGCAGGCTCGGGTACGCCGGCCGCGCTGCCGGAGCGGGCGCTCAAGGAGCGTGGCTACAAGGGCAAGCTGTATCAGACGCACGGCGTGGCGAACGCCGACTTCCTGCGCGTGTGCGGCAAGGACTGCGACGGTACGTTCCTGCCGGCAGGTCCGATCTTGGTTGCCGAGCAACTGCCCGACAGCAACCCGGTGAAGAAGCCGGCGCTGGCGTACAAGACGGCGTATGAGAAGGCCTACGGCGGACAGGTCTCCACGTTCGGCGGGCACATGTGGGATGCCGGTTTGTTGTTCACACATGCGATGCCCGAAGCGCTGAAGAAGGGACAACCCGGCACGCCGGCGTTCCGCAAGGGGCTGCGCGATGCGATGGAGACGACGACCAATCTGGCGATCTCGCACGGCGTGATGAACATGAATGCGAAGGATCACCTCGGGCTGGATCAGCGGGCGCGAGTGATGGTGGAGATCAAGGACGGGAAGTGGAAGCTGCAGAACTGACGACCTAGCCAACGTCGTCTTCCCACGCAAAACGCACGGTTCGCGCCGTGCGTTTTGCTTTTTGCGGCGCAACCGTAGGCGAGGCTCTGCGGAATGGGCGATGCCGTGGTCTGGGGGAACGCGGCCTGGATTTCAGTGAGATCTGCGCGTCAGTCAGCTTGAGGCCGGCAGCGCCTTCGATGTATCGCTTTCGTCTCTATGTCCCGCCCACGCCGCAGATGGCGGGCACGCTCCGCGTCTTCGTCCACTTTCGGCGCGCGCATTCGGGCAGCGAAGGTAGGGCGCCAAGCCCGTTGATGTGTTTCACGTGAAACACAAACGCTGCCAACAAGCGGTGCATGTTTCACGTGAAACACGAAAAGCGGCCGAATTTTGTCGCGATTGCCGCATGGTCGAACTGCGGGGTAGCTGCGCGACTTATAATTCCGCTTCTTCAAATTTTCGATGCCTCCATGCGAGGAGGAAGCCATGCTGTATCCAATTGAATTCGATGTGATCGTGGTGGGCGGCGGACACGCTGGCACCGAGGCCGCCCTAGCGGCGGCGCGCATGGGTTGCCAGACCCTGCTGCTGACGCACAACATCGAGACACTGGGGCAGATGAGCTGCAACCCGTCCATTGGGGGCATTGGTAAGGGCCATCTGGTCAAGGAAGTCGATGCTCTGGGCGGGGCCATGGCCATCGCGACGGACGAGGGCGGTATCCAATTCCGCATCCTCAATTCCAGCAAAGGGCCGGCGGTGCGTGCGACTCGCGCCCAGGCGGATCGCGTGCTGTACAAGGCTGCCATCCGTCATCGCCTGGAAAACCAGCCCAACCTGATGCTGTTCCAGCAAGCCGTGGAAGACCTGCTCGTGGAAGGTGATCGCGTAGTCGGGGCCGTGACGCAGGTTGGCGTGCAATTCCGCGCGCGTGCCGTGGTGCTGACGGCGGGGACGTTCCTCGACGGCAAGATCCACGTCGGGCTGAACAACTACACCGGTGGCCGCGCGGGCGACCCGGCTGCGGTGTCGCTGTCGGCGCGGTTGAAGGAATTGAAGCTGCCGCAAGGGCGGCTCAAGACTGGAACGCCGCCGCGCATCGATGGCCGTTCCATCGATTTTTCTGTGCTGGAAGAGCAGCCGGGTGATCTCGATCCGGTGCCGGTGTTTTCGTTCATGGGCCGCGCGGATATGCACCCGCGCCAAGTGCCGTGCTGGGTGACGCACACCAACGAGCGCACGCACGACATCATCCGCGCCGGGTTGGATCGCTCCCCGATGTACACGGGCGTGATCGAAGGGGTGGGGCCGCGCTATTGCCCGAGCATCGAAGACAAGATCCACCGCTTCGCCAGCAAGGATAGCCACCAGATCTTCCTGGAGCCGGAAGGCCTGACGACGAACGAGTTTTACCCGAACGGCGTGTCGACCAGCCTGCCGTTTGATGTGCAGCTTGACCTGATCCATTCGATGCGCGGGCTGGAGAACGCTCACATCCTGCGCCCCGGTTACGCGATCGAGTACGACTACTTCGACCCGCGGGGGCTGCGGGCATCGCTGGAATCGAAGGCAATTTCCGGGCTGTTCTTCGCGGGCCAGATCAACGGCACGACCGGTTACGAAGAGGCGGCGGCGCAAGGTCTGCTGGCCGGTATCAACGCCGGCTTGCAAGTGCGGGGCAAGGACGCCTGGACGCCGCGCCGCGATCAGGCCTATCTGGGCGTGCTCGTTGACGACCTCATCACCCGGGGCGTGACCGAGCCGTATCGCATGTTCACCAGCCGTGCGGAGTTCCGCCTGAGCCTGCGCGAAGATAACGCTGACATGCGCCTGACTGAAGTCGGTCGCACGCTGGGCGTGGTCGACGACGCCCGCTGGGATGCCTTCAACCGCAAGCGCGACGCTGTTTCACGTGAAACAGAGCGCCTCAAGTCGACTTGGGTGAACCCGGCCACGCTGCCGTTGGAAGACGCTGAGCCGGTCCTTGGGAAGGGCATTGAGCGCGAGTACGCGTTGGCCGACTTGCTACGCCGCCCGAACGTGACCTACGAAACGCTCATGGGCATGCAGGGCGGTAAGTACGCGCTCGAAGCGCCGTTGGCGGAAGATCCGTTGCTGGCCGAGCAGATTCGCGAGCAGGTCGAAATCGGCATCAAATACCACGGCTACATCGCCCGGCAAGCCGATGAAGTGGAGCGTTTGGGTGCAAACGAAAACACCCGTCTGCCAGCGGATTTCGACTATTCGCAAGTGCGCGGACTGTCGATCGAGGTGCAACAGAAGCTGGCCAAGCACAAGCCCGAGACCATCGGACAGGCTTCCCGTATCTCCGGCGTCACGCCGGCCGCTGTGTCGCTGCTGCTCGTGCATTTGAAGAAGGGCGTGTTGCGCGGCCAAGTAGGCCCGCGCGCTGATTCCCAAGGCGAGGCGGCTTGATGGCGGATGCATTGACTGACGCCCGAACAGAACTGGAAGCCGGCGCTCGCGCGCTCGGCTTGTCCCTGGACGGCGCGCAGCTGGATCGCCTGCTCGCTTACCAAGGGCTGCTCGCCAAATGGAACCGCGTCTATAACCTGACCGCCATTCGTGACGCCGGCGACATGCTGACGCATCACTTGCTGGATTCGCTCTCGGCCGTGTCGCGCATTGCTGAGTTGGCTCGGCGTGCTCAACCTGGCGCACCGCGCGTGCTGGACGTCGGTTCGGGCGGTGGCCTGCCCGGTATTCCCCTGGCCATCGCTTTTCCAGATGTGAGCGTCACGATGGTCGACATCGTGCAAAAAAAGACGGCATTCCTGACGCAGTGCCGTGCAGAGCTTGGCCTGACCAATGCCCAATCGCATTGGGGCCACGTGGAAAAGCTGGCCGATGCCACCGGCTACGGCGTCATCACCTCGCGCGCGTTTGCCGAGCTGGTGGATTTCGTGAATCTGGCCGGCCATCTGCTGGCGCCGGGCGGCCGCATGGTCGCCATGAAGGGCGTACGCCCGGATGCCGAAATCGAGCGCCTGCCCGCCGGCTGGACCGTCGAAGCCATCGAACGCCTGACCGTGCCGGGGCTGCCGGCCGAGCGTCACCTGGTCATCCTTGCGCCGTCGGCGTGAGCGAACGTTGTAGCGAGCCATTCACCGCAGAGGAGTCATGTCGAATATTTTCGTGATCGCCAACCAGAAGGGTGGGGTCGGCAAGACCACCACCACGGTGAATCTCGCGGCCGGGCTGGCCGCGCAAGGGCAGCGCGTGCTGCTGGTCGACCTCGACCCGCAGGGCAACGCCTCGATGGGCTCGGGCATCGATAAGCACACGCTCGAATTCAGCGTCTACCAGGTCCTTGTCGGGCTGGCGACGATTCCGCAGGCGCGTCAGCGCTCGGAGGCTGGGCGCTACGACGTGCTGCCCGCCAACCGCGACCTGGCCGGCGCCGAAGTCGAACTGGTCGATCTCGAGCATCGCGAAAACCGCCTCAAGCTTGCGCTCGCCGAGGTAGAAGCCGACTACGACTTTGTCCTCATCGATTGCCCGCCGTCGCTCTCGCTGCTCACGCTCAACGGCCTGTGTGCCGCACACGGCGTGGTCGTGCCGATGCAGTGCGAGTACTTCGCGCTCGAAGGCCTGTCAGATCTCGTCAACACCATCAAGCAGGTGCACGCAAACCTGAACCGGGACCTCAAAGTGATCGGCCTGTTGCGCGTGATGTTCGACCCGCGCGTGACGCTGCAGCAGCAGGTCTCGGCGCAGCTCGAATCGCATTTCGGCGACAAGGTGTTCAAGACAGTCATTCCGCGCAACGTGCGTCTGGCCGAAGCGCCGTCGTACGGCATGCCGGGCGTGGCATTTGACGTGGCATCGAAAGGTGCGAAGGCCTATCTGGATTTCGGCGCCGAGATGATCGCGCGCGTGCGGCAGATGGCCGACACGCCGGCCTGAGCAGCACGAGGAACAACATGAGCACGATGAAGAAAAAGGGACTGGGCCGAGGCCTCGAAGCGCTGCTCGGCAGTCCGGCCGAGATTGTCGAAGCCGCCAAGCAGGAGGGCGCGCCGACGGTGCTGAAGCTCGAACAGATGCAGCCCGGCAAATATCAGCCGCGCACGCGCATGGACGAAGGCGCGCTGCAGGAACTGGCCGCGAGCATCCGCGCCCAAGGCCTGATGCAGCCGATTCTGGTGCGCAAGGTCGAGTCCGACGGTGCCAAGCCGAAGTACGAAATCATTGCGGGTGAACGCCGCTTCCGCGCCTCGCGCCTTGCCGGTCTGACCGAAGTGCCCGTCCTCGTGAAGGACGTGCCGGATGAATCGGCCGCCGCCATGGCGCTGATCGAAAACATCCAGCGCGAAGACCTCAATCCGCTGGAAGAGGCGCAGGGCATCGCGCGCCTGGTGCGTGAATTCCAGTTCACACATGAGCAGGCGGCGGAATCGGTGGGGCGTTCGCGCAGCGCGGTGTCAAACCTGCTGCGTCTTCTCAATCTCGCCCAGCCTGTGCAGACCATGCTGATGGCCGGCGACCTGGATATGGGTCACGCCCGTGCGCTGCTCGCCGTCGACGGTGCCACGCAAATCACCTTGGCCAATCAGATCGTCAACAAGCGCCTGTCGGTCCGCGAGACGGAAAAACTGGTGGCCCTGACGCTCAAGCCATTCGAGCTGAAGTCGCTCAAGCAGAAGGGCGGGCATCAGGGCGGCCGTGATGTTGCGCGTCTGGAAGAAGAACTTGCAGACGAACTCGGCTTGGGGGTGCAGATCAAGCTGGCGGCAAAGGGTCGTGGCCAGCTGACCGTGCAATTCAGCAGTCTCGATGAGTTCGATGGTTTGTTGGCGCGTCTGCGTCCTGACGGCGACGAAGAAGCTGCCTGAGTTCCATCTGCGACAGTTTGACGCACTAGCCGTCGCCCGCGTCGTTGCGCCATTTGGGGGCAGCCAGTTGGCACGGAATTGGTGCGATTACCTCCCGCGTCATCGACGCGGAGCGTTGCCAACACCATCATGAAATCAACGGGGTGCCGCTCCATCAGGCGGATTCGGTACCCCGGCAGCAGCAACGCATTGCGCACGCGGAATGGAACGCAGCCGCACAGAGTGCTGTCGAAGGCGCCCGCACGAGCGTTCGCTTGCGCGTTGACTGGTGAACGCCATGTCCCGTAAAATCGTGCGGTTTTAAATCCGCCTGACCCAAAGCGGTGCGGCATGATGAAAGCACATTCTTCCATGCAGCCAGCCGACCGGCAACGGCCCGATTCTTACGCTTCGTTGAACGCCGCCCGACCTCAGTCGGTGCAGGATCCGAAGCACGATGGTTGGGACGATGAGGAGAAGGCGGAGCCGCCGGTGCATGTGCTTTCACATGACGAAGCGGTCGCCCTGTTCGGCGAGCAGGCTCTGCAGGCCTCGCGCATCACGCCTTTTTCCATCGTGCTCGGCCAGGTGGCCATCACACTGTTGTGTGCGCTCGGTTGGTATGTCGGCAGTTGGTTCGCGGGCACGGGCGCTGCGTCAGCGGGCGAGGCCGCGCTTTCTGCTCTGCTGGGCGGTGGCGTGTGCGTGGTGCCTTCGGCATGGTTCGCGATGCGGCTGTCGACGGCCAAGGGGTTCGAATCCATCGCCCGTCTGGTGGTGGGCGAAGCGATCAAGGTGCTCGGCACGGTCGCGCTGCTGGTGATCGTGGTGGTTGTCTTCAAGGGCCTGCATTGGCCGCCCTTGCTGATCACCCTGATCCTGGTGCTCAAGATGTATTGGGTCGGTCTCGCGCTGCGATAGCGCGTTGAGTCGGCTCCAGCCCACCGCGACATGGCGGGCACACTGGACGTGTTGGCACGTGGCAGGAACCTGTGAGGCAGGAGAAGCCCCCGGTTCATTGCGCTGACACTCCGAAAGAATAAGGTGGCGCGTTCCAGCCGCGTGCAGTCCGCGATCCCCAGGGGAAACCTGGCTGAATCGGGCGCGAGTCGGAATGGGTCACGAAGAATGTTTCGCAATATTGGACTGAATCATCATGGCAACTGAAGTCGCAGAAGCCGCCGGCCACGCCGCCGAGCACGCTCTCACGCCTTCCGCGTATATCGCGGAGCATTTGCAGAATTTCAATAGCATCGGCGGCAAGCAGGCCTCCGTTGTCGACTTCTCCGTCATCAACTGGGACACGATGTTCTGGTCCGTGTTGATGGGTCTGATCGGCATCATCTTCCTGGGCATCGCCGCACGTCGCGTCACCTCCGGCGTTCCGGGCCGCTTCCAGGCCTTCGTTGAACTCGTCGTCGAGATGGTCGATGACCAGGCCAAGGGCATCATCCACGGCGATCGTTCCTGGATTGCTCCGCTGGCGCTGATGGTCTTCGTGTGGGTCACGCTGATGAACGCGGTCGACTTGATCCCGGTGGACTGGGTCACGGGCGTCAACCACCTCCTCGGTACGTTTGGCGTGCACGTGCCGCACCACCGCGCAGTGGCCACGGCTGACCTGAACGGCACGTTCGGCATGTCGTTCGCTGTGCTGATCCTGATGATCTACTACAGCTTCAAGATCAAGGGCGCTGGCGGCTTCGCGCACGAGCTGCTGTCGGCACCGTTCGGCGCCAAGTGGTACCTCGCGCCGTTCAACCTGATCCTCAACATCATCGAATTCCTCGCCAAGGCTGTGTCGCTGGGCATGCGGTTGTTCGGCAACATGTACGCGGGCGAGCTGGTGTTCCTGCTGATCGCGCTGCTTGGCTCGGTCTGGACGTTCGGTGCCGACGCGTCGGCGCTGGGTTTCGTGGGTCACGTGGTGGCTGGCGCAGTGTGGGCGATCTTCCACATCCTGATCGTGCTGCTGCAAGCCTTCATCTTCATGATGCTGACGCTGGTGTATATCGGCCAGGCACATGAACACCACTAAGTAGTTGCGGTTCAGGTTCTCCGGTTCCGTTTGATTTTTCCAAGTTCTCAAGTTCTTAGTCTTTCACGTAAAAGGGAGTCATCATGCAAGCATTTCTCGCCAACATCCAAGGTCTGACCGCCATCGGTATCGGCATCATCATTGGCCTGGGTGCTATCGGCGCCTGCCTGGGCATCGCACTGATGGGCGGCAAGTACATCGAAGCCTGCGCACGTCAGCCTGAACTGATGAACCCGCTGCAAACCAAGATGTTCCTGCTGGCTGGCCTGATCGACGCGGCATTCCTGATCGGCGTTGGTGTGGCCATGCTGTTCGCGTTTGCCAACCCGCTGCTGTCGGTCATCAAGTAATTCTTTTCGGTCTGCATGATGCCGGAGGCGGCCTGGGTGAACGCAGCGCGTGACCCTCGCCGCTTCGTGCATTGATCCGTAGTCTCAATACCGAAAGGAACACACCATGAACCTGAACGCCACACTCGTCGCGCAGATGGTCGTGTTCTTCATCCTGTGGTGGGTTGTTGCCAAATTCATTTGGCCGCCCCTGGTGAAGGCGCTCGACGAACGCGCGAAGAAAATCGCCGATGGCCTGGCCGCTGCCGATAAGGGCAAGGCCGAGCTGGAGCTGGCCAACAAGCGGGTCGACCAGGCACTGACCGAAGCGCGCAATGAAGGCGCGCAACGCATCGCGGACGCTGAAAAGCGCGCCCAGATGAGCGCCGATGAGATCAAGCAAAACGCCCAGGCCGAAGCCGCGCGCATCATCGCGCAAGCCAAGGCAGAAGCCGAGCAGCAAACCGTGCGCGCGCGTGAATCGCTGCGTGACCAGGTTGCTGTGCTGGCCGTCAAGGGTGCCGAGCAGATCCTCAAGCGTGAAGTCAATGCGCAGGTCCACGCCGATCTGCTCAATCAACTCAAGGCTGAGCTGTAATCATGGCAGAACTCGCAACCGTTGCCCGTCCGTACGCAGAGGCGCTGTTCCGCGTGGCGAAGGCCGGCAATCTGGGTGCATGGTCTGAGCTCGTGTCGGAAATGGGGCAAATTGCCGCCGTGCCCGACATGAAGGCAGTCGCCGATGATCCGAAGCTCTCCAAAGCCGATGTGGCGGGGATCTTCCTGTCGGCGCTGAAATCTCCGGTATCGCATGAAGCAAAGGAACTGGTTGGCCTGCTGGTGGCCAACAAGCGCCTGTCGTTGCTGCCGGAAATTGCCGCGCAATTCCATGTGCTGCGGAATGCCAGCGAAGGCGCCGCCGACGTCGAGATCACCAGTGCGTTCCCGCTTGAGGGCGCGCCCCTGACCGAACTGGTCGCCACGCTCGAACGCAAGTTCGGCAAGAAGCTGCAGGCTCACGTGAGCGTCGATCCTTCGTTGATCGGCGGCGTGCGTGTGCAGATTGGCGACGAAGTGCTCGACACCTCGGTGCGCGCGCGCCTGACGCAGATGCAGTCTGCGCTGACCGCCGCGTAATGCTGTTTTGCGAGGCGCCGATGCCATCGACGATATCGCGCCCGCAGACAGATTGAAGAATTAGGAGCATTCGATGCAACTGAACCCCTCCGAGATCAGCGACCTGATCAAGACCCGTATCGAGGGCTTGAAGGCTGGCGCTGACGCAAAGAACACCGGCACGGTCATCTCCGTGACGGACGGTATCTGCCGCATTCATGGCCTGTCGGGCGTGATGCAAGGCGAAATGCTGGAATTCCCGGGCAACACGTTCGGCCTCGCGCTGAACCTCGAGCGCGACTCCGTCGGCGCTGTGGTGCTGGGTGAGTACGAGCACATTTCCGAAGGCGACGAAGTCAAGTGCACGGGCCGCATTCTGGAAGTTCCGGTTGGCCCGGAACTGCTGGGCCGCGTGGTCAACGCACTGGGCCAGCCGATCGACGGCAAGGGCCCGATCAACGCCAAGAAGACGGACGTGATCGAAAAGGTCGCTCCGGGCGTGATCGCACGTCAATCGGTGAGCCAGCCGGTGCAGACCGGTCTGAAGTCGATCGACGCAATGGTGCCGATCGGCCGTGGCCAGCGTGAGCTGATCATTGGCGACCGTCAGACCGGCAAGACCGCTGTGGCCGTCGACGCCATCATCAACCAGAAGGGCAAGGGCATCTTCTGCGTGTACGTGGCAATCGGCCAGAAGGCTTCGACGATCGCCAACGTGGTGCGCAAGCTCGAAGAGCACGGCGCGCTGGACTACACGATCGTGGTGGCGGCTGCCGCTTCCGACTCGGCTGCCATGCAGTACCTGTCGGCCTACGCCGGCTGCACGATGGGCGAATACTTCCGCGACCGTGGCGAAGACGCCCTCATCGTGTATGACGATCTGACCAAGCAAGCTTGGGCGTACCGTCAGGTTTCGCTGCTGCTGCGCCGTCCGCCTGGCCGTGAAGCGTACCCCGGCGACGTGTTCTATCTGCACTCGCGTCTGCTGGAGCGTGCTGCACGTGTGAACGCCGAGCACATCGAGAAGATCACCAACGGTGAAGTCAAGGGCAAGACCGGTTCGCTGACCGCACTGCCCGTGATCGAAACGCAGGCCGGCGACGTGTCCGCGTTCGTTCCGACCAACGTGATCTCGATTACCGACGGCCAGATCTTCCTGGAAACCGACCTGTTCAACGCAGGTGTGCGCCCCGCAATCAACGCCGGTATTTCGGTGTCGCGTGTGGGTGGTGCTGCTCAGACCAAGGTCATCAAGAAGCTGTCCGGCGGTATCCGTACCGACTTGGCTCAGTATCGTGAACTGGCTGCGTTCGCGCAGTTTGCTTCCGACCTGGACGAAGCGACCCGCAAGCAGCTCGAGCGCGGCCGCCGCGTGACCGAACTGCTCAAGCAGCCGCAATACCAGCCGCTGCAAGTGTGGCAGTTGGCCGCGTCGCTGTACGCAGCCAACAACGGCTTCCTCGACAACGTGGACGTGAAGGACATCCTGGCTTTTGAAAAGGGCCTGCACGACACGCTGAAGACGAAGTACGCCGATCTCATCAACCGCATCGAAGATACGAAGGATCTTTCGAAGGACGATGAGGCCGCCCTGCGTGCCGCGATCGAGGATTTCAAGAAGTCCGCCGCGTTCTAACCGCGTCATTCCCGAAACTGGTCGCGCGTAGCCAGCGTGACCAGGTTTGAACGGAGAGGAAGAAATGGCCGGAACAAAAGAAATCCGCACCAAGATCAAGAGCGTGCAAAACACGCGCAAGATCACCAAGGCGATGGAAATGGTCGCCGCATCCAAGATGCGCAAGGCGCAGGAACGGATGCGTGCTGCCCGCCCGTATGCCGAGAAGATCCGCAACGTGGCTGCGCACATGGCACTGGCCAATCCGGAGTACAAGCACCCGTTCATGGTTGCGCGCGACATCAAGCGTGCCGGCCTGATCGTGGTGACGACGGACAAGGGCCTGTGCGGTGGCTTGAACACCAACGTGCTGCGTGCCGTCACCACCCAACTGCGCGATCTGCAGAACAAGGGCGTTGAGACGCAAACCACTGCCATCGGTACCAAGGGCATGCAGTTCCTGGGCCGCGTCGGTGCGAAGGTGGTCTCGAACGTCGTGCATCTGGGCGACACGCCGCATCTGGAAAAGCTGATCGGCGCGATCAAGGTGCAACTGGACGCGTTCAACGCTGGCCAGATCGATGCCGTGTACCTCGCGTACACCCGCTTCATCAACACGATGAAGCAGGAGCCGGTGGTCGAGCAACTGCTGCCGCTGACCGCCGACAAGCTAGCGCAGAGCGACGCCGAGAAGCAGGCCTACTCGTGGGATTACATCTACGAGCCGGACGCACAGACGGTGGTCGACGAGCTGCTGATCCGCTACGTCGAGGCGCTGGTGTACCAGGCGGTGGCCGAGAACATGGCGTCCGAGCAATCGGCCCGGATGGTGGCGATGAAGGCGGCTTCGGACAACGCGAAGAACGTGATCGGCGAACTGCAACTGGTCTACAACAAGACCCGTCAGGCAGCGATCACGAAGGAACTGTCCGAGATCGTCAGCGGCGCAGCTGCAGTCTGATAGCCACGGCAAAGAATCAAGTTATTGGAGATACAAATGAGTATCGCAAACGGAAATATCGTGCAGTGCATCGGCGCCGTGGTGGACATTCAGTTCCCGCGCGACGCGATGCCGAAGGTCTACGACGCGCTGGTGCTGGATGACAGCAACGACGCTTCGTTCGCCGAGAAGGGCCTGACCTTCGAAGTGCAACAACAGCTGGGCGACGGCGTGGTGCGTACCATTGCGCTGGGTTCGTCCGACGGTCTGCGTCGCGGCATGCGCGTGGCGACCACCGGCGCGCCGATCTCGGTGCCGGTTGGTCACGGCACGCTGGGCCGCATCATGGACGTGCTGGGTCGCCCGATTGACGAAGCCGGCCCGATCGCCTGCGACGAAAAGCGCGCGATTCACCAGAAGGCCCCGAAGTTCGACGAGCTGTCGCCGTCGGTGGACCTGCTGGAAACCGGCATCAAGGTGATCGACTTGGTCTGCCCGTTCGCCAAGGGCGGTAAGGTGGGTCTGTTCGGTGGCGCCGGCGTCGGCAAGACCGTGAACATGATGGAGCTGATCAACAACATCGCCAAGCAGCACTCGGGCTTGTCGGTGTTTGCTGGCGTGGGCGAGCGTACCCGTGAGGGCAACGACTTCTACCACGAAATGAAGGACTCCAACGTGCTCGACAAGGTGGCCATGGTGTTCGGCCAGATGAACGAGCCGCCGGGCAACCGTCTGCGCGTGGCGCTGACCGGCCTGACGATGGCCGAGCGCTTCCGTGACGAAGGCCGTGACATCCTGTTCTTCGTCGACAACATCTACCGCTACACGCTGGCCGGTACCGAAGTGTCGGCACTGCTGGGCCGTATGCCTTCCGCCGTGGGCTATCAGCCGACGCTGGCTGAAGAAATGGGCAAGCTGCAGGAACGTATTACGTCGACCAAGACCGGCTCGATCACGTCGATCCAGGCCGTGTACGTGCCTGCCGATGACTTGACCGACCCGTCGCCGGCAACGACCTTCCTGCACCTTGACTCGACCGTCGTGCTGTCGCGTGACATCGCTGCACTGGGTATCTACCCCGCAGTGGATCCGCTCGACTCGACGTCGCGCCAGCTCGACCCGCAAGTGGTTGGCCAGGAGCACTACGAAGTCGCCGACCGCGTGAAGAAGACGCTGCAGCGCTACAAGGAACTGCGCGACATCATCGCGATTCTGGGCATGGACGAACTGTCGCCGGAAGACAAGCTGGCTGTGGGCCGCGCCCGTAAGATCCAGCGTTTCCTGTCGCAGCCGTTCCACGTTGCAGAAGTGTTCACGGGTTCGCCGGGCAAGTACGTGCCGCTGAAGGAAACCATCCGCGGCTTCAAGATGCTGGTGGACGGCGAGTGCGATCACCTGCCGGAACAGGCGTTCTACATGGTCGGCTCGATCGACGAAGCCTTCGAGAAGGCCAAGAAGCTCCAGTAAGAGCAACGTCTGGCACCGCGCGTAAGCCGGGGCCAGTACTGGCTTCCTGAAGCCCATTCAGGAAGCCGCTTTTCTGAGCAAAGGAATCGAGATGGCAACCATTCATGTAGACGTCGTCAGCGCTGAGCACGAGATCTTCTCCGGCAATGCCAAGTTTGTGGCACTGCCCGGCGAAGCCGGCGAGCTGGGCATTCTGCCTGGTCACACGCCGCTGATCACGCGCATCAAGCCGGGCGCCGTGCGCATCGAGAAGGAAGACGGCGGCGAAGAGTTCGTGTTCGTTGCTGGTGGCATTCTCGAAGTGCAGCCGAAGAAGGTGACCGTGCTGGCCGATACCGCAATCCGCGGTCACGACCTGGACGAAGCCAAGGCGAACGAAGCCAAGCGTGCGGCCGAAGAGGCGCTGCAGAATCAAAGCAGTGACCTGGATCTGGCGCGTGCGCAAAGTGAACTGGCCGTGGCCGCTGCGCAGCTTGCAGCGATCGCCCGCCTGCGTCGCAAGCGCTAAGGCAAGTGTGTACCGGCCGGTGTCATCGGTCGGCACAGACGAAAAAGCAGCCCCGAAGGGCTGCTTTTTTTTGCCTGCGAACTGGCGCGGCACCTGCGCTCAGCGGTGCTCGCCTTCGCGCTTTTCATCACCGCGATTGCCTTGCGGATGCGGTTGGGCTTCATGGTGTTCCTGCCGAGGCGGTTGAGCCTGCGGCGGACGGGCTTCGGGCGGACGCGGTTGGGCCTGCGGTTGCGGCTGACGCATCTCAACATGCGGTTGCGGTGCGGGGCGCGGGGCTTCCATGTGCGGTTCCGGCCGGCGCTGTTCAGGCTCCGGGCGTGTGCGCATCTGCGGCGGCTCGTTGTGCGGACGCTCCTGCATGGCCGGGGCAGGATTGCCATTGAAGCGATTCGGCTCCTGGCCACCGCGCTGTGGTTGCGGTTGAAGATGCGGCGCTTGAGGGCCGGTCTGCGGCAGTTGCGGACGCGGCTCGAAGGCGCGGCGCTCGTCGCGCGGTGTGCCGGGTGCGCCGTCGCGCTGCGGCGGACGTGTCGTCATGCCGGCCGGGCCTTGCGGCGCAGGCGCAGCCTGCGGTTGCCCCGGCCGCTCTTGCGGCGTGGCGGCACCCGGCAAGGGACGTGGGCGGTTGATCGAGTCCGGGGCCATGAGGGCCCGCGGCGCCGGTCCCGGCTGGGCGCCATGCGGCATCGGCGTGCCCTGCGGGTTCGGGGAGCCCATCAATCCTTGCGGACCATTCGGACCGCGTTGTTCCACCGGTCGGCCGGGCTCGGCGTGTGCAGACCCGTTCGGTGCGGCGCGACTCAACCGTAGACCCGCTGCCTGCGCAGCCGCTGGCGCGGTCGGCATCTCCAAATTGGCGTGACCCCGCACCGGCGCAACGCGGGTGCCCGCGTTGCCACCTGTCCACGCAGGGCCAGCGCCCGGGAGCGCTCCGCCTTGAGAGCGGAAGCGTTCTGCCAACGCATCGTGTCCGCCTGCCGGCGTGGCGGGAGCGTGCACTGCAATCGCCTGACGTGCAAACGCCTGCGGCGGCGGCAACTGATGCGGCCCGCCGTTGGCCGCCGCGCCTACCAGGCTGGCACGCACGGGTGCCAGCGCCGGCGTCGACACAAACTGCGCGTGCGCCATCTGCGCGCGCAGCTGTTCAGGCCGCAGATGCGTCATGGCGGGGCCGACCGGTTGGCCGTTCACGAACGTCTTGGCCGGCACTGCCGTCAGGGCGGCGGGGTTGTTTGCGTTGACATATGTGACCCGGTTCACGTTTCGAACGTTGGTCACGTTGGTGGTGTTGTTGATGATGGTCTTGTTGACCGTGACATTGTTCACCACCACGGTGCGGTTGATGTTCGTCACGTACGTCGGGCTGGCCGCATACACGGGGCGATATGCCTCGCCCGGCGCTAGCGGGAACCACGCCACACCCGGCGAGCCGATCGAGATGTTGATCCCCCAGCTCACCCCGCCACCGCCACCGCCGCCCACGAAACCGACGAGTGCCGGCGCATAGACCGGACGCGGCACCACCGGCCCGGGCACCCAGCACCAGGTGGAGCCGACATACGCCCAACGGCCATAGTGGAAAGGCGCGAAGCCCCACGGCGCGTCATCGACCCACGTCCAGCCCCAGGGCGCCACCCACGCCCAATGGCCCGTGCGATACGGGGCCCAGCCGACCGGCACCGCGCGCGGTACCCACACGGCGCCATAGCCGTCTTCTTCACGCCATGTGCCGTTGTCGTCGAGGGCTTCATAGCCGGTCATTTCACGACCGACGTAGCGGGCAGACACAGATGCGTCTTCGCGGGAATCGCGCGATTCCGCCCAGCGGTCGAAGGCGTCGCGCCCGGGGTTGTCGGTGCCGCCGGCCTCGGCGAGGTCGGTGCCGCCAAAGCGGATTTGCTGGCCCGCGCCCAGCGGAGTAGAGCGGTCATCGCCGTAGGCCGTGCCCTGACCGTGCCAGACGGTGACGGTCGTGCTGGAGCCATCGGGTGCGACGTCGAGACGGTATTCGCCCGGTGCTTGCGGCGTGAACGCGAGGTTGGGCGTATCGATCTCGATGGTCTGGTCGGCGGGCAGCGAACGCACGCGAACCGACAGGGCGCCTTGGGTGAGCTTTACCTGTGTGTTGCGGTCGTCCAGGTCGACGAGCGTGGCGCCGGTGTTTTGCCCGAGCCGCAGCGCCGTGGACCCGACGTGCAGCTCGCTGTGGCTGCCCTGGTCCGACCACAGGCGGTCGCCCGTGGTGAGCGGGCGGTTGAGCGAGGCGCCGGCCCAGTCATCGGAGCCGGCGGGTGCGAAGCTCACCGTGCCTGAAAAGTCCGACAGGCGCGCCACCCGCGAAGCCGGATCGGCGGCCATTGCAGCCTGCGCACCGCAGACAAGCAATACGGCGGCAACGCCTACCGCGCGCAGCACATGCGGCAGCCGTACACCGGAGAGAGGAGAACGACGGGAAACATTGGACATGGTGAGCCCTCGTTTTTATGGCGGCCTGTGCCGCGTGGATGTCTCCATTTAACGCGGGAGGCGTCGAGGGGCCGACTTGGCTTTGTAAGAGCGTGTTTCCTAGCGCGGGAAGCCGATAGACGGATCTGCCGTATCCAGGGCGCTCGGGAAAGCCGGGAAGCTGGCGGGCAGGCGCGCGAATTGCGCGCACAAAAAAAAAAGCGCGCGGGCCGGGGAGCACCGCGCGGACGGGAAATCCCTTCGAGGGGTCAATTCGAAAGGAGGGGGTAACCTTGCACCGTGGACTGTGTCGTCGCCATCGTGTCGGAGGAATGACCGTCCGGGGTCCGATATGGCGCACAACAATTGGACACAAACGCTGAGGTGCGAAGGCATTGTGGGTGACGGGGTGGCCCTGAGGCGTAACAAAGTGTGTCGGATTGCAATCGAATGCAAGCGCTGTAAAAGTCGCTTGGTGTGCATGCAAAAGCGCCTGGAGGGCCTGCTCAGGGAACGCCTGCTGCACCCGCACAGTCCCAGCACCTTGCCGCTTAGGCAGACGGGGCTTGGCGAAAGGCGAACCAGTGGGGTGTGTCCGAGTCTGGGGTGTCGGTTTCATAGGAGGGAGGCATGCACAGGCATGCGATGCACCATGTGTTGCAGAAGTCAGTGGGCGCGGGCGTTTTTGTTACCTTGATGGGGGCACTAGGCGCGGCTGCGGGCGCACAGGCTGGCCCCGAAGCGGCCTCAGCTCCGCCTGCAACGCCGGCGAGTGCGCCGCCCGCCTCCGCACCTGTTGCTTCTGCGCCAACCGTTCCTCTTGCAAAAACGAAAGAGCAGTCCGAGCGTCTGGCCGGCAGTTTCTGGCAGGGCGCGGTGGGAAAGGGCGCCGACAGCCCCGGCTGGAACGTGTGGTTGAACGTGTACGACCCCCCACCCAAAGCGCAGGACAAAGACAAGGATCCGGTGGCCGACACACTAACCGGCGAAGCCTACGATGACCGCCCCCAGGGCCGCGCCTTCTGGACTATCGAAGGCCGTAATGCGCCCGAGCATCGCTTCGTGTGGCGCGAACGTGCAGAAGCGCTCGATGCGGCCGGGCAGTCCGTCGTGCGCGAGGGCGGCACGCTCTCCGGTGCGTTTTCGGCCGACGGCGCCACCGCTACTGGCACCTGGAGCGACGGTGGCCGCAGCCAGCCCTTCACGCTGAAGCGCGTGGCGCGCTATCAGGAGGCTACGGGCACCTCCGGCCAGGCCAAGCTGACCGAGCGCTACCCGGTGACGGGCGATGCCGCCATCGACGCGCTGATCCAATCACTGCGCGTGCGCAAGTGCGACCAATACGACACCGAATGCGTCATCCGCATCAGCGCCGTCGGCCTCGGCGACACCGTCAGCCTCTTGCGCATGGTGTGGGCCTACAGCGGCGGCGCGCATGGCAACTACAGCTTCACTGCCGGCAACTGGCGCCGCGGTGCGCAGGGCTTTCAGCCAATCGCATTGGCCGATGTGCTGAACCCCACATCCACGTGCCTGCAGAACCTCAATACGCAGATCGTCGATGCGCTCAAGCGAGAAGGCGCACCCGATGCGCCGCGCGGCGCGCTCAAGGAGCGGGACCTGCGTAACGCGGCGTTTCCGTTTACGCTGCAAGGAGACCGCATCGTCGTGCACTACGGGCCGTATGAGGTCGGTCCGTATTCGTCGGGCGCATTCCGAGCCGCCGTGCGCTTCGATGACCTGGGCGCCGCATGCAAGCGGCCCACAACCTGATTGCCTCTGCATCGCCAACCATGTCCGCCAATCCTTCCTACGCCGACGAGCAAGACACCATGCGCCGGCTGCTGTCCGGCAAGACCATCGCCGTGGTCGGGCTGTCGCCACGCCCCACGCGGCCTAGCTACGACGTGGCGCGCTATCTGCAGCAGGCCGGCTATCGCATCGTGCCCGTCAACCCGCAACACGCGGGCGAAGACGTGCTCGGTGAGCCCTGCTATGCCTCGCTCACCGAAGCGGCGACAACCCTTGCCGCCGCCGGCCAGCGCATCGATCTGGTCGATATTTTCCGTCGCTCGGAACAAGTCCTGCCTGTCGTGCAGGAAGCCGTGACCCTGGGCGTGGGCGGCATCTGGGTGCAGCTTGGGATCGTGAATGACGAGGCAATGGCCGTCGCGCGCAACGCAGGCATTCCGGCCGTGCAAGACCGCTGCACGAAGATCGAGCACTGGCGACTCGGTGTCGCCGAGCAAAAATAAGCGCTGGCCCCCCGGCCTTTTGACCGATGCGGCGGCGCACCGGACTGACGCTTCCCCACCGCTCGCGTGGGTTGGGTCCGGGCCCATCTGAAGGTTCAAGCCGACCCGGCGCGCTACACTCTGGCGGTCATCGCATCCTGCTTACATCATGGCCGTCGATCCGCAAATCCTGCAGTTCTATCAACGCCTTGCCGAACAGTTCGGCGCCTTGCCTCCGCCTGAAGACGCCGCCGCGCAACGCGCGCGCTTCGAGGCGATTGCTGCGGTATCCGACCGCCCCGATCCTGATGGCGTTGACGTTTCGGACCTCAGCCTGCCGCTTGCGGGGCGCACGCTCGACGCCATCGTCTTTCGTCCAAAAGGCGTGACAACGCCCCGCCTGCTGGTGTGGTTCCACGGTGGTGGCTGGGTGGTTGGCGCGCCGCGCACAACGCATCGCATGCTGGCCGCGTTGGTCGCGCAAGACACCGTCTGCGCCGTGGTGAGTGTCGATTACCGCCTCGCGCCCGAGCATGCGTTTCCCACGCCGGCGGACGATGCACGCGACGCGCTCGCGTACTTGGCCGAGCAGCGCGCGGACCTCGACCTTGATCCGGACTTCCTGGCCGTGGGCGGCGACAGCGCGGGCGGCCATCTTGCGGTGCAGGCCGCGCAGGGCATGCGCCCCGGCCTCGTGAATGCGCAGCTGCTGCTGTACCCCGTCACCACGCCGGCCTTCGGCAGCGAAAGCTACAACGCGTTTGCACAGGGCCCCGGCCTCACGCGCGATGAAATGCGCTGGTACTGGGAGAAATACATCGGTGCCGAAGCACTCGCCAAGCCCCTCGCCGAGCACGACCCCCGCATTTTCCTGATGGCGCGCGCGCCGGCCTATACGCCGCCCGACACCGTTGTCATCGTGGCCGCGCACGACGTGCTGCGCGACGACGGCCTGCAATACGCCGACTACCTCGTGCAGCACGGCGCGCAGGTCATCACCATCGAAGCCTCCGGCATGACGCACGCCTTTGCGCGCATCCAGTTCGAGGCCGAGCGCGCACGCGAATGGATGCGCCGCGCAGCGCACGCATTCGTCGGAATGATCAGCGAGGAATAGCGAGGAATAAGCAGGGCCGGGCTAACGCGTCGGCGTGCGGCGCGGGCGGAATGCGGCAAGCACCCGGCGTGTGACAAACAGCGAGAGATAGTCGTGCACGCTGGCGTCGGCCGCCAATGTGCGCATTGTCTGCATGTACTGCTCGCGGACGACATCGGCCGGTACGCCGGTGTCCTGTGCGATCTGGTGGATCTGCTCGTCCTGGTCTGCGATGGCGGTGCCCATGTTTGCTTCCCGTCCTTGCTTTGGCAATGACGCGCGGGGCTGCTTGCGCGGCGAGTGACCACTATAGGAAACGCATCGGAACAATCCAGCCTTGTTGCAAAGCTTTCGGCGGGGTGCCCGTGCGGCATCAAAACGGTGCGGTTGCCGGCACAGACACCGCGCCGGCAAGGATCATTTGCTCCAGTTCGCGGGCATGCTCTGCAGGCCGATGGCGACGCCCGACGCATCCGTCACGCGCGCCAGCTCACGATACGCAATCGCCTGTACGCGCTCGGGCAGCGGCACGAACTTCGCACGCGCGGCCAGCTCGTCGCCGTGGAAGTAACCCCACGTCAGGAACTTCAGCGCGGCCAGCGTGCGCGGGCCCGATGCACTGACCGCCGGCACGACGATGAAGGTGCCCATGGTGATCGGCCATGTCTCCGCACCCGGCAGGTTGACCAGCGGCGCGGTGAAATCGCCCTTGCGGTTCCACGCGCTCTGCATCACCGCTTCGCGAAAGCCGCTCACCTGCGCGCTGACAAAGCGGCCTGCCAGGTTGCGCAACTGCACGCCGCTCAGGTCGTTGTCGAGGATGTAGTTGTAGTCGACATAGCCGATGGCGCCGGACGTGGCCTGCACCGCCTTGACCACATCGCCGCTGCCCTTTGCGGCAGTGAAGCCTGCCGGCCAGTTGATGGTCGACTTGGTGCCGTAAGTGCGTTTCCAGTCGGCGCTGACGGCACTCAGGTAGTCGGTGAAGTGGTACGTCGTGCCTGAGCCATCGGAGCGCACGACGGGATGGATCTTCAGCTTGGGCAGGGTCACGCCCGGATTCAGCGCACGCAGTTCAGGCGCATCCCAGCTCTCGACCTTGCCGAGGAAGATCTGCGCCAGCAGTTCACCCGTCAGTTTGAGTTGTCCGCGCGGCACACCTGGCACGTTCACGAACGGCACCGCACCCGTCACCACCGACGGCACGCAGACGAGGCCGGCCTTGGCAGCCTCTGCGCTGGAGAGCGGCACGTCAGACGCACCGAAATCCACCGCGCCCGCGCGGATGCGCTTCAGGCCTTCACCTGAGCCCACCGCGTCATAGCTGAGCGTCACGCCCGACGATGCGGCATACCCCTCCGACCAGACGCGATAGACCGGCGCAGCGGCGGTCGAACCTGCACCGCGCACATCTGCGCGAGCGAGGAGGGGCAAGCCGGCAGCCGCAACGGCCACGGCGAGAACAATGTGCTTGAACATGGGAGAGCTGCGGACTGCAGAAGACGCAAAGCGTGCGATTGTAGCGACGCACCTGTGACAGCACGGCGTGCAGCCCGGATAGAGCCCATCTACAACATGGAGATGTGTTGTAAGACGTTCCGCAAACGTTAGGCGGAGTAGGGGGTGGGATCGGCGGTTTTGTTTAGGACCGCCGATCCGGACGATCGGTCAGGCGACGGCGCTGGCCTTGATCAGGCCCTCGGCCGTCAAGGCTTCAACCACCTGCGGCCGGGCACCCACCCGCGCCATATACGCCTGCACGTTCGGATACGCGCCCATCGGCAGCGAGAGGAAGTTCGTCCAGTTCAGCACCGCAAAGGCATAGGCGTCGGCCACGCTGTAGGTGTCGGCCAGGTAAGGCTGTTTGGCAAGGCGGGCATCGAGTTCGGCAAAGCGCTTGGCCAGCTTGTCCTTGGCGCCCTGGCGGGTGGCTTCGGGCGTTTCCTTGTACCAGAGCGGGCCGAAGCCTTTGTGCAGCTCGGTGCTGACAAACGTGAGCCATTCGATCACGGCCAGGCGATGCGCACTGCCCGGCTTGCCGATCAGTGCTTGCGCCGGGTCGAGGTCGGCCACGTATTGCAGCAGCGCCGCGGCTTCGGTGTGGCGCGAGCCATCGGCCAGCTCCAGCAGCGGCACGTAACCGCGCGGCGAGATCGTGTAGAAATCCGTGCCGTCGGCGGTGAGGTGCTTGGCAAGGTCGACAGCGGTGAGGTCAAACTTCGCGCCCACTTCGCGCAGGGCGATATGCACGGCCAGCGAGCAGGCGCCGGCGGAGTAATAGAGCTTCATGGTCTTGGTCTCGTGAACGGTTGGGAAAGCCGCCAACGGCGGCGGTGACGACACTGTAGGATTGCGCCGTTGCCAATGAAATAGGCAGAACAGCAAATCATGCTTGCGCAGACGCAATACCGGCTGAGCGCAGCCGACCTTGAGATCGTACTGGCGATGGTGCGCACAGGCACGCTGGCGGGGGCCGGTGAACGGCTTGGCGTGGATGCGTCCACCGTGTTCCGCTCATTGCAGCGCATCGAGCGCGGCCTGGGCGCCACGCTGTTTGCGCGCTCCCGCACGGGCTATCTGGCGGGCGACCTGGCGCACGCGCTGGCGGAACAAGCCGAGCAGGTGGAGTCGGCGCTCGAGGTTGCGCGATCGGCGGTGCATGCGGTGCCGGATCAGGTATCCGGCACCGTGCGCATCACCACCACGGACACGATCCTGGTCGGCATGGTCGCGCCCGCGTTAAAGGCGCTGCAAGCCGAGCATCCGAACCTGAGCTACGACCTTCGTGTGAGCAATGAGCTGGCCAGCCTGACCCGGCGCGATGCCGACATTGCCGTGCGGGCCACGCGGCGCCCGCCGCAGCATCTGGTGGGCAAACACATCGGGTCGATTCGCGTGGGGCTATACGCCGGGCGCGCAAGCGGCATCACCTACGCCGATGTCGAAGCGGGCCGCACGCCGTGGCTCGCCATTGACGATGCAATTCCGGATCACCCGTCAGTGAGTTGGCGCAAACGGCATTTCCCCAAGGTCATACCCACGTACTTCGTCAACAGCCTGCAGATTGCGGCCGAGATGGTCGGCATGGGCATGGGCGTCGGGATTCTGCCCGTGGTGATGGCGCAGGAGCGCAGCGATCTGGTCGCGCTGCGCGATCTGCAAGACGCCAATCAGTCGGAGCTGTGGCTGCTGACGCATCCGGAATCGCGCCACCTGCGGCGGATTGCCGTGGTGTATGGCCACCTGGCGCAGACGTTGCGTTTGCCCTGATTCAGTTGGCTGCAACGGCCGGGGCGATTGGTTGCTCTTCGGGAATGAGCGCGGCGCGGCGGCGCAAATCCTCCGTCGTGTCGCCATTGCCATCGGGCCGCCAGCCCGGTGGGCGGAACAGGTAACCCAGCACTTCGCTGACCGAGCGTGCGGTCTTCAGGTCTTGCCAGAGCGCGCGCCAATGTGCGAATTCGATCACCAGCAGGTTGTATGTGCGCATCGGGTGCACGAGGCCGTAGCGGCAGGGCACGTCCTTGCGCTCGGGGATGTAGGTGCCGAACAGCCGGTCGAACACGATCAGCACGCCGCCGTAGTTGCCGTCGAGGTATTCGAGGTTGGACGCGTGATGCACGCGATGTGCCGAGGGCGTGTTCAGCACCCATTCCAGGGGCCCCAGGCGGGGGATCCACGTGGCGTGAATCCAGAACTGGTACAGCAGATTGAGCGACAGCAGCATCAGCACGATGCGCGGCGGCATGCCCAGCAGCGGCGCCAGCGCAAAGAAGGCGAGCGTGCCGGTCAACCGTCCTGTCCAGCCGAAGCGGTAGGCCGCCGACAGGTTCAGGTCATTGGGCGAATGGTGGATGGCATGCGTACACCAGAACCAGCGCACGCGGTGCGCGGCACGGTGGTACCCGTAGTAGCAGAACTCCTGGCCAAGAAAGCACGCAGCCCAGCCCGTCCAGTGGTCCATCGGCAGCGTCCAGAGACGATGCTGGTAGACCCATTCCAGACCTTGCATCCAGAACGCCAGCGGCAGCAGCCAGCGCAGTGGGTACTCGCGTACGAGGAAATCCACCACCGACACGCCAGCGGCCTTCCAATCGTAGTTGGCCCAGCCTTTTCTCAATGACAGCACGACGGCCTCGGCCAGTGACGACACCAGCACGAGCACGACGGCAATCTTCAGGATGGTGAACAGCACGGCCATGGCGCAGGGCTCCCGGCTCCGTAGGAATGCCAGCGACGGTACTGCAAACGATACCGGAGCGGCAATTGGGGCCGACGCCGGGGCTTCTTACAACGTATTCATCGCCCCCAGGTGTTGTTGCAGTTGTGCAGAAAGATGTGCACGCCGCCGCTCTTGTCTTGCGCCACGCCGGCGCTGCCCCAGGAGTAGCGGGTCAGGCCACCCGGGTCTTGGCCGAGTTTGCCGGCAATCCAGCGGCGGTGGCGTTGTTCCACCACGTCGATGTCGTCGTACGAGACCGGCTGCGCCAGCTCGACGAATACGCTGACGAGCGCATCGGCTTCAAACCGCAGGCTGACGGTCACGGGCGTGGCGTCGTCCAGCGCAGCCACTGTCGCGAATTGGCAGGGGACGTCTCTGCCTTCGACGCTCACGGACCGTACAGGCCCGACTGTAAAGCGCGCGGGCAGGGCATCCGCTTTTGTCTGCGGTGTGATGCGGATGTCGGCAAGCCGGATTTCGCCGGTGGCGGGGTCGATGTGGACGGCGTCGTGCATGGGCTTCAGTTTCAGGGGAATGGATTGCCTGGGCAATCATGCGGGGCGCTTCCTTTTATAGCAGTCATCCCTTCGTGGGGGAGGGTTTCGCCGCCTCAAGTTCGCTTGCGCGGTGCCGTAGCAGCTTGGAGTGGCCCCCGACAGCCGGCAGTCGGATCTGGAGGGCGCTGCGGCAAATACCGTACGCAGTCAGATTCATGGAAAACGTTTGGCCTAGAAGAAACATGATCTCCTCTCTCCGCACCCGAATTCTCCTCATCTCGTCGGCCACCGTGGTCGGTGCCCTGGCGCTGTCCGGCGCCGCCACGTATTCCATCGTGCGTTCGAACACGATGGAATCGATCGATCAGAATCTTGCCGCCATCACCAGCGCCAACACGCTCGTCATCGACAAATGGGTGGCGGCCAAAGCGCGTGCTGTAAAGACGACGGCGGACGTCGTCGAACATGGCGACCCGCGCGGCCTGGTCAAGCACATGGGCGATGCGGACGGCTTTCCCATCACCACCATTGGTTGGACCGACAAATCGTTCCTGTCCACCAGCAGCACCACCCCCAAGGACTACGACCCCACCGTCCGCCCTTGGTACAAGGAAGCCATTGCCGCTGGCAAGCTGCTCGTCACGAAGCCCTACGGTGATGTGTCTACGGGCGTGAAGTACGTCTCGTTCTCTGCCCCGCTGATGCGCAATGGCGAAGCCACCGGCGCTGTGAGCGGCGCCGTGCCGCTGGACCGTGTACGCGACGTGGTGGCCGCCGTGCACCCGACCCCGTCGAGCCTGGCGTTTGTCGTGGCCAAGGACGGGCAAGTCATCGCCCACCCCGACGCCAAGCTGATGCTCAAGCCGGTGTCCGATGTGTCGGCGGCGCTCAATGCCGATGTGCTGGCATCGCTTGCCAAAGCGAATGCTCCGCTGGAAGTGGAGCTTGCTGGCGCGCCGAAGCTGCTGAAGGCCCAGGCCGTGCAGGGGACCGACTGGAGCCTGGTGATCGCACTGGACAAGGCCGAGGCCACCGCGGGTTTGCGCAGTGTCGTACGTGCCCTGGCCATCGCCATCGTGCTGCTGACGCTGGCGGCGCTGGGCATTGCCGCATTCTTCACGTCGCAGTCGTTCCGCCGCCTGTCGCAGGTGCGTGATGCGATGGACACCATCGGCTCCGGCGGCGGCGACCTGACGCACCGTCTGCCCGTGGTCGGTAACGATGAAGTCGCGCAGATCAGCGCGTCGTTCAACACGTTCATCGACAAGATCGGCGAAGTGCTGCTGGACGTGCGCGCCAGCGTCGACAGCATGAAATCCGCCACCGGCGAGATCGAAGCGGGCAACCGTGATCTGTCCAACCGCACCGAGGTCTCCGCCAGCAACCTGCAGGAAACCTCTGCCGCGTTGACCGAACTGACGACCAGCGTGAAGAACTCCGCCGATGCGGCCGTGCAGGCCACGCGGCTGGCCAGCGATGCAAGCGATGCCGCCACGCGCGGCGGCGAGGTGGTCTCCAGCGCCGTCAGCACGATGGACGAGATCGCCAAGTCGTCGGCGCGTATTACCGAGATCATCGGCGTGATCGACAGCATCGCGTTCCAGACCAACATCCTCGCGCTGAACGCCGCAGTGGAAGCCGCTCGGGCCGGCGAGAACGGCCGCGGCTTTGCCGTGGTGGCCGGCGAGGTGCGCACGCTGGCACAACGCAGCGCCACGGCCGCCCGCGAGATCAAAGACCTGATCCAGGCATCGGAAGCCAGCGTGAAGACCGGCGCGCAACGCGTGCAGGCCGCCGGCGCCACGATGCAGGAGATCGTGCAGGGCATCGAGCGTGTCGCGCGCATCATCGGCGAGATCGACGGCGCGATGCACGAGCAGAGCACCGGTATCAGCCAGATCGATCGCAGCGTGGCCGAGATGGACCAGGCCACGCAGCAGAACGCCGCACTGGTGGAGCAGTCGACGGCCGCATCGTCGATGCTTAACGAGCAAGCGCAGGGGCTGGCACGCACAGTGGGCCTGTTCAAGCTGCGCGGCGTCTGACGCACCGTACCCCTCTTCAACGCGCCCGGGCCGGGTGCGCCTTTGCCTAGAATGGAGCCCCGGCAACTTCCCCGCGCCCCTCGCTTTCGGCGGACGTTGCCTGACCTCAACGCTCCGCCTGCATGCCCAATGTGCTGATCCTCGGTGGCCGCGCGCCGGTGGCGCTCGACCACGCCCGCCGCTTTGCCCACCAGGGGTGGACGGTCTGCATTGCCGACAGCATTCCGTGCCAGATCAGCGGCGCTTCCAAGGCGGTTTCGGCCAGCTTTCGCATTGCATCGCCGCGCCATGCGCCCGCGCAGTTTGCGGCCGACCTCGCACGCATCGTGCACGAACGTTCCATCGATCTGCTGGTGCCGACCTGCGAGGAAGTCTTCTTCGTATCGCGCTACCGGCATCACTTGCCGACCCACGTGCGGGTGCTGGCCGAAGACTTCGACAAGCTGCGCGCGGTGCACAGCAAATGGACGTTCCTTGAACTCGCGCAGGATTGCGGGGCCGATGTACCGGTCTCCGCGCTGGTGCGTACGTTGGAGGAAGCGCGCGCCTGGGCAGCCGGCCGCCCTGTTGTGCTCAAGCCGGAGTTCTCGCGCTTTGGCGTGCATGTGCGCCTGTACCGCGACGGCATTCCCGATGATGGGCCGCCGCTGGCCGACCTCGGCGCCTGGGTGGTGCAGACGTTGGTGGCGGGCCAGGAGTTCTGCTCGTATAGCGTGGCCGATCGCGGTCGGCTCGTGGCCCATGCGCTGTATCGCCCCGACTGGCGCATGTCGACCAGCGCGAGCTTCTACTTCGCGCCCGCACGCATCGACGCGGTACGCAATTTCGTTGCCAACTTCGCGCGCAAGCTCGACTTCACAGGGCAGCTCTCGTTTGACTGGATCCAGCAGGCCGATGGCCGCGTGAGCCCGCTCGAATGCAATCCGCGCGCCACCAGCGGGTGCCACCTGTTCGGCCTGGACGATGCGTTGCCCGCCGCGCTGGCCGGCACGCTCGACGGCTGCATCGAACCGTCGCTGGGTGCACCGCGCATGGCGGCGGCGGTGATGGCATCGGCAGGGCTGTTCGATGCATTGCGCCACGGCACGCTGCGCCAATGGCGCCAGGATTGGCGCGCCGCCACCGACGTCATCGCCACACCAGGCGACCGCCGCCCGCTGTGGGGCGGCGTGTGCGATCTCGCCGCTTATGCGCGCATGGCCATCGCCCAGCGTTGCAACATGCGCGAAGCCGCCACGCAAGACATCGAGTGGGACGGTCAGGAGTTGCCCGAGGTATGAACGCACCTGGCGCCGTGCCCCATGCGTGCTTTGCCGACAAGGCCGGCGCGTTCCTGCACGTGCATCGCGGGCAGGCGTCGGCGCCGTTCGTTGCCAACCTGGTGACGCAGGTCGATGTGGTGGAGGCTGGTGGTCTGCCGTTGCCCGTGACCATCAACGGCAGTGAGGATCGCGCCGGCCATGGCGAAAACGCCTGGGTCTGCTCGCCCATCACGACATACGGCCGCTATGCGGCGGAAGAGTCCGAGCGTCTGATGCCGCGCATGGTGCGGCCGCTGCTGCGTGGCGCCATCGGCTTGGCCGACGCGTGGATGCGGCGTGCGCAGTTGGATCGCGCGGTGGTTGTCAACAACTGGCTCGTCAGTACGAACCTGTATCCATCGGCAGCGGGCTTCGATCTGGGTGCGCTGGTGCGTACGTGCCGCGAGCGTTGGCCGGACCGCGCGATCTGGCTGCGTTCACTCAACACGATCCAGCATGCCGACTGGCTACGCGCTGCCACCGCTGCCGGCTTCGATTTGATCCCCACGCGGCAGGTCTATCTGTTTCGGCACCTGCAGCGTGCTTCGCGCACGTCGGAGCTGCGTCGCGATCTGCGGCGGGACCTCAAGCTGCTCGACGCGACCCCGCTGACGTTCGTGCCGCACGACGGCTTTACCGATGCCGATTTCGCCCAGGCCGAGCAGCTGTATGCGCAGCTCTATCTCGACAAGTATTCCGCGCTGAATCCGCGTTACACGGCAGCGTTTCTGCGCGCATGGCACGCAGCGGGGCTGCTGGAGTGCGCAGGCTTTCGCGATGCGCACGGCGTGCTGCGCGCGGTGGTTGGCGTGTTTGGGCAAGGGCCGTTGCTGACTGCACCCATCGTCGGCTACGACACGACGTGGCCCCAGCAAGCAGGGCTGTATCGCCTGCTGATGGCGCACGTGCTGCGGTTGACCATCACACGCGATGCCGAGCTGAACCTGAGCGCCGGCGCCGCGCACTTCAAACGCCTGCGCGGCGGCGTGCCGGCCATTGAAATGAGCGCCGTCTATTGCAGGCACCTGCCACCCGCCACCCGCCGTGCCATCGCCGTGCTGCGTGCTCTCACCACCCGGATCGGCGTGCCGATCATGCAACGCTTTCAGTTATGACCGCCTGGAACGCTACGCTGCTGCGCGGTTGGTACCCCGTCGCCGAGGCCCATCGGCTGCGCGACAGGCCGATGCGCGTGACCCTGTTTGGCCGCGCAGTGGTGCTTGCGCGTTTGCCCTCGGGCGGACTGCTTGCGCTCGATGACCGCTGCCCGCATCGGCATGTGCCGTTGTCCGACGGCCAGCTCGTTGGCGAAACACTGCAGTGCAAGTACCACGGCTGGACGTTCGGCGCCGATGGCCGTTGCACGGCCATGCCGGGCATGTGCCCAGGCGCCGCCGTGCCCGCCGTGCAAGTGAATGCCTGGCAGGCGTTCGAGCACGACGGGCTGATCTGGATGAGCGCGCGGGCGCCGAGTGAGGCTGCGCCTGCTGCCTTGCCCGTATTCCTGAATCGGTTACCGGCGGGGAGCCGTCGCTTTCTTTGGAGCACGCTGTGGCAGGCGCGTCCGGCCGATGCGCTGGAGAATTTTCTTGATCCGCTGCACACGCATCTCGTGCATCCGGGCCTCGTGCGCAACCACGGCGCGCGCCAGCCGATGACGGTGACCGTCACTCAATCGGCAGATGGCCTGCAGGTCGACTACGCCGGCCAGGCGCAGCAAAGCGGCTTGCTGTACCGCCTGTTCGAATCGCCGCGCACGATGGAGCGTGCACATTTCGCTATCGCCGCCCCGGCGACCGCCCAGCTCGAATACCGCTACGCCAACGGCAGTTCGCTGTATTTCACGCTGCACTTCACGCCCGAAGACGAGATGCGCACGCGCCTGTTCGCCACGCTGCACGTGGAAAACCGCTGGGCCCCGGCCTGGGCCGTGCGCTGGTTCGTCTGGCCGTTCCTGTACCGGGTGGCGGAGCAGGACCGTCGCATTGTTGAAGCGCAGGCCGCCAACAGCGTGCGCTTTGGCCGGCAGGACGGCATTTCCACCGAACTCGATCTCGTGCGGCCGATGCTGGATGCGGTGTGGATGCCGGGCGGCAACCCCGTCGAGGCGGGCGAGCGGGTGATGCAGATGTGGCTGTAGCGCACTGCGGCGCTACATCGACCGCCCGTCAAACTGGGTTACCGGCACGCTGGCCAGATCGATGTCTTCCAGACAGCGCACGTTGATGGCAATCATCGGCGTGCCGTCGGGCATGACGCCCTCGGCATACGGATGGATGCCGCAGGTCGGGCAGAAGCGGTGTTTGATCACGTGCTTGCGAAAGAGGTAGGTGCTTGCGTTGTCTTCGGGCGTCAGCAGCCGAACCTTGTCGCGCGCGACGAACCACAGCAGCGAGCCCTTGCGCTGGCAGATCGAGCAGTTGCATGCCATCGCGCTTTCCGGATGGCCTTCGACTTCGAACGCGACGTTGCCGCAGTGGCAGCTTCCTTTGTGTGTCATGCCGGTCTCCTGTGATGTGCGTTTTGTGGCGGGCTTGGCGCCGTCCACTATAGGCGAGCCGGTTTGGGGGCGGCGCCCCGGATTCTCGGGAATCGCCCTAGGTCTACGCCTGCGCGTGCCGATGCGACAATCGCCGCGAGCGCGCCAAACGAATGAGCCAACCAGCGCGCCGCTGACCGCCGCGCCTTGACGGCGACCGCGTCATGAGGAGCCCAACCATGAATCGCCATCGTCCTGTTGCTGTGATCCGGGCGGTTTCTGCCGCCGCCATCTTTGCCGGCTGCGCCGGCGCGTTTGCGCAAGCGTCCCAACCGGCTGCGGCAGCGGCTCCAGCCTCGGCGCCGACGCTTTCGGCGCAGATCGTCAACATGGGCAGCATGACCCCGGACGAGATCGGCCCCGTCATCGCCGAGATGGGCACGCTGCGCACGAAAACACTGGTGACGGCGGCCAACGGCACGGTGGGCATCCAGGTGGGGACCGTGGCCAGGCACACGCATACGTACTCCGACGAGATCCAGTACGTGATGTCCGGCACGGCCACCGTCTGGCTCGACAGCGCGCCGCGCGAGGTGCGGGCGGGCGATCTGATCGTGATTCCGCGTGGTGTGGTGCACGGAACGCTGACCACCAGCACGGATTTCAAGGCGATGGCGATCAAGCTGCCGCCGCAGCGCGCGGGCGATACGCACAAGGTGCCGTGATATCTGCACCCGTGATCTGCGACATGTTGGCCTGGGTCAGGGCGGGATAAAAACACCATCCCTTACAATGGCGCCCTCCTCAAGAGTCCATCGCCATGTCCGCCCCGCTCGCCAACGACACCTTCCTGCGCGCCCTGCGCCGCCAGCCGACCGACTACACGCCGCTGTGGCTGATGCGCCAGGCGGGCCGCTATCTGCCCGAGTACAACGCCACGCGTGCGCGGGCCGGCAGTTTCCTAGGTCTGGCCAAGTCGCCGGCGTATGCGACGGAAGTGACGCTGCAGCCGCTCGATCGCTACCCGTTGGACGCGGCAATCCTGTTTTCCGACATCCTGACCGTGCCCGACGCCATGGGCCTGGGCCTGTCGTTCGCGCAGGGCGAGGGCCCGCGCTTTGCCAAGCCGGTGCGCACGGAAGCCGATGTGGCGGCGCTGTCGGTGCCGGATATGTCGTCGCTGCAATACGTGTTCGATGCCGTGGCGGAAATCCGCCGTGCGCTCGTGCAGGACGGCCGCCAGCGCGTGCCGCTCATCGGCTTCTCGGGCAGCCCGTGGACGCTCGCCTGCTACATGGTGGAAGGCGGCGGTTCGGACGACTTCCGCACCGTCAAGTCGATGCTCTATGCGCGCCCGGACCTGATGCACCGCATCCTGGAGATCAACGCGCAAGCCGTGATCGACTATCTGAACGCCCAGATCGAGGCGGGTGCCCAGGCTGTGCAGGTGTTCGATACCTGGGGCGGGGCGCTTGCCGACGGCATCTACCAGGAGTTTTCGCTGGCCTACATGGCACGCGTGGTGAAAGGCATCCGCCCCGGGGCCGACGGCCAGCGCGTGCCGGTCATCCTGTTCACCAAGGGCGGTGGCCTGTGGCTTGAAGCCATGGCCGAGACCGGTGCCGACGCGCTGGGCGTGGACTGGACCGTCAACCTGCAGCTCGCCCGCCAGCGAACGGCAGGGCGCGTCGCCCTGCAGGGCAACCTGGACCCGACGGTGCTGTTTGCCGAACCCGACGCCATTCGCGCCCAAGTGCGCCGCGTGCTGGAAGACTACGCCGCCAGCGGCGACAGCGACGGCCACATCTTCAACCTCGGCCACGGCATCTCGCAGTTCACGCCACCCGAAGCCGTGACGGTGCTGGTGGACGAAGTGCACAGCTTCAGCCGCGCGCTTCGCACGAAAGCGAAATAACACGATTGAGATCAATGTTGCGGTGCGATAGCGTTTGAATTGGGCCGCAGTTGTGCGTGAAGCCGGGGGCACGGGTGGAATCTTCGCCGCTTTGGTGCAGTCGGGGTGAGTGACTACTCGCGTGCTGGTGGCCCCATCTGGCCCGAAAGGGGTGTCAAGCGATTTATTTCGCGCTTTCTGGTGCGTAAGCCGGCTGTCAAGACTTGACTTATGCACAAAGCTGTCGCGGCTGGTTCTTTCCGCGGCGCAGCAGGGCGGCCTGTGTGCATCCAACGCATAAGTGTTTGATTTTTATAAAAGAAAGCCGCGTGCGCGTAAATCGTGCAAGCTAGAAAAACGGTGAATCCATTGGCCTTCACGGGCGCGGCAGGCGACTTTTCAACAAAGTTATCCACAGGCCGTGTGGATAGCCGGGAAAACGGTCGCCGATCAGGGCGCCAAGGCACAAACCTCAAGTAATACTTGAACATTGAGCCGACCACGGCAATGGCTGTGAAGGCAAGGTGAGATGGGCAAGACGCATTTCCCAGGTGCACAATCCGCCGCTGCATCGCAACAATCCCTTTGCAATTCAACCGTTTGCGCTTTGCATGACCACCACCCAAGTCGACGCTGCGTTTTCTGATGCCAAGGCGTCGGCCGCCATCGTGCGGGTGGTGATCGATACGCCGCTGGATGCCGTGTTCGACTACCGGTGTGCGTCGCCTGTGCTGCCGGGGCAGTTGGTTGTGGTGCCCTTTGGCAACCGGCGCGTGGTGGCGTTGGTGGTCGACACTGCCGCGACCACCGATGTGCCCCAAGAGAAGTTGCGCGATGTGGAGCGCGTGCTCGACTGGGTACCGCCGCTCGATGGTGAATGGCGTGCCTTGGCCGAATTTGCTGCCGGCTACTACCACCGTGCACTGGGCGAGGTGACGTTGCCGGCGCTGCCGCCATTGTGGCGCACGCCCGGAAGCTGGGACAACCTTGCCCGACAGGCCAACGAAACCGTCTATGTGATGTTCGAGCCGGCCCGGGCCGCGTTGCTGGACAGCATTCCGAAACGAGCCTCGGGCGCGATGCGCCTGGTTGAAGCGCTCACCGGCGATGGCGAGTTGACCACCAGCGCTGCCGTCGAATTGCACGGGCAAGCCGTCGCCAAGCTGCGGGATTGGGCGACGGTCGGATGGCTGCGCGCAGAACTGCGGCCGAAGGCGCTGTTGCCGCAACCGCTCGAATTGCCTGCGCCTTCGGTCGCACCCGCCCTGAACGACGAACAGGCTGCCGCCGTGGCCGCCATTGCCCAAGCTGGCGCGGCTGGCACATTCAGCCCGTTCCTTCTGTACGGCGTCACCGGCAGCGGCAAGACCGAGGTCTACCTGCACGCGATCGCCGATGCCCTGGCGCGCGACCCGGCCGCACAGGTTCTGATGCTGGTGCCCGAGATCAACCTGACGCCGCAACTGGAAGCGCGCATCGCCGCACGTTTTCCCGGCGTGCCGATGGCGGCGCTGCACAGCGGCCTGGCCGAGCAGCCGCGTGCGCTGAACTGGCTGGCCGCGCATCGCGGCGAGGCCCGCATCGTGCTCGGCACGCGGCTGGCGATGCTGGCGTCGCTGCCCAACCTCGCGCTCATCCTCGTCGACGAAGAACACGACACGTCGTACAAGCAGCAGGAGGGGCTGCGCTATTCCGCACGCGACCTGGCGCTATGGCGTGCCAAGCAGCGGAACATCCCCGTGGTGCTGGGCTCCGCCACGCCGTCGCTGGAAACCTGGTGGCGCGCCGAGCAGACCGCCACCACGCGTCTGACGCTCTCGCAACGCGCGCAGGCTGAAGCCGTGCTGCCGCGCGTGTCGCTCATCGATTTGAACCTCGAGCGCCGCGCCGGGCGCCAGATTCGCGATGGGCTGTCCAAACCGCTCGTCGATGCGATTGCCGATCGTCTGGCGCGTGGCGAACAAAGCCTGCTGTTCCTCAACCGCCGCGGCTACGCGCCCGTGCTGTCCTGCGACGCGTGCGGCTGGCTCTCGGGTTGCCCGCGTTGCTCGGCGTACCTGGTGCTGCACAAGCCGGAGCGGCGCCTGCGCTGTCACCACTGCGGGTACGAATCCCGCATTCCGCATCACTGCCCCGACTGCGGCAACGTTGATATCGCCCCGCTCGGGCGCGGCACCCAGCGCATCGAAGAGACGCTGGGCGAACTGTTTCCGCAAGCCCGCGTCGCCCGCATCGACGCCGATTCCACCCGCCGCAAGGGCAGCGCCGAAGCGCTGTTCGACACCGTGCACGAAGGCAGCGTCGATATCCTGATCGGCACGCAGATGGTCGCCAAAGGGCATGACTTTCAGCGCGTGACGCTGGTGGGCGTGGTGGCGCCGGACCCCTCGCTCTTCAGCCATGACTTTCGCGCCGGCGAGCACCTATTTGCCTCGCTGATGCAGGTGGCGGGCCGTGCCGGCCGGGCCGGGCTGGCCGGCGAGGTGCTGATCCAGACGCGGTATCCGGATGCGCCGGCGCTGCAGGCGCTGGTCCGGCACGACTATGCCGGGTTCGCGCGCCAGCTTCTGCGTGAGCGCAAGCAGGCCGGGCTGCCGCCGTTTGCGTATCAGGCGTTGCTGACGGCTGAACACAAAGAGGTCGCGCGGGCGTTGGAATTTCTCTGCGCCGCGCGGGAGGCTGGCGAAGCGCTGGCGGCCGAGCTGGGGGCGCCCGTTTTCCTGCATGACGCGGTGCCGATGACCATGGTGCGGCTGGCCAACCGGGAGCGCGCGCAACTGTTGGTGGAAAGTGCCTCGCGCGCGGCCCTGCAAAAGCTGCTATCCGCCTGGACGGACGGGTTTGCCGGCATCAGCAAGACCGTGAAAGGCGTGCGCTGGCAGTTGGAGATCGATCCACTGCGGATCTGATCCCGGGGTCGGAACACGGGCGGTGGACCCCACCCCGCGAAACGCGAGGGTCAAACCGCGATGCTCCACTGTCCGAGCTCCAAAATCTCGACCTAAAACTGTGGCACGTCAGCCTTCAAGCGTGGAGCGCGACCCTGAAACCGCGGAGCGCGACGGTCCGAGGCCTGCGCATGGGCCGAAAACCATGAACTCAACGAATCTCCGAGGCTGGGGCGCGACCCGAAAAGACTGAAGCGCCACGGTCCAGGGTCGGAACATGAGCCTCGGACCGTGGCGATCGACCATCCAAGCCTCGAACGCCACGATAAAACCCTGGAGCGCGACCGTCCGAGCATCATGCATGAGCCTGAAACGGTGAAATGCGAGGCTCAGACCGTGGAACGCCACAAGAAAACGCTCGAGCACGAGGCTCGGAGGCTGAACGGTCAGCGTTCAACCGTGGCGCGCCTGGGTCTCCTTCACTTTCCCCCGAAGGTGCGCATTTCCCCACCTTGGCCCATGTGCGGTTGCACCAAATCTAGCCCTTTTGAAGCAAGGGGTTCTACTAGGTTGCACCTTCTGAGTTGCCGGGCGTATGATCCGCTCCGATTTGCCGGCCACAAGCTTTGGCAATGGCAGCTAAGGATAGGAACCCACATGGCTACAACCACCCTCGGGGTCAAGCTGGACGATGCTTCGCGTGAACGCCTCAAGCGCGTTGCGCAGTCCATTGACCGCACGCCGCACTGGCTGATCAAGCAGGCGATCTTCACGTATCTGGATCAAGTGGAGCGGGGGCAGCTGCCAACTGATGCAAACGGCCCGGTGGCGGATGGCCTCCCGTCCGCCGCCGCAGCCGTCTCGGACGTGCACGAGGGTGATGAACCTGCGGTGCAACCGTTCCTCGAATTCGCACAGAGCGTGCAACCGCAGTCGGTCTTGCGCGCTGCCATCACGGCCGCCTACCGCCGGCCCGAAACCGAAGCCATTCCGATGCTGCTGGAGCAGGCTCGCCTGCCGGGCGCGCTCGCCTCGGAAGCCAAGCAGCTCGCCCGCGATCTGGCCGGCAAGCTGCGCACGCAAAAGGTCGGCACCGGCCGCGAAGGCCTGGTGCAGGGCCTGATCCAAGAATTTTCCTTGTCGAGTCAGGAAGGCGTGGCGCTGATGTGCCTGGCCGAGGCACTGCTGCGCATTCCCGACAAGGCCACGCGCGACGCGCTCATCCGCGACAAGATCAGCAACGGCAACTGGTATTCGCATGTCGGCCAGAGCCCGTCGCTGTTCGTGAACGCTGCCACCTGGGGCCTGCTGCTCACGGGCAAGCTGGTTGCCACGCACAACGAAGCAGGGTTGTCGAAGGCGCTCACGCGCATCATCGGCAAGAGCGGTGAGCCGCTCATCCGCAAGGGCGTGGACATGGCGATGCGCCTGATGGGCGAGCAGTTCGTCACCGGCGAAACCATTTCCGAAGCGCTGGCCAACGCGCGCAAGTTCGAGGCCGAGGGCTTCCGCTATTCCTACGACATGCTCGGCGAGGCCGCGATGACGGAGGAAGACGCCCAGCGCTACCTCGCGTCGTACGAGCAGGCCATCCGCGCGATCGGGCAGGCTTCGGGCGGGCGTGGCATCTACGAAGGGCCGGGCATTTCGATCAAGCTGTCGGCGCTGCATCCGCGCTACAGCCGCGCGCAGTACGACCGCACGATCAACGAGCTGTATCCGCGTGTGAAGGCACTGGCGATGCTGGCGCGTGAATACGACATCGGCATCAACATCGATGCGGAAGAAGCCGACCGCCTGGAGCTGTCGCTCGATCTGCTGGAGCGCCTGTGCTTTGCGCCTGAGCTTGCCGGCTGGAACGGCATCGGCTTCGTGGTGCAGGGCTACCAGAAGCGCTGCCCGTTCGTGCTGGACTACATCATCGATCTGGCCCGCCGCAGCAAGCACCGCCTGATGATCCGCCTGGTGAAGGGCGCGTACTGGGACAGCGAGGTCAAGCGCGCCCAGGTCGACGGCCTGGAGGGCTATCCGGTCTACACGCGCAAGGTCTACACCGACGTGTCGTACCTGGCCTGCGCCCGCAAGCTGCTGGCCGCGCCGGAGGCGATCTTCCCGCAGTTCGCCACGCACAATGCACACACACTGGCGGCCATTTATCACATGGCCGGCCAGAACTATTACCCCGGCCAATACGAATTCCAGTGCCTGCACGGCATGGGTGAACCGCTGTACGAGCAAGTGGTCGGCAACAAGCCGGGCAAGCTGAACCGCCCGTGTCGCATCTACGCGCCGGTCGGCACGCACGAAACGCTGCTGGCCTACCTCGTGCGCCGCCTGTTGGAAAACGGCGCCAATACCTCGTTCGTGAACCGCATTGCGGACGAGTCGATTCCGCTGGACGACCTCGTCGCCGACCCGGTGGCGGTGGTGGAAAAGATGCACGCCGATGAAGGGACGCTCGGCCTGCCGCATCCGAAGATTCCGCTGCCGCGCCACCTCTACGGTGACGTGCGCGCCAACTCGTCGGGCATCGACCTGGCGAACGAGCAGCGCCTGGCGTCGTTGTCGTCCGCGCTTCTTGCGGGCACGAGCACGGTCTGGAACGCCGAGCCGACCATTGGCGATGCGCCGTACGTGGGCGGCACGGCACAGCCGGTACGCAATCCGTCCGACCTGCGCGATATCGTCGGCCATGTGACGGAAGCCACCGAAGCCGACGTGGATGCCGCCCTGTCGGCCGCCGCCGCCGCCGCCCCGATCTGGCAAGCCACGCCGCCGGAAGCGCGCGCCGCGTTGCTCGATCGCGCCGCCGACCTGATGGAAGGCGAGATGCAGCACCTGATGGGGCTGATCATCCGCGAGGCGGGCAAGACGCTGTCCAACGCCATCGCCGAGGTGCGCGAGGCCGTCGACTTCCTGCGCTACTACGCGGCGCAGGTGCGCGGCGGTTTCTCCAACGACACGCACCGTCCGCTGGGCCCGGTGGTCTGCATCAGCCCGTGGAACTTCCCGCTGGCGATCTTCACCGGCCAGGTCAGCGCCGCGCTGGCCGCCGGCAACCCGGTGTTGGCCAAGCCCGCTGAACAGACCCCGTTGATTGCGGCCCAGGCTGTGCGCATTCTGCGCGAAGCCGGCGTGCCGGCCGGTGCCGTGCAACTGCTGCCGGGCCGCGGCGAGACCGTCGGCGCCGCGCTGGTCAAGGACACGCGCACCAAGGGCGTGATGTTTACCGGCTCGACCGAAGTCGCGCGCATTCTGCAGCGCACGCTGGCCGGCCGCCTGGATGCCAACGGCGCGCCGATCCCCCTGATTGCCGAGACTGGCGGTCAGAACGCGATGATTGTCGATTCTTCTGCGCTGGCCGAGCAGGTGGTGGCGGATGTGCTGTCGTCTGCGTTTGATTCGGCAGGCCAGCGTTGCTCGGCGCTGCGCGTGCTGTGCCTGCAGGATGACGTTGCCGACCGGGTGCTCGCGATGCTCAAGGGCGGCATGGCCGAGCTGGCGATGGGCAATCCGGATCGCCTTGCCACGGACGTTGGCCCGGTGATCGACGCCGAAGCCCGCGACAACATCGTCGGCCACATCGAAGCGATGCGCGCCAAGGGCCGTCGAGTGCATCAGGCGCCTGTGCCGGCTGCGTGCGCACACGGCACCTTCGTGCCGCCGACGGTGATCGAACTCGACAGCCTGTCGGACCTGACGCGCGAGATCTTCGGCCCGGTGCTGCACGTCGTGCGCTGGAAGCGCTCGGGTGACAACGCGGGCCTGACCAAGCTGATCGAGCAGATCAACGGCACGGGCTACGGCCTGACGCTGGGCATCCACACGCGAATCGACGAGACCATCGCGCACGTGGTCGACCGCGCGCACGTCGGCAACCTGTATGTGAACCGCAATATCGTCGGCGCGGTGGTGGGCGTGCAGCCGTTCGGCGGCGAAGGGCTGTCGGGCACGGGCCCGAAGGCTGGCGGCCCGCTGTATCTGCTGCGTTTGCTCTCGACGTGCCCGCAGGACGGCATGCGCACCGCGCTGCAACTGACCGCAGGTGCCGGTACGGACATCGATACCGATGCGCGCCGCGCGCTGCTGGCGCCGTTCGATGCACTGAAGGACTGGGCGCACAAGCAGGCGCCTGAGCTGGCATCGCTGTGCGAACGCCTGGCTGCGGCGTCTGCCACGGGCGCCACGGCCACGCTGCCGGGCCCGACGGGCGAGCGCAACACCTACACGCTGCTGCCGCGCGAAGCGGTGCTGTGCGTGGCGGCCGATCCGGCCGATTGGCTGCGCCAGTTGGCGGCGATTCTGGCCGTTGGCAGCGTGGCCGTTGTGCAGGAAAACCCTGCCATCGAAGCGGTACTTCGGGGCTTGCCGGCGGCAGTACAATCGCGCGTCCGCGTGGTCGGGTCGACCGACGAAGCGGCGTTTGATGCGGTGCTGCACCACGGCGATTCGGACCATCTGCGCGCCATTTGCGAAGGACTGGCACGACGTGCCGGCCCCATCGTGGGCGTGCAAGGCCTGCCGCATGGCGGGGAGGGGCTGGCGCTGGAGCGCCTGCTGATCGAGCGTTCGCTGTCGGTCAATACGGCCGCGGCGGGTGGCAACGCCAGCCTGATGACCATCGGCTGACGGGGAGCACGAGCAGGATTCGCAGCGCCATCCGCACGACGGGTGCGGATGGAGCGCGAAGCGGGAGGAGGGCGACGGTGATCCCGTCGCGCTATTGATCCAAATTGCGTTTGAACTAGGAGACGCACAAATGAAATTGAAGCAACTGTGTCTGGCCGCCGCCCTGTGCGCGCTGGCGGGTGGGGCATCGGCCCAGGAAGTCATCAAGCTGGGCTACGCCGGCCCGATGACCGGTCCTCAAGCCCAGTACGGCAAGGACATGCAGAACGGCCTGACGCTGGCGGTCGAGGAGTTCAACGCCACGCATCCGAAGATCGCCGGCAAGGAAGTCAAGTTCCAGCTGATCTCGGAAGACGACCAAGCTGACCCGAAGACCGGCACCACCGTCGCACAGAAGCTTGTGGACAGCGGCATCAAGGGCATGCTGGGCCACTTCAACTCGGGTACGACCATCCCGGCCTCGCGCATTTACAACAACGCGGGCATCGCAGAAATCGCGATGGCAACGGCACCGGAATACACCAAGCAAGGCTACAAGACGACGTTCCGCATGATGACCTCCGACACCCAGCAGGGTTCGGTGGTCGGCACGTACGCCGTCAAGAAGCTGGGCTACAAGAACATCGCCATCGTTGATGACCGCACGGCTTACGGCCAAGGTCTGGCAGACGAATTCGAGAAGGCCGCCAAGGCTGCCGGCGCCACCATCGTGCGTCGCGAGTTCACCAACGACAAGGCCAGCGACTTCAAGTCGATCCTCACGCAGATCAAGTCCAAGAAGCCTGACGCCGTGTTCTACGGCGGCGCGGAAGGCCAATCGGCTCCGCTGGTCAAGCAGATGCGCGAACTGGGCATGAAGTCCACGCTGATGTCGGGCGAAATGTCCAAGACCGACGACTTCATCAAGCTGGCTGGCGCGCAATCGGCCGAAGGCGTGGTGTGCTCGCTGGCTGGTCTGCCGCTGGAGCAGATGCCGGGCGGCGCCGCCTACAAGGCCCGCTATGAGAAGCGCTTCGGCACGCCGGTGCAGACGTACTCGCCGTACGCCTACGACGGCGCAATGGCCCTGATGCAAGCCATGGTCAAGGCCGGCTCGTCGGATCCGAGCAAGTACCTGCCGATCCTGGCTGCGACCAACATGCAAGGCGTGACCGCCAAGCACTACGCCTATGACGAGAAGGGCGACCTGAAGGACGGCGGCATCACCGTCTACAAGGTCACCGGTGGCAAGTGGACGCCGCTGGAGAGCGTGGGCGGCAAGTAATCCGACCGGCTCTCAGCCATTCGCAGTATGAAAACCGCCCTCCGGGGCGGTTTTTCTTTGCCGGTAGCGAATGACTCCAAACGCAGAGTTGTCGCTTTCTGCGCCGAAAATCATCTATCCATTGTTAAATAGCGCGTAACACGGGTCTAACGCGTGTCAGTGCTTGGCTGACTTTTCCGATCGGGTGCTTCGGGTACCATGTCGGCCATGACAGGACTTCACGATCTCTTCCCTTCGTGGCCGCCCGCACCTGGCGGTCTCTTCTGGATCGGGCTGGCGCTGGTCGGCGCGGCGTTGTGCGGCGAGTTCGCGCGCGCCGCGCTCAAGCTGCCCCGCATCGTCGGCTATGCGGCGGCGGGGCTGGTGGCCGGCGTGCTCGGGCGCCCGCTCATCGACGCCGACATGCTCGACCAGACCCACATCCTGATCGAGATGGCGCTGGCGTTGGCGCTGTTCGAACTGGGGCACCGGCTGTCATTCGAGTGGCTGCGTGCCAATCGTTGGCTCTTGCTCACCAGCGGCTTCGAGAGCCTGCTGACCTGGGGCCTCGTCACCTGGGTGCTGCAGTTGTTTGGCGTGGCGGCACCGGTGGCGGTGGCTGCGGGCGCCATCGCGGTGGCCACGTCCCCTACGGTGCTGCTGCAACTCAAGAACGAACTGCGCGCCGAAGGCCAGGTGACGGAGCGGTTGCTCTCGTTGGGCGCGCTCAACAGCATCTACGCAAGCGTGCTGGCGCCGCTCACCGCCGGGTGGCTGCACAGCGAATACGGCCATTGGGCGGCGGCGCTGTTCCATCCCCTGTACCTGCTGGCAGGGTCCGTGCTTCTAGCCTGGGTGGTCGGCAAGGTGGGCCACGCGCTGTATCACCGCATGGCAGGTGACGATCACTACGCGTTCCTGGTGCTGGTGGGCCTGGTGCTGTTTGCGCTGGCGATGGCCAAGCTGCTCAAGCTGTCGGTGCCGCTCACGCTGCTGCTGGCAGGCGTGGTGTTCAAGCACCAGGACGATCATCCGCGTGTGTGGCCGTCGCATTTCGGCAGCGCGGGCAGCATCCTGATTGTGGTGATGATCGTGTCGCTCGGTCTGCCGCTCAAGGCGTCGGACTGGGCGATCGGCGGTGTGGCGGCGGTGGCGCTGGTGCTCTCGCGCTTCATCGCCAAACTGGCGGCCACGACGGCGCTGGGCTCGTTCTCGGGGCTGTCGATGCGGCAGAGTATTGCGCTCGGCCTGGCGCTCGGCCCCATGTCGGGATTGTCATGGTTGCTGATGCACGATACGGCGGCACTGTATCCACAAACCGGCGGGCCGCTGGCGGCCATCATCCTGTGCACGCTGGCGATCCAACAGATTGCCGCGCCGATCCTGACCGCGCGTTCGCTGCGCTGGGCAGGTGAGGTGCGACAAGAAGAAGGGAGGCACTGAGCCCCATGTCCCTCGAACCGTTCTCGAAATCCGAAGCCCTGACGTTTGGCGTCGAGCTGGAATTGCAGCTCGTCAATCGCCATGACTACGACCTCGCCTCGGCGTCGCCCGACCTGCTGCGCATGCTCAAGGGCAAGGAATACCCCGGCGACATCAAGCCGGAGATCACCGATTCGATGATCGAGATCTCCACCGGCATCTGCCACAGCCACGATGAAGCGCTCTGGCAGTTGCGCGAGATGCGCGACCGCATGGCCGAAGCCGCCACGGCGCTGAACATCGGCATCTGCGGCGGCGGCACGCATCCGTTCCAGCAGTGGAGCCAGCGCCAGATTTCGCAATCGCCGCGCTATCAGTACATCTCGGATCTATACGGTTACCTCGCCAAGCAGTTCACGGTATTCGGCCAGCACGTGCACATTGGCTGCCCGAATCCCGACGATGCGCTGTACCTGCTGCACGCCATGTCGCGCTACGTACCGCACTTCATTGCGCTGGCCGCGTCGTCGCCGTTCGTGCAGGGCGTGGATACGGGGTTTGCTTCGGCACGCATGAATTCGGTCAGCGCCTTCCCGATGTCGGGCCGTGCGCCGTTCGTGCTCACGTGGGACGCCTTCATCGCGTACTTCGACAAGATGCACGCCACCGGCGTGATCGAGAGCATGAAGGACTTCTACTGGGACATCCGCCCCAAGCCCGAATTCGGCACGATCGAAGTCCGCGTGATGGACACCCCGCTGACCGTCGAACGCGCCGCCGCCATCGCCGCCTACATTCAGGCGCTGGGCCGCTGGCTGCTGCTCGATCGCCCGTTCATGCCCGTGGAAGACGATTACCTCGTCTACACCTTCAACCGCTTCCAGGCGTGCCGCTTCGGGCTGGCCGGCGAATACGTCGACCCGGCCACGGGCAACCGTGGGGCGCTGGCCGATCACATCCTGGAGACGAGCAAGGTGCTGTCGGCACACGCCGAAGCGCTGTCGTCCGAAGGCGCGCTCGACATGGTGCGGGAGGTGGTGGAGGCGCGCGATGCGGATGCCGAATGGATCCGCGCGGCGCAACGTGAAACCCGCAACCTGCACGAGACCGTGCGACGCGGTTGCGGGCGCTGGACGCAGGCGGCAACGCAGCCCGCCTGATGCATCCCGGAACGGTCAGCCGTTGCGGACCGTTCCGGGCGCTTCCAGCCAGCGCTGCATGAACACGAGGTCGAGCCACTGGCCGTGCTTGATGGCGGCCTCGGGCATGCGGCCCACTTCTTTGAAGCCGAGCTTTTCGTGCAGGCGGATCGAGCCTGCATTGGCGCCGTCGATGGCGCCGACGATCAGGTGCTTGCCCAGTGCCGCGGCACGCTCGCAGAGCGCCTCGACCAGCAGGCTGCCCAGTCCCTTGCCGCGCCAGTCGCGGTGAATGTGCACCGAGTGCTCGACGGTGGTGCGAAAGCCCGGGTACGGCCGGAAATCCCCAAACGATGCAACGCCTGCGACTTGCCCGTCATCGTCAGCCACCAGCACCGGATACCCCTGCGTGCCGCGCAAGGCCAGCCATGCGGTGCGGTCTTCCAGCGTGACCGGTGTTTCGGTGTAGATCGCGTTGGAGTTGGCAATCACATCGTTGTAGATGTCGACGATGGCCGGCAGGTCGGCCTGCGTTGCGTCTCGGAGCAGCATGGTGCGTGGCGGGGTCAATGAGTCGGACGCACCGCCAGAACGCGGCGCGCAAACGCCCAGCATACCAAGGCGAAGACGATCAGCCCGAGCCATTGCGCCGTGCCTTCAAACGAGGCGCCCACGATCGCCAGCGGAGCATCCTTGCCGGTGGCCCCGATGACGGCTGCCATCAGCACACCCACCAGGCTTTCACCCACGATCAGGCCCGACGCCAGCAGCACGCCGTGGCGGTTCGGCACCTCGGCATAGCGCGCGTACGGCACACCGGCCGCCTGCGCGCGCTTGGCGAGAATCTTCTCGATGACCCACGCCAGCACCGCGCCCGTCACCAGCACCGTGCTGATCGTCGGCGGCAGGTAGATGCCGATGCCCACCGCCAGCACCGGTAGCCGGGCGACGCCGCCACGCTGCTTGAGCGCCCAGTCGACGGCGATCAGCAGCATGCCGATGACGATGCCCGCAATCACCATGTTCCATTCCAACTGGTGCGTGAAGATGCCGGTGGCAATGGCCGTCATGAGCGTCGCCTGCGGGGCGGACAGCGCCTGCGCCGCGTCCATGCCGGCACGCGGCAGCGCGCCCGGAAAGCCATACGCGTTGTACAGCAGCTCCAGCACCGGCGAGATGACCGCCGCGCCCGCCACACAGCCGATCAGCAGCGCAACCTGCTGGCGCCACGGCGTGGCCCCGACCAGCCAGCCGGTCTTCAAGTCTTGCAGGTTGTCGTTGGAGATGGTCGCCACGGCCACCACGGCCGACGTTGTGAAAATGGCCAGCGCAATGCCCAGCTTGCTCGCTTCCGGCGAGCCCACGATGCCGTTGTCCGCGCCGATGGCCAACAGCAGCAGCGACACCAACGTAATAGCGATGATGCCGATGCCCGAAATCGGGCTCGACGACGAACCGATCAGCCCGGCCATGTAGCCGCACGCCGCTGCCACCAGGAAGCCGAACACCACCGCAAAGATCACCGCGCAGGTGATCAGCGTCCAGCGCGAGCCGGCCGACAGCATGGTCGGCGCCAGGAACGCGGCAAACGTGATCACCAGCACCACGACCATGGCCAGTGTCACCAGCAGAATCCAGCGCGGCGCCATGTCCTGCTCGGTACGCAGCGCGCCATCGGCTTTCGGGCGCAAGCTACCGAACGAGCGCTTCACGCCGTGCACCACCGGGCCGATCAGCGTGCCCAGCGTCCACACGGCCGCCACTGCAATCACGCCGGCACCGATAAAGCGCACCTGCGTGCGCCACACATCCGTGCCGAACGCCGAGAGCGCCTTGCCCGCCGGAATCTGCGTGATGGACGTCAGATACGGCACGGCGATACCCCAGGCGATCACCAGGCCCACCAGCATGGCCAGCCCGGCCACCAGCCCGATCAGGTAGCCCGCGCCCAGCAGTGCCGTTGAAAAGCCCAGCGGCAAGCGCACCACTGCGGCCCCCGCCGCGAACCACCAGCTTGCCCCTTCGCCCAGCAGGCGCAGGCCGCTCGTTGCAAACGCCACGATGGCCGCGACAATGCCGCCCGCGGCCAGGTCGCGCATGCCGGTGGCGGCCGGCACCGCGTCGTCATCGGCGGCGTCTTCACCGTCCGCCGACTGGCCGCTACCCACACGCAGAATTTCCGCTGCCGCCACGCCTTCGGGATAAGGCAGGTCGCTCTGCACCACCATGGCGTGGCGCAGCGGAATCGTGAACACCACGCCCAGCATGCCGCCCGCCATGCACACACCAAACGTTTGCCAAAACGGGAAACCTTGCCAGTGCCCAATCATCACCAGGCCGGGCAGGATGAAGATGATGGAAGACAGTGTTCCGGCCGCAGACGCCTGTGTCTGCACCATGTTGTTCTCAAGGATGTTCGTGCCGCCGAGCATGCGCAGCACCGCCATCGAAATGACCGCTGCCGGAATCGCCGATGAGAACGTCAGGCCGACCTTCAGGCCGAGGTACACGTTTGAAGCGGTAAAAATTACGGTGATGATGGCACCGAGGATCATGCCGCGTAGCGTCAGCTCCGGCAGGGTCGCTGCCGGAATGTGCTTGGGAGGATGGAGGGATTGCATCCTGCGGGTCTCCAAAGAGGGTTCTTGTGGCGCGGATTATAGAAGTGGATGGGGGCGGGGGCTTGTGCGTTTTTTTTGGGGTGTCCTCTAGATTTATTGCTTGTGGTCCATCTGTGTTTCGTACCCTGCCGGGCACGACTCACTTTTCTTTGTCTTGCCAAAGAAAAGTAAGCAAAAGAAAGGCGCGCCCGAGATGGCGACTTCCCCTTGAATTTCTGTGACCGTGCGGAGAGGGAGGCAAACTCGCTGCGCTCAGACAGGCCTCCCTCTTTTTTCCGCCCGCTCACAAAAATTCAAGGCGCCATCAAGGGCTCAACGTCAAAAGCAAAAGGCCAACCCGTCGTGAGGTTGGCCTTGTCGTTTGGGCTGGCGCCCAGAGGGTGTGGCTGTTGTCCTTTGACTTTCCTGCCCTAGATGGCGCCTTGAATTTCTGTTGCAGGGAGGAAAAAGGAAGGGAAACTGTTTGAGCGAAGCGAGTTTTTCCCTTCCCCTCCCTGCGACAGAAATTCAAGGAGTCTTTCGCCATCTCGGGCGCGCATTTCTTTGCTTACTTTCTTTGGGCAAGACCAAAGAAAGTGAGTCAGCCCCGGCAGGGGATGAAACAAGGGATGCACCAACAGCCCAAAACCCAAACCAAAAATCAACACTCCACAATATTCACCGCCAACCCACCCCGCGCCGTCTCCTTGTACTTCGTCTTCATATCCGCGCCAGTCTCGCGCATCGTCTTGATGACCGAATCCAGCGAAACATAATGCGTGCCATCCCCACGCAACGCCATGCGCGCCGCATTCACCGCCTTCACCGACGCCATCGCATTACGCTCGATACACGGAATCTGCACCAGCCCGCCAACCGGGTCGCATGTCAGCCCGAGGTTGTGCTCCATGCCGATCTCCGCAGCGTTTTCGACTTGCGCAGGCGTGCCGCCCAGCACGGCCGCCAGCGCGCCCGCCGCCATCGAACACGCCACACCGACTTCGCCCTGGCACCCGACTTCTGCGCCCGAGATTGACGCGTTCATCTTGTAAAGCATGCCGATCGCGCCGGCGGTGAGCAGGAAATCCACCACGCCGTTGTCGTTCGCGCCGGGGACGAACCGGTCGTAGTAATGCATCACCGCCGGGATGATCCCCGCTGCGCCGTTGGTCGGTGCCGTGACAACGCGTCCGCCTGCGGCGTTCTCTTCGTTGACGGCAATCGCATACAGATTCACCCAGTCGATGACCGACAGCGGGTCGGACAGCGTGCGTTCGGCCTGCACCGTAAGCCGTGAATACAATTCCGCCGCGCGGCGACGCACGTGGAACGGCCCCGGCAGCTCGCCTTCCGTGCGGCAACCGCGCGCCACGCACGACTGCATCACGTGCCAGATGTTGAGCAGACCAGCACGCACTTCGGCCTCGGTGCGCCACGTCAGTTCGTTCTCGAGCATCAGCCGGGCAATGGATTTGCCCGTCGATTCGCACATCGCCAGCAGCTCTTTGCCGCTGCGGAACGGATGCGGCAACTGGTCGTGCGCCGCCAACACCTGCGTGTTGGGTGCACCAGCCGTGACGACAAAGCCACCGCCCACCGACAGGTAGCGCGCCTCGCGTAGCCGTTCTCCGGCCGCATCGAAGGCGTGGAACTTCATGCCGTTCGGATGCTCTGCCATCGCTTCGCGGCGGTAGAAGGCGATGTGTTCCTTTTCGGTAAAGCGCATCGCGTGACGGCCCAGCAGCGACAGCGACTGCGATGCACGCAGCTCCGCCAGCTTGGCATCGATGGTGTCGGGGTCGATGGTGTCCGGCGCCTCGCCCATCAGGCCGAGGATGACGCCGCGGTCCGTGCCGTGGCCTTTGCCGGTGGCACCGAGCGAGCCGTACAGCTCGACACGCACGCTGGCGACTTGCGACATCAGCCCATCGGCTTCGAGGCCGGAGGCGAACATGAGCGCGGCGCGCATCGGCCCGACAGTGTGCGAGCTGGACGGGCCAATGCCGATCTTGAAGAGGTCGAAAACAGAAACAGCCATGGGTGAGGCTCCGGGGGCGTTAAAGGGTGCAAGCGGCTTGTGGCCACTTGCGCCAGGTTGTTGTATGCGCGCTGTCAGCGCGTCGCTTCGCCAGTCAACGGGCTGCGCACAGCGCCAGCCAGTCGGGCGCAGTAGCCGCTAGACGCTCGGCCAGCGTGCGGTATTTCGGGTCCAGCCGCGCGGCTTGCCAATACAGTGTGGCGGCGCTTTTCGGCTCCCACATGCCGGAGAAACCGGCGAGGCCTGCATCGGCTCGCTTCTTGTCGAAGGCAACGTGCGAGTGGACGTATTCCTCGTGCGTGCGGCTGCCGTCGGCATACGGCACGAGCCAATCGAGGGCGGCAGCGAGCGAGACGCCGTTGGCTGCGCGCTCACGTAGCCACTGCTGGCCGAAAGGCTGCACGGCAATCGCGGCCATCGTCAGCGGCTCGAGGTCATAGACGACGTAGTGAAGCGCGTCGCGGTCTTCAAAATCTTCCACCGACCCGTCCGGGCGCACGTTATTGGCGACCTGCTGCAGGAACAGGCGATGTACATGCGCGAGCAACGCGTGGTCACCCAGCGCGGCAGCCGACATCGCCATCAGCTTGATGCGATGGCTTTGCCAGTTGTTGATCCACGTATGGGACAGCGGCTGGCGGGCGGCATCGGTGCGGGCGATATAGCCTTCGGCCAGCGTACGCAGGAAGCGTTGCGTCTCTTCACGCGTGCTTGGCGTCAGGCCGTCGCGCGCGAGCATGTAGGCTTGAATCAGCGCATCGAACTTCGTCTCGTCGATCGGGTTGAAGCTCGGTACATACGTGCCGACCCACGCGTGCAGGAAGGTGTCGACCTGTTCGGCGAAGCGCTTGTCGCCGGTGAGACGCCAGGCAATTGCAGCGTCGCGCATGACCGGAAAGTCCCGCGCGGCAACAACGGATTCGTCGTAGATGCCCTGGTGCGGCAGCGTGCCCTCGGTGTGCAGACGCGGCAACGGGTGCGGCGTCTGCCCGAGGTGCTGGGTGGCGCGGGCGATCAGCTTGACAGCGGCAGGTTCGCCGGACAGCGCAGGCGAAATGCTGCACCAATCGCGTGCCGGCCCCGCCGTGTTGTGCGTGCCGGCGTACACCGATGCCGCAGCCCCCGCCTGTATCGGCGAGCACGCACCGCATACCGCGACAACGGCGGCACAGGCAAGCAAACGGAAGAGTGGGGCAGGCTGAAGCATCGGCATGGCAGGGTCTCGTCGATCGGGTGAACTGTCGTCACCATAAACGGCGAGGAACTCTCAAAACAGCGGTTGTGAGAGCAGGTTACAGGGGTTGCGCCACGTTACATATGACACGGCGGCGGAGCATGCCGCCCCGCCGCCGCGTTCATCTCACTTCGAGGGGCATCAGTCCTGCGCGTACTCGCTCATCGGCACGCAAGCGCAGAACAGGTTGCGATCGCCGTAGACGTTGTCGGCACGGCCGACCGGCGGCCAGTACTTTTGCTTGCGCAGCGATGCCACCGGGTAGGCGGCCTGCTCACGCGTGTACTTGTGCGACCAGTCGTCGGCCATCACCACGGCTGCCGTGTGTGGCGCATGCTTGAGCGGGTTGTCTTCACGGTCGAATTCGCCCGAGATCACCTTGTCGACTTCGCCACGGATGGCGATCATCGCGTCGATGAAGCGGTCGAGCTCCACCTTCGGCTCGCTCTCGGTCGGCTCGATCATCAGCGTGCCCGGCACCGGGAAGCTCATCGTCGGTGCGTGGAAGCCGAAGTCCATCAGGCGCTTGGCGATGTCTTCGTTGCTGATGCCCGATTCCTTCTGCAGCGGGCGGATGTCGAGAATGCACTCGTGCGCCACCAGGCCGTGCGCGCCCGTGTACAGCACCGGGTAGTACGGCGCCAGACGCTTGGCCACGTAGTTGGCCGACAGGATGGCCGTCTCGGTGGCGGCGGTCAGGCCCGCGGCGCCCATCATCGCGATGTACATCCACGAGATCGGCAGGATCGACGCCGAGCCGAATGCCGCAGCCGACACGTTGCCGATGTTCTGGCTGGCGTCTTCACCCGAAGCCGCGCGGCCGGGCAGGAACGGCGCGAGGTGCGCGCCCACGGCCACCGGACCCACGCCCGGACCGCCGCCGCCGTGCGGAATGCAGAACGTCTTGTGCAGGTTCAGGTGTGAGACGTCGCCGCCGAAGTGGCCCGGTGCGGCCGTGCCGACCATGGCGTTCATGTTGGCGCCGTCCACGTACACCTGACCGCCGTGGCTGTGCACGATTTCGCAGACACGCTTCACGCCTTCCTCGAACACGCCGTGCGTGGACGGGTAGGTGATCATGATCGCCGCCAGGTTCTTGCTGTGCTCGGCGGCCTTCTTCTCCAGATCGGCCAGGTCGACGTTGCCGCGCTCATCGCACGCCACGACGACGACCTGCATGCCGGCCATCTGCGCCGATGCCGGGTTCGTGCCGTGCGCCGACGACGGGATCAGGCACACGTTGCGGTGCGCTTCGCCACGGCTGGCGTGGTAGGCGTGGATGATCAGCAGACCGGCGTATTCGCCCTGCGAGCCGGCATTCGGCTGCAGGCTCACGGCGGCGTAGCCGGTGGCGGCGCACAGCATCTGCTCGAGCTGGTCGATCATTTCGCGGTAGCCGACGGTCTGGTCGGCCGGTGCGAAGGGGTGGATGTTCGAAAACTCGGGCCACGTCACCGGCAGCATTTCTGCGGTGGCGTTGAGCTTCATCGTGCATGAGCCCAGCGGGATCATCGTGCGGTCCAGCGCGAGATCCTTGTCGGCCAAGCTGCGCAGGTAGCGCAGCATTTCGTGCTCGGAGTGGTGTGCGTTGAACACCGGGTGCGTCAGGTACGCGCTCTGGCGCACCAGCGATGCCGGATACGCATCGGCGACGCCCGCTTCGGTCTGGTCGAAGTCCGGCGCGGCGGCGTGGGCGGCATGTGCGAAGACTTCCCACAGCGCCACGACATCGGCGCGCGTGACCGTCTCGTCCAGCGAGATGCCCAGGCGGGTGTCGTCGATCTGGCGCAGGTTGATGCCGTGCGCCTGCGCAGCGATGTGCAGGTTGGCGGTGCGCGCGCCGGTGGCGACGGTCAGCGTGTCGAAGAAGGCGTCGGATTCCAGCGTGTAGCCGATCGCGCGCAGGCCGGCGGCCAGCGTGGCGGTCAGGCGGTGCACGCGCTGCGCGATGCGCTTCAGGCCTTGCGGGCCGTGGTAGACGGCGTACATCGATGCCATCACGCCCAGCAGCACCTGCGCGGTACAGATGTTCGAGGTGGCCTTCTCGCGGCGGATGTGCTGCTCGCGCGTCTGCAGCGCGAGACGGTAGGCCGGGTTGCCTTGCGCATCGATCGTCACGCCGACTAGGCGGCCCGGCATCGAGCGCTTGAACGCGTCGCGCACGGCCATGTAACCGGCGTGCGGGCCGCCGAAGCCAAACGGCACGCCAAAGCGCTGCGTGTTGCCGATCACCACGTCGGCACCCCATTCACCCGGCGCAGCCAGCAGCGTGAGCGCGAGCAGATCGGCGGCGGCAACCACCAGGCCGCCGGCAGCGTGCACGGCATCGGTCAGCGCCTGGTACGTCGCCAGATCGCCCAGCAGCGCACCGTTGGCGCCCGGGTATTGCAGCAGCACGCCGAACGCATCGTGCTTGGCAGCGTCGGCCGCCGGGCCGGTCACCACCTGCACGCCGATCGGCTCGGCGCGCGTGCGAATGACTTCCAGCGTTTGCGGCAGCACGTCGTCGGCCACGAAGAACACGGTCGACTTCGACTTGCCGATGCGCTGCAGCAGCGTCATGGCTTCAGCAGCGGCGGTCGCTTCGTCCAGCATCGACGCATTGGCGATGTCCATGGCCGTCAGGTCGATCACCATCTGCTGGAAATTCAGCATCGCTTCCAGGCGGCCTTGCGAGATTTCCGGCTGATACGGCGTGTAGGCCGTGTACCAGGCCGGGTTCTCGAGGATGTTGCGCAGGATGACGCCCGGCGTATGCGTGCCGTAGTAGCCCTGGCCGATCAGGCTCTTGACCACGCGGTTCTGCCCCGCGATGCCGCGCAGCTTGGCGAGCGCCGCTTCTTCGGTCAGCGGCTGCGTGAATTCACCCAGCGGCATGCCGTCCTGGCGGCGGATGGCGGGCGGGATCACGGCGTCGATCAGCTTGGCGCGGCTATCAAAACCAAGTGCAGCAAGCATCTGCGCTTGCTCTTCCGGCGACGGGCCGATGTGGCGGTGCGCGAAGGCGTCGCACGCCTCCAGGGCGGCGAGGGTGGGGCGTTCGGCAGCAAGCGCCGAGGAAGCGGGGTGCGGAGCGTTCATGGCAAGGGCTCGAAATTCAGGCAAAGCGCCGATGTGCGGGTCAGGCACATCGGCTTCGGTGACCGGCTTAGCCGATCTTGGCGGCGTACTGCTCGGCCGACATCAGCGCGTTCACATCGTCGGCGTTGGTCGGCTTGATCTTGAACAGCCAGGCGTCGTAGGCGCCGGCGTTGACCGACTCGGGCGCGCCCGCGGCGTCGGCGTTGTTGGCGATGATCTCGCCCGAGACGGGGGCGTAGATGTCGGAGGCGGCCTTGACCGATTCGACCACGGCAATCGCCTCGTCCTTGGCGACGGCGCGACCAGCGTCCGGCAGCTCCAGGAAGACGATGTCGCCCAGCGCGTCCTGCGCGAAGTCGGTGATGCCGATGGTCAGCGTGCCGTCGGCTTCAACGCGGATCCACTCGTCGTGTTCGGTGTACTTCAGATCGGCGGGGACGTTGCTCATGAAAGGTTTCTCCGGAAGATGGGTATTGGGGGATGCAGATTCGGTGTTCAGCTGACCAGCGCCTTGCCATTGCGCACGAACGGCAGTTTAACCACAGTCGCGGTCAACTTGCGGTCGCGAATTTCGACCTGCACGTCGGTGCCGATGGCCACGTCCTTGGGCAGGCGCGCCAGTGCGATGGAGAGCGACAGGCTCGGGCTGAAGGTGCCGCTGGTGATCTCGCCGTCACCGGCAGCGGTGATGACCTTCTGGTGGGCGCGCAGCACGCCGCCCTTGTCGCGCAGGATCAGGCCGACGAACTGTTCGCGCTGGCCGCCGGCTTGCAGCGCGGCCTTGCCGGTGAAGTCGCGTTCGCTTTGCAGGTCGACCGTCCAGGCGAGGCCAGCGTCGAGCGGCGACACGTGCTCGTCCATGTCCTGGCCGTAGAGGTTCATGCCGGCTTCCAGGCGCAGCGTGTCGCGCGCGCCCAGGCCTGCCGGGCGCACGCCGGCCTGCAGCAGGCGCTCCCAGACGCCAGCGATCTGCGAGGCCGGGACGACGAGTTCGAAACCGTCTTCACCGGTGTAGCCGGTGCGGGCCACCATGATCTCGCCCACGTTTTCCACGGTGACGAAGCCCGCGTTGAACGGCTTGAGCGCATCGCCCACGGCCTGCGTGCCGCGCAGCGCAGCGTAGGTCTTGGCACGCGCGTTCGGGCCCTGCACGGCCAGGATGCCCAGCGGCTCGGCGCCAGCGTTGTTGTCGGAGCGGCGCGGCGTGATGGTCACGTCGGTGCCGGCGGCCGCGTTCTGCGCGACGATCCATTCCAGGTCCGTCGGAGCGGTGCCGGCGTTGACCACCAGGCGGAACCAGTCTTCGCGGAAGAAATAGACGATCAGGTCGTCGATCACGCCGCCCTTGGGGTTGAGCATGCAGCTGTAGAGCGCCTTGCCCGGCGTCTGCAGCTTGTCGACGTTGTTGGCGAGCAGCCCACGCAGGAAGTCGCGCACGCGCGCGCCGGTGAGGTCGACCACGCACATGTGCGAGACGTCGAAGATGCCGGCGTCCTGGCGCACGGCGTGGTGCTCTTCGATCTGGGAGCCGTAGTTGACGGGCATGTCCCAGCCGCCAAAGTCGACCATGCGGGCGCCCAGCGAGCGGTGGATGGCATTGAGCGGCGTGTGTTGGAGCGTCATGGAATCTCTCGGCTGAGCGCGCCGCCGTGGCTTGGGCGCGGCGCATGGATCGGGAACCAGAAAAGCAAAAAGGCCACCCGCGCAGCCTGATCCCTCATGGTGACGCCATGAAGATCAACAAGCTGCGCAGATGGCCCCTCTGTCCTTGGTACCTGAGAGATTGCGAAGCGGGGCGCATAGCGGTGCGCGCCGTTCGTGAGCCCCTTCGGTGGGCGCCCGCAGTGGTCGTGCGGCGCCAGCTCTCCAGAGTGCGGTCGGACGCATGTCCGCCGATCCGCCCGGTCCTGGATGCCTGAGAGTTTTCGGGTGCTACCCCTTCGGCGGCGCCTTGCCGTATACGGCGGGCACGCTCTCCCGGATGGATGGCGCGAATGTACGGAAGGGGGATGGGATTGTCAATTGGGGGGGATTCGGCGGTTTTTGAGAGGAGGGCCGGTTTTATGCTTTGGGTCCATCCCCCTTTCGTTCCCTGCCGGGACCGACTCACTTTTCTTTGTCTTGCCAAAGAAAAGTAAGCAAAAGAAAGGCGCGCCCGAGATGGCGAAAGCCTCCTTGAATTTTCGTAACCGGGCGGAGGCGGGGAAAACTCGCTGCGCTCAGACAGTTCCCCGCCTTTTTTCCGCTCGCTTACGAAAATTCAAGGCGCCATCAAGGGCTGGTACGTCAAAGGCCAAATGCCAAAGACAACAGCCACACCCTCGGGGCGCTGGCGGGGTCGCCAAGCTCCAAGGGTGTGGCCGGAGTGCGGGTGTTGGCGGTCGTGCTCTGGCTTACTTGCCGATCTGGCGGCTGACCTGGTTTTCCTGCTGGTTCAGCGTCCGCTGCTCCTGCTTGGTGATGCCGCCGCCATTCTGAGCCGCCATGTCGCGCTCTTCCTGGCGAATCTGGTGGTCTTCCCGGTGCAGCTGGCGCGCCTGGCCCTTGGTGATCTCGCCTTCCTTCACTTCGTTGTGGATGCGCCTGTTCTGGTTGGCAAGGCGGTGGTTGACCTCGGCGCGGCGCGGGTGGTCTTTTTGCCACTGCGTTTGGGCGAAGGCGCCGGTGGTGGCAGACAGGGCGACGGCGGTAACGGCCAGGGCTTTAACAATGCGGTGCATGGTGGTTTCTCCGGTGGGCGGCCGACCGATTCAGCCGCTGTCCCGTCCATAACGGCGTGCCGCGCCCGGCCGCTTACGGGGTTCGTGTAACGGCGCGTAAGCGGTGTAACGCCGGTGCGAAAAGCGGGGGGCGCAAACGCATTCGGTGCAGTGTCGAGCACGTCCGTGGGGCCCCACGCGGGTGGCGCGGCACCGGCCCGATCGATGCAAAGACGCCGTGCTACCATCGCCCTCCGCTGTCGTTCCCGCCTGCTTTTTCTTCTGCCTGTTCCCCATGTCTTCCGGTCTCGCCCACGGGCTCAATGCTGCCCAATCCGAAGGTGTGCATTACCTCGACGGCCCCTGCCTGGTGCTTGCCGGGGCAGGCTCGGGCAAGACGCGCGTGATCACGCAGAAGATCGCGCACCTGATCCTGGACAAGGGCTTCGAGCCCAAGCACATCGCCGCCGTTACGTTTACCAACAAGGCGGCCAAGGAAATGCAGGAGCGTGTGGCCAAGCTGATGGACGGCAAGACACGCGAAGACGGCAAGCGCATTCCCATCAAGCAGTTGACGGTCTGTACCTTCCACTCGCTGGGCGTGCAGATCCTGCGGGCTGAGGCCGAGCATGTCGGCCTCAAGCCGCGTTTCTCGATCATGGATTCGGACGATTGCTTCGGGATGATCCAGGAGCAGCTGGCGACGACCGACAAGCAGTTGATCCGCCGCGTGCAGAGCACGATCTCGCTGTGGAAGAACGGTCTCGTCGACCCGGACACCGCGATTGCCGAGGCGCTCGCCAACAACAACGTCGATGACCACCAGGCGGCGCTCGTCTACCGCAATTACGTTGCGACGCTGCACGCGTATCAGGCGGTGGACTTTGACGACCTGATCCGCATTCCTGCCGAGCTATTCGCTCGCAATGAAGAGGTGCGGCTGAAGTGGCAGAACCGCCTGCGCTACTTCCTCGTCGATGAATATCAGGACACCAACGCCTGCCAGTACCAGCTGCTGAAGCTGCTGGCGGGTGGCTCCCACCTGCGTGCGCCGGCCTTCACGGCGGTGGGCGACGACGACCAGGCCATCTACGGCTGGCGCGGCGCCACGCTCGACAACCTCAAGCTGTTGCAGACGGATTTTCCGAACCTGAAGGTCATCAAGCTGGAGCAGAACTACCGCTCCACGGTGCGCATCCTGAACGCGGCCAACGCCGTGATCGCGCAGAACCCGAAGCTGTTCGAGAAGACGCTGTGGAGCGAGCACGGCATGGGCGACGCCATCAACGTGACGAGCGCCAATGACGAAGAGCACGAAGCCGAGAGCGTGGTCTTCAAGCTGTCCGCCCACAAGTTCGAGCGTCGCGCGCAGTTTCGCGATTACGCGATCCTGTATCGCGGCAACTTCCAGGCGCGCCTGTTCGAGCAGATCCTGCGCCGCGAGCGCATTCCGTATGTGCTCTCGGGCGGCCAGAGCTTTTTCGACAAGGCCGAGATCAAGGACCTGTGCGCCTACCTGCGGCTGATTGCCAATGCGGATGACGATCCTGCGTTCATTCGCGCCATCACCACGCCCAAGCGCGGCGTGGGCAATGCGACGCTGGAAGTGCTGGGCGCATTCGCGGGACAGGCCAAGGTGTCGCTGTTCGAGGCGGCGATGATGGGCGGCATCGAAGCGCAACTCGCGCCGCGCCAGTTGGAGCCGCTGCGGGTGTTCTGCGAATTCATCGTGCGCTTGTCCGACCGCGCTGCGAAGGAGCCGGCCGCCACGCTGCTCGACGAGATGATGGAAGGCATCCACTACGAGGCCTACCTGTACGACACCTACGACGAGCGCCAGGCGCAGAACAAGTGGACCAACGTGCTGGAGTTCCTCGACTGGCTCAAGCGCAAGGGCACCAAGCCCGAGAAGAACGATGACGAAGAGGCCACCGGTTTCGATAACGCCGATGGCCTGATGGACACTGGCAAGAACTTGCTGGAACTCACGCAGACCATCGCGCTGATCAGCATGCTCGAAGGCAAGGAAGAAGACCCGGATGCGGTGCGCCTGTCCACGCTGCATGCGAGCAAGGGGCTGGAGTATCCGCACGTGTTCCTGGTGGGCGTGGAGGAAGGCATCCTCCCGCATTGCCGCGAAGACGACGACCTGACCGACGAGAAGATCGAAGAAGAGCGGCGGCTGATGTATGTGGGCATTACGCGGGCACAGCGCAGCCTGCATATCAGCTGGTGCAAGAAGCGCAAGCGTGCGCGCGAGACGGTGGTGTGTGAGCCGTCGCGCTATATCGCCGAGATGAAGCTTGGCGAAGACGCGGGGCCGACGCCGGAGGACACGATGTCAGCGATGTCGCCGAAGGACCGGTTGGGGGCGTTGAAAGGGTTGCTGGCGGCTAAGAAGCCGGTGGTTTCGTGATTGGGTTTTTGGTTTTTGCGTTGGTGGTCCATCCCCCTTTCGTTCCCTGCCGGGCACGACTCACTTTTCTTTGTCTTGCCAAAGAAAAGTAAGCAAAAGAAAGGCGCGCCCGAGATGGCGAAAGACTCCTTGAATTTGCGTAACCGGGCGGAGGTGGGGAAAACTCGCTGTGCTCAGACAGTTCCCCACCTTTTTTCCGCCCGCTTACGCAAATTCAAGGCGCCATCTAGGGCTCAACGTCAAAAGAGAAAGGCCAACCCATCGCGCGGTTGGCCTTTGTCGTTTGGGCGTGCGCTTAGATGGTGCGGCTTTTGTCTTTGGACTTTCCCTGCCCTAGATGGCGCCTTGAATTTCTGTTGCAGGGAGGAAAAAGGAAGGGAAACTGTCTGAGCGAAGCGAGTTTTTCCCTTCCCCTCCCTGCGACATAAATTCAAGGAATCTTTCGCCATCTCGGGCGCGCCTTTCTTTGCTTACTTTCTTTGGCAAGACAAAGAAAGTGAGTCAGCCCCGGCAGGGGATGAAACAAGGGATGCACCGACAACCCAAAACCCTGAAAACACCGTCGAAGGCCAGCGCTGTTGTGCCATCGTGACGGCCCGCGTGCAGCACGCAACGCTTTGGGACAGGCATCGACCGACGTTGACACACATCAACGCGGCGCGCACATCGCAGTTTTAGGATGAGCCATCGCCCCCACAAGAACCGCCCCATGTTTCCGTTCGCCAAGCCGGCCGATGATCCGTCCGCCGCAAATGACACCGCTTTCCGCTGGTCTGCGCCGGAGGTGCGCGCGCTGGCCCAGCGCTTTGATACGCACGGCCCGCGCTACACCTCGTACCCGACCGCCGACCGCTTTCACAACAAATTCGGTAACGCCGATTACCTCGACGCCTTGCACCGTCGCGCGGCGATTGCACCCGCGCTGCATGCCCCGCTGTCGCTGTACATGCACCTGCCGTTCTGCGCGAACCTTTGCTACTACTGCGGCTGCAACAAGGTCATCACAAAGGATCGCTCGCGCAGCGCACGCTACGTTGAAACCCTTGCCCGCGAGATGGCGATGGTGGCCAACCAGATTGGCCCACTGCGCCGCGTGACGCAATTGCATTGGGGCGGCGGCACGCCTACGTTCCTAGCGCACGATGAGATGCGCGCCGTGATGGCCGCCACACGGCAGCATTTCGACCTGGCCAGCGATGGCGAGATCTCCGTCGAACTCGACCCGCGCCACGCCGACGACGCCACGCTTGAAGTGCTGGCCGAGATCGGCTTCAACCGTGCGAGCCTCGGCATCCAAGACTTTGACCCCGACGTTCAGCGCGCGGTCCACCGCATCCAGAGCGTGGAAGAGACACGTCGCGTGGTCGACACGGCGCGGCGGCTGGGCTTCGAGTCGATCAGCTTCGACCTGATCTACGGCCTGCCGTATCAGCGCACCGAAACGTTCAACGCAACGCTCGACCGCGTGCTGGAGATGGCGCCTGATCGGCTTTCCGTCTACAGCTATGCGCACCTGCCGCACCTGTTCAAGGCGCAGCGCCGCATCGACATGCTTACGCTGCCCACCGCCGACGAAAAGCTCGACCTCCTGGCAATGACGGTGGAGCGCCTCGTTGCCGAGGGCTACGTCTACATCGGCATGGATCACTTCGCACGGCCTGACGATGCACTTGCCATCGCGCAGCGGGAAGGGCGGCTGCAGCGCAATTTCCAGGGCTATTCCACGCACGCCGATTGCGACATGCTGGCGTTCGGCGTGTCCGCGATTAGCCGCGTGGGCGATGTGTATGCGCAGAACGAGAAGGATCTCGACGCGTACTACGCACGCATCGATGCGGGAGAGTTGGCCGTGCTGCGCGGCATGTCGCTCACGCCGGACGATCACGTGCGCCGCGCGCTGATTGGCGAGTTGATGTGCGGGTTCGAATTGAACATGCGCGCATTCGGTGCGCGCCACGGACTGGACTTCAAGCGCAGCTTTGCGAACGAGCTGCAGGCGCTGGCGCCGCTGGAGGAAGCCGGGCTGGTGAGGGTGGGCGACGAGCGTATCGTCATCACGCCGCAAGGGCGGCTCCTGGTGCGCCGCATCGCGATGGTGTTCGATGCGCACCTGCGCGAGGCAGGCACGGAGCGCGCGGTGGAAGCCGAGGGCAAGCCCGTCACCTTCGTCCCGCGCTACTCCAAAGTGGTCTGATCGACCTACCGAGCCGTAGTCAGGTCAGACCGTGGCCGGCTCGGGCTGCAGCGCAGCGTCTTGCGTCTGCGCAGTCACGAGCGTCTGCGGCCAGATCTCCGCCAGGCGCAGCAGGTTGGTCGAACCGGCCTGGCCGAACGGCATGCCGGCCGTGATGGCGATCTGGTCGCCCGACACGGCAAAGCCTTCACGCGCGGCGGCGCGGCACGCTGCATCCACCATCTCGTCGACGTTGCTCACATCGGGGCTGACCGTGCTGTGCACGCCCCACGTGATTGCCAGACGGCGCGCCGTATCCAGGCGCGGCGTGATGCTCACGATAGGCGCCAGCGGCCGCTCGCGTGCGGCGCGCAGACTCGTCTTGCCGCTGGACGTATACGTGACGGTGGCCACTGCGCCGAGGATGTGCGTCACGTCGCGCAGGGCCGCGCAGATGGCGTCCTGGCGCGTCGGCAGCGGCGGCTGATGCTGCGCGTCGATCAGGTTGCGGTACAGCGGGTCGCGCTCCGTCTCGGCAATGATGCGGTTCATGATGCTGACCGCCGCCACCGGATGCTTGCCGCTGGCCGACTCGGCCGACAGCATCACGGCATCGGTGCCGTCGTACACGGCGCTGGCCACGTCCGACGCTTCGGCGCGCGTCGGTACCGGCGCCTCGATCATCGATTCCAGCATCTGCGTGGCCACGACCACCGGCTTGCCGTGGTGGCGCGCCATGCGCAGGATGCGCTTCTGCACGCCGGGCACGCGCTCGGGCGGCAGCTCCACGCCCAAGTCGCCGCGCGCCACCATCAGCGCATCGGACGCCTGCACGATGTCTTCCAGATGCAGTAGCGCTGCGGGCTTCTCGATCTTGGAGAGCAGGCCGGCGCGGTCGCCGATGATCTCGCGTGCGGCGATCACATCTTCGGCGCGCTGCACGAACGACAGCGCAATCCAGTCCACGCCCAACGACAGCGCGAAGTCCAGATCGCGCAGGTCTTTCTCGGTGAGCGCAGGGATGGGGATCACGGCATCCGGCACGTTCACGCCCTTGCGGTCCGACAGCGGGCCGCCATCGACCACGCGCGTGACGATGGCCGTCGGGTCGGCGGCTTCCACGGCCAGGCGGATCTTGCCGTCATCGAGCAACAGCGATTGCCCCGGCGCGGCAGCCGCGTACAGCTCCGGATGCGGCAGATGCACACGCGTGACATCCCCCGGCGTCGGATCGCGGTCGAGCACAAAGCGATCGCCGTTCTTGAGCACGACACGGCCGTCGGCAAACGTGCCGATGCGCAGCTTCGGGCCTTGCATGTCAGCGAGGATGCCGATCGGGCGGCCGGTCTCGGCCTCCACCGCGCGCACGGTGTCGTAGCGCTTGCGGTGGTCTTCGTGCGAGCCGTGGCTGAAGTTCAGGCGGAAGACGTCCGCGCCGGCGTCGAAGAGGGCGCGGATGGTGTCTTTGTCGCTGCTGGCGGGGCCTAGGGTGGCGAGGATTTTGGTGTTGCGGAAGCGGCGCATCGTTGATGGCTCCGGTGGGCTGGCTATTGCTTGCTGCGTTTGCGGACCTTGGTGGTCCATCTCCCTTTCACCCCCTGCCGGGGGCGACTCACTTTCTTTGTCTTGCCAAAGAAAGTAAGCAAAGAAAGGCGCGCCCGAGATGGCGACCCCTTCCTTGAATTTGTGTAACCGGGCGGAGACGGGGAAGACTCGCTGCGCTCAGACAGTTCCCCGTCTTTGTTCCGCCCGCTTACACAAATTCAAGGCGCCATCTAGGGCAAGGTACGGCAACACAATCTGTGTGCTGTCCTAGTTGGCTCCGTTTGTTGCTGTGTTGCTCGCTTTGCTTCGCGTTGTGTTGCCGGTTCCTGCTGCACTCGTGATCGACGGTTTGGCCGTTGACGTTCCTGCCCTAGATGGCGCCTTGAATTTCTGTTGCAGGGAGGAAAAAGAGGGGAGGCTGTTTGAGCGAAGCGAGTTTGCCTCTCCTCCCTCCCTGCGACATAAATTCAAGGAATCTTTCGCCATCTCGGGCGCGCCTTTCTTTGCTTACTTTCTTTGGCAAGACAAAGAAAGTGAGTCAGCCCCGGCAGGGGATGAAACAAGGGATGAACCACAAACATCAATCAATCCATCCCCCCAATCCAACATCAGCCAGTAATCAAAACCGCCCGAAAATCATTCACATTCGTCCGCGTAGGCCCAGTCACAATCAAATCGCCCAACGCATCAAAAAACCCATACCCATCGTTGTTGTCGAGCAACTGCTTCGGCTTCAACCCAAGCGCTTCAGCACGCGCGAGACTATCCGGCGTCAACATCGCACCCGCGTTGTCTTCCGAGCCATCAATGCCATCGGTATCGCAGGCAATTGCGTACACACCGGGCAGGCCATCCAACGCCACGCCCAGCGCCAGCAGGAACTCGGCATTGCGCCCGCCGCGGCCGTTACCGCGCACCGTCACCGTGGTTTCACCACCCGACAGAATCACGCACGGCTTGGTGAACGGCTGGTTGCGCGCCACGATCTGCCGCACGATGCCGGCGTGCACTTCGGCCACATCGCGCGCTTCGCCTTCAATGCTGTCCGACAGGATGTGCGCCTCGTAACCGAGCGCGCGTGCCTGTGCTGCGGCGGCTTCCAGCGCGTGCTGCGCTGTCGCAATGACATGGCTGCGATGGCCTTCGAAACGTGCATCGCCGGGCTTGGGTGTTTCGCCCGCGCCGGTTTCCAGATGACGGCGCACCGCTTCGGGCACGTCGATGCCGTATTTGTCGATCACGGCCAGCGCATCCACGCAGGTGGTCGCGTCGGGCAGCGTCGGGCCGCTGGCGATGAGCGTCGGGTCATCGCCGGGAATATCGGAGATCAGCAGCGTCTCGACGCGCGCCGGTGCGCACGCCAGTGCCAGTCGCCCGCCCTTGATCGATGAGAGGTGCTTGCGCACGCAGTTCATCTCGCCGATGCTCGCGCCGCTTTTGAGCAGCGCACGGTTGACGGACTGCTTGTCGGCCAGCGTCAAGCCTTCGGCCGGTGCAGCCAGCAGGGCCGAGCCACCGCCCGAGATCAGGCACAGGACGAGGTCGTCTTTCGTCAAACCTTCGAGCAGGCCGACCATGCGTTGCGCGGCACGTTGGCCGGCGGCATCGGGCACGGGGTGCGAGGCTTCCACCACTTCAATGCGGCCTTGCGTGCCGGGCGCGCGGCCGTGCTCGTAACGCGTGACGACCAGGCCAGACAGCTCGCCCTTCCAGTGCTGCTCCACCGCCTCGGCCATCGCCGCTGCGCCCTTGCCCGCACCGATGACGATGGTGCGGCCACGCGGCGGTTCGGGCAGGAATGCAGGCAGGCATTGCGCAGCGCTGACCGCAGCCACCGCGGTATCAAACAGGCCGTGCAGCAACGCGCGCGGCGACGGATTGGGCAAGACAGCGCGCAGGGCGGCCTGGGCAGACTGGTCGTGGTGCATGGCAGGAAGCGGGGAGACAGCAAAAAGAACTGCCGCCGCCCGAAGGCTGCGACAGTGCACACAACTTAGGCACGCATTCAGGCGATGTCGTGATTCGACATGATCTCGATCGCGCGGCACAGCGCCGAGTGGTCTTGCTTGCCCATGCCGTTGGCAGCGCAGGTGTTGAACAGCTCCTGTGCGGTGGCGGTGTTCGGCAGCGCCACGCCCAGAACCTTCGCGCCTTGCAGTGCCAAGTTCAGATCCTTCTGGTGCAGCTCGATGCGGAAGCCCGGATCGAACGTACGCTTGACCATGCGCTCGCCGTGCACTTCGAGAATGCGCGAGGCAGCGAAACCGCCCATCAGCGCCTGACGCACCTTTGCGGGGTCGGCACCGGCCTTCGACGCGAACAGCAGCGCTTCCGACACGGCCTGGATGTTCAGCGCCACGATGATCTGGTTGGCCACCTTGGTGGTTTGGCCGTCGCCGTTGCCGCCGACCAGCGTGATGTTCTTGCCCATCAGGTTGAACAACGGAGCCACGCGATCGAACGCAGCCTGCTCACCGCCCACCATGATCGTCAGCGATGCGGCCTTCGCGCCCACTTCGCCACCCGACACCGGAGCGTCCAGGTATTGCGCGCCGGTCTTGTTGATGCGGGCTGCAAAGTCCTTCGTCGCGATCGGCGAGATCGAGCTCATGTCGACGACGATCTTGTTGGCAGCAGCGTCCTTGCCGGCATCCTTCAGCGCCTTGGCGACGCCCTTCTCGCTGAACAGCACGGCTTCAACGTGCGGGGTGTCCGGCACCATGATGAAGATGATGTCGGCGCGCTTGGCGACTTCCTCGGCGCTCGTGCAGACCGTCACGCCGGCTTCCACCAGCGCGGCCGGGGCCGGGTTGACGTCGTGCACGAACAGCGTGTGGCCGGCGGCGCGCAGGTGGCCTGCCATGGGGGCGCCCATGATGCCGAGGCCGATGAAACCGAGGTTGAGATTGTTTGCCATGGTGAGGGATCTCCTTGGTTTGGGTGTTGGTTCGTTGGTTGTTGGATTGGGCCTTGGTGGTCCACTCTCTTTCACCCCCTGCCGGGGGCGACTCACTTTCTTTGTCTTGCCAAAGAAAGTAAGCAAAGAAAGGCGCGCCCGAGATGGCGACCCCTTCCTTGAATTTGTGTAACCGTGCGGGGAAGGAGGCAAACTCGCTGCGCTCAGACAGGCCTCCTTCCTTTTTCCGCCCGCTTACACAAATTCAAGGCGCCATCTAGGGCAGGGTACGGCCACACAATCTGTGCGCTGTCCCAGCTGGCTCTCGTTTGGTGCTGTTGTTGCTCGCTTTGCTTCGCGTTGTGCTGCTGGTTCCTACTGCACTTGTGGTCGATGGTGTGGCCGTTGGAGCCCTAGATGGCGCCTTGAATTTCTGTTGCAGGGAGGAAAAAGAGGGGAGGCTGTTTGAGCGAAGCGAGTTTGCCTCTCCTCCCTCCCTGCGACAGAAATTCAAGGAATCCTTCGCCATCTCGGGCGCGCCTTTCTTTGCTTACTTTCTTTGGCAAGACAAAGAAAGTGAGTCAGCCCCGGCAGGGGATGAAACAAGGGATGAACCACCGGAGCAAAACCAAACCGAAACAAAAGTCTCAAGCAACGTTGTGCGCAGCGCGCCAGCCCAAGCCTTCCACAGTCCCAGCCTTAGGCTTGTACTCACACCCAATCCACCCGGTGTAACCAATCTCATCGAGCCACTTGAACAAGAACTGATAGTTGATCTCGCCAGTCCCCGGTTCATTGCGCCCGGGGTTGTCCGCCAACTGCACATGCTTGATCTTGTCCAGATGGCGCTTCAGCGTGCTAGCCACTTCGCCTTCCATCCGTTGCATGTGATAGATGTCGTACTGCACGTACAGGTTGGACGCATCCACGTCGTTGATCAGGTCCAGCGCCTGCTGCGTGCGGTTCAGGTAGAAGCCCGGAATATCGAACGTGTTGATCGGCTCGATCAGCAGGTCGATCTTCTCGGCCTTCAGTGCCTTCGCCGCAAACCTCAGGTTCTCCACCAGCGTCTTGCGCGCAGCGTCTTCGCTCACGCCTTCGGGGCGAATGCCCACCAGGCAGTTGAGCTGTTTCACGCCGAGCACCTTGGCGTATTTGATGGCTTCGCCCACGCCGTCCTGAAACTCGCTCACGCGATCCGGCAGGATGGCGATACCGCGCTCGCCGCCGTCCCAGTTGCCGGCCGGCAGGTTGTGCAGGACCAGGTCGAGCTGGAAGCGGTTCAGGCGATCGGCAATCTGGTCGGCATGAAACGCGTAGGGGAACAGGAACTCCACACCGCGGAAGCCCGCACGCGCGGCGGCTTCGAAGCGGTCGAGGAAGGCCTGCTCGTTGAAGAGCATGGTCAGGTTGGCTGCCAGCTTTGTCATGGTTTCTCCTGTTATCGGACGGTGAGGGAACGACGCGCCGTCTTTATGCGGTGACGCCTTCGGCTTCCGTGAGGGTGTCTTCCAGGTCGAGCACCTCTTCAAACTCGACCACGTTGTCGATCTCCGTGCCCATTGCGATGTTGGTCACGCGCTCGAGAATCACTTCCACCATCACCGGCACCGAGAACTCGGCCATCAGCAGGCGGGCCTGCGCGAAGGCGGGTTCGATGTCTTCGGGCTTGAACACGCGGATTGCCTTGCAGCCCAGGCCTTCCACCACCTTCACGTGGTCGACGCCGTAGCCGTTCAGCTCGGGTGCGTTGACGTTGTCGAAGGCGAGCTGGACGCAGTAGTCCATGTCGAAGTTGCGCTGCGCCTGGCGGATCAGCCCCAGGTACGAGTTGTTCACCACCACGTGGATGTACGGCACCTTGAACTGCGCGGCCACCGCCATCTCTTCGATCATGAACTGGAAGTCGTAGTCACCCGAGATGGCCACCACGTCGCTGTTGGGCGAGGCCACCTTCACGCCGATGGCGGCGGGAATCGTCCAGCCCAGCGGGCCTGCCTGGCCGCAGTTGATCCAGTGGCGCGGCTGGTTGACCGACAGGAACTGCGCGGCAGCGATCTGCGACAGGCCAATGGTCGACACATAGCGAACGTCGCGCGGGAAGTACTGGTTCATCTCGCGGTACACGCGCTGCGGCTTGATGGGCACGTTGTCGAAGTCCGAGCGACGCAGCATCGTGCGCTTGCGTTTCTGCACGTCGGCGTTCCAGCGCTTGCGGCACGGCAGCTTGCCGGCGGCCTTCAGCTCGCGCGCGACTTCAATGAACTTCTCCAGTGCCGCCTTGGCGTCCGAAACGATGCCCAGGTCCGGCCCGAACACGCGGCCGATCTGGGTCGGTTCGATATCGACGTGGATGAACTTGCGGCCCTTGGTGTACACGTCGACGCTGCCGGTGTGGCGGTTGGCCCAGCGGTTGCCGATGCCGAACACAAAGTCGGATGCGAGCAGCGTGGCGTTGCCGTAACGGTGCGACGTTTGCAGGCCGACCATGCCGGCGTTGAGCGGGTGGTCGTCGGCCAGCACGCCCCAGCCCATCAGCGTCGGGACCACCGGCACGTTCACCAGCTCGGCAAACTCGACCATCAGCTTGGCCGCATCGGCGTTGATCACGCCGCCGCCGCACACCAGCAGCGGGCGCTCGGCTTCGCACAGCATCGCGATGGCGCGCTCGGCTTGGGCACGCGTGGCCGCGGGCTTGTAGACCGGCAGCGGGCTGTACGTGTCGGGGTCGAATTCGATTTCGGCGACTTGCACGTCGAACGGCAGGTCGATCAGCACAGGGCCCGGGCGGCCCGAGCGCATCAGGTGGAAGGCTTGCTGGAACACGCGCGGCAACAGCGCCGGCTCGCGCACGGTGACGGCCCATTTCGTGACCGGCTTGGCGATCGACTCGATGTCGACGGCCTGGAAATCTTCCTTGTACAGGCGGGCGCGGGGTGCCTGGCCCGTGATGCACAGGATGGGAATCGAGTCTGCCCAGGCCGAGTACAGGCCGGTGATCATGTCGGTGCCGGCGGGGCCCGACGTGCCGATGCACACGCCGATGTTGCCCGGCTCCGCACGGGTGTAGCCCTCGGCCATGTGCGAGGCGCCTTCAACGTGGCGGGCCAGCACGTGGTCAATGTTGCCGGCGCGGCGCAGCGCCGAGTACAACGGGTTGATGGCGGCACCAGGCACGCCGAAGGCGGTGGTGATGCCTTCTTTTTCCATCACCGCAACTGCGGCATCAATCGCTCTCATCTTCGGCATGGGGTGTCTCCAGGAATGGAAGGTGGGAATCAGTTGGAGCCGATCCTATTCCCGCATGCCGATATGGATAAACGCAGATTTCGTCAGTTGATTGCTAACTGAGAATACTGAATGGATTTGCGTGCTGCACCAATACCAAGGCAGCCAATATGCCGGAAAACCTTGAATTCAAAACGCTTTCAGGCGCTTTGATGCGACGCAGCAATGGGGCGCGGCCCGCTCGCATCGATCACATCGGCGTCCACTATTTTTGCCATTCGTCACAGGTGATATGCGCCAGAAAGCCGCAATCCTGGTACGGAATGCTCACTAAAATGGTCAGACATTGCGAACTGGAATGATGGAATGGACAAGCTCAAGCAGATCGAAGCGTTCATCGCCGTGGTGGAACACGGCAGCATGGCCGCCGCCGCGCTCACGCAAGACGTGACGCCCGTCATGATCGGACGCCGCATCAACGCGCTGGAGGCCCGCCTGGGCGTGAAGCTGCTGCACCGGTCGACTCGCCGCATTGCGGTGACGGAGCAGGGCGCGGTCTTCATGGAACAGTGCAAGAAGGCGCTGGGCGAGCTGGACCGCGCGGAGCTGCTGGTTGCCGAAGGCCGTCACAAGGCGACCGGGCACCTGATCGTCTCGGCGCCGGCTGCGTTCGGCCGCAAGCACGTCGCACCGCACGCCCCGGACTTCCTGCGTGCCAACCCCGACGTGCGCATCTCGTTCAACCTGACCGACCGCGTGGTCGACCTCGTGCGCGAAGGCTACGACGTGGGCATCCGCATTGGTGGCGCGATCGATCCGAACTTCGTGGCGATCCGCCTGGCGTCGAACAAGCGCGTGGTGTGCGGCACGCCTGCGTACTTCGCCAAGCACGGGGTGCCGCGCACGCTGGATGACCTCGCGCGCCATAACTGCCTCGCCTTCAACCTGCAGGGCGGTCAGCAGCGCGGCTGGTATTTCCAGCAGAACGGCAAGGCCGTCACCGTGAAGGTGAACGGCAACCTCGACTGCAACGACGGTGAACTGCTGCACCGCTGGATGGGCGAAGGCCTGGGCCTGGGCTGGCGCTCAACGTGGGAGATCCAGCCTGAGCTGGAATCCGGCGCGCTGATGACGGTGCTCGACGACTACGCGCTGCCCGACTACGACATCCTTGCCGTGTACCCGCAGCAGCGGCCGGTGCCGGCAAAGATCCGGTTCTTTATCGAGCACCTGAAGACGGTGTACGGGCAGGCGGGGTATTGGTCGCGAACGCGTTGACCGTGCGGAAATGGATGACGGTTCCTAAACTTGTCATCAGACGCATCGCGGGTGGCGCGCTCAATGCCGGAGACGGAAGATGCTACACAGAACTGCAGTTCTCGGCGCTCTCATGCTCAGCACCTCCGCCCTGGCGTGCGATCTGACCGGGCTTGAGCACCCGCTGGTCTTCTCGCCCGGCGAGTCTGCGCTGCCGACCGCCGAAATCCTGAAACTGGCGGAATGGGATTCGCAGCTCAAAGAAGATTTTCGCAGCGGCGGCAAGTACCGGGTGCGCTTGCGGGAGGCGTCGGAGCCTGCGTCCGACCCAGAGCTGGCAGTGCTGCGCCTCAGAAGCATCCAGGCCGTGCTGGACGCTGTCGGAATCGAGGGCGAGAAAGTCGAGTCGTCCGAAGCCGATACGCATCTGCGTGCCGCTGAACGCGAGGGCGTCGCCCCGAAAATGCCGACCGCCGCCTACGTTGTTTTCCAACCGGACTGCCAGAACCCGTGTTGCCCGGGCTCCGCGCCCGCCGCTCCGCTCGCTCCCGAGCGTAAGCGCTAGGTAATCACCACACGCCCCTGCGTCAGATCCCGCAGCGTGACCCGCGCGGCGGCCTCGTCCGTCACCGGCAACCGCACCGTGAGCGTGACACCTGCATCGTACGCAGCATCGACGAGCGCATACCCGCCATCGTCGATCCAGCGGCGGATTCGCGCCTCATCGGCGTAATCGGTGGCGAGGGTGAGCGTGGTGCTGGCGATGCGCTCCACGCGTTCGGCCTGCATGAGGGCGGTGGCAATGGCATCCGTGTAGGCGCGCACCAGACCGCCGGCGCCGAGCTTCACGCCGCCGAAGTAACGCACCACGGCGCCCAGCGTCCCATCCAGATCGTGATGGCGCAGCACTTCCAGAATGGGGCGCCCCGCCGTCCCAGAGGGCTCCCCATCGTCGGACATGCCTGACTGGCCACCTGCCAGGAGCGCCCAGCAGACGTGCGTGGCAGCGGGGTGTTCGGCGCGCAGGCGTGCAATCACGTCCATGGCGGCAGCCCGGTCTTCCACCGGCACGGCCAACCCGATAAAGCGGCTTTTCTTGATTTCCAGCTCGGCGGAAACCGGCGCGCGCAGCGTGTACGTCGGCACGCGCGATCAGGCTAGGAGAGCGGCTACGAGATCCGTCGCGCGGCCGCCCGGCGATTCGAACTTGAGCGACGCCTCGGTGTGCGCCATGTGCTCTTCCATCAGTGCGATGGCGCCTTCCACGTCGCCGCGCTTGGCGGCGTCCAGGAAAGCAGTGTGTTCGTCGGACGAACGCACGGCGTCGTACGTCGACTGGTACATCATCGTGATCACCGAGCTGCGGGCGGAAAGCTCATACAGCATTTCCTTGAGCACGCTATTCCCCACCACGTCGGCCATCAGGAGGTGAAAGTCGGCCATCAGGCGATTGCGGCGCGGGACGTCAGATAAGTCGCCGCTTGCCGCCACCTTGTGTTCTTCGGCCAGGTGCTTCTCCAGCCGCTTGTAGTCGGCCGGCGTCGCTTTGGCGATGAACTCGCGCACCAGCGCGACTTCCAGCACGCGGCGTACGGCAAACACCTCGCGCGCCTCGGTCTCGTCAGGTTTGGCAACGAACGCACCGCGATCCGGCTCCATGCGGATCAGCTTGTCCTTTGCGAGCATCAGCAGCGCTGCGCGAATCTTCGTGCGGCTGACGTGGTAGACCCGCGCCAGCGCCTCTTCCCGCAGCTTGGTGCCCGGCGGCAGCCGATGCGCGACGATCGCCTGGGCGATGTCGTCGGCAATGCCTTCGGAGGAGATGTCGGCGGCGGTGGTTTCGGTCATGGTGCCGATTTTACCGCCGTCCGACAGCAGCGCCGCTTCAGGCATGCGGCAGCGTGTGGGCGGCTTGTGCAGCCACACCGTGGCCGTGCGCAATCGCCTCGCCTTCTTCGGTGATGTCGATCTTGCCGTCGAGCACCGCATTGGCGCGCACGCGGTCGATGTCTTTCTCCCACGCGGCGATGACCACCGTGGCGACGCAGTTGCCGATCAGGTTGCCCAGCGCACGGGCAATGCCGATGAACCAGTCGACGGAAAGCACCAGCACCAGGCCGATCGCCGGAATGGCCGGAATGACCGACAGCGTGGCCGCAAGGATCACGATGGCCGAACCAGGAATGCCGTGCGCGCCCTTGGAGGTGACCAGCGCCACGCCCAGGATCAGCAGCAGATCCTGCAGCGCCAGCGGCGTGTTGGTCGCCTGCGCGATGAACACGGCGGCCAGCGTCAGGTAGATCGAGAACGCATCGAGGTTGAACGAGTAGCCCGTCGGGATGACAAGGCCGACCACCGAGCGCTTGATGCCCATCTTCTCCAGCTTGTTCATGATGGACGGCAGCACCGCGTCGGACGATGCCGTGCCCAGCACCACCAGCAGTTCGGCGCGCAGGAAGCGGATCAGCTTGAAGATGTTGAAGCCGGCCATGCGCAGGATGGTGCCGAGCACGACGAACACGAACAGTGCCACGGCCACATAGAACAGCAGCACCAGGAAGCCAAGCTGCTTGAGCGAGCCCGCACCGTACTTGCCGACGGTAAAGGCCACCGCGCCCAGCACGCCCAGCGGTGCCAGACGGATGATCACGGCCATCATGCGGAACAGCACATGCGAGAGCTGGTCGATCAGGTTGACCAGCGGCTTGGTCCGCTCACCCAGCAGCGACAGCGAGCAGCCGAACAGGATCGACACCAGCAGCACCTGCAGGATGTCGCCCTTCACAAAGCCGCTGACGAACGTATCGGGAATCAGCTTGAGGAAGAACGCTGCCACGCCGGTCGATTCCACCTGTTTGGCGGTCGTCATGTACGACGCCATGGCTGCCGGATCGAGCGTCTTCGGGTCCACATTCATACCGTGGCCCGGGCCGAACAGATAGGCCAGCGCAATGCCCAGTGCCAGCGCAATCGTCGTGACGATCTCAAAGTAGATGACGGCCTTGCCGCCTACGCGCCCAACCTTCTTCAGCTCGCCGGCACCGCAGATCCCCACCACCACCACGGAGAACACGATCGGCGCGATCAGCATCTTGATCAGCTTCAGAAAGCCATCGCCGAGCGGCTGCAGTTTCTGGGCAAACTCCGGCGCCCAGATGCCCAGCGCGATGCCCAACGCCAGGGCAATCAAAACCTGCCCGAACAACGGGCGCGTAAAGCGTTGCATGGTGAATCCTCCTTTGGATTACTGGTGTCTCAAGCCGTGCCCAATCGTCTAATTCAGTTGGTTGCGATTGTCGTCACGGCCTTGTTTCGCTCGCTGCGTCGCAACAAATTGTCGCGATGAATTGTTGAGCGTTGACGGCATCATAGGCGATCCAATTTTTGTATGCAATTTTTGAATTCACATGCTAGGATCGACTCATGCAGTCCCGCGAAGCCTTGTGCTTCCGCCGTTTACGCTGCACTTCCGGCGTTCCCATCGCTACAGTTTCGAGTGTCCTTACTCGCTGTTTTTGTTCGATGGGCCGGCCGTATAACATCCAGAGACAAAACACCAAGGAGTTCCACATGGCGATGCCCACGCTCGATCCGAACGCGCCGGATTTCACGCGCCGATATCCGAACCTGGCGGACCCCCGCCTTGGCGCAGAGGCCACGTTCGCGACCGACGAATTCTTCGCGCCGAAAGACCGCATGCTCAACCCCGAGCCGGCGGTGTTCATTCCGGGCAAATACGACGACCACGGCAAGTGGATGGATGGCTGGGAAACGCGCCGTCGCCGTAACGGCGGCTATGACCACTGCATCGTCCGCCTGGCCCGCCCCGGCGTCGTGAAGGGTGTCGATATCGACACGAGCCACTTCACCGGCAACTTCCCGCCGGCCGCTTCCATTGAAGCCGCTTATCTGCCGGATGGCGAACCGACCGAGGCCACGCAGTGGACTGAAATCGTTCCGTCGACCACGCTGCAAGGCAACAGCCACGCCTACGTGGCCGTGATGAACACGCAGGCCTTCACGCACCTGCGCGTGAACATCTTCCCGGACGGCGGCATCGCGCGCCTGCGCGTGTACGGGCAGCCGCAAGTCGACTGGAAGGGCGCGGATCGCACCAAGCTGTTCGACTTGGCCGCCATGGAAAACGGCGCCTATGTGGTGGAAGCCAACAATGAACACTTCGGGCCGGCCTCGCGCATGCTGATGCCGGGCCGCGGCGTGAACATGGGCGACGGCTGGGAAACGCGCCGCCGCCGCGAACCGGGCAACGACTGGTGCGTGATCGCGCTGGCCAACCCGGGCCGCATCCGCAAGATCGAAGTCGACACCGCGCACTTCAAGGGCAACTTTGCTGACCGCGTTTCCATCCAGGCCGCGCGCGTGGTGGGCGGCACCGACAGCTCACTGAAGACGCAGGCGATGTTCTGGCAAACGCTGCTGCCCGAGCAGAAGCTGCAGATGGATCTGCAGCACTACTACGAAGCGGAAATCGCCGATCTCGGCATCGTCACGCACGTGCGCTTCAACATGTTCCCGGACGGCGGCGTGTCGCGTCTGCGCCTGTGGGGGGTGCTCGAATGAGTCAAGAGACCGCAGCACGCATTGCGCTGACCATCGAGCCGCTCACGCGCGAAGCCTTCGCGCCGTTCGGCGACGTGATCGAGCTGGACGGGGCCAAGCAATTCCCCATCAACCAGGGCACGACCATCCGCTTTCATGACCTCGCCAACGTGGACGTGGGCGAGGGCGGCCGTGCGCTGATCAGCCTGTTCCGTGGTCAGCCGCGCACGCTGCCGTTTGAGGTCAAGATGCTGGAGCGCCACCCGCGTGGCAGCCAGGCCTTCATCCCGCAGAACGACAAGCCGTATCTGGTGGTTGTGGCGCCGGCCGGCGAGCTGGACCCGTCGAAGTTGCGCGCGTTCGTCTCGCGCGGCTGGCAAGGCGTGAACTACGCGCGCGGCGTGTGGCACCACCCGCTGCTGGCCCTGGGCGAGGTGAGCGATTTCCTCGTTGTCGATCGTGGTGGCGAAGGCCATAACTGCGACGAGCAAGACCTGGCCGAATCGGTGTGGTTGACCGCCGAGGCCATGCAGGCCGCGCTGTAAGCATCGCGTCATCGTGCCGATCCTGAGCCCCCGCACAACGGGGGCTCAGTCACTTTCAATCTCCGTCCTACCCAATCAGCGAGACATCGACATGACCCAGGCCCAACTTGCCAACCCCGGCATCGATGCGGACATCCGCGCATTTGTCGAAGCCGCGCACGCGCAGCAGATTGATTTCCTGCGCGAGCTGGTGAAGGTGCCGTCGGATAACCCCTCCGGCGATTGCGCCCCGCATGCCGCGCGCGCCAAGGCACTGCTGGAAGCGCTGGGCCTGACGGTCGAGGCACATGCCGTGCCGCAGGCGCAGGTCCGTGCCGCCGGCATGGTCAGCGCCACCAACCTGATCGTACGCCACACGTTCGGCAGCGGCGGCCCCACGATCGCCATGAACGCACACGGCGACGTCGTCCCGCCAGGCCTGGGGTGGACGCACGACCCATACGGCGGCGAGATCGTCGAGACCGAACACGGCCCGACCATGTTCGGCCGCGGCGTGGCGGTGTCCAAGTCGGACTTCGCCACGTACACGTGGGCGCTGCTTGCGCTGATCGAAGCGGAAAAGCGCGGCGCCAAACTCAACGGCACGGTCGAACTGCATTTCACGTACGACGAAGAAACCGGCGGCGACATCGGCCCCAAGTGGCTGCTGGATCAAGGCTTGAGCAAGCCCGATTACGCCATCTCCGCTGGCTTTGCGTACGGCATCACCTCGGCGCATAACGGTTGCCTGCACGTGCAGGTGACGGTGCGCGGCAGGCAGGCGCACGCCGCCATGCCGCATACGGGCATCGATGCCATCGAAGCGGCCACGCATATCCTGCAGGCCGTGTATGCCTATCGCGCGGAACTCGCAACGCGCAAATCCGCCGTGCCGGGCATCGACCACGCAACGCTCAACGTCGGGTTGATCCAGGGCGGCATCAACACCAACGTGGTGCCCGATCTGGTGACGTTCCGCGTGGACCGCCGGATGATTCCTGAAGAAGCCGGGCGAGATGCAGAGGGCGAACTGCGCGCGGTGATCGAGCGTGCGGCGGCAGAGCGGCCGGGGATCGAGGTTTCGGTGGAACGCATCCTGTTGGCCGAGCCGCTTGCCGAACTGCCTGGCGTAGACGCGCTGATTGGCGCGCTGCGACGGAATGCGTTGGCGGTGTTTGGTGGCGATGTGCCGGTGCATGGCGTGCCGCTGTATACCGACGCACGGCATTACACGGCGCATGGCGTGCCGACGGTTCTGTATGGCGCGGGCCCGCGTACGTTGATGGAAGCGCGGGGACACAACACGGATGAGAACCTGCGGTTGAATGATCTGCGGGGCGCGACTGTGGTGGTGGGGTGTGCTGTGGGGGAGTTGTTGGGCGGGTGATTCATATTGCTTGATGGCTTTGGTTTGTGGGGTCGACGTTGGTCGGCCCTTTTGTTTTTTGGGTTTTGGGTTTGTGCGTTGGTGGTTCATCCCTCTTTCGGTCCCAGCAGGGGATGAAACAAGGGATGCACCACAAAAAACAAAAAAGCACGAATCCCCCCAACACCAACAACGAAACCCCCACCCAACCGCCACCCCTTAAGATTGCGGCACACCACATCCAAGCCAGCACCAAAGCCCCAAAAACCATGCAGATCTACCACAACCCCCGCTGCTCCAAATCCCGCACTGCGCTCGAACAAGCCCAATCCTTCGCGGCGAAAAACGGCGAACAACTCGACGTCATCGAATACCTGACCACGCCGCCCACGCTGGCCGACCTCAAGCAGCTCGCAGCGCAACTCGACACACCGCTGCGCAGCCTGATCCGCGAAAACGAAGACGAATACGCGCAGCTCAATCTGGCCGATACGTCAGACGACGCGCTGCTCAAGGCCATCGCAGCCCACCCGAAGCTGCTGCAGCGCCCGGTGCTCGTTCGCAACGGTCGCGCCACCATCGGTCGCACGCCCGAAGCGCTTGAGGCGTTCCTGAAGTAACTCACCGCGCCACCCAAAGTTGAACGGCCTGCCGATTTCCATCGGACAGGCCGTTCAGGGGTGGCCGTATCTCGCTTTGCGCGAGGGCCGGGGCTGCGTCCGTCAAGACGCGCAAGGGCACCGGTTTATTCCAGGCCCATCCATCGGGCCATTTCTGACCCGAATCCAACTGCCAGCAGGGCAGCAAGCACCACTGCCAGCGCCGCCGCGGTCGAGACCATGGCGACTTTCATGACGTCTGCGTCGTGGTGCGCGTTGCTGTGCGTGTGATGCAGATGCTGCGCACGCATGCTCAACGGAACCGCCTTCGCAGAGGATTTGCGATGCCAATGCAAGCGCTCCGTCATCGCTCGCCAGTGTTGCGTGTCAAACGCGTCACGGGAAAATCGCATCGCGGTACCTCCCCGTTGTTGGCTGATAGCCGACGCCGGCACGCACCGGCGTCGGGGGCACGTGCGGCCCGAAAACGATACGGCAAGCAAATGGCGTATGCGAGTGGCTTTGCTTGTCGGCGCCGGGTGGCGCAGTCGTCTGGTCGCTCGCACAAGCCCAGCGTAGACGGGGGTTTGTGGCGCCGCAAGTTGCGTTGCGGCATGGTGCGCGCATCACGCGGGCAAGAGGCAAACCGCGTGCGGGTCTTCGCCAGATGCGTGATGTGTCCGGCGCTCAATCCTGAGCAGATTGGTGGGGCAATTGTGCGGCGGCGCGCTCGGCTTCGCGTTTGCGCAATTCGGCCAGCATGTTGCAGAAGAGGGCGCCTTGCTCTTTTGCGTCATCCAGCGCGATGTGCGTGTGCGGCAGCGGGTCGTGCCAGTGCTCGGGAAAGGCCGCTTTGACGTTGCGCCGATAGGGCATGCCCGTGAGCGCAAAGGCCAGCGTCTTGATGTCGAGCGCCGCCCAGCCAAACGGCGAGCGCCCCGCAAAACGCATCATGTACCAGAACATGAACGTGAAATCGAAGCCCGCCGGAAACGCCACGAACACCGGTTTGCCCGGCAGACTCTCGACCCACTCCACGTAACGCGGCAAGGCCACCTCGGGTGCCTCCAGGTTGGCGCGGCACGCAGCCCATGCCTCGGGCTGCGTCTTCCACCATTGCATCTGGATCGGATGGCCTTCTGCGCCGGGCAGCGTTTCCAGGTTCGCTTCAAAGGTGCCGACGAGCGTCTTGTCGGCCAGGTACGCTGCGCTGGCAAAGCTCAGCATCGAGTGCGGTCCGGGGATGGGGCCGTCGGCCTCGATGTCGGTGCTGACGTAGATTTCGGGCCGCGTGTCGGGCGGCTGGTTGCCGCGCTTGCGGCGGGGCTTGTCGGCCGGCGCAGCGGGCGCGGTGTCGGCGAAGGGGTCGTCGCTCTCGTTGGCGCTGTCCCTGGCGCTGTCGTTGGTGTTTGCGCTCATGCCGAGCCTTCGTTGGCAAACAGGCGATCGGCGACGTACGGGTTGCTCGCACGCTCATCGCCAAAGGTCGAGACCGGCCCATGGCCCGGCACAAACGTGACGTCGTCGCCCAGCGGCCAGAGCTTCGTGCGGATCGCGTTGATCAGGTCTGCATGGTTGCCGCGCGGGAAATCCGTGCGGCCGATCGACCCCGCAAACAGCACATCGCCGACGATGGCGACGCGGTCTTCGGGGCTGAAGAACACCACGTGGCCGGGCGTGTGGCCAGGACAGTGGAACACCTGCAGCGTGCGGCCGGCGGCTTGCACGGTGTCGCCGTCTTCCAGCCAGCGGTCGGGCACGAATGCCTTGGCCGGCGGAAAACCAAAGCGCTGGCTCTGCATCGGCAGTTGATCGATCCAGAATGCCTCGTCCTTCTGCGGCCCTTCGATGGGCACGCCAAGCTGTGTGCGCAGCGCATCGGCGGCGGCGCAGTGGTCGACGTGGCCATGCGTGAGCAGGATCTTTTCGATGCGTGCGCCGTGCTGCTCGGCGGCAGCCAGGATGCGTTCGATGTCGCCGCCCGGGTCGGTGACGGCGGCTGTGCCATCGTCGCCAATCAGCAGCGTGCAGTTCTGTTCAAACGGCGTAACGGGAACGACAACGACTTTCATGTGATTTTTTGTGCGCATTTGCACATGGCAGGGATAACCCGATTGTATCGGCCCGAGCCCGCGCCAGCACTGGGCTCGCGGGGTGCGCTGTTACATCGGAAAGAAAATATTACAAAATTGGTGCGAGATGACAGCATGATGTGATCGTTTTAATAGGAAATGTAAATAATCGATCGAAGCATGCATGTTAGACTCGCGCCCATGCTTAAGTTGACCCACCTCAATTCCAGCCATTCGGCCGGCCGCACGCTGCGTGCCTGGCTGACGCATGGCGCCGCGCTGCTGGTGCTGGCGGGCTGTGCCGCCGTTCCTGGCGAGCCGCCCGCGGGTGGGCAATCCGGCCTTCAGGCCAGCAAGCCCGCAGCGCCCACCTTGAAGGTGGCCGACCCGCGCGACAACCCCGATGCCTGGGGCACGCTGTCGTTCCGCGGCGCGCCTGATTCGAGCAGCCTGAAGCTCGACGAGAACACCGATACGAGCCCCGGCCTGCGCGCCGACCTCGGCACGTTTGAGCAGCGCGGCCTGGCCTCGTGGTACGGCCGCGGCTTCCACGGCCGCCGCACCGCCAGTGGCGAGCGCTTCGATATGAACGCCTTCACGGTGGCGCATCCGTCCCTGCCGCTGCAGAGCTGGGTGCTCGTGCGCAACCTCGCCAATGATCGTGTGGTCGTGGCCAAGGTGACGGATCGCGGCCCGTACTATGGCAAGCGCATCCTCGACATGTCGTACGCCGCTGCCAAGCGGCTCGACTTCGTCAAGCGCGGTTCAACGCAGGTGGAAATCCGCCGACTGTCGCGCGCTGAAGTCGAAGCGCTGCGCCCTGAGCTGACGCAAACCGATGTCGCCAGCAACGATGGTGATGCCGATGTGGGTGGCGATGAACCGGCACCGGTGAAGAAGAAAGCGGTCAAGCGTCGCGTCAGGCACCACCGCTGAGCCGCTGATTCGGCCGCCTTCCTGCCTCAGTCCTTCCTCTCGTTTTTCAACGCCAGCGCGCTTTGATATAGCGCGTCGACGGGCGCCCCCGTAATCGCTCCAGCCAGCTTGGCTGCGCGCTTGGCGGGCAGCTCGGCCAACAGCAGACGCAAGACCTGATCGGCTGCCATGGCGGTCGGTGCCGCGTCTTGCGCGCCTGCGCCTTCCACCACCAATACGAATTCGCCCTTGCCATGCGAGGCATCGGCGGCAAGCCATGCGGGTGCCTCCGCAGCAGGCAGCACGACGATCTGCTCGAACAGCTTGGTCAACTCGCGACCGATCAGGAGGCGTCGGGCGGGCAAGTGTTCTGCCAATGCGGCGAGCGTGGCCTCGATGCGATGCGGTGCCTCGTAGAGAACCCACGCCGGCCCGTGCGCCGCCCATTGACGGATGGCCGCGTCGCGTTGCCCGGCCTTGGGCGGGAGGAAGCCGACGAAGGTGAATTGCCCACCGGACGTGTCGAGCAATTCCCCGGCGGCAGAAAGCGCCGTCACCACGGCGCTGGCGCCCGGCAGCGGAATCACGCGCTGGCCTGCAGCGCGCACCGCCTCGACAATGCGCGAGCCAGGGTCCGACACGCCCGGCGTGCCCGCATCGGACACATAGGCGATGCGCTCGCCCTGTGCGAGGCGCGCGACGATGCGCGCAGCGGCCTCGCGCTCGTTGTGTTCGTGCGCCGCGAGCATCGGTCGCGACAGCCCCAGCCGATTGAGCAGTTGCCCGGTGTTGCGCGTGTCTTCGCAGGCCACCGCGTCGACGATGCCCAGCACGTAGCGCGCCCGCAGCGACACGTCGGCAGCGTTCCCGATGGGGGTGGCCACCACATATAATGCGCCGGCGGGATAGTGCTGGTCGTGCGCCAGCAGGGTCCAGTCAGGATCACTCACGAGAACTTCTCTTGGTTGGGGCCTGTCTTCATATGAAACGTACGCGCGTTGACCCAAGCCGGGGTCAGATACGCGAAGGGTTCCGCCGCAAAGGGTAATTCCCTTTGCAAGGTGCCCGACAAAGTAGATGGCCCCGGCTTGGGTCAACCCGGAGGGCAAGGGGAATTTGGGTCACACGGCGTTGTTGCAGCCGGCTTGCTTGGAACGACCAAGCGGCGCCGGCCGCGCCGAGCCCTGCGACCCAGATTCCCCTTGCGCGCGCACGTTTCATATGAAGACAGGCCCTAGGTTCAAACCGCGAATGCATGCGCCGCAGCCCATCACAGCCGCCACCGGTGAAGCCGGTGAAGACCGCGCGCTGCGCTACTTGCAGGCACGCGGCTTGGCCGTGGTCAGCCGCAATTATCGCTGCAAGGGCGGTGAAATCGATCTGGTGATGCGCGATGCGGCTGGCGCCCTGGTATTCGTTGAGGTGCGTGCCCGCGTGGCGCGCTCCACGCAGCGCTTCGGCGGGGCGGCGGCGAGTGTCACGCCCGCCAAGCAGCGGCGCCTGATTGCCGCGGCTGAAGATTTTCTCGCGCGGCAGGTTGAAGATGTGCCGGCCTGCCGCTTTGACGTCATCGCCATCGACGGTGCGCGTATCGAATGGATGCGCGATGCCTTTGGTGCAGACGCCTAAACCTCGCTCTTCTTTCATCCGGACTTCATTCAAGGACAGCATGAAACTCTCGTCGCCTACGTTTGCCCGTTTCCGTCGCACGGTCACGCGCACCGCCGTGCTGGCCGCCCTGGCCGGCGTTACCGCCACGCAGTTGACCGCCTGCTTCCCGCTGTTTGCAGGCGCCGTGGCCGGCGGCGTGGCGCTTGCCACCGACCGCCGCCCGACCGCCACCCAGACCATCGACCGCGGCCTGCAGATGGAAGCCGAGAACACGCTGATCTCGCGCTACGACGGCCGTGCCCACGTCAACGTGACGGTCTACAACCGCAAGGTCCTGCTGACCGGCGAAGCCGGCACCGAGCAGACCAAGCAGGAGATCGGCCAATACGCGCAGAAGCTGCAGAACGCGCGTGAGGTCGTCAACGAGATCGTCGTGACGCCGGTGTCGAGCACGTTCGGCTCGCGCACCAATGACACGTACATCACCACCAAGGTGAAGAGCGTGCTGGCCGGCACCGAAGGCGTGCCCTGGAACTCCATCAAGGTGACGACCGAAGCGCAGACCGTCTTCCTGATGGGCGTGGTGACCGAGGCCGAAGGCAACAAGGCCACCGAAGCCGTGCGCACCGTGAGCGGCGTGAACAAGGTCGTGAAGGTGTTCGACTATGTGAGCGAAGACGAGCGCAAGCGTCTGGACGCCAATGCAACGTCGACCAACCCGTCGACCGCGCCCGATGCGTCGCAAGGCACGCCGGCGCCGGCGCAGGGTACGCCAACGGCCACGCAGGCCCCGGCGCCCGTCACCTCGGCCTCGCCTGGCGTGACCGTGTCGCCGACCAACTCGCCGGCGCTGCCGCCGGGCAAACAACTGCCTTAAGCCGTCTCGGCTACATCGCAATGTAAGAAACGCAGCCACCGCGCTGCGTTTTTTGTTGGCTGAACGCATCACCGGGCCCACGGCGCGCCGTGCGTGTTAGCGTATGACGCTTCCGCGACTTCGCAGCCCCCCGATGCCCGTCGTCCATCGCCTTGCCGCCGCAGCGTTGCTTGCGGCGCTGCTCACGGCTCATGCGGCCCATGCGGCCGATCGCCCACCCTCCAACCTGCAGGCCCGCACCTGGGCCGCCACGTGCGCCAGCTGCCATCACGCCGATACCGCGCCCGGTGCCAAGTTGACCGCGCAGACGCTGCAACCGCTGGCAGGCCGCTCGCAGGCCGAGCTGATCGACGCAATGCAGGCATTCCGCAACGGCACGCGCCCCTCCACGGTGATGGGCCAGATCGCGCGCGGTTATGACGATGCGCAGATCGCCGCCATTGCCGGCTGGCTGTCGCGCCAACCACAGGAGGCGCCATGAGCGAATGGCTGCGCAAGGATCGACGCGCAATCTTGCGCGCGCTCGGGGCAACCGCGTTGGCCGGGCCGCTGGCCGCATGTGCATCGCTGTCGGGCGCGCGCAATGCGCGTGTGGTCGTAGTTGGGGGCGGATATGGCGGCGCAACGGCGGCCAAGTACGTGCGCGTGTTTTCCGGTAGCCATGTCGACGTGACGCTGGTTGAGCCGAACGCCGCGTTCGTCTCGTGCCCGCTGTCGAACCTCGTGCTGTCGGGCAACAGTGACATGGCGTCGATCACCGTGCCGTATGACGCGCTGGTCGAGCGCCACGGCGTGCGGTGGGTGCGCGACCGCGCATCGGCCATCGACCTGGCCGCCAAGCAGGTGCGGCTGACCGGCGGCGGCACGCTCGATTACGACCGGCTGATTCTCTCGCCCGGTATCGACTTCGTGCCGGGGGCAATTCCCGGTCTCGCCAATGCGGCCACCGCCGCGCAAGCGCCGCACGCCTGGAAGGCCGGCATGCAGACCCTGGCGCTGCGCCATCGGCTCGAAGCCATGCCCAACGGCGGCACGGTGGCGATCAGCATTCCGCTGGCGCCGTACCGCTGCCCGCCCGCGCCGTACGAGCGCGCGTGCCTCATCGCCCATTGGCTGCAACGCGCCAAGCCCGATTCGCGCGTGCTCATCCTCGATGCCAACGACGACGTCACCTCCAAGGGCGCGCTGTTCAAGCGCGTGTGGGCCGAGCGCTATCCGCAGCACATTGAATATCGCCCGCAATACAACGCCGTCGACATCGATGCCACGGGCCGCGTGCTCAAGTTCGATGTGCAGGACGACGTGCAGGCCGATGTCGTCAACCTGATCCCACCACAGCGCGCCGGGGCAATCGCCGTGCAGGCCGGTCTGGCGACGGCCAACGGGCGCTGGTGCGAAGTGGATTTCCTCTCGTTTGAATCGAAGGTGGCACCGGGCGTGCATGTGATTGGCGATGCCATCCAGACCGCGCCGCTGATGCCCAAGTCGGGCCATATGGCCAACCAGCACGGCAAGGTGGCCGCCGCCGCCGTGGTGGCGATGCTGGCCGGGCACGCGCCCGATGCGTCGCCGCTGTATACGAACACCTGCTACAGCTTCGCCACGCCCGACGAGGCCATGCACGTGGTAACCGTCCACCGCTACGACGCGGCCGAGCACACCATGGTGACGGTGCCCGGCGCCGGTGGGCTCTCCGATGCACCTTCGGCAACCGAGGGCAAGCTGGCTCAGGGCTGGAGCCGCGCCATCTGGTCGGACATGCTGGGTTAGGGAAGGCAAGGCGGCGGCGCCCGGCACAAACAATGCGCAAGATTGTGCAAGTCGCGTCAGCGGCCGGCGCCTACAGTGCGTCATGTGGCCGCACGGGCGGCCGTCTGAACCTTCCGATCATCATGTCTCCCAAGGATCTGCTGCTGGCCCTGACCGTTGTGCTGGTGTGGGGCGTCAACTTTGTCGTCATCAAGGTGGGCCTGCACGGCGTGCCGCCCATGCTGCTGGGTGCGCTGCGCTTTGCGCTGGTCGCGTTCCCGGCCGTGCTGTTCGTGCCGCGCCCCAAGATCGCGCTCAAGTGGCTGGTGGCTTACGGCGCCACCATCAGCTTCGGGCAGTTCGCGTTCCTGTTCTCGGCCATGTACGTGGGCATGCCGGCGGGGCTGGCCTCGCTGGTGCTGCAGTCGCAGGCGTTCTTTACGCTGACGATTGCCGCCATCGTGTTGCGCGAGCCGATCCGCTGGTTCCATCTGGCCGGCATGGCGGTGGCTGCGGGCGGGTTGGCCGTCATCGGCATGGCAGGCGGCGGTTCGGCCACGGGCATGACCACCGCCGGCTTCTTGCTGACGCTGTGCGCGGCGTTTTCGTGGGCCAGCGGCAACATCGTCACCAAGCGCGTCGGGCCGGTAAATGTGGTGAGCCTGGTGGTGTGGGGCGCGGCCATTCCGCCCGTTCCGTTCTTCCTGCTGTCTTACTGGCTGGAGGGGCCGGAGCAGATTGCGCATAGCCTGGCGAACATCAGCGCGTCGAGCATCGGGGCGATCGTCTACCTGTCCTTTGGCGCCACCATCTTCGGCTACAGCCTGTGGAGCCGCCTGCTGGCGCGCTATGCGGCCAGCCAGGTCGCGCCGCTCACGCTGCTGGTGCCGGTGGTGGGGCTGGTGTCGGCCGCCGTGCTGCTTGGCGAGCGCCTGGTGCCCGCCCAATGGCTGGGCGGCGCCGTGGTCATGGCCGGGCTGTTGCTCAACGTGTTTGGTGGCCGGCTGGCGGCACGGCGGGCAATGGCCTGATCGCCGCATCCCCGCTCAAACAAGCGCCCGGGCCGGAAGGTACCGGGCGTTTTGCTGTGGGCGCGACATAGGATTTGGCCCGTTTCGGGCACAATACCGGGTCCGATTCCCGCCATTTCGCCCGCACACGCATGCGGGCAGCCTCGTCTTCTGGAGACCACATGAAGTTCGCCCCCACGCTCGCCGCTGCGGCGGTGCTGGCCGGCCTGGCGCTGTCCGCCACGCCCGCGCTGGCTGCCGTTGATGCTGCCCGCGCCCTGTCCATCGCCAACCAGAACGCCTGCATGGGCTGCCACGCCGTCGACCGCAAGCTCGTCGGCCCCGCCTATCAGGACGTTGCCGCCAAGTACAAGGGCGATGCCGGCGCACAAGCCAGGCTCATCAAGAAGGTGCGCGAAGGCGGCATGGGCAACTGGGGCCAGATCCCGATGCCGGCCAATCCCAAGATTGCCGATGCCGATCTGAAAACCGTGATCGACTGGGTGCTCGCGGGCGCCCCGGCCAAGTGAGGAACGCACGATGAATGACGCAATCAACCTGAGCCGCCGCGACGTGCTGCGCGCCGGCGCCATGATGGCGCTGCTGGTGTCTGCCGGCATTGCCACGCCGGCCCAGGCGGCCGAATGGAACAAGGCCGCGTTTGCCGTGAAGGGCGTGAACGACGTGCTCAAGCAACTGGGCGGCGGCGCTGTCGACAAGGGCGGCGCCGGCATCCAGCTCACCGCACCGGACATTGCCGAAAACGGCGCCGTGGTGCCGCTGGTCGTGACGAGCACGCTGCCAGGCACCGACCTCATCGCCATCCTGGTGGAAAAGAACCCGAACACGCTGGCCGCCACGTTCGCCATTCCGGCCGGCACCGACCCGTTTGTCAGCACGCGCGTGAAGATGGGCGAGACCTCGCAGGTCTACGCCGCCGTGCGCGCCAACGGCAAGTGGGTGCTCGCGAGCAAGGAAGTGAAGGTCACCCTTGGTGGCTGCGGCGGTTAAACATCAGGAGAACAACATGGCAGACCCGATGCGCATTCGCGCGATGGAAAACGGCGGCACCACCGACGTGAAGATCCTGATGAAGCACGACATGGAAACCGGCCAGCGCAAAGACGCGTCCGGCAAGGTCGTGCCCGCCTGGCACATCACCAACGTGACGGTGCTGCACAGCGGCAAGACGGTGCTCGACGCGCAGTTCGGCCCGGCCGTGTCGAAAGATCCGTTCCTCAATTTCAAGTTCAAGGGCGGCGCCAAGGGCGACAAGGTGACGGTCACGTGGGTGGACAACCACGGCGACAAGCGCACCGACGAGACGTCGATCCAGTAAGCGCCAGGAGGCCCACATGCGACGCAGCTTCTTTCGTGTGACCGCCGCGCTGGCGGCCTTGGGTGTGGCCGGCAAGGCCGCTGCCCAGAACGCCCCGCGCGCTGGTGGCGCCGGTGCCCGCTACAAGGTCGTCTACCAGTTGAGCGAAGGCATCGACCAGGCCGTGCGCGCCATCGGCAACCTGCGCAACCACCTGAACGGCGCACCCGGCACGAAGATCGTGGTGGTGGCGTTCGGGCACGGCATTGAGTTTCTCGTTGAAGGCGCCAAAGATGCGCAGGGCCGCACCTTCGACGCGCCGGTGGCGGCGCTGGCCAGCATGGGCGTGGAGTTTCGCGTGTGCCACAACTCGCTGATGGCCTTCAAGGTGCCGGAAGACAAGCTGCTGCTCGAAGCCAAGGTGGTGCCGGCCGGCGTGGTGGAAATCACCCGCTTGCAGCAGGAAGAAGGTTTCGCCTATATCAAACCGTAGGCGACCCACGGAGGGGACCGTGAAACACAAGACATGGACGAAGTTGCTGGGCGTGGCCCTGGCCGGCGGATTGACGCTGGCCGCCAACGCCCAGGACACCAAGGACAGCACCGCCGCCGGCATCGCGCAGTACCGCGAAATGCTGGCCGACGGCAACCCGGCCGAACTCTGGGAAGCCGCCGGCGAAGAACTCTGGAAGAAGCCCGCCGGCCCCAAGCAGGCCTCGCTTGAAGCGTGCGACCTGGGCCTCGGCCCCGGCGTGGTGAAGGGCGCCTACGCCAAGCTGCCGCGCTTCTTTAAGGACACCGGCCGCGTGATGGACGCCGAACAGCGCCTCATGTATTGCCGCATGACGCTGCAGGGGCTGACCAAGGAAGAGGCATCAGCCCGTCCGTTCTCGTCGCCGGGCAAGGCGTCGGACATTGAACGGCTGATCGCGTACGTGGCTTCGGAATCGCGCGGCGCGGCCATCGACATTCCGCTCGCCCACCCAGAAGAAAAGCGCGTGTATGAACTCGGCCGCCGCATGTTCTTCTACCGTGGCGGCGCCTATGACTTTGCCTGCGCCACGTGCCATGCCCAGCCGGGTTTGCGCATCCGCCTGCAAGACCTGCCCGACCTGCTGACCGCCGACGGCGCGCGCTATGCGTATTCCACATGGCCGGGTTATCGCGTTTCGCAGGGCGAGGTACGCACGATGCAGCACCGCCTGTACGACTGCCTGCGCCAGCAGCGCTTTCCGGAACCGCTCTACGGCAGCGAGGTGATCACCGCGCTGGAGATGTTCCTCGCCCGCAACGCCAACGGCGGCAAGATGGACGCGCCGTCCATCAAACGATGAGGCCGACCATGCCGCACATGATCCGACTGACCCTCATCGCCCTGGCCATCGTTGCAGGCGCTGCCCATGCCGCCGATGCGGCACCCGCCAAGGCCGTCACCCCGCCCAAGCCCGATGCCAAGGCAGACGCAGCCCTCGCCAAGGTTATCCACGAGAGCTTTGTCTCCAAGGGCCCGGCCACCGTGGAAGGCGTGACCGAGCGCGACGACGTGCAGAAGATCTGCAGCCAGTTTGCCGACCGCAACGCCGTGCCCGCCGCCGTGGCCAAGAAGCTGGAAGACGCACAGCTCAAGACCATCCACTACCCCGCAGACAACAAGTGGTTGGGCGACTGGAAGGCAGGCGAGAAGACCGCGCAGAGCGGCCGCGGCATGCAGTTCTCCGACCCGGCCGGCGGCGCGAACGGCGCCAACTGCTACGCCTGCCACCGCCTGTCGAAAGACGAGGTGTCGTACGGCACCATCGGCCCCTCGCTGTATCAGTACGGCAAGCTGCGTGGCGATTCGGAAGCGATCCTGCGCTACACCTGGGGCAAGATCTACAACTCCAACGCGTATGCGGCGTGCTCCAACATGCCGCGCTTCGGGCACAAGGGCATCCTCACCGAGCAGCAGATCCGCGATGTGATGGCGTTGTTGTTCGATCCGGCCTCGCCAGTGAACCAGTAAGCCAATAACGCCATGCAAACGCTTCGACGGTTCCTGACGTGGGCGGCAGCGGCGATGGTGTTTGCCGCAAGCACCGCGCAGGCCGTCGAAGTGGGCGATGTGGTTGCGCTGCCCGACGTGCAGTTGCTCGACGGCACACGCGTGCCGGGCGATGCGTGGCGCGGGCACCCCGTCATCATCGCCACGTGGGCATCGTGGTGCCCGTTCTGCGCGCTGCAGAACCCGCGCCTGCAAAAGCTCTACGACGCCACGCGCGGCACCGACCTGCGCATCCTCACCATCAGCATCGACGCCAACCCGCAGCTCGCGAAGGATTACGTCGCCAAGCGCAACTTCACCTTGCCCGTAGCGATGGAAACCGACGCGCTTTGCGCCGCCACTGGCCCGCGCAAGGGCCTGCCCGAACTGCTCGTGCTCGACGCCAAGGGCCGTGTGGTGCGCAAGGAAGTCGGCGAGATGCTGGAAGACGACGTAGCCGACCTGGCCCGCTACGCACACAGCCCCAAACAATGAACCGCCGCGAATTCGTTCAAGCCCTGGCGATTGCCGCAGCCGCCGGCCTGCGCCTGACCGACGCCCACGCCGATACGTTCAGCTATGACGTGCCGCGCTTTGGCAACGTCCACCTGCTGCACTTCACCGATTGCCACGCGCAGTTGCTGCCCATTGAATACCGCGAGCCCAGCGTCAACCTGGGCGTGGCGCAATGGGCCGGGCAGCCGCCGCATCTGGTCGGGCACGCGCTGCTCAAGCGGTACGGCATTGCGCCGGGCTCACGGGCCGCGCACGCCTTCACCGCGCTCGACTTTACCGAGGCCGCCCGCCGCTACGGCCGCATGGGCGGCTTCGCGCACTTGGCCACGCTCATCAAGCGCCTGCGCGCCACGCGCCCCAACGCGCTGCTGCTGGACGGCGGCGACACCTGGCAGGGCTCTGCCACCGCGCTGTGGACCAACGGCCAGGACATGGTCGACGCGGCCCTTGCGCTGGGCGTGGACGTCATGACCCCGCATTGGGAGATGACCTACGGCGCCGACCGCGTGCGCCACGTGGTCGATCACGATTTCAAGAACAAGGTCGCCTTTGTTGCGCAGAACATCCAGACCGCCGACTTTGGTGACCCGGTGTTCGACCCGTGCGTGCTCCGCGAGCTGAACGGCGTGCCGGTCGCCATCATCGGGCAGGCGTTTCCGTACACGCCCATCGCGCACCCGGCAGATTTCACGCCCGACTGGACATTCGGCATTCAGGAAGAACGGCTGCAGAAGATGATTGACGAGGCGCGCGGCAAGGGCGCCAAGGTGGTCGTGCTGCTGTCGCACAACGGCATGGATGTGGACCTGAAGCTGGCCTCGCGCGTGCGCGGGTTGGACGCCATCCTGGGCGGCCACACGCACGATGCGGTGCCAGCGCCCGTCAAGGTCAGCAACGCGGGCGGCGTGACGCTCGTCACCAACGCAGGCGCCAACGGCAAGTTTGTGGGGGTGCTCGATCTGGATGTGCGCGGCGGCACCGTGCGCGACATCCGCTATACGTTGCTGCCCGTGTTTGCCAACCTGCTGCCGCCCGACCCCGCCATGACCGCGCTGATTGACCGCGTGCGGGCGCCGTACCAAGACAAGCTGGGCGAAACGCTGGCCACGAACCGCGGCCTGCTGTACCGGCGCGGCAACTTCAACGGCACGTTCGACCAGCTCATCGTTGATGGCCTGATGCACGCGCAGGGCGCCGAGATTGCCTTCTCGCCCGGCTTCCGCTGGGGCACCACGCTGCTGCCCGGCGAGGCCCTGACCATGGAAGCGCTGATGGCCCAGACCGCCATCACCTATCCGGCCACCACGCTGACCGAAATGACGGGCGCCACCATCAAGACCGTGCTGGAAGACGTGGCCGACAACCTGTTCAACCCGGACCCGTACTACCAACAGGGCGGCGACATGGTGCGCACCGGCGGCCTGCGCTACACCATCGACCCCACCAAGCCGATGGGCCAGCGCATTACCGACATGCGCCTGGGGCCGGGAAGCGGCAAGCCCATCGACGCCGACCGCCGCTACAAAGTGGCCGGCTGGGCCGCCGTATCGCCCGAAGCCCGCAAGGCCGGCGGCCGCCCCGTGTGGGACGTGCTGGCCGACTGGCTGCGCGACCAGCGCGAAGTGACCGCAAGGCCGCTGAACACGCCGCGCATTGTCGGCATGGAAGGCAATCCGGGCATGGAAAACGGGGGTTAAACCCCCGATTGAAAGGGCCCGGGGAGTTCGGGTAGACTCATTTTCCACGGGCCGATAGCTCAGCTGGGAGAGCGCCGCGTTCGCAATGCGGAGGTCGGGAGTTCGATCCTCCTTCGGTCCACCAAGTTACTGGCAGCGTTTGATGAGCGATGCCCCAAAAAACCCGCGAAGCGTTGAGCGTCGCGGGTTTTTTATTGTCCGCATTCTCCGACTCGACCGCATTTTTCTGCGTACCGTATCGCGCGGCGTAATGCAGGCATGCGCCTAACCCTTTCGATTTACGACCGAAGTAGCGCCCGGGGTTTGCCTGCAAAAGGCCGCAGTTTCGGCCGCGTCCGTCACACGTCGCTTTCTCCTTAAAAATCAAAGAGAAACGTCGAAGCAGGCGAACAGCCGGGGAAGGGCGTTTGACAGTCGCAAGGCGTTATCTATTTTTGAGCCTTAGCAAGGCGAGCGTTCGATACCCCAATTTGTGGCATTTCGCGCCGAATAAATTCGTTGTAGCGTAGGTCCTCGCCGGGAGCAGGCGCACCATTTATTTCCGACCAGCGGATTATGTCCGGCGCAGTTCCAGCGAATAACAAACAAGCCGCCATAGAAAGGGGTGAGGGCGTGGGAGTACAAGATCGCGATTGGTTCAGAGACCGTCGAGAGCCGCAGCTGCGCAATCCCGACTGGCAAAAGGAATACGCCCGCTGGTATGGCAAGCCACCCCAGGGCGCCAAGCAGGGTGTGCACTGGATTATTTCCTTGATGGTGTGGGTGGCCGTTCTTTTGGTCGTCTACATCGCCGCGAAGCAATTGCGGCTCACTGGCAATGGCACAGCCGTGCCGAGCCAGCAGGCCGTTTCAACACAGCCGGCGCCCATCGCGACGCCGCCGCAGCGTCAGCCGATGCCCACAGTGCAGCAACCCACAGCACGAGCCACCACGCCTCCGGCCGGCGTCAACAAATGCGTGATCAACGGACAGACGGTCTACACGGAAGCACCGTGCGGGCAGGCGATGCGCGCGCTCGTTGGCAATGCGCCCACCGAGGCGCCGGGCAACGCTCGTCAGCGTGAGATGGAAGAGGCTGCGGCAGCGGCGAAGCGCGCTGAAGAGCAGCTTGCGCGGCAGTGGGATCAGCGGATGGCGCAGCGGGATCGGGACTTGGCGGCTGAGGCGGTTGCGGTTCAGCAGCAGGTCAGCAGTGTTAATGCGGAGTGTGCGCGGCTTAAGGCGGAGCGAGATGGGATTTTGCGGCTGTCTGTGACTACGCAGCAGATGTCGCCTTGGCGGGACAATTTGAACTACATCCGTAAGCGGATGAATGAGTTGCGTTGTTGAGGCGAGAGTTACGCTCGGCACGCGTAGTCCGGTATCAGTCAACTTAAGACTGGGAAAGGACAAGAGCCGACCAGTACAGAATAAAAAAGGAACATCGTGTTTGATATCACGCCGGATGACATATCGCGACTAAACGATATTGATTTGCGGGAGTTGGTTGGCCGTCTGTGCGAAGCAGAGTTGTTTCAGCGCGGGTTATCGCCTGTGGCGGTCACATGGGGAGGCGCTCAAACCGCCGCAGATGGTGGATTGGACGTGCGTGTGGCCCTGCCTGTAACCGCCGCTATTGACGGTTTTGTGCCTCGCGAATCCACCGGCTTTCAGGTCAAAACACCGGATATGCCGAGGGCCGAAATTCTTACCGAAATGCGGCCCTCTGGAGCGATACGATCCGTTATCCAAGACCTCGCTCACGAGATGGGGGCCTACATCATCGTGAGTTCTCATGGCTCGACAGCAGATGGACCTCTCCGAGCACGAAAGGCAGCTATGAGAGAGGCGCTTGTCGACGTGGAACATGCCGACGACCTTCACACAGACTTTTATGATCGGACGCGCCTCGCCACGTGGGTCCGGCAATTTCCGGGGCTTATCACATGGACGCGGGAGCGCGTCGGAAGAGCGCTCGCCGGTTGGCATCCCTATGGCCCATGGGCAGGAGGCAACGTTGAGGACGAATACCTGGTGGATGGCAAGCTTCGTTTGCACATGGGAGAGCAAAACGATGCGCCTGCACAACCAATACCTCAGTGTATCGACGACTTACGAGACGAGTTAGCTAGATCGGGGAGCGTCGTTCGGCTCGTCGGTTTGTCGGGTGTCGGCAAAACGAGGTTGGCTCAGGCGCTATTCGATTCTCGGATCGGTGCGCGTGCTCTAGCACCTTCGCTCGCTGTTTATACCAATCTCTCCGACGACCCCTCTCCACAACCCATCGGCCTAGCTTCAGATGTAATTGCCACCGGCACGAGAGCCGTTCTTGTCGTAGATAACTGTCCACCGGATTTGCACCGAAGGCTTGCCGACGTGTGCAGCAAGCAAGGGAGCACCGTCAGTGTTCTTACTATCGAATACGATGTCCGAGACGATCAGCCCGAGCAAACTAGGGTTGTCACACTCGACACGTCGTCACCTGAGCTGATTGAGAAGTTAGTCGCACGCAGGTATCCGCAGTTGTCTCGCGTGGATGCGCGTACCCTCGCGGAGGTTTCAGGTGGTAATGCTCGAATCGCCATAGCACTGGCCGAAACGGTCAAGCGTTCGGGCTCTATCGCTGGATTGTCGAACGATGAGCTTTTTGATCGACTCTTCCGACAGCGTCACCAGCATGACAACGCTCTCCTAATTGCAGCCCAGGTATGCTCACTTGTCTATTCGTTCGAGGGCGAGTCCTTGTCAGGGGATGGCGGCGAACTTTCGCGTTTAGCCGCGTTAGCGAATCAGAATGCGGCCGAGATATATCGGCACGTCGACGAGCTCTTTCATCGAAATTTGGTTCAGCGGCGCGGGGTGTGGCGCGCTGTCCTTCCTCACGCAATTGCGAACCGTCTTGCAGCTCGCGCTCTTGATGGCATCCCATACAGCCTAATAGAGCAAGCGCTCTTGCAGAAGGGCGCTGACCGACTGGCCCGGTCGTTCTCAAGGCGGCTGTCTTTTTTGCATGGACACCCTTCAGCGGAGAGGATTGTCCGGTCTTGGCTCGAACCGAACGGGCTTCTTGGGGACGTCTTCTCATTAAACGAACTAGGTATGGCGATGTTTCAGAACGTCGCTCCTGTGTCGCCTGATTTCGCCCTCTTGGCGCTGGAAAGAAGTTCAGAAAATGCAGAATGCTTCAGCACTTATGCATGGCAAAAATACGTGCCCGTCCTCCGTTCCATCGCATATGACGCCGCATTGTTTGAGCGTTGCGCAGCGCTGTTGGCGCGAGTGGCGGTGGATGGAGTGGATGATCGAACTCGCAAGCAGGCGACAGATATCTTCACCTCGCTCTTCCCGCTCTATCTGTCTGGAACGCACGCCACTATCGAGCAGCGTCTTCAAGTAACAGAGGGGCTGCTGAGATCTGCTGACCGCCGCGAGCAAAAGCTTGGTCTTGCCGCGCTTAAGAGCGTGCTTCAGGCCGTTCATTTCGGTCCGGCGTGGGAGTTTGATTTTGGAGCTAGGCCCCGAGACTTTGGTTACCGGCCAGGAACGTCAGTTGAACAGCGACTTTGGTATAGCTCAGCACTGGTGCTCATAGATCGCCTTGCATTCGGGGAAGGGATACTCACGGCTGAACTTCTGCGCTTGTTAGGTGAGAAGTTCCGTCCGCTATGGACTTGGGCTCATATGTATGACGAGTTGGAGTCTTTTTCTACCAAGATCGCGGCCGTTGGATTTTGGCCGGAGGGGTGGAGAGGATGCCGGCAGATTATTCGCTTCGATTCCGGCCAGCTTTCTCCAGATTTAACATCCCGCGTAGCAGCATTGGAGATCATGCTTAGACCGGGAAACCTTGCCGATAGGGCCCGTGCAGTGGTGCAAGGAGATCCCACAGATTGGGAAGGAATGGAAACGCTGGAAGCCGATGAAGATGATCCAATGGCTCCATATCAGCGGATGGAGAACCTTGCAATTGAGCTTGGCTGTGCGGTCGCTATAGATTACGACACGCTTAGATCAGTGTTGCCTGACCTGTTAGTCGGCGGTGTGAGAGCTGCATCTTTCGGGCGCGGGCTTGCCCGCGCGGCCCAAGATGTTCGCGCTACATGGACACTCCTTGTGGGCCAACTAGAGCAAACTCCGTCAGAACAGTTGGACATCCGCGTACTTATCGGATTTGTTGCCGAGCTATGGGATCACGATCGCGAACTTGCCCATGAACTCCTAGACGGCGCATTTTTCAGTTCGCTCTTGTTGCCGTGGCTGCCGACTCTAAATTCCAGCGTGGTTCTCGATGATCGTAGCGTGGAGCGCTTGAGTCGAGCACTAAAGAGCGGTCACGTCCCTGTGCGCAGATATGAGAACTTAGCGTACGCGAGGACTACCTCTCAATTAAGCGGGCAGGTTCTTGCCGACCTACTCGCTGAGATTGCGGAGCAACCAGACGGCTACTACGTGGCGGTGGACATCCTCTATTTGCGCCTGTTTTCCGATCAAACCGATGGGCTGCCCGCGCCGCAAGAGTTGCTTGATTGCGGTCGCGATTTCTTACGAAGGCCAACGTTCCGGAGGCGAAACGCGAGCGATGACTACAACCTTGGTCAGTTAGTGAAATTTTGCGTTACTGGACCAAATGCCGCGCTTGTTGCTGCTGATGCGGCTATGGCGGTTCGTCGCGCTGTTGAGTCACGCGAAGCATACGTATTTGATTGTTCCGAATTTCTTGTCGCCCTCGCCAGTGCGCAGCCACGGGCGGTGTTAGATGCCTTGTTTGGCGGAAGCACCGAGGAGCGCGAGGCTGCAGTACTTGAGTTCCAGCCGACGCCAACATTGGGGGCGAACTGGATAGACGTGATTCCCGCCGATGTGCTCACCGCATGGTGCGCTGAAGACCCAACGATTAGGTTTGCAGTTGCCGCCTCCGTTGTGACTTTCGCCTACGGTCCTAAAAACGGGGCGGCTCCAACGTGGACGGAGCAGGCGCAAATGCTCCTTGCCGCTGCCCCAAGTAAAGAGAGTGTTCTTAAGTTGTTTATCGAACGATTCTGGCCATCGGCCTGGAGCGGTTCAAGAGCGGCCATTGTTGAGGAGAACGCCCGACTGTTGGACAGCGTACAGGTGCAGTCACATCCAGAACTCCGCGCGGTGGCAATGCAAGCGGGGGCAGTGCTAGCGAGAAACATAGACGAAGAACGGCAGAACGAAACCAAGCGTGATCGCGCCAGGGATGGCCGATTTGAATGAGGTCCGTTTACGTTGACGTTTCGTGACATTAGATCTGTGCCGCCGTTGGCCCAATGGTGTGCTTTCATGGGTAGCCGTTCTAGTTGTGCCCTGGCCGCTGCAACGGATGAATGCCTACCTATGGGGGCAAGTTTGGGGGCAAGTCTCAGAGGACTGGAAGATAAATGGCTTAACCACGGGCATTTGTTGGATTTGTTCGGGGGACCTTCGGCCCCCAAGGCGTAACGAGCAAAGCCAAAGAAAAAGCCCGCGACCCAAAAAGCATCGCGGGCTTTTCCAAATCTAGGCCACCATCAGCAGCCCATCACCTCACTGCACACTCTCCTCCACCTTCTTCCTCGGCCCCCGGTTAAACCGCACCGAAAGCGCCGCCCGAGCTGTATCCAGCGCTTCGCCCTTGCCGGCCACCTTCAGGTACGCATACCCCTCCAGCGAGGCCGTCATCAAATCGCTACCCAGCGCCATCTGCGAGTCGCGCATCTTTTCAACCAGCTTTTCCACGCGGACGAGGCGAGGGCGCAGGGCGTCGAATGCTGCGAGGTCACGCTTCACCTCGGCCAAGTTGTAGTTGGCCGCCAGCACGCCGGGGTTGTTGCCCAGCACTTCAACGGCCTTGCGGCAAAACGCTTCCGACTTGTCGCCCATCTTGGTGACCGTGCTGCGTTGCTCGATCGACAGGTCGATCAGGCCGACGAACTTGTCTTCGAGCGTCTTCAGCGCGGCATCGATGGCGCTCAGGTCTGCGGTGGTGAGTTGAAGCGAAATCAGGTTCTGTGACATTGCATTCCTTCTCTACGTAATAACAAGGTCGCGCCCGTTGACGCGACCCCGGCGAGATTGGTTTGCCACCGCCCCGATATCAAGACAGGTCACCACATTTGACAGAACCCGGGGCGGCTGCGACGGCAGCACGGCGGCCTCTGCGCGCCGATGTCGAAGGGCGGCGCACGGGCCAGAAACTGCCGATGACGGGCCTCTGAGGTCCGAACGTGGACCTCCAACAGTCAAGCTCGGGCCTCCGAGGGCGGAGCTTGACCCCCAAACACCCACCTTCCGCCGTCCAAGCTCGAAAATTTCGACCTCAGACTGCCGGCGGTGAGCCTCAGACGGTGGAGCGTCGGCCTCAAAGGGTCAACGTCGGGGGGTTGAGGGCCAAGCTCGGGTCTCGGAGGTCCGATGTGTCGGATGTTTTTGGGCCGTGTTCGGGCCTCTGAGGGCCATGCGCCCGTGTCCGAGGGTGGCGTGTCGCCCTCGGACTGTCGAGATCGAATGTTTAAGGTCGACACGCGCACCTAAAACTGCGGCGCTCGGCTGTCTGCAGGACAACGGCGAGGGGTAGAAGAGCGGACGTGCTTGGCGGAGGGGCAACCGCCGCTCGCGTTGGACCACATTTCGCAGTGCGCGCGGGACCATTGGAGCCCGGAGGTTCGGTGCACAGAATCAGAAGTTGGAAGCAGCCCCCGTCGCTATAATCCATCCCGCTGCCGCACCAACGGCAGCCGGGTTTGGCGACTCGACATACTCACAACGAGCATCCGCTTGGCGGATACGCTCGGGCACACTCGCGCATGCCTCCTATGGCGGGCCGGGTGGGGAGACCGCAAGGTCTGCCGGTTGCCGTGAGTACCGGTTCGCCAACCCCGCCGTCGGGCCCGCCACCTCGTTTGGCGACGAGAAGGCGGACCTCCAATCAATACTCACGGAGGCTCCATGCCTATTACAGACGAGACGCGACCAGCGTCGTACCCATCTCCACCAGCACCACCACCCAGCCCAGCGCCCACGTCATCCGACACAGGCAGGCTCACCAAGAACCGCACCTACCTGAACGGCGCCATCGCAGCACAGGCGTATCTCAAGCGCACACGCACCGCCATGTGCAGCCACGGCCAATGCCGGCCGGGCATGCTGCGCGCAGAGCTTCAACACCTCTCTGCGCACGCCTTCCCGCCGGATTTCATCAAAGGTTTTGTGGATGCGATTGATGCCTACGTATCGATGTCGCTCGGGGGCCGCGATGTCGATCCGCAAACGTGGGACGTGTTAGCCGCCATAGAGCGGCGTGGCTACAGCCAATAACAACAGATTGATGCATTCCCGTGACGGGCGGGGATGCCACAGTGGTTAGGCCAGGGGAGAGGGAGCGTGCTGCGTCAGCTGAAGATCACAGCGCGCGACTCGCCAAGCGAAGAGACCGGCACGTAACGCGCATCCCATCAGCGTTGGAAGTTCTCCGTCAATTCCCTCAACACCTGGACGAAGGCCTTGGTCGCAGCCGTCCGATACGCATCCTTGCGTTGCAGCAGCACGGCCGTGCGGGCCGGCAGCGGCGGGTCGAGCAGCACGGGGTGCAGCTCGGTATGCTCGCGCGCGACGCCGTCGGGCAGTACGGTTGCGAGCTGCCCACGCCGAACGATCTCAACGATTGCACTGATCGAACTGACCTCGATGGCGACCTGAGGGCGAATCTGGTTCCGCGAGCAGTATTCGTCGATGTAACGCCGCGTCGCGAACGCCTTGTTCAGCAGCACCAGCCGTTCGTTGGCGAAGTCCTGCGCTGACAGCGGCTTGCGGCGCTTTGCGCGCGCGTGGCCGCCGCCGACGACGAGGCTCAGCGTCTCGCGAAACAACGGCTCGCTGTCGATTTCCGCGCTGTGAGAGGACTCGAACGCGATGCCGGCGTCGAGCCTGTCATCGGCGAGCTGCGCTTCGATCTGATCCTGCGTGATTTCCTGAATGTCGATCGCGATGCCGGGATGCTGGCTATAGAAACGATCGATCGCGGGGCCGACGAGATACGCCGTGAAGGTCGGCGTCACGGCAAGGCGCAGATTGCCGCGGCTCAGTTCACCGACGTCATGTATTGCTCGCACGCCCGCATCCAGATCCTGCAGCGCGAGCTTCGCATAGCGCATCCACGCCGCACCGGCATCCGTGAGTTGCACGTTCCGCCCTGAACGGTCCAGCAACTGAGTGCGCAGCGCGTCTTCCAGTTGCCGTATCTGCTGCGACAACGTGGGCTGCGAAACATGCAGCGCCTCGGCGGCGCGCGTGAAATTGCGGTGTTCCGCGACGGCCAGGAAGTAACGGATATGACGCAACAGCATGGCGAACTCCCTCGTCCTCTAACTATTGGTATTGCCTATGGTGAGCATCATAAACCCGTCTTGGACACTATGACGGGGCGGGTCCATTCTCTGTTCAACGCATCGCACTGACCGACGTTGCGAACGCCAGATTGAACGGAGCAGACCATGCAAGAGATCATCGAAGGTTTTCTGAAGTTTCAACGGGACGTCGTGCCCGCACGCAAGGCGTTGTTCCGCAAGCTGGCCACCAGCCAGACGCCGCGCACACTGTTCATTTCTTGCTCCGATAGCCGCATGGTTCCTGAACTGGTTACGCAGCGCGAACCGGGCGATCTGTTCGTGATTCGCAATGCCGGCAACATCGTGCCTTCGTTCGGTCCCGAGCCTGGCGGCGTGTCGGCTACGGTCGAATATGCAGTGGCCGCGCTTGGCGTGACGGACGTCGTGATATGCGGCCACTCGGACTGCGGCGCGATGACGGCCATCGCGACGTGCAAGTGCCTGGACCATATGCCTGCCGTCGCGAACTGGCTGCGCTACGCGGACTCGGCAAAGCTGGTCAACGAGTCGCGTGAACATGCGAGCGAGCGCGCGCGCGTCGACTCGATGGTGCGCGAGAACATCATCGTGCAACTCAACAACCTCAAGACCCATCCCTGCGTTGCACTGGCGCTCGCGCAGGGCCGCCTCAATCTGCACGGTTGGGTCTACGACATCGAATCCGGTTCGATCGACGCGCTCGACGCCGCGACTCGCCGGTTCGTGCCGCTCGCGGCGCATCCCGATGTCACCGCAACACCCGCCGAGTGCGTGGCTGCGCACTGATTTCCAGCGCGTTATTCCGACTGCAGATCTCACCACGTTGTCTTGTTCAAGGAGCAACATCATGACCCAATCGCAAGTCACGCCAAACGCGCGCGAAGCGTTGACGGAAACCATCATCGACGCGAAGGTGCGCAAGAACCTCACGTTTGAAGCCATCAACGAAGGCACGGGCTTGAGCGTTGCGTACACGACAGCCGCGCTGCTCGGTCAGCACGCGCTGCCGGAGAACGCGGCGAAGCTGGTCGGCGAGCGCCTTGGACTCGATGCCGACGCCGTGCGCTTGCTGCAAACCATTCCCGTGCGCGGCAGCATTCCGGGCGGCGTGCCCACCGATCCCACCATCTACCGCTTCTACGAAATGGTGCAGGTGTACGGCTCGACATTGAAGGCGCTCGTGCACGAAAAGTTTGGCGACGGCATCATCAGCGCAATCAACTTCAAGCTCGATATCCAGAAGGTGCCGGACCCCGAAGGCGGCGAGCGTGCCGTCATCACGCTCAACGGCAAGTACCTGCCGACCAAGCCGTTCTGAGTTCATCGCGTCGCGGGTCGGGCGATCCGCAACGCATGAAGTGCAATGCAACCCAATCGCTAATCTGAAAAAGGAGGGCCGTCATGTCGACTCAACAGCCAGCAGTTCGTCCGCCGCTTCCGCCGTTCACGCTGGAATCGGCCAAGGAAAAGGTCCGTCTCGCAGAAGACGGCTGGAATTCGCGCGATGCCGCCAAGGTCGCGCTCGCCTATTCGCTCGATACGAAATGGCGCAATCGCGCAGAGTTTGCGAACAATCGGGCGGAAGCGCAGGCGTTTCTCGATCGCAAATGGAAGAAGGAGCACGAGTACCGTCTGATCAAGGAACTGTGGGCATTCGGCGGAAATCGCATTGCCGTCCGCTACGCCTACGAATGGCACGACGACTCGGGCAACTGGTTCCGTTCCTATGGCAACGAGAACTGGGAGTTCGGCGAAGACGGCCTGATGCAACGCCGCTATGCGTGCATTAACGACATGCCGATCAAGGAATCCGAGCGCAAGTATCACTGGCCGCTGGGGCGCCGTCCGGACGATCATCCTGGCCTGAGCGATCTCGGCCTCTGAGACCTCGCGACACGCGCAGCGCACCCACGCTCAGGGCGTGGCGCTGCGGCGATCGGGTGGCGTTGGGTACGTTTCGATGTCGCTCGGGGCCGCGATGTCGATCCGCAGACGTGGGATGTGTTAGCTGCCGTAGAGCGGCGGGGCTACAGCCAATAACAACAGAGTGATGCATTCCCGTGACGGGCGGGAATGCTGAGCAGATGGGGCGTGGTAAGGGTGACAGCTCTGCGGATGAACGACTCGCATTGCTGACCTGGCAACCCACAGCATCACAGCGCGCAATGTGACGTGCAGCGCCCCCAGAAATACCCGGGCCCACGATCCCGATATCGGAGTAGAGTGAGGTACGGATTTCAGCGGGGCCATCATCGGCCCCGGCACAAGAAAAATTTGCTTCGCCTCTGATCGACGCGTCGCCGACGTCCCACCTCGATCCAGCCACCCACGCTGCCTTTCCGAGCCGGTTTTCCGGCACGGCCCGCACTTCACCCGCCCCGGGGAATTCTCGTCTTGCCCTCAAAGCATCACGCTTAGTCGCTCCGGCCTGCCTGCATTTCCTATGGGAGATCCGCCATGGATACCTACCCGACATCCTTCTACAAAGGGTTCGCGATTTACCCCCTGATTTACCCCTTCAACCCGCCACGCGAGTGGCACGAAAAACGCCCCGACCGTGCGTACAGCGTCTCGGTCGTCATCTGCCGTGAAGGCGAGACGATGGACGATGAGCGTTCCCGCGTCTTTCGCCTCAGAGGCGAGCCATGGGACAACGTAGGCGCTGCAAAGCGCGCGGCCACGCATGGCGCCGAGGAAATCATCGATGGGCTCGTGCCTGGCCAGTCCATGGCGGGCGAGTAGAGGGTTCTGTGATGCCCAACTCGGAACGTCTGCCCGGTGGCCTGTTCAGGCGCCATCATCCAATCAAGCAGCCCAGCAATGCTGGGCACCAGGAGCGCGCATGGTTCGAATGCAGTACTCGATCTGCCTAACTTATGAGATTCACGATCAGTCTGCAGACTTCATCTTCAACTTCCATGCAGCGCAGACTGCGCGGCAGACCATCGTTGCCGAATCGCTGCAACTGACCCCTGCAGTTCCGACCACGCTTCAGACTGAGCCGGGCCTGCTCAACCGTCATCTACGGGTGCAGGCACCGCGCGGCCATCTCGCTATCAACTATGTTGCGACCGTTGATATGCATCACTTGCTCACGCCGCCTCAGTCATTGTTTGAGGTGCGGGTGGCGGATTTACCGCTGGACGTTATTCCCTTCCTAGCCCCTAGCCGATATTGCGAATCAGACCGCCTCATGGCGTTTGCGCGCCGGGAGTTTGGCGGATATCAGCGCGGGTACGCGCTTGTCCTTGCGATTCGGGATTGGGTCTGCCGGTACGTGGAATTCATTCCGCTTTCCACGAGCGAGCAGACCTCTGCGGTCAGCACATTGGTGGATCGGCATGGCGTATGCCGGGACTACGCCCACTTGATGATCGCGTTGTGTCGTGCGCTCAGCATTCCGGCCCGCTTCGCGACGAGCGTCAATTACGGAGCCGACCCTGCCCTCGGCCCACCTGACTTCCACGCATTTGTGGAGGTGTACCTTGGCAATCGATGGAATCTGCTCGATCCATCAAACGGATCGATGCCCATGGGGCTCCTGCGGATTGGCACCGGCCGCGATGCCACTGAAGTCCCCGTCGCAATGATCTTTGGTGATGTCGAACCCGCGCGTCCCAGCGTCCAGGTGCACGCGCTCACAAGCGCAGAGCCGAAGGCCGATCTGCCAATGCCGACCGACCAAGCCATCTGCACTTGGTAAGCCACCAGCGCGCTCACCATTCCTGCGTCGCTGGAGGGACGTCCTCAGGGCCAAGAATGACGTCCACTGCGGCGCGCCCCGCCACCTCCCCCACCAAGTGCGCCCATCGCCGTGAAAACGGGCCGCCATGGGCCTTGATCCGTTTGCCGAGGGCTGCCACGCCCGCAGGCTCCATCGGCCCTTCGATCCGGAACCACACATCAAACATGTCCTCAGACGTCTGAGCAAGCTCCACATGAATCTGAAAGCCACGGTAGTCGGTGGTGCGTGTCATGTTGCCTCCGGTGTGCGTTATTTCTGTGCGCCAGTATTGCAGCATTGCAGCATTCAGCGCCAATGACCATGGAAGAATGCGCAATGCGCAATCACGTCATCTTCAACGTTATAGACACACGCAAGGAGCGATCCGGCAACCGAGATGCGCCTGGCGGGCATTGGACTTGGCGCGGGCGGCTACAGCCAATAACAAGAGATTGACGCAGTCCCGTGACGGGTGGGAATGCCTGCGTTAGGTCGGAGTGGCAGCTAGGCGTTGGCTGTTGAAGCTGTCTGCCGAGAGCGAATCGCAGCCACGAAAGCCGACAGAAATGCGCGCATTTCGGACTGCCGCTCAGGCACCTTCAGTAGGGTTTTGATTTCGTCTGGCATTTTTCCAATCAACGGGATGCGCAGAAATACGTCTTCGAGAAACTGATCGCTGACGGTGGACAGCACCAGCCGGAGCGATGTGAGCATGTCGTCGCCACGATGAGATGCATGTGCGAGCGCAATGGGTTTCCCGATGACTTCGAATCGCGAGACCATCCAATCGATGACGTTCTTGAGCCCTCCCGGAATCGCGCGAACGTATTCGGGGCTGGCAATAATGATTCCGTCGCATCCGGACACGAGCGCCAGGAATTCCAGCACTTCGGCGGGTGTCTGTTTCCCTTCCAGGTCAGGGGAAAAGACCGGCAAGGTGTCGAGGCGATGGAATACCGATAGCTCAACGCCCTCAGGGGCAACGTCTTTCAAGCCGAGCAGTAGCGCCGTGTTGACGGAATCGCGGCGGGCACTGCCGGAGATGGCTAGGAGCTTCATCTGGTTTTCCTTTAGAGACATCCTGCCGCGCCCGGGGTTGTCTGGTTCGATACGCTCGAAACGTCCCGCCGCCCATCAGCCGAACTTGCGCGCTGCATCGCGCGCCAGGCCAGAACCGATCCCGCCGAACAGGTCGCCCTCGACGCGCCGCGCCGACGGCAGCACTTGCGCCAGTTGCTCGCGCAGCAACGGCACCCCGCTGGAGCCGCCGGCAAAGAGAATGGTATCGACCGCTTCCGCTGCAACGCCCGCCGTCTTCAGCATGGCCTGCACCGTCGAGACCGTCTTGCCGACCAGCTTCCCAATCGATTGGTCGAAGTCCTCGCGCGTGACGGGCTGCTTCAACTCGGGCGCGATGCGGTGCAGGTCGATCTCCGCCACCGGAGCGTCCGACAGCGCGATCTTGGCGGCTTCCACCTGGATGGCCAGCCAGTGGCCGGCGCGCTCGCGGATCAGGCGGATGAGGCGGTCGAGTTTTTCGGTGTCGGCGGCATCTCGGTAGTTGTCCATCACCACCGTCCACGCCTTGCGCGTGTACACGTGGTTGATGGTGTGCCAGCTCGCCAGGTCGAAATACTGGCCGGACGGCATCGCCTTGCCGTTGCGCAGCGTGCTGTTCAGGCCCAGCAGCGGCATCACGCTGGCCAGGCTCAAGGCGCGGTCGAAGTCGGTGCCACCGATGTGAACACCGCCGTTGGCGAGGATGTCGTCACGGCGGTCAAGGCGTTTCGCGCGGTCGGGCGACAGGCGCACCAGGGAGAAGTCCGACGTACCGCCGCCAATGTCCGCCACCAGCACAAGTTCTTCACCGCTGATGCCGGCCTCGTAGTCGAACGCGGCGGCGATGGGCTCGTACTGGAAGGCGATCTCGTCAAAGCCAGCGTCGCGCGCGATTTCCGAGAGCGTGTCTTCGGCGAGCTGGTCGGCCTTGGGATCTTCGTCGATGAAGAACACGGGGCGGCCCAGCACGGCGCGGCGGAATTCATGGCCGGCCGCGCGCTCGGCACGCCGCTTGAGTTCGCCGATGAAATACGCGAGCAGCTTGCGGAAAGGCATGGCCTGGCCCATGACCTCGGTGCTGTCGTCCATCATCGACGTGCCGAGCAGGCTCTTGAGCGAGCGCATCAGGCGGCCCTCGTAGCCGGCAAGATAGTCGGCCAGCGCGGCACGGCCGTAGCTGACCGTCGGGTCTTCGGCATGAAAGAAGATGACGGAAGGCAGCGTGGCCTTGCCGTCTTCGAGCGGCAGCAGGGTGGGTGCGTCCGATCTCAGCCAGCCAACGGTGGAGTTGGACGTGCCGAAATCGACGCCGCAGGCGTTTGACATCATAGGAATGTGGCTTCTGGAGTGCAGCTGGAGGCATGCGCCTGCACGGGATATCAGGAGCGGGGGCCACCGGCGAAGGGGCGCTATTGTAGTGGCTTTGTGCGACGGGTCTGCGCACACCCATTCCCGCCGGCCTTCATCAAAGGCATTGTGGATGCGATTGATGCGTACGTATCGATGTCGCTCGGGGGGCCGCGATGTCGATCCGCAAACGTGGGACGTGTTAGCCGCCATAGAGCGGCGGGGCTATAACCAATAACAGCAGCAAGACGGTTCCCCGAGACGGGCGGGGGATTTCAATGCAAGTCGCGTAGAGTGAGAATCCGGACAGAGATTTCTTTGCTTCAAGGCTTGGATTGCACCGACGTTCCGGTACGCCGGGCATGTGTGATCGGTGGCCGCCCAAATAAGCTCCCTCCCTTCAAAAACTAGCGAGCCGATGCATGTTCATGAGAGCCCTCTTCGCGCGCAACTGGTGTGTATCGATCGCGTTGGCATTGGCGCTGCTTGGCGCCGGCATGGCCCAGGCCCAGGTTTCAAAATGGGTGGATGAGAAAGGCGTTGTGCACTATGGCGACGTTGTGCCCGATAAATACCGAGGCAACGCCAAAGCCATGACGCTAAGAAACGATGCGCCAAGCCCGGCGGAGCAACGAGAAGCGCTATTTCGCTTGCAGCAATCCACGGAATCCCCGCGGGCGAAGCGTTCCGTATCGGCCCCCGCCGCGCCTGCGGTCGTCGATGCCGCTGCACCCTCAACGGAAACCGATGGCCTCAGCTGCGCCGAGCAATGGAAGCTGTACCGCCAGGCGCAGGAATGCTTTGGCCCATATAAAAACGCGAATGGCTCGGTAAAAGTCGAGGCCCTTGCGCAGTGCCCTATAGTCAAGGAGCCGACAAATTGCACGGCGCGAAACGCTGAAGCCCGCCGATAGGACCACTCCTTAGAACTGGCTGTAAAGACTTTGCCGGCATTTCGTGGGCTGGGCGGTTTCCGAATCTCCATTTCCAATATGGGTAGGTCGTGACCACATTCATCGTTATCGCACTCCTTCTGGTTTCCCTACTATGGTCAGCGTCCCTTGGATGGGGCTTGCCTGCAACGTTCAGTGGCCGGAGCTGTCAGGGAAAGCGTTGGCGCAGAGCTTTCCCGTCCGCCTCAAAGTTGGAGATCCGCGAATTCCTACTCGTCTTTGTAGGCGCGTTTGCGCTACCTGATAGGCAGAAGCTGATGCTCAGCCCGGATGATGAGATTCTGGCTATATACCGAGCGCTATATCCTCGGCAATGGACTCCTGACGCCCTTGAGCTCGAAACCTTGGCTGAGGATGTTGAGGCGAGGTATGGGTTGGAGTTACGCCATATCTGGAACGAAAGGCTAAGCCTGGGTCAGCTGTTTGCGCTTAGCCGGCAGCATGCGTATGGAACGCCGATCAAGGTTTCTGTCATCGACTGAAATCAGATGCCGGCTGGCGCAAATGTCTTTGCGTCGCTTTGTTTTGGCCAGTATTCAAGTCTTTGGAGCGCGATCAGACTTCGCGCGGTACGCTCAAAACCGACGGCTGACGCCAGGAGGCTAGGCAATGAAGTGGTTGACTGTTTTCGCCCTTGCCCTGTGCTGCTGGGCCACCACATCGCACGCGCAAAGCGGTGATATTGCGGCGCATGTCGAAGTGCATGCGATTCCGTCGTTCACGCTGTCGGACACTCAGGTCTTGACCGGCAGCAAAGACGGAAAGCCTGTGATGGTGGGAGGCGTGCTACGCCTCGCCCAGGCGAGCGGGCGACAGCCGGCAGTGGTGCTCATTCACGGTTCCAGCGGCATTGGCCCCAACATCGAAATGTGGGAGCGCATATTCAATGCCATGGGCATCGCCACCTTTGCCATCGACGGCTTCACGGGGCGAGGCATCGTTTCGACAAGTCGTGACCAAAGCCAGCTGGGGCGGCTGAATCTCATCATCGACGCATATGGTGCGCTTTCCGTTCTGGCACATCATCCGAGAATCGATTCCAAAAGGATCGTGCTGATGGGCTTTTCGCGCGGCGGGCAGGCCACGCTGTATGCGGCGATGCGCCGGCTTCACCGGCTGTGGAATACCAGCGGTGCGCGCTTCCAGGCATACATTCCGTTTTATCCCGACTGCATGACGCGCTATCGGGACGACACCGATGTAGATGCCCCCATCCGGGAGTTCCATGGCGCTGCCGACGATTACGACCCGCCCCAAAAATGCGAGGCATATGTGGAGCGCCTGCGCAAGGCCGGTAACGACGTTGCGATGACGGTGTACCCCGATGCGCCTCATGCATTCGATCTGCCGCTCGACATGCCACCCACCGTAGCCAAAGGCTCGCAAACGGTGCGCGCGTGCGAGATCGCCGAAGACGAGAAAGGGATATTGATCAACCTCGCCAGCCACTCCGAGTTCACCTTCAAGGATGCATGCGTTCAACTGGGCCCGCATGTTGGAGCCAACGCCCAGGCACGCGAAGCGGCCATCCGTGACGTTCGCGCGTATCTGAGTACGCTCTTCTCACGGCAGTAGATTCAGGTATCTGCATCCCCCTTTTTTTGCATCCAGCACGACAAGCCAACGTGACACCTCGTTACCGAACGGCCCATGCGCTCAAGACGCCAGTGCAGCGCAGGTTGGTCCAAAAAATCGGGGCCTGCGTGACCTGAAGCATTACGCCCGCGAAGATCCTGCAGCGTTGGCCAGTTTCGCCATTGCCTGCGTTGCCGAACGAAGCGCTTTGTCGCCCATCTGCTCGGCAAGTTCTGCTCGGGCCGAACTCCACACCGGGAGCGCATCGGCCACGAGCCGACGCCCCGATGTCGTGAGGGTCAACTGCTTTCCAGCGCGGCCGCGTCCGCCTGTGGCATGGAGCAGATCCCGGCTTTCCAGATTCTGGACAGATCGGCTGAGGGTAGTGGGGTCGACCCCGGCCTTATCCGCCAGCTCGACCAGCGTCGTGCCTTCGGCCTCGCCGATACCAACCAAGAGGCTGAACTGCTCCGCCGTGAGCCCGAGCGGCTTGAAACAGGCGTTGTAGTAACGCGTGAGCGCGCGCGCCGTTGCGCGTGCCTGGAAGCCTGGGCACTCCGCTGCAACGTTCTTCAAAGCCTCTGGATCAAAACCCTTCATGCCTACCTCGTTTGACAATCGTGCCTGCCATCAATACTGTATATGCATTATTTAGGAGGCACAATGCCGGCATACGTACACGTCAATCTACGCATCCTCGACGCTGCCAAGCAGGCGGCGCTTGCTCCGCGCTTTCAAGCTGCACTGCAAGACGCGGGTGGGCGAATCCTGCATTTCGGCCCGGTCGCGCAGGTTCTGGAGGGCGATGAAGACCCGTTGCCGATGGCTGGCGTGTTCGAGTTCCCGACGCTGGCCCAAGCGCTGGCTTTCTACAATTCCGAGACCTATGCGCCGATCAAGGCGGATCGTCTGGAAGCCCAGCAAGCGCGGATGTTCGTTGTCGAAACGCTGTCGTGATCGGCCGCTTCCGGCCAGTCACGTACGTTGTCGGTACGATCAAAAAAATGCAGACCGCTACTGCGCCTGTAAAAACGTAGCAACGGCTTTCGCCTGGTCGTCTGTCAGCGTGTGTGCAACGGCGCTCATCACGGGAGCGTTGGCGCGCGTGCCGTTCTTGAACACCGCAATCTGCCGCAAGAGATAGGCGTCATGCTGGCCCGCCAGCCTCGGGAAGGTTCCGTTGCCCTGCGCTTGCGCCCCGTGGCACGACGCGCACGCCGGTACGCCTTCCGCAGGCAGGCCGTGCTCGAAAATCTCTTTGCCGCGCGCCATCAGTGCCGGGTCACCCGCAGGGCCGGCAGGTGCAGTCTGCCGTGCATAGTATTCGGCCAGAGACGCAATGGTTGCGTCGTCCAGCTGCGATGCAATACCCCACATAAAGGCCTGTGCGTCGGTCTCACCCCGGCCGCGGTTGCGAAAGCCTTTCAGCTGCGCTTCCAGGTACTGCGGCACCTGTGCGTCCAGGCGCGGAAACATCGGCGCTTCGCTCTTGCCGTGCACCCCATGGCACGAAGAACACAGCTGCGCGGCCAGCTTCTCGCCATCCTGCGCGCCCGCCATGTTTGACAAGCCGATCATCGCCAACGCTGCCAGCGCGGTCAGCCAGACTCGCCTGTGCTGATGGAATCCATTCATGGCGTTCTCCCCCCTCGCATCTTCGCGCGTGACCTACGGCTAGAACATGAACCAGCCAAGCAGGTAAATCGTGTTGTTATCGACCGCGTTTCTGCCGTTGCCGTCGTAATTGGCATGGGCGCCGTTGAACTTCAGGTACCACGTGTACTGCAGCGCGAGCCTGATCTGCGGATGCGGTAGATAGTCCAGCTCCAGAATCAGGCCTTGCGTGTCGGGCCGCCCGTTGGCGCTGCCGGTTACAGGCGCTGGAGCGTACAGGCCGGGGTCTGCGCTGCCGGTTGTTGAAAAGTACGCAACCGACCCCCCGTACTTGCGCTGGTAGTAGTACGACGCCTTGGCTTTGAAGGTATCGAGGTGATCGGTTGGGTTGGCCGGCGTGGGGCCCGCGCCGATGCCACCGCTCGGGAAGCTGGCCCGCCAGTTCTGTTGCTCGTGAATCCATGCCATCTGCGCCGTGAACGCATGGGTCATGGTCAGGTACTGGTACTGCGCGTCGAGTGCATAGTCTTTGAAGCGATCGGTTGGTGTGCCCGGCATGGTGTTGTCGGGATACCGGTTGGCCAGCAACCCGAATGTGCCAAACATGACCGAATGCGAACCCCACTCCTGGTTGTATGCCAGACGCCAGTACGGGTTCGCGCCGCTCAAGCGCGCAACGCCGCCCGGGGTTGCCGTGTCCTGCCCAGCACGGAACACGGAGAAGGCCTGATCGGCAGTCCGATAGGCGCCCAGTTCTGCGTAGATATGGCGCTGCCAGAATGCGTATGCGCTGGCGCCTACCACCTGCTGTGCCAATGCACCGTCGACAAGGGTGCCTGCCAGTGGAGGCACGCCGATGCTGGGCGCGGCATAGGGATACCCGAACGCCGGCGTGCTGTTCCACACGTCAGACACCGTCGGGTTGTTGTTGACCGTGACGCCGTAGATGAACTCAACGTCCTCACGCGTGAGGTGCCATGCAGCGCGGATATCGGTGTTGTCCAGCGCGCTGTGGTGCGCAACACCGTCGTACGTCCACTGTGCGAAGGCACCCACGGGCCCCGCAATGCGCCCAGCGTAGAACAGGCTCACTTGCTGCGGCACCGTGTCTCCGTTGCGCACGAAGTCGAAGTTGTCCTGATCGATCGTCCGCGTGTTGGTGCGCGAAATCTGCACCATGCCCGAGAGCGGAATCGTCTTGTTGTTGGCCAGCGTATAGCCGGTCATCTTGAAGAAGCGGCCGAAGGGTGTCAGTTCAGGAAAACTGACATGGCACGCCATGCATGCCATTCCGGTCTGGCGGGCGAAAGCCGGTACCGCACTGGCTTGTCCTGACCACGCCATCAGGCCGCCGATCAGCAGCCCCGCAAGCGCACGGAGCGCAGTATTGAAACGTCGCATGGTGCCCCTCCCCACTTTTTTTGTTCGGTTTTTTCACCAGCACGCTCATCTATGAAAGGCGCCGCTGCCGGAACTGTCAAACGCTCCGACGCGATTAGCCTGATACGGATCAACTTTTCACGCGTGCCACAAAGGCAGGGCGTGCTTGCAAAAAAGGGGGGCGTTCCTCGTGGAAATGCCGGTTGTACGTTTGCGCGCTGTGCGAGGGAGAAAACTTGGGCTGTTCTCGATGTTGCTGGGGGCCGCGATGTCGATCCGAAAACGTTGCATGTGGTAGCCGCCATAAAGCGCACGGGCTACAACCAATTGCAATGGATTGACGCCTTCCCGTGACGGGCCGGGAAGGCTGGGGCAAGGTGAGGGTGGCAGTCCCCCCTCCCCACACAGCAGAGAGCAGACGTTGGTCCAATGACGTCAGCGCTTCCAATGCTTCAAGAGGCCCGAGACACCCCTCAGTTTGCGGAGGCGTCATCCTTGCAGCATCGGTCCCGCTGAGAATTGTTGAATTGCCTCGGCAGGGCCCTTTCCATAGACTCCGCCCCTGGAAAATTAAGGGGAGGCTCCTCCCTCTCCCTAGTCGTCCATGCAGTCCTAGCTAGCCTCGGCCACCCGTCCCGGCCGGGGCCTTTTTTTGTCAGATGGCATGCTGACGCCGCCACCTTCGGCCCCTTCTTCTTTGACGCCAGCGGCATCGCTTTCGCTGCATGCGGGAATCGGCTGCTGAATACCTAATCGCAGTTCACGAAAGCCGCATCAGGCAGCTTACGGCCAGGAGCGGCCGGTCGACATCCTCAGTGCGGTTGTGGACAACTCCCGTGCAGCCGTTCCCCGAATCTGACTCTGACTAGAATGGGGTCCCGCTTACAGATGACCTCTCGAATGACGACGAAACAAAGAGTTGCCACTGCGCTGCTTGGCGCGCTCGCCTGGATCATCATCGACCAGGCGACGAAGGCTTTATTCAAGCAAATATTGACGCCCGGCGAAGTCGTGTCATTGCTTTCAGGAAGCCTGCTCGTTCTACCCACCTATAACCACGGCGCGTTCCTAAGCCTGGGGGCTGGAATGTCGGATGCGACGCGCAATATCGTCTTCATCTATGGCGTCCTGGCGATTCTGGTCGGCCTGTTCGTGTGGGTGCTGCGTTCGCCCACGCTCCGCCGTACCGAAGTCATTGCGGCAGCTTGCATTCTGGGTGGAGGGCTGAGCAACCTGTTCGATCGTTGTGTCTACGATGGCCGGGTTTTTGATTTTCTGAACATGGGCATCGGCCAGTTGCGAACAGGGGTGTTCAACGTCGCAGACATGGGAATCATGCTCGGCGTGGCGCTCCTTCTCTTCCGTGGTGTAAAGCGCGGACCAACCCTGCCGGGCGCGTCGACGGCCTGAGGGGTGAAGGGCCCGAGCCAACATCGCGTAGGCGAATCGAAACGCCAGCCGGCTATGCGTCTGCATCGCGGTGCTCGCTGTCGAAATTCAGCCTCGCTTCTCGGAAGCGGTCCGCATTCTCGACGATCCAGGTCCACAACGGGACCATGCGAACGAGCAGTTCCATGCCCGTGTCGGACAGCTCGTACTCCACCCTGGGCGGTATCTCTTCAAAGTCGTGACGGACCACCAAGCCGTCACGCTCGAGCTGTCGCAACGTGCGCGTCAACATGCGTTGAGTCACGCCATGCATGCGCCTGCCGATTTCTGCATGGCGCAGTCTGCCGTACACGCCCAGCGTGTGGACGACGCCGAGTGACCAACGGCTTCCGGCATGGGCGAGCACCTCTCGCCGCAATCCATCATCGTCGTCTCTCAGGCCGTCACATACGGTCTGCGAATAGTTGAGAAGTTCGTCTCGATCCAACTGCGTGGCTCCCAGTATCACGCGTGTGCCTTCTTCCATGCACACCCATGCATCGCTAGACTGCCGCAACACATTCCTTGGCAGGCTAGATGATGAATCAAACAGATCCTAACGCTACGTCCCAGAACATTCTCGTGCTCGGTGCCGGTGAACTCGGTCTCCCTGTACTGCGCAATCTTGCACGCCGCGCGCAGGGCGTGGACGGCGCGAAGATCAGCGTGCTGCTGCGCGCCAGTGCCGTTGAGTCCAGCGCACCCGGCAAGCAACAAGATATCGCTCAGATCCGAGGTCTCGGGATCGAGATCGTCGTAGGCGATCTTGTGAAAAGCTCCATCGAAGAGCTTGCCGACGTCTTCGCGCAATATGACACCGTCATCGGCTGCGCGGGTTATGCAGCCGGCATCGACACGCCAATGAAGTTGGCGCGGGCTGCCTTGCAGGCGCGTATCCCGAGGTACTTCCCATGGCAGTTCGGGGTGGACTTTGATGTGATCGGTCGCGGCAGTCCGCAGGACATTTTCGATGCGCAGTTGGATGTGCGCGAACTGCTGCGCGGTCAGCACAAGACCGAGTGGGTCATCATCTCGACCGGCATGTTCATGAGCTACCTGTTTGAGCCGGACTTTGGTGTTGTCGACCTGCAAAACCATGCGGTTCACGCCCTCGGCAGCCTGGACACCGCTGTGACGCTGACAACGCCCGATGACATCGGCGCGCTCACTGCCGAGATCGTGTTCGCTCAACCACGTATCCGCAACGAGATCGTCTATCTGGCCGGCGACACCGTGACCTACGGTGAAGTCGCGGACAAGCTGCAAGCGGCCCTCGGTCGTCCCTTCAGCCGCTCAGAGTGGACCGAGCAGTATTTGCTCGACGAGTTGGCACGCGACCCGCACAACATGATGCGCAAGTATCGTGCGGCTTTTGCCCAAGGGCGGGGTGTCGCATGGGACAAGCGCGGGACGTTCAATCAACGCCACGCCATTCCTGTCACTGACGTGGCAGCGTGGATCCATGCAAACCTTGCGTCGGGCCGCAACGCGCAATCGTAAGGCGGGCCGCCGGAGCGCGGCTGTTCAGCGTGCAGCCTTCGAGTTGTCCGCGCCCGGCTGCGAATTCAGTGTGAGTCGGTCGGCACCGTTTTACTCGGATGGCGAGCCTTTCGCGGAATAGCTTGCAAGCAGCGCCATACAGCGCTCCCGCAGAAAGGCACTCAGCGCTTTGATGGCGGGTGTCAGTTGCGCGCGGTGGGCGCAAATCAAATGCAGCGGCGCGGGCTCGCCGTATTCCTGCGGAAAGATCTCGACCAATCGGCCGGCCTTCAAATCGTTGATGAGATCCAGTCGCGATTTATAGAGCAGGCCTTCGCCTGCGATGGCCCAGCGGCGCACCGCATCGGCATCGTCGCTGACGCGATTTCCGGTGACTGCCACGGTGCGTTCGCCGCCGGGCAGCGTAAAGCGCCAGCGTTCGTGGACTTGCTCGCTCCAGATGTACCGAAGGCAGTTGTGTCGCCGCAGGTCGTCCACCTTGGCCGGGGCGCCATGTCGTTCGATGTACGACGGCGCCGCGCACAACGCACGCCGGTTGTTGTCGAGCAGTTTGATGGCCAGCAGGGATGAATCGGGCAGCGCCCCGTAGCGCACGGCAAAGTCCAGCGGCTGGCGGATGAGGTCGGCAGACCGGTCGCTCAGTTTCAGGTGCACTGACAAACTGGGGTGCTCATGCTGAAAATCGTCGAGCCACGGCAGCAGCAGGTTTCTCCCGAAATCGGACGGAGCAGACAGTCGCAACGGGCCGGAGAGTGCTTCCCGGCCACCGGCCAGCGCCTGTTCGCCTTGCTCTCGCGCGCCCAGCATGACGCGCGCATGCGGCAGGTAGCGCTCTCCAGCCTCTGACAGCTGCATGCTGCGTGTGGACCGGGTGAACAGGCGCGCATCCAGCGCTTTTTCCAGCCGCTGCACAGACGCGCTTGCCTGCGCGGGGGCGATGTTCAGCTGCCGCGCCGCCTCCGAGAAGCTACCGGCGTCGGCCGTGTGCACGAAGATTTGCACGTCATCGAGGCGGATGATTTTCATTGAAATGCCGAAAGTGTTTGGGCGCGCAGCCCGTTTATCCGCATATCGCTGAAAGATAGCATGGCCCTCATTCACTTCCTGGAGAACGTGCATGAAAGCCATCGGTTTCTATCAGAACCACCCGATCAGCCATCCCCAGGCGCTGCAAGACATCGAGCTGCCGACGCCTGAACTTCGCGACCACGATCTGCTGGTGGAAGTCAAAGCGGTGTCCGTCAACCCGGTTGATACCAAGATCCGGCGTGGCGGAGACATTCCAGGAGGGCAGGCGCGTATTGCCGGCTGGGACGCTGCGGGCATCGTCCGCGCGACTGGCCCGCTGGCCACCCGCTTCAAGCCGGGTGACCGTGTCTGGTATGCCGGCGACATTACGCGGCCTGGCACCAACAGCGAACTGCATGCCGTGGACGAACGCATCGTGGGCCCCATGCCGGCATCGCTGGATTTTGCGCAGGCCGCATCGCTGCCGCTGACAGCCATCACTGCGTGGGAACTGCTGTTTGATCGACTGCGGGTCCAGGCGGCCGATCCGACGGAGAACAGCGTGCTGCTGGTGACCGGAGCGGCGGGCGGTGTCGGTTCCATCCTGACCCAGCTGGCGCGCGCGCTGACGGGGATGACCGTGATCGGCACGGCTTCGCGGCCCGAAACCCGTGAATGGGTGTTGGCGCATAGTGCACACCACGTCATCGATCACCGTCAACCGTGGGCGCCCCAACTGGCAGCGCTTGGCATTGATCACGTGACGCATGTGGCTGGGCTGAACCAGAGCGCCGCTCACGTACCGCAGATCGCCGCTGTGCTGCGCCCCGAGGGGCAATTCGCCCTCATCGACGACCCGGCGGATCTGGATATCGGCCCGTTCAAGGGGAAATCCATTTCGATTCACTGGGAGCTGATGTTCACCCGCGCCATGTTCACCACCGCCACGATCGCCCGACAACACGCGTTGCTGCGCCGTGTGGCCGAACTGGTCGATCGCGGCGACATCAAGCACACCCTGACGCAGCGTATCGATGGCATCAACGCCGCGAACTTGATCAAGGCGCATGCGCTGGTGGAAGCCGGAAACATGATCGGCAAAGTCGTTGTTGCCAACGGCTGAACCCTGCAGACATCTGACAAGGAGCCTCACCATGACACTCCCTATCGTCCCCACGGCAACGATCAGCCTGGAAGCCGCGCAGGCCTTGCTGGCAGAGGCACGCCGTGCCTGTGCTGCGCGCGGGTTTGCCGCGACCATCGCCATTACCGATGCAGGCGGCCACCTGCGCGCGTTCGAGCGTGCGGACGCCGCGCCTTTCCTGACCGCTGAGGTTGCCATCAACAAGGCATGGACGGCAGCCTCGTTCGGCATGAGCACGCACCAATGGAACCAGTACATGGCCGAGCCCGCCGTTGCCCCACTGGCGCACCACCCGCGCCTGATGCCGGTGGGCGGCGGCGTGCCGATCTTTTACGAGGGTCGGCTGGTGGGCGGCATCGGTATCTCTGGGGGCAGCGCTGCCCAGGACCACGAGGCGGCCGAGGAAGCATTGCGCAAGGCAGGGCTTCTGTCTTGAGCTGTGATCCCGCCTACGCGCTGTTCCTCGGCGTTTGCAATGAGGCATGGGCGGTGACAACCCGCCCAGCCGATTACTTCAACCGCGCCTTCAGTTCTTCGCTGGCTTGATGCAGCGCTGCACGCGTTGCCGGCACGCCGGCCAGCGCATTGAGCAAGCCGAAGTCGTGGATCATGCCGTTGTAGCGCGTGGCGGTCACATCCACGCCCGCTGCATCGAGCTTGCGTGCGTAGGCTTCGCCTTCATCGCGCAACACATCCTTCTCGGCCGTGATCACCAGCGTGGGCGGCAGCCCCTTCAACTGATCGGGCGTCGCCAGCAGCGGCGATGCGTAGATCTCCTGACGCTGCACCGGGTCGGTCGTGTAGGCGTTCCAGAACCACTGCATCATCGGCTTGGTCAGGAAGTGCCCCTGCGCAAATTCGTCGTACGACGCGTTCTCGAAGCTGGCATTCGTGACCGGCCAGAACAGCACTTGCGCGCGCAGTGCGGGCGTGCCGTGCGCCTTGGCCATCAGCGCCACCACGGTCGCCATGTTGCCGCCCACGCTGTTGCCCGCAATGGCCAGCCGCTTGCCGTCTACGCCGATTTGCGCGCCGTTTTCTGCCACCCATTTGGTGGCGGCGTAGATCTGGTTGATTGCCACCGGATAACGCGCCTCGGGCGATGGTGTGTAGTTGACGAAGACGGCGACGGCGCCGGAGTCGGCCACCAGGTCGCGCACAAAGCGCTCGTGCGTGGGGAAGTCCCCCAGCACCCAGCCCCCGCCGTGAACGAAGATGAAGCCGGGTAACGTACCTTTCGCGCCGGCCGGGCGCACGATGGTCAGGCTGATCGGCTTGCCATCCACGGTGATGGTTTTCTGGCTGACGTCAGCGGGCGGCAGCGACACCTTTGCCGCGGCTTGCGCGCCCACCAGTACGGCGCGCGCATCGGCGGGTGACAGCGTTTCCAGCGGCTGGCCACCGCCGGCAGCCAGGGCGTCGAGGAACGCCTGGGTGTTGCGCTCCACGCCGGGGCTGCCCGCAGCAAGGGCGACGCTCGCTGCCAAAGAGAGCAGGGTGCCGGCGGCAAATTTGGTGATGCGGTTCATGGCAGTGCTTCCAATCGGTTGGTTGGGGAATGGTGTGAATGGACGTGCGGGTCAGATCAGGCTCAGGCGCACGTCGATGTTGCCGCGCGTGGCGTTGGAATACGGGCAGACGATGTGCGCGCGGTCGATCAGCGTTTGCGCTTCGGCGTGGTCCATGCCGGGCAGGCTGATCTTCAGGTCCACTTCAATGCCAAAGCCGTTCGGAATGGCACCGATGCCAACGCTGCCCTGCACGGACACATCCGCCGGCACGCGGATCTTGTCGCGCGCACCAACAAACTTCATTGCACCGAGGAAGCACGCGCTGTAGCCCGCAGCAAACAGCTGCTCCGGGTTGGTCCCTTCGCCGCCTGCACCGCCCAGTTCGGCGGGCGTGGTCAGCCGGACTTCGAGCCGGCCATCGTCGGTGATGGCGCGGCCATCGCGGCCGCCGGTGGCACGAGCATTGGCACGGTAGAGGACGTTTTCGATCGACATGGTGGTTCTCCTTAGGGAGGGGTTGAGGTGCGCGCATCGGCTGTCGAGGCCGTGCCGCATTGCTTGCTATTAAATAGCGCGCTACTTAATAGGTTTAAAAAAACGGACGCGGTCAGGCGCCCGTCGGTGATACGTGTGTGCTCAGGCGGCGTTCTTGAAGAGCCGTCCTCGCAATGCATTCAACTGTGTGCGCAACTCTTCCAACTCGCCGGGCGCACACTCCATGGCCGTAGCCATGCATGCCGGCACTTTCTCGGCCCGCTTCTCCAGCGTCTTGCCGGCCGCCGTGAGCGAGATGATCACCCGCCGCTCGTCTTCGGCCGAGCGTTGTCGCTCGATCAGCCCGGATGCTTCCAGCCGCTTCAGCAGCGGGGTGAGCGTGGCGGAGTCGAGGAACAGCCGCTCACCGATCTGCGACACCGTTTGCGCATCCTGTTCCCACAGCACCAGCATGACGAGGTACTGCGAGTACGTCAGGTCCAGCGCCTTGAGCAGCGGCCGGTACGCCTTGTTAATCCCGATCATGGTCGAGTACAGGGCAAAGCAGAGCTGCTCGTCCAGGGCGAGGTCGCGGCGTGCGGAGGAGGGCTTGCGTGTGTTCATGAACGCAAATATAGATAGTGCGCTACTGAATTGCAAGCTATTTTTCTGTGAATTGTTCAGTGCCGGATCGGAGCTACGCTTTTGTCTCCTGGTGACAAACAACGATTGCCCGAGAGCACCGTGCCAAATGCGCGGGCGCGCAAGTAGCGCGCCCGCTTGCAAGGCAAACAACGGCCGGGGATGTGGTCAGCCGGCCTGCACCTCGATACGCCGCGGCTTGGCTTCGTCGCGGCGCGGGATCGTCAGCTTGAGAACCCCGTCGCGCAACTGCGCATCGATGCGCGAAGCGTCAAAGTCGGGGCTCAGCACAAAGGTGCGCGAGAAATGCGGGTGCCGAACTTCGCCGTGCTGCAGCCGCAGCCCCGCCGGTGTGGGCACCATCAATTCGGCATCGACGGTGAGCGTGCCGTCCTGAACGCGAATATCAAGCTTCTCGCGCGGCACGCCTGGTAGGTCTGCATATAGCGTGATGCCCTGGCGGTTCTCGAAGATGTCGACCGGGGGCGCCATGTGAGTCTGCCGGGCGGCCGCCTGTTCAGCCATCTGCTTTGCAGCCGCAGCCTTGCCGGGCTGTGCATGGGTCGCCAATTGGGTGGTGTCGTTCATGATGTGCTCCTTCATGCTTGTGCCGGGCGCGACTCAGCCTTGCACTGTGATCTGACGCGGCTTCGATGCCTCCGACTTGCCGACGCTGATGGTCAGGCAGCCGTTGACGTACCGCGCGCTGACTTTGTCGGGGTCAACGTCCTGTGGCAGCTCAATCACACGGCGGAAGGCGCCCGTGAAGCGCTCGTCGGCATACACGCGCGTCTCTTCGGTGAGCTGGAAATCGGGGCGCTTGCGCTCGCCGCTGATGGTCAGCAGCCCCTTGTCGATCGAGACATCGATCTGCGCGGGGTCGAGCCCCGGGGCGAACGCGACGATCTCGACCGAGTCATCGGTGCTGCCAATGTTGACGGGAGGAAAAGTGCCGAGGCGCGTGGCGCGCAGGCTTGCGGGTGCCCCCGCAAAAAGAGTGGCCATCTGCCGTTGCAGGCGATCGAATTCGCCCAGCAGATCGGTGCCAAAAAACAGATCGCTCATGGCTGGCTCCTGAAGGGCCCGCACGGAGACTGAACCGAACTACGCGCTCCAGTTCATCGGTCCGTGGCGGGCCACTGACAAACAAATCGAAACACGCAGCGCGAAAACCGCGACTGCATTGACGACACCTAAAATAAGGAAGCAAGGAGAAATTTCAAGAGGCCATTGCGTGCTGGACGAAGAACCCATGCGCAAACGCGTGCTACGTCGCCCTATCGCCAAAGGCTTGCCAGCCCCCGCCCAAGCACTGGCCCGGTCCAGAGAGGCCCCTATTGCCGGCACATCCGGCACAGGGTAAAAATCGGTCTATTGCCCAATGTCGACCCGGAGTCGCCTACCCCCATGGACCAACCAGCCAAGCTCAATGCCGATTCCCTGGGCGTCGTCGAATCGGTGATCATGGGCATTGCCGGCACGGCACCGGCCTACAGCATCGAGATTACGACTTCCACCATCATCGGGACGGCTGGCACGCAGTCACCGGCGAGCATTCTGGTGTGCGGGTTGATCATGTTTGGCATCGCCTACGCGTTCATCAATATGAATCGCGCCCTGGCGAGCGCCGGTACCTCATATTCGTGGGTGAGCATGGTATTCGGGCGTGCGCTCGGCTTCCTTGCGGGCTGGGCGCTTCTGGTGCTGTGCTGCGTGTTCATGGTGTCGGCGATGATTCCGGCGGCAAATGCCACGCTGCTCATCTTTGATCGGCCCATGATGAACAACGTGCACTACGTGACGCTGATCGCTGCGGCATGGCTCACGGTTGTCAGCGCGGTGGTCGTCAAGGGCATCAAGCTCACCAGCTACGTGCAGGTGCTGATGACGATTGTCGAGGGCATCATCCTGCTCGTGATCATCGTCGCGAGTTTCATCGTGTTCCCGCATACGCCAGCGCATCCGTTCTCGTGGGTCTGGTTCTGGCCCTTCACGTTCACGCCCCAGATGTTCGCCAACGGCGCGTTGGTGGCCATCTTCTTCTTTTACGGCTGGGACGTGACGATGAACCTCAGCGAAGAGACGCGGGACGCGAACCACACGCCCGGCCGGGCTGCGTTCTGGTCGATGGTGTTCTTGATGGCGTTCTTTCTCATCTTCATCGTCATTACGCAGCTTGGACTGTCCGACACCGAGATCCAGCACTACAACACGAACATCATCTTCGCCATTGCAGAGAAGTTGTTTGGGCCGACCTGGGGCTACGTCGCCATCGTTGCGGTATTGCTGAGCACGGTGGGAACGGTTGAAACCCAGATGTTGCAGTTCACGCGCACGCTGTTTGCCAAAAGCCGCGACGGCGCACTTCACGCGCGCTATGCGCGACTGCATCCGGTTTGGCGCACGCCCCACATCGCCATCTTCTTCATCTGGATTACCGGGCTTGCCTTGCTGTTCGTGTCGTCTTACCTGCCGACGATCAACGTCATCCTGCAGGATTCGATTACCGCCATCGGCTTCCAGATCTGCTTCTACCTCGGGCTTACCGGGCTTGCCTGCGGCTGGTATTACCGCAAGGTGCTGACACAGGGGCCGTGGGTCGCCATCACCCATGTCATCTGGCCGGTCGCGAGCGGGCTCTTCCTGTTTTTCATCGCGCTCTACAGCATCCCGACCTTCGACTGGGTCACCAACCTCGTCGGGATGGGCGGCATCGCCATCGGCGTGATCCCGCTGCTGCTGAACCGCAAAAAGATCTGGGTGGCTTCCAGAGCCTGAGCAGCACTGCACGCACGACAATCGGCGGCGCCGGATGCTGTCAGCCTGCGCTGACAGCGCCTGCGGGATTGACCTACAGAAACAAGGGCACGCCCGGACACGACAATTGGCGTCCCCTGATAGCGGCGGCCGGGCGCCCCTCCGATACTGAACCTGTCGGCACCCGGCTCTCGATAAAGGTCATTGTCATGGACGACTATTGCACGCTGTGCGGACGGCGCGGGCATTCTGCGTCGCACTGCCCATGGGGTTCGTATATGCGGATCGGTCGCTGTTCTCTGCTTCTGTCGAAGGACGGCCGCTCATCTACGTTTCGAAGACTCCCCACTTGATGCGAGCCCATATGCGTTCGTGGGCAAAGTAGGCGATCGACGTGTAGATATTGCTGGCGATCATGAAACCGACTGCCAGGTGAACCGTACCGGTCAGCAGATAAAGGGTGCCGAAGTCCAGGCACATGATCACGATCCGATATGTCGCGGCCTTGATCACAGAACGACGAGCGCTGACGGTTCGCACCATGATGTTCCCTCCTGATCCCGCGCATCGATGCCTGGTAGCGCCGATCAATGAATGCCTTCCGGTTTGGCTACCGCACGGTCTCGGGGAGCGGTGCCGAACATTGCGCCACCGCTGATCGCTGCCGCAGCAATGTCACAACGCGCGTCGCCAGCACCAAACCGCACGATATGATTCCAGTCATAGTGCGCGGTAGACGGTAACGCCAGACTGCGCTGCATCCGACACGGGAGACATTCATGCCGCGCACATCAGTGGCTTATCTACTCGCTGCATTGCTGACGGCAGGAATACTGTCGTGCCCCGCGATTGCCGACACGCAGGCGCGGCAGCAGGAGGTCGCTCAGCGGGGGGCGGACGTCATGCCATTTTCCCTCTCGGCAACCACCCACATCTTTACCAAGACGGCCGACGGCGGTGTCCAGCAGGTCGTGACCAAGCGGGACGATCCCAGCCAGGCTGCGCTGATCCGCCAGCACTTGGCAATGATCGCTCGGCAATTCTCCGACGGCGACTTCGCAGGCCCGGAGCATATCCATGGCAACGCCATGCCCGGATTGGCGGCACTGCGCGCAGCAAAGCCTGGTGAGCTCAAAATAAGCTATCGCGAGCTGTCCAACGGCGCCGAGATCATCTATCAGAGCGATCGGCGTCGCCTGGTTACCGCGCTGCACCAGTGGTTTGATGCCCAATTGGCCGATCACGGCCATGACGCCATGGCGGGGCACGACTCCGGTTCAATGCATCACCACGCGATGGGCGCGGAAAAGCCCGAGTAGCACTGCCGTCGCCAAAGCCGCCTGGAGGCAGCGTGTTGCTGCGGCATGACGAGGCGGGCGGTGAGTCCATGACATTGCAGACCGCCGAGTGGGCAACTCCGTCGTCAAAGCGTGCCTGCCCGGCGCCCAATACCGCTGCGACGAAGCGCCGCTCGTCCCCGGCAGGGCTTTCTATTCAAGTTCAACCGCTTTTCGCGGAATCGAAAGCTCGATGCGGTACCCGCCGTGTGGCTGCGGCCCTGCGGTGAAAGTCCCGCCCAGGCGGCGCACGCGGTCACGAATGCCCGCGATACCTGATGACGGCGGCCGCCCGGCTGCCGGTTCGGTCGAGCGCGTGACAACAGCGCCATCGTTGCGAATCGTCAGCTCGCAACTGGACCGGTCGCATCGGAGATCGATCACCACTTCCGTTGCCGAAGTCGCGTGCCGGGCAACATTGGTCAGCCCTTCTTGCACGATTCTGAACAGCGCAGTGGAGGCGGTGTCGCTGAACGCTACCGCATGCGTGTTGCAATTCAGCGCGACCCGCAGGCCGGTATGTTGGCCGAAGTCGGTCACGAGCCAGTCGAGCGCGGGGAGCAGCCCAAGGTCGTCGAGGATGGTCGGCCGCAGCCCAGCGGCCAGACGCCGGACCGACGCCAGTGCATGGTCGATGGCACTGCTCATTGTCTGAGTTCTTTCGCGCGCATACGCCTGGGCTTCTGGCGTGGTGCCTTCATCGGCAAGCAAGCCGGTGATGATCATCTTCAGCGCCGTCAATTGTTGGCCGAGGTCATCATGAAGCTCGCGTGCAATACGCTTCTTTTCTTCTTCGCGAGTGGCCTCCACTCGGGATGCCAGCTCGCTCGCGTATTCAAGTTGCTTGAGCCGCTCACGCTCGGTGAGATCCCGGGTGACTTTGGCAAAGCCGATCAGCTCGCCGTCTTCATCCCGCAGGGCGGTGATCACCACGTTGGCCCAGAAACGCGAGCCGTCTTTGCGTATGCGCCACCCCTCGTCCTCCCAGCGGCCAAGCGCGGCGGCACGCTTGAGCTCTTCGCTCGGATAGTTCTGCGCAATTGCCTCGGCAGGATAGAAGACCGAGAAGTGTTGGCCGATGACTTCATCGGCGCGATAGCCCTTGATGCGTTGGGCACCGGCATTCCAACTGGCGATGTGACCTGTCGGATCCAACAGGAAGATTGCATAGTCCTGTATCGCGTCCACCAAGGTGCGATAACGCTCCTCCACGGGCACGTGAGCGATTGCTGCATCGCTTCCCAGTCTTCGCAATCTGCCTGCGTTGGTATCCATACCAAGCCCTCATCGCAACGGGTTCGAGCGCCCAAGGCAAACCTGTTGGAAGTCGCTTCCCGTGCATCTGCATAAGAATATGCTGCCCGGCGACAGCAATCAAAGCATGCCCGGCCACTGCGATGAGGTGCCAGAAGTGCCTGGCCAAGGATTGGCTGCCCGCACGCATTGCATGCTGTTCAGCATTCGCTTTGCAAGGTGTACGCCGGCGGCCTGGAAGTTGGTCGCCGCTTCCGGCTACGGACGCTCAAACCTGCGCCATCCCGCCATCAACAAACAACTCGATGCCATTGATAAAGCTTGCCGCATCCGAGGCAAGAAACGCGACGGCCTTGCCCACTTCGGCCGGCTCGCCCAGGCGACCCAGCGGTACTTGCGCAGCGAGGTAGTCGAACAGGCCCTGGCGCGTTTCATCCGAGGCCAGGCCGCCAAGGCCGGGCGTGCGGATCGGGCCAGGGCTCACCACGTTCACGCGGATGCCGCGATCCTTCAGATCCATCACCCACGAGCGGGCGAAGTTGCGCACCGCGGCCTTGCTGGCGCTGTAGACGCTGAAGTTGGCCGTGCCCTGAACGGACACCGTGGAGGACGTGAGGATGATCGATGCGCCGTCGGTCAGCAGCGGCAGCGCCTTCTGCACCGTGAACAGCACGCCGCGCACGTTGGTGCCGAAAATCCGGTCGAAATGCTCTTCGGTGATGGCGCCCAGCGGCATCATGTCGCCGCCGCCGGCATTGGCGAACAGGATGTCCAGCTTGCCGGCCACCTTGGCGATCTGGGCATAGACGGCGTCGAGGTCGGACAGCACCGATGCATCGGCGCGCAATGCGGTGGCGCCGGCGCCGATCTCTGCGACGGCGGCATCCAGCTCCGCCTGACGGCGGCCGGTGATGAAAACCCGCGCGCCCTGGGCTGCGAGTTCCTTGGCCGCGCCAAGGCCGATGCCGCTGCTGCCACCCGTGACGAGGGCGATCTTGCCTTCCAGTTGCTTGCTCATGATGTGCTCCATGTCGTGATTTCAGGTTTGGATGAATGACCTCGCGACGGCTTGTGTCTTGCGCTGCCTTACTCTGCGTCGCCCCGTCGCCCCGTCGCGTTGGGCATGGAGGCACTGTAGGGCTCAGAAACTTTTCGAAAAAGCGCTGCAAATAGAATTACTATCCACAGTTGTGGATAATTTGCGCGGACATTCGAATGGATCAGCTCCTGGCAATGCGCTCTTTTGCGCGGGTGGTGGAAGCGGGCAGCTTCACGCGGGCGGCGGATTCGCTCGACATGCCCATCGCCACGGTCAGCAAGCAGGTGCAGGAACTGGAGGCGCACCTGGGTGTGCGCCTGCTGCAGCGGACGACACGGCGCGTGACAGTGACGCCCGAAGGTGAGGACTACTACGCCAAGAGCATGCGCATCCTGCGCGACTTGGACGACATCGATGCCTCGTTCAGCCTCGCTCGCGGGCGGCCGCGTGGGTCGTTGCGCATCGATGTCGGCGGGTCGACCGCGCGTGACGTGCTCATTCCGCTGCTGCCAGAGTTCGCGTCGCGTTATCCCGAGATCAGGATTGACCTTGGCGTGTCAGACCGCTCGGTGGATCTGATTGCGGACAACGTCGACTGCGTGATTCGTGGTGGCCCGCTGGACAGCGGTTCTCTGGTCGCACGCCACTTGGGCGATGCGCCGCTGATCACGTGCGCCACGCCCGGATACCTCAAGCAGTACGGCACGCCGGCCTACCCCGATGAACTCAAGAATGGCCACCGGCTGGTGAGCTACGTGTTCAGCCAGACGGGCCGGGCGGTTCCGTTCCGCTTCGAGCGCGATGGCGAAAAGACCGAGATCAAGGTCGAGCATCGCATCGGCGTGAACGAAAGCAACGCGCATCTGGCCGCGTGTCTGGCGGGCCTGGGCATCGTGCAGACCTTCGGTTATGCGGCGCAAGCGCCGATCAACGAGGGCGCGCTGGTGGAAATTTTGAAGCCGTGGCGGCCGGCGCCTTACCCGTTTCACGTCGTCTATCCGCAGACGCGTCATGTCACGCATCGCCTACGAGTGTTCATTGACTGGCTGGTGGAGGCTTTCCCGGCGCGGCTTGAGCGGGCGCCGAAGCGGTAACCGCTCAATATCCGTACTCCCACCGCCATGGCGCGCCTGTTTCCCCCAAGATTGCCGCCACCAAACCGGGAAACGCCCGCTCTGCCCGAACGTCGTTGGACAGAAGCACAACGCACCGCGCTGATCGCGTGAGGCAGACGAAGGTATTGCCAGCGAAATCCTCGTGCCCGCCTTTGAAGAAACCGGGCCCTTGCGGCCCATCGAATACCACCACACCGAGGCCCGTTGCGAGATCAGGCCGCCGAAGCGCTGCGGGGAGTTCCGGCTGGAGGGTGGGGAATTCCGTGGCCGTGGTGATTGGCCCCTGTGACGCGGTCATGGCGGCGCGCGATGCCGCCGACAAGCCGTCGCCTCGCACAAGGCCTGCCACAAAGCGGGCGTAGTCCTCGACCGTCGTGTCCATGGAGCTGGCGGCTGCGGCGCGCCGCCGGTGCGGATGACGGCGCGGCTCACCGTTCTGCGTGGTGCCGTCGGCCTGATTGTCGGCATTGGCCTGCTGCCACGTCATGCTGGTGCGACGCATATCGAAGCGCCGGAAAACGCGGCGGCGCAGTTCCGCATCGACATCGAGGCCAAGCCCGCGCTCAAGCACGAACTGCAGCAGGTTGATGCCAGCGCCTGAATAGGCAAACCGTGCACCCGGATCGAAGTGCAGATGCACCCGCCTGTCAGGTTCGAGCGCCGGCAGGTTGGGTAAGCCCGAGCGATGGCTGAGCAGCATGCGCGGCGTGATCGCACGCCATCGCTCGTCTGCGGCAAGGCTGCTCCAGGGCGGATAGCTTGGCAGCGGCTGCGGCAGGTAGCGCTCGATTGGCGTGTCCAGATCGATACGTCCTTCATCAACGAGTTGCATGACGAAGTAGGCGAAGACCGGCTTGGTGAGCGATGCCGCCACCATCACTGTGTCGGTTCGCAGCGGTTCGCCGGCCGCGTTGCGGCGCCCGAACGCGTGGAGGTACACGGTTTGTCCAGCGTCGATAACCGCGACCGCCATGCCGCTGGCGGGGACATCGGCCATCGCGTGACGCACAGCCGCGTTGGTTGTGTCGGCCGTGGCCAGTTGGGGCGCTGCGCGATCGGGCGTCTGCGCACATGCGGCGAGCAGAGCCACCAGGGCGCCGCTCGTCAGTGCGCGTTTGAGAAGCATGGTCGCCATTGCCGCTGTGGACATGTGGATATGTGGATAAGCACGTGAAGAACTTCAGGGACAACTGTGTTGGCTGTCCGGGGTCAGGTTGTCCACAGCACGGGAATAACTTTGGTGGTTGCCGAGAGGGTGGGGCGCGCTCTTCACGAGTCATCCACGCGTCGGCACACACTGTCCGATGGGTTGTGCAGTTCGCAAGCCGTTGACGCGAAAGCGTTTTCGGCAGCTATCCACAGAAACGATCCACCGTTATCTACTACTACTATTTTTATATACAGAAGAAATAAAGACGACAGCAAAGACGGGTGGGGCACACGCGCAAGATGCTTGATCGTTTGACGTGCGTTACGTAAGCGCGGCCGGCAGTGGCTGCGCACTCATCACCAGATTGCGTCCGCCCGCCTTGGCACGATACAGCGCCGCATCGGCAATCTCGACCAGCGTGTCGATGGAGAGGGCGCCGTCGCCCGGTACGGACGTGGCGCAACCGGCGCTGACGGTCACATAGCGCGACGGCGCGGTGGCTTCGATGCGCAGGCGCAGCACGGCTTCGCGCGCGCGCTCGGCAAGAGCCTGCGCTTGGCTTGCATCGGTGTCGGGCAGGACGACGATGAATTCCTCACCGCCGTAGCGCGCGATGAAATCGGCCGGACGGTGCACCACGCCGGCCAGCGCGTGGGCCACGGCTGCAAGGCAGGCATCACCCTTGAGGTGGCCGAAGGCATCGTTGTAGCGCTTGAAGTGGTCGACATCGACCATCACCAGCGAAAGCGGCTGTCCGCTGCGCTGGGCGGTGCTGATCAGGCTGTCGACCTGCTCGTTGAAGTAGGTACGGTTGTACAGGCCCGTCAGCGCATCGCGCATGGACGCCTGCTGCAGCGAGACGTGCGCCTCGAACAGCCGCCGGTACAGCGTGGTCACTTCCCAAACCAATATGCAGACCAGCACCCCGGGCGCGAACATGCTGAACAGGCGCGCGACGTACCAGCCCAGGGTAAAGCGATCGGTGCTCAGCAGGTTGAGTGTGGTGTCCGTCAGGCAGGCCAGTGCGGCAATGGCCAGCCAAACGTCGAGCACCGTGCGCAAGCGGCCGCTGGCCGCTACCGCGAGCACGGCAACCGTGTTGATGGCCCACAGGACGACCGCGACAGGGTTGTTGCCATTGCTGGAGCGCAGCGGCGGCGGCAGGTCGGTCAGCACTGCAAGGCTGCACAGCAGGCCGCCCACCACCACCGGCCCGCCGATCAGCAGCGAGGCCCACCGGCCGACACGCCCGTCAGCAACGGCATCGCGCGAGAGCCGATCGCGCATGAGCACCGCCAGGATCACGAACAGCGGAAAGCCGCCGTGCCAGAACACCCACATCCATGCCGCACTGGCGGGGCGGGCGCCAAACAGCCCGGTGGGCGAGAACACGCCCGGGAAGGTCAGCAATTGCAGCGCCACGGCCAGCGCGGTAAAGGCATAGGCACCGCCCAGCGCCCCCAGCATCGGCTGCCGTGTCACGGTGAACTGCGCGCCCAGCAGAAACGCGGCAATGCCGGCCGTGGTGAACACCGTCAAGGCGCACATCGGCATGAACGGGTTGATTGCCGGCCATTGCAGGCCCGCACGTGGTGCGGCCATGGCGAGCGTCAACAGGATCAGCAGCGCGATCGCGCCGGCAACCATCGCTTGCCGGCGTGTGGCTCGCTGAATCAGAAAACTTTCCATCGACCCCCCGGGGTTCGAGATTGTGTGACCCGACCTGCTCGCGTGTCGGTGTGCCTACATCATAGGCAGCGGCCGACGGTGCGAAAAGCCTAGGCAGGGATCGGGATATCGCTACGGCTGGCCTAAGTCGGCGGCCGTGTTCCAAGGGAATTGAAGGGAATCCTCCGTAGTGTGGGCCGGGCATTCTCGCCGTTGTTGAATCACTCGGGCCGTTGGCCGACGCTGTATGGAATCACTCAATCACACGCTGTTTCTTTGGCTCAACGCGCCGGACGACGCTTCGGCCACGACCGTCTGGCTGGCGATGGCCTTTGCCGAATACGCGATCTGGCTGGTGCCACTGACGCTTATGGCCGCCTGGCTATGGGGCGAGCCGACCACGCGGCGCCAGGCACTGCAGACCGGTGTGGCTGCCGCGCTGGCGTTGTCCGTCAACGTTGGCTTCGGTCTCGCGTGGTATCACCCGAGGCCGTTTGCGATTGCGCTGGGCACCAATCTGCTGCCGCACGCGCCGGATTCATCGTTCCCTAGCGATCACCTGACCGCGCTGTGGACCGTGGCGTTCAGCTTGATGTGGAACGCACGCCTGCGCCGGGTGGGCGTGCTGCTGGCGCTGTTGGGCTTGCCGATGGCGTGGGCGCGCATCTACCTGGGTGTGCACTATCCGTTCGACATGCTGGGTGCGGCGGCCGTGTCGGCCTTGAGCGCCTGGCTGTGCAGCGGCCGCGTGGCGCATACCCTGTCGGAGCCGTTGCACCGTTTGGGGCTGGCGTTGCATGGTGTGGTGCTGGCACCGTGCGTGCGGCGCGGCTGGGTGCGCAAGTAAGCGTGGCTCAGGCGTGCCGGCGCCACGCGCGCCAGAACAGTACGAACGAGAGCACCGTCGCGCCCACGTTGTAGAGCGTGGCCAGTGCAAACGCGTGGCCGTAGTGCGCTGCGTGCGTGGCGGCGTCCATCGTCACCGCGCCATTTGCGCCATCCACCTGGCCCAGCAGCGAGAACAGCAGCACGCCCACCACCGTCACGCCCACCGCGTTGCCGACGGCTTGCATGGTCGTGACGGTGCCGGCGCCCATGCCGGCCTGGGCCGTTTCCACGCCGCTCAAGATGGTGTTGAGCGACAGCGGAATCACCATGCCTTGCCCAAAGCCGTTGAGCATCAGCGGCAGGATCAGCCAAGCGGTGCCCGCGCCCAGTTGTGCCATTGTCGCCAGCACCACCATGCCCACGGCGAAGATCGCCACGCCGAGCAGCAGGGCGCGCTGCCCGATGCGTTCAGCCAGGCGAGGCGCTGTGAGCGAGCCGGCAAAGAAGGCGATGGCCGCCGGCGTGAACACCAACCCCGCTGCCAGCGCCGACAGGCCGCGCCCGAACTGCAGCAGGATCGTCAGCGCCAGGAAGTACGAGCTGATGGCCGTGTAGAACAGGAAGATCGCCAGCACGCCCAGCACAAAGCTGCGGTTGCGGAACAGCGCCATCTCGATGATGGGGACGCGGCCAGCCGCCGACAGCGCTTGTTCCACCCGCACAAAATGGCGGAACACCAGCAGTGAAGCCAGCGGCACCACCCACGACCACCATGGCCAGCCGGACTCGCGGCCCTGCATGATCGGCACCAGCAGCATCGCCAGCGCCACCGCGCCTGCCACGGCGCCATGCACGTCCAGCCGGGCCGCCACCGGCGCACGCGATTCCGCCACGAACGCTCGGGCCGCCAAGATGGCGACAATGCCGATCGGCACATTCACCAGGAACACCGCGCGCCAGCCCGACACGTCGGCCGCCAGTGGATGCGCAATCAACCAGCCGCCGATGATCTGCGAGACCGACGCCGCCACGCCCTGCACCGCGCCCATGGTGCCGAACGCACGGCGACGCGCATCGCCATCAAACAGCACGCGCAGCGAAGCCATCACCTGTGGCATCAGAATGGCCGCCCCCAGGCCTTGGCCGACGCGCATGGCAATCAGCATCCACGGCGTGGTCGCCAGGCCGCACAGCGCGGATGCCAGCGTGAACAACGCCATGCCCGCCAGAAACATGCGCTTGCGCCCGAACAGGTCGCCCAGGCGCGCGCCGTTGAGGAGGAACACCGCATACGCGGCGCTGTAGCCGACCATCACGAGCTGGATTTCGGCAAAACTGGTGTGTAGACCGGCACGGATGTCCGGAATCGCCACATTGACGATGAACAGGTCGAGAATGGTGACGAAGTTGCCGGTGAGCAGCGCCGCCAACGCCGGCCAGTGCCGTTTGGCTGGCGAGGCAACGCCGCCGGCAGCAAGGGATTCCGTTGACATGGGGGATCTCGGTTTATTAATATACGGTCGTACGTATACTAGAGAGCAATCTGCCCACGTCAAGCGCCGATTGCGTTGACCCCACTCACCGATAGGGCATTGCCATGAACGAAACCGACGGCCGCCGCCAGCGTGGCGAACGTGCGCGCGCGCAGGTGCTCGAGCACGCCACCGCCATCGCCTCCACCGACGGGTTGGAGGGCCTGACGATCGGCCGGGTGGCCACGGATGCGGGCGTGGGCAAGGGCAATATCCAAGTGCTCTTCGGCGACAAGGAAACGCTGCAACTGGCCACGCTGGACGCGGGCGTCGTGCATTACCGCGCGACGGTGGTCGAGCCGGCGCTGGCGCTGAAAAGCCCGCTTGCCCGTCTGCGTGCCCTGACCGAAGGCTGGTTCGACTACGTGGCCAGTGGGGCGTCGCCGGGTGGGTGCTTTGTCTGCGCGGCCAGCTACGAATACCGCGCGCGGCCAGGCGCCATCCAGGACCGTGTGCGCGGGCATCGGGAGGCGATGCGCGCCCGCTTTCGCGAGACGATTACGGCGGCACAGGCCGCTGGTGAATTGCGCGCCGATGTCGACGTCGACCAGCTCGTCTTCGAAATCGAATCGTTTCGCTCCAACGCCAATGTGGCGTTCCTGATGGGCGACATGGCGGTATTCGAGCGCGCGCGCCGCAGCACGCGGGCGCGCATCGATGCGGCGCTCGCCTGAGCGGACCTTGCAACAGCGACGCGCGCAAGCAACGCCTGTGCGGCGCCGCGGGCGTCCCTCCGCGCCACCTTTGGTTACACTTGTGCGCAGTCGCACAAACACACCAAACACAAGACTCGCGGGGGAATTGGGTATGACGAGCCGAACGATTGCTGCGGCCATCGGAATCGGGGGCACGCTGTGGCTGACCGGCTGCGCAGCGCCTTATGCCGAGCCGCCTGCCGGCGCCAACACGGCCACGGTGGATTTCGTCCGCCCGCTGACCAGCACCAACGCCACCATCCTCGCGTTTGACGACCCAAAGTATTGCGGCAACCCGCGCACCGCGCTCAAGCCGGCTGACGCCACGCGGCCGATCCGCGTCCTGGCGGGTGTGCCGACCGCGCTGGGCGCGAGTTTCATTCGCGCCTCGGGCACGCTCATCTATCGCTGCGGTGTGTCGGCGACGTTCGTACCGCAGGCGGGCAAGCAGTACAAGATGACGGCCAGCTACCCCACCAACGCCCATGTGTGCCGCGCCGGCGTGGTTGAGTCTGACGACGGCCGGTCGTGGCACGCCATCAACGCGCGCTATCGCACCTACCGCATCAACCCGTCGTGGGGCACCGGAAGCTGCCCCGGCCTGACCGACGCAGACGTGGCCTTCATGCGCGACAAGACGCGCTCCGAAGACGGCTCCACCACGCTAAGCGACCTTTCCGATCTGCTGACGCCGCAATGACCCGCCGCACTACCTTCATGATCCGCACGCTCCTGGCCACTGCATCGGCACTGGCAGCGTTGCCGGCGGCTGCGCTGGAGCCAGCCGAAGTGTTCGCCAAGGTCGCGCCCAGCATCTGGGAGGTGCGCGTATCCAACGCCGCCGGCCAGCCGCTGGCCATCGGCAGCGCGGTGGTGATCGGCGACGGGCTGGCCGTGACCAACTGCCACGTGCTGCGCGGCGGCAAGCAGGTCAGCCTCAAGCGCGGCAACGCCAGCTTTGGCGCGCGCTTGCTGTATCCCGACGTGCAGCGCGACCTGTGCCAGCTTCGCGTTGCCGATTTCCACTACCCCGCCGTCACCATCGTCCCGAGCAGCACGCTGGTGACGGGGCAGAAGGTCTACGCAATCGGCAACCCCCTGGGGTTTGACCTGACGATCAGCGAGGGGTTGATCTCGTCGCTGCGGCATGATGAAAACGGCGAGCTCAAGGCGATCCAGACTTCGGCCGCGATCTCGCAGGGCTCCAGCGGTGGGGGCCTGTTCGACAGCAACGCGCGGCTGGTCGGTATCACGTCGCGCATGGTGTCCGCCGTCTACGGGCAGAACCTGAACTTTGCCGCGCCCGCCGAGTGGATCAACGATGTTCCCGCCCGTGCGCAAAAGGCGCTGGCCGAGCGCGCTGCAGCAGCGTCGTCGGTGGCAGCCAATACGACGCCTGCTGCGGCCATCGCTCCACAGCCGCGCAAGCCCGGTGAACTGGGCCCGAAGTCGCAAGCCGCCTTTGGTGCGTACTTGCACAAGCCGTGGCCCAAGATCTTCGTGGCCGCCGACGGCGATCAATTTGTCTACGAATGGGGCCAGAACGCTGAATTCCGTGCGGTGTCGTCGTGCAAGGAGCGTTATCAGAACTGTTCGATCTATGCCCGCGACGACACGGTCGTCGAAGCCAAATAAACGCCCTCGCAACGCTTGATCTCGATTCAGCCCGGTTCAGGTCGGGGCATGAAGACATTAATATGTGACCCGTTTGGCTGCGCGATGCCCGTTTGAGCGAGCCTGCACAGTCACTCAAAACACGTCGAATAGGAACCTGCGAACATGAATTGGACCGCGACCCGACCGATCCGCGTGGTCGTGCTCGATGATCATGCGGTCGTCCGCCATGGTCTGGCTGCGCGCCTGAAGCAGGAGGCCGACATCGAGGTCTGCGGCATGTTTGCGTCAGGCCGCGAAATCGTGCGGGCACTCAAGGACAGCACCTTCGAGGTGGATGTCCTGCTGATGGACTATTCGCTGGGGCCCACTGAGATCGACGGGCTGAACCTGATCCGCCTGATTCGCGTGCGCTATCCGGAGTTGAAGATCCTGGTGGCCTCGGCGCATCACAACAAGGCGACGGTTGGCATGGTCATGCATGCCGGCGCGCGCGGGTTTGTCGGCAAGGAAGAGGAGCTGTCGGAACTGGTGCGTGCCATTCGCACCGTGGCCACGGGCGGCAAGCGCCTGAACGCCGCGCTGGCTGCCGAGATGGAGAGCGACGCGCTTTCTACCGATGCGCCCCCGCCCACCGCGAATGGCAGCAAGTTCTCTGCACTGCTCGACCGCTCCGAGCTTAGCCCGCGCGAGCGCGAAGTGCTGCGCTGCTGCCTCGATGGCATGTCGGTCACGGACATTGCCGAGAAATTCGCGCGCAGCATCAAGACCATCAGCTCGCAGAAGCAATCTGCCTATCGCAAGCTGGGCATCCGAACCGATACCGAGCTGTTCAAGATCAAGCACGAGCTTGAGGGGCAGTGAGCGCTGAGCGGCGCCCAAGCCATGCCCTGCACGCCGGCAACCCCGTCGGCTCAGATGACCGAACCGCGAACGCCTGAATTGGTCAGGCGTTGTGCAGCACGCGCAGCAGCAGGTTCTCCAACTGCTTGACCTCGGCCTGCGAGAACCCGCGCAGCAGGTGGTTCAGCACGTCGATGATCAGCGGCCGGATTTCCGGATACAGCGCGCGACCCTGCTCGGTGAGCGAGACCACGACCGAGCGGCGATCCGCATCACTGGGCGCGCGCTTGACGATGTTCTTCTTCTCCAGCCGATCGATCAGTCGCGTCATCGCGCCCGGATCGTAGTGCAGCGCCCGCGAGAGTTCGGCCGGGGTGGTGGCCAGGTCTTCGGCTAGGTAGATGACGACCGTCCACTGCGCGGCCGTCAGGTCCAGCGATGCCAGGGCACTGTCGATGTGTGTCACCAGCGCGTGTCGGACCCGATGCACGAGCCGACCGATGTTGGTATCGCGGTCCATGGTGTCAAGCTGGTAGGCGCCTTCACTGGTGCTGGTGTCGGCGGCCTCAGGTGTCTGTACGTCGATGCTCATGGTGGTGCTCCCCGTTCTGCCGGTGATCCGGCTTGTAAGGCGCGCCGCATTCCCGTAACGCTGGCGTGCTTCATTGCACACTAATCGTCGCTTGCCCAGGCCGTCAAGCCGGGATCGATACCAACGCAGATCGTCAAATCTCGTTGGATATCGCTGCAAAACGATTGCGGCTGCCAAGGGGCGGGGTGGTTCGTATCATGGTTGAAACGCCGCCGCGGAACCATGTGGTGTGGCGTGCTCCTCCTCCTCCATATTCCTTTTTTGAACGCCATGAACCTCCACCTTCAGAACAAGCTCGCACTCGTGACCGGCTCTACCAAGGGCATCGGTCATGCCATTGCTGTAGCACTGGCCGCCGAAGGCGCCCGCGTGATCGTCAACGGCCGTACTCAAGCGTCTGTAGACGACGCAATTGCGCGCCTGCGCACCGAGGCGCCCGACGCCCAGGTCGAGGGCTTTGCCGGTGACCTGTCCAACGCGGAGCAGGCCGATGCGTTGGTCGCCCGCTTTCCCAAGGTCGACATCCTTATCAACAACCTCGGCATCTTCGACCCCAAACCGTTTGAGGAAATCGACGACGCCGAGTGGCAGCACTTCTTCAACGTGAACGTGTTGAGCGGCGCGCGTCTGTCCCGCGCGTACCTGCCCGGCATGCGTGCCCAGAACTGGGGCCGCATCGTGTTCATCAGCAGCGAGAGCGGCGTGCAGATTCCGGTGGAGATGATCCACTACGGCGTCACGAAGACCGCGCTGCTGGGCCTCTCGCGCGGGTTGGCCGAATTGACGGCCGGCACGGCCATCACCGTGAATGCCGTGCTGCCGGGCCCGACGCGTTCCGAAGGCGTCGATGAGTTTGTCGAGAAGCTCTCCGGCGGCCAGAGCTTCGAAGCGTTCGAGAAGACTTTCTTCGAGACGGCCCGCCCGACCTCGCTCATCAAGCGCTTTGCCAGCACGCAGGAGGTGGCCAGCCTGGTTGCCTATGTGGCGAGCCCGCTGTCGTCAGCCACCACGGGCGCTGCGCTGCGCGTGGATGGCGGCGTGGTGAAGTCGGCGTTCTAGAACGTCAGCCCTGACGAACGCACCATTCCGGCGCGCGGCCCCGGCTTTTACGCTGGCCGTGCCGCTGGTGCATGCCGGCGGGACAAGCCGGCAGCGCGTCTGTTCGCCCGTATCGTTGAGAACGCAGACCAGCCAGCCCGAGCGTGTCCTTGCCCGTGCGTTGGCGGCATTCCTTCCACATTTTCGGAGTGATTGCCATGTCCCACTGCAAGGTCTACGGAACCAAACCTGACAACGGCCCCGGTCAACTGGCGGCCCAGGCTGCGCGCGATCGCGTCAACCAGGCGCACGCCACCTGGGCCGTCACGCTGGCCTACGACAGCGGCACGACAACGGCTGTCTACACTTCCGCAGTCGCCAGCGTCGACGATCTGGAAAAAGCGTTCGAAGCGCAATTTCCGCAGTACACGGTGGTCGGTTACTGAGCCGCCTGCCCCGCCACATGCCCCGGCATCGTGGCGGGCACGCCCCGGCAACAAACATTGCAATCGGACGGCAGCCCGTCACAATGAAAGTCGGATTGATTTTCGAGGATCGGGATGCAGGGCAAGCGAGCTGTGGGCAGCATGGGTTTGTGGTGGCGGACGGCATGGCTGGGTGCCGTTACGTTGGCGTTCGGTGTTGCGGCCGCTCGCGCACAGCAGCCGGCAACGCCTGCGCCTGCAGATCCGCAGATCGCCTTCTACTACGGCCGCGATGTGCCCGCCGCTGAACTGCAAGCCTTTGACTGGGTCGTGGTGGACCCGGCAACGGCCGGCAGTTTCGATCCGAAGCAGCCATCGTCCACGCTCTGGTTCGCTCGCGTCGACCTGACACAGCAGACCGATGCGATGCGCTCGAGCGCCTGGCCTGCCAATGTGATTGACCAGGTCTTTGCGCCGTTGCTCGCGCAAGGCTACCAAGGCTTCCTGCTCGACGGACTGGACACACTCCAACGCAGCGCCCCCGATGCCGCCAATGCCATTGTGGCATTGATGCCGGCGTTGCATGCGCGCGCACCGAACGCCAAGCTGCTGGCTGGTGGTACGGCCTGGCTCGAGACGCTGGCGCCGCAGTTGTCAGGCGTCGTGACGGCGGGTCTGGTGCGTGAGCGCGCAGGGGGCGAAGGTCTGCGTGATGTGGACGATGCCGAGCGCAACGCGCGCATTGCCACGTTGCGCAACATCGGTGCCCAGTATCACTTGCCCGCGGTCGCGCTCGATTACTGCGTCAACTACAACCGCACGTGTCTGCGTGAGACCGCCGACGTGGCGCGCGCCGCGGGCGTCACCAGCTACGCCACCACACCGGGCGCGGACTTCATCGGCATTGGCCGGCTGGAAGTGATGCCGCGCCGTGTCCTGTTGGTCGAAGCTCAGGAGCCCGGCACCAGCCGCAACACCGCGCCGTCGGTGCTCTATCTGGCCATGCCTATCAACTATCTGGGCTATCGCACCGAATTTGCCGACGCCAACAAGCCGTTGCCGGCCGTCACGCCCGACCGCTATGCCGGCGTCGTCACCTGGTTCGACGGCAACGCATCGCGACCGGGCGCGTGGGCGTCGTGGCTCAGGCGCACGATGGGCGCCGGCGTGCGTGTGGCGATGTTCAACCAGTTCGGGCTGAACATGGATGCGCCTACGGCGCAGATGCTGAATCTGAAAATAATGCCCGGCACGCCGGCGGGCCCGCTTGCCATCGTCTCGCATGATCCGATGATGGGCTTCGAGCTGCAGCCCCATCCCGATCGGCGCATGGCCGTGGGCGTGCAGGTGGACCCTGGTGTGACGGGGGCGCAATCGCTGCTGCGGCTCTCCGCCGGCAGCTTCACCTACGATGCGGCGGCCATCATGCCGTGGGGTGGCTATGTGCTGCAGCCGTTCGGTGTGTTTCGCATGCCCGATGTCGACCAGGCGCGCTGGGTCATCCAGCCGCTGGACTTTCTGCGCCGCGCGCTGCAGCTGCCCGCCATGCCGGTACCCGACACCACCACGGAGAACGGCCGCCGGCTGATGACCGTGCATATCGATGGCGACGGATTCGCCTCCCGCACCGAGTTCCCGCCCGGCGAGTTCTCCGGCCAGGCCTTGCTGCGCGACATTCTGGATCGCTACAAGGTGCCGACTACCGTGTCGATCATCGAGGGCGAAGTGGCGGCCGACGGTGTGTACCCGAAGCTCACACCGCAGCTTGAGCCGATCGCGCGCAGCATCTTTGCGCAGCCCTATGTGGAACTGGCCAGCCACACATTCTCGCACCCGTTCAACTGGCTGCGTACCACCAACCCGCCCGACCCGACTTCTGCCGAAACGCCCGAAGGCACCGACACCGCTTTCTCGTTGAGGATTCCCAATTACCGCTTCAGTTTCGACCGCGAGATCGCGGGCTCCATCCACTACATCAACACCAAGCTGGCCCCACCGGGCAAGCGCGTGAAGGTGCTGCTGTGGAGCGGCAACGGCCAGGTGCCTCCGATTGCCGTGCAGAAGACCGTCGAGGCCGGCGTGCTGAACATGAACGGCGGCGACACCTACATCACGCGCTCCAACCCGAGCTGGACGGCCGTGGCGCCGCTTGGCGTGGACAAAGGCGATGGCCTCTTCCAGGTATTTGCGCCCGACCAGAACGAGAACATCTACACCAACCTCTGGCACGGCCCGTATTACGGCTTTTCGCGCGCCATCGAAACATTCGAGCTGACCGAAAAACCGTATCGCTTCAAGCCGATCGGCATTTACTACCACATGTATTCCGGCACCAAGCTGGCCTCGCTCACCGCCCTGCGGCAGGTATATGACTGGGCGGTCGCGCAGCCGGTCGTGCCGATCTACGCGTCGGACTACATCCGCAAGGTGCTCGACTTCCGTACCATGGCCGTTGCGCGTGACGGCGATGCCTGGGTCGTGCGCGGCAACGGCGATCTGCGGACCGTGCGCTGGGCCGGGCCCGGCGTGCCGCGCCTTGCCGATGCACGCGATGTGGCCGGCTACGCTGCAGGCCCGGGCGGCACCTACATCCACCTCACAAGCGGCTCGGCGCGCTTCACCCTGAACAACGCCGCGCCAGCGCAGCCCTACGTGCGCGATGCCAGCGGCCGCCTGTCGAACTGGCAGCGTGGTGTGGATGGCCGTTCGCTGTCGGTCGATGTGGCCGGCTATACGCGGCCCTTCATCCGCTTTGCCAATGCAGCCCGTTGCCGGGCGACCGTGGACGGCCGCGAAGTGAGCGGCTCACATGGCGCTGAGTGGCGCATCGACCTGGGTACGGGCAACCCCGCCAAGCCCGCGCCCCAGCACGTCGAGCTGACCTGCGAAAAATGACGTCCGAAACACGGGCGAATGTCTTGTTTGCCAGACATAGCGGGAGGAAAAACGTTTGCGCTCAAGCTTTTCCTGGTCGATCCGTTGTTAACCCGACTGACGACCCCCAGGAAAAAAAAGCATGAGAGCGTCTGCGCCCCTTTCTGAAGTTTCACAACCCCCGACCAGTCTCGGTACCCGGCTGGCCGCGATTGGCCTGATCGCCCTGGTGGCGGTGTTCGGCATGTTTGCCCTGGCGAACTCGCAATCGAGCCTGCGCATGCTGGAGGCCAATACCCAATCGGCCATGCATAACCAGGAGGCCGCCATGCGCGACATGATCGGCCTGTTCGACGGCACCATGCGCACCGAGGCCGACCGCTTCCTGACCGCCTTTGCCGACGCCGCGCCCGGCCCCTACAGCGTGGACCCGGCGCAGATCGTGCAAGTGGCGGGCAAGCCGACGCCCACCTTCAAAAGCGGCGACACGGTGCTGAACCTCAACTTCACCGTGCCGGACAAGTTCTTCGCGCGCACCGGCGGCACCATCGCCACTGTGTTCGCCCGCACCGGCGACGATTTCGTGCGCGTGACCACCTCGCTCAAGAAGGAAAACGGCGAACGGGCGATCGGCACGCTGCTCGACCGCGCGCACCCGAGCTACAAAGCGTTGATGGCTGGCGAGTCCTTCCGCGGCCTGGCCTGGTTGTTTGGCGTGCCCTACATGAGCAAGTACGAACCCGTGCGCGATGCGTCGGGCAAGGTGATTGGCGCGCTGTATGTGGGTGTGGACGTGCGCTCGGAGCTGGCCCTGCTCAAGGACAAAATCCGCTCGCACGGCATCGGCAAGACGGGCGGCTATTTCGTGGTTGACGGCAAGCCCGGCGCCGATCAGGGCAAGGTGCTGATCGACCATACGCAAGCCCGCGAAGGCAAGAACCTGCTCGACGCCAAGGACGCCGCAGGCCAAGCCTGGGTGCGCGAGATGATCGCGCGCAAGGACGGCACGCTACGTCATACGCTGGCCGACACGGAAGGCGGCACCGCCCGGGAGCGCCTGACCGTTTTCACGCAATACCCGGATTGGCAACTGGTGATTGCGGGCACGGCCTACGTCGATGAACTCAACGCCGACCTGGTGGCCGCCCGCAATCGCTTCCTGCTGCTGGGCCTGGCACTCGGTGCGCTGCTGGCCGGCGGGCTGTACTGGATGCTGCGCCGTACTGTGAGCACGCCGCTGGCCGAGGTGGTGAACGTCGCCCAGCGTGTGGCTGCGGGTGATCTCACGCACCGGCTGCCCACCACCCGCCGCGATGAGATCGGCCAGGTCATGCGCGCCGTCAACGGTGTCGGCGACGGCCTTTCAGGCATCGTCGACAAGGTGCGCGCCAGCGCCTCCACCATCGCATCGAGCACCGGCCAGATCGCGGCCGGCAATGCGGATCTTTCCGCCCGCACCGAAGCGCAGGCCGGCAATCTGGAGCGCACCGCATCGAGCATCGAACAACTGGCCGCCACCGTGCGCCAGAACGCCGAAAGCGCCCACCACGCGCATGACATGGTGCAGTCCGCCAGCGAGGCGGCCAACGCTGGTGGGCAGACCGTCGAGCGACTGGTCGGCACCATGTCGGGCATCCACGCCACGGCGCAGAAGATTGCCGACATCACGGGCATCATCGACGGCATCGCTTTCCAGACGAACATCCTGGCGCTGAACGCTGCCGTGGAAGCTGCCCGCGCAGGTGAACAGGGCCGGGGCTTTGCCGTCGTGGCCGGCGAGGTGCGCAGCCTCGCCCAGCGCAGTGCAGCCGCCGCCAAGGAGATCAAGGAATTGATCAGTCGCTCGGTTGAAGAAGTGCAGGCAGGCAACGAGGCCGCACGCGGCGCCGGGGACGCCATGCAGGACATCGTGACGCGCGTGGAGCGCATCGCCGGTCTGATGGGCGAGATCAGCCACGCCTCGCGAGAGCAGTCGCAAGGCATCGAAGAGGTCAACCATGCGGTCACGTCGATGGACGAGGTGACGCAGCAGAACGCTGCGCTGGTCGAAGAAGCGGCCGCCGCCGCCGAAAGCCTGCGCCAACAAGCCCAGGAACTGCGCGGCGCGGTGGACGTGTTCCGGCTCGCCTGAGCCGCGGGGCTGTGCGCCCGGTTGTCGAGATAGAAAAACCCGGGTTTAGGCCCGGGTTTTTGTTGGCGCCTCCTTCGTGCGCGGCGATCTAGTGCAGGATCACCCGCCGCACCACGGCGACCAGGGGCGGCCGAATCGAGCGCTCGAAACCCGGACGCAGGCGCAGTGGCTTGAGCAGCATCTTGGCAGCCATGTCGAGCGGCAGATAAGAGCGCACCAGGGCGCTCACGCGCGAGTTCAGCGCGCGGACATCGGCTTCGGGCACATCTTCCTGGCTGCGCTCGATGCGCAGCACATTGCGCAGGGCGATCATCGAATCTTCATTCTTGATTTCACGCAAGCGCGACGCGAGCGCCTTGAGCACGCGCGCGCGGCCCACGCCCTCGCTCGCGTTGCATTCGTTGAAGAAACGCAGGAAGTGTTTGTAATGTCGGACTTCATCGGCCGAGATGCGGCTGGCGAGGTCGCGCAGCACAGGTTCATCGGCTTCAGCCGCGGCTTGGGCGATGGCCCGATAGAAAGTGGCGGTGCCCATTTCGACGACGCAGCGCGCGACCATTTCCAACGCCTGCGTGGGCTCGAACTGGTCGACCGAACAGGTGACTGAGTATTCATCGAAGAAGCGGGCGTAGCCGCGCTCCCAGTCGAACTCGGGCCAGACAGTTTCAACGTAGCGGCGCAATGCACGGCCGTGCTGAAGCTCTTCGCGTTCCCAATGGTGGATCAGCCAGTGCGCGGTTTCGGGGCGGTCGGCGTAGTACTGAGCGAGGTTGCCGGCATAGAGGTCGGAGCCGCTTTCCACAAACGACGCACTGGCAACGAGGTAGAACAGCGTGCCGTTTTCGCGTACGCGTGCGACGTCGATGCTGTCGTAAGCGATCTCCTGGACCGACCACGGCATGCGCTCGCTCTCAGATGTTTCCAGATGAACCTGTGACAAGGCGCTTCCTCCGTCGGCAATCTCGCAAAAAGCGGACCGCCTCTGCTATGAGAATGAAACATCACGTTCCATGTTTCAAGACAGATGTGCGCTTCCAAAGGTTCCTAAAAGCAATCTCTTGCTTTCAAAGTGGTGAATGCGTCATGACGATTGCGTCACCCCTGTACGCGACGCAGCGGTGGGTACGGTGCGTTTTCGCGCGTTCCGCAAGCCGTAGGCGAAGGCCCCGAGCGCGACGAGAGCAGCGCCAACCATCGCCCATTCCACTGCAGCATAGCCGCCGCTGGCCCGCCAGAGCAGTGCACCCAGCCATGGGGCGCTGGCCTGTGCCAGCAGCACGGGCGTCATCATCAGGCCGTTGAGCGTGGCGTACTGGTTGGGCGAAACCAGCTCCGGCATCGCAATCGCGCGGACCATCGTGTTGATGCCGTTGGCTGCGCCATAGACGAGCGCAAACACGATCAGCAGCGGCCCGCTGGACAGCGCCAGCAAGCCGAGCGCGCCAGCCATGGCGCCGTACGTCCACGGTGCAATGCGTACCGGGTGCGCCGGGCGTGAACGCATCATGGTCAGCCGCCCGAGCACTTGGGCGGGGCCGATGAGCGCGGCGATCAGCAACTGGCGACTGGTCGGCACGCCTTTCTCCGTCAGCAGCGGAATCAGGTGCGCGCCGAGCACGGTGGCGATCAGGCTGGTGGCCACGAAGGCCAGCACCACCGCCCAGAACACCGGCAAGCGCAACACCATGCGCCATGCCGAGGCATGCACCGGTGCCGTCGGGTCGAGCGCTTCGGCTGGCGCGTGCACGGGCGGCCGCACGCGCAGGCGCGCATGGATCGGCAGGCAGATCAGCACATGCGCCAGCGCAAAAAGCTGCAGCGTATGCCGCCAGCCGAGGTGTTCCACGCCCCATTGCGCGAGCGGAATGCACAGCGTGCTGGAGAACCCTGCGATCAGCGTGAGGCCGATGATCGGGCGCTGATACGCATCCCCAAACGCCTGGCGAAGCACGACAAAGGCCGGGTCGTAGAGCGTAGTGGCCATCGCCAGGCCCATCGGCAGCCAGAGCAGCAGGAAGGCCGCCTCACTCGAGACGAAGGACCACGCCAGCAGGCCGCCCGCCGCGAGCACGGTGCCTGCACCCATCACGCGGCGCGCAGGCCAGCGGTCCAGCGCGCGCCCGACCCAGAATGAGCACAGCGCCCAGACCAGCAACCCGAGCGAGAACCCGCCCGCCAGGAACGGCCGCGCCCAGCCGAGCGTGCTGTGCATCGGCCCCAGAAACACGGTGAAGGTGAAGTACAGCGTGCCCCAGGAGACCATTTGTGCCAGGCCCAGCAGCAACACAAGGCGCCGGCCTTCGGGCGAGCCTGGGGAGAACATGGGGTTCATGAAGATGGGAGCGGTGGGGGGGCAGATCGGCGCAGCAAAAAACCATTCTATCGGCGGAGATTGCGGCGCGCGTGCCCCATGCGCAGGGCACGCTCAGGAAGCGTGCCCGTCCATCAGCCGCCGCAAAGCTGCCGTGTCGACGATCTCGACCGTGCGGTAATGGCAGCGGATCCAGCCCGCGCGCTGCCACGCCTGCAGGTACTTGGAAATCGTCTGCCGAGAGCGTGCCAGCATGCGGCCCAGCTCTTCATTGCTGGCGGCCACGGTGCGGCCATCGCCGGCGCGGGCAAGCTGCAGCAGTCGTTGGGCGAGGCGCGCATCGGCGGGCATTTCGCTGGCGTGTTCGAACTCGTCGAAGATCAGGCGGATGCGCTGGCAGAGCTGCTGCATCAGCGCCCACATGCCGGCCGGGTAGGCCGACACCACGCGCGCAAACGCCGCGCTGCCCAGCAGGACGAGCGTGGTCGGCCCCTGCGCATGGGCGCTGTGCGTGCGGCCGCCGCCGTCGATGAGCGCGATCTCGCCAAACCATTCGCCCGCGCGCAGCACGCCGTAGACGAGTTCGCTGCCGCCGTCGGTCGTCCGGCTGATGCGCACGCGGCCGCGCACGATCAGGAACATGCCCTGGGCGGGGCCGCCGTGCGGGTGGATGCACTCGCCGTCGGGGTAGGTGACCAGGCGTGCGGTGGGCGCGATCTCGGCCAGCAGGTCGGCGGGGGCGTCGCGCAGCCAGCCCTGCGCGAGCTGCGAGGGCGTAGGAGCCGGGGCGGTATGGGAGGCGTCTGCGGGCATGGCGGCAGGATGCGGCGAGGGCGGTCCGATCATTGTCAAACGCTTGACAGTCTGCATGCAAGCGCCGGGCAGAGAATGGTCCGCCAGCCGCGCACCACCATCCAATCAATACGACGCGGCACCGACGCGACCATTCCGGCGACGAAGGAGACACCCCCAATGACCGATCCGCAACACACCGCCCCGCGCGCAACGTTTTCCCATATGGAGCACGGCACGCGCGAAGACTGGGCCGCCATCTCGGCTGAATTCATGCCCTTTGCCCGCGCATTGCCCGACCGTGTGCTCGCGCACCTGAAACTGCTCGATGGCGATTGCGGCGGCTTCCCGATCGATCGTCTCGCGCATTCCCTGCAAACCGCCACGCTCGCCCACCGCGACGGCCGCGACGAGGAATACGTGGTCTGCGCGCTGCTGCACGATATTGGCGATACGCTGGGCAGCTTCAACCACCCGGACATCGCCGCGGCCATCCTCAAGCCGTTCGTGAGCCGGGAAAACCTGTGGATGGTCGAGAAGCACGGCATCTTCCAGGGCTATTACTTCTTCCACCATCTGGGGCTCGACCGGAACCTGCGCGAGCAGTACCGCAGCCAGCCCGAGCTGTTTGAGCGCACCGCCGAGTTCTGCGCCAAGTACGACGCCGCGGCCTTCATGCCCGATTACGACAACCTGCCGCTGTCGTTCTTCGAGCCGATGGTGCGCCGCGTGCTGGCCAAGCCGCGCAACTCCATCTACGTGAAGGAAGGGGAGAGCGAACTATCGCAGCCGAAGGCCGCGGCAGCGTGATGTGCCGGCCTAGGCTTTCACCACATTGACGGGCGCGCCTGCCGCCCACGCCGCCACGTTGGCGAGCGTGGTGTCGGCAATGCCCGCCAGCGCCTCGCGCGTGAAGAACGCCTGATGCGCGGTCACGATGACGTTGGGAAAGCTCAGCAGCCGCGCCAGCACGTCATCCTGCAGCACGTCGGCGGAGCGGTCTTCGAAGAACAGATCGGCCTCTTCTTCGTACACGTCCAGCCCAAGGTGGCCGAGCTGGCCGGTCTTGAGGGCGTCGATCAGCGCCGGGCTGTCGACCAGGCCGCCGCGGCTTGTGTTGATGAGCATCGCGCCCGGCTTCATGCTGGCGAGCGCGCTGGCGTCGATCAGGTGATGCGTATCGGCGTTGAGTGGACAGTGCAGGCTGACGATATCGGCCTGCGCCAGCAATTCAGGCAGCGGCACGTAACGCACGCCCAGCGCCGCAAGCGACGCCTGCGGAAACGGATCGAATGCCAGCAACTGGCAGCCGAAGCCCGCCATGATGCGCGCGAACACTTGCCCGATCTGCCCCGTGCCGACCACGCCGACGGTCTTGCCCGACAGGTCGAAGCCCAGCAATCCATCCAATGAGAAATCGCCTTCGCGCGTGCGGTTGCAGGCACGGTGCAGCCGCCGGTTGAGCGTGAGGATCATGCCGACCGCATGTTCGGCCACCGCGTGCGGCGAATACGCCGGCACGCGTACCACCGTCAGCCCCAGGCGCTGTGCGGCGGGCAGGTCGACATGGTTGAAGCCTGCCGAGCGCAGCGCGATCAGCCGCGTGCCGCCCGCTGCCAGCGCCTCGAGCACTTCCGCATCGAGGCAATCATTGACGAACGGGCACACCGCTTCAAAGCCCGCTGCGAGGGGCGCCGTTTGCGCTTCAAGGTGCGCGCGCTGGAAAACGAGGTCGAAGCTGTGACCGCCGCGCGCGAGTGATGCGCGGAAGCTGTCTTCGTCGTAACGGTGGCTGCTGAAAAAGAGGATGCGCATGGCGGTGGGGCAGGCGGACGTGATGCCTGCAGCTTACTCGCACCGCCGGGTACCGGCACTCAGAGCGTCAGGACGATGCGGCCATCCACCTTGCCGGCCTTCAAATCGGCGAACACCTGGTTGATGTTGTCGAGCTTGTCGCGGTGAATGTGGGCGCGTACCAACCCCTCGGCGGCAAACTCCAGGGACTCTTGCAGATCACGCCGCGTGCCGACAATCGAACCGCGCACTGTGATGCCGTTGAGCACCGTGGAGAAGATCGGCAGCGGAAAATCGCCCGGCGGCAGCCCATTGAGCGAGATCGTCCCGCCGCGCCGCACCATGCCCAGCGCTTGCGCAAAGGCACTGCGCGACACGGCCGTCACCAGCACGCCGTGCACACCGCCGATCTCTTTCTGAATCACGGCCGCCGGGTCTTGCTGCGAGGCATCGACGACGAGCTTGGCCCCAAGTTCTCGCGCCAGCGCCAGCTTGTCGGGCGCCACGTCGACGGCCACCACGTGCAGGCCCATGGCGATCGCGTATTGCACCGCCACATGCCCCAGCCCGCCAATGCCGGAAATGGCGATCCACTGGCCGGGCCGCGTATCGGTCATGCGGATGCCTTTGTAGACCGTCACCCCCGCGCAGAGGATGGGTGCGATTTCTTCGAAGCTGACCTGCGCGGGCAGGTGGCCGACGTAGTTCGGGTCGGCCAGTACGTATTCGGCATAGCCGCCGTTGACGGAGTAGCCGGTGTTCTGCTGCTCGTGGCAGAGGGTTTCCCAGCCGCTCAGGCAGTGCTCGCAGTGGCCGCAGGCGGTGTAGAGCCAGGGCACACCCACGCGGTCGCCTTCCTTGACGGCGGTTACGCCTTCGCCGACGGCTGCCACATAACCCACCCCTTCGTGCCCGGGGATGAACGGCAGGCTTGGCTTGACGGGCCAGTCGCCATCGGCGGCGTGCAGGTCCGTATGGCAGACGCCCGAGGCCGCGATCTTGACAAGAATCTGCCCGCGCCCAGGTGTGGGAACCGGCACTTCCTCAATGCGCAAGGGTTCGCCAAACGCATGGACTACCGCGGCTTTCATCGACTGGGCCATGAGACATCTCCTGGTTGGGGGGGAGATACCAGTCTGGTCGACGCCTGGCGGGGGCGGATTGATGTGAGTCAACCGCCGAGGAGGGCGTGCGGGATGGGCAACACTGTTAACATGCCGGCATCTTCAGTCTTTCCAACGAGCTGCCGCCTTGCCCGTGACTCCCACCTTTCTCTGGCACGACTACGAAACGTTCGGCGCCGTGCCGCGCCGTGATCGCCCCGCGCAGTTTGCCGGCATCCGCACCGATGCCGAACTGAACGAGATCGGCGAGCCGGTCGAACTGTTCTGCCAGCCCTCCAACGACTGGCTGCCCGATCCGGTGTCATGCCTCATCACCGGCATCACCCCGCAGCAATGCGCCCGGCAAGGCATTCCGGAATACCGTTTCGCGCAGGCCATCGAGCGCGAACTCGGTACGCCCGGCACCATCGGCGTGGGCTACAACACCATCCGTTTTGATGACGAGGTGACGCGCCACCTGTTCTGGCGCAACCTGATCGACCCGTACGCACGCGAGTGGCAGAACGAATGCGGGCGCTGGGATCTGCTCGACGTGGTGCGCACCACGTGGGCGCTGCGCCCGGAAGGCATCCAATGGCCCACGCATGAAGACGGCAGGCCGAGCTTCAAGCTGGAGCATCTGTCCAAGGCCAACGGTCTGGTGCACGAGGCGGCGCACGATGCGGTGTCCGATGTGCGCGCGACGATCGCGCTGGCGCGTCTGATTCGCAACGCGCAGCCGCGCCTGTTCGATTTCTGCCTGGCGCTGCGCAAGAAAGACCGCGTGGTGGCCGAGATTGGCGATGCGCCGCGGCCGCTGCTGCACATCTCCGGCATGTACGGCGTCGAGCGCGGCTGCATGGCCGTGGTGTGGCCGCTGGGTGGTCATCCGACCAACAAGAACGAACTGATCGTGTGGGATCTGGCGTTCGACCCGTCCGAGCTGTTTCACATGGATGTGGCGACGATCCGCGAGCGCATGTTTACGCGCACGGCCGATCTGGCCGAAGGCACCACGCGACTGCCGATCAAGTCGATCCACATCAACAAGTCGCCCATTGTCATCAGCAACATGAAGACGCTGCAGCCCGCGCAGGCAGAGCGCTGGGGCATCGACTTCGCCACGATCGAACGCCATGCCGCCATCGCGCAGGGCGCGCCCGACATGCGCGAGACGTGGCGTCAGGTATACGCCCGCGAACTGGAGCCGATCGAAGACGTCGACCAGAACCTCTACGGCGGATTTGTCGGCAACGACGATCGCCGCCTGCTCAATGAGCTGCGCACGCTCAGCGGAGAACAGCTTGCGCGCCTGCATGCCGAGTTTGCCGACGTGCGCCTGCCCGAGCTGCTGTTCCGCTACCGCGCACGCAACTTTCCCGACACGCTGAACGAAGAGGAATACGAGCAGTGGGAGCAGTTGCGCGCCGAGCGCCTGTTTGAGGGCCGTGACGGCTATATGACGTTCGAAATTTTCGGCGAGCGGCTTCAACAGTTGGGCGCGGAAGCGGCGGAGAACGGCGACACGCGTGCGCAGACCATCCTGCAGGATCTGTACGACTACGCGCAGCAGATCGTGCCGGGCTGACGAAGCCAGCGCGCATCAAAAAAAACGGAGGCCGAAGCCTCCGTTTTTTTATGGTGATGCTGAATGCTTAGCGCCGATCAGGCTGCCCGCTGCGCCGCCGCCGGATCGCGCCACTGTGTCAGCAGCTTGTTCCAGCGAATGCGCGCCGCCGCCAGGTTGGCTTCCTTCACATGGCCGAAGCCGCGGATATCCTCCGGCAGGCGAGCCAGTTCCACGGCTTGCGCCAGCTTCTGCGCCGTCAGTCCCTTCACGAGTTCATCGACCAGCGCGCGGTATTCGCCGATCAGCGCGCGCTCGGTGCGGCGCTCTTCGGTCTTGCCGAAGAGGTCGAGCGCCGTGCCGCGCAGGCCCTTGAGCTTGGCGAGCACCTTGAAGATGCGCATCGTGCTCGGACCGAAGCGTTGCTTGACCAGGTGGCCCTTCTCGTCACGCTTGGCGATCATGGGCGGTGCGAGCCAGAAGTTGAGCTGATAGTCGCGGCCGGGTTCGCCTTCGAACTGCGCGCGCAGCTTGTCGAGGAACGCCGGGTCGGTGTACAGGCGGGCGACTTCGTATTCGTCCTTGTACGCCATCAGCTTCGACAGGTTGCGCACGACCGCTTCCGTGAACGCCAGCGGTTGGCCGGCACCCACCACGGCAGCTTCCGCTGCACGCACGCGTTCCACCACCGCGCGGAACTCAGCGGCATACGCGGCGTTCTGGTACGCGGTCAGCAGATCGACACGGCGGGCGATGAGCGTGTCCAGCGAGGGCAGGGCGATGACGTCGGCCTTGGCACGCGGGGCGTCGCCTGCCAGCTTGAGTACGGCATCGCGGTCTTGCGCGAGGTGGCGGCCCCATTCGAAGGCGGTCTTGTTCTTCTCGACGGCGACGCCGTTGAGTTCGATCGCGCGGATGAGCGCGTCGTACGTCAGCGGAACCCAGCCCTTCTGCCACGCAAAGCCCAGCACGAGCGGGTTGGTGAAGATGGCGTCGCCCAGCAGGCGCACGGCCAGCGTGTTGGCGTCTTCAAACGCGCAGGCGTCGCCGACGGCCGCGCGGATGTCCGCCTCGGCCGAGCTGCCCGGGAAGCGCCAGTTCGGGTTCTTGATGAAATCGGCCGTGGGCGATGCCGTGCTGTTGATGATGGCGCGCGTCTGGCCGTGCTGCACCTTCGACAGCACTTCGTCCGACGCCGAGACAATCGCGTCGCAGCCGATCACCAGGTCAGCCTCGCCCATGGCGATGCGCGTGGCGTGGATCGAATCCGGACGCTCGCCGATCTGCACGTGCGAGAGCACCGCGCCGCCTTTCTGCGCCAGGCCTGCCATGTCGAGCACGGTCACGCCCTTGCCTTCGATGTGCGCTGCCATGCCGAGCAGGCCGCCGATGGTGACCACGCCCGTGCCGCCCACACCGGTCACCAGCACGCCATACGCGCGCTGGATGGCGGGCAGCTCAGGATGCGGCAGCAGCGGCAGGCCCTCCATCGACACGCCGTGCGATTCCGGCTTGCGCACCTGCGCGCCTTCGGCCGTCACGAAGCTCGGGCAGAAGCCGTTCACGCACGAGAAATCCTTGTTGCACGACGACTGGTTGATCTTGCGCTTGGTGCCCAGCTCCGTGTCCAGCGGTTCGACCGACAGGCAGTTCGACTTGACCGAGCAATCGCCGCAGCCTTCGCACACCGCGTCGTTGATGAACGCGCGGCGTGCCGGATCGACCATCGTGCCGCGCTTGCGGCGGCGGCGCTTTTCCGTCGCGCAGGTCTGGTCGTAGATCAGCACGCTGGTGCCTTGCACCTCGCGCAGCTCGCGCTGGATCGCGTCGAGGCGATCGCGGTGATGCACCGTTACGCCTTCGGGCAGCTTGATAGCGGCGTTGTACTTCTCGGGCTCGTCCGTGACGATGACGATGCGCGAGGTGCCTTCGGCATGCACCTGCGCGGCAATCTGCGGCACAGACAGCGGGCCGTCGACCGGCTGGCCGCCCGTCATGGCCACGGCGTCGTTGTAGAGGATCTTGTAGGTGATGTTCACCTTGGCCGCGATCGATGCGCGGATCGCCAGCAGGCCAGAGTGGTAATACGTGCCGTCACCCAGGTTGGCGAACACGTGCTTGTCGCCCGAGAACGGCATTTGGCCGATCCACGCCACGCCTTCGCCGCCCATCTGGCTGAAGGTGTCGGTGCGGCGGTCCATCCACACGGTCATGTAGTGGCAGCCGATGCCGGCCAGCGCGCGCGAGCCTTCCGGCACGTTGGTCGATGTGTTGTGCGGGCAGCCCGAGCAGAACCACGGCTTGCGCTCGGCAGTGACGCGCGGCTTGGCGAGCGCCTTTTCCTTGGCGTCGATGATGGCGATGCGCGAGGCAATGCGTGCGCGCACGTCCGACGGCAGCTCGAACTTTTCCAGACGCGTGGCGATGGCGCGCGCGATCAGCGCAGGCGACAGTTCGTAGTGCGCCGGCAACAGCCAGTTGGCCATCGGCACCGACCATTCGCCGCCGGCGTTGTCGCGCTCGTCAAACTTGCCGTACACGCGCGGGCGCACGTCGTCGCGGTAGTTGTACAGCTCTTCCTTGAGTTGGTATTCCAGGATCTGGCGCTTCTCTTCCACCACCAGGATCTCTTGCAGCCCTTCGGCAAAGGCACGCGCGCCGTGCGCTTCCAGCGGCCACACGCAGCCGACCTTGTACAGGCGGATGCCGATGCGGCGGCAGGTTTCCTCGTCGAGGCCGAGGTCGACCAGCGCCTGGCGCACGTCGAGGTACGCCTTGCCGGCGGTCATGATCCCGAAGCGCGCCTGCGGCGAGTCGAGCACCACGCGGTCCAGCTTGTTGGCACGCACGTACGACAGGCCGGCGTACCACTTGTAGTCGAGCAGGCGGGCTTCCTGCACCAGCGGCGGATCGGGCCAGCGGATGTTCAGGCCGCCCTGCGGCATGACGAAATCTTCGGGCAGGATGATCTGTGCGCGATGCGGATCGACGTCCACCGACGCCGACGATTCCACCACGTCCGTCACGCACTTCATCGACACCCACAGGCCGGAATAGCGGCTCATCGCCCAGCCATGCAGGCCGTAGTCGAGATATTCCTGCACGTTCGACGGATACAGCACCGGAATGCCGGCCGCCTTGAAGACGTGCTCGGACTGATGCGCCAGCGTGGACGACTTGGCGGCGTGGTCATCGCCGGCCAGTACCAGCACGCCGCCATGCGCGGACGAGCCCGCCGAGTTGGCGTGCTTGAACACGTCGATGGTGCGGTCCACGCCCGGCCCCTTGCCGTACCACATGCCGAACACGCCGCTGAACTTGGCGTTCGGATACAGATTGACCTGCTGCGAGCCCCAGACCGCCGTGGCGGCCAGGTCTTCGTTGAGCCCCGCCTGGAAGACGATGTTGTGCCCGGCCAGATGCTTCTTGGCCTTCCACAAGGCCTGGTCCAGCGCGCCCAGCGGCGAGCCGCGGTAGCCGGAGATGAAGCCCGCCGTGTTCAGCCCAGCGGCGCGGTCGCGCTCCTGCTGCAGCATCGGCAGACGCACCAGTGCCTGCGTGCCGCTGATGTAGATGCGGCCACGCTCGAGCGTGTACTTGTCGTCCAGGGAAACGGTTTCGAGCGCGCGGCGTAGCGCGTCGTTCAGAGGGGCATTCATGCGTGCTCCGGGTGGGTGTGTCGGGATCGCCGACAGCAGGTCTCTTTTGGTGCTGCCTGCGCCGCTTCTTGTGGAAACTGGCATGCAGCCGTGGGTCGAGGCATCGTAGCATCGCGTGACATTCCGAACACCGTGCAACGCAGCAAGAATGGGGGTGGGTTTTCCCTGGGTTGTGGTGTCCGATGCACGCATGCAGGGGGATGGAAGCGGTGGTTGCACCGGTTGTGCGGTGCATGCAACGTTTGCGGAAAAGTCTAGCGGGCGACTGCCGGGCTGGTGAGTTAGCCTCTCACGCTCTCGATCACGTCGTGCATGCGCAGGACCAATCCGTCCATCGCTTCGGCAGGCACGTTGCCGTAGCCAAGCACGAGGCCGTTGTATTGCGCGCTCAGCGTGCCGGGCAGGCAGAAGCGCGACAGCGGCCGCAGCACCATCCCGCGTTCCCGGGCGGCGCGGCTGACCTCCGTGTCTGGCACCGGCGCGTCGAGCCGGGTGGAAAGATGCATGCCGCCCGCACCGCCCGACACGGTGACGATGCCAGCCAGGTGTCGCTCGATCGCGGCCTGCAGCGCATCGCGGCGCTCGCCATAAAGGCGACGCATGCGGCGCAGGTGCCGCGTGAAATGTCCTGCCTCGATGAACTCGGCCAGCGCAAGCTGCTCGGCCACGCGCCCGCGCAGCATCAGCGCACCGGCCGTCTTTTTGAGCGCGGGGGCCAGTGCCGGCGGCACCACCATGTAGCCGAGGCGCAGCGCCGGGAACAGCATCTTGCTGAACGTGCCGAGATAGATGACGGGCGCATCTTCGGTCAGGCCTTGCACGGCGGACAGCGGCGCGCCCGTGTGGCGGAATTCGCTGTCGTAATCGTCTTCGATGATCCACGCGCCGGCTGCGCGTGCGTGCTGGATGAGCGCAAGACGGCGCTCAAGGCTCATCACCGCGCCCAGCGGGTATTGGTGCGACGGCGTGATGTAGATGAGCCTGGGCGGCGTGTCGCGCCAGTCTTCCGCGCGCGGGGCGAGGCCGTCGGCGTCGACGCTGATCGGTACCAGACGCATGTCGGCCGCCTGCAACGCGGCGCGCGCCCCGTAGTAGCCGGGGTTCTCAATCCATGCGGTGTCGCCCGCATCGGCCAGCGTGCGGGCGCACATGTCGAGGCTGTTCTGCGTGCCATCGGTGATGAACACCTGCGTCGCATCGCAGCGCACGCCGCGCGAAACACGCAGGTATTCCGCCACGGCTTGGCGCAGCGCGACGTTGCCTTCGACGGGGCCGTAGCCCATCTGCCCCGGGCCGATGCGACGCCACCCGCGCTCCATGCAGCGGCGCCATTGCGCCAGCGGGAATTCATCTAGCGCGGGCGTGCCCGGCAGGAAGGGCAGCAGGTCGTCCATGCCGCCGCGCGGGCGTTCCAGATCCTTCACGCGGTGCGACAGTTCGGGCGCGGCTTCGGGCGCTTGCGCGGGCGTCTGCTGCAGGCCAACGCGCGCCACCACCGTGCCTTGCCGCCGGCTGAGCACGAAGCCCTCCGTGGCGAGCTGCTCGTAGGCGTAGAGCACCGAGTTGCGCGCGATGCCCAGCTCTTCGGCCAGCGTGCGCGATGGTGCCAGGCGCGTGCCTTCCTCGATCCGCCCGCTCAGGATGGCCGCACGCAGGCAGGCATACAGCCGATGCTGTTGCGAGGCGCGTGCCACGCCTTCGCTGTGCATCGCAGTCCGTTCGTAGTTCGACAGCAGGACGCCGTAGTCCATCGTGGCTCTATGATTTTGGATTTTTGTGGGTCTATGCATGGTGCCACGATTTTTTTATCGTCGGCATATCGATTGACGATTCGGAGCCCCCGCATGTCCACCACAGAACCCACATCGCCCACCGCTCGCACCCGTGTGCGCCGCGTCGCGCACCGCGGCCACTACGACCGCACCACGCTGCACGCCATCCTCGACGAGGCTTACGTCTGCCACATCGCTTTCGCCGACGAGCATGGCGTGCACTGCATTCCCACCGCGTGCTGGCGCGAGGGCGACCACCTTTACATCCATGGCTCCAACGGCAGCCGGATGCTCAAGCTGGCGGGCAGTGGGGCGCAGGTCTGCGTGACCATTACGCACATCGATGGCCTGGTGCTGGCACGCTCGGCATTCAACCATTCGATGAACTACCGGTCGGCCGTGATCTACGGCGCGTTCGAGGTTGTGCCGGATGCGCAGAAACCTGCGGTGCTCGATACCTTCATGGAAGTGCTCGCGCCTGGCCGTTCGCGACAGGCGCGGCCCGGCAATGCGAAGGAACTTGCCGCCACGACCGTGCTGCGCATTCCGCTGAATGAGGCTGCGTGCAAAGTGCGCACGGGCGGGCCGAAGGATGATGCTGAAGACCTTGGCCTGCCTGTGTGGGCTGGGGTGCTGCCGATGGCGCTGTTGCCGTTACCGCCGGTGGTGGAGGCGGCGCCGGGGGGTACGCCTGACTACGTGCAGGAGTGGAGGGACAGTGCTCGCGCACAGGCGGTGGGCGCGGTGATGTCGTGAGGGCTGCGGGGCGCTGGTTGGTTTTGTTTTTTGATTGTGGTGCATCCCTTGTTTCAGCCCCGGCAGGGGATGAAACAACGGGCACACCAAGAACAAAAATCAGTGCACCAGTTGGTTGATCTCAATGATCGGCATGAGCACAGCCAACACGATCAGCAACACGACCACGCCCATCGTCAAAATCAAAGCCGGCTCCAGCAAGCCAGTCAGAAACAACGTGCGACGCTCCAGCTCCTGCGCCTCACCCTGCGCAGCCCGCTCCAACATCGCAGGCAGATTCCCCGTCGCCTCTCCCGAGCGGATCAAATGCACCAGCACAGGCGGAAACTGATTCTGTGCCGCCAACGCCCGCGCCAGCGAAGTCCCCTCCCGCACGCGCGTGGACGCATCTTCCACGTTGGTCTTGAGCGCCACGTTGTTCAGCGTTTCACCCGCTGCCTGTAACCCCCGCAAAATCGGTACGCCGGCACTCGTCAGAATTGCCAGCGTGCTCGCAAACCGCGCTGTGTTGTAACCGCGAACGAGCTTGCCGAACAGCGGCGCTGTCAGCAGCCACTTGTGCCACGACAACCGCAACGCCGGCTGCTTGAGCAGATTGCGGATCAGCACGCCAATGGCCGCCAGCACGATCGCTGCCAGCCAGCCCCAGTTCCGCACAAAATCCGACAGCCACAGCATGATGATCGTGAGCGTCGGCAGCTTTTGCTTGGTGTTGGCAAACACGCTGACCACCTGCGGCACCACATATGACAGCAGAAAGATCACGATCGCAAACGCCACCACCGTGACGATGGCGGGGTACGTGAATGCCAGCTTGATCTTCGATGTGAGCGCGTTGCGGCTCTCGATGTAGTCGGCCAGGCGGGAGAGGACGAGGCCGAGGTTGCCGGAGTGCTCGCCCGCTGAAACGAGGGCGCGATAAATGTCGGGAAAATCCTTCGGATGCTGCGCCAGCGCCACCGACAGCGAGCTGCCGCCCACCACTTCCGCGCGGATGGCCGCGAGCAGTTCGCCGACGTACGCGCGTTCGGCCTGATCGGCCAGCGCGGCCAGCGCTTCATCGAGCGGCAGGCCCGCCACCAGCAGGCTGGCGAGCTGACGGGTGACAAGCGCGTTTTCCTGCGCCGAGAGCCGCTTGCCGAAGCTCGACCCGCCGCGCTTGGTGGCCTGCGCGCCCAGCGCGTCGACCAGCAGCGGCGTCAGCCCGCGTGCACGCAGCAGCGTGCGCGCCTGACGCGCGCTGTCGGCTTCGATGACACCCTTGTCGGTCTTGCCGGTGGCGTCGGCGGCTTCGTAGCGGAAGGCTGGCATGCGCTATTCGTGTAATCGCGGCTTAGTCACGTGTGACTCGCAGCACTTCTTCCAGCGACGTGGCGCCCGTGTCGATCCAGCGCTGTGCATCCATGCGCATGGTCTGCATACCCTGCCCGATGGCGAACGCCTTGATCTCGGATTCAGCGGCCTGGCGGTGGATCATCGTCTGGATCTCGGGCGTGACGGTCAGCAGTTCGTACACGCCGGTGCGGCCCTGATAGCCGGAATGGTTGCAACGGTCGCAGCCGACGTGATGCCACACCGATTTGCGCGCCGGCGCAGCGGGTGCCACGCCATCGGCAACCGGCGTGCCGGCCACGGCTTCCACTTCCGCAGGCGTGAGTTCGAGCACTTCTTCGCGGCGGCAATGCACGCACAGGCGGCGTACCAGACGCTGCGCCAGCACACCCAGCAGCGACGACGACAGCAGGAACGGCTCGATCCCCATGTCGATCAGGCGCGTCACGGCGGAGGCCGAATCGTTCGTGTGCAACGTCGCCAGCACCAGGTGGCCCGTCAGCGAGGCCTGCACGGCAATCTGCGCGGTTTCCAAGTCGCGGATTTCCCCGATCATCACCACGTCCGGGTCCTGGCGCAGGATGGCGCGCAGGGCCTTGGCGAACGTCATGTCGATCTTCGGGTTGACCTGCGTCTGGCCAATGCCGTCGAGGTCGTATTCGATCGGGTCTTCCACCGTCATGATGTTGGTGGAAGCGGAATCGAGCCGCGACAGCGCCGCGTACAGCGTGGTCGTCTTACCTGAACCCGTCGGGCCGGTGACGAGCACGATGCCGTGCGGCTGGTTGATCAGGTGGTCAAAGCGCGCCAGCGTGCCGGCGCCCATGCCGAGCTTGCTGAGGTCGAGCCGGCCGGCTTCCTTGTCGAGCAGACGCAGCACCGCGCGCTCGCCGTGGCCGGTGGGCAGCGTGCTCACGCGCACGTCCACGGGGCGGCCGCCCACGCGCAGCGTGATGCGGCCATCCTGCGGCAGGCGTTTCTCGGCAATGTCGAGCTGCGCCATGATCTTGATGCGCGAAATGAGCGCTCCGTGCAGCGCCTTCTTGGGGCGCACGACGTCGCGCAGCGTGCCGTCCACACGGAAGCGTACGACGGAGGCATTCTCGAACGGCTCGATGTGGATATCCGAGGCACCTTCGCGCGCGGCCTGCGTGAGCAGCGCGTTGATCATGCGGATGATCGGCGCGTCGTCTTCGGATTCGAGCAGGTCTTCCACGGCTGGAATGTCCTGCATCAGGCGCGAGAGGTCGACTTCGCCTTCCACTTCGCCCACCACCTGGGCCGCGCTGCCGTCCTGCGCGTTATAGGCCGTTTGTGTGGCCGTGGACAGCGCCGCAGTGCTAAGCGTCACCAACTGCAGCGCGCCGAACACGCGGCCGAGTTCAGCCAGCGCCGTGCGCGAGGTTTCGGGGCAGACCCACACCTCCAGCGTGTCGACGTCCTGGCGGGCGACGAGCAGCTTGGCGTCGCGCGCAAACGCATACGGCACCAGCCGCACGGCGGACTGCGAGGGCGGCTCGAGCGTGCTGACGTCGGTGGTGGGAGCTTGCGTTGCCATGGTTCGTTGTCCGTTGTCAGCCGCCATTGCGCGGCGCGTTGCCGTCGTAGCCGCCCGAGGTGGGCGCCGCGAAGTTCTGCAGGCGCGGCTGGCTGCGCGTGGTGCCTTGCGGCATCGGCATCGGGGCGCCCGGGGGCACCTGCGTGCCGGCCGGGCCCTTCGGCACGATCGACACATCGCCGTAGTTGTCGGCCGGGCGCATGGCGTTGGGCGAGGGCAGCACCGGCGTGTCCTTGTCTGACGTGGTCGGCAGCATGTTCGGCGAGACAAAGCCCTGCTGCGTATCGCGCATGTAGTTGTAGCGGTTGTCTGACAGCGCGCCCGTGGCATCGGCCGTGCGCAGGATGATCGGGCGCAGGAACACCAGCAGGTTGGTCTTCACACGCGTCTTGTTCTCCGAGCGGAACAACGCGCCCAGGATGGGGATGTCGCCCAGGCCCGGCACCTTTTGCTCGCCGTCCTGGTAGTTGTCTTCGAGCAGGCCGCCCAGCACGACGACCTGGCCGTCGTTGGCCAGCACGTTGGTCTCGATCGAGCGCACGTTGGTGGTCGGGCCTTGCGTCGCATTCTGCGTGCCCGGCACCACGGCCGACGACTCCTGGAAGATCTGCATCTTCACCAGCCCGCCGTCGGTGATCTGCGGCTTGACGCGCAGCGTGATGCCGACGTCCTTGCGGTCGAACGTCTGGAACGGCGTGACCGAAGCGGACGTGCCCGTCTGCGCATACGAGCCCGTGGTGATCGGCACGTTCTGGCCGATCAGGATCTTGGCCTCTTCGTTGTCGAGCGTGATCAGGTTCGGGGTGGACAGCACGTTGACGGAGCCGTCCGAGCCCAGCGCCGACAGAATCGCGCCAAGCCCGCTGGCCTTGTTGAAGACGCCGAAGTTGCCGCCATTGAGCTGCCCGACGTTCACGTTCGAGAGCGCCGTCTGCGCCGCCGTGCTGCCGATGCCGCCCGTCGTGATGGTGGCAATCGTACCGGCCAGCGTCAGCAGGTTGCCCGAGCCGGTGCCGAAGTTGGTGCCGCCGCCGCCGTAGGTGTTCGGGCCGCCCGCGCCCACCATCCATTGGATGCCGAGTTGCGACGCCTTGGTGGCCGTCACTTCCACGATCATCGATTCGATATAGACCTGCGCGCGGCGCGCGTCGAGATCGTCGATCACGGCGCGCAGGTTGCGGTAGACCGGCTCGCTGGCGGTGATGATGAGCGCATTGGTGGCCGGATCGGCCTGGATGATGCCGCCGGTGGTCGGCGTGTTGTTCTGCCCGAACGAGGCGCGGAACGAAGAGCTGCCGCTGCCCGAACCCGAGCTGCTGCCGTAGTTGGTGTTCTGCGTGTTCTGGTTCTGCGAGGTGTTCACGCCGCCCGCCGGCTGCGAGGTCGCACCTTGCGCGGCGCTCTGGCCGCCCGGGCCCGTCGCTGCCGAGGCCGACAGCGTGGCGTCGGCCGCGACGATCGCGCGCAGCGTGGTGGCCAGCTGCACCGCGTTGGCGTTCTTGAGCGGTACCACCCAGATGTTGCCCGGGCGTGCGTTCGGAACGTCGAGCTTGGCGATCAGCTGTTTGGCTTGCGCAAGGCGTGCCGCACTCGACGCACGCACCATCACGCTGTTCGAGCGTGGTTCAGCCACGACCGACGTGCGCAGGCTCGGGTCCGACAGCGCCGCGCCGGCGCCCGCTCCGCCTGCGCCACCGGCCGACGGGTCGAGCAGCTTCTGCAGCGTGGCCGCCACGTCGATGGCCACGGCGTTCTTCAGCGGAATCAGTTCGGTCTCGCCGGCCACGGGCGTGTCGATGGAGGCGATGATGCGGCCGATGCGGCGCAGGTTGTCGGCGTAATCGGTAATGACCAGCGTGTTGTTGGCCGGGTAGGCGGTGATCGTGTTGTTGGGCGCGATCATCGGGCGCAGCACCGGCACCAGGTTGTTGGCCGATTCATGCTGCAGGCGGAAAACCTGCGTGACGACCTGCTCGCCGCCGCGCGAGCCCGCCGCGCCCACGCTCGTGGGGGAGCCCTGCAGCTTGGCGTCGGCTTCCGGCACGACCTTGGTGAAGCCGTTGCCCTCGACAATCGCGTAGCCCTGCATGCGCAGGATCGAGCCCAGCGATTCCAGCGCCTGCGCGCGCGTCACCGGCTTTTCGGTGACGAGGTTGACGGTGCCCTTCACGCGCGGGTCGACGATGAAGTTCTTGCCGGTGGCTTGGCCCACGGCCTTGACCACCGAGTCCAGATCCGCGTTGACGAAATTCAGCGAGACCTCATCCCCGGGGTTGCCGACGGCGCCGTTCTGGGCAGATGCCGCGCTCGGCGGAGCGGCAAAGACTGGCATCGAGCCGGCCACCATTGTTGCGCAGCATGCCAGGACGATGGCGCGAACGGTGAGTCGGGAAGAGGCGTTGTACATGGTCTCGTTCATGGTTGTCGGTACGCTGGCTCGCGCGCCGGCTTGAGGATCAAAAGCGGAGTCGATGATTGGACCCGTCGCGCGGGCCCAGCAGACTCAACAGGCCAATCAATTGTGGTTCCGACTCCGGCGTGGCACTGGCCACGCCGGCAAAATGCGCGCCCTGGCCAAGGGTGCCCTGGCCCTGCAGGGTGAGCGGCCCGGCCAGCGTCGACAGCGACAACTGCATCGGCGCACCGCTCACGCCGCCAAACGACACCACCGCCTGGTAACTGCCCAGCGGCCGTACCCGGCTGAGGCTGGATGATACCTGCTCGAGCGTGACAGTCAGCGCGCCCTGGGCGGTGTCTGGCTGGCCCTTTCCACGGCCGAATCGGCCCGAGAGCGGCGTCCACTGGGCCCGCAGCCGGCCGTCCAGCTTGAGCGTGTTGAACGGTGCGCCAATGCCTTCCAGCAACGATGCCGGCAGGGCGACCGTACCCGCCTCCGCGTCCCAATGCCCTGGCGTGACCGTCAGCGTGACCGGCTTCTCCAGCGCGCGATCGTGCGTCAGGTGCACGCGCAGCGTGCCGGCCAGCAGGGGCAGCATGTCGATCGACCAGGACAGCCGACCGGGCAGCACGGTTGCATCGGCGCCGCCGTTGCCGGCCGTCAGCGCCAGCGTTGCGCTGCCGTGCCAGATACTGCCCTGGCTATCGGCCAGCAACACACGGTGGCCCGTGGCGGCGGCGATGCGCTCCGCCGCCCATGCGGCCGGATACTGCGCCACCAGGGTCACGCCCACGGCCAGCAGCGCCACGCCACACCACAGCACGCGCCAGCCGAGGCTCGTGCGCTCGTCGGACTCGGCGCGGCGGCGCAAGCGCAGCGGCGGAAGCGATTCAATTCCCATCGGCACGATCGGACCCGTCAGTGGCCCGCGGCGGCGGGGCCTTGCAGCGTCGCCGTCACGTTGACCAGGGCCGTCGCGCCCACGTATTTGATGTTCGTATCGATCACCTTCATGCGCTGTGCCTGCCGCACCTCCTGCAGCCATTCGGCGACGGCGCCAAAGGGCACCTTGTCCAGTTGCACCTGCACGCTCTCGCCCGACATCGCCATCCGCGTGGCCTTCAGGCCGTGGTTGGTCAGGCTCGTGTTGAGTGCCTGCTGCAGTTCCGCGCCGCGCGGCACGGGTGCAGCGGCAATGGCCGACAGGCTGCGCGCTTCCTGACCGAGCGTTTCCATCTCGGCGAGTTGGGTACGCATCTGCGGCAGCGCTTTCTCGATGCGGCGCTGGCCTTCAAAGGCCGGCTCCCACAGCACCAGGTAGACGATCACGAGTAACAGCACCACGCCGCCGCCAGCCAGGATGCGGCGCTCGCGCGGTTCGCGCTGCATCCAGAAGGTCGTGGCCGCATCGCGCACCGAGTCCGGCACGCCAATGCGCGGCAAGCGGCGGGATGACGATCGGGAAGAAGAGGAGGAAGTCGCCATGGAGGAATCGTTATTGGGCGATGGAGACCGTCCAGCGCGAGCCCGGTACGGTCGCCTCGGCACCGCGCGGGGCCTCGGCGGTGTCCATGTTCAGGCCGACATTGCGAGCAGCGGTGCGCAGGCTGGCGGTGTCGGTGCCGTCCTTGAGCGTGACCGTGAGCGCGCGGCCGTGGTAGTCGAGCGCGAGCAACGCGTCGGGCGCGAGGCCGGTGGCAGCCTGGGCGAAGCGATCGGCCAGCGGCAGGAAGTCTTCCGGCGCCGATTTGCCGGCGGCCAGGCGCAGTTGCTCGACCTGGCGGCGCATCTGCGCGGGCGGGTCGAGGATCACGGGCGTATTCGGGAATGCCGTCTGCAATTGCGCGCGCATGGCGGTATCGAGCCGCTTCTGCTCGGCGCGCAGCGTGAGCCAGCGCGCGTTCATGCCGATGAGCTGCACGACCACGATCAGCACGGCCAGCGCGATCGGCAGGCGCCACAGGCTCCAGTCCATGCCGGCCACGCCGCCGCTTGCAAAGTCGAACTGGCAAAGGTCGGCTTCGCCTGACGCGAGGGCGTCGCGTGCGCCGGCGGCCCAGGTGGACCAGTCGAGCGTGGCGGTGGCGGGGTCGGCGGACAGGCCGGGCGCCAGCTCGCGCAGTGCCGGGGACACCATCAGCGTGGCCGGCGTGGGGGCAATCCCCAGCCAGTTGCCGACGTTTGCGGGCAGCACGCGCAGGCCGTAGCCCTCGGCGCGGCCGGTGCGTACGGTGATGTCGATGGCGACGGGCGCATCCGGGTCGGACGGCGGTGCCGCATCGAGCGCGATGGTTGCCGGTGCGACCGCGGACAGGGTTTCAGCAGCAGGCGCGTCGGCTGCGGGTTCAGCGGCAGCGGCAGAGGAAGCGTCAAGCGACGGCTCGGCACGTTCGACGGCGTTTGCCGATTCTGCAATCGGCGCTGCGGCTGCGGCAGGCGTTTCAAACGGCACGCAAAGCTGCGCGGGCAGCAGATGGCAGGTGCGGTGCTTGTGGCCGGCAAAGGTATCGAGAATGAAGCGGACCCACGCGCGATCGGCAATCATCAGCGCGCGCGACTGCGGCTCGCGGGGGGCGCGCCAGCCACGGGCCGGTGCATCTCCGAGGCGGGGCCCAAGGGCGATATGGCATTGCTGCGCGTCCTGCACGAGGCGGTCTTCCACCAGGTTGGGCAGGGCCAGACGCAGCTTGGGCAGCGCCAGCGGCGGCACGTTGGCCGGCACCAGCAGTCCGTCAGCGGCGGGCAGCAGAAGGATCAGGCGGTCAGCCGCAGGCAGCTCGTCGGTGCGCGACGTGCCTTCGCGCTGAACACGTTGCGGCCCCTGCGCGCCTTCTTCACGCACCAGCGCGAATGGCACGGAGGCAAGCGCGCCCGCCGACCAGCGTTCGGGCGATTGAATGGGCCGGTGCGGCAGGCGCACGTACAGGGAGGTCGTCAAACCGCTCCTCTATTGATATTGATCTTGAGAGTGTGAATGCGAACTGCCGACGGAAGCGCCGGATTGCGCAAAACCCGCGATGCTGAACGATGCGGATGACAATACGGCGAAGGCCAGGGTCTGTCTACAAGCGGCGCGTACGCACGTGGAGGGGTGTTGCGCCGCCGTCATGACGGAATCTCGTCGATGCGGCGGACCCAGACGATGCGGGTCGCGTTATTGTTGATCGGATCGCCACGTGAAACAAGCGCCACTTCCCCGATCCGGGCGCGCTCGTGGCGGGCCATGCCGTAGACCAGAAAATAGTGGGTCTGCACGTCCAGCAGATTGGCTGCGGCGGTGGTGTCGACCCCGGGCGCGATGCCGCGCAACTGGTTCGTGACATCGCCGATGTTGCGGAAGTACGCGCGGTCGCGCGCCTGCACCAGCGAGCGGGCGCGGTCCAGGCTCAGGTTCGGGATGACGGCGGCCAGCACTTCGGCGCTGGCCGTGTTCGCGTTGATCTGCGTGCGGGTAGGCAGCACGATCACGTAGGGGCGCAGCTTGGCGATCATGTCGGCCGTGTAGCCGGGAATCGTCAGCAGGCTGGCCACGTCGTCGAGCGGCCGGGGGCCGTTGCTGTTGCTGCCGCCGCTCCCGCCGCCGCTGTCTTCGCCGCCTTGCTGACCGCCCTGCATGCCTTCGATCGACTGGAAGCCGCCCAGCATCTGCGCCAGGTACGTCGCCGTGATATTGGCCAGGCTCGGGTCGATGTTGAGCGATTGCAGCAGCAGACCGTACGCCTTGATGGCGTCTTTGTCGCGGCCGGTGATGAGGGTGCGGGCGCCCAGCGTCTGCGCCGTCAGCAAGTTCATCAGGTTGAAGCGTGCCTGGGCATCGAAGATGCGGCCCGACAGGTACGACTCCTCGCCGGCCGTATCCGTGCGCAGCGAGCTGCCGAGGAAGTCCGACAGCTTGGTCTCCTGGATCGGCACAGCCCAGATTTCGCCCAGGTGGTCGACGGCGCCGGTGCGGCGTTGGTCATCGCGCAGGATGAGGCGCGCCCAGTCGATGCCGGCCCGCGCGATCCATGTGGCCTGCGCTTTCAGGCGCTGGTTTTCCACTGCGCGGATCTCCACCTGCTGGCGCCACAACATGCCCGACACGATGACCACGGCCAGCGTGACGACCAGCAGGGCCGTGATGATGGCCGCGCCGCGCTGGCGCCGGGCACGCGCGTTACGTTGGGCAGGTCGACGAGAGCATCGCGCCATGTCAAAGCCCCGTCATGCAGATGCGCGTGAAGCGCTGCGGCGCGCCCTGCGGCGTCATGCGCACGAGCAATGCCAGTTCCACCGCGCGCACCGAGGCGGCCGGCACGACCACGCCCGGGCTGTTGGCCGACGGCGCCGACGCGCTGGGCGCGGAAGCCGTCGGCAAGCCGGTGAGGGTGGTGGTGTTGCTGCCGGCCGGGAACAGCGCCGCCGACAGCGCGCCCGTGTTGTCCATCCAGCCGCCGGGTTCAATCCAGGCGCGCGCGCTGATGCTGTCGACGTTGGCGGCGAGCAGGTAGCGCGCCGCGCCCGCGCCGCCCTGGCGCAGGTTGTCCATCGCATTGCGCAGGTCGCCGCGGTTGGTGATCGGTTGGGTCTGGAGGCGTTCGAGCCGGCCGTCGACGATGCGGTAGAGCACCACCTGCCACGCGGGCGGCTGGCCGTCGTCGCGGCGGTCGCGCACCATCAGCACGCGGTTGGCGTCCACCTCCACCGGTGAGCGCGACAGCGTGTTCGGATCGGCCAGTTGGGTGCAATCGGCGTCGAACTGGGCGTAGGCCGTCTTGAGTGCTTCGATGCGTTCGTCGCGCTGGGCCAGCGCCTCGTGCGTGCGGGTCATGCTGTCGAGCCCGCGCCAGGCGATCACGGCCAGGATGGCCAGCAGCGTGATCGCCACAAGCAGTTCGAGCAGGGTGAAGCCGCGCGCCGAACGGTTAGAAGACATTGCGCGCATCGTTCGGCAACAGAGTCACGAGCCAGGCCAGCCGCACGGATTTGGAAGCGTCCGGATAGACGGACACCTCCACGCGGCGGAACACCGGGTTGGGCGTGGTGGCGATGGTCTCTTCGCACCACAGTTGTGTATCGCCCTGCGGGCAGGCGAAGCCGCGCGCGCCGGGGTCGGGGAAGACGCGTGCCAGGCGCAGGTTGGCGAGGTGGTTTTCGGCGCTCCAGGTGGCGATCATGCGCGTCTGCAGGGAGTCGCTTGCGGTGGTCATGCTGCCCATGGCCCGCATGGTGGCGGTAAGTGCCACGGCCACGATGGTCAGCGCCACCAGCACTTCGAGCAGGGTGAAACCGCGCGTGCGCGTTGGACGGTGGCTGCGCGTCATTGCGTTTGCGTCTCCGTCAGCACGCGCGGGCCGCCGTCTGATACCACGTCGACGCGCGAACCCTGCGAGGTGAGTGCCACGCGCCACGGCAGGCCGATCGCCTCACGGCCGAACACGAGGCGCTGCGGGGCGCCCGGCACCGCAGCGGCACCGGCCACGATCTGTACGTTGTCCATGCCTTGGCGCCAGTGGCCCGGCGCGAGCACGTCCTGGTTGAGCACGCGCCAGCCACTCGGCGTCGATTCGTAGAAGCGCCAGCCCTGCGCATCGCCTTCCCACGCCACGGGGCGCGAGGTGAGTTGCGCCTCTTCCTGAGCCAGTTCGATCAGGCGGGCGAGCTTCTGCGCGTCATCGGCCAGTTGCGAGCGCGGGTTGGGCGTGGCGTTGACGGCCACCACGGCCAGCACGATGCCGATGATGACCACCACCACCAGCAACTCCAGCAGCGTAAAGCCGAGAGCCCGCCGGCGGCGGTGTGGATGGCCGAGCATGGTGAGCGGGTGGGGGCTGGGGGGACGGCGGCGGCTTAGTTGTCCCAGTTGCCGATGTCGGCGTCGTTGCCCGTGCCACCGGCCTGGCCATCCGCGCCGAAGCTAAAGACGTCCACTTCACCGCGCACGCCGGGATTCAGATATTGGTACGGGTGGCCCCACGGGTCTTTGGGCAGGCGTTCCAGATAGCCGCCGCCTTTCCAGTTGTTGGGGATCGGCTCGGTGGTCGGCTTGGCGACCAGCGCCCCAATGCCTTGTTCGGTGGTCGGGTAGCGGCCGTTGTCCAGGCGATAGAGCTTGAGCGCCTGCGAAATGGAAGCGATGTCCTGTTTGGCGGCAATGATGCGCGCCTCGTCGGGACGGCTCATGATCTTCGGCACCACCAGCGCGGCGAGGATGCCCAGGATCACCACCACCACCATGATTTCGATCAGGGTGAAGCCACGCGCCGCATGTCGGGCGAGGGCGCGCTGGCGGAAGGAAGAGCGAAGTTGGCCTTGCATCATGGCGACAGAGTTGGCAATAAGGGGAAGAGACACAGTATATCCGTGACATATGACCATATATTGCACGCGGGGGTCATGCCGCGTTGGCTCTAGAGCCGCACCTCCAAGCTGTTCACCGAACCGGCATGAAGGGCGGATAGAATCGGCGTATTCCTACGGTGCCTTGCCCCATTTCATGAACGCTCGACAGTCGTCCCGCCTGCTCAGTCTTGTACTGTTTGCTGCCCTGTGTGCGCTCCTGACGCACTGGGTGCTGACGCTGTCGTCACTGCGCTCGCTGGGTACGCCGCGCGAGGCGCGTGTGGCCCAGACCGACGCGCTGGAGACCGGCGCGGCCGTCACGCTCTTTGGCGGTGGCCCGCAGAATGGCCCGCGCGATGTGCAGGTGATGGGCGTGGTGGCTGATCTGGCCGATGGTTCGGGCGCGGCCATCGTGTCGGTGGACGGCGGCGCACCGCAGGCGGTTCGGGCCGGCAAGTCGCTGTCACCCAACCTCAAGCTGGTGGAAATCAAGGCGCGCTCGGTAGTGATCGAGCGTAACGGCGCGCGCCAGGAGATTCCGCTACCAGCCAGCGCCGTGGCCGGCGTGTCGCCGGCCAATCGCCATGCGCCGCCTCTGCCGCTGCCGCCTGCAGGTGCCGCAGCTCCGCTATCGACGCCCGCTATGCCACCCGCGCCGCCAGTTGCCAACAACCCGGCCAACACCGCCATGCCGGGCGCCATGCTGCCCATTGCGCCCGCTCAGATCAACACGGGTGACGAGCCTGCCAGCCAGGGCGGCGGTATCGTCGGCCCGCGCCACCGCGCGGCGGCGGCCGCACGCAAGGGCGATAACCCCCAGCCGGGTGCCAACCAATAGGCACGGGGCGGCCCCGCCATGCGGTGGGGCGCGCATATTACAGGGCATGTCATCGGGGTAACAGCGTGTAAAAGCCGGCAACGCGTCGGCATTGTCGGGTTCTAATCCGCTACACAGTCCATGTGAAAAGGAGCTGACCATGACCAACAAACGTGCTGTCCAAGCCTTCCTCGCCACCTCGGCCCTGTTCCTGGCCATGTCGGGCATGAACGCCCGTGCCCAGGATGCCAGCGCCCCAGCCGCCAGCGCACAGGCGCCCGCGACAGTGCCAGCTGCGCCGCAAGCCAATGCGCCTGCCGGCAAGCTTGGCCGTCACGGCGGCGGCCTGAAGGCGCTCGACACCAACGGCGACGGCCAAATCTCGCGCGACGAGGCCAAGGGTCACACCTGGCTTGAGAAGAACTTCGACCAGATCGATACCAACCACGACGGCCAACTCAGCAAGGACGAGCTGGCCGCCTGGCACAAGGCCCACAAGGGCGAGATGCGCGAAAAGATGGCGCAACGCTTCGACGCCAAGTTCAAGGCCGCCGACAAGGACAACGACGGCTCCTTGACCAAGGACGAAGTGCAGGCCGGCATGCCGCGTCTGGCCAAGAACTTCGACCAGATCGACGCCAACCACGACGGCAAGATCACCGAAGACGAAATCCGCGCCTACATGAAGGCCCGTCACGATGCCCGCAAGGCGCAGAAGAACACCCCTGCAGCCGCGGCCATGCCGGGCGGCCCGTCTGCCACCAAGGGCGAATAAGCCTTCCACCCGCGGTATCGGTTGTAAGCAAGCGGCGCCTTCGGGCGCCGTTTTTTATTGCTTGCCGCGACGCCCAAAAAAAACACCCCGATGGCGAACCACCGGGGTGCGGGTACAGCTTGCCTGAAGTTGAGGGTTTTCAGGCCGGCTGATCGTCGGCCTTGAGCACGCCGCGGCGCATCTGGTCGAGTTCGATCGACTCGAACAGCGCCTTGAAGTTGCCCTCGCCAAAACCTTGGTTGCCCTTGCGCTGGATGAACTCGAAGAAGATCGGCCCGAGTTGGTTCTCGGAGAAGATCTGCAGCAGCAGGTCGCCCGGCGCGCCATCGATCAGGATCTTGCGCTTCTTCAGTTCCGCCACGTTTTCGCCATGGCCGGGGATACGCTTGTCGACCAGTTCGTAGTACGTGTCGATCGTGTCGAGCAGCGTGATGCCGTTGCTGCGCAGTGCGTCCACCGTGTTGAACAGGTTGGTCGAGCCCAGCGCAATGTGCTGGATGCCCTCGCCGTGGTACATGTCCAGATACTCCTGGATCTGGCCGGCCTTCTCCGTCCCTTCCTCGTTGATGGGGATGCGGATGTTGCCGCACGGGCTCGTCATCGCCTTGCTCTTCACGCCCGTGACCTGGCCTTCGATGTCGAAGTAGCGCACTTCACGGAAGTTGAAGAAGCGTTCGTAAAACTCGGCCCATTCCTTCATGCGGCCACGGTAGACGTTGTGCGTCAGGTGGTCGATGTAGGTCAGGCCGTGCCCGGTGGGGTTCGGGTTGGCGCCCGCGATGGGCACGAAATCCACGTCGTAGATGCTGATGTTGCCGATGTCGCCGGCCTTGGCGTCGTTCTTGCCGGTCCAGCGGTCGACCAGGTAGATCAGCGAATCGCCGATGCCCTTGATGGCCGGAATGTTCAGCTCCATCGGGCCGCTGTGGGTGTCGAAGCCCCATGCGCCCAGTTCCAGCGCGCGCTTGTAGGCGAACGCGGCGTCCTGCACGCGAAACGCGATCGCGCAGATCGACGGGCCGTGCAGGCGCGCAAAGCGCTGCGCGAACGAATCCGGCTCGGCGTTGATGATGAAGTTGATCTCGCCCTGGCGATACAGCGTCACGTTTTTGTGACGGTGCTTCGCGATGGCGGTAAAGCCCATGTTCTCGAACAGCTTGCCCATGGCAACGGGATCCGGCGCGGCGTATTCAATGAATTCGAAACCGGCGGTGCCCATCGGGTTTTCCCAAGGCGTGAATTGCATGGTGAGTCTCCTGTGGGGGCGCGCTCTGGAGCGCTCAGGTCTTTGACGATCCTCGCAGTGTAGGAGTGTCCCTCCAAGCAAAAATTGCGAAGTTGTGCCCACCTTGCTAAATTTGCGCAAGAAAATTGCCGAATTAATTGGTGCGGAGCAACAAAAATGAATAAAGTGGAACTCGACAAGATCGACCGCAAGATCCTGGAAGTCCTGCAGAACAACGGCCGCCTCACCAACCTCGAAGTCGCCGAGCGGGTGAATCTGTCGCCCAGCCCGTGTTTGCGACGCATTCGCCGCCTGGAAGAGTCCGGCGTGATCCGCCAATACGCCGCGCTGCTCGACCCGACCAAGATCGGGCTGGGGCTGTCGGCCTACATCAACGTGCGGCTGGAAAAGCAGGGCGGTGCGCCCAAGGGCAAGGGGCCGTCAGACATCTTTCGCGCCGCCGTGGCGACATGGCCCGAGGTGGTCACGTGCTACGCCATGACCGGCGAGATGGATTACCTGCTCAAGGTGTTCGTGGAAGACATGGAGCACTTCGCGCGCTTCATCCGCGACCAGCTGCTTGCGCACCCGGCGGTGATCGATGTGAAGAGCAGCTTTGCGTTGGAGCGGATTAAAGATACGACGGCGTTGCCGGTGGTGGTTTGAGGGCGCCCGTATCAGGCGTTATCCGCCATCACCAAATTCGCATCCCGCACCACCCGCCACTTCCCATCTACCTCTTTGCGCAGGATCGTCAACGTCTGCCCCGAGCGCCGCGCCACCTTCCCATCCGGCATCGTGACGACGATACGCAGCGCGTTGCGCAAGTAAGCGATCTCGCCAAACACCTGCACCTCCTGAATATCGCTCGTGCCGTCGATGTGCACGTCCTTCATGCCGCCGGACATCTTGGAGAAGGCGTCCTTGCCAAAGGGCGCTTGGCCGGGCGTGAGAAACAACACGTCGTCGGTCATCAGGCCGAGCACGGTATCGATGTCGCCGGTCTTGCTGGCGGCGAGCCAGGTGTCCACTACGTTGCGGATGGCGCTTTCGTCGTCGGTCATGGCGGCAGGTATCGATGAAAGGGCGGTCTTTCACTCTACACCGCAGGCTCGACCGGCGGCGCCACACGGCGCTTGATGAAGACGGCCGGCGATAACACCGGGATATGGCGCGCGCGCAGCGTGACCAGCCAATCACCCACGGCGTCTTCGCAGGTGAGGCGAAAGTGGCTTGCGTCGATCCACTCGACGTCATCCAGCCAGAACGTGTAGTACGCCGCGCCGATGGTGCCGGTGCTGATCGCCCGTGAAAGGTCGGGCGCGATGAGCGTGATGGAGACGGCCTCTTCAAACGGGCAGTCGTAGCTGGTGATGAGGACGAAGCCGAGGTCGGTCTGGTATTGCCGGAGCAGCTCGTAGCCGGGGATGGTGAGCGCGGGGTGCGGCACGCCGTCGACGATCACGCGTGTGCGCATGGGCCACTGCTCATACGGGCCGCTGTGTTTCTCCAGGGCGAAGCGTTGGAGCGGCTGCATGGCGGCGGCGCGTTGGCTGCGCTATTCCTTGCGCATGCCGCACAGGGCGACCTGGCGTGCGGGGTCGGCGGAATCCTTCCAGCCGGGTTCCTCGCGCTTCTGATAGGCCTCCACGGTCTGGTAGCCCTTTACGCTCCAGGAGAACTCGCTGTACCGCGAGACTTCGATCACGGCCAGGCCGCAGCGTTTGCGGTGGTCTTCAATCTTGAACGCCGCATGCGGATGCTCGCCCGACAGGTCCTGCTCGATCACCTTGTAACGCGTGGGGCCGCACTTGAAGAAGCTGGCGTTCCACTCGATGGTTTTCGGGCGGAGGAATAACGCGCCGTAGCAGGCGCGGCCATCACCGCGGAAGGTTCCGGTCAGGGTATCTGCAGCCATGGCCGATTGCGCGGCCAGCAGCAACGCGACGATAAGGAGGCGACCTACTTGCATGCGGCGGTTCCGATCTTCGGGATGAGCGTGAGCACGTAATCGAGTTTCCGGATGTACGCTGCGTCGCCGTGGTTGTACAGCACGGCAATGTTCTGCGTCGTCACGGGCCGCCAGCCGGTAATCATCTTGCGCATGGCGGCCTTGCGGTATTTGACCACCTGTCCGGGTTTGAGTGTTGCGGCGTTCGGGTTGAGCGTGCGCATTTCCGCCAGGGTTGAGCCTTGTGCGCGGGCGATCTTGTCGAGGCTGTCGCCCGCCTTGACGGTGACCTCATAGACCTTGTCGTCGGTATCGCGCACGCTCCGGACGTCGAACTTCGCCATGCGCGTGAGGAGGTAGCCGATCCCGGCGCGAATGTTCCACGCGGGCACCGTTCGGGCCAGGCCCGCGTTCAACCGGGTGCGGATGGCCGGCGGCACGATCAGGTCGCTGCCTTCTTCGCCGCGCAGCAGGGTATTCAGACCGGGGTCGCCCAGGTTGCCGATCTGCATCGGCTTGGTCTGCCACGCTTCCGAATCTGCCCCAGTTTCGACCCACACCATCGCCTTGACGATCTGCCAGTCCAGCGGCAGATAACCCGCGTTGCCCATCAGGTAACGGTTGTATTCCGCCACCGCAGACTGGATGTCGCAATCGTAGCCGTTCCAGCGGTCGGGGTGCTGGGTAGAGGTGTTGATGTAATCCTGCCAGCGCTCGAAATCGGTTTTCGGTTTGGCCTGGGCCTTGGTGACCATGTGCCCCTCCGCGGTTGCTTGACCTATGGAGGGGCATGGTAGCCAGCGCCCGCCGGCCGCGTGTTAACGGCTGTTTATGTACCTTGCTGGCGGCTGTCCACGGCGATGCATGTGCACCCAAGCGGTGGCGTCAGCTAGTCCGTGACTTCAAACGCAGCCGGGTCGGCCAGCGCCTCCAGCCGGTGCGGTGCCGTGGGTTTGACGGCCGTCGCCGTCTTCGCTTGGAGCATGAGCCGCTCGCGCACGCTGCCCAGAAAATCAGCGCGGTGGCGGCGCAAGACAAAATCGCGGTAGTTGTCCGTTTCCAGTGCGTGCCATGCCGCCTGACGGCCGGATTCCGAGCGCATGCGCGCCGCTTCCTGTGTGTGTGTTTCGATGCGGGCGTTTGCGGCGGTCAGCGGGGCATAGCCGTAGCGGGCCATGTCGTCGCGCGCCAGGGTTTCGATGAGCGTGATTTCGTCCATCGACAACTGCTGGTGGAATTTGTCGATATTGGCCGTGATGGGCGCGAAGCAGTTGGACGTCCACAACGCTGACAACCGCGAAATCTGCCGCGCTTCGGCCGAGCGCGAGACATCGAGCATCTGCGGCAGGAAATCGATCTCCAGGAAAGCACAAACGCGGCGCAACGTGCTTTCCTGATCGACCAGGAAATCTTCATACCGGATGGTGCAGGTTCGCTCCGGGTACTGGGCGATGAGCGCGTTGGCGGCGCGGTGCGCGGCCACCCAGGTCTGCGTGTTCAGCAGCGTGTCGAAGTCGTGGATGATCGCGCGGTTCATTGACGCGACTTGGGCGCGCGGGTCCCGCACGACATTCAGGAAGCGCATGTCTGGGAAGAGCGTCATCAGCTCGGCGGCGTAGTGCACGCTGTCGAGTGATTTGTCCATGACGACGCGAGCACCGTGCTGCGCGCCCGCACGCAGCAGGAGTTCCCACACCACGCGGTGCACGCTGCGCGGTTGGTCGCGCAAGGCTTCGAACACCTCCACCGGATCAAACACCATGCCGGGCCACTTCACCATGCTCGCTGCCTGCAGGCCGATCGCGTCGGTCACGAGGCGGAAGTAGGCGCGATCGTCCTGCAGGTCGCCGTACAGCGGCACCAGCGGCATGAAGTCGACGATGTGCAGCGGATACGGCGCGTAGAACGCGGGGTTGAAGTTCAGCCGCAGGCGGAGCGCATGGCTGCCGCAGCGGCGCAGCGGAATCATCAGGACGGGGCGTGGCAGGGCGGTCATCGAACGGTCTCCGGTTGGCGATTGTCCAGCCAGGCGGACAAGTGAGCGTGCAGCGCGGCCGTGGCTGCCCGCAGCGGCATGGCGCCGGTATCGAGCCGCAGCGACGGCGCCTCCGGTGCCTCGTACGGCGACGAAACGCCGGTGAATTGCGGGATCTGCCCGCCTCGCGCCCGGGCGTATAGCCCCTTTGGGTCGCGCGCCTCGCACACATCGAGCGTGGTGCAGACGTGCACTTCCACAAACCGGTCTGCGCCGATGATCTCGCGCGCCATCTCGCGATCGGAGCGCAGCGGCGAGATGAACGCCGTCACGACGATCAGGCCGACGTCGTTCATGAGGCGCGCCACCTCGGCGGCGCGGCGCAGGTTCTCGGTGCGGTCGGCTTCAGTAAAGCCGAGATCGTGGTTCAGGTGGTGGCGCAGGTTGTCGCCGTCGAGCACGGCGCAGCGCTGGCACGTCTCGTACAAGCGCTTTTCCAGCGCATAGGCGAGGGTGGACTTGCCCGCGCCGCTCAGGCCCGTGAGCCACAGCGTGAGCGGCGCATGACCGAACTGATGCGCGCGGGCTTCGTCAGCCACAGCGCCGGCATGCCAGTAGACATTCCGTGCGCCGGGGCTGGCGCAGGAAGAGAGCGCAGGCTTCATCTCGGCGTCCTCCGCGTCAGGCCGGCAACAGGGCGGGTTGGTGATAGCCGATGCGCGCTGCGGGGGCGGCCGCTTTCGCCTGGTTTGCCAGCTTGAATACGCTCACCACGCCCACCAGTCGGCTCGACTGCTCGCGCATCGATTCCGCTGCTGCGGCCGCTTCTTCAACCAGCGCGGCGTTCTGCTGCGTGACTTCGTCCATTTGCGTGATGGCGCGGTGGATCTGGTCGATGCCGCTGGCCTGCTCGTCGGTCGCGCCCATGATTTCGGTCACGATGGCAGTTACGCGGTGGATGCTGGTCACGACATCCTGCATCGTGGTGCCGGCTTGTTCCACCAGCGTGCTGCCGGCGTCGACATGGTTGGCAGAGTCGTTGATCAGCAACTTGATCTCTTTGGCTGCCGCAGCAGAGCGTTGCGCCAGCCCGCGCACCTCGCTGGCGACCACCGCAAAGCCGCGTCCCTGCTCGCCGGCACGGGCCGCTTCCACGGCTGCGTTGAGTGCGAGGATGTTGGTCTGGAAAGCAATGCTGTCGATCACGCCGATGATCTCGCTCACCTTGCGTGCCGATTCGCTGATCGCGCCCATCGTGTCCACCACGCGCGCTACCACCGTACCGCCTCGCGTAGCGACCTCGGCAGCCGTGGCGGCGAGCTGGTTGGCGTGACGCGCATGATCGGCGTTCTGCTTGACGGTGGCGTTGAGCTCTTCCATCGACGCGGCGCATTCCTCCAACGCCGAGGCCTGTTCCTGCGTGCGGGTCGACAGGTCGAAGTTGCCGGTGGCGATCTGCTCAGATGCCGTGGCCAGCGTGTCGGTGCTGGTGTGTACCTGTTCGGCAATCGTCGCGAGGCTGTCGCGCATGCGCTTCATGGCGTGCATGAGGCTCGTCTGATTGTCGTCGCGCGTCGGTATGGCCACGGCCAGGTTGCCGCCGGCGATCTGGCTGGCAATGTCGGCCACCGTGCCGGGCTCGCCGCCGAGCTTGCGCAGCAGCCCGCGCGTGATGAGGACGCTGGCCGCGAGACTCACGAGCAGTGCCAGCACGCTCAGTGCCAGTAGCCAGTTGCGGCTGTCGATGTAGCTCGACTTGGCCTTGGCGGTGTTTTCGTCGTTGAGCTTTTCTTCAAACGCCTGCAGCTTGCCGAGCAGATCCCACCAAGCGCGCTGCACCGGGCGGAATTCGAAGCGCAACACCTTGTAGGCGTCTTCCTTGTGGCCGGCGGCAATCAGCGCCTTGACGCGCGCTGCGAACGGCGCGGCCAATTCAGCCTGCTGCCGGATTTGCGCAAGCAGCGTTTTTTCTTCGGCGGTGGTGTCCGGCAACGTGTCGAACATGCGGCCAAGCTTGCGGTCGGCTTCGCTGTACAGGGCCTCCTGCTTATCAACGCGGCTCAGTTCGATCTGGATTTCGTCATGCTGCTCCAGCAGCACGATATTCCGATAAGCCAATGCCCGTTCAGTAACGCTCGAATACATTTTTGCGGCGAGCTTGGCTTCCACGGCGTTGATTTCCGTAGTGTCCTCCAGCAGCCGTCGAAAATCTGACATGCGCTGCAGGCTGAATGCCATGAGCAGCACGAGCAGCCCCATCGTCAAGCCAAAACCCCACGCCAGTTGGGTGGCCACCTTCATTTTCGAGAAGCGCATCTTTGTCCCCGTCATAATCGATAACGAATGCACTATCGAGCGGTATGGCAGGAGCTTGAGTGATTTAAATCAAATTACTCAATATGCGTAATGGCACGTCGGACTGGCATCACAAAATAAGGCTGGGAATATCGATGACGCTTTTTGCAGATATTATTTTATTGAAATGACTTGCATTAAATTGCGAGCAATCCAAATGCGCCGCGCAAAGCAAAAACGCCCGGGGGGAACCGGGCGTTTCTTGTTGGGCGAAGCAGTTACACCGTGCGCTTTTGCGGCACCAGCGAGCGCCAGAAGCGCTGTCCAAACCGGCGCACATCGCGCAGGTTGCGCTTGAGCATGTAGTCCAGGTCGGCCACTTGTTCGTCGATGGCTTCCGTCAGCAGGCTCATCGTGTCGGCAGGCGGCAATTCGAGATAGGCATCGGCTTCGCCATAGGCGTACTGCACGCGCATACCCGCCTTCTTGGCGATGTGCATCATGGCTGCATTGCGCGACAGGCAGTGCATGTACAGCGTACGCACCTTGGTGTTCTGGCCATGCATGGCGGCACGTTGGAACAGCGCGCTGCCCACGCCCTTGCCGCGCGCCGATTCCGACACCGACACGCCGAACTCCGCCACGCGCCCTTGCGGGTTGTCGCGCAGGTAGGCGAGGTGGCCCACGCCCGTCAGCTCCAGACGCTCGTCGTAGACGCCAAAGACCTTGTCGTGGTCGAAATCGATGCTGTCGACGTACGCCTCGATCACGTGATCCCGCACCACCTGGCCGAATCGCAGCAGGCGGTCTTCCTCGCCCAGGGCGAGCAGGTGTTTGAGCAGGCGCGACCGGTGGTGCGCAGCAAGCTCGCGCACCAGCACGGTGGAACGCGGCGCGCCTTGCGCAGCTTCCGTTTTGTCGATGTCGTCCTGGGTGACGACGCCGATGGCCTTGCTCAGCTCGAGCGGGTTCACGACACGGTTTCCTATTCTGATCGCGCCTTTCAGTGGAAGGCTGCGAAGTGATGAGTCGGAGGCGCGGATGGCACCTCCGGGGCACTCAATCGGGTGCAACTGAGTGTTGTGCAATGCACCATGCTATTGTAGTGCAATCAGGGTTTCCCCGTAAGTCTGGTGTCAGACCTTCCAGAGGATTTCCCGGTAAATCATTGATTTAACGCATCCGACGGTGGGTTCCAGAGGTGTGGCGTGGCAACAACGTAAATGCTGCATCGCGCAAAAGCGAGGGAAGGGGCGCTTTTCGGGTGCTCTGAAAGTTGCATCGCCCGGTTACCTGCAGCCGCCGTTCGTAACGCCGCTCAACAATAGCCGTGCGAAGATGCGCCATCAAGACGCCCCAGCCTCCTGATTTTCCATGACGCCCTCGCGCATACTTGTGATCTACGCGCATCCTGCGCCGCGCCGTTCGCGCGCCAACAAGCCGCTCGCGCGTGCCTTGGCCAGCCTGCCTGGCGTGGCCATGCACGACCTGTACCGGCAGTACCCGGATTTCGACATCGATGTGCGTGTTGAGCAGGAAGCGGTGGAGGTGGCGGAGTTGATCGTCTTCCAGTTTCCGGTGCAGTGGTACGCCACGCCGTCGCTGCTCAAGGAATGGATCGACGTGGTTCTGGAGATGGGCTGGGCCTACGGGCCGGGGGGCACGGCGCTGCGCGGCAAGCATCTGATGGTGCTGGCCACGACCGGCGGTCGCGCGCATTCCTACAACCCGGACGGCGTTCACGGCCACACGTTCGACATGTTCCTGCTGCCGCTGCAACAGACGGCTGCGTTGTGCGGCATGCAATGGCAGCCACCGCACGTGCTGCACGATGCCGACGATGTGTCTGCCGATGTCATAGACGCCCATATCGCCCAGGTGCGCGCCGCGCTGCAACCCTGGCTCCCGACCGACGCCGACTCCGTCGCCTGACGTTTCCGATCTCCTCCCTGCCTATGCAATCGCACGATCTGCTCGTCAATTTCGTCATCTACCTGGCTGCGGCCGTGGCGGCAGTGCCGCTTGCGCGTCGGCTGGGGCTGGGCTCAGTGCTCGGCTATCTGCTGGCGGGGGTGATCGTGGGGCCGTGGGGCTTGCGGCTCATCACCAATGTGCAGTCGATTCTGGATTTCTCGGAATTCGGCGTCGTGCTGATGATGTTTGTGATTGGCCTGGAGCTGGAGCCGGCGCGGCTGTGGTCACTGCGGCGGAGCATCTTCGGTTACGGCGGGCTGCAGATTCTGGTGTGTGCGCTGGCCGTCGGGCTGGCGGTCATGGCGGTGGGCCACCCGTGGCGCGCGGCTGTGGTGGCGGGGCTGGGGCTCGCGTTGTCGTCCACGGCGATTGCGCTGGCTACACTTTCCGAGCGCAACCTGATGCGCACGCCGGCGGGCTCGGCCAGTTTCGGCATTTTGCTGTTCCAGGACATTGCCGCCATTCCGATGATCGCGTTGCTGCCGCTGCTGGCAACCGAGGCAAGCGACGCGTCCGGCGGTCATAGCTGGGTGGCGGCGGCCAAGGCAGTTGGCGTGGTGGCGGCCGTGATCTTTGGCGGGCGCACGGTGTTGCGGCCGGTGCTGCGCGCCATTGCCCGTACCAACATGCGCGAGATGTTCACTTCGTTCTCGCTGCTGCTGGTGGTCGGCATTGCGCTGCTGATGCACAGTGTGGGCCTGTCGATGGCGCTGGGCGCCTTCATTGCCGGGGTGCTGCTGGCCGATTCCGAATACCGTCACGCGCTCGAAACCGACATTGAGCCCTTCAAGGGTCTGCTGCTCGGCCTGTTCTTCCTGGCGGTTGGCATGTCGATCGACTTTGGCGTGCTGATGCGCCAGCCGCTGGCCGTGATCGGGCTGGTGGCGGTGTTCCTGGCGGTGAAGATTGGCGCGCTGCGCCTGCTTGCCACCCGCTTTGGCATTGCGCGTGGGCAGGCGTGGCTGTTTGCGTTCCTGCTCTCGCAAGGCGGCGAATTTGCGTTCGTTGTATTCGGTCCTGGCGTGGCTGGCGACGTGCTCGGGGCGGAGACGGCCGCTGCGCTCAACCTCGTGGTGGCGCTGTCGATGGCCGCGACGCCATTGCTCCTGCTGCTGCACGACAAAGTGCTGGTGCCGCGCCTGATGGATGGCAAAAAGCGCGCGCCCGAGGCCATCGAGCCCCAGGACAACCAGGTCATCATCGCGGGCTTCGGCCGTTTCGGGCAGATTGTCGGCCGCATGCTCTACAGCCAGGGCTATAGCGCCACCGTGCTCGATCACGACCCGGACCAGATCGACATGCTGCGCCGCTTCGGCTTCAAGGTCTTCTACGGCGACGCCACGCGCATGGACCTGCTGGAAACCGCCGGCGCCGACAAGGCCAGCATGATGGTCGTCGCCATCGACGACATGGAAACCAACCTGGAGGTGGTCGACCGTGTGCGCGAGCGCTTTCCGCACCTGAAGCTGTATGTGCGGGCGCGCAACGTGTCGCACGTGTACCAACTGCGCGACCGCGGCGTGGAAGTGATCGAGCGGGAGATGTTCGAGGGCTCGCTCATGCTAAGCCGCCGGGTGCTGGAGGGGCTGGGCAAGGAGCCGTACGAAGCGCACCGCATCGCGCAGACGTTCCGCCGCCACACGCTCAATTCAATGGAGCAGGTCTACCCCGTTTACCGCGATCAGAAGAAGCTCGTGTCACTTGCCCAGCAGGGGCGCGACGAGCTGGCCGAAATGTTCCAGCGCGACCGCACCCAGCGCAAGCGCCTGCGCGAATCCGGCATGCCCTGGGGCGAGGGCGACGTCCATAGCGATGAGGAAGGCACGCAGCCCGATAGCGATCTCGCCAACGAGGTCGACGGCGGCGACGCCGATGCCCCGATCGATTGCCCGGCACGCGCAGGCCTTCGGCGCGACGGCTGACTCGCGCCGGTTACGGTCGCGCTTCATGCGCAAGCCGTGCACAAACAAAAAGGAGCGCTTTTGGCGCTCCTCGGGGCAGATCCAGGTTTAGGGGGCGCTTACACGGCCACGCTCACGTTGCGACGTAGCTCGCAGGTGCTGAGCGAATCGGCCTCGCCGCGCAACAGCAACCGGCCGTTGCCGACCAGTTCGCGGCAGCGCCAGAAGACAAACCAGTCGCTGGCAAGCAGCCCGTCGATGGCGCCCATGATGCTGCCGACTACGTCGCGGGCGCTGGCCCAGTCGGTGGGAACGTGCTCCAGGATCACTTCGTCCACCGTGCCGTACGACACCGGCACCAGCGTGTTGCCCTTCCACAGCCGCGTGTCGGCGTTCTCGCGCACGGTCTGCTGCCACTCGTAGGCCAGGCGGCCGATGCGCAGCACCGACACCGGCGCGATGGTCGAAAACCGCCGCGCCAGCCGGGCGCCCGAATACATGCCGATGGTCGTCAGCGGGCCTTGGCCGTTGGGCGCCTCAAGTTCGCGCACATCCATGCCGACTTCATTGATGCGCTGGGGCGCTTGGTGCAGGTGGAACGCCACCCGGCGCAGCATGAGCTGGTCCGACGCGCTTTGGCCGTGCCAGATGGCGACTTCGGTAGTGGCATCGCGCAGGTCGGCGAGCGACGCAAGTGCGTCGCGCATCTCGGCGGCGAAGTCGATATTGCTGTTGGGCGCCACGCGCTGCCAGAAGCCGGAGCGCGCCATGGCGACGCTATCGACGTCGACCAGCGGCCCGACGGCGAGATCGTCGCGCAGTACGACTACGGAATCGGGGCGGCCAGCCTGTGCGAGCGCCTGCTTGAGCGTGGCGCCGGCAACATCGCCGTTGACGACATGGATGTATTGCATGGCAGCAATTGTAGCGAGAGTGTCAGCCCGGCGCTTTCGTTTTACGCATCTCTATCAGTACTCCTTTGCGCGGTGTCATGCGCCTATTCAAAGGGGGGATAGCCCTCGGGCAATGCTCAGGCGGGCGTGCGAAAATCGCCGTTTTGTTGCAGACCATAACTAAGAACAGGTGAGGAAACATTCATGAGAGCCCCGTTGTTGCCCAAGGGCATGCGCCCCGCTGTGCTCGCCGTCGTCGCAATGGTGGGTGTGCTGGCTGCCGGCCATGCCGCCGCCGTGCCGCCGGCTGAAATCTACAAGCGCGCCCAGCAGGAAAAACCGGCGCTGATCGACACCATGAAGACGTTGGTCTCGATCGAATCGGGCAGCAAGGACATCGAAGGCCTGGACAAGATTGCCGGCGTGATCGCCGAGCGCCTGCGCGGTATGGGCGGCGACGTGAAGCTCATTGACCCCAGCGACCATGCCTACCGCATGGCCGACACGCCCGAGAAGATCGGCAAGATGGTGCTTGCGCGCTTCAAGGGCGAGGGCAAGCGCAACATCATGCTGATCGCGCACATGGATACCGTGTACTTGAAGGGCATGCTTGCGCACCAGCCATTCCGCATCGACGGTGAGCGCGCCTACGGCCTGGGCATTGCCGACGACAAGAACGGTGTGGCGGTCATCCTGCACACGGTATCGATTCTGCAGGCCGTCAACTTCAAGCAGTACGGCACGCTCACGGTGCTGATCAACGGCGATGAAGAGATCAGCTCGCCGGGCGCGCGGGCCATGCAAGCCAAGCTGGGCGCCGAGCAGGACGCCGTGTTCTCCTGCGAAGGCACGCGCGTGACGTCGGACAAGCTTTCGCTGGCCACCAGCGGCATCGGCGCGATCCTGCTGGATGTGAAGGGCAAGGCTTCGCACGCGGGCGGCGCGCCGGAGCAGGGGCGCAACGCGCTGTACGAGCTGTCGCACCAGATCCTGCAGATGCGCGATCTGTCCAAGCCGGAAACCGGCCTGAAGGTGAACTGGACCGTGGCGCAGGCGGGCACCAACCGCAACGTGATCCCGGCCGTGGCCAGCGCCCAGGCCGATGTGCGGCTGCTGCGTGCAGCCGACGCCGACAAGCTCGAAGAAATCGTCAACGAACGCATCAAGAACAAGCTGATCCCGGATACGCAGGTCTCGGCCAAGTTCGAGCGCCGCCGCCCGCCGCTGGAAGCCACGCCGGCATCGCGCGCGCTGGCCGAGCATGCCCAGAAGATCTATGGCGAACTCGGCAAGACGCTGGAGATTGACGACAAGGCCGAGGGCGGAGGTACCGATGCCGCGTTCGCCGCCTCGAAAACCAAGGCGCCCGTGATCGAGCGCTTCGGTCTGGCGAGCTTTGGCGCGCACTCGAATGACGCCGAATATGTCGATCTGAATTCCATCGTGCCGCGCCTGTACCTGTTGACGCGCATGGTCATGGATGTGTCGCGCGATCGCGTCGGCCCGGCCAGGTAACCGCACTGCAACGCGGCGCGTAAGGCTTACACGCGCCGCAGCACATCTCCTGCGCGAAGCCGCTGCTCAGCGGCTTCCCAACGCCCGGCTGCCGGGTATTCCGCTTGCTTTCCGCTGACGCATGTCCCCAGCTACGGCCGCCCCGGCCGGTGGAGCGCGCGCCATGTCCGAACATCCCTTCCCAGCATCGAATGACCCCGCCGACGAACCGGAAGGGCCACCTGCGCGCCCGAGCCGGCGCGGCTTTCTGCAGGGCGCGGCAGCTGCGGCGTCGGCGTTTGCGCTGCCGCACGAGTCGGCCGGCGCGCGCGCTTCTGCGTCTGCCCCGGCACGTTCAGCCGCGTTGGCGCCGGCGCGGCCGGTCTCGCTCAATATCAACGGCAAGCCGTATGCGTTGTCGCTGGAGCCGCGCGTCACGTTGCTCGATGCGCTGCGAGAGGTGCTGGCGCTGACCGGCACCAAGAAAGGTTGCGACCGCGGCCAGTGCGGCGCGTGCACCGTCCTCGTGAACGGCCGGCGCATCAACAGTTGCCTGACGCTGGCGATCATGCACGAGGGGGACTCCATCACCACCGTCGAAGGGCTAGCGCACGCGAAAGACGGCCTGGTCGACCGCGCGGCGCTGCATCCGGTGCAGGCCGCGTTTCTTGAACACGACGCGTTTCAGTGCGGATATTGCACGCCGGGGCAGATCTGCTCGGCCGTGGCGGTGCTGGAGGAGGCGCGCCGCGGCATGCCGAGCACCGTGACGTCGCCCGCGGCAATGGGCAATGACGGCCCCGTTGCGCTGACCGAAGACGAAATACGCGAGCGCATGAGCGGCAACATTTGCCGCTGCGGCGCGTACCCCAACATCGTGGCGGCGATCCGCGTGGTGGCCGCCAAGTCCGGCAACACTGTTTGAGGAGCCGCCATGCAATCGATTGCCTATGACCGTGCGTCTTCAGTGGAGGCCGCCGTGCGCCTGGGCCATGAGCCGGGCGCGCGCTATATCGGCGGCGGGACGAACCTGCTGGACCTGATGAAGGGCGGCGTCGAGCAGCCGCAGCGGCTCGTGGACGTGAGCCGCCTGCCGCTTGCGCAAATTCGTGCGTTGCCCGACGGCGGACTTCGACTGGGCGCGATGGCGCGCAATGCCGATACGGCGGCGCATCCGCTGGTGCGCTCGCGCTATCCGCTCCTGAGTGAGGCGATTGTGTCGGGCGCCTCGGGTCAGCTGCGCAACATGGCCACCAACGGCGGCAACCTGATGCAGCGCACGCGCTGCCATTACTTCTACGACACGGCGTACCCGGCGTGCAACAAGCGGCAGCCCGGCTCCGGCTGCGCCGCGCGGGAGGGCTTCACTCGCATGCACGCCATCCTCGGTGCGAGCGAGGCCTGCGTGGCGACGCATCCGTCGGACATGGCTGTCGCGCTGGCCGCGCTGGACGCCACGGTGGTTGTGCACGGCACGCACGGCGAGCGGCGTATCCCGATCGAAGCGTTCCACCGGCTGCCCGAAGCGCATCCCGAGATCGACACGATGCTGGCGCCCGGCGAGTTGATCGTCGCCATCGATCTGCCGCCGCCCGTGTTCGGATCGCATGTGCATTACCTGAAGGTGCGCGACCGCGCCAGTTATGCGTTTGCGCTGGTGTCGGTGGCGGCGGCGCTGGCGTTGCAGACGGATGGTCGGACGATCCGGGAGGCGCGCATCGCGCTGGGCGGCGTGGCACACAAGCCTTGGCGCGCGCATGCGGCAGAACAGATGCTGGCGGGGCAGGTGCTGGACGCGCAGTTGTTTGCCCAGGCCGGTGCGTTGGCCGTGCAGGGCGCTCAGCCGCTGCGCGACAACGGCTTCAAGGTACCGCTCGCACAGCGGGCGGTGGGGCGCGCGCTGACCTCGGCGGCCAATCCGACCAATCCGACTGGGGGTGTGGCATGAGCAACGTCGGCCAACCGCTGGACCGCACAGACGGTCTGCTCAAAGTCACCGGCCAGGCGCGCTACTCCGCGGAGTTCCAGGTGCCGCGCCTGGCGCATGCCGTGCTGGTGCAAAGCACGGTGCCCGCCGGCAGAATCACACGGGTCGATACACACGTCGCGCAGGCCATGCCCGGCGTGCTGCTGGTGATGACGCACGAGAACGCACCGCGCCTGCCCAACGGCGGCAAGCCCGCGCTGGAGCCGCCGGCCGGACGCGCTCTGTCTTTGTTGCAGGACGATCAGGTGCACTACAACGGCCAGCCCATTGCGCTGGTGGTGGGCGACACGCTGGAACACGCCCAGGCCGCAGCCCGCATGGTCCGCGTGGAGGTCGCTCAGCAGGCCGCGCGGCTCGATTTTGAGACCGCCCGCGCCGATGCGCACTCGCCCGGCAAGGTGCAGACGCAATCGGCCGACACCACACGCGGCGACGTGGCCGCTGGCATGGCCCAGGCGGTGCAGCGCATCGAGGCTGTCTACGGCACGCCCATGGAAACGCACAATCCCATGGAGCCACACGCGACCATCGCTGTCTGGGAGGGCGATTCGCTCACGCTGTACGACAGCACGCAATACGTTTCGGGCGTGCGCCGCACTGTTGCCAAGACGCTGGGCTTGTCGCCCGACAAACTGCGTGTGGTGTGCCCGTTCGTGGGCGGTGGATTCGGCTGCAAGGGCTCGGTGTGGTCGCACGTGGTGTTGGCTGCGATGGCCGCGCGCCAAGCGGGGCGGCCCGTCAAGCTGGTGCTGGAACGCCCGCAGATGTTCGGGCCGGTCGGCGGGCGCCCGCGCACCGAGCAACGCATCGCCTTGGGCGCCGCCAGCGATGGCCGCTTCACCGCCATCTCGCATGACTCGCTGACCACCACGTCGATGATCGAAGACTGGACCGAGCCATGCGCCATCGTCACCCGCATGCTTTACGACACGCCCAACCAGCGGACGACGCATCGGCTCGCGCGGCTCAACATCGGCACGCCGACGTTCATGCGTGCGCCGGGCGAGGCCACCGGTACGTTCGCACTGGAAGTGGCGCTGGATGAAATGGCCTACGCGCTCGGCATCGATCCGGTGGAGCTGCGTCTGCGCAACGACGCCGCGCAGGACCCGGAAAAACGCATCCCGTGGTCGAGCAAATCGCTGGCGGCGTGCTACCGCGCTGGTGCCGAGCGCTTCGGCTGGGCGCGCCGCAACCCGCAGCCGGGCAGCATGCGCGAAGGCAACACACGCATCGGCTGGGGCATGGCAACGGCCACATACCCCGCCAACCGCAGCGCGGCCGGCGCCACCGCGCGCTACCTGCCGGACGGCACGGCGCAGGTCGAATCCGGCTCGCAGGATCTGGGCACCGGCACCTACACGGTGATGACCCAGGTGGCGGCCGATGCCATGGGCATGCCCGTCGACCGGGTGCATTTCAGCCTGGGCGATACGCGCATGCCCGAGGCACCGGTGTCGGGCGGCTCGCAAAGTGTGGCCAGCGTATCGCCCGCCGTGCAGGCCGCCGGCGCGCAGGCTCGCGATGCGCTGATTGACGCGGCCATTGCCGATGCCAGCTCGCCGCTACATGGGCTGGCCGCAAGCGAGATCACCGTGGCCGACGGCATCTTGACTGCGCGCAGCGGTGCGCGCGAGCCCGTGGCTGCCGTGGTCGCGCGCTACGGCCGCCCCATCGAGGCGACCGCCAAGGTGCAGCCGGGCGAGGAGAAGCAGAAGTACTCGATGCACTCGTTCGGTGCGGTGTTTGCCGAGGTGCATGTCGATGCGGACCTGGGCGTGGTCCGCGTCTCGCGCATCGTGGGCAGCTACGGCGTAGGGCGGTTGCTCAACGCCAAGACGGGCCGCAGCCAGCTCATGGGCGGCATCGTCTGGGGCATGGGCATGGCGCTGTTCGAAGAGAGCCTATTCGATACGCGCTACGGCCGCATCGTCAACAACAACCTGGCGGAGTACCACGTGCCCGTCAACGCCGATGTGCCCGACATCGACATCCTCGTGCTCGACGAGGCGGACTCGCACATCAACCCGCTGGGCGCCAAGGGCATTGGCGAGATCGGCATCACGGGCGTGCCGGCGGCCATTGCCAACGCCGTCTATCACGCCACCGGCCGGCGCGTGCGCGAATTGCCGATCACGCTCGATAAGCTCATCTGAGCGCGCATGAAAAAGCCCCGCTGGCGCATCACCAGCGGGGCCTGAGTGGGCCAAGAGGCGGAAAAACGGAGGATGCCTGGAGACCGGCCCGTAATTGATCAATGCGTAACGACTGCGTGACGAACGCAGTGCATGCCGATCAGCGCATCAATTCGGAACCGGGTACCCGTAGACCGTACCGCCGCCCTCGCGGGAGCGGCCGGCAGGGTCGCTGCGCATGCCGTCCGAATACGGATCGAAGCGGCCGCTGCGTGCGCCTTCTGTATACGTGTCGAAGCGTCCGGTGCGGGCACCGTCGCTATAGACGTCAAACCGTTCGGCCCGTGCATTCTGGCCGAACACTTCCACGCGGCTGGCCTGCGCCCAAGCGCTGCCCGCCGCGAGGGCCCCGACCGCCAACATGGCGGCCAACCCCATTTGCTTGAGTCGCATGGCGAACTCCTTCTTCAACTGATTTTCGGTGCTGTTTTAGGCGTGGTCATTTGATGTCTTGCCACGGTCTACAGCCTAGGTCAGGGGGCATGCCGTATCCACGGTGGTGCGACGAACGGTTTGTTGTCGGTGCCGAAATGATGCAAGTCAGCGTGAACGGCGCTGAATATCGCGCCAATGGCGTAACGCCCCCGGCAATCCCCCAACCTTTTTGACTAATCAAGAGAGCGGTTCAAAGCCGACGGTCCGCGTTGGTGCACCACGGCAGGGCAGTGCACGCTGGCAAGCCTTGCCGTAGGCCGATTTGGTGCGGTGCATTAAGAGCGATGCGCGCGTACCACACTTGGTAGAACGATTCCGTGAATTACTTTGCCGGGCATATGGGCTTTTGTTAAATTTGCGCGGCACTTCCGACACGGAAGTTAAGGAAACGGAGGAGCCCAACCTCATGCACACGGGGTCGGGCGGTTTGAGACAACTCTTTTATTACGAGCCCACATGAAAAAGTCTGCCATTCTGGTTGCAGTTGGCGCCCTGTTCGCAGGTTCTGCCTACGCCCAATCGAGCGTGACGCTGTACGGTATTGTCGATACCAGCATTCACTACATCAACAACGCCAACCAAGCTGGCAACAGCGTGACCCAGATGGAAAGCGGTGCTGTGTCGAACAGCCGCTGGGGCCTGAAGGGCTCGGAAGACCTGGGCGGTGGCAACAAGGCGCTGTTCGTGCTGGAAAGCGGTTTCAACTCGGACTCGGGCCGCATGAGCAGCACCGGTACGCTGTTCAACCGTCAATCGTTCGTGGGCCTGTCCAACAAGGACCTGGGCACCATCACACTGGGCCGTCAATACAACTTCGGCTTCACGACCGGCGGCAACTTCGACCCGCTGGGCGTGGGTAACTACGACGGCAACTCGTGGATGTACTACGGCCTGACCGGTCTGCGTGAATCCAACATGCTGAAGTACGAAGGCAAGTGGAACGGCCTGTCGGTCGGCCTGGCCTACGGCTTTGGCGAAGTGGCTGGCGCTGCAAGCCAGAACTCGTACGTTGGCGGTACGGTGGCCTATGAATTCGGCCCGGCCTACATCGGCGCCTTCGCACAACAGCACAAGGACGTTGCTGGCAACAAGCAAACCGTGTGGGGTATCGGCGGTAACTACACGATCGCCGCAGCCAAGCTGTTCGCAGGCTACATCGACAGCAGCGACGCAACGGGTTGCGTGAACAGCTCGGCAAACTGCGTCGGCGGCAGCGCTTTCGGCCTGAACATCTACGGCAACGCCACGTCGGGCGCTGGCCTGACCCCGGGCGCCACGAAGCGTCGTGACCACGTCGGCATCCTGGGCGTGACGTACAACGTCACCCCGGCGCTGGCTCTGACGGGCGCGTTCTACTACGACAGCATCAAGAACGCTGCTCTGACCGCCGGCAACGACGGCAAGCGCTACACCGGCGTTCTGCTGGCTGAGTACGCCCTGTCCAAGCGCACGCAAGTGTATGGCACGGTCGACTACAACAAGGTCAAGGACGCAGCTCTGCCGGAACTGTCGGGTGGCGGCAACGCAGCCGGCACTGGCAAGTCGAACCAGACCAGCGTTGGCGTGGGTATCCGCCACATCTTCTAATCGACGCTGTCACTCGATTGGGAATGGAAAAGGCGCCTTCGGGCGCCTTTTCTTTTGCCTGCTGTTTTTGTGCTTCGTCGGGCAAGGTTGCCTGGGCATCCGCCTACAATGTTGATTCCTGTTTCGTTCATCTGACATTGCGCCATGACTTCCGCACGTACTGCCCGCCGCCGTCTGATTGCCTCTGCCGTGCTGCTGTGCGCCGGCGTGCCGCTGCTTGCCGCTGTGCCCGCGCAAGCGCAGGACTATCCGGTCAAGCCGATCCGCATCATCGTCGCGTACCCGACTGGTGGCATTTCGGACAACGTGGCGCGTGCACTGGGCGAAAAGCTGTCGGCGCAACTTGGCCAGCCCGTGGTGGTGGAAAACCGCGCCGGGGCCGGCGGCAGCATCGGCATGGACGCCGTGGCCAAGGCGCCGCCCGATGGCTACACGCTGGGCTTTTCGTCGGTAAGCCCGCTCACGCTGAACCCGCATTTCAGCAAGCTGCCGTATGACCCGCAGAAAGACATCGCACCCGTGGCCAATGTCATGTACGCCCCGATGATCCTGCTGGGCACGCCCGCGTTCACGGGCAAGAGTTTTGCCGACATGCTGAGCCAGTCGCGCAGCAAGCCGGGCTCGATCCGCTGGTCGACATCTGGCCTGGGTACGGTGGGGCATCTCGCGCTGGAGCAGATCAAGTCGCAGGCGCATGTGGATATCACGCTCATCCCGTACAAAGGCGGTGGCCAGCAATTGACGGATGCGCTGGGCGGCCAGGTAGAGATCATGTCGACCAATGTTGGCCCGACGCTGATGCAACACATCGCGAGCGGCAAGCTGCGCCCGCTCGCGGTGGGCGCGCCGCACCGGCTCGATACACTGCCGAACGTGCCGACCTTCACCGAACTGGGTTACGCCAAGGCCAACATGGCGTCGACCTTTGGCGTGTTCGCGCCGGCCAAGACGCCTGCGCCCGTCATTGCCCGCCTGAACGCAGAGATCAACAAGGCGCTGGCTGCGCCTGATCTGCGTGATCGCCTCACGCAGGCCGCCGTGGTGCCGGCCGGCGGTACGGCCGAACAGTTTGCCGCGGCCATCCGCGCGGAATACGACAGCAACGGCCGCATCGTCCGCGCCGCAGGCATCAAGGAGCAGTGAACCGGCTTACGCCGTGAAGCGGTACCCGACGCCGACTTCGGTCAGCAGGTGTTCGGGCCGCGCCGGATCGCGCTCGAGCTTGTGGCGCAGATGGCCCATGTAGATGCGCAGATAGTGGCTGCTGTCGGAATGCGCGGGGCCCCAGACTTCGCGCAGCAGCTCGCGGTGCGTCATCACGGTGCCACGGCGGCCAAGCAGCACTGCCAGCAGCCGGTATTCGATGGGTGTGAGATGCACGGCTTGGCCATTGCGGCTGACCAGGCGGCGCGCGAGGTCGACTTCCACCTCGCCGAAGCGGATAACGCTGCCGCCGTCTTCGCCGCGCTTGGCGTGCCGTCGCAGCAGCACGCGCAGGCGCGCAACCAGCTCCCCCACGCCGAAGGGCTTCGTCAGGTAATCGTCTGCGCCGGCATCGAGCGCGTCGATCTTGTCGCGCTCATCCACCCGGGCCGAAAGCACGAGCACCGGCACTTCCGTCCAGGTGCGCAATTCGCGAATCAACTGCATGCCATCGCCATCGGGCAGGCCGAGATCGAGGATCACCGCATCCGGCTGACGCGTGCCCGCTTCGATCAGGCCGCGCTCGACGCGGTCGGCTTCATGGACTTCGCAGCCTTCCTCCTCCAGTGCAGCGCGGACGAAGCGTCGGATGTGCGGTTCGTCGTCGATGACGAGGACGGTGGGTGTGAATGTGAACGGCATGGCCCGCATTGTAGAGGGCGCGCCCATAAAAAAAACGGACCCCGAAGGGCCCGTTTTGCCTGCATGCGATACCGCTCCGCTCAAGCCTTCTTGGCCCAGGCGCTGCACCAGCCCTTGTTTGCGACGTCCTTGCCGGCGAACAGCGGGCAGGCGCCTTGCGCAGCCGCACCGCCTTGGTACAGGGCGCAATTGCCGCAATGCTGATCCGGCGTGTGCTTCGGGAATTTTGCTTTGTCGGCCTTGGTGGTGTCAGCCACGTAGCCCAGCGCTTTGGCTTGCGGGTCGGTTTCCGCCACCATCGGTGCAGCCAGTGCCAGGTCCGACATCGACATGACGGCGCCTGCGGCGGCCACGATGGGGATGCTCTTCAGGAATTGACGACGATTGGACATGCTGATTCCTTTTGTGGGAGTGTGTTGTGTGGCGTCCCGTGCCGCCCGTGCAATGCTCAGGCTCGCCCTAGGGGACAGCGGACGGCGTCGGCGCGCCATTTACCCGCTCGTGCATTCTGGCACAGCAATCGGCCGGCAGCATCTGCGTACGGTCAATGTTCCGCATACCTGAGTGCAGCAATCGGTTGCTTTCGTGGCCTTCGATCCACACCACGCAATGCCGCGGATGCACCGTGTGGTCGAGGAATGCCGGCGTCAGCGCAATCGCAGTCGTCCAAATGGCTGGTCCACTCCGGTGGCAATTTGCCGCAGAGGCGTGGGTGCTTACGCCAGCAGACCTTGCAGCGCCTTTAAGAATGCGTCGCATTCATCATCGGTGCCGACCGTGATACGCAGATGCTGGTCGATGCGCGGGAGCTTGAAATGGCGCACGAAGATGGCTTGCTCTTTCAGCCGCGCTGCCAGCGTTGCCGCGTCGTGGGCGGGATGCCGCGCGAACACAAAGTTCGCCATCGACGGCACGACCTCGAACCCCAGCGACTGCAGCGATTGCGTAAGCCGCGTGCGGCTCGCCACCACTCGTGCACACGTGGCACGGAAGTACGCATTGTCTTCGTAAGCCGCTTGGGCGGCCGCCTGCGCGAGGCGATCCAGCGGATATGAATTGAAGCTGTCCTTCACGCGATTGAGCGCCTCAATGAGCGCCGTATGCCCGAACGCAAAGCCCACGCGCATGCCGGCCAGCGAGCGCGACTTTGACGTCGTGTGCACCACCAGCAAATTCGGATAGCGGTCGATGAGCGCAATGGCGGACTCGGCGCCGAAATCGACATAGGCCTCGTCCACTACGACCACCGACGACGGGTTCGCGGCGACGATCCGTTCGATCTCTGCCAGCGGCAGCGCGTGGCCGGTCGGCGCGTTCGGGTTTGGAAACAGCACGCCGCCCGCGTCGCCAAGATAGTCATCGGCGCGGATGGAGAAGTCGTCCGCCAGCGGCACCACTTCGCACTGCACGCCGTACAGCCGCGCGTAGGTCGGGTAGAAGCTGTATGAAATGTCGGGAAAGCGCAGTGGCTTGTCGTGTTTGAGCAGGGCCTGGAAGACGTGCGCCAAGACTTCATCCGACCCGTTGCCCGCAAAGACCTGCTCAGGCTTGAGGCCGACCTGCACGGCAACCGTCTCGCGCAGCCGGCGCGACAGCGGATCGGGATAGCGGCGCAGGCTCTCGCCCGTCTGCCCCAGCTCGGCCGAGATTGCCGCCACCACGCGCGGCGATGGCGGGTACGGGTTCTCGTTGGTATTCAGCTTGATGGGCCGCGCGATGGCCGGCTGCTCTCCCGGGACGTAGGGCACAAGTTGCTGAACGATATCGCTCCAGTAACGGCTCACGGCTTGACTCCTGATGAGGTGACTATCTTCTAAGCGTGCCCGCAGCGCGATCGATGGATCGAAAAAGGCTGGGAAGCTGAATGAGGTTCGGGAATGGGCAGGCCTGCACGTTGCGGCAGAAGCGCGGTTCTGGCGTCGGAAAATCGTACAAGCTGCGTAAATCTTTGATTTTTGGCGCGCCCGGCTGGGATCGAACCAGCAACCCCTGCCTTCGGAGGGCAGTACTCTATCCATTGAGCTACGGGCGCATATCGGCACAGAACGCACCGAAAGAGAAGCCCCGCAGGATAGCGCATTTGGGCGCAAGCGTCCATCGCACTCCCGTGGACCGCTGGGTATGAGGCCTGCTGCAGCAACGTTTCGTTGGGTTTTTGACGCAGGTCGAAAAGCGGCGCCTAGGGCTGTCCCGCGTGTCAAAGGCCAAAGCATTACGGATATAATCGCGCGTTATTTGCCAGAAGAAAGACGGGGACAGGTCTGTCTGGGCCGACGCGGCGATTGATCGCCATGGTCTTCCTGCCCTCATCGCGATCCAATGCGGCCCCCACGCCCTGCCGGCGATGCTCGTGACCTTGCCGGCGGCGCTCTGAGGGCTCCAAGAGCGGTTTCACCATCCTGAGAGTTGAGCATGAGCGACGCGCAACACGACGAACACGAGCCTCTGATCAAGACCCCCAAGCAGCTGATCATCGCGGTGATCGCCGCCTTTGCCGTTCCCATTCTCATCATCATCCTGTTGGCCAATTACGTCGGCCTGGGTGCCAGGGAAGGCGCCGGCGGTTCCGGCATGTCGGAAGAGGCGGTCAACGATCGCATCAAGCCCGTTGCACAGCTCGAACTGAAAGACCCGAACGCACCGCACGTTTTCAAGACGGGCGAGCAGCTCTACAAGGAAGTCTGTGCGACTTGTCACGCAGCAGGCGTGGCTGGTGCGCCCAAGTTTGGCGACGCGGCAAGCTGGGGTCCGCGCCTGCCGCAGGGCCTGGATGGCCTGACGAAGGTGGCGCTGGCCGGCAAGGGCGGCATGCCCGCGCGCGGCGGCACGTCGCCGGATGACGTCAGCGACTACGAAATCGAACGCGCCATCGTCTACATGGCCAACTCCGCTGGCGGCAAGCTGCAGGAACCGGCTGCACCGGCGGGCGCGGGTGCAGCCCCGGCTGCAGCATCGGCATCGGAAGCATCGGCTCCGGCGGCGGCCCCGGCTCCGGCGGCTGCAGCGCCGGCACCTGCTGCAGCGCCGGCCGCACCGGCCGCCGCTGCCGCACCGCAAGCCTCGGCGGGGGAAGTTGGCAAAAAGGTCTACGAGTCGACTTGCCAGATGTGCCACGCCGCCGGAGTGGCTGGCGCGCCCAAGTTTGGCGACAAGGCCGCCTGGGCGCCGCGCATTGCCCAAGGCAAGGCCAAGTTGTATGAATCCGCGCTGCACGGCAAGGGCGCGATGCCGCCCAAGGGCACTTATGCCGGCTCCGATGACGACGTGAAAGCTGCCGTCGACTACATGGCCGCCGCTGCCAAGTAAGCCGTCCCGCATTCCCGAAGAAGCCCGCCTCGTGCGGGCTTTTTTGTTGCCTGCGCCGGCAGTGACACGCGTGAGGCATGTCGTTTGCTACGCCTAGTTCGAATGTGCGGAGAACGAGGCAACCATGCCGCTTCGTTCCGCATACGTCTGTGCAATGAGGCAAACGGAGGTTGCGATGCGAACGGAACGAACGACGCTGATCTACTGGGTGGCTGCCGCGCTGGCAATCGGTAGCTCGACCGCTATGGCGGCCGACAACTGGGTCAAGCTGGCCCCGCTGGCCGACAACGGCGGCTCGCTCTATCTGGACAAGGACTCCATCGAGCACAACAAGGATGGCACCGTGCGCGCCACGACGCGCGACGCCTATGACGCGCCGCGCAAGCTCTCGGACGGCAGGGCGTATCAGTACGACACGCGCACGTCCGTCTACGACTGCAAGGAGGGGCGCATCCTGCCGGTCAGCGCGCTGATCCAGGATAGCCAGCACGGTACGGTGCTCACCAAGACCATCGACGGCCCCCGCTGGGAGGCCGTCGTGCCGCGTTCAGAAGGCGAGGCGATCCTGCGCGCCGTTTGCCAGAAATAGCGTGTTGACGACGGCGTTACTGGACGGCCGCTGCCGGCGCGAGGTCGACGCGCAGCGTCCCGTCCGCATCCATGCGCGTGGTGCCGCGCGCAGCGGCCTCGCGGTAGTGATACAGGTCGAAGCGCAGCGGCCCACGCGTTGACGTATCGGTCACGAGAATGCGGCTGTTGGTGACCAGCACGTTGTACATCTTCAGGTCGCCGGACTGGATCCAGATGCGGCTGGCCGCGTCGGTTGGCGCAGACGCGCACAGGGCCGGCGCGGGGCCGAAGCCGAGCACCAGCCCGTCTGGCGTGACACGCGCCGTTTTCATCTGACCGATCAGCCGCGGCGGCGGAAACACCGTGTATTGGTCCAGCACCATCTCATTGCCGTCCAGCTTGGCGCCGTCGCGATTGAGCGGCGCCAGCTGCGACAACTCCAGCCCCATCCCCTTGAGCAGCGCCAGCGTCTGGATGCCCATCACGCGGGCCTCGGTGGGCGTATAGACGAGGTAGCGCGATTCCTTCAGCGTCAACGTGCCGCGCATGCCGAACGGCAGCCACACGCCGGGAAAATGATTGCGCAGCTTGAGCCCACCCGACACGTCGAGCACGCCGTCGCCGGGCGTGAGCGACAGCGCATTGAGCGAGCGCGGCGAATAGTCGAGCAGATACCGGTTGAACAGCGCGTCGAGCGAATCCTTGGGCACCGTCACTTCACCGCCGAGGATGCGGATGTCGAACTGGCCCGGATCGTCCATGTCGACGGGCTGCCCCGGCTTGTGCGGCACGAGCTGCGCGGTGAGTTGGTGCACGCGAAAGCCGATGTCGCCGGTGATACGGAAATCCACATCACGCATCTGCACCACGGGCGGTGCCGTGCCCGAGTCGCGCGCAACGGCGGGGCCGCTGGCGTTGGGTGCACCGGAGGACGGATCGCAGCGTTGCACCCATTGCTGGCGCACGGTGGTCAACTCCTTGCGCTGTGCGCCGGCCATGGGTGGCTCGGCGGCGCGGGCGACGGCGCTGGCAAGAAGACCGGTCAAGCCGAGCGTCACCACCACCAGGCGCAACATCAGGGCGGCGAGAGCGAAGGCGGGGGCGATCATGGCGCGGTCCTCTTGGCGAGTTGCAGGGCGGGCTTGCCCGCTTTGGCGACGGCAGGTGCCTTGGCGGCTCTGGCAGCGCTGAGTGTGTCGAACGACGGCATCAGCACGCGAATGCCGCCATCGGGCGAGAAGCGCAGTGACCCCGCCACCAGCTGATCGCGATAGCGGTACAGGTTGAACACGAACGGCTTGGCCGGATCGGCGACGACGATATCGATGCGCGCATTCATCGGCATCGAGCGCATGAAGCGGATGTCGCCGCCGCGAAAGAGGATGTACGGGCGCTGCGCGTCGGCGGCGTTGGCCAACGGCGGCATCTGCGGGTTGCCATCGCCGATCTGCATGAGCAACCCCTCGCGCGTGACGCGGATGGCGGAGAGCTTCAGATCCAGCGCGGGCGGCGGAAAGAGCTTGGGCACCTGCATGACGATCTCGCTGCCGGCCAACTGCACTGCGGGCGTGGACACCGGCAACAGATCGGCCAGTTCGATATGCGCGGCGCCCATCAGCGCGGTGGCGTCCTGGCCCCGGACTTTGACCACGTTGGGGCGGAACACGATGGTTTGCGGATCGCGCAACACGAGCGGACCACGCAGCTCGATCGGCACCCACGCGCCGCGCCGGCGCATCTCGGCGCGCATGTCGAGCGTGCCGTCGTCCAGCGAGAAAGTGAAGTTACGCAGCGGCGGATCATCGCCCGGCCCGCGCGCAAAGACCACAGTATTGAACAGTGCGGCCATGCTCTCAGCCGTGACGCGCACCGAGCCGCTCACCGGCTGCAGCGTGTACGACGACACATCGTCGAGCCATACCGGGTCGCCGGGCGCACGCGGCACCATGCGCAGCGCGAGCTGATCGACCAGGAAGCCCACGCCACCATCGAAGCGGAAATCGACGTGGCGCAGATACGAGATCGCATCGGGCTGGCCGGAGTCGCGCAGCGTGGCGGGCCGCACCTCGCGCGTGGCGAGATTGCCAGACTGGAATGGCGCGCGCGCCTGCGCCCGCGCGTCTTCAAGCTGTTTGGCTTTGTCAGCCTCGATGGCGCCGTGTCCGTCGCCGGCGGTGGCGCAACTTTGCAGCAGCAGCGCCGCAACGACCGCGCCCGCAGCCCGCAGCGCGCCATTTCGATGACGCAAGGTCAAGTCCCACATCGACGGTCTCCTCGTCGTGAGAAACGCACCGGAAACGTTCCGGTCACCGACGCGGTCTGTTGCCGCGCTCGTGTAGAATTTTTTGCATGCCTGCCCGCAAACCAACCGGCGACGCCGGTCCGCCTGCCAATCCGCCCGCCCGCGAGTTCACCATCGATGAACTCGCGCGCGCGGCCGAAACCACTGTCCGCAACGTCCGCTCGTATCAGGACCGCGGCCTGATCGATCCGCCCGAGCGGCGTGGTCGCGTGGGTATCTACACGCAGGCGCATCTGGGGCGGCTCAAGCTCATCAATCACCTGCTCGGGCGCGGCTACACGCTTTCCAACATCCAGGAGCTGCTCAAGGCCATCGTCGAGGGCCATGACCTGCGCTCCATCCTCGGGCTGGAATCCGCCATCGCCAGCCCGTGGTCGGACGAGTCGCCCAAGCATTACTCGCTTCTGGCGCTTGCCAAGCTGTTTGGCCGCGCCATGTCGCGTCAGGCGCTGGCGCGTGCCATCTCGCTCGGCCTGCTTGAACCCGATGGCCTTGGCTATCTGGCGCGCAGCCCGAAAGCGCTGCTGGCCGGCGCGCAAATGGCAAAGGCCGGTTTCCCGCTCGTCGAAGTGCTCGACATCATCGAGCGTGCCCGGCCGCATACGCAGGCGGTGGCCGACGATCTCGTCTCGATGGTCGTGCGCGAACTCGACAAGTACGGCAGCGATCTGCCACCGGTCGAAGACGTGCCGCGTCTGGTCGACGTGATCTGGCGCATCCGTCCGCTGGCGCTGGTGGCGGTCGAAGCCGAGCTGATGCGCGCGCTTGAGACGGCCGCCAACAAATATCTGGGCGACCGTGTGGCGCAGGTCATCGAGCACATGCATGAACCGCCGGGCAGCACGCCCGGGCCGGACAAAGGTTAGTGTCTCCGGCGCGCCCATGCATGGGGCGCGCCTTATCTATTTCTAGTTTGATCCCGATACGACGGGTGCTGCAGGCGTTTTGAATGCCTGCTCAAGATCCGGCCGCACCGGCCGTCGAGAGCTTGCGCCGGATCGACGGCGACGGTGCTTCCCCGTTGGCAGCCGCATAGGCTTCGATCTCCGAGATCAGCTTGGGCAGGCGTTCGAGTGCGGCGCGGTTGTCTTCATCCCACGGGTGGAAGGACGGCCGGAAGAAGTCGAAGAACTCCGGAATGATCTTGCGCAGCGGTGCCGGGTGGATCCACAGGTAATGGAACGCCTTGCCCAGACCGAAGAACTTGTTCTTGCAGGTGCGGTCGGCAAGGATCAGCCGCATGTGCACGTAGAACACCATCGCCCAGAAGGTGACAGTCGTCAGCAGCATCGTCGAGGTGCGCAGGATGTAACGGCGCAGGCCCGGCTTGATGGCGAGGTTCCACACGTCGTAGCTCACCGCCTTGTGCTCGGTCTCTTCCATGGCGTGCCACATCCAGACCTGGCGGTAGCCGGGTTCGGAGTTGCGGCCCAGGCCATCTTCATGGGCGAGTACCTGGCCGGCCAGCATGGCCGTGTAATGCTCCAGCGCAACCGTCACCGCCAACTGGTGCGACTTGGGCGTGTACTTTCGCAGCATGTTCAGGAACTTGCCGACAAAGCGGTCGATGCGCGTGGCGGGCAGGCCGGCGCGGTCGAGCAGGTCGTTGTACAGCACGTGTTCGCGCGTGTGCATCGCTTCCTGGCCGATGAAGCCGGCCACGGCCTGCTTCAGCTCTGGGTCGGTCACCAGATGGCGGTAGTTGCGCACGCTGTCCATGAAGAAGCGCTCGCCGGTCGGGAAGAAGATCGACAGCGCGTTCAGGAAGTGGGTGACATGCGTGCCTCGCTCGTGCCAGTTGCTGATGCGATCAGCCGGCAGGTGAGGATGCACGTCGCGGCGGACTGGCATCATGGGCGGTTCTCCTGGAATGTGGTTTCTGAAAGGCGCGTCGACGCGCGCCCCTGGTCGAGGAATGCACAGAGGTCGGTCCCCACGCGTACGGGGTCTTCCTCCATCGGGATATGGCCGAGCGCCGGATACATGCGCAGCGTGGCGCCGGGAATGCGGCGGGCAAATTCGCCGGCATGCGCGGGCGGGATCCACCGGTCGCGCTGGCCCCAGAGGATGAGCGTGGGCACTCGGATCGAGGCCAGCCCGCTGGAATCGACATCGTCAAAGCGGAACTTCGGCACCATCTTGCCGATGGCCTGTCGTGCACCGTCGGCATAGAAGAAATCGGCGTAGCGGCGCAGCGTGGGCTCGGACACGCGCGACGGGTCGCCATACACATCGCGCGTGGCGGCGCGGATGATCCCCTCGGGCAGCATCCACGGCGACGTCATCCGCACGCCCAGGTGATTGAACAGATCGATGTAGATCGGCAGCTTCATCGGAAAGCCGGCCGAGTCGATCAGCACGAGCTTCTCGACGCGACCCGGGTGCCGCACGGCAAAGTCCCACGACACCATGCCGCCCAGCGAATTGCCGATCAGCGTGAGTTTCGACAGGCCCAGCGTGTCGACAAACGCGTCGATGAAGTCGCGATACAGCGGCAGTTCCATCGTGCGCGGGCGGCCTTGCGCATCGCGCAGCGGGCCGGTGATGCCGAACGGCGGCAGGTCGAGCCGGATGACGCGGTAGCGTCGCGTGAGCTGCGGCAGCACGCCATCCCACGTGTGCAGTGACGCGCCAAAACCGTGGATCAGCAGCAGCGTGCCTTCGGAGTTGGCTGCGCCTTCATCGGTGTAATGCACGCGCGTGCCCATCAACGGCAGGTAGCGCGACTGCGGCTTGGCGTAGCGTGCGATCAGCACATCGCGGCCGATGCTGCGCAGGCCGATGCGGCCGGGGCGCAGCATGGCGCGTGCAACGTTGAGCAGGTTCGGGCGCGGGGGGCTGGCGAACAATTCTCCGGTGGTGGCCGTGTTCATCGGCGGCCTCCTACTTTGCGCGGGCGGTGGCCGGCGCCGTATCGTCGCGCAGCGCCTTTTTGCGCGTGCGGCGGGCTTCGCGCACGACCAGCGCCTGGTATGCGGCGGGCAGCAAGCGGGCCATCACATCGGCGGCGTGGGCGTCGGGGCCGATCAGCACACGACGCTTGTTCTTGCGCACGCCGTCCAGAATCACCTCCGCAGCCTTGTCGGCCGAGGTGATGAAGAGCTTCTCGAACTCCGCCTTGCCCTGCTGTTCGTCGCGCACCAGGAAGCCGTTCATGCTCGGCGAGACGCGGCTCGACTTGGCAATATTGGTCTTGATGCCGCCCGGGTGGACGCACGTGGCTGACACGCCGCAGTTCATCAGATCCAGTTCCTGGCGCAGGGCTTCGGTGTAGCCGCGCACGGCGTACTTGCTGGCGTTGTAGGCGCCCATGCCCGGCTGCGCAAAGATGCCGAAGATGCTCGACGTGTTGATGATGTGGCCGTTGCCGGTGGCTTTGAGCAGCGGCAGGAACGCCTTGGTGCCGTGCACGACGCCCCAGAAATTGATGTTCATGATCCAGGCCAGCTCGTCGTCTTCCATGCCTTCGATCGTGCTGGACAGGGCCACACCCGCGTTGTTGAAGATCAGGTTGACCTTGCCGTGCGCAGCGGCCGCTTCTTCTGCCCAGCGGTACACCGCGGCGCGGTCGGCCACGTCGACGGCGTGCGTGGTCACGCGGATGCGGTCGCCTTCGTGCGCGCGCACCAGTTGCAGCGTCTGCGCGAGCGCCGCTTCATTGCGATCGGCCAGTGCGAGGTGGCAGCCTTCGCGCGCCAGCTGCAGCGCCAGCGAGCGGCCCATGCCCGACGCGGCACCGGTGATGGCGGCAACCTGGTTGTTGAATGACTTCATGGCGTGGTCTCCGTGGGGCTGGCGCGCTTCAGACGCGGTCGAGCGCTTCTTCGTTGGGGGTGTTTTGGGCGGCCGGCACCGTGCGGGCGGGCACGCGCAGCGGCACACCCTTCGGTACGGCCATCGGGCGCGTGCGGTAATCGGCCAGCCGGAAATGCGCGGTGGCACGGCGGAACTGCCACGTAAAGCCCGGCCACAGCGTCGTGTTCTTGCCGGTCTTCGGATCGAGGTACCAGCTCACGCAGCCGCCGGCCGACCAGATCGCATTCGACAGCCGCTTCTGGATGCCGTCGTTGAAGCGGCGCTGCACGTCGGGGCGTACGTCGATGGCCGCCACGTTGTGCGCACGCATCGACTTCAGTGCGTCGACGATGTACGCCACCTGCGACTCGATCATGAACACCATCGACGAGTGGCCGAGCCCCGTGTTCGGGCCCACCACCATGAAGAAATTCGGAAAGCCCGACACGGTGGTGCCCAGGTAGGCCTCGGCGCCGTGCTTGTCCCACGCATCCACAATGTCGACGCCCTGGCTGCCAAGCAGCACGCCGCGCGGGAATGGGTCCGTCGCATGAAAGCCGGTGCCAAAAATCAGGCAATCCACCTCGCGCCGCTTGCCGTCGGTGGTGACGATGGCGTTGGGCTCCACACGTGCGATGCCGGAGGTGATCACGTCGACGTTCTCGCGCGTGAGCGCCGGGTAGTAGTCGTTCGAGATCAGGATGCGCTTGCAGCCGATGGTGTAGTTGGGCGTGACCTTCTCGCGCAGCACGGAGTCGGCAATGCGGCGCTTGATGTGGCTGCGCGCCATGCGTTCCACCGCCTTCATCAGCTTCGGATGAATCACAAAGCCGAGCACGCGCGACTCCAGCATCCAGTAGATGCCCGTGCGCATCAGCTTTTGCGTGAACGGCAGGTGGCGGAAGAGCCAGTGCTCGGCGCGCGACACCTTGCGGTCGGGCTTGGGCAGGATCCACGGCGGCGTGCGCTGATACAGGTCGAGGCGGCCGACCTTCGGCGCAATCTGCGGCACGAACTGGATGGCCGACGCGCCGGTTCCGATCACGGCCACGCGCTTGCCGCGCAGGTCGTAATCGTGCTCCCAGAGCTGCGAGTGGAAAGCCTTGCCCTGGAAGGTTTCGATGCCGGGAATGTTCGGCCAGGCCGGACGGCTCAGGCCGCCCATGCCGGAGATGAGCGTGCGCGCGCGGTAGCGGCGGCCGTCGGCCATTTCCAGGTTCCACACGCCGGCGGCTTCGTCAAACGTGGCGCGCGTCAGTTCGTGATGGAAGCGCACGTGCGGGCGCACGCCAAATTCATCGGTGCAGCGCTCCAGATACGCGCGAATTTCCGGCTGCGGCGAATACATACGCGACCAGTCCGGATTGGGTGCGAACGAAAACGAATACAGGTGCGATTGCACATCGCACGCGCAGCCGGGGTAGTGGTTGTCGCGCCACGTGCCGCCCACAGACCCCGCTTTTTCGAAGACGAGGAAGTTGTCGATGCCGTTCTGCTTGAGCTGGATCGCCATGCCCAGGCCGGCAAAGCCCGTCCCGATGATGGCGGCATCGATCAGGGCGGGGGCGTCAGGGCTGCGCGGGGTCGGCGCAAAAGCGTCGGGGCGCGGGAAATCGGTCCGTGCGTTCACGTGGTGTCTCCGTGGGCACCACATGGGCGCCTCTTAATGTGACATTGGTCGATGTCATCGTAGGAGGCCGCCAGGACCGAGTCAATCGGGCGATTGGAATGGCACGTCTAAAAGCGATGCATCGATCGCTTGAAACGGTTTTCCCTTATGAATCCGTCACTTGCGTGCGGTGCACAACGTCGGCTGACACGGGCAAGAAGGCGTTCAACAACGCGTTGATGTGCGTTAGCAGACGCAAAGCGCGCCTGCCGGCGGCATGGATGTCGTCATGGCTGCCATCGTGCACGGCATGACGGAAGGCTTCCGCCACAGCGTCGACGTCGGGGCTGTGCAGAAGTGCCAGTGCGCCGCCGGTGCGATGGGCCCACTGGCGCAGGGCGGGGCGGTCCATCGCGTCCAGCAGCGGCTGGAGCCGCTGCGCATCCTCGGCCAGCGACGACAGAAAGACCTGCGCCAACCCGGCTGCGGCCGGGTCCGTCCCGAGCGCGGCGTGCAGATCGTCGAGCGACAAAGTGAATGGATCTTCCGGGGGCGTGCCCGCAACCGCGAGACCATCGGGGCTCCACAGCGCAGACAGCGCTTCCTGCAGCGTGGCGAGGGTGGTTGGTTTCAGCAGGCTCGCGTCCATTCCAACGGCACGGCAGCGCGCGTGCTCTTCAGCGAGCGTCGTTGCGGTGATGGCGATGATGGGCAGGCGAGGCCCGTCGGCGCGTTCTTGTTCTTCGTGGCGGATGTGCCGGGCTAGGTCGAAGCCGTCCATGCGCGGCATGTGGCAATCGGTGAGCAAGGCGTCGAAACGGTGTTCGTGCAGACGCTCAAGCGCAACGACGCCATCTTCGGCCAGCGTGACCCGATAGCCGAGCAGACGCAGTTGCTTGGCGATCAGCTCGCGGTTGATCGGATGGTCTTCCGCCACGAGGATGTGTGCACCGGGCGCTTCAGTGGGCGCGGCGGCGGGAAGCGCGTGTACCGTCGCGCTGGCGGCTTGCATGGATTCGGGTTGCGGGAGGGCGCGCTCGCACGCCTGCACGAAAGCGTGCCAGCTCAGCGGATTGACGCTCAGCGGGTTGCCCGGTCCCGCATAGCCCGCTTCTGACGTGATGCGGATGGCGCGCGCGTCTGCCTGCACCGCCGAGGTCAGGAGGATGTCGGCGTTTGGTGGGTGGCCGGCCTGCAGCCCGGCCGCAACCGCGAATTGCGTGAGGCTGTGGCGCACGGCAGGGTCGTCCACCACGATGGCGACGCTGCGGCCCGCCAGTTGCGGCAGCGCATACCGCGCTTGCAGAACCGGCACGGCCAGCCGCAGCGTGACAGCGGTGCCGTATCCGGGGGCGCTCTCCATCAGCAGTTCACCGCCCATCAGACCCGCAAGCTGACGAGAAATCGCCAACCCCAGACCGGTGCCGCCGTAGCGCCGCGTGGTCGAGCGCTCGGCCTGCACGAATGGCGCGAACAGCGTTGCCTGCACCTCCGGTGATATCCCGATGCCCGTATCGATGACAGAGACGACGAGGTGCGCCGTGCCGTCCGTAACACGCGTGCAGTCGGCTGACAGTCGTACGCTTCCCGTGTCGGTGAATTTGATGGCGTTGGAAAGCAGGTTGAACAGAATTTGCCGTAGCCGAATGCTGTCGACAGAAACACTGGCCGGCACATCGGCGCCCACATCCACGTGCACGGCGAGCGATTTCTCGTGTGCGCGGCTTGCCAGTAGGCCGACCGTCCCGTCAAAGACTTCGCGAAGGTCTGTGGCTGAGGGGGAAATATCCAGTCGGCCGGCCTCGACCTTTGCGTAATCGAGGATGTCATCGAGGATATGCAGCAGCGCGCGCCCCGAATCCTGTACCAACGAAACCATCTGCTTCTGCTCGCCCTCGAGCTTCGTCTGCTGCAGCAGTTCGACCAGGCCGAGCACGCCGTTCATGGGCGTGCGGATCTCGTGGCTCATCATGGCCAGGAAGCGGTCTTTCGCGTGCAGGGCCGATTCCGCTGCGTTCTTGGCGGCTTCCAGCGCGTCGGCCTGCTCGCGCTCCGTGGTGACGTCGCTCAGGTAGCCGTTCCAGACCGTGCGGCCGTCCGGCTCGCGGTGCGGGATCGAGCGCGCGTGCAGCCACCGCACCGTCCCATCTTCACAAACGTGGCGGAATTGCTGGTCGAACGGCGTCAGGTGTTGCGCAGAGGCAAGCACCGTGTCGATCATGCGCTGCCTGTCCTCTTTATGGATGAGCCGTTCAGGTGTGGACAGGTAGCTCAGCAGGTCCTGGGGCTGTGCGCCGAGTGTTTCGTGCGCTTTGCCGGCCACGTAGGTGATGCGGCCCTGCCCCTGGCCCGGCGGCAGCTCAAACTGATAGACAAGCGCGGGCAACGACTCGGTGACCTCGCGCAGGCGCTGCTCAAGGCGTTCGGCCCGCGCCTGCGTTTCACGGATCTCGCTGATGTCGACCAGCGAGGCCACGGTGCCGGCAGGTTGCCCGTCCGGCAGGTGAAACGGCTCGATCCAGTACAGCACGTTGCGCGATTGGCCGTCCGGCGTGTCGATGATGAGCTCTTCGCGCGTGCTTTCGCTGGCCTGCGCCGCGCGTCGGTCGATATCGGACAGCGGCGACGTGTCGCCGACCGAATACAGCCCCAGCTCCTGTGGCGTGTGCCCGAGCAACGACGCGCGTGTCCGGCCGAACATGTTGCAGAACGCCGCATTCACGGCAACGTAACGGTGCGCGGCGTCATGGGCGACGAGCGGGAACGGCACGGCCTCCATCAGCGCGCGTTGGAAGCTCAGTTGCCGCGCCAGGCTTTCCTCGGCGCGGCGGCGCTGGTGGTTCTCACGGCGCAGTTGCATCTGCTTGATGGACAGTGCGACCAGTGCAGCCAGCACCAGCGCCGCCGCTGGCCCGAACTTGCCAAGCACAGCCGAAGTGGACGGCCCCAACTGGTAGCTGACCGACAGCCACTTGTTGCGGATGCTCACTTGTTCGCCTTCGGGCATGGCGAAGAGCGCGCGGTTGATGAGCGGCACCAGCGCAGCGTACCGCGACGATACCCCCACGCCGATGCTTTCGATCGTATTCGCAGAACCGGTCACCTTCAGCTCGCCTGGAAAGTGATGACGGATCAGCGCATCGGCCACCGGCAGGTTCACGATCGTGAAATCGGCTTCCCCGGTTGCCGTCATTGCCAATGCATCGCTGACCGAGCGTGCAGGCAGGATGCGAATCTTCGGCACATTCTGGTTCAGCAACGTGGTCAGGGTCTCACTTGCCGGCAGGGCGACGGTCTTGCCGGAAAGTTCGGGAAGCGCAGCCACCGTGAGCGCGTCGCTGCGCCCGACGATCACCATCGGTGTGGCATCGATCGGTTGAGAGAGTGTGAAGCCGGGCGGGCGGGAATCCTGATCGGATATACCGAGCAGGATGTCGACCTCGCCGCTGCGCGCCTTCGCGAGCGCTTCAGCCCAGTCGCGCACGGTCACCCGCTCGAAGCGCAACCCGAGCGTACGCGAGAGGAAGTTCTGATATTCCGGGAAGATACCCAGCATCCCGCCGCCCGTTCCGTTGAAGGTGTAGGGCATGTAGTCGGGGTCGGCGGCGTAGCGCAGGGGCGGGAGCGACGCGAGCATGGCCCGCTCGTTGTCCGACAGCTGCACGCCCATAAACGAACCGCCGCCTTGCGTGATCCACCGCGCGCGCAGCTCGCTCATGGTGGCGTCGGGCAACTGGGCGAGATGGCGGTCCAGATAGCGGATCAACATCGCCTGCCCGCGCGGCGCGGCAAAGTGCAGCGCGTCGACCTGCTGGTTCACAAGCTGCACGATGGAAAGCCGCCGGTAGCGAGGCTGCGACATCAACTCCCGCGTCGGATAGGTCACGCCCACGTAAGCGTCTGCCGCGTCATGCAGCACGGCGTCCAGGGCGTCTGCCGCCGTGGGCGTACTGATCAGGCGGATGCTCGGGTATTGCCCAGCCAACTCTTCTTCGAGCGAAGAGCCCTGCTCGACGGCGATGCGCATGCCGGAGGCAAACGGGTTCTGCGCGACTTGCGTGTTGTCGTTGCGCGCGACCACCGCGGTGGGACGTTCAAGGTATGGCGCCGAATAGATGAGGCAATGGTCGTACTGCGAGCGCGGCGCCACGCTCATGATGATGTCGACGTCGCCGCGGCAAGCCGCCTTGAGCAGCTCATCACGCCGTGAAAAGACGTGCGGGATGACGCGTACCTGATCCTGGGGAATCAGATGCATCAGCAGGTCACCGGAGAAGCCGCTGAGCCGGTCGGCCTCGACGCCCTCCAGCGGAGCCATGGCATCACTGATGACGCCTACGGTCACCTTGGGCGGAAACTGCGTCAGCCGTTGAACGGCCTGCGCCGCATCTTCCGCATCGGCATTGGGCGAGCTGCCCAGCCAGCCCAGCGCAACGGCACAGGCGAGCAACCCCGCGCCGATGCCGATGCGCAGGCGAGCCGACACCGAAAGCGTGACGCGGGCCATCGTCTCAGGCCTCGCTGCTGCCAAGCAGTCCGTGGCGCACGGCAAAGTCGAACAGCGCCGCCTCGGTGCCAAGCTCGAGCTTGCGCATGGCCGTCTGCTTCTGCGAGCTGATGGTCTTGACGCTGCGGTTGAGCTGCAAGGCAATCTCGCTGACCGTCTTGCCGGTCACGTACATGCGCAGCACTTCCAACTCCCGCTTGCCCAATTTGGCGACGGGGTCGTCGTGGACAGCCTGTGGCTCCCCGTTACGGCAGAGCAGCTTGGCATTGAGCATTGGCGAGAGATAGATGCGACCGCCCGCCGCCGCATGCATGCCTTCGAGGATGTGCTGTGGCTCGTCGGATTTGCTGACAATGACCTTGATGCCCGCGCGCAGGATGTTGCTCATCAGTGCGCGGGTCTCGAGCATGGTGAGCACCATCACGCGCAGGTCGGGGTGGCGGCGCACGAGGAATTCGAGCAGGAGGATGCCGTCGCCGTAGCGGCTGCCAGGCATGGCGTAGTCGGTGATGACAAGGTCGCATCGCACGCGACCCAGCACGGCGAGCAGCTCATCGGCGTTGCTGGCTTCGCCCACCACCTCGAAGCCGTCGACCCCCGATACGAGGCGCCGCACGGCCGCCACCACGCCAGGGTGATCATCTGCAATGACGAGTTGGACGGGGTTCTGCATTCGACGTGTCTCCGAGCGTGTAACGCGCGGCAATGTGTTTGCCGCATTGCTGAGAATCGCCGAAGCCTCCAGGGCGGAACATCGGAAACGTCCTATAAATGCGCCCCAATCCGCGCTCTTCTGGTGCAAATTTGTCGCAGCACGTTGCGATCGTGGCCATCATTTCGGATCGGGGCGGTGTACCGGTGCGTGGCACAATGCTGGCGATTGCCTCGCACGCTTGATCGCACCGATTTCCCATGACGCCCACATCCTCGACAGCACCTTCTGCGGCCGCACGCAAGCAGAGCGCCGAGCGCTCCACCTTGGTGAGCGCTGGCGTCAATTGCCTGCTCTCGGCGGGGCAGATTGCGGCGGGCCTGTGGTCGCACTCGCAAGGCCTGGTGGCGGACGGGCTGCATACGCTGTCCGACTTGATTGCCGATGGCATCGTCTTCATTGCCAACCGCAACAGCCACAAGGGGCCGGACGAAGACCACCAGTACGGCCACGCGCGTTACGAAAACGCAGCGTCGCTGGGCTTGGGGCTGCTGCTGATCGGGGCGGGCGCGGGCATGATCTGGGCCGCGGTGGAAAGCCTGCGCTCGCCGCAGGGGCCGACGCCCGTGCATGGACTGGCGCTGGTGGTGGCGCTGATCGCGCTGGCAGCCAAAGAAGGGCTCTTCCGCTACATGCTGGCCGTGGCCAAGCGCATCAACTCACGCATGCTGATTGCGAATGCGTGGCATGCGCGTTCCGATGCGGTGTCGTCGTTGGTGGCGGCCGTCGGCGTGGCGGGCAACCTGATGGGCTATCACTGGCTGGACCCGATAGCCGCCTGCATCGTCGGGCTGATGATTGGCCGTGTGGGTGTGCGCTTTGGGTGGGAAGCGCTCAACGACCTGATGGACCGCGCCTTGCCGCCCGCGCAGGTAGAGGCGATCCGGACCAGCCTGGAAGCCACGCCTGGCGTGATCAACGTGCACGACTTGCGTACGCGTGTGACAGGCGACCAGGCATTGGTGGACGCGCATATCGAGGTCGATCCGCGCGTCTCGGTAAGCGAAGGCCATGCGATTGCCGTGCGGGCCCGCACCAACGTACTCAGTGCGCATACGGCGATGGCGGTGCTCGACGTGCAGATTCACGTCGACCCGCGCGAGCACATCGCAACCGACCCCGTGCCGCTCCCCGACCGCGATGCGCTGCACGCCGTGCTGGCCCAACTGCTGCCGCCCGGCACGCCGCTGGACGCACGCCACTGCGTGCTCCATTACGTCGATGGCGCGGTGGAGGTCGACTTGGTCCTGCCACCAGCGCTGGCCGCCGAAATCGCCCGCATCGCCGATGCCATCCACACAAGGTGGGATGGTCTCGTGCGCCTGCGCGTGCTTGTTACGGACGCTTGAGGTTGTCGCGCTAGCGGCACTGGTCGACCGCGTTGGCCGGCTGCGTCTTGGCGGGGTCGAAGTGCAACTGCTCCAGCCCCTTTTCCGTCAGCGACATCCAGTCGATCGCGCCCGACGTGCGCAGCAAACCGGTGCTGCCGACCGGCCGCCATTGCACGCGCTTGCCGTCGGTGTTCAGCAGCGTGGCCGATAGCGTGAGCGAATCCGGCCCCGCGTGCAGTTGCAGCAGGCGGCCATCGGCGGCGGGCGTATAGGCGGTGTTCTGGTTCACGGCGATGCCCGCTTCGCGCACCGTTGCCGGCATGCATGCAATGGACGCGCGCACCTTGCCCGTCGTGTCGATCAAGTCGGCAAAGCCGTTGCCCTTGGCCACGCCGACCAGCAGGAACCGCTCGATCGCCGGCATCCACGTGACGCTGTAGGTGTAGTACTGCAGATGCTTGTGCAGAAGCTGCTCGCCGGTCACGCGTCCGCTAACGGGATCGAACACGGCGATTTTCAGATTGGCCTCGGTCTGGCCTGGCACGAACTGCTGCCAGGCAAGCAGCGCATTGGTGCTGCCGCCAGCCACCATGGGCCACCATTCGCGCCGGCCATCGGCAACGTCGACGTTGTGCAGGCGACGGCCTCGCCCGTCGTAGACCTTCAGGTAGACGCCGTTGCCGCTGCCGAGGTTGTCGACGCCACCGCCGGTGATCCAGCCGTCGGAGTAGAACACCACGAAACGGTCGCCCACGGCCGTGATATGGCCCGAATGGCTGCCGGATTCCACCAGTTGCGGATACGGCTTGATGGGCCGGAGCGCGGTGTCGTAGATGCCGAAGCGCTGGTTGACGTTTTCCGGCGCATTCCAGCCGTCTTCAAATGACACCATCACCTGGCCCGCGCGGTTGCGCGCCACCGTCACGGGCTCCTGCGCTTCGGGCTTCTGGATGAAGATGCGCGGGGCATCGAGCACGCCCGTGTCGGCATGCCATTGCGCGACATAGACATCGTGCGGCCAGTTTCCGCTGCGATCGGCACCGCGCGGCGGCAGACCCGAGCTACTGAAGAACACGTTGAAGGTGTCGGCCTTGGCGCCAGGCACCGCGCTGATGCCATGCATGTATTGACGCGGATCGGGGGCGCCAGCCGTCGCAACGGCGGGCAAGGCCAGCGCGCACGCAACGGTGAGCAAGGTACGGTGCAGGAAAAACAGTCGGGACACGTAGCGCTCCATCTTCATCGGTGGCTCGGGTGGCGGTTTCAGAACCGATTGGGCCACGGGCACCCGCCGAAGTTGCTGCGCGAATGGGGGAGCCCGTTTGGCGGAGAGGCGCTCGGTGGCACCCGATCCCGGGCGACCGTTTTACCCCCCGCCGAGGCGATCAAGTTTCAGTCCCGTGTGCCGTTCTTCACAAACAAGAGCGGAACCCATTCCGCCAATCCCCTCCCAGCGCGGCCAGAGTGGGCACAAGCCCGCCGCCCACCGCGCCAGAACCGACCCAACGAGAACAACATGACCCAGCGACTCGACGCCCGATGGCGAAGCGAAGTGACGGAGGCTCTACGTACCGTGGAGGCGCAGTTCGGCGTGGCACCGCAAAGCCTGCCCCGCGACGCGCTGATTGCGGCCTTGACCGACGCGATCTGGGCACAGCGTGCCGCATATGCGCGTGTGCGCCGGACGCTGGTTGCGTGTCCTGAGCTGGCAGACGAATCGATGTAATCGGCGCACCGCGGTGCCGCCGCCATTTTTGAAGAAGGTGATGTGATGCGGTACTGCGGTTCGCTGGATCTGAACCATCTGCTGCGCCAGCCGTTTGCCCAACTCGGCCGGCTGGTGCGCGATGAAGACTCGGGGCAGCCCCTGCCCCCCGTGGAGGTGGCCGCGCGCGCGGTATTGCTGCGCGCTGCCGGCTACGAGGTGATGCCCACCTGTGGGCACCATGACCGACGTGGCTTCTGTCTCGGCCACGCAGACCAGATCATCGGGATGTAAGCGCCGCACCTACGACGCATGCGCCACGTGCGCGCAGTCATGCGCACACGCTGTTGCGAAAGCGCATCAAGGCATGCCAAATCGGCCCGCCCGCGTGGTCTCTGGAGCACCCGCAAAGCGTTGACTGGCGCACCTTTGCGGGCAATCCGTTGCCAAAAAGCAAACGGTAAAAATGACTTACATTCCGGTCCTTTTTCGGCCCATGGTTCTGGTGCATCCTGAACCAAGATAGATCGCACGGATGGCAAATTGTGCGACGTCGGACGCAACGTCAGGCCGTAAGTCGGAAGTGAATCGAAGCGGCGGCGCCTGCAATCTTGGGGTCAGGGGAAAGAACATGAAGACGCAATATCTCAGCAAGCAAGAAATCTACGATGGCGCAGTTCGCCATCTGTTCGGTCAGGGCGGCGCTGCCATCCTGCCGCGCGGCGGTGCGGCGTACCACGGCCAGGGCGGCCGCTGCTGCCCGATCGGCAACCTGATCGGCGTGCGTGACTACACGACGTCGATGGAAAGCGTTCCGGTGCGCTATATCGTCAAGCCCGCCAACGAAATTCCGCGGTACATGGATGCCGGTGTCATCGCATTGCGCCGTGCGCTCAAGCGCGCGCGCATCGACGTGGACGACCGCGACACCGTTGAGCTGCTCTCCAAGCTGCAGAACGCGCATGACGTGTTCGGCACGTGGGAGTGGAAGGAACGCCTGCAGTCGATCGCACGCCAATTCGGCCTGAGCGGCGCTCTTGTCGATACATTCTGACCGACCGGCCGGTCACAGATCACCCTATAGAAGGTGACACCATGAAAGGGAAGGGGACGTTCCTCGCCATCGAGGACATTTTTGAACGCGTGCGCGCACACCTGCTCGCACAGCAATGCCGCTCTGAAGACGCCGACGGCGAGCCGCGTTATCGCGGGCTCGACAACCGCCGATGCGGCGTCGGCATCCTTATTGACGATGCGTTCTACTGCGCCGCGATCGAGCGCCTGGGCGTGAGTCTGCTGCGTGTGCCGAGCGACGATCCGCTCGCGTGTGCGCTGCGCTACTCCGGCGTGAATGTCGACGACGACCAGGTGGTGGAGCTGCTGATCGATCTGCAGGACATCCACGACTTGGCGGCCACCGAAAGCTGGCCCGCGGCGCTGGAAGACATCCGCCGCCGGTTGACCCGCCGGTTCCCGGATACGCCGTTGGCGGCCTGAACGATTGAATCTCCATGCGAACCCGGCTTGCGCCGGGTTTGTCATTTCAGCGCATCGAGCTCGGGGTAGTGGCGGAAGATGCCCATCGTGTTGAACGGAATGCGACGCGGCGATTCCAGGTACGCCGCGATGTTCGGCTGCGCCGCCACGCGATCATGCAGCGCCACCAGATGCGGCAGCTCGCGCTCGTATCGCTGCATGTGGCGAGGAAATGCGTAGCGCAGCCCCGCCACGATCTGGAATAGCGACAAATCCACATACGTCAGTGCATCACGCACGGCCCATGTCGGGCCGGCGGGGTTGCGCTCGAGCACACGCTCGAAGTAGTGCAGGAACTTGGGGGCGCGGTGGTCCAGAAAATCCTGCGTGCGGCGCTTGGCTTCCGTCCGCTGATCTTCGTAGTACTCGCACGACGCGATGGGGTGATGCGTGTCGTGAATCTCCACCACGAAATCGGCAATCGTCAGTTGCAGGCCGTGCGTCCAAAGACCGCCGGCTTCGTCGTGCGGAGCCAGGCCGTAGTGCTGGCCCAGGTAAAGCAGGATGTTGGCCGTCTGCGAGATCACCAATTGGCCGGCCACAAGGAACGGCGGCGCGAACGGCGGGGTGGGAATGACCGCGTCGTTCAGAAACGCCTCGATGGCGGCTTCGTCTTCGCGGCCGAGGTCGGTGTAGGGCACGGCGGCCTGCTCCAGCGCCAGCCGGACGAATTCACCGCGGCCCTGGATTTCGGGCCAGTAGTAGAGCGTGGTTTCCATGGTCGGGCGGATAAGCGAGGTGGGGGCTGCGCAGCAAGAGCGATGCCGCATCGCAGCGGGAACGGTGCCTGCGAACGATAATAGGCGCTTGCCCCTGCGCCTGTTTCAACCCCCCCGCCGTGAACGCTCCGCTTTCTCCTTCGCCCTCCATCGAACCCGCCGATCCTTCGCGCTGGCTGGTCCGGGGCCACCCCGGTTATCTGCGCGCCAATCTGGCGCTGTTCGCGGCGGGCTTCTCGACGTTTTCGCTGCTGTATTGCGTGCAACCGCTCATGCCGATGCTGGCGCACGACTTTGGCCTCACGCCCGCGCAGACGAGCCTTGTGCTGTCGGTGTCCACGCTGCTGCTGGCCTTTGCGATCCTGTTTGCGGGGCTGCTGTCGGAGTCCATCCATCGCAAGACACTGATGGGCGTGTCGCTGGTGCTGTCGTCGGTGCTCACGCTGGCCGCGGCGGTGCTGCCGGGCTGGCACGGGTTGCTGGTCACGCGGGCATTGCTCGGCGTTGTGCTGGGCGGCGTGCCGGCGGTGGCGATGGCGTATCTGGCCGAAGAGGTGCACCCGCAAGGGCTCGGCATGGCGATGGGCCTCTACGTCGGTGGGACGGCATTCGGCGGGATGGCCGGGCGTGTGCTGACCGGCGCCGTGGCCGACCATTTCGGCTGGCGTGCTGCCATGGGTTTTACCGGCACATTGGGTTTGCTGGCGGCGCTGGCATTCCTGTGGCTGCTACCGCCGTCGCGGCGTTTTGTGCCGCGCAAGGGTGTGGCGCTGGGCGATCTGTTCGATACGCTGGGCGCGCATCTGCGCGAGCCGGGCCTGCGTTCGTTGTTCGCCATGGGCTTTCTGCTGATGGGCGGCTTCGTCACGATCTACAACTACGCGAGCTTCCACTTGCTCGATGCACCGTATGCCCTCAGCCAGACGGCGGTGGGAGGCATCTTCATGGTGTATCTGCTGGGCATTGGCGCCTCGGCATGGTTTGGCCGATTGGCGGATCGCCATGGCCGGGGCCGCATGCTGCTGGCCGGCACAGCGCTGATGTCGGCGGGCGTGCTGCTGACCTTGGCGAGGCCGCTGGTGCTGGTGATTGGCGGCATCGCGCTGCTGACCTTCGGCTTTTTCGGTGCGCACGCGGTGGCCAGCGGCTGGGTGGGGCGCCGCGCGCAGCGTGCCAAGGGGCAGGCTGCGGCGCTGTATCTGCTGGCGTATTACCTGGGCTCCAGCCTGATCGGCACCACAGGCGGCAAGCTCTACGCACCGTGGGGCTGGCCCGGGGTGGTGGCCCTGGTGATGGCCTGCATGGCATGTGCGCTCGGCACGGCCGCCTGGCTCTGGCGGCGCGCTCCGCTGCCGCCGGGCGCCAAGCGCTGAGGTTGTGAGCCCAGGGAATTCGCGTATCGTGCCGTGGTCGATGTCTGGACGATCGCTTTCCCTGTCATGCGTACTCATTCTCCCTTCCTGACGCGGCGGCTGTGGCCGCTCGCATCGGTCCTGCTTTTGCTGATCGCGTGCGTCGCCAACCTGGCCGACGCTGCCCCGGTGTCGTTTTCCAAGCTGGCCGGGCTGCCAACCTCCACCGCCAGCGCATCGGCGCCGGCAGCGGACCCTGCGCAGACACGCCAGTCGCTTGACACCGTCATCACGCTGCTCAACAACGACCAGCAGCGCACGGCTCTCGTCAATGAACTGAAGCAGTTGCGCGACGGCATGAGCGCGCAGCAGAAGGCGCAGGCCGAACAGGCGCCGGGTCTGTTGGGCGCGGTGGCGTCGCTCATCGAGAACGGCTCGTTGCAGGCCGATGTTGAAGCCGGTGCTCCGCGCTACTGGCTGCGCCGTATCGAGGCCGCCAGCGGTAACGCGAGCCTGCTCCTCTCGCCCGAGAAGCGCATGCCGCTGGCTGCGGACTTTGCCAGCACCGTGGGCATCTGGGCCGCCATCGCCGCTGGCCTGCTTGGCTTGGGCTGGTTGATCCGCCGCGTGTTCGGTCTCACCGCAGGCCTCGGGCCGCATCCGACCACGCGCGCGCTGTTGATCGACGCGGCGCGCAAGATCGGCCCATGGGCGATTTCCTTTGCCGTCATCATGCGGCTGGAGCGCGATGCCTCGCCCGGCTTTGTTCTGGCGGTGGTGCTGGCCTACGCCATCGTATGGGGCGCGATCATCACGGCCGGTGTGGCGATGCTGTTCTCGCTCTTTTCCGGCAGCGCGCACCGGCGTGTGGCGGTGGAATACCTGTTCAAGCACGGCATGTGGCCGATCTTTCTGACGGCCAGTCTGGGCGCCTGCGGCGACGCGCTGGTCGATCCGCGCGTTGCCTTGGCGCTGGGCGGCTCGCTCAGTCTGCTGCTGGCCACGGTGTGCAACGTGGTGGCGTCATTGATGCTGGCGGTGGGCGCGTTGTGGGCGCGCCGGCCGATCGGGCAGTTGATTGCCAACCGACCGCTGGAGCTGCGCAGCGGCGAACACACGGGCAACCAGATTCGCCGTCTGCTGGCCGCGTTCTGGCCGGTGCCCGTGGTGGTGCTGGCGAGCGCCACCGTCGTGGCCACCCTGACGACGCCCGGCAACGTTGACGTCGTGGCACGCCGTGCCGTGATGACGTCGCTGCTGCTGGTGGCGGCGTTCTTCCTGTCGGCGCTCATCCGCCCCCGCGCCAACTGGCGCTCACACCTGCGTCTGGCGCGCAGCTCGCCTTATGTGGAGAGGCTCAAGCATTTCGTTGGCGCGCTGATCAAGCTCGTCATCTGGATCGCCTTTCTTGAGCTGGTGCTGCGCGTGTGGGGCCACACGCTGGTGGAGGTCGCGCACAGCTCCGTCAATGGCAAGCGCATCGCCGATGCCATGGTGGGCCTGATCAGCACCGTCTTTGCCACCTGGCTTGTCTGGATCCTGCTCGACACGGCGATCCTGCGGGCGCTGTCGCCGGCCTCGGCGCGGGCGCAGCCCAGCACGCGCGCGCTGACCATCCTGCCGCTGCTGCGCAATGGCCTGAAGGTGACGCTGGTGGTGACAGCCAGCATTGGCGTTCTGGCCAACCTGGGCGTCAACGTGACGCCGCTGGTGGCGGGCGCCGGGGTGATTGGCCTCGCGGTGGGCTTTGGTGCGCAGTCGCTGGCGCAGGACTTCATCACCGGCATCTTCATCCTGATGGAAGACACGATCAGCGTGGGCGATACGGTGGACGTGGGGGTGGCCACGGGCTCCGTCATCAACCTGACTATCCGGACGGTGCGGCTGCGCGATGGCACGGGCGCGGTGCTGTCGATTCCGTTCAGCCAGATCAAGACCGTGCGCAATCTCTCGCGCGATTACTCGTTTGCCGACTTTGAAGTGCGCGTGGCGATGGAGGCCGAACCGCAGCAGGCGATCGATCTCGTGCGCACGGCGGCTGATCAGATTGCAGGTGAGCCGCGCTTTGCCTACACATTGCTCGGCGGTGCGGAAATCTTCGGGCTGGACCGCTTTGAAGGTGGCGCGATGATCGTCAAGGGGCGGTTCAAGACGCGTCCGCAGAAGCAGGCGGATGTGCTGCGGGCGTTCAACGTTGTGCTGAAGGATGCGTTCGACAAGGCGCACGTGCCGCTGGCGGCGCCGGGGACGGTGTTGCGGACTTCTGCGGCGTTTGAGGCGTGGATGACGCGGGGTGGGCAGGAGAAAGGGGCGTCGGCTTCCAATGAACCACCTGCCGCGGCGCCAGCGTAAGGGCGTTGGTGGTTTGCTGCTGTTTCGTCCCCTGCTGGGGCCGACTCACTTTCTTTGTCTTGCCAAAGAAAGTAAGCAAAGAAAGGCGCGCCCGAGATGGCGAAAGACTCCTTGGATTTGTGTCACGGGGAGGGAGGAGAGGCAAACTCGCTGCGCTCAGACAGGCCTCCCCTCTTTTTCCTCCCCGCGACACAAATCCAAGGCGCCATCTAGGGCAGGGTACGGCCAAACCGTCTGGGCGCCGGTGTTGGCGCCCAGGCCTTGTGCTTCGTTTTAGAAGCCGTGGCGCATGCCGACCATGACGCCGGTCTGCGAGGCTTTCGGCAGTGCGGCTGCGAGCACGGTACCGGCGTCCTTCTGGTGGGTGTAGTCCATGCCGACGTACAGCCACGTGCGCTTGCTGACCACGTAATTCATGATCGCGTAGGCGGTGTAGCGCAGGCCGTCGGGGTCGCGCTGGCGCGTGGCCATGCCGCCGACCACGAGGTTGTACTGACCGCTGAAGTCGTATTTCACGCCGCCGAGGATGAGGTCGTTCCTGGTGGGGGTGCCGTCGCGGTAGTTGATGTAGCCGAGCATCAGTTTGGCCGGGCCGACCTGCACGCTGCCGCCGGTGGTCCAGGTGCGGGTGCCGACCGATTGCAGGTCTTTCTGCTGCTCCCACGCGCCGCCGAACGCGAACGGGCCGCTGGCGTAGTTGAGCGACAGCGCGCTGTAGTTGCCTGCGGAGAACGCGCCCGCCTGCTCGCCCATGCCGACCATCACGCCCGGGCGCCAGCCGTTGAAATCGCCCACGTACTTGACCGCGTTGTCGATGCGCACGCCGGTGGCGGTGACGTGCCAGGCCGTCGCGCCGAGGTTGCCGATAGAAAGCGCGTCGTACTGGCCGGCCGTGTTGAAGACGAGGTTCTCCTGCCGGCCGAACGTCAGCGAGCCAAAGCCGCCTTCCAAGCCGACATACGCCTGGCGCCCGAACAGGCGCGACGTTGCGGGCGTGGTGGGCTTGTAGCCGCCCAGGCCCATGTCGTTGGTGGAGCCCACGCCGGTGTCCGGCGCGAAACCGCTGACTAGGTGGAACACGGCCTTCAGCCCGTTGCCCAGGTCTTCCGAGCCCCGAATGCCGAAGCGGCTGCCGCTGTAGTAGCCGCCCGCCATCTCGGCCTTGCCGTGGCCGTCGGCGTCGTTGTTGGTGCTGTAGCGCAGGCCGGTTTCCATCACGCCGTACAGCGTGACGTTCGATTGCGCATGCGCGGTACCGCAGGCCAGCAGCGCCGACAGTGCAACAGCCGATAGCGGAATGGAACGGATCGAAGTAGTCATGTGGCTCCCTTGTTGTCGTGACGACTGTTGTGTCGGCCGGAACGGGTTTTCCGGCCTGGCTCGGGGGCCGACTCTCAGGCAAGTCTGCTCTGTAAGGGTTGAAGTTACGCATGCACCGGCAAAGCGCCGCACACGTCGCGCCGGTTGGAGCATTGCCCGCTGAAGGGGCATTGCGCGTAAACCGCGGGCTTACAGATTCTTGGGGGTTTTCCCTCGGCCAGGCGGCGTGGCGCGGGGCTGCCGCTACACTGGCGACGCTGATTTCCGTTCGCCGACTACGTACCGCCATGCCTTCGTTCTCCGTTCCCCTGCTCAACGCCCTGCGCGACCAGTTGTCTGCGCTCTCGCCGGCGCAGCAGGGCGTGGCGCGGTTGATCCTGGAGGCGCCGGAGCTGTCGCTCGAGCAATCCGTCGAGACACTGGCCGTGCGCGCAGGCGTGTCGATGCCGACCATCGTGCGGATGTGCCAGGCGCTCGGCTTTGAAGGCTTGCGCGAGTTCAAGGCCACGCTGGCCGCCGAGCTGGCGCACGCGCAGCCGACGCTGCCGGGGCATGTCGGCCGGGCGGACCCGCCTGCGCTGGTCGCCAGCAAGGTCATCGATGGCGCCACGCGGGCGCTGGCCAAGCTGCGCGAATCGCTGTCCACCACGCAGGTCGACGCCGCCGCCGAGCGCATCGCACGCGCGCGCCGCGTCGATTGCTATGCGGCCGGTGCGGCCTCATCGTTCATGGCGAACGACATGCAGGCGCGGCTGATGCGGCTGGGGCTGGCGTCCAACGCTTACTTCGATGCGCATCTGCAGCTTGTGTCAGCGGCCATGTTGGGCGCGTCCGACGTTGTGGTGGCGTTCTCGCACGTGGGGCGCATGCCGTATCTGCTCGAGTCGATTGCCTATGCGGCCGAGCAGGGCGCGTGCGTGATCGCCATCACCCAGGCGGGCACTCCGCTGGCCGAGCGCGCGCAGATCGCGCTCACGGTGGACGTGCCGGAAGATGCGGTGATGCGGGTCGGCACCGAGGCGTACCTCGTGCACCTCACCGTCATCGAAATCCTGATGACCTGCGTGGCGCAGCGCCGCGATGAAATGGTGCGCTCGCGCATGCGGGCAATCCAGCGACTGCTGACCGAGCGCAGCGTCGATCGCCCGTAAGCGACGGCGACGAAGCGACGAAGGCAAAAAAATGGCGCCACGCGGGCGCCATCTACAACACATGCGGTACTCAGAGCCGCGAGATCGCCAGCCCGATCGCCAGCAGACTTCCCAAACCGAAGATCGTCCAGCCGACCGTGCGGCGCTTGGTGGTCATCACCCACAGCCACAGGCCCGAGATCGACAGGAAGATCAGGCAGCCGGCCAGCGTATCCACCAGCAGAATCCACGGCACCGTCATGCCGACGCCCTTGTGCAGGTTCATCAGTGTGCCGAGGAAGCCGTTGTCGGTCTGGCGGATCGCTACCGAGCGGTTGCCGGCCCAGTATTCGGCCTGGATTTGCGTGGTGGCGCTGCCGAAGTTGAACGTCCATTGCTCGGGCTGCATCAACGGCTTGGCGGCGGGTTCGCGCGGGCCGTCGGCGTTCTTGTCGTCCCTGGCGCCTTCCCCCTTGGCCGGGCGCTCGGCCCAGGCCACCGGCTTGGCCTTTTCTATGCGCGTGCGGGTGGCCGGCTCCGGCGTGTTCAGCGTCTGCTGCAGCCAGGCGGCCATCGCTTCGGGCGTGGCTGGCACGGGGTCGGGCAGGGCAATCTGCGTATTGATGCGCTGTTGCGCCACGGGCAGCTTCAGCACCGCGCGGTGGTTCAGCCAGATGCCCGACACACCGAAGATCAAGCCCATCACCGCGCCCCACAGCCCGAACCATCCGTGCGTCTTGCGTAGCCACCGGACGATCGTGGCGCGGCGGTTGGCTGGGTGTTCGGATTTGGCCTTTGCCGGGCGGGCGTTGGCGGCCGGTTTGGCGGCGGGCTCGGCCGAAAGCGGGGGATGGGACAGGTCGGTCATGAAGCACAAGGCGGCGTAACAGCCGCCGGAGGGAGGTAAATCGACCGGCCAATATAGATGAGAATGATTCTCGTTGCAATTGGGTGCAGCTTACAACGTAATACGCTCCAGCGCCCGCCGCGACGCTTCATCCGCCGGATAGAAGCACTCGATGCGCATCTCCTGCAGCCCCGCATCGCGCGGGGTGCCCAGCGTGGTGAGCGTGGAGAACAGCGAGATCGTCACGCCGTCGCGCTGCAGTGAGATGGGCAGGAACGGCGGCGGATCGCCGGCCTCGTGCGCGGGTGCGGCGTGGGCTGCCGGCGCATCCGACGCATCGAACAGCGCCGGTTGCATCGCGCGGATGTCGTGCAGCAGCCGCTGCGTCGCCGGGTCGATGGCTTGCAGCGCTAGTTCCTGCCGCACGCGCCGGGCCAGGTAGCGCCCGACGGCATCGCGGTTGGCGATGGCGGGCCATAGCGCGGTCGGGTCGAACACCAGCTTCATCATGTTGACGGCACCCGGCGCGCCTTCGGACCGGTCGTCGCCGATGGCCCAGCGCATCAGGCGGCGATGCGCGGCATTGGCATCGAGTACATGCCAGAAACGGTCGAGCACGATGGCCGGATACGGCGCCTGCTTGTCGAGGATCAGCTTCACCGCGTGGCGCACCGCCTGCATCATCGGCGAGCCCTCATCGGGCGGTGTGGCGAGGCCCTGTTCGGAATAGGCGGGGGCGAAACCGGCAGCCAGCAGCATCTGGTTGCGATGGCGCAGCGGCACGTTCAGCTCCTCGGCCAGTTGCAGGATCATGTTGCGGCTGGGCGTTGCGCGGGCCGATTCCAGAAAGCTCACATGCCGCTGCGACACACCCGCCGCCAGGGCCAGTGCCAGCTGGCTATAGCCGCGCCGCGTGCGCCAGAAGCGCAGCAACTGCGGGAAGCGCGAGAGCGCTGCTTCAGGCGGCTCGATCGCCACCTGGGCGCCATGGGAGGCATGGGCGTCTTCAAGCATGAGGGTGTCGTCGATGGACGAGGCGGAGGCGGGCTTGGTGGGCGTCATGTCACCTATTGAAGCAGAGTCAGGTAGCTGCCGCGATTACCCGCCGCGTAATTGTGACCGCCTCTGGCGTCGCCAATACTCGGTCCATCCCAACCCGATACCTCGAGCGGAGTGCCCATGCAGCGCGAACCGATCGACTACCCCGCCGATGCCCTTCCCACCCGCGACGACCACGTTCGCACGGCCGACGGCTGGACGCTGCCAGTGACGGTCACCAGCCCTGGGCTGGGCGCGCACGGCACGGTGGTGATCTGCTCGGCTCTGGGCGTGCCGCGTCAGTTTTACGCGGCGTTTGCGCGTGGGCTGTGTCTGGCGGGCTGGCGTGTGGTGACGTTCGACTACCGCGGCATTGGTGAGGCAGTGGCGACTGGCCCGGGCACGCCGCGCTTTGCCGATTGGGGCCGGCAGGACATCGACGCGGTGCTGAAATGGGTGCACGACACGCTCGTCCCCGAGGGCTGCGGCGGCCGCAGGCTGGTGGTGCTCGGTCACAGCGCGGGCGGGCAACTGGCGGGGTTGGCGCCGCACATCGTGCATGCCGATGCATTGGTGCACGTGGCGGTCCCGCTGGCAGATGCGCGGTTGTGGCCGTGGCGCGGGCCGCTGGCCCGTCCGCACTTTGCCTGGCTGCTGCATGTGCGGATTCCCTTGGCGGTGGCGCGCGTGCGCGGCGGCATGCTGCCGCTGGCGGCCGTCGGCATGGGGCCGATGTCGATTCCGGCTGCCATCCTGGGTGATTGGGCGCGCTTTGCCCGCTGGCGCGGCTACATCTTCGGGCCGCGTGCCGGGCTGGATACCTCGCGCTATCCGAGGCTCGCCGTGCCGTTGCTCGCCTGGGGGGTTGACGATGATCCGATGGCGCCGGCCAACGCCGTCGACGCGCTCATCGCGCAGTTTCCTGCCACCCGCGTCACGCGCCGCCAGGTGAGCGGCGCTGCGCTGGGCGCCAAGGGTGTCGGCCACATGGGCTTCTTCCGCGCATCGTCCGGCGCGCCGTGGTGGCGCGAAACGGTGGCGTGGCTCGATGCCCTTGCTTGATTGAGGACCCGCTCAGAAGGTGTAGACGAGGCCCGTGCCGCCAAAGTAGCTCTGCTTGTTCTGCACGATCGGGCTCTTGGCCGCGTTGCCCAGCAGGCGTGAGGTGCCCACCGCCGTCTGCACCGCCCAGTGGCGCGAGAACGTATGCGTCCAGGCCACCGTGAGCGTGGCCGCTTGCAGGCCGCTGCTCGCGCTGTACTTGGCGAAGCCGCTGTTGGCGGACTGCTGCGGCGTCACGCCAAAGTACGTCTGCATGTACTTGCTCGAGCCGAAATGCAGGCTGGGGCTCACGGTGATCTTGTCGCTGCCCCAGCTCACGACCGGCGCCGCCACGTCAATGTGGCCCGACCAGCCGCGCTCGCGGTGGGTGATGGGCACTTCCAGCGTGGCGCTGCCCGTGGTGTCGCCGATCAGCTTGCCGCCCACCGTGAACACGCCCAGCAGAGATCCCTTGACCGTGCCCATGCCCTTGAGGTGATCCGAGCCGGGGCGGCCATAGCGGTTGGTATCGGAGCGGCCCGGGTCGTACGACAGCGCGGCCGAGGCGAACATGCCGTTCAGGAAGCGGAGGGCATAGCCGGCGCCACCCTGGGTCGGGTCGATGAACCAGCCGTTGCCGAAATCTGCCCGGAAGCCCGGGCCGGCCGTTACGGTGTACTCCTTGCTGCCCTGGTAGCGCGGCGCCACGCCCGCGTTGAGCGACAGCGAATACGACGATTCATCGGCATACACCGAAGACGGCGGCAGCCACATGCCGGAGAGCACGGCCAGATAAGCGACGGAAAACCGGGGGGAGAGACGATTGAGCACGTAGGACCTCTTGTTGGACCTCTTGAGAGAGAGCCCGCAGTCTGGCGAGGTGCCGCACGCACGTCTGTCTGGAAATTGCCGGGAAGTTGTGCGCAATTGTGCGCGAGTGTCTGCAAGTTTCTCCGCCCCATCCGCTCGCAAGGCGGGCGCCGTACACTGCGCGCCAACACAAGAAGAAACGGGGGTACGGGCGATGAACGCGATGACCGACGCGCCGCTCAAGACCAAGGTGTTGCTGATCGAAGACGACGACCGTCTCGCACAGCTTGTCGGCGAATACCTGGGCAACTATGAATTTGCAGTTGAAGTCGTGCGCCGCGGCGACATTGCCGTCGCCGCCGTGCGTGAACACCAGCCCGCGCTGGTGATCCTCGACCTGATGCTGCCGCACATGGACGGCATGGAAGTGTGCCGGCGCATCCGCGCGTTCTCGCGCGTGCCGGTGCTGATCCTGACCGCGCGTGTCGACACGTACGACCAGGTGGCCGGACTGGAAATCGGCGCCGACGACTACGTCCTCAAGCCCATCGAGCCGCGCCTGCTCGTCGCCCGGGCCCGCGCGCTGCTGCGCCGTTCGACGCCGGTCATGTCGACCTCCGAGCCGGTGGCGCCGCGCGACGACACGCTCGTCTTTGGCGAGCTGGCCATCTCGCCGCCCAACCGCACCGTCACGTGGCGCGGCCAGCCGGTCGACCTCAAGACGGCCGAGTTCAACCTGCTGCTGATCCTGGCGCGTGCGGCCGGCACCGTGCTCAGCCGCGACGACATCCTCAAGCAGTTGCGCGGCATCGAGTTCGACGGACTGGACCGTACCGTCGACTCCGGCATCTCACGCCTGCGCCGCCGCTTTGGCGATGCCTCGCCCGAGCCGCACAAGATCAAGACGATCTGGGGACGCGGCTATCTGTTCAGCCCGTCGGCGTGGGAGGACTGAACCGTGCTCAAGTCGTTACTGAAGCTGTACGCGATGGTCGTGGTGGCGGCGGCGCTCGCGCTCATCGGCGTCAACAAGTCGTTCGTCTGGCTGTTCCACGACACGCTCACGCACGGCGAGCGCGAAGTGCGCAAGGGCTACGCCTTCGTACTGCAGGAGTATCTGGACCGCGCCGATCGCACTGACCCCGCTGGCCGCGATGCCGCCATCGCCCGCTTGAACAAGAACGCCTGGGAGAAATTCGACATTGTCGATCCGGATACCGTGCCGGATTTCTCGGCGCAGCAGCGGCGCGACCTGGCCGACCACAAGCTTGTGCTGATGACCAACGGCAAGGACTACTACCTGCCGCTGCACGACGGAGCCGTGCTGCACGCTTACAGCGCCGATATGGACTACCTCGGCATCCAGTTGATCGCCTATTCGCTGATCGCCATTGCCGCGCTGCTGCCGTTGCTGCTCTGGGTCTGGATGCACTGGCGCGACCTGCGCGTTCTGGAAGATGCGGCGCGCGGCTTTGGTGCAGGCAATCTGGCCACGCGCGCCAATTTGCGCAAGCGCTCGAACGTGTATGCCCTGGCGCGCCAGTTCGATGAGATGGCCGAGCGCATCCAGGGCTCGATCCAGCACCAGCGCGAGATGATGAACGGCATCTCGCATGAGCTGAAGACGCCGATTGCGCGGCTGGAGTTCGGCATCGCGCTGCTGCAGTCGCCCGAGTCGGAAGCTCAGCGCAACGTGCGGCTCGATGCGCTGCGCCGCGACGTGCGTGAGCTCGATGAACTGGTGAGCGAGCTGCTGGCGTTGAGCCGCCTGGAGCAGGGCGCCACGCATCTCGTGCTGATGCGCGTGGCGGTGGGCGAGTGGCTCGACAGCGTGGTCGCCAGCGTGGCCAACGACGTGGCCGACCGCCAGCTCACCCTGGCTGTGCATGCCGATACCGCCCCCGCGCACCACGTGTGTGACCCGCGCCTGCTGGCGCGCGCGTTGCTCAACCTGATCCGCAATGCCGCGCGCTATGCCGGCAACACCATCACCATCCGCGCTGAAGCCGGCCCCGCCGGCGCGCTGCGCCTGACGGTCGAAGACGACGGCCCCGGCATTCCCGAGTCGGATCGCGCGCGCGTGTTCGAGCCGTTCCTGCGCCTGGATGCCAGTCGCGACCGCCACACCGGCGGCTTCGGTCTGGGGCTGGCGATCGTGCGGCGCATTGCGCTGGTGCATGGCGGCGACGTCCGCCTCGATGCGGCAACGTCGGGCGGTGCACGCTTTGCGGTGCTGCTGCCTGCCATGACGCTTCCGCCGTTGTAGGCGCAGCAGGATGTGGGCGCTGCGGGCGCGCTAAGCGTCTTCGCCGCCCGGTCGATGCAGAAACGCGCTCGGGCTGCTGCCGAACGCCCGGCGGAACATCGCAGAAAACGCGCTCTGGCTGTTGTAGCCCAGCTCCTGCGCCACGCGCGACAGCGGCATCCCCTGCGACATCATCGGGATGGCACTGGCCAGCACGGCCTGCTGGCGCCACTGCGAAAAGCTCACGCCCAGCTCGTCCCGGAAGCGCCGCGCCAGGGTGCGGGCGCTGGCGCCTACATCGCGGGCGAGCGCGTCGAAGGTGAGCGAGGTGCCCGGGTCGGCCATCACGCGTTCGCACAGGGCACGCAGGCGCTTGTCGGCAGGCATCGGCAAATCCAGCGGCAATGGGGCACTGCGGCGCAACTCGTCGAGGATCAACATGGCCAGCGCCTGCTCGCGCGCGGCCGGCAGTGGCTGGCGGACATCCATCGCGGCAATCAGCTCGCGCAGCAATGGTGATACCTCCATCACGCGGCACTGCGCGAGCGTGCCGGTCACCACGGATGGATCGGCATACAGCGTGCGCAGGAAGGCGGCTTCGACCACCCACACTTCGTGTTCGATGCCGGGCGGAATCCAGATCGCCCGCGAGGGCGGGACCACCCAGGCGGTGTCGCCGGCCTGCACGCGCAGCACACTGTTGTGGCTATACGCCACCTGCGCCCACGGATGCGTGTGGCGCGGAAACCGCGTGTTGGCGTCCATCTGCCGCGTGTAAAGCCGCACCGGATGTGCCGCTGACGGCGGCGTGCGGCCTTCGATATCGGTTGGCAGGATGCGCTGTGGCATGGCGGGTTTGCGACAGAAACGGTCGGGCCAGTGTAAATGCGGCAGCAGGACTTGTCGAAGCCAGATGTCGATGGCAGGCTATCGCCCGGCGCCGGTGAAGTTTGGCGTCACACAACAAAGCGGATCGCTCAAGCGGTCTCGACAAAAACGCCGTCGCCCACGAGGCACGCGGCGACATGGGTGCGAACAATGCAAACGGGAAATCACACGCGTAGCCGGGGGGCGCGCGGGGCGATGGGATGGTTGCGGCCGTGGGCCGCGCTTGCCACGTGTGTGGCATGCATGGCGGCGCTGACAGCGCCGGCCGCCCGTGCCGACATCAGCATCATCCAGTCCTTGCCGCTGTCCGGCACACAAGCCGCGACGGGGCGGGCGCTCAATGCCGGGGCCCGGCTGTATTTCGACTGGCTCAACCTCGATGGCGGCATCAACGGCGAGACCATCCGCCTGGTCGCCCGCGACGACGAGCAGAAGGTCGAGCAGACCCTGCGCAACGTGCGCGACATGGCCAAGATCGACAACCCCGTGGCGGCGCTCACCGTGGTCGGCACCGCCAATGTGGAAGCGCTCATGCGCAGCGGCGTGCTGGCCGAAGCCAATCTGCCGCTGGTCGGCCCCGCCACCGGGGCCTCCAGCATGACCGGCGATCCGTTGGTGTTTCCCATCAAGGCGAGCTACCAGCAAGAGATGGACAAGATGGTGGGCGCGCTCGTCACCATCGGCGTCACGCGCATCGGGGTGCTGTATCAGGACGATGCGCTGGGCAAGGAAGTGTTGGCCGGCGTGGAGCGCACGCTCAAGCCCTACAAGCTAACGATTGCGGCCACCGCCTCATACCCGCGCAATACGGCCTCGGTGAGCGCTGCCGTCGACAAGCTGCTCGGCACCGATGTGCAGGCCATTTTCCTCGGCGCCACGGCGGAGCCCGCCGCGCAGTTCATCAAGCAGTACCGCGCGCGCGGCGGCGGTGCGCAGATCCTGGGGCTGTCGTCCATTGATCCGGGCATCCTGCTCAAGGTGGCCGGCATCGATGCGGTGCGCGGCTATTCCCTCGCACTTGTCATGCCGAACCCCGGCAAGAGCGTGAACCCCGTCATCCGCGAATTCAATCGAGCACGCACGGCCGTGGGCGCCAGAGATGTCGAACTTTCATTCCGCGCGGTAGAAGGCTTTGTGGCCGCCAAGGTGCTGGCCGAAGCCGTGCGCCGCGCCGGCCCCAAGCCCACGCGCGACCAGGTGCGCCGCGAGCTGGCCCATCTGCGCAATTTCGATGTGGGTGGCGGATTCATGGTGGACTTTTCCGACCGTACGCGCCCGGGCTCGCACTATGTGGAACTGGGGGTGGTGGGGCCGAATGGGCTGGTGATTCAGTAACGCTCGCACTGCGATGATGGGTTTCGTGACGCCTAACGCCGAGTTCGGAACCTCATGCATGGCGTTCTGAACCTCAAGCGTGAGCCTATTTGCTCGGCACGCCGAGTCCGGAACTCGAAGTGTGAGGTTTCTGACTCGGCCCGCAGAGTCGGGAACGCCACGCGTGAGGTTTTTTTCTCGACGGTGTGGGGTTCGGAACGCCGAGCGCGAGCCTTTTTGCTTGGTGTGTCGGGTTCGGAACGCCAAGCGAGGGGTTTTGTTCTCGGGGGATGGGGTTTGGGACTCGGCTGGGGTGGCTGGAGTTTGGATTCTTTTGGTTTTGGTTTCTCGCTCGTTTCGTCCCCTGGCGGGGCGACCTACTTTCTTTGTCTTGCCAAAGAAAAGTAGGCAAAAGAAAGGCGCGCCCGAGATGGCGAAAGATTCCTTGAATTTGCGTAACCGGGCGGAGACGGGAAAAACTCGCTTCGCTCAGACAGTTTCCCGTCTTGTTTCCGCCCGCTTACGAAAATTCAAGGCGCCATCAAGGGCTCAACGTCAAAAGCAAAAGGCCAACCCGTCGTGCGGTTGGCCTTGTCGTTTGGGCTGGCGCCCAGAGGGTGTGGCTGTTGTCCTTTGACTTTCCTGCCCTAGATGGCGCCTTGAATTTCTGTTGCAGGGAGGAGAAAGGAAGGGAAACTGTCTGAGCGAAGCGAGTTTTTCCCTTCCCCTCCCTGCGACAGAAATTCAAGGAGCCTTTCGCCATCTCGGGCGCGCATTTCTTTGCTTACTTTCTTTGGGCAAGACCAAAGAAAGTGAGTCAGCCCCGGCAGGGGATGAAACAAGGGATGCACCACCAACAAGAAACCCCAGCAAAAACCAAAAGCACAAAGAAAAAACGCCTCTCAGAGAGATCCCCCGAGAGGCGTTCATTCGTTCCAAATACCCGTCAGGCCACAGGCGCCGTCCCCGCCCCATGCTCATGCCTGCCCGCCGGCTTCACAATCGCCAGCGTGGCAATCAACCCGCACAGCGCGGCGAACGACACCCACACGCCCGGCATCGCCTTGTTGCCGGTGGTGTGGATCAGCCACGTGGCAATCGCCGGGGTGAAGCCACCGAAGATGGCCGTGGCCAGGCTGTATGCCAGCGAGAAGCCGGTGGTGCGCACTTCCGGCGGCATGATCTCCGTGAGGGTGACGACCATCGCGCCGTTGTAGCTGCCATACAGGAACGACAGCCACAGCAGCACGATCAACATGCGCGCGAACGACGGTGCGGCAACCAGCCACTGCATGGCCGGGTACGCCGTCACCAGCATCAGCACGGTAAAGAGGATCAGCAGCGGGCGGCGGCCGACGCGGTCAGACACCGCGCCCATCACCGGCAGCCAGAAGAAGTTCGAGGCACCCACGCACAGCGTAACGATCAGGCTGTCCATGTCGGACAGGTGCAGCACGCTCTTGCCGAACGTCGGAGTGTAGGCGGTGATCAGGTAGAACGACACCGTGGTCATCACGACCATCAGCGTGCCTGCGCCCACCAAGCGCCAGTTCTGGCCCATCGAGCGGAACACGGCGGCCAGGTCCGGACGGTGCTTGCGCTTCTGGAACTCTTCGGTCTCTTGCAGCGAGCGGCGGATGATGAACAGGAACGGCACGATCAGGCAGCCGATCAGGAACGGCACGCGCCAGCCCCATGCGCTCATCTCGGACGGCGGCAGCAGGTACGACATCAGCACGCCGAGCAGCGCGGCAAACATGACCGCCACCTGCTGGCTGGCCGACTGCCAGCTCACGAAGAAGCCCTTCTTGCCCGGCGTGGCGATTTCGGCCAGGTAGACCGACACACCGCCCAGCTCCACGCCGGCAGAGAATCCTTGCAGTAACCGGCCGATCAGCACCAGCAGCGGCGCCGCCAGCCCGATGGTGGCGTAGCCCGGCACCAGTGCAATTAGCAGCGTGCCGCAGGCCATGAGCGCGAGCGTGACGATCAGGCCTGTGCGGCGGCCGTGACGGTCGATGTAGGCGCCCAGGAAGATCGCGCCCAGCGGCCGCATCAGGAAGCCGGCGCCAAAGGTCACCAGCGAGAGCATCAGCGAGAGGAACTCGTTGCCGGCCGGGAAGAAGGTGTCGGCGATGGCCTTGGCGTAGTAGCCGTAGACCATGAAGTCGTACATCTCCAGGAAGTTGCCGCTGACTACCCGGAAGATGGTGCGGGCCTTGGATTCGTTGGGGTTGGAGGTATGCATGATGGATTTCACTCAACAGCTTGGGTACAACGTGCGGGCGAGCCAGACAGCGAGCTGCGGGCCGCCTCGTAAAAGGTGGTGATGTGGTACGGCGTGCTCGACGGCATGTCGGCGCGCAGGCGCTGGCCGGCGGGGTCGATCACCTCGTTCCAGCCTTGTGCGTGCAGGAAGCGTGCCGACCACGCCGGCAGCAGGCGCGCGAGCATGGCGCCTTGCGTTTCGGTGCACAGCGCGAGGGCGCGGCCGTATTCGGTCTGCGCCCAGATGCGTTGGCTGGCGTCGCGCATCGTGCCGTCAAGGTTGAGCGACAGGCACACGCCCTGCGTCTCGGCATCCACGCCGTCGGCGCAGGCGGCATCCACCGCGCGGGCGAGGCTATCGGCCAGATGGCGGCCGGCTTCGGAGCGCGTAAAGACGTCGGCATGTGCGCGCACGAGATAAAACCATTCGAACTGGTGACCGGGCTCGATGCGGTTGTCGGTGCTGGCCTCGTCAACCGGCAACTCGGCGATGCTGCCCGTGCGCGTATCAATGAAGCGCGCGAGGATGCCCTCGGCCAGCGTGCGCACGCCGGCTTCGGCCCAGGCGGGCGGTTCGTCCAGCGCGGCGGCGGCCAGGTAGGCCTCGGTCAGATGCATCACGGGGTTCTGTGCGACACCGGCCAGCGTGGTGCTGAACGTGGCGTCCATGGACGCAACCGGCAGCGGTTTGGCCCCGGCCCGCGCAAAGCTGCGCGCGATCACGTCGTGCGCGTCATGCATCAACGCGGCCGCGCGCGGATCGCCGCTCACGGCCAGCCAATGTGCGGCGGCAAACAGCACGAAGGCGTGCGTGTACAGATCCTTGGTGGTGTCGTGCGGAGCCAGCGCGCTGTCGATCGCAAATACCCAGCCGCCGTGGATCGTGTCGCGAAAGCGCGTGTCCAGCGCATGGCACAGCGCAGCGGCCCGTTCGGCGCAGAGATCGCGGTGGCGGCTGGAGAGCTGCGTAGCGCGCGCGAACGTATACAACTGTCGCGCACAGGCCATCGCCCGGTAGCGCGCGGTCGACGCTGGCACCAGCGCGCCGTTGTCGACGACGAGGGCCTCATAGCAGAGACCGGCCTGCGCGTTCCAGCCCGGGCCGAGCCACATGGGCAGCAGAACGTCGTCGTAATAGCGGTCGAATGACGCGAGCGCAGCCTCAGTGGCGGCGGACAGCTCGGTGGCCGTATCGGGCAGCGGGGGCGAGGAGGATTGTGAAAGCATGTGCGCCGTGATGATCGTGGCGGGCGTCGACCCGTTTCAGCCAGGCCGATTGCTCGAATCTGTTCTGTTCACCATAGGCGACGTACTTGCGTTGTACATGTGAACAGACCCGGGATTGTGCTCCAACTGGTTGCCCCGCGCCACGCACAACAGGGGCAATCCCGGTCATGGCGCAGGGTTGTGGGTCCAATGAAAGGTTTTTCCCGGATGCTGCCTGGGCGTGGGTTGTGCGAAGATGAATCACCCCCTGGCTCACCCCTGGTCCTGCCCCGATCCATGCACCGTCGCGACCTGCTCAAGCAGTTGGCCGCCGGGCTGCTTGCCCTGGCGCCTGGTTTGTCCCGCAGCGCCACGCCCGGCACCGCCGCTGGCGCCCCCGAACCGTTTGACGAAGCCCGCCTGCTGGCGCGCGCCAGTGCGTTGGCCGCAAGGCCGTACCGGCCGCGCAGCACGCAACTGCCCAAGCCGCTGGCCGCACTGGACTGGGATGGGTACCAATCCATCGGCTATCGCCCTGATCACGCATTGTGGGCCGGCCAGCACCTGCCGTTCGAGGCCAAGTTCTTCCATTTGGGGCTCTTCTTCAAGTCAGCAGTGCAGATGCACGAGGTGGTCGACGGCCACGCCCGCCTGATTGCCTACGACCCCGCCATGTTCGATTACGGCAAGAGCGGGCTGGATCGCCAGGCGTTGCCGGCCGATCTCGGCTTCGCCGGTTTTCGGCTGACGACCAAGGCGGACCCGACGCGCGATGTGGCCGCCTTCCTGGGTGCCAGCTACTTCCGCGCTGTGGGCGGGCAGTGGCAGTACGGCATGTCGGCGCGGGGCTTGGCGATCGATACCGGCTTGCCCCGCGCAGAAGAGTTTCCGGACTTCACTGAATTCTGGCTGGTGCGACCGGCCGCCGACGCCGATACGTTGCGCGTTTATGCGTTGCTCGATTCGGCCAGCGTGGCGGGCGTCTACCGCTTCGACATCCGCCCCGGCGACACGCTCGTGATGGACGTGGCCGTCACGCTTTACGTGCGCAAGCCGATCGAGCGCCTGGGCATCGCGCCGCTGACCAGCATGTTCCTCTACGGCGAGAACGACCGCACCGACCGCGCCGGTGATCGCCACAGCGCAGCGCGCCGCTGGCGTGCATCGGACTGGCGCCCGGAAATTCATGATTCGGACGGCCTGGCCATCTGGCGCGGCTCGGGCGAATGGGTCTGGCGGCCGCTGGCCAATCCGCCCATGCTGCGCAGCCAGCGCTTTGCCGACGACAGCCCGCGCGGCTTTGGCCTGCTGCAGCGCGATCGCAATCCCGATCATTACCAGGATGACGGCGTGTTCTATGAGAAGCGCCCGAGCGTGTGGGTGGAGCCCACGCATGACTGGGGTGAGGGTGCAGTCGAACTGGTGGAGCTATCGGCCAACGATGAAACCTTCGACAACATCGTCGCGTTCTGGCGGCCTGCCGTGGCGCCGCATGCGGGGCAGGAACTGGCGTTCGGCTATCGGCTGACGTGGGGCGCGCAGCCTGCTGCGGCCTCACCGCTGGCGCGGGTGGTGGCCACGCGCACGGGCATTGGCGGCGTGGTGGGACAGCCGCGCAAATACTTCTCGTGGCGGTTTGTGGTGGACTTTGCCGGCGGCGAGTTGTCGCGGCTGGGGCGCAGCACCGCGGGGTCGACTGTGGAGCCGGTCATACGTGCCTCGCGCGGGCGGGTGGAGATTGCGTCGGCGCGGCCGCTGGCGAGCATCGATGGTGTGCGGGCGATGTTTGATGTGGTGCCGGATGCGAGCAATGCGCCGATTGAGTTGCTGCTGACGTTGCAGTCGGGGGAGCGGTTGCTTTCTGAGACTTGGGCGTATCAGTGGACGCCGCCGGTGGATCGGGGTGTGTGAGAGTGGTTTCTCGGGGCGTCGCCTTTTATGGCTGGTGTCGGTCCATCCCTTGTTTCATCCCCTGCCGGGGCTGACTCACTTTCTTTGTCTTGCCAAAGAAAGTAAGCAAAGAAAGGCGCGCCCGAGATGGCGACCCCTTCCTTGAATTTCTGTAACCGGGCGGAGACGGGAAAAACTCGCTGCGCTCAAACAGTTTCCCGTCTTTTTCCGCCCGCTTACAGAAATTCAAGGCGCCATCTAGGGCAGGGTACGGCCAAACCGTCGCTGCTTTTGGTCAGTTGCGGGGCGGTGTTTTGCTGAACTTCTCGACCATTGCGGCCCAGCCTTCTGCTCCTAGCTTTTCCATCGTCGCGATATTGCGTTCGTAGATGTCCGCTGCGTCGGGTACGGCTGCGGCGGCGCGGGCGATGCTGTCTTCGCGCAGCAGGTGCAGGATGGGGACGGGCGCGCGGTTGGTGGCGTTGGCGATGTCGTCTGGGTCGGCATCGGCGAAGACGAAGTGGGGGTGGAAGCTGGCCAGTTGCAATTCGCCTTCGTAGCCGGCTTTAGCGAGCAGCGATTCGGCGCGTTCCGTGAGCGAGTGGAAGTCGAGGAAGTCGGCCAGGGCGGGGACGATCAGCAGCGTGGTGTCGATCTGTGCGGCGGGCGTGGCGTGCAGCCGGTCGGCTTCGGCACGCAGGTGGTCGAGCACGTCGCCGTCCATCGTGGCGCGGCTGACGGCGTATCGAACCTGCCGCTTGACGTGCACGGCCTTGGCGAAGGGGCACAGGTTCAGGCCGATGACGGCGTCTTCCAGCCAGCGCTGCACGGTCGCGACATGACGGGCTGCGGCGTCCGCGTCCAAGTTGAGGACATCGGCGGGTGGATCAAGCAAGACGAAATCGAGGGCGTGATTGGACACGGCGTGCGGGGAGGGATGAGACAGCGCGCAGTGTAGTCGATGGTGTGGGAGCGCTTCTTGCGACGGAATGGGTGTTGTGATTTGCAACGTCCGGCGCGCGCCCTTGATGTGCGCCGAGATCACTTCGGGTGCTTTGCGCGCCGCTTATGTGGTCAGTCCATTCCGTGTTTTTGTAAAAGAAGGAGCTCAACCATGATTGAACTGCGCCTGAAAACCGCCCTCGCCGTGGCCGCCACGTTTGCTGCGTCGGCTGCTTTCGCACAGATGACGCCGGCACCGCAGACTTCTCCGCAGACCACCGGCACCGTGCAGGCCGCCCCACAAGGCGGGCCGGCCACCTCGTCGTCTGACCCGCTGGTGCAGAAGCGCATTGACGACAAGGCTGCCAGCGACGAATACAAGGCCCGCAAGTCCGACGCCAAGGCCGCGTACAAGGAAGAGAAAAAGGCCGCCAAGGCCAACCGCAAGGCCGAGAAGAAGGAAGCCCGCGCCAAGCGCAAGGAAGCCATGAGCGAACAAGGCGGCCCTGCCCAGACGCCGAGCAGCGAAGGCAAGTAAGCCGCCGGCCGAACATGAAAAAAGGCGATCCGAGGGTCGCCTTTTTTTCTGCCTGTTGCTTCCGCCGTCAGTGCCCGCGTGTTGTCGGCAGACGGACCTGCGCGACGGCCATTTCCCACTGGGCGATGCGATGCGCCGCCTCGTCGCGGCTGATGACGGGGTGGAACGTGCGAGAGGCACGCCATTGCTGGGCGACTTCGTCCTCCCCCTGATAGAAGCCGGTGGCGATGCCAGCCAGGTAGGCTGCGCCGAGCGCAGTGGTTTCGATGATCTCGGGGCGCACGACCGGAATGCCGAGCAAATCCGCCTGGAACTGCAGGAGCAGGTTGTTGGCCGATGCGCCGCCATCGACGCGCAGTTCTGAGATGGTGGAAACGGCATCGCGCGTCATGGCTTGCAGCAGCGCGGTGCTTTGGAAGGCAATCGACTCCAGTGCGGCTCGGGCGATGTGGCCGATGGTCGTGCCGCGCGAGAGGCCCACGATGGCGCCTTGTGCGGTTGGATCCCAGTACGGTGCACCCAGGCCCGTGAACGACGGCACGAACACCACGCCGCCGGAATCGGGCACCGAGGCGGCCAGGCCTTCGACGTCGGCGGAGCGCTGGATGGCGCGCAGCCCGTCGCGCAGCCACTGCACCACCGCGCCGCCCACGAACACGCTGCCTTCGAGCGCGTAGCTGCGTTTCGGGCCGCTCTGACAGGCCGCCGTGCTGATCAGCCCGTTGTGCGACTGGACCGCCTTGTCGCCCGTGTTGAGCAGCATGAAGCAGCCGGTGCCGTAGGTGTTCTTGGCCATGCCGGGCTTGAAGCACGCTTGGCCGAAGAGGGCGGATTGCTGGTCGCCCGCAATGCCGCCGATGGTGAGCGAGGCGCCGAGCCAGTCGGCATCGGTCTGCCCAAATTGATACGCAGACGGATGCACCTCGGGCAACAGGCTCGGGTGGATGTCGAGTGCGCGCATCAGGTCCGCATCCCATTCGCCGGTGTGGATGTTCCACAGCATCGTGCGGGAAGCGTTCGACACGTCCGTCACATGCAGGCGGCCGCGTGTGAGTTGCCACACCAGCCAACTGTCGATGGTGCCGAAGGCGAGTTCACCACGCGCGGCGCGCTCGCGGGCGCCGTCCACGTGGTCGAGAATCCAGCGCAGCTTGGTGGCGGAAAAATACGGGTCGATGATCAGGCCGGTGCGCTTGCGCACCTCGTCTTCCAGACCCTCGGCGCGCAGGCGTTCGCAGATGGCTTCGGTGCGGCGGTCCTGCCAGACGATGGCGTTGAAGATCGGCTTGCCCGTGGCTCGCTCCCACACCATGGTGGTTTCGCGCTGGTTGGTGATGCCAAGCGCCGCCATGTCGGCGGCGGAGAGTTTGGCTTGTTCGAGTGCGGCGCGGCAGGTGGCGAGCTGGCTGTTCCAGATGTCGAACGGGTCATGCTCGACCCAGCCGGGCTGCGGGAAATGCTGGGGAAACTCCTGCTGGGCACTGGCGACGATCTGGCCGGCGCGGTTGAAGACGATGGCGCGTGAGCTGGATGTGCCCTGGTCGAGCGCGAGGAGGTATTCCATAAGGCAGAGTCTGATGACTGTCGGGCCAGGTCAGGGTGCTCCCTGCCCGACAGTGGATGAAACGGAAACAAGCATGGTAGCCCGCAGGTGGCCGTCGTCAAAGACCGGCGCCCTGCGGGCGGCGCGTGATCAGCGCACCTTGCCGGCCTTCCAGGCTGCGAGCAGCTTGTCGTAGGCCACCGTCTCACCCTTCGGACGCTCGTTGTCGAGCTTTTTCCACGGGGCGTGTTCGGTCGACAGCCACTTCGACGGATCGCTTTCCGGGTTCAGCTTCGGCGCGCAGTTCTTCATGCCTGCGCGCTGCAGGCGACCCATCACCTGGTCCATTTCCTTGGCCAGGTTGTCCATCGCGCCTTGCGGGGTCTTCTCGCCCGTGACGGCCGTGGCGACGTTCTTCCACCAGAGCTGTGCCAGCTTCGGATAGTCGGGCACGTTGTTGCCGGTCGGCGTCCAGGCCACGCGGGCGGGGCTACGGTAGAACTCGATCAGGCCGCCGTACTTGGCTGCGTTCTTGGTGAAGTAGTCGCTGTGGATGTCGGAGTCACGGATGAACGTGAGGCCGGTGATCGACTTCTTGAGCGACACGGTCTTCGACGTGACGAACTGCGCGTACAGCCACGCGGCCGAGCGGCGCTCGAACGGGGTGGACTTGAAGAACGTCCACGAGCCGACGTCCTGGTAGCCGTTCTGCATGCCGTCCTTCCAGTACGGGCCGTGCGGCGACGGCGCCATGCGCCACTTGGGCGAGCCATCGGCGTTCACGACCGGACCCGGCTTGGTCATTGGCGCGGTGAAGGCGCTGTACCAGAACACCTGCTGGGCGATGTGGCCTTGCGCGGGCACCGGGCCGGCTTCGTTGAAGGTCATGCCGGTCGCCTCGGGCGGGGCGTACTTCTTCATCCAGTCGATGTACTTGGTGAGGGCGTACACGGCGGCCGGGCTGTTGGTGGCGCCGCCGCGCGACATCGAGGCGCCCACCGGTGCGCAGCCTTCCACGCGGATACCCCATTCGTCGACCGGCAGGCCGTTCGGGATGCCCTTGTCGGCGGAGCCGGCCATCGACAGCCAGGCGTCAGTGAAGCGCCAACCGAGCGACGGGTCCTTCTTGCCGTAATCCATGTGGCCGTAGACGCGCTTGCCGTCCAACTCCTTCACGTCGTTGGTGAAGAAGTTGGCGATGTCTTCATAGGCCGTCCAGTTGACGGGCACGCCCAGGTCGTAGCCGTACTTGGCCTTGAACTTGTCTTGCAGATCCTTGCGGGCGAACCAGTCGGCGCGGAACCAGTACAGGTTGGCGAACTGCTGGTCGGGCAGTTGGTACAGCTTGCCGTCCGACGCGGTGGTGAAGCTCGTGCCGATGAAGTCCTTCAGGTCCAGGCCCGGGTTGGTGAACTCCTTGCCTTCGCCGGCCATGTAATCCGACAGCGGCATCACTACGCCATAGCGGTAGTGCGTGCCGATCAGGTCGGAGTCGGAAATCCAGCCGTCATAGATGCTCTTGCCGGATTGCATCGAGGTCTGCAGTTTTTCGACGACATCGCCTTCCTGCATGATGTCGTGCTTGACCTTGATGCCGGTGATTTCTTCAAAGGCCTTGGCCAGCGTCTTTGATTCATAGGCGTGCGTGTCGAGCGTTTCCGACACGACGTGGATCTCGGTCACGCCCTTGGCCTTGAGCTTGGCCGCGGCGTCGATGAACCACTTCATTTCCGCCATCTGCTGCTGTTGATTCAGCGTGCTGGGCTGGAACTCGCTGCTGATCCACTTCTTGGCTTCGGCTTCGCCGGCATGGGCTGCGCCGACTGCCAGGGCGCTCGCCAGTGCAATGGCACTGATTTGGAGCGTCATGCGCCAGGATGTTTTCATCGGTATCTCCTCGTGCTTGTTGGCTTGTTGTTCTCCCCGCAGCGAAAACATCCGGCATTCCGACGCGGGGAGCGTGATGGAATGCCTGTGCCCGTACGTCAATTTGGGCGTGGAAGCATCAACGCGTGCCGATGCCCCCGGACCTGCAAATTCAAGTTCGATGGCGCGTCAGCCGCGCCACATCACGATCAGCAGCACCACCATCGAGGCGATGAAGCCGCCCCAGGCGCTTGTCTCTTCCGACGTGAGCCCAACCCACGCCAGGTTGATATAGGCCGCGGTCAGCAGGCCGATGAAGAGGCGGTCGCCGCGCGTGGTGGCGATAGGCAGGAAGCCCTTGCGCTCCACGGTCGGTCGAACGACCTCCCACACCGTCATGCTGGCCAGCATCAAGGCGATGCAGCCAAAGAAGATCGCCACTTCGGGCGTCCAGGCCATCCAGCTGAACATGTTCATTTCTCCAACATTCGTTCCCTCGTCCGTGGAAACGTGATCAGGGCGAAGCGCAGCGGTTCTGACGGTTCGGCGCGGCCGCAGACAGTACGTGTGGTACGGCAAGGCCGCGCCGGGCCGTCAGAATTGTCCTGATCGCGTTTACACGCGGCCCATCGCGAAGCCCTTCGCGATGTAGTTCCGCACAAACCAGATCACCAGCGCGCCCGGAATGATCGTCAGCACACCCGCAGCGGCCAGCACGCCCCAATCCATGCCCGAGGCCGACACCGTGCGTGTCATCACCGCGGTAATGGGTTTGGCATCGACCGAGGTGAGCGTGCGCGCGAGCAGCAGTTCGACCCAACTGAACATGAAGCAGAAGAACGCCGTCACGCCCACGCCGGCCTTGATGAGCGGCAGGAAGATCTTCAGGAAGAACTTGGGAAAGCTGTAGCCGTCGATGTAGGCCGTCTCGTCAATCTCGCGCGGGATGCCCGACATGAAGCCTTCGAGAATCCACACCGCCAGCGGCACGTTGAACAGCATGTGCGCCAGCGCCACGCCCAGGTGGGTGTCCATCAGGCCGACCGTCGAATACAGCTGGAAGAACGGCAGCAGAAACACCGCGGGCGGCGTCATGCGGTTCGTCAGCAGCCAGAAGAACATGTGCTTGTCGCCCAGGAAGCGGTAGCGCGAGAAGGCATAGGCCGCCGGCAGCGCCACTACGGTCGAGAGCACCGTGTTCATCGTCACGTAGATGATGGAGTTGATGTAACCCCAGTACCACGACGGATCGGTGAAGATGATCTTGTAGTTATCGAACGTGACGAGCTTCGGCCAGATCGAGAAGCCGGCCAGCGTCTCCTCGTTGGTCTTGAGCGACATGCTCAGCATCCAGTACAGCGGCAGCACCGCAAACGCCACGTACACCGCCAGCGTGATCGCCCGGGCGATCTTGCGCTTGTGCTCGTTGTTGTTGTTCTTACGCATGGTCGTCTCCCACGGCCGTGCTGGCGCTGCCCATGCGTTGCATCCAGTTGTAGAGGACGAAGCAGAACAGCAGGATGATGAGGAAGTACACGATCGAGAATGCCGCCGCCGGGCCGAGGTCGAACTGGCCGACCGCCTTCTGCGTCAGGTACTGCGACAGGAACGTCGTGGCATTGCCGGGGCCGCCGCCGGTCAGCACGAACGGCTCCGTGTAGATCATGAAGCTGTCCATGAAGCGCAGCAGCACGCCGATCATCAGCACGCCGCGCATCTTCGGCAGCTGGATGTAGCGGAACACGGCCAGGCGGCTGGCGCCGTCAATCTCCGCGGCCTGATAGAACGCATCCGGGATCGAGCGCAGCCCGGCATACGCCAGCAGCGCCACCAGCGGCGTCCAGTGCCACACGTCCATGATGAGCACCGTGATCCACGCATCGAACGAGTGCGACGTGTAGTTGTAGTCGATCCCCATCTCGTTGAGCCAGTACCCGGCCAGGCCGATATCGGAGCGCCCGAAGATCTGCCAGATCGTGCCGACCACGTTCCAGGGAATCAGCAGCGGCATGGCGAGCACCACAAGCGCGGCCGAGGCCTTCCAGCCCTTGGACGGCATCGACAACGCCAGGCCGATGCCCAGCGGAATCTCCACGGCCAGCACGCACAGCGAGAAAATCAACTGGCGCGTGAGGGCGTCCTGCAGATCGCCGTCGCGCAGGATCTGGCGGAACCAGTCGACGCCCACGAACACGTGCTGCTCGGGGCTGATGATGTCCTGTACCGAATAGTTCACCACCGTCATCAGCGGCAGGATGGCGGAGAACGCCACACACAGGAACACCGGCAGGATCAGGAACCATGCCTTGTTGTTGAACGGCTTGTTCATCGGCCGATCCTCTCGTCATTGCTGTAGTACAGCGTCTGCGGCGCATCCAGGCGCAGCCACACGCGCGATTCGGTCACGCTCACTTCGTTCGGCAGCTTGGCCTTGATGGGCAGGCCGCCAGCCTCGCCCAGGCTTGCAGTCAGCAGCTGGTGCGTACCAAGTTGCTGCACCTGGTGAACGTTGGCCGCCACGGTGCCGACTTCTCCCGGTGCGGCCAGCTGCACGAACTCCGGACGGATGCCGAGCTTGAGCGAACCGTTTGCGTTCTTGAGCGTAGCGAGCGTGTCGTGTCCGACCGTCAGGCGCTGATCACCCAGTGCGATGACGTCGCCATCCACCGCCACCGGATACAGGTTCATGCCCGGGCTGCCGATGAAGTAGCCGACGAAGGTATGGTCCGGCCGCTCGAACAGCGCTTCCGGGCCGCCTTGCTGCACCACCTTGCCTTCAGTCATGACGACCACCTCGTCGGCAAAGGTCAGCGCCTCCACCTGATCGTGCGTCACGTAGATCAGCGTGAGCTTGAGCTGCTGGTGGATCTTCTTGAGCTGGCGACGCAGTTGCCACTTCAGGTGCGGATCGATGACGGTGAGCGGCTCGTCGAACAGGATGGCCGCCACGTCCTTGCGCACCAGGCCGCGGCCCAGCGAGATCTTCTGCTTGGCGTCCGCGGCCAGGCCCGAGGCGCGGCGCTTGAGCGCGTGCTGCAGCTCGAGAATCTCGGCCACTTCCTCCACGCGCTTCTTCACTTCGGCTTCCGGCGTCTTGCGATTGCGCAGCGGGAAGGCGAGGTTGTCGAACACGGTCATCGTGTCGTAGATGACCGGGAACTGGAACACCTGCGCGATGTTGCGCTCGCGCGGGCTGGCGTGCGTGACGTCGCGGTCGTCGAAGAGCACCTGGCCTTCGGACGGCGTCAACAGCCCCGAGATGATGTTCAGCAGCGTGGACTTGCCGCAGCCCGACGGGCCGAGCAGCGCGTAGGCACCGCCGTCGCGCCACGTCATGTTCATCGGCTGCAGCGCGTAGTCGTTCAGACTTTGCGGATTGGGGCGGTAGCTGTGCCCCAGGTTGCGGAATTCAATGCGCGCCATGTGCGCCTCCCTGCTTGGGCGCGCTCACCAGCTTGCCCGCTTCATCGAACAGGAACAGTTCGGCCGGATCGACAAACACGTCCAGCGCCGCGCCGAGTTCGAACTCATGCACACCCGGCAACTGCGCGACCAAGCCGATCGTGCTCGACTGGCCGGCGGCGTGCGCGCGCACGTGCAGATACGTTTCGGAACCCGACAACTCGGCCAGCTCCACCGTGCCCGGCAGGGCAACCGCACCAGCATTGCGCGGCGACAGGCGGATGTGGCTCGGACGCAGGCCGATGCGGCAGCGCGTGCCGGCCGCCATCGGCAGCGGGCGCGTCCATGCAACGTCAATGCCTTGCGGCAGGCGGATCTGGTTGCCCTCAACCACGGTGGCGTCCAGCACGTTCATCGGCGGGTCGTTGAAGATGGCCGCTGCGTTGACCGACACCGGCACTTCATACATGTCGAGCGTCGGGCCATCCTGCAGCACGCGGCCTTCATGCATGACGACGGTGTGGCCGCCCAGCAGCAGCGCTTCCTGCGGCTCGGTGGTGGCGTAGACGACCGTCGTGCCGCCATCGGCAAAGAGCGATGCCAGCTCGGCACGCAGTTCTTCGCGCAGCTTGTAGTCGAGGTTGACCAGCGGCTCGTCCAGCAGCACCAGCGGCGCACGCTTGACGAGTGCCCGGGCCAGCGCGCAACGCTGCTGCTGTCCGCCGGACAGCTCGGCCGGCAGGCGCTGCAGCAGGTGTTCAATGTGCAGCTTGGCGGCGACGGCACGCACACGCGTGTCGATTTCGCCCTTGTTGGTGCCCTGCAGGCGCAGCGGCGAGGCGATGTTGTCGAACACCGTCATCGCCGGGTAGTTGATGAATTGCTGGTACACCATCGCCAGATTGCGATCGCGCACCCCCACGCCCGTCACGTCCTTGCCATCGACCAGTACGCGGCCGGTGGTCGGCCGGTCCAACCCGGCCATGATGCGCATCAACGTGGTCTTGCCGGCTTGCGTCGGCCCCAGCAGCACGTTGATGGCGCCGGGCGCCAGCCGCAGGCTGGTCGGGTACAGGTGCGTCTGCGCCCCGACCATGGCCGTAACCTGGTCCAGTTCCAGAATCAATTGATGTCTCCCGTCTTACTGCTTTGATTTCTTGATGTCTTAGCGCGTGCGCCCGGCCCGGTGCGTCAGGGCGCGCGTTCCGCAACTGGCGCGGTCTCGCCTTCCGGCAGATGCCGAGCCAGCCAGCCTTCCAGGCGGCTGCGGTCGGCATCGCTGGCGTGCAGGCCCAGCTTGGTCCGCCGCCACAGGATGTCCTGCGCCGTGCGGGCCCATTCGTGTTCGATCAGGTAACGGATTTCGGCTTCATACAGGCCGGGCGTCACTTCGGCGCCCAGCTCTTCCAGCCGCGTGGCGCCCGCCAGCAGCGTGTTCAGGCGCGTGCCGTACTGGTGCGCATAGCGCATCGCCAGTTGGGTCGGCAGCCACGGCAAACGTTTTTGCAGGCGCGTCACAAAATCGTCGAAGGTGTATTCGGCAACCAACTGCCCTGGCGCTTCCAGATCGCCGCCCGGCAGCGATGCAGTGGCCGTCCACGAAGGCTTGCCGGCCAGCGGCAGATGCGGGGCCAACTGGTCCAGCGCTTCTTCAGCCAGCTTGCGGTAGGTCGTGATCTTGCCGCCCCACACGTTGACGAGCGGTGCGCCAGTGCCGTCGGCGCCGGTCTCGCATTCGACCAGGTAATCGCGCGTGATGGCCGAAGCGTTGGCGGCGCTGTCGTCCAGCAGCGGCCGCACGCCCGAGTAGCTCCACACCACGTCGGCCGGCGTCAGCTGCTGGGTGAAATAGCGGCTGGCCATCTCGCACAGATATTGGATTTCGTCCGCGTCGATGGCGACTTGGTCCACCGAGCCCTTGTATTCCAGATCCGTCGTGCCGATCAGCGTGAACTCGTTCTGGTACGGGATCGCAAACACGATCCGCCCGTCCGGGTTCTGGAAGATATAGGCGAACGGGTGATCGAACATCCGCCGCACGACGATGTGGCTGCCCTTGATCAGGCGCAGGCCGCGCGTGCTCGGCAGCGCGTGCGCAGAGCGGGCGAACTCCGCCGCCCACGGCCCGGCAGCGTTGACGACTGCCTTGGCGCGCACGGAGCGGATGCCGTCCGGGCCAGCCAGAGCGGCGTGCCACCCATCGGCGCGGCGCTCGGCGTTCAGGCAGCGTGTGCGGGTGAAGATGTGCGCGCCGCGGTCTGCCGCATCGCGGGCATTGAGCACCACGAGGCGGGCGTCGTCCACCCAGCCATCGGAATAGACGAAACCGCGCGTGTAGCCTGCCTTAAGCGGCTTACCCGCCGGATGCTGGGCGAGTTTGATGGAGTCCGAACCGGGCAGAAAGCGCCGGCGCGCCAGATGGTCATAGAGGAAGAGGCCCGCGCGGATCATCCACGCCGGGCGTTGGGCCGCGTCGTGCGGCATCACGAAACGCAGCGGCCACATGATGTGCGGCGCCATGCGCAGCAGCACCTCGCGCTCCTGCAGCGCCTTGCGCACCAGGCTGAATTCGTAATATTCGAGGTACCGCAGCCCGCCGTGGATCAGCTTGGTTGAGGCCGAAGAGGTGTGCTGGGCCAGGTCGTCCTTTTCACACAAGACCACCGACAGGCCACGGCCTACAGCGTCACGCGCGATGCCCACGCCGTTGATGCCGCCTCCGACCACCAGCAGATCACAGTCCAGATGCGACGCGTCAGAAAGTTGCATGGGTTGGAATCTGTTGATTTGCGCGTCTTTTCTTGCGAATAGTGACGCGTTGGCGGATAGTTTAGTGAAGGGCGAAAATAAAGCAACATAGGGAATCGCCTAATCCGCTCACATGTGTTCGTTTGTGTTCATTTCGTGACTTGATGCTTCCGCGACACCGCCAAATCCTTGAATACGTTCGCCAGCACGGCGATGCTTCCGTTGACGCGCTTGCCCGCGTGCTCGGTGTCACGACTCAAACCATCCGTCGCGATATCCGTCAGCTTGAAGACGAGCGCCTGCTGGCGCGCTACCACGGCGGCGTCGGCTTGCCGTCGTCGGTCGAGAACATCGACTACGACCAGCGCCAGGTCTTGCACATCGACGCCAAGCGCCGCATCGCCGAAGTCGTTGCGCGCCACGTCGAGCCCGGCCGCTCGCTCATCATCAATATTGGAACGACCACCGAAGAAGTCTCCAAGGCGCTGGTCGGCCAGAACGGCCCGCGTGGCCTGCGCGTCATCACCAACAACCTGAACGTCGCGTCGATCCTCTCCGGTAGCCCGGATGCCGAAGTCATCGTCGCCGGCGGCCTCGTGCGCAACCGGGATCGCGGCATCGTCGGCGAGGCCACGATCGACTTCATGAAGCAGTTCCGCGTCGACATCGGCATCATCGGCGTCTCCAGCATCGACGAAGACGGCACGCTGCTCGACTACGACTACCGTGAAGTACGCGTCGCCCAGGCCATCATCGAGCAGTCGCGCGAGGTCTGGCTCGTCGCCGATCACTCCAAGTTCGGCCGCCGCGCCGTCGTCCGCCTCGGCCACGTCTCGCAGATCGACAAGTTCTTCACCGACGTCCCGGTGCCCGAGCCGATGGCCGAAGTCTTCCGGGCTGCAGAGGTCGACGTGATCGTCGCCAGCGAAACGCTCTGATGTTTGATCTGGCGCTCCTGCAGTCTTCGCCCCGTCGACTACAGTGAAATGACAAGGCGCGCACCTTGCGAGCCGCTCTGTCGTCCAGACTCGTCATACGGGGAGCATCGTGAGCGAGCACTCACATGCGGCAATCCTTTCGATCTTCGCGGGCATCGTCACCGAGCACATCGCTGCTTTGCGCGATGCCCTTGCCAAGCTGGTCGCGCCCAGCCCCAGCGATGAAGATCTCCACCAATTCCGAGTCACGTTGCGCCGTCTACGTTCGGCTTGGGTGACGTTCGCGCCGGTTTTACCGCGCAGTTTTGCCACAGAGTGGAAGCCTCGCCTGCGTGCACTCGCCGCATCCACGAGCCCTGTGCGCGAATGGGATGTGCTGCTTTCCGACTGGCTGCCCGCGGCTCTGCAATCCTTATCTAATGACGATGATGTAGGCCGGGCGTGGTTGGATCGGGCGCTCACGAAGTCCAAAGACGCCCGCAATCGAGCTTGGGAGGCGTTGCGAGACGAACTGGCGTCGCCTGATGTGGCGGAAACGCTGCTCGAACTGGAGCGTGCGGTCGCGGAATTTCATTTAGAAGGCGAGTCGGAGCGGCATTCCCGTTTCGCTCGCACCCAGGCCCGGGCGCTCAGAAGGAAACTGATCCGTCGCGGCCGCCACCCCAAGCGGTCGTCCGCAATTCGGCTGCATCGCGCCCGAATCGCCGCCAAGCAGTGGCGCTATCTATATGAAGCGTTCTACCCGGCGCTTGGAGCCCACGCAGCCAAGCGCTACCGCAACCATTTGCGCAAATTGCAGGAGGCCTTGGGCGAAGTGCACGATGCGAGCGTCGCTCTGGATTGCGTTGCCGACTTATTGGGTGCGCCGCCACCGCTTTCTATAGTGAACGCCTTTCACAAGCGCGCCTGCACTGCGCGGGAGCGGGCAGCGAAGGGGCTGCGATGGATGCGGTCTCACAAAGCGCCGTAAACCCAGAAAAAGCGCAGAAAAACCCTGTCAAAAGAAAGGGCTTGCACTGTTCGAGAAACCCGCCTATAGTTCGCCCCTCGCTGCAAAACACAGCGCCGAAACGCAAGTGGAGGTGGTGGTGTTGAGTGGTGGAGAAGCAGGAGTGGAGCGGGTTTGCGGTCGATTGTGTGATTGGCGATTGGCGGTAGATCGGGTGGTGGTTAGCAGCGAGTTGACGGATAAAAATTCTTCGACGAGTTGTTGACAGCGACGAAAAAGCTCTGCATAATCTCGTTTCTCTGCTGCAGACAACGCAGCGACGCGATAAACAAA
>NZ_JBQEPZ010000004.1:0-762307 GCF_052045975.1 Ralstonia sp. 22086 | reverse complement strand
CGATGACCGAGCCGGTCTGCCCGCCGAGCGCGCCGCCCACGGCCGCGCCGCCAGCGCCACCCAGCGCGCCGCCCAAGGCATTGCGCAGGTCATCCGCCGCTGCGGGCAAGGCCGTCAGGCCGGCGAGCGTTGCCACAATCAGGGCAGGTGCAATCTTCTTCAACATGGTGTTCTCCTTATGCGCAAATGCAGGATGCGGCACTCAAACCAGTACTGAGGGGGCCGATCCGGGCTCGATGTGTTCGGGGCGCAGAATACAAGTCACGCAACGGGGCGGGTTAAACACATTCGTCAATCTCGTAACAGAATGTTGCCAGTTCGAGGGCGCCCGTAAGCCGTTGATAAGACAGAGGAACAAGAACACAGGAGAACCCATGCCCAGCTATATCGCCTTCCTGCGCGCCGTGAACGTAGGCGGCACCGGCAAACTACCCATGGCCGAACTGCGCGCGATGTGCGAATCGATCGGCCTGAGCGGCGTACGCACCTACATTGCGAGCGGCAACGTGGTCTTTCAGAGCCGGCTGGCAGAGGCGACCATCAAGGCGAAGCTGGAACGCTGCCTGGAGGATTACGCCGGCAAACCCGTGGGCGTGCTCGTGCGCACGGGTGCCGAGCTGGCAGCGGTGCTGGAAGGCAATCCGTTCAAGACGGCGGCACCCAACCGAACGGTCGCGATCTTCCTGGACATGCCGCCACCCGCCGATGCGCTCGCCGCTGCCACGGGCCACAGGGCGGAAGAGATGGCCCTGGGCACCCGCGAAATCTACGTGCACTACGGCGACGGCATGGCCGATTCCAAACTGAAGATCCCCGCCGCCAAGACGGGGACGGCGCGCAACATGAACACCATCGCCACGCTGGTCGACTGGGCGACCGAATAGCGGCGGTAAGCGCAGGTCATTGCGCTGCCGCTTTGCGCTTGGTCATGTGGTGAAAGTACGCCAGCAGATCGTTGAGCTGCGCATCGGACAGCGTCTTCTCGTCGATGGCGGACATGCGTGCGTTGGGCCACCAGCGCAGCGATTGCGGATCGCGGATCAGGTGGCGCAGCTTCTCGTCGCCGAGGTATTCCACGGGGCTGTACGGCACGTTCAGGTCGGGGCCAAGGTTGGCGTCGCCGGCACGATTGAGCGTGTGGCACGAAAAGCAGACGCGCTGGAACGTGGCGAAACCGCGCATGACCGGGCCATCTGCGGGCAGCCCCGCGGCGGGCCGGATGGCCGCGAAGCGCTCGCCCGGCAGCGCCGCCACATCGATGCGCACGATGCTGTAAGTCCACAGGCTTTCGTTCACGACCGACGCCTTGGCCGCGGGCGCCGTCCAGATCAGCCGGAACGGGCCGATGTCCTGGCCCTTGAGCGTCGGCCACGGTGCGGCAGGGTCTTCGACAGCCAGCCAGGCGCGGGGCCCGTCGGCGCGATCGCCCAGCAGCAGGCGCATCGGCAGGTGCGAAACGTAGCCGTCGCTGGCAGCGGTAGTGGCGCTGGCATCCGGGCTGACCGTCTGCCCGCGGAACAGCGCCGTCACCGGGATCGCCTTGAAGGTCAGACGGGCCTTCAGGTTCTGGTCTTCCACGGTCACGCTGGTCAGGTGCGGATCGTGCAGCAATGCATCGCGCGACAGCGTGCGGTGCTCCGTGCCGATGTTGACGGTCAGCGTCGCCCCATCAGCAGGGGCATCGGCTGCATGGGCGGTGCTGCTGAACGCCACGCATGCGCAGAGCGTCCATCCTGCGATCGTCGCAAGCCAGTTCTTCATGAGGTCTCCTGTGGGCAAATCGGGCTGTTTCGTTGCGACGAGAGTGTAGGCAAGCGCACGAGGTTTGGCACGGTTTTCGTTATCGATCCATCTCCGCTTCCACGCGCCGCCTCACGGTCTGCAATGCGGCATCAAGCCGGTCGAGCGCGACGGAGCCCAGCGCCAGACGCAGCGCATGCGGTACCTGCTTCGATGTCGCAAACGGCTCTGCGGTCGACACGGAGATGCCGTCCTGCTGCAGCGCCACGGCGACGCGGTCGGCGCGCACCTCAGGCGGCAGTGCAAGCCAGACAAAGTACGACACCGGATGTGTGACCAGCGTCAGCCCGGCCAGCGCCTTGCGGGCAATCGCCTGACGCGCTGCGGCATCGCACCGTTTCTCGGCCTCCAGGCGCTCGACCGTGCCGTCGTCCAGCCATGCGCATGCGAGGCTGGTGACAATGGCCGGGGTGTTCCACGTCGTGGCGCGGATGGCACGTTCCAGTTGCGGCACCCACACCGCCGGCGCGGCAACGAAGCCGAAACGCAGGCCGGTGGCAACGCTCTTCGATAGACCCGAGATGTAGATGGTTGATTCCGGCGCCAGCGCAGCCAGCGGCACCGGCGGGTTGTCTTCCAGAAAGGCATAGGCCGCGTCCTCCACGGCGAGCAGGCCGTGGCGGCGCACGATGGCTGCCAGTTGGCGCCGCCAGCCGATGCCGCTCACCCAGCCGAGCGGGTTGTGCAGCGTCGGCATGACGTAGACGGCGCGTACACGGCGGCGTGCGCACAGCCGCTCCAATGCATCCGGGTCCAACCCTTGCCCGGCGGGCGGCAGCGGCGCCAGTTCCAGATGCAGCATCTCGGCGATGACCTTGAAACCGGGATACGTCAGCGCGTCCACCGCCACCACATCGCCAGGCTTGAGCAGCGCCATCGCAGTCACGGCCAGACCGTGCTGCGCACCGTCGACCACGAGTACGTTGTCCGGCGCGACAGGCAAACCGCGCCGTGCTAGGTGGCGCGCAACGCAGGCGCGTTCATGCGTGCGGCCGCCATGCGGTGCATAGCGCAACAACGCATCCAGATCGCCCCCGGCGGCCAGTTTGCGCAACGCGCGGCTCAACAGCCGGGCCTGTCCGGGCAGCGACGGATAGTTGAAGTTCAGATCCACCACGCCGGCGGCCACGGCCTGCTGGTCGATACCGAGGCCGCGCGGCAGCGTGTTCTCGCGCACGAAGGTGCCGCGCCCCACTTCGCCGCTCACCAGGCCCATCGCTTCAAGCTCGGCATACACGCGCGTGGCCGTGACCAGCGCAACGCCGTGCCGCTGCGCCAGTTGCCGGTGCGTGGGCAGGCGCGTGCCGGGCGGCAAACGGCCGCTGCGGATGTGCGTGGCCAGCTCGTCGACGAGCGGCTGATAGCGAGCCTGGGTCATGTCTGGTGTACTAAGGACAATTTTTTGATTGTATTGCCCCATGCCCCTAGCATGCGATCTTTCCCAACGCGACAGCACACGATCATGCACATCGCCATCCTCACCTTCGATGGGTTCAACGAACTGGATTCGCTTATCGCTTTTGGCGTGCTTCACCGCATCAAGAAACCGGACTGGCGCGTGAGCCTGTGTTGCCCGCATACCGAAGTCACTTCGATGAACGGCGTGACGATGCATGCGCAATCGATGCTGGAAGACGCACGCACCGCAGATGCCGTGCTCGTCGGCAGCGGCATCCGCACGCGCGACGTGGTAGCCGATCCGGCTTTGATGGCGCGGCTGGCGCTCGATCCGTCACGTCAGTTGATTGGGGCGCAGTGCTCGGGCACGTTGGTATTGGCCAAGCTGGGGCTGCTCGGCAACGTGCCAGCCTGCACAGACCTGACCACCAAGCCCTGGGTGCAGGAAGCCGGCGTGGAAGTGCTGAACCAGCCGTTCTACGCCAACGGCAATGTGGCGACGGCAGGCGGCTGCTTTGCTTCGCCGTACCTGGCGGCGTGGGTGATTGCACGCACGGAAGGCGTGGAGGCCGCAGCAGAGGCGTTGCACTACGTGGCGCCCGTCGGCGAGAAAGAGGCCTACGTGGAAAACGCCCTGCGCAACCTGCGGCCTCACCTGCCTGGCTGATCGCGGGTGCGTTGGACAGCCGATAGACTGGACGGCCCTTCACGCATCGCAGACACGCGATCAGGAGTCACTTCTTGAACACGCTGACGACACTGAAGACGCTGGCCATTCCCGTTACCGTTGCGCTGCTGGCCCACAGCGCTGGCGCGTTTGCAGCCGAAAGCCTGGCCAACGGCATCAAGCGCCGTGCGCCGCAAGGCATTTCCACCAAGTTGTATGCGTGCGTCGACAAGGCGCCGGACAATGCCGACGCTATCGACGCATGTCTCTCCACAGAAAAGACCGCGCAAGACGAGCGTCTGGACCGCTCGTACAAAACGCTCTTGAGCCGATTGAATGGCAAGCCAAAAGAGGCACTGTTCAGAGCAGGCGTGGCAGGACTTTCACACCAAAACGGCCGCCCTTGAAACCGCCATCTACGGCAAGGACAAGCGCGACGATCTGCAGCGCCTCGAAAACGAAGTCTTCCGCCTGAGCGAGCGCGCCAACGCACTCGACAAGTATCTGGCCACGAAGGGGCAATAAACCGTTCAGGCCGCGGCGGTCGTCGACAGCCAATTACGCAGGATGGCCACGCTGTAGCGTGAATCCACCTGTGCGATGAACTGCGCGAAGTCGACGCTGGCGGCATCATCGGCGCGGTCGGAAATCGTCCTGATCGCGGCAAACGGCACGCCCCACTCGTGGCACACCTGCGCCACGGCGGCGCCTTCCATCTCGACGGCCAGGGCATCCGGCAATGCCGTACGCAGCACCGCGCTTTCTGCCGAGGTGCAGACAAAGCGGTCTCCGCTGACGATCAGGCCGCGATGCACCTGCGGCGCCGCAATCCCGAACGCGCGCATGACATCCGGGCCGAGCAACGCATGCGGATCCGCCAACACCGCGCCGGCGCTTTCCCGCAACCCGTTAGCGAGCGACGTGTCAGCGGGGAAACGTGCCATGCCGGTCAGCGGAATCTCCCAGCGCGGGAACAGCGGCGACGCATCAACATCGTGCTGCAGCAGTTCTTCTGACACCACGACGTCGCCCACGGCCACGCCCGGCGCCAATGCGCCGGCCACGCCGGCAAACACCACCGCGCGTACGTTGAACTGCGTGATCAGCACCGCCGTGGTGGACGCCGCAGCGACCTTGCCGACGCGCGACAGCACCACAACCACCGCGTGGCCGTCGAGCCAGCCCGTCCAGAAATCGCGGCTGCCGATGTGGACGCACTGTGCATCTGTCAGCCACGTCAGCAGCTCGTTGATCTCTTCATGCAGGGCAGCAACGATGCCGATCGGGCCACGGGCGTTGGGCTGGGAAGACGGAATGTTCATGCAGGAGGCGGCGCCCCGCTTGGGGCGTGGATACGTCGAAAGACGCCATTGTCGCCGCAATCCGGCCGCCCGCCGGCGCCGTTGCTCAGAGGTGCTGCGCCGCCCGCTGCACGGCGTCATGGCGATCGGCCCGCAAACGATCGAGCCGCGAGGTCACCGCTTCGAGAATCTCCGGTGCCGCGCGCTCGGGGCGGCCGCAATCGAACGGCGGCGCCGGGGCGTATTCGATACCGAGCTGCACAGCCTGCGCATGCTCGGCGCCGGCAATGTCGGCCATGACGGTCAGCGCCATGTCGATGCCGGCCGTCACGCCGCCGCCGGTGATGAGATTGCCGTCACGCACCACACGGGCTTCATCTACGGTGGCGCCAAACGCCGGCAGCAGGTTGCGCCAGGCCCAGTGGCAGGCCGCGCGCTTGCCCTGCAGCAACCCTGCCGCACCCAGCACCAGCGAGCCAGTGCAGACGGAGGTGACATAGCGCGCGCCGTCGGCCAGTCGCCGCACCTGGCGCACGAACTCGGCATCTTCCATGGCTTCGATCACGCCAAAACCGCCGGGCACGCAGATCAAGTCGGCATGCGGGATATCCGCCAGCCGCTGCACGTTCGAGATCGTGAGACCGCCATCGGCATGGATCTCGCCACCGGCTGCGGAAGCCACCACGCATTGCGCGCCCGGCAGCCGCCAGAACACTTCATGCGGGCCGGTGAAATCGAGCTGGGTGACGCGGTTGTACAGCGCAAAGACAACGATGAACGGGGAATTCGTCATGGTTCGGCTCTCCTGAGCGTGATGCGGTGGTGGTTGACGCTTCACAGGATCGCGCTCTATCGTGTTGGCAGCAATGACCAGTCTCCCACTTTTTCTGCCATGGCCCACCGCATCGCTGTGCTGATCTTTCCGGACTTCCAACTGCTCGACGCCGCCGGGCCGGTGGCGGCATTTGAAGTCGCCAGCCGGTATCGTGACGACCACTACGCACTGCGCATGATTGCCGCGCAGGCCGGCCTTGTTCGTAGTTCGTCCGGTGCCCGCTGGGATGCCGACGCCCTGCCCCCGGCCAGCCAGGTCGACACGCTGCTCATTGCCGGCGGCGACGGCGTGGATGCAGCCATGGCCGATGCGCGCACGCGCCGCTTTGTGCAGCGCTGCGCAGCCCGCGGCGCGCGCGTCGCCAGCGTGTGTTCGGGCAGCCTGTTACTGGCCGCCACGGGCTTGCTGAACGGCCGTCGCGCCACGACCCACTGGAGCCGCAGCGAGCAGTTCGCGCGCACGTTTCCGCAGGTGCAGCTCGAACCCGACCACATCTACGTGAACGACGGCCCGATCTGGACCAGCGCCGGCATCAGCGCGGGCATCGACCTGGCGCTTGCCCTCATCGCCGAAGACCTGGGCGAGCGCCTGGCACGCGCGGTGGCGCGGCAGTTGGTCGTGTACTACCGCCGGCCCGGCGGGCAGTCGCAGTTTTCAGCGCTGAATGAGATGGATTCGGCACGCGGCCGCTTCAAGCCGCTGCTCGACCACGTGCGGCGCAACCTGGGCGCACCGCATCGCGTGGGCGATCTGGCCGAGCACGCCTGCATGAGCCCGCGCCATTTCGCACGCGCGTTTCAGGTTGAAACCGGTCTCACGCCTGCAAAGGCCGTGGAAAAATTGCGCGTGGAGGCTGCACGCGCCGCGCTGGAAAGCGGTGCCGTCTCCATGCAGCGCGTGGCCACCGAATGCGGTTTTGGCGATACCGAGCGCATGCGGCGCAGTTTCCAGCGCCTGTTGGGTGTACCTCCGTCTTCATTGCGCGCACGCTAACTTCACTTAAACCCGCACCGCTGCGCCATTCGCCTTCCTCAGGCCCAAACTTTGCGTCCGAGCTCCGGCGCCGCCCAACCTCGACAAGAAAGGGCGAGCAAAACGGACACCGGGAACGCAACGAGCGAAGGAGGAGACGCGTATGAACACTCGGGAAATGCTGGCCATCGTGGGCGTTACGCTGGCCGTGATCACAGCCTATTCGCTTGCCCGCGATCTGACCGACGAGCCGCTGGGCCTGCGGGCGCCGCAGACCGGTCTCGTGTACGTGCAAGCGCAGGTGAATGCGCCGCATCAGTGACGCGCATGGCGCGCAAAGGCCGCCGCACCTCCCTGACCGAATGACCGCCGCGGCTGGTGAAAGACATCGCCCGCGCGGGGCACAGCAATGACCGTGCACATCGGCATTTCAGGGTGGCGCTACGCAGGGTGGCGCGGCGTGTTCTACCCGGAAGACCTGGCACAGCGCCGCGAGCTGGAATATGCATCGCGCCAGTTCGACACCATCGAGATCAACGGCTCGCACTACTCGCTGCAATCGATCACAAGCTGGAAGGCCTGGCACGACACCGCGCCCGACGGCTTTGTTTTTGCCGTCAAGGGGCCGCGCTACCTGACCCACATGCTGCGCTTCCGTGACGAGACGGCGGTGCCGGCGCTGGCTAACTTCTTCGCTTCCGGGGTGCTGGCGCTGCGGCGCAAGCTCGGGCCGTTCCTGTGGCAATTTCCGCCCAGCTACCGGTTCGATGCAGAACGGTTCGAGCGCTTCCTGTCACTGTTGCCGCGCGACACGGCAGCCGCTCGTGCGCTGGCCCGACAGCACGATGGGCGCGTCAAGGCACCCTGGTTTGCCACGCGCGGGCAGCAGCGCCTGCGTCATGCGGTGGAAGTGCGCCACGACAGCTTCTGCACACCGGAGTTTGCCGCGCTCCTGCGCCGGCATCACGCTGCGGTGGTGGTCTCACATGCCATTGCGGACTGGCCGTACCTTGAAGACGTGACGAGCGATTTCGTCTACCTGCGCCTGCACGGCGCCGATGCGCTCTACAGCGGCGCCTATGCCGATGCCGCGCTGGACCGCTGGGCCGACCGCATCCGCCAATGGGCTGCGGGGAGCGAGCCGGCCGACGCACATCGCGTTGGCGCGCCCGCCAAACTGCGGCGCAGCGGCCGCGACATCTATTGCTACTTCGATAACGATAAAAAAGTCGAAGCGCCTTCCGATGCGCGACGCTTGCTCGAACGGCTGCGTGCCGAATGAGATGACGGCTCGCGTCTGAGCGCTAGCGCTCAGCCCGCCTTCGCCCGCTGGCGCTTCGCCTGCTTGACGGCTGCGGGGTGGACGACCGCCGTATCCTCCGGTGCCAGGGCACGCCCGTCTTGCGCACGGAGTTCAAGGCGGGGCACCGGCTTCCCCGTTGCCTTGTCGACGAGGACAACGTGCGCCTCATCCGGCGCAAAGCAGAACGCTTCACCCCACTGCCGCAGCGCCACGAGCAATGTAAACAGCGCGCGTCCTTTCTCGGTCAGCACATAGTCCTGATACGCGCTGCCGTCTGACGCCGGCACCGTCTCGAGAATGTCGTGCGCCACGAGGTTGCGCAGGCGCACCGCCAGGATGTTTTTCGACAGGCCCAGACTGCGCTGAAACTCGCCAAAACGGCGCAGGCCATCGAACGCATCCCGAACGATCAGCAGCGACCACCAGTCGCCAATGGCATCCAGCGGCCTGGCGACGCCGCAAAGAGACTCCGCGTGGCTCGTACGTTTGACCATCTGTATCGCGCTTGCTGTGCGCGTCCTCATATTCAATGTGGTTGCAATATAAAACCTCGACTGCTATAACGCAACGGTTTCATATTGCAACCACTTAAGGCAAGGAGGAAGCACGACATGCGCGTTGATACGTTCGATGGGATGTACCCCTATACCCCCCGCTTTACCGATGCACCGGGCTTCTCGATGCATTTCGTGGACGAGGGCCCCGCCGATGGCGAAGTCGTGCTGTGTCTGCATGGCGAGCCCACATGGGGTTTCCTCTTCCGGCACCTGATCGCGGCACTGCGCGGCGCCCACCGCGTGGTGGCGCTCGACCACATGGGCTTTGGCAGGAGCGAAACACCGCCATCTCACAGCTACTGGTTGCAAGACCACATCGACAACCTTGAGCGCTTCGTGCTCGCGCTGGACCTGCGCGGCATCACGCTCGTCATGCACGACTTTGGCGGGCCAGTCGGGATGGGGCTCGCGTCACGGCATCCGGATCGCATTCGGCGCATCGTCAGCGTCAACGGGCCAACGCCGTTCGGGCAGGCGACGTTGGGTGAACGCCTGGCCGCCAACGCGGCAGTGTCGCCATGGTTTCAGTGGATCATGCGGGCCGAATCGGAGGGGCGTCTTGAAGCCGTACTGGGTGAACTCGGCTTCAACATCCTCAGCACCTTAAAGCTCAACGGCTTTGAAGACCACGGGCTCATCAACGATGCGTGGTTGCAGGCGTACGGCGCGCGCTTTGCAACGCCGGCGGACTGCGCTGGCGCCATCGGTTGGGCCAAAGGCTTTGCGACCGGCGCCCATCGCTTTGAAGTGCCGGACGCTGCAGCGCGCCGTGCCATCGCCACCAAACCCGCCATGGCGATTTGGGGCATGGCAGACCGCACGTTGCATGCAGTGCATTTCCTGCCGCTGTTCAGTGAGCTGTTTCCGGACGCGCCGGTGCATCGGTTGCCCGGCGTTGGGCATTACAGCTTTGAAGATGCGCCCGGTGCGATTGCCGATCGCATCGCGACGTTTCTCGCGCAAACGTGAGGGCGTAGCATCCGCCAGCTACCACGCCGCATACATGCACAGAACACAGCGAACGCGAAGCCGGCGCCCAAGCGCAGGCTACGCTTGCTCGCGCTGCCCTGGCGCGGCCGCCTGGCCGAGCCTGACTTCCGCCACCAGCCCACCGCCTTCGCGATTGCGCAACGTGAGCCCGCCGCCTGCAGCCACAGCCAACTGCTGCGCGATCGCCAGGCCCAGCCCCGTGCCGCCCGTCTCGCGGCTGCGCGAATTCTCCAGCCGCACAAACGGCTGCAGCACCGCATCGAGCTTGTCTTCCGGAATACCGGGCCCGCGGTCGCGCACTTCGATCACCACGGCATCGCCGTCGCGGCGCACACTCACTTCGGCCGCGCCACCAAACTTGATCGCGTTGTCGGTCAGGTTGGTCAACACGCGGCGCAATGCGTGCGGGCGCGTGACGATCGCACCGGTAGCGTGCTGCTCCAGCGTGACGGGCTTGCCGGTGTCCTGGTAGTCGTACACCAGGCTTTCGACAAACGATCCGACGTCGATGCGCGAGGGCTTTTCACCATCGCCATGCGCGCTGCGCGCATAGGCCAGGCCCTCGCGCACGAGCGTTTCAATCTCGGCCAGATCGCCCAGCAGCTTGCGCTTTTCTTCGGAGTCTTCCGCCAGTTCGGCGCGCAGCTTCATGCGCGTGATGGGCGTCTGCAAGTCATGCGAAATGGCGGCCAGAATCTGCACGCGCTCTTCGACAAAGCGGGCAATGCGCTGGCGCATGGCGTTGAACGCGTGCGCGGCGCGGGCCAGTTCGGTCGGGCCGTTCTCGTCCAGCGGGGGCGTCTGGGCGTTGGGGTTGAGTGCGTCGGCGGCGTCGGCCAATGCCGCCAGCGGGCGGATCGACAATCGCACCGCAAACCAGCAGCACACGATCAGCAACAGCAATTGCACCACCAGCACATACGGCAGCCACTGCGCAATGGGCGTCATGCGTGGATGCACGTCAATGGTGAGCGTGCTGCCGTCGCTGAGCGTGAGGTGTGCCTGCAGTTGCTTGCCGTCGCCCGGTATCGACTCCACCGTCACGGGAAAGCGTCCCCCGCTTGCCTCGCTGATGCGGGCGGCGATGTCCTTGCCACGCTGCGTCATCTCAGGAACACCGGGCAGGCCGGGGCCGAGGATGTACTGATAGTTGCCGCGGTTCAAACGCGGCAGCCACTGCGGGCGCTCTTCCGCGGGCAGGCGATCGAGGATGGCGATTGCTGTGGACACATCGGTTTCCAATGTGCCGAGCATCACCTCGCGCGCGCTCATGTAGCGCTCGGAAAACAGCACGGCAAACGACAGCGCATACGCCACCACCAACCCCGCCAGCAGGATCACAAAGAGGCGCGAGCCCAGCGTGCGCGGCCATGCCCAGGCACGCGCGCTCATGGTTGTGGTCATTGGCGGGCCTCCTTGATCTCCACCGGCTTGGCAAAGACATAGCCCTCGCTGCGCACGGTCTTGATGTACGCCGGATCGCGCGCGTCGTCGTTCAGGCGCTGGCGCAGGCGGCTGACCAGCAGGTCGACGGATCGCTCGAACATCTCGGCCTCGCGGCCCTGCGTGAGGTTGAGCAGTTGATCGCGGTTGAACACGCGCATCGGGTGGTCGACAAACACGCGCAGCAGCCGGTATTCCGCGCCGCTCAGCGCAACGATGGTGCCCTCGGCGTCGATCAGGTGGCGCGCGGTGGTATCGAGGTGCCAATCGCCAAAGGCCAGCATCTGCCCAGCTTCGGAGACCTGCAGGTTGGGCGGCAGCATGCGCGTGCGGCGCAGCACTGCCTTGATGCGGGCGAGCAACTCGCGCGCGGCAAACGGCTTGGCCAGGTAATCGTCGGCGCCCATTTCCAGGCCGATGATGCGGTCGGTCTCGTCGTCGCGCGCGGTCAGCATCAGCACGGGCGTGGCCTTGTGCTTGCCGGCGCGCAGTTCACGGCACAGCACCAGGCCGTCGTCGCCGGGCAGCATCAGGTCGAGCACGATCAGGTCGACGGTGTTGGCCTCCAGGAACGCACGCATGTGGCGCCCGTCGGGCGAGGCGGTCACCCGCAGCCCGTTCTTGGTGAGATAGGTCGAAACGAGTTCGCGAATCTCGCGGTCATCATCGACGATCAGGATGTGGTCGACGTGGGCGTCCATGGGTGGTGACCTCGGCACGATGGAAGGTGGAAGGAAGGCGCCATTTTGCGCCTCTCCGAGTGACGTCGCGAGCCCGCGTTGTATCGCAATGCATCTGGCGGATGCGTTTGTACAGTCCGATACAAAGTCGCCCCTGCGGCGATACAAGCCAGCTACGCGCGCGGCGTCTGATAGAGGCCATCCCGATCCCTTGCCAAGGAATGTCGACCATGAGCCTGCTGATACTCGCCTACCTGGGCGGCGCGCTGACCATCCTGAGTCCGTGCATCCTGCCCGTTCTGCCGTTTGTGCTGAGCCGTACCGGCCAGCCCTTTTTGCGCAGCAAGCTGCCGATGCTCGCCGGCATGGCGCTCACCTTTGCCGGCTTTGCGACGCTGCTCTCGGCGGGCGGTGCGTGGGCGGTGCGCGCCAATGAAGTCGGCCGCTTTGCGGCGCTCGCGCTGCTGGCCGTGTTCGGGCTGTCGCTGCTGTGGCCCAGGCTGGGCGATCTGATGGCCCGGCCGGTTATGGCGCTGGGCAACCGGCTGGCGGGGCAAGCGTCGACCGGCAGCGCCTCGGCAGAACCTTCGGTGGCGGGCTCGCTGTTGCTGGGCGTCGCCACGGGGATGCTGTGGGCGCCGTGCGCCGGCCCGATCCTCGGGTTGGTGCTGACCGGCGTGGCGCTCAATGGCGCGAGCGTGTCCAGCGCGCTGGCGCTGGCGGCCTATGCCGCGGGTGCGGCCACGTCGTTGGCAGCAGCATTGGGGCTGGGCGGCCGCGTGTTCACGGCCATGAAGCGCTCCATGGGCCTGGGCGAGTGGGCGCGTCGCATCATGGGCGCAAGCGTGCTGGGCGGCGTGGCCCTCATCGGGCTGGGCGCCGATACGGGCCTGCTGGCGCGCCTGTCTTCCGGCGGCACCACGCAACTTGAACAGGCACTGGTCAACGGGTTGGGCGTGACTCGGCCGACACCCCAGGCCAGCCTCAACGTGGTGTCCGAAGCCAACGCCGCGCCGGTGGCCAAGCCCAGCGGCTTGCCCGTGGAAGGCCGCCTGGCCTCGTTCGACGGCGCGGTGCAGTGGCTCAACTCCGCGCCGCTCACAGCCGACCAACTGCGCGGCAAGGTCACGCTGGTCTATTTCTGGACGTACTCGTGCATCAACTGCATCCGCACGCTGCCATACCTGCGCGCGTGGGCCGACAAGTACAAGGACCAGGGCCTGACCGTGGTCGGCGTGCACACGCCGGAATTCGCGTTCGAGAAGTCGCCCGAGAACGTCGCCCGCGCCGTCAGCGGCTTCCGCCTCAATTTCCCGGTCGCCATCGACAGCAACTACCGCATCTGGAATGCCTTCCACAACAGCTACTGGCCCGCCGCGTACTTTGTCGATGCCCAGGGCAACATCCGGCACCACCAGTTTGGCGAGGGTGATTACGCCGCCTCTGAGCGCGTCATCCAGGCGCTGCTGGCGGAGGCAGGCAACCAGCAGGTGGCGGGCGGCGTTGTCGTGCCCGATGCGCCCGGCGCGCAAGCCGCACCAGACCTGGACAACGTCCGCTCACCGGAAACGTATGTCGGCTACGCGCAAGCCACGCGTTTTGCATCGCCCGGCGGCGCACAGATCGGCACGTCGCACGCATACCGCGTCGGCAAGCTCGGCCTGAACGATTGGGGCTTGTCCGGCCAATGGACCATCGACGCCGAGCAGGCCACGCTGGACCGCGCTGACGGCAGCATCGTCTACCGATTCCACGCACGAGACCTGCACCTCGTGCTCGGGCCCGCCGCCGATGGCCGTGCGGTGCGCTTCACCGTCACGATCGACGGCAAGGCCCCCGGCGCCAGTCACGGTGCCGACACCGATGCAAACGGCAATGGCGCCGTCACGCAAACGCGCCTCTACCAGCTCGTCCGGCAAGCCGGCACGGTGGGCGAGCACACGTTCGAGATCCGCTTTCTCGATGCTGGGGCGCATGCCTACGCCTTCACCTTCGGCTGACCGCGCGCGGCCGTTTTGTACGCGTTTGTATCCAGACGCGACGCAGATACGTACCCAGACAAAACGGCCCTTCCGCGCTACTTCAGGGATACGTCGGCCTTCTTTAATACGTCTCGTGGCCCCGGCAACCAGCGAACACCAAGCCGCTGACGCCGGGACGCAAATCCAACCCTCGTCTTCCCCCTTCATCCAAAAGGAGATCACCATGACCCGCATCGAGAACGTTCTGTACACCGCCAAGGTCAACGTCACCGGCGGCCGCGACGGCCAGGCGCACAGCGATGACGACCGCCTGAACCTGAAGCTCTCGCCCCCGGGCAGCAACGGCCGCGGCACGAATCCCGAGCAACTGTTTGCCGCAGGGTGGTCGGCCTGCTTTATCGGCGCGATGGGCCGTGCGGCCAGCCAGATGAAGATCAAGCTGCCGGCCGATCTGGCCTTGAACACCGAAGTCGACCTGGGCACCACCGACGACGCTTTCTTCCTGCAGGCACGGCTGAACGTAAGCCTGCCGGGCCTGGACCGCGAAGTCGCCCAAGCCGTGGTGGAAGCGGCCCACCAACTCTGCCCGTATTCGAAGGCCACGCGCGGCAACATCCACGTCGAGCTGAACCTGGTCTGACGCACCGCATGGCCCGCCGCACGCCGCACGCCACCAATGGCCGCGGGCCTTCGCTCTCAACCTTTCACGGATTCCACATCATGCGCACGACCTTCCGCGCCGCCCTCGCGGCACTCGCCATCGGCGCCGTCTACTTTGTCGGGACTGGCGCGCCCGCCTTCAGCCAGACCGCGGCCACCGGCGCCGCCGCGCCAGAATTCACGGGCATCAACCAGTGGCTGAATTCACAACCGCTGTCCATGAAGGACCTGCGCGGCAAGGTCGTGCTGGTGGATTTCTGGACGTACTCCTGCATCAACTGCCTCAACACGCTGCCGCACGTGAAGCAGTGGTACGACAAATACAAGGATCAGGGCCTGGTCGTGGTGGGCGTGCACACACCGGAATACGCGTTCGAAAAATCGACCGCCAACGTGCAGGAAGCGCTCAAGCGCCTGGACGTGCGCTACCCGGTCGCGCAGGACAACAGCTACGCAACGTGGTCAGCCTTCCACAACCAGTTCTGGCCCGCGCTGTACCTGATCGATGCCGACGGTCGCATCGTCTACCAGCACTTTGGCGAAGGCCGCTACGCTGAAACGGAAGCCGCCATCCAGAAGCTGCTGGCAAATCAAAAGCCGCAGAAGCCCGCGTGACGGCGCGGCGGGAGACAACCCGCCCGCACGGCGCTTACGAGCGCCAACGGGCGGGGCGTTTTTCCAGGAAGGCGTCGATGCCCTCGCCGGCGTCTTCTTCCATCATGTTGCGGGCCATGACATCGCCTGCGTAAGCGTAGGCATCGGCAAGCGGCATCTGGCGTTGCCGGTAGAACATCGCCTTGCCGTAGCGGATGGCGGAGGGGCTCTTCGAAACGATGTCCGCCACCTTGCGAGCCACGGCAGCATCCAGCTCCTCAGCCGGCACGGCCTCGTTGATGAGGCCCCAGTCGGCGGCCGTGGCGGCATCGATAAAGCGGCCCGTCACGAGCATGTCGAATGCGCGCTTCGCAAGCACGTTGCGCGACAACGCCACCGCAGGCGTCGAGCAGAACAGGCCGACGTTGATGCCCGACACCGCAAACCGCGCCGCATCGGAGGCAATGGCCAAGTCACAACTGCCAACTAACTGGCAGCCCGCCGCAGTCGCCACGCCATGCACGCGGGCGATAACCGGCACCGGCAGCGCCTGAATCGCCTGCATCACCACGCTGCATCGCGCAAACAGCCCCTGGTAATACGCAAGTTCAGGTGTGCCGCGCATTTCCCGCAAGTCGTGTCCGGCGCAGAAGGCCTTGCCCTCGGCGCCGAGCACCACGCAGCGCACCGTCGCGTCTTGCGCAATGTCGTCCAACACGCGCTGCAGCGCATCCAGCATGGCTTCGGATAACGCATTGAACTGCAGGGGTCGATTCAGCCGCAGGGTGACGACACCGTCGCGGTCATCGCGCAGGACGGGTGCGTCGGCGGCGGCGTTGGTGGTGGGGTGAGGTTGCATGCGCGCGCTCCTTTGCAGGCAGGTGCCCTGGGGTGGGCACCAGTCTATCCCTGCAGCGCCCGCGTCGCACTCAGGCGTTGCCAGTAGGGGCCGGTTGGCCGTCGGCGACGCCAGACCTGAAAGGCCTACCCCTTCGCCGCTTTGACATTGGGCGGGCGGCTGACTATCACGCGTCTATAAGAGGTCGGGCGCCGCCGCCCCCCCCAAAAATGCGCGGGGGCGCACCATTGAAGACGGCCGCCTGGCAACAATCACATCTCGCACCGCAAGTCACACCACAAGCGAACGAGTGACACAGTCAGCGCAAAAGGGGGCCAACGTGATGTCGGAAACGCTGGACATGCAGCGGGGCTTGTTGCTGAGCCTCTCTCCAGGACGCCGGACGTACTGGATGGCGCAGGCGGTGGCGTTGCTGTCGCTGGTGGTTTTGGTGTCGGCCGTGCCGTTCGCCAAGGTGCAACTGGCGCATCTTCCCTCGTTCGTGCCGCTTTACGAATCGGCCCTCATCCTCAATGACCTGATTACCGCCGCGCTGCTCTTCGGGCAGTTCGCCATCACGCGGTCGCGCGCCATGCTCGCCCTCGCCAGTGGCTACCTGTTCACAGCGGCCACGGCGGTGGGGCACTTGCTATCGTTTCCGGGGCTGTTCGCGTCCGGCGGCCTGCTCGGCGCGGGGCCGCAGAGCACCGCGTGGATCTACATGTTCTGGCACGCGGGCTTTCCACTGTTTGTCATCGCTTACGCCGTGCTGAAGGCGCGCGAAGAGCAGGAGCCCGACCGCTTCCCGGCTCATACGCTCACGCGACAGACGGCGCTGGGCACGATGGCGGCCGTGCTGGGCGCAGCGGCCGCCTGCGTGGCGCTGGCCACCGCCGGCGAACACCTGCTGCCCGCCATCATGACCGCCAACCGCTACACGCCGACCATGTGGATCGTGGCCGGCGGCACATGGTGCTTTTGCGTGGTCGCGCTGGTCGTGCTCTGGCGCAGCCGCCCGCACCTGACGCTCGATATCTGGCTGATGGTGGTGCTGTGCGTGTGGATCTGCGATGTCGCGCTCAGCGCCGTATTCAACGGCGGGCGCTATGACCTCGGCTTCTATGCCGGCCGCGTGTTCGGGCTATTGGGCGCGAGCTTTGTGCTGTTGCTGTTGCTGATCGAGAACACGGTGCTGCACTCCCGATTGGCAGCGGCACGGGCAGAACTCAGGCGGCTGGCGGCGAGCAATATGGGGGATCGGCAAGGCTGACAGCCGCGCCGCACCGAGTTGGCGTGGAGCGAAGTGCGAGTGACCAGCGGAGGTGCTTACTTCTGCAACGTCCTCTTTGCTTCCTGGCCGCCCCACCGCATCGCATAACGCGTCACCGTCCCACGCAACACCCCCACCATGTACTCCTGGTGCCTCGCCTCCTGCGTAGGATCGCTCCAATGCGGCACCGGGTACCGCTCACCCTGCAAGTTGACGCGCTGCGCATCGGCCATCCGCTGACGCCACTCCTGCAGCACCTGGTCGAGTTGCGCGTCGTCGTTCTGATACCAGGCCTGCACCACCCGATCGCCCAGCAGGCGTTGCCGCAGGCGGTCGCGCTGTTCGCGCCAGACGGCGATACGTTCGATATCTACAGTGGCGGCCTGCATGTCGCTGCTCAGGTGCTGGGCTGTCAGCAGCTCGTCATGCGCGTGCATGTACGCCTGATAGCGTTCGGCCAACCGGACGGCCTCCGCCGACGCAGTGGGTGGAAGTTTGCTGCTGAGATAGGCCTTCAACTGTTCAGCGCGATCATCGTCGTGCTTGAGAAGGAACGTGTTGAACACGTTCAGCAAAGCGGTGTCCACGACCAGTGTCTGCTGCGCTGTGATGGTGAGCGCAGGAGCATCGCCCCCTCCGGCTGACGTTGTGATCGGCATGCGGTTGGGTGCGGGCGATATGAGATCGGCGCCAGATGCGTGCGGCTCAACCGCTGCAGGGTTTTCCGATTCAGGCAGCCGCGTCGTCATTACGCCAATCGACAAGCCGACGACGGCCGCACCGACCGCAACGGCGCTCAGATGCCAGGTGCGCCGGTCGCGCAGGGGTTCAGTCTGGATTCGCATTGAAGGCGCCCGCGCCATGCAGGACCGTAAGACGCCACTGCATGGCAAGGTACGTGCGGCCGATCAGAACGAACAGCTCGGCACACTGCCCGACATCGTGAAGCTCGACGTAGTCACGCCGGTGCCCGACGGCACATCGTTCGACTTGTACAGGCCGACATTGGCGTACTGGTCACCGCTTTGCGCCGTGGCATCCAGGCTGACATTGGCCAGGTACGCGTTGACCGGGAAGCTCGCGTTGCGGCCGTCGATCTTCGTGTACGCACCCGACACCGATTGCGTGGAGTACGCACCGTTGACCACGATGTTCGACAGCGACGGGCTGCCGCCGGTCGTGCACGCGTTGTAGTTCGTGTCCATCACAATCAGATGCTTCACGCCGGTCATGCAGGTGTTGACGTAGCTCACCTGCTTGACGGTGAGCGAGCACGGCCCCGTCTTCACGTTGATGCCGTTGTTGTTGGTGGACTGCGTGCCGCTCAGGTCATTGCCGTACACGTAGTTGTTCGTGAACAGGATGTTCGACACGGTGTTCTGGTCGATGCTGCCCACCGACAGGCCATGCGTGCCGTGCAGCCGCGTGTTCGACACCGTCACGTTGGAAATGTCGCCCGAGTTGGTCTTGACGGCAATGCCATCGTCTCCGGCCTCGATATCGGATCGCGTGACGGTGGCGTTGGCCAGGCTGTCGATGTCGATGCCGTCTGCGTTCTTGCGCGTGGCCGGCGTGCGGATGGACACACCCCAAGCGGTAAAGCCGTTGCCGCCTTCCACATAAAGGTTCGGGTGCGCGGCCTGTGCCAGCGTGACGTTGTAGACGGTGAAGTTCGTGATGTTGCTCGCCTGCACGAGGCGCGGCGTGCCGGTGATGATGTCGCCACGGCCATCCACCGTGCCCGGACCCATGAGCGATGCATTGGTGCCCGTAAACGACAGCAAGTTGGCGTTGCCGCTGTAGCTGTCGTTGCCGAACAGCGTCACGCCGGAATTGATGACGAGCCCCGCTCCGCTGATAGACAGGCTGCCCGTGTAAAACGCGTCATTCGAGCCGGAAGCGGCCAGCACCACGCTCTTGCCGGTGCCTTTGCAGTTGGTCAGTGCCTGCTGAATGACGCTGGTGTCGTCAGCCGAAGACGATGGCGGCGACGTGCGCAGCGCGCTTGAATACCGCGCGTTGATCGTCGTGCAGATACCCGGATACGTCGGCTGCGTGACAGTGCGGCTATCTCCCGTGGCCAGCGTCTGCGCACCGGCGGAGCCCGCAGCGCCGGCAGCCAACAAGGATGCGGCCAGGATCAACCCGACCTTGGTTTGCATGTTCATCGATGTCTCACTCCTGTCTTGGTGTTCGGCACCGGAAGGGCAGCGTGTCGGTGCCACCTGGGCAAACCGCACCCTCGATTCACGATATATCAATGCATATTCATTGGTATATCAGTGAGGAAAATTGAGGATTCAACCGGAACCCGGCTCGATTGGCGTTTTGCCGCCGAAGACCTGTTCACAAATACGAAAGCTCACCGCCGTATCGCCCGGCTGAAGGGTGACGCCACGGCGCCAGTTACCTAAGATGCTGCCCTCCCGACGGGTTGCTACAAGCGGCCATGCCGGGTCCGACGGTCATGCGCAACACCACGTGCATGGCCGTCAACCTCTGGCCACCACTCAGTGCAACCCACTCCCGATGTCGAAGATCAGCAGCGCGAACGGTATCCCGCCGCGGCATGACAGCCCGCATGACGGGCCGCACGCAGGGCGCCCGACGCGCGTTGCACCTTCGCCCGCCTGCATCCCCCGGGCGCCGGGCCCTGGCCTCACGCAACTGCCCAAACCCACCGCTGCACGCCAACCCGCCGCGCCAGCCCGCGTCAAAGCCTTGCGGACACTCGAAACGCGGCAGCGCCTGCACCGCTTGCGCAAAGAACTCGGCAAGATCGACCCGCCACCCGGCTGCGCCCAAGACGCCCATGCCGACATCCTCGCGGCCATGGCACGCGCGGGCTTGGGCGGCTGGACATTGCCCGCCCTCACCGACCCCGCCAATGCGCGCCATGCAGATGGATCGGTGACGGTGTCGCTGGTGTCGCACACCATCGTCTTCAACGTCGGGGGCGCGTTCCGCATCATCGACCTGCTGCCGCCTGGCAGCGTGTACTTCGAGTTGGCCGGGCGCGACGGCACAGCGTTTGTGCTGCCGTGCGGCTGTGCCCCCGTCGCGGCCCATTAACGCACGGCACCACTGCGTTTAGAGGCTCGTCCCGATATCTCAACAATTCTCGCCTCAGGGTTATCCGCCATTTCGGCCGGCCCTCACCTTTTCGACACTCCTGCCACACCACCAATAAAACAAGGGGCGGAGACAGGTATGGACCGGAGGCAATTCGTACGGAGTTCAGTAGCACTGGGCGGCGCAATGATGCTGTCGCCCATGGCGCGCGCGGCGGAGGCCGGCGTGTTTGCAGACAAGATCGTCTTTGGGCAGACGGTCGGGTTCGACAGCGTGTGGGGCGGGCTGTACAAGAACTACACCAATGGGCTGCTGGCCGGCTTCGAGCAAGTCAACGCCCAGGGCGGCGTAGCCGGCCGCAAGCTGGTCGTCAAGCGGCTCGAAGACAACTACCTGCCCGACAAGGCCGTGGCCAACGTCAAGACGCTCATGCAGGAAGGCGTGTTCGGGCTGGTGTGCATGGGCGGCACCGGCAACACCATCGCCGCATTGCCGCTGCTGGAGCAATACCGCCTGCCGATGGTGGGCGCCATGACAGGCGCCACCGCCGCGCGCAAAGCCAGCGCACCGCTGTTCCACACGCGCGCCAGCTACGCCGACGAAGTCACGAAGATGGTGCAGCACGCCACCACCATCGGGCTCAAGCGCGTGGCCGTGGTCTACCAGGACAACCCCTTCGGCTCCGGCAATGCCGACGCTGCCAAAGCCGCCGCCAGCAAGTTCGGTGCGCAGATCGTTGCGCTCATTCCGCACAACGCCAAGGGCGACGACATCGACATGGTGGTCGACAAGATTGCCGCCGCCAACCCGCAGACCACGCTGCTGTTTACGTCGCCCGCCTCCGTGGCCGACATGCTGATGCGCTATCAGGCCAAGCACGGCCCCGTGCCATTGCCGCAGCCGTGGATCCTGTCTGTTACCACGCCCAAGACCGTGTTCGAGAAGGCCGGCACGCTGGCCCATGGCGTGGCTGTCACGCAGGTCATGCCGGGCCCCAACGTGCGGACCCAGCCGCTGGTGCGCGCGTTTCGCGAGGCCAATGACAAGTTCGGCGACCACAACAATCAGACCTACGAAGCGGTAGAGGGCTTTCTCACCGCCCGCGTCATCGTGGAAGGCCTGCGCGCCTGCGGCAGCAACCCCACGCGCGAAGGCTTCATCCAGGCGCTGGAAGGCTTCGGCACACGCGACTTTGGCGGCGTGCGCGTCCATTACGACCGCAACAACCACGCCGGGCTGGATTACGTGGACGTAACCATGATCGGAAGTAACGGCCACCTGGTCGGCTGAATCATGCGCGGCTTGTGAGTTAAAGGGCTTGACGCCCACCCGCCGCCAAGGACGTTCAATCGGGCGGCGGGCACGTTGTTTTAGGTGACGGGCGTTGTAGGCCGATTGCCTCCCTCAGAAGAGTTACTCCCACACTTCCACCAACGCGCGCTAAAGAACCGGCGCGCCACCGCCGTTACCTGACAGTGGAGACAATCTCGGCAGGCCGGCGCGCAGCGGGATTGATATATCAGAACGGATACAACACAAGAGGAAGTCCCGCCATGCAATGGTTCGCCAGTCTCAAGTTAGGTCACAAGCTCATGGGCTTGTTGCTGCTCTGCGCAGCCACCACGGTGGTTGTTGGGGTGGTCGGTACCGTCAAGGTGCGTGAGCTCGCCACCATGCAAACGACGATGTACGAGAGCGAAGTCGTGCCCATCCGGCAGATTGGCACCGCCGCGTGGCAAGCGGCAGCGCACTATCGGCGGCTGTACGACTACGTCGTGAAGACCGACCCGAAGGGCCGCGAAGACACACTGGCATTCAACAAGGGCGGCGAGGCCGCCATCATCGCCGCGTTCGACTACGAACGTGCGCACCCGTTTGACGATCGGCAAAAGCAATTGCTGGCGGATTTTGATGCCACCTGGCCGATCTATCTTGCTTCCGTGCAGAAGGTGGAAAACCTGGCGCGCCAAGGCGACCAGCCCGCTGCGCTTGCCGAGATGCAAGCCAACACGGATGGCCTGCACGTGAAGATCCGCAAGATCCTGATCGAATTCTCCAACCTGCGCGATGCCTCGGCCAAAACACGCGCCGAAGCGGGCGTCGCACTCGTTGCCGGGGTCACGCGCTGGATTGTGGGTTGCGCGGCGGTAGGCGTGGGTATCGCGCTTGCGCTGGGTCTGGCCGTTGCCCGATCGATCGTGCGGCAGATCGGGGGCGAGCCTGCGCAGGTTGCGCGTGTGGTTGCGCAAATTGCCGGTGGCGACTTGCAAACACGTGTGGACACGCGTGCGGCCGACCGGCAGAGCATCCTGCATGCGGTCGTGCAAATGCAGGGCAGCCTTGCAGCGGTGGTCGGGTCAATTCGCACGAGCACGGAATCGGTGTCTGTGGCATCGCGCGAGATTGCCAGCGGCAACGTTGATCTGTCCTCGCGCACGGAGCAGCAGGCCGCCTCGCTTGAGCAAACCGCATCGAGCATGACGCAGTTGACGCAAACCGTGAAGCAGAACGCAGACAACGCGCGCCAGGCCAATACACTCGCCGCACTCGCCACCGAAAAGGCAGACGCCGGCAACGACGCCATGCAAGGCATGGTCAGCACCATTGAAAAGATCAGCGGCAGCTCGACCAAGATCTCGGAGATCACCGGCGTAATCGAGGGCATCGCGTTCCAGACCAACATCCTCGCGCTCAATGCCGCGGTGGAAGCCGCTCGTGCCGGCGAGCAAGGCCGCGGCTTTGCGGTGGTGGCCAGCGAGGTGCGCAGCCTTGCGCAGCGCTCTGCGTCCGCCGCCAAGGAGATCAAGACATTGATTGGCGCATCGGTCTCGATGATTCAGGACGGCGCAACGCAAGCCCTGGCTGTCGGCTCCACCATCGGGCAGGTGAAAGACGCGATCAAACGCGTGTCCGACATCGTGGGCGAGATCACCGCCGCGTCGGACGAGCAGACGCGCGGCATCGAGCAAGTGCACACCGCGATTCATCAGATGGACGAGGTGACGCAGCAGAACGCCGCGCTGGTGGAAGAGGCTGCTGCGGCTGCGCAATCGCTGGAGGAACAGGCGGGCAAGCTGAAAGACGTCGTGTCGGTGTTCAAGCTGGTGGGGGCGGGCTGATAAAGTCACCTCCTCTTTCTTGAAGCTCACCGATACAACGCGATGACGGTATCCCTAAGCCTGGACCCGCAGTTCTTCAACCTGCTGGCCGACAGCCACCAACGGCTGGTTGGCGCGCCGCTGTTCGACAGCACCATCGCGCGCGCTGATGCGGCCCGGTGGCTTTACGAAGACGCGCCGTTCTGCGTGCTGGCACACAACACCGACGCCGACCCGCGCTTCATCTATGCAAACCGCGCCGCGCAGCGCTGCTTTGAATACGATTGGGACGGCATCACAGCGTTGCGCTCGCGTTTTTCGGCCGAGCAGCCGAACCGCGAAGAGCGCGCGCAATTGCTCGAAGCAGTCCGCACCCGTGGGTTCGCCACGGGGTATCGCGGCGTGCGCATCTCGCGCTCCGGCAGGCGGTTCTGGATCGAGGGCGGCACCGTGTGGAATCTCGTCGACAGCGACGGTGTGTACCACGGGCAAGCTGCCACCTTCCACCAATGGCATGACGTGTGATTTGCGGGGCGAAAGCGCACGCGCAGATCGGCTTAGCATTCACCACGCGATACAACAACAACGTACGTTTCAAAAGGGGTAGGAGTTGTCGAAAAAGATCCTCTCGCTGGTCTTGGCCTGCGCTTGCAGCATGAGCCAGGCGGCCTTCGGACAAATCTCAATGGCAGCGCCACTGACGGACGCGCCGCAAAGCGAAGCGCTCCAGGCTGAAGTCATTCAAGCGGGCACACCTCAAGCGGAAGCGCCCATGCCGGAAGCCCCGCAAGCCGAAGCGCCCGCCCCGGAGCCCACCCCAAAAGCCGAGCCCATCGCCAAGGTCGAACAAAGCTATTGGGAAGCGGAAGGCCTCAGCGCGCGAATGCGCAAGGCGCGTGCGATCACGCTGTATCTGCTGGACCCGGCAATGGCATCGCTCAAGGCCGTGGACGAAGCGCAACTGAAAGACACCGGCTGCGAATACAGCACCGAAGACGCCGCGCTCATCGCCAACTTTGTTGATTCCATCGAGCGCAACAGCGTGCGCAGTAACTCGTTCGCACTGCAGTTCGAGCCTCGCGAAGCCGTCTACCTGGCACTCGGCGGCGGCAGCGAGATGAAGCTGCTGTTTGAGAAGCCCTACCAGAACCAATCGGAAGTGCTCGGGCAGATCAATGGTCAGCCGGTCACGGTCGGCAAGAGCCTGGTGGAAGGCTTGTACCGATGGGCCGCGAGGGTTGACCGCGTCCGTCGCTGCGAAAACTTTGTCGGCAAGTACCGCTAAGCCACACACACGCCCTCAAAGCACAGGCGCCAACGCCCGCAGATTGGCATCCAGCACAAACTGCTGACACACGCTCGGCGCCAGCGGTCGGCTGAAGAAATACCCCTGAAACCGATCGCACCCGAGGGCTGACAGGCGCTTGAGCTGCTGTTCAGTCTCCACACCTTCCACCACCGTCGACAGGTTCAGCGTACGGCTCAGGCTGGCAATGCTGCGCACGATGTGCTCGTTGACGCTGCCCGCGCTCACGTCGGCCAGAGAGCGGTCGATCTTCACGGTGTCCAGCGGCAGTTCGCGCAGGTAGTGCAGCGACGTATGGCCCATCCCGAAATCATCGAGCGCGACTTTCACACCGGCCTCGCGCAGCTGCTTCAGGTTGCCGATGGCGTTGATGTCCGGCAGCAGCATCGTTGATTCAGTGATCTCCAGTTCAAGCTGCGTGGCCGACAACCCTTCGCGCTGCAGGATGTCGAGCACGTTCCGGTACAACCTGCAGTTCAGCAACTGCCGTGGCGACAGATTCACGGCGACCACGAAATCGTCCGGCAAGATATCGCGCCAGGCAGCGCGCTGGCGGCATGCGAGCGACAGGATGCGTAGGCCGAGTTGGTCGATCTGGCCGATGTCATCGGCCAGCGCCACGACGATCGGCGGGGCCACGCGCCCCAGCACCGGATGCTGCCACCGCAGCAGCGCCTCGGCCCCAAACACGCGCCCGGTGGTGCAATCCACCTGCGGCTGAAACTCCAGAAAGATCTGGCCTTCCTTCTTGATGGCGGCTTCCAGGTCGCTGGCCAGCGCCACCGCCATGCGGCCTTCGTCGCCGGGCAGGTCTAGACAGCGCCGGCACTTCAGGCTCACTTCGGGCGACTCGACAATCCGCAGCAAAGACGCAAGCACATCCTGACTGCGCCGTGCGGACAGCACATCCGCCATGCGCACAAACGGCAGGTAAATGGCCGCGCCCACCGCCAGGCCGATGAGCTGCACCACCGCGCCCCACACCGAGCCGGTAGCCGCGTAGCCGCTGAACAGCGCCGGGGTGGTCCACGCCACGGGGTAGCCGGTCTTGGGCATCAGGTCCGCAATGGTGGCCGCATAGGCAATCAGGATCTGCACCAGCGGCGTGAGCAGAAACGGAATCGCATAGACCGGGTTGAGCACCAGCGGCAGCCCGAACAGCAAGGGCTCGTTCACGTTGAACAGCGCCGGCAGCATGACGACCAGCGCCATCTTGCGGCCGCGCAGCGTGCGCCTGGACATCAGCAGTGCCAGGATCAGGCTGAGCGTGCCGCCCGAGCCCCCCATGCGCGCGAACACCGCGAAGAAGTGATAGGTAAAGATGAACTGCGGCTGGCCTCCACTGGCAACCGCCACCGCATTGGCCTGCGTGGCCGGCTCCAGGATGTGCTGGTGCACCGCATACAGCGCGTTCGGCCCATGAATGCCGAACAGCCAGAGGACCTGCGCCACGGTTTCGTAGCCCAAGCCAAACAGCAGGCTGTTAGCCACTTCCGAATACGGCGTCGCCAGCAGCGCGCCCAATGCCGCCGTGAGCTGCGGCCAGCCCGCCCAGGCCATGCCGGCTTTGAGCAGGGCAAACGTCAGGATCGTCAGCATGCCGGCCGGCATGACCGACAGCACATCGCCCACCAGCAGATCGTTGCTCAAATGGTGAGACGGAATGCGCAAACGGCGGATGCCGCACAGCTTCAGAAACAGGCTGCCGCCCAGCGACGCAACCAGCAATGCGCCAAACAGCCCCTGCCCCAGCGAGAGCGATGCCATCAAAGACGCATCCGCATCCGGCGCAATGAGCGTAAAGAAGCACGACACCACCACCACGGCCGCCACCGTCGGGTTGACCACGCGATGCCCACCGCGCTGGTTGTACAACTGCGCCAACACATCGGCAAACCCGAACAACGCAACCAACGAACCGATGCCGACCGTGCCCGCCAGCACGCTGTCGCAAAACGCATCCAGCCGCGCGCCAAAGGCCTCCATCAACACCTGCCGCATGCCGGCGGTGGGCGGATTGCGCAACAGCAGCGCCAGCGCGCCCACCATGATGAGCGGCAAAGAGAGCGCCAGCCCGCGCCGAATGGCAATGAAATACGGCCCACGGTCGAAGCGCTCGGCAGCGCTCAACAACCTCAGCCAGGGCGATAGCGCATGCGTCGTCATAGGACTGGATTTTGTTCGAGGTGAGTCGGCAACATCCCCGGTCGCCCGGAGCGTTGCCTATCGGGCTATGCATCGTAATCGACACGAAGCGGCGTGCGCTGAAGCGAAACCCCTTACGCAATACGCAAAAATGCTCACCCGCCCATGGCAAGCTTTGTGCAATACCTAGGGGAAACCCGAAGCCATGACGCGCCACTTGCACCAGGCGCGCACCACATCAAGGCATCGGCACCAACATGGCGCCCGCCCTATGTACGGCGCGCCCCAGAATCTGCAACGATCTTGCTTATGTCGATTTCCCTTCGTGCGCCCCGCACCGTGAAACTCCCTGCCCCCTTGCTTTCCCTGCTCCGCCTTGTGCGCGACCCGCACCGGCGCTATCGGCATGCCCGGTACATCCACGCAACGCGCGTCGGCCTGGGCGTGCTGCTCTCCATTGCTGTCACGTCGGGCTTTGGATGGCCGCATGGCGAGTGGGCCACCATCTCGCTGCTGATCGTCATTGCCGGCCTGCAGCACCACGGCAACATCCGCAAGCGCGCGGCAGAGCGTGCGTGGGGCACCCTCATCGGCGCCGTGGCGGGCCTGTTGATCATCGTTCAGCAGACGTGGCTCGGGCACCTGCCGCTCACCTACGCGCTCACGGCCATCGCGTGCGGCGTCTGCGCGTATCACGCCATCGGCAAGGGCGGCTATATCGCGCTGCTCGCCGCCATCACGCTCGTCATCGTGGTGGGGCATGGCGACAACAACCTGCTCGACGGCGCCTGGCGCACGCTCAACGTGCTGGTGGGGATTGCGATTGCGCTGCTGTTTTCGTTTGCGCTGCCGCTGTATGCCACGTATTCGTGGCGCTACCGGCTGGCCGATGCGCTACGCGAATGCGCCAGGGCGTATGCCAACCTCGGCCACACCAGTGAAGCCCCGGGCGAGCGCAGCAAGCAGCTCGGCAAGCTCAACACGCTGCTGGTGCAACTGCGCTCGCTCATGCCGTCGGTGTCCAAAGAGATTGACGTGCCCGTCGAGCGCCTGGAGAACATCCAGCGCAGCCTGCGCATCTGCATCAGCACGCTCGAACTGCTCAATGCAACCCACGGGACGTTGGGCCAACCCAGCGGCGACGCACTGCCCGGCGTGGGTGCGCGGCGCATCCGCGACACGCTGATCGGCATGTCGCGGGCACTGCGGTTCGGCACGGTGGCGCGCTTGGCTCGGCCACGCGCGGCCGACCGCGCCGAGGTAAGCCCCGCACCCGGCACGCCCACTGTGGAAAGCGCGCTGGCCGAAGGCTTTGCCAACGAGATCGAGAACCTCCGACGGCAACTGCTGGCGATTGCGCCGCAGTGGAATATCGGGTGAAGCGGGGGCGCCTGCCTAGGCGCTCCCCCTGCGACTTACCTCGGCGGTGTTCGCCACCGGCGTCGAGCAATGTCGCGTCACCTCACTTGGCCAGCGCCGCAACCTCCGCGGCACTCAATGCGCCCGCCTGCACGCGCAAGCCCTGGATGCGGCCGTTGAACGATGGATGCGCCCAGTTGCGGCCCAGGAAGGTGACCTGATCGCCCACCTGCCGCGGCGACAGCAGCATGTCGTCGGTCTTGCCCACCTCGGTGCCGTCAACGTAGAGGCGGCAGGTGTTGCCCTGCAGCGTGACGGCCACATGGACCCAGCGACGAATCGGCATGGCCCACGGCGCTGCCACAACCTGCGCGTCGTTGGCTCCTGCGCCGAAGATCCCGAAACGCAGCACGCCACTACTGCCAGACTGTGGGGCGATGAACATGGAGCTGAATCCATCCTGCCCTGAGAAAAACATGCAGGTGTCCCAGTGCAACCCGTTCGCGTAGGCCCAGAAAGACAGGCTGAAGTCTTCGAGGTCACTGAACACCCCGGACGGCAATTGCAGGCCGGCCTTCTGGCCGTCGAACGCGATGGCCTTGTCGCTGACACGCCCGTCACCCCAGGTCGCGCCGTCCAGCAACGTGCCCTGCACCAAGGTCGTGGTGCCAGCGGGGGTGAGTAGCGCGCCGACCGTGCCGGTGCCGTTCGGATCATTCAGCGGCAGCGACAGGCGGAGCTCGCCAGGAACGGCGATGCGGGCCACGTTGGAACCGGCGCCCGAGGCACCGGCGCCCTGGGCGGTGATCTGGTAGAACCAGACGCCGTTGGGCGGGATATCGGTGTAGGTCAGCAGCTCGCTGGCCGAAACGGTGCCCAGCAGGTTGAAGGGGCCGTTGGCCTGGCTTGCGCGCTTGACCGCATACGAGGTTGCCCCGACGCTGCCCCACCACGACAGCACGACGCGGTTGCCGCGCAGGTTGGCCGTGAGGCCAGACGGCGGCTTCATCGGGCCCGCATAGTCCACGCGACGATGGATCAGCGTCGGCCACATGACGTCGTCGCTGCTGCCGCCGTACTTCGGCTCGACCAACTTCACGATGCGCGAGACGTTGGGCGCCGCCAGCCCCATGCGGTTCACGTAGTGGTTGTAGATCGGCTCCCAGGCGTTGCGGCCGTGCTGGAACGACTGGTTCACCTGCGTCCACAGGTTCGTGTGCGGCTGCGACGGATCCTGTTCACGCGCATAGGGCATGGGATAGGTCTTGCCGTTCTCGTCCAGCAGGTTGGAGCGCGCCACGTATTCGGCGGCTGCGAGGAAGCGGTTGTTGTGCATCCCGTAGAGATCGTCGCCCTGGTTCCACGCCATCTCCAGCAGGTCGCCGCCCAGCGACATGCCCAGCGTCGAATGCCCCTGGTCGCGGCCGCTCTCCTCCCACTGCCCGAAATGGCCCGGGTGCGTGAAATACACGCTATGCACGATGGAGCCATTGCCAAACATCTTCAGCGTGCCGCGGTTGTTGCCGGCGTAGTAGTCAACGGCCAGGCGATAGAGGTCGGGCCGGTCGCAGAACACGCCGATCGACAGCGCACCGCACAGCGATGCCATGTCCCAGTTGGCGTGAGACCCCAGCGCTGCGTTGTTGAGACGGTTTTGCGAGATGCCCGCGAAGACGTTGAGCAGCATGTCCTGAAAGCGCTTCAGGCTCGCCGGCGCCCAGCCCGAGTAGGTGCGCAGGATCTCGCCGATCTGCGCCAACTGGTGGCCTTGGATGCCCGCCAGGATGATGAAGGTGTGGTCATCATGGGCGGTCGAACCGGGCGGCACCGTTCCAACCTCCTTAAGCGTGTTCGCCCAGGCATCCAGGAACTCCACGGCCTTGTCGGCATAGCGGTTGTCCTGCGGGTCGGACAGCTTCCAGCGCAGTACCAGGGTCCAGGCGTGCCAGATGTCGCCGTACAAAGCGTACTTGGTACTGTCGGCCCGGTAGACCGCGGGCTGCGGATTCGGCTTGGCGGTCAAAGAGGCGTTGGGCTCGGCGCACAGCTTGTTCCACCAGCCCGTCCACGGCTCCTGGCCAGCCTTGATGAGCGCGCGGATGCGGGTGGCATCGTCTTCGGTGACCAGCAGCCCCGGGTGGCGGAAGACACCACTCTCTGAAGCCGGTACAGCCTCAGGCGCCGGGGCGGGCGTCGCAGGTGCCGGAGCGGTCGTGGCCTGGCCTCCTCCGGTCTTTTCCTGCGTCGGACCCAGCCCCTGCGCAGAGGCGTCATCGACACCGCCGCCGCACCCCGGCAGCAGCGGCAGCATGGGGAACAACCCCAGCCCCAGTGTCAACGCGCGACGTACAGGATTGGGTAACTCGCTAACGTTTGCGTACCCCACCGACTTTTTGGACATATTGATTGACCCGACTGTTTTTTGTAGTGGCGCAACCGTAGGTCAGTGTGCGAATGCGCGTCAACGCAATCTCCAAAACGATGAGGATTTTTGAGTGTTCGGGCGCAATCCTTCGCGCTTTTAGCGGGCCGCCATCGCACGACGCGCCCTCCAGCGCCATGAAGCCATCGAAGCCCACCCATCGAAAGCAGGTGGGCGCTGGCATGCGGTTCAATCCACGAGTTCTGCAATTTCGTCGACTTCGAGCGTCTTGCCGAACTTGTTCTTCAAGCCGTGCCCCCACGCATGAACATGCGCGCCGGGTGTGAGGTATGAAGCCAGTTCCGTCGCAGCATGGGGCGGCATACGCAACGAGGTGCCGTCATCGAGCAACGCGCCGCGCAGCTCACCCTTCGGCCCGAACAGAGAGAGCTTGACCTCGCCCGCGGCTTCCATCGGCCGATGCGCACTGGCGCGTTTGGGCGGCTTGTCCCCCTTGGCGGGCGGACCTTCATCGAGGATGACCTTGCCGCTCTCAGTGGTGAGCGAGATCGCCGCGATCATGTCGGCGCCTCTGGGCTTCACCCCGCGTATGCGGATCTTGTCGCCCAGCGCAACATACCGGGCAAGGTGTCGCGACAGATGGGGCGGCACGTGAACTTGCCGAGGTGTACGACCACCCAGCACAAAGCCATCGACGTCCCCTTCCGGGTTCAGAAGGAAGTTGCGTACCGTGCCGCGGACTTCCGGAAGACTCTCAGGATCGATCCAATGCATTGCATGTCCTCGCTGTGGGTTGGGTTGGAGAAAGGAAATGGGCGCGATACCGGCGTGGCATTTGCCAACCGCGCCCTTCTGCGGCGGCGCAACGATCATGCCCATGGGCTATCACTGGCCGATGTCGGAGTCGCATTCACTGCCACCGGCGGCAGTGCACCGCTTCCTCAATAATTCTCAGCAACGCGTGCTGGTCCAGGGCCACGTGAGTAGACTTGCCCGTAGCCATAGTTCACGAGCCTATGTGACGAAAGTGGTCGGGAAGCCCCGGGGATTGACCACCTCGGGGCTTTTTTCTTTTCAGGGAGTCAATATCCCTCCTCTCTTCCCGCCGCTCCGCCTGTGCCGGAACGCCGTCGTTGCGCAAAGGCCGTAGCTGCCCGATATACCCATGCCCACAACACGATCTGTGCTCGATACCCACTGGGCCAAACGCCGTGGCCTGAAACAGGTCCGCGCGCTCGCCCTTGCGCTGCCGCTGGTCTGTCTGCAGATTGCCGGCGCCGAGCCTCTGCACAATCGCGCGGCCCCCTGCCGGGTCGGCAATGACGCAGCCATCGACGCGGATCACGGTACCCGCACTGGCTGGCACCCCGTGCCGGCCGGCCAATTCGGCGTCAGCGCCGATGCCAACGCCTACACCGTCGACACTGGCGCCGGACTGGTATTCAAGATCCGAACGCGAGGCGCCAACGGCGGTGACCGGGGCAAGGGCGACATCGTCTCAATGCTCTGGCATGGCGTGCAGTATCAAGACCCGCGCAAAGGCAGCCAGGTGAACTCCGGTTTTTCTGGCCTGTATGACGGGGATGAGCGCGTCAATGTAGACGCCGCACGCTTGGGCAATGACGCCATCAAGATCACCGTCAGCGCCGGGGCATTGACCCACGTCTACATGGCGCGCCGTGGGCAGCCCAACATCTACATGGCGACGTATTTCACCGCCGAGCCCAAGCCCAATCTCGTGCGCTTTGTCGTTCGGGTGCCGCACGCGCGCCTGCCCGATGGGCCGCCATGCGCAGACATCACCACCGCCGTGCGCGGTGTGGAAGCCCATGACGTCTTTGGGTTGGCCGACGGCCAAACGCGCTCCAAGCATTACTCCAACATGCGCCTGAAAGACTGGCAGTACTTTGGCGCCACGGGCCCAGGCGCGGGCATGTGGATGGTGCGCGACAACAACGAGGGCGGGTCGGGCGGGCCGTTCTACCGCAGCCTCCTCGACCAGGGTGCTGAAGACCAGGAGCTGACCTATATCGTCAACTACGGTGAGAACCAGACCGAGCCCTACCGCATGGGCGTTCTCAACAGCTACGTTCTGGCCTTTACCGATGGCGAACCGCCCAGTGAAGTCGACACCCACTGGTTCAAAGACATGGGCCTGCCCGGCTACGTGCCCGAGAACGATCGCGGCGCACTCGAAGGCCGCTTTACCGGATTGACTGAAGACGCGCCGTACACCCTGGCGCTCAGCAACGCGCATGCGCAGTACTGGGGCGATGTCGCTGCAAAAGACGGCCACTTCCATGTGCGCGGCATGCTGCCAGGCCAGTATCAGGCGACGCTGTTCCGCAATGAGCTGGAGGTGAAACGCTTCAACGTCGATGTGCAGCCCGCCCGCACGACGCCTTGTGCATGCGGCGGTGTCGACCATGACCCGCAACACGATGCCGCGCTGTGGCGCATCGGCACCTGGGACGGCACCCCGCGCGAGTTCCGCAACGGCGACAAGGTCACGGTGATGCATCCCTCCGACGTGCGGATGCAACCGTGGACCGGCCCCGAATACATCGTCGGCCGCTCCACCCCCGCCAACGATTTCCCCGCCTACCAGTGGAAAGCCGTCAACGGCACGCTGGTTGTGCGCTTCAACCTCAGCCAGCGCGACATTGCCGATCACCGGCTACGCATCGGCATCACCACGGCCTTTGCCCACGCCCGCCCCAGCATCACGGTCAACCAGTGGAGCGCGCCCGCGCCGCAACCCGCAGTGGAGCCGGCCACGCGCAGCCTCACGGCCGGGTCCTATCGCGGCAACAACGCCACCTTTGCGTTCGATATTCCAGCATCGGCCTTTGTGGCGGGCCTGAATGAACTCAAGATCAACGTCGTCAGCGGGAATGCCGGAGAAGGCTTTCTCAGCCCCGGTTACGCGTTCGACGCCGTCGATCTGCTGAAGTAACAGCACACACGGGGGCCGCCAACAAACCGCGGCGGCCCCCCCGGCTGCACGCAGGCTTACACGACGCTGTCTTCTTCGGCCTCGTCTTCGGGCTGCTTGGGTTGCACTGGCGGCTGCATGGGCGGCTGTGAAGCGGACGCATCCACCGTCGCGCCGTCCTCGCCAACCTCTTGCGAATCATCCTGCCCAGCAGGCGACTGCGACGGATCTTCCAGGCGCGCCTTCAGGCCGGCCAGATAATTCTCGGCGTGGTCCTGCGCTTCTGAAACGCCCATATTGATGCCTGCGTTGATGGCCTTCTCGGCAACGATCTTGGTGATGCCTTCCTTCATTGCAAGCCGAACTTCCGGGCCGCCGATGTTGCCGATGGCGGCGGCCGCCAGGTTGAGGCCCGCCTCTTCCAGCGCCTTCTTCACGTTGCCGCCGCTGACCATTGCATGCAGGACGTTGCAGCCTTGGGACTCGGCTTCCAGCGCCGTGGATGCAGCGTCCGCAAGCTCGCCAATGCCGGGAATGAAGCTCAGCGCGCCCACCGCCATGGATGCCCAGTCCAGCAGCTTGCCTTCCACCTTGAGCGCGGTATCGATGGCGTGCATCAGGAAACCGCCGTTGTGCTTGGGCGACTTGATCTCGGGCTGGTCGGCCGTGCCCATCAACATGCAGGCCACGGCGTTCTTGTCTGCGTCGGTCTTGGGCGTGTGGGTCTGCGGCTTCTGCACGGTCTGGTTGGCCTGCGACAGGTTGCCGTAGAACTTCTGGAAATCGCGGCCGGCAATATTGCCGGAATCCACCGTATGGCCGCCGCCGAAATCGAAGAAGCCGTGGTGCGTCTTGTAACCCGTGATGGCGTTGTTCATCAGGCTGAACAGCACCGGGTCTTGCAGCAGATTCTTCGCTGCCTGCCGGACATTCGGGTCGAGCTGCTTGTCGTTCGCCATGCTCGACAGCTTGTCTCGCGTGAGATCGCCATCGCCAAAGAACGCTGCCTGGTTGCCGTTCATCGTCTTGAGCGTGTTCAGCTCGGCTTGCGTCAGGCTCATGGATGAGGACGCAGCTTGCAGGAAGTCTGCCTTCTTGACCTCGCCCCCGCCCGTCAGCCGGTTCCAGGCGTCCTGATGGTCGAGGAAGTACTGCGCCGCTGCAATGACCTGCGGCGGCGTCTTGCCGGTCTTGGCGTCGCCATCAACGATCTGCTGGAACTCGTCTTTGCCCAGATTCTTCGTGAGGTTGTCGGAATACTTGTAAAGCTCGCGCAGCGCATCGCTTTCCGACATGACGGAAGGCTGACCATTCGCATTGCCATCCGACGGGATGTAGTTCTGCTCGAAGCTCTTGGCCTGTTGCTCGTTGAACGCGCTCACCTGTGCGTGTTCCGCCGTGAAGGCATCCAGGTCCTTGGCCTTGATCTTGCCGCCGCAACGGCCGTCACCTTGCGATCCGATGGCGGTGAACAGTTGCTGGTCTTGTGCCAGGCCCTGCAGTGCCGCCTTCAGATCAGGCGGCGTCGAAGGGTCGTTGATCTTGTCCTGCAGGCCATCCCAACTGATCGGGCATTGGTCTTTGTGCCGATCCAGCACCGACACGATCTGCACTTCCGATTGGCTGAGCGTGCCGCCGTTCCACGTTACGGTGGACTGCGGCGACCCCGCTTGCTGTGAAGACGCTGCATTGCCCTGCTGGGGCGCCGCATTGGGCTGCGTCACCGCATGCCGGTTGCCGCTGTTCTGCGTGACGTCGTCGTCATCGCCGTCATCGTCATCGTTGTTTTGAGAAGCGAGCGACGCAGTCAACTTGGCGCTGATGCCTTGGTAAAGGCTCAACTGCGTCTGGTCGGATGGGCCTTGCTGGCCCGGCAAACCGCCCATGCCCGCGATGGTCGTTGCGGTATCCACGGCCGCGTCGGCCATATCGCTCCGGCTTGCGTGCTTCGCCTCGCGGCTGGCAGTGTTGGATGAAGACATATGAACGGACATACCTGCTCCCACTTGAACACTTGAACGTGTCGTTGCGACCTGTGGCAAAGCCGGTATTTCGCGATCAAGTACGGATCACGCATGCCGTCATGCCTCGTATGGATCGCGTTTCCCTTCAACAGCCCGCCGACTCAGCACAACAAGGCTGGCCGAGCGGGCACGAATTGGCGCCCCGCATTGCAAGCGGAGGCCTGGAAAGCCAGCGTAAGAGTGGGAAAGGTCAGCAGCGGCTGCCCGACCGAAAACATGGCGCGGCATGCGAAGTGGTTGGAACTCGAAACTGCAGGGGGTGCGGCGGGATCAGCGGTTTTCGGGAGATGTTGGCTGGTACCTCTCAGGGTGGTGAGCGCCTTGCCGCACGATCCTGCGCAATGCGTGCACCGTTTCTGCCGAGCGTGATGTTGCGCTTCGCCAGGGCGTCGCATCTTTCGCACGCCGTGAATTCAGCAACGCTTCAGGGAAAGACCATTACAAGCTCCATCAATAACATCAACACTTCAAAATGGATCCTCGATTCAACGCTGCCCTTTACGACCCGGCCGCATACGCAGACATGCAACGCAGGATGAACGAGTTGCAGGTCGACCAAAGTCCTCAGCATCCTGCCCAATCTCCGCAGCCTGGCTGGGAATCGCAACGCCCTCGACAGGCACTGCGCAGGCCTGATGGAATGCCGGCGGGGCGGCGCGAACGTAGAAGCGCCAATACGGAAGGGCGCACCCGGCGCCGTGCGGAGTTGCCCGCGAGCCCGCAGACCAGTGCGGCACGGGGCCAGCGAAGCAGCGCGGGTGCGGCTTCATCCTCGGCACAGTTTGCGCCGCCCTCCCCCGTGTTGACCCACAGCACCCACAGGCCGCTTCACCCCGCGTCTGACTTCAGGGGCTTTGAGGGCGTTTCAAATATCGTCGGCGCAATGTACGAGAAGCCGTCTGCTGCCTACGGGATTCCCGCGCACGTGAAGTATGGCCCGCTAGCAGAGCCGATGGTCCGCTGCAGCGATGGCTTGGTTCGCCGCTTTCCGAGCGCTGGCGACAGTAGCCGCAACTATATGGCGCAAGTTGAGAAGGGCCTCATTTACGACGCCCCTGCGGATCGGGTGACCAAACGCATTGGCGGCTTCAGCGTGTCCGGAAACGGATCGCATGCAGCATTCGAGGTCGACGGCTATGCAGTGAGCCCGATCAAGGTCGGCTGGCAGTTCCAGGCGTACCCCCTGCCAAACGGAAAGGTGCTAGTCCCTCAGCCTGGTTTCCGCGATTGCACGAATGCTTGCGAGCTCATGATGATGTTCGATCACGGGCATATCGGGTTCCATAACGCTGATCGCTACGAAGGGGAGAACATGGGTAATCGGCGCGAGCTGTCCGAGATCATGGCCTCGCTCCAGCACAAGACGGGTTGGACGCCTGTCATGGTGGAACACGACATCAGCTACAAAAAGGGCACTTTCGGTTCTGCCCATCCGAGCCGCAAGCAAGCTTGGCGGGATCTTGCAAAGAAGATCAACGAGATGGGGCCGTGCATTTTCGCGAAAGGCGGCCACGTGGTCATGTTGGACGGCATTCGCGAATCGCAAGGGAAGTTTCACTTGACGATCCGGGAACCGTTTCACGGAACATCTTTGGAGTTCCGCGACACCGCAAAATTCTTCGCTGATCAATTCCGGACGCCTGACCGGGTGCACCTTGAAGCCATCTTTTTGAAGCGGCCAGACTGATCATCGGACTGTCTTTCCTTCCGAAGCCAAGCGCATCCTCGCTTGGCTTCTCTTTGGCTTGGAAAGACCAGTAAAGCGGCGTGCCGGCATGCACGAGTCAAGCACGCATGCGAAGGCGACCACACACACCAGCCCCAAGCGCGGCACTTCATCGCCCTGATGCTGGTTAAAGACAATGTGCAGCACTGAAGCGCCGTACCAAGTAGCCCAAGAGATCCATGAAAATCCCAAACCCGCTTTCCGCCTGCCTGCGGCCAACCGAGAAGACAAGCACCGCAGTGTCGGGCACAAGCGAGACCGCTCGAAGCGAACCCCGGGCGAGGCAAGCCAGTGGACTGCTCGGGGGCCTGACCCCACGTCTACGGGGTCGGTCGACCAGCTCGCCCACCCGGCATTCCGTGAGCGCAGTATCGCAACCGCCAGAGGTTGCGGCTGACGACGCGCTTCCACTCCGAAAAGGAATGGTGATCAAGGGCCTTGCCAGACTGCTGGACGGAGGGGGCGTCATTGGCGCTGACAACGCAGAGGTTCATCGTGGCTTGAGCGGCAGCTACACCGTTACCGGCAACGAAGTCGTTTTCCACGCCGACCAATCCGGACAGCACAAGATCAACGTCCTGCCCTACGTCGCAGGCGCGATCAGCTACACGCGGATGCAGGGCCAACCCACGGTGAGTGGCCCGTTCACCGGCTGCACCATGGCGATCTACAACGCCCATGGTGAAACCCGCGTGAATCATGTCGACACGGCTGAGGCGTCTGAGGGGGAAGCGCCGAGCAAGCTGCGCTGGGAGCGCATGAAACGCCAAGGGCTTGAAATTGCCGATGAACTGTCCACCAAAGGCATGCTCGGACATTTCCTGGACCGCGCCGAGCCTCACCCCTCTTTGGCTACGCTCAGCGTTCTGGCTGTCGCTTCACCTGTCGCCGGCATTCGTCATCACTATGTCGTCAAACAGGATGGGCACTATCTGGTCGTCGGTTAAAGCTGCTCACTCAACCGCAAGCCAACAAGACCCGTTAAAGCATGCCGGCACACACACTTCAAGCTGCCAGCTTCGCGTTCGGGTCGATGCTCTCCGACTGCTCCGCTGCGGGCTGCACGGCCAGCTGATAGCCGCGCGAATACACCGTCTTGAGCTCGACGCCAGTTGCCTGGCCGAAGCCGAGCTTCTTGCGCAGCTTGTAGATGTGCTGTTCGATCGAGCGCTCTGCAATGCTGGCGTCCGTGCCCCATACGGCAGAGGCGATCTGCTGGCGTGACAGAAACGACCCGGACGAAGAGAACAACAGCCACGCCGTGGCAAATTCACGTGCGGTCAGGCGGATCGGTACGCCGTGCAATGTGGCGGTGCGGGTCAGGCGACACAGACGGTAGGGCCCGGCCGCGAGTTGTGTATCGATGGCGACCTGCGTCGACTTGCCGGCCCCGCGCAGGATGCGCTGCACGCGCGCGCATAACTCTTCGGCACTGAAGTGGCCGGAAATGACATCGTCGATGCCGGCATCGAAAGCGCCGAGGATTTCGTGGCGGCTGGCAAAGTCGCCAAACACCAATGTGGGCCGGCACAGATTGGCGTTGCGCCCGCGCCCGGAGAGCAACAGCCGGGCGGCAGAGCCGAACTGCTGCGCATCAATCATCACCACCTGGAACGCCTCGGTATGTCCGATGCGCATCAGGGCCAATGCGTCGTCGAACCGCACGCAGGTTACGCCCTGCGAAGACAGGCATGCTGCTATGTAGGTGAAACTGGATGGGTTGGTGGTGAGTACGGCAAATTTCATGGCAAGCCCCGACGGTGCGGGGTTGATCAACACGTCTACCCCGCTGTTGTGTTTCGCCACAGGATAGCGATCACAGTGTGTTCATCCATCCCTATGACTAGCGATGCGGCGGCGGTGGCGGCCGACCCTCGACCATTGAGCGGCAACGCAAGTGATCCACTCAACACCGCCCAGGGGCAGCCTTGACGGGCTCAGGATGAGAAATCCGTGATCACCGTCACCCCGGCGGCTTCAAACCTGTTCATGTTGGTCAATGCCTCGATCGAGGCGCTGAGGCTGATCTCCCTGCGCACCATTCGCCCAGGCTGCAGCTTGCCCGTGCGGATCATGTCGAGCATGGGGCCATAGCGATGGGCCTGCATGCCGTGGCTGCCCAGAATCTCCAGCTCATGCGCGATGACCTTGCTCATGGGCACTGCGGGTGTCGTGTGATCGCCCAGCATCAGGCCAACCTGCACATGCTTGCCACGCCGGCGCAGATTGCTGATCGAGTTGAAGCAGGTGGCGGGGTGGCCCAGCGCATCGAGCGACACATGCGCGCCGCCTTGCGTGATGCCCCGCACGGCCTCAACCACGTCAGACTCGCGCGATGCATTGACCGTTGCGACGGCACCGAGCGCGCGCGCCAACTCCAGCGCGCTGTCAGAAATGTCGATGGCCACGACATTTGCGCCGATGGCGTTGGCGATCATGATGGCCGACAGGCCCACGCCGCCGCACCCGTGCACCGCTACCCATTGGCCGGCCGAGGTCTTGCCCTGGTCGACAACCGCACGAAACGCCGTCACGAAGCGGCAACCGAGGCTGGCCGCCGTGGTGAAGTCCAGGTCATCAGGCAAGCGCACGAGGTTCAGGTCGGCATAGCCAATGCCGACGTATTCAGCAAACGAGCCCCAGTGCGTAAAGCCGGGCTGAAACTGTTGTTCGCACACCTGTTGATGCCCCGCATGGCATTCGGGGCAGTGACCACAGCCGGCCACGAACGGCACCGTTACACGGTCACCGACCTTCCAGCGCGTCACATCCGCGCCCACCGCCGCAACCACGCCGGCCAGCTCGTGACCCGGCACGTGCGGCAGCTCGATATCCGTGTCGTGGCCCATCCAGCCGTGCCAGTCGCTGCGGCAGACGCCGCTGGCCATGACCTGCACGACCACGCCATCCGATGCCGGCGTCGGGTCTGGAACGTTCATGTACTTCGGCACGGCGCCGAAGGCTTCGTAGACAATGGCTTTCATGATTGCAACGCTTGGCGGATAAGCGTTGCAATATAAGCCGCAGCAGCCGAAAGTACCTTTCTAATTTGAGGGCGTTTCTGGAGTCTTGCGAAGCGCCCTTTCCAATTCCGACACGCCGTGGAAAGGAGATTTCATGGAAGCACTCGACTCCATCGATCTGGGCCTATTGGATCAGCTCCAGCAGGACGGACGCGTCTCCAATGCCAAGCTGGCGGAGCGCTTTTCGTTGAGTGAAGCGTCATGCTGGCGGCGGCTCAAGCGCCTGGATGATGCGGGCCTGATCGAGGGCTATCACGCGGCGCTCGACCGTCGCAAGCTTGGGATGGGCGTGATGGCCTACGTGCAGATCATGTGCACCCAACACACCGAAGAGGTGACGGCGGAGTTCGAACGGCTCATCCTGGCCAGCCCCAACATCCTGGCCTGCGACAACACCACGGGCGAAGCCGACTACCTGCTCCAGGTGGTCGCCACCGATCTGGACGACTACAGCCGCTTCGTTGAAAAGGTCTTGAGAAAGCTGCCCGGTGTGTTTGGCATCCGCTCGAACATCTCGCTTCGTCAGGTGAAGTCGACCAAGCGGTTGCCGATTGTCTGAGGCTCTGCTGCTCTGCTGCTCTGCTGCGGCGCAGCGTCACCAGACTAACGTCTTTTTGAAAAACCGATTTGAGGATGTTTGAATTTCCGGCAACCAAACCGTTGCCCGCGCGGCACACATGTGCACGCGCACATACATTATTTCGGTAGTCCGCCGACTGTGATGGCGGCAAGGCCGATGGCACTGCGTGAATCCACGCCCACCTTTCTCATGATGTGCCCGACGTGGGTGCGCACCGTCCAGTAACTGATGTTCAGGGCCAGGGCGATCTGCTTGTCTGACATGCCCTTGAGCATCAGGTGGCAGACCTCGCCTTCGCGCGCGGTCACGCCAAACCGCTGCTGGAACCACGCAGACGACCCCACCACCCGCGCGATCAGGTGAACCCGATACACCGGCGCGGCGCAGCTGTCCTCACCCGGCCGCTCCACGCAAAACTCGAAGCCGTTCCACTGCGCGTCGCGCGATCCGTTGGCGACTGCAGCCAATTCGACATAGAGCGCATCACGCTCCTCACTGCTGACGCCGGCCAGGATGGCGCGGGCCTTTGCGTTCGGCTGGGGTGGCGACGTGCCGTTCAGCTCAAACGTGGGCGTGTGCATCTCGGTATCGGCGCCGACTTCCTCCGACTCCTGAATCACGCGAAGCTGCTGGGCATTCAGCAGATGCGGCTTCAGGAGGCTGAGCAACAAGATCTCTCGCTCGCCGAAACGCTTTTTTGGGTCACTGGTGCTGAATCGATAGTCCAGCAGCATCCCGTTGGCGTAGGGCAGGCGCAGGCTGACGCCCGGATACGCCTGATGCCGACAGAGATAGTCGGTGAAGTACTCCGAGCGGCCCCATTCCGCACGGGAAATCTTCCGCTCGATCACCACGGGTTCAAAGCTGTCTTGCAGCAGCTCCGCGATCGGATCGAGCGCATGGAAATAGTGTCGGTACTCCGCGCGCATGCCCTGATCCCGGCCCCACAAGGCGCTGGAATGTGGGTGGTGCGCACCGCCCGGCCACCAGAACAACTGCGCCATGAGATCGACATGCAGCAGCGACCCGAGCTTTTGGATCAGCTCAGGGCGTTCGACAAGGCTGCCGCTCGCGGGCTCATGAAGACGCCCCGTGATATCGAGCAGCGCGCGCAGTTCTGCAGTGGAAAGATCCATCAATGGCTTGGCCGGCCTACTACCGGGTGCTGAGTCTGGGAATTCGGTGTGGTGATCTGGTCACGCGTGTCAGCACCAATACAAATAGGACTATCGGCATAACGGCGCTGGGCTATAGCCCGTGCACTTCAGTGGTGCCAAGCGCTGCTGATTTCTGGTCAAAGCAGGATTTGGCCCACCCCGCGTAACGCACCCGCCCCGCACTGACCATCGCTATCCATAGCTATGGTTGCCGGCCGCCCGATTTTGCGATAGTGCGCCTGCGGAGGACTGTCTGTCGGCTTTGAACCGGCACCCCCGCGGCCTTAACCGAAGTTGCATCGTGCTTTTCTGAGGGAACCCGCATGCCAGCGCCACTACTATCGTCGACCAGCCTGCCGGACTTATACCGCACCAGCCTTCCATCAACCGCCATGGTTGCGCGTTGGGACGCGGCGCCCGCACCGCTGGCCGTCATATTTCTGGACAGCTCGCTACTGAACGACTCCACCTGGCTGCCATCGCAGACCACGTTGCAGCCGATGGCGCTGAAAGACGTGCAGCAGATGCTGAGCGGCGCATTGCAACCACCCGTGCCGGCCGGCGGCGTGGGCGCCGACACATTGCTGGCCCATGCGGAGCCCAGGCCCCTTACACGCCGCCAACACGACATTCTTCAAGAGGTGGTCTGCGGCCGCTCGAACTCTGAGATTGCGGAACGGCTGCATATCAGCGTCGAAACCGTCAAAACCCACATGCGCCAACTGCTCGCGCGGCTGGGTGCGCGAAACCGCACGGAGCTGGCGACGATTTATCAACGCAGCCAACAGGTGAGCTAAGCGGCGCATCTAACGGCGCACCGGGTTCTGAACTCCACGTTCCGAGCTCCGAGCTCGGCGTGTCGAGTTCTGAACTCCATCTTCCGAGCTCCGAGCTCGGCGTGTCGAGTTCTGAACTCCATCTTCCGAGCTCCGAGCTCGGCGTGTCGAGCTCTGAACTCCATCGTCCGAGCTCCGAGCTCGGCGTGTCGAGTTCTGAACTCCATCTTCCGAGCTCTGAGCTCGGCGTGTCGAGCTCTGAACTCCATCATCCGAGCTCCGAGCTCGGCGTGTCGAGTTCTGAACTCCATCTTCCGAGCTCCGAGCTCGACGTTCGACAGTTTTAGCTCGGCAGTCGACCCTCTAACCTCGGCACGCGAGTGTTTGGGCTCGAAACTTTGAATGTCTGAAAGCGGCGCTTGGGTGTTGGCGCTCGGCGTATGGGCCTCGGACCGTGGCGGTCGGGCCTTTGAGTGTCGTGCTCGGCCTGCTGGGCTCGGCACATAAAGGGTTGGGCGTTGCGCCCGACGCTAGCGCCCCCGCCCGTCGCGGGTTCGCTTTTACTGCTGTTTTAGTTATTTCTTCTTGCGGTTCACGCGGTCCAGCACTTGCAGCACTTCCCACCGGTACAGGTCAACTGTCACGCCATCGAGCGTGGTCAGCATGTAGGCCCCAATCGCGTCCATGAACCCGGCCTGGTAATCGAGGGCCTTGTCCTTGACGTGGAACTGAAGCTCAAAGCGCAGCGTATGCGGCTCGAACTGCCGGTGCATCTTCATGTGCATCTGCGCGCGCCGCAGATAATCCCGCGCGCTCAGGGCGCCTTGTGCATACAGGATGTTGGTCTCAAGGCTCATCGGGCACCTCCGGACGGAGGACGTTGCGCGATGCAGGTGGAGCTGCAATTTGCAGGGCGATGCCCGCGTGGGATGGGTACGGCTTGGGTCGGTTGATCCATTGTCTTGCCTCTGGTTGAGTGAGGAGCCACCCACCCGGGAGGGTGGGCGGGCACACGACAAGGTCTGCAATACCGACGTTACTGTCATGACGGCAGGGCCGAAGCCCTCCCTGTCGGGCCCGCCCGAATGGGCGAACGACGACAGCGGTAGAAACTTGAGTTTCTTCCGGACAGGAACGATCGAGATTGCAGTCTCGGCTGCGGTTGTTGCCGCAGCGGGGGGAGTTTAGCGGGTATGGATCAGGCCAAGCAAGCGATCACGCAACACATAAAGCTTGTCTCACTGAGGTCCGGCCACAATCTATAAAGCGCGCGAAATCAAATCCGATACAAATGTTGCCACCATGCCCAGCATGTAAACGACGACCGCAAATGCGGAAGACCCCACAATTGCTTGGAGGATCCAATGCAACCTGGCTTTGGCCGGCCGAATAAACTCCACATTCGGGAAAAGCTTCCAAACAAAACCCATAAACATATTATTCGCATAACCCCATATATTTGAAAAAATCAATATAATAAATAAAAATGATATTACAAATGAATTTTCGAATTTAAGATTCGGGGACACCTTAAATGAAATCCACAAACTTACAAAAAAACCCAGAATCACCCCCATTATTTGCACAACAAAGCTCGTCCATGGATTTCTAACCAGCCCCGCTCTTGTCCTGTATTTTGCTAGCACCTCATGCACTGTTGCGAAAGAAGCCTCGGCCCAGTCCTTATCGTCAGAAGAAGAAACGAGAACACAACGATTTGGCTCTCTAGAGTCCAGACAAAGCTCGAGATATGCACCAGTGCTTCTACCACTCGCTAGTGCATCTTGCGATTCAATCGCAAAAAGTACCCTCTCAACTTGGCGCGCCTGATTGAAATACGCCATCAACTCATCAAGGGAGAAAACACGATAGCCCTTATTGTCAAATCTTATTATGTAAGTAAAATGCGCAACCTTCCCAACAGCGCCCAGCTCTGTCTTTAATTTCGAGAATCTATCCTCGAATACATTATTTATATGCAAAAGCGCATCATCGTCTAAACTGACATTGACAATGTGCTGATCTCTTAGATAGAAGGCCATCCCCCCTCCAATATTCTAGGAAGCTTTACACCGAACTTGGTCCCTTATCGCACCACCATTAAATGAATTGAAGATCAGCGGCATAGAAATTCCCGGCCCTTATGGAAATCTCACTTTCATTCGAATCAACAACGACTTCGCCCTGAGAAATTAGATCACCGATCCGGTCGTCAACCTCTTCAATCACACCCATACCAACTTTTGATATCCCTCGTATCTTCTCCAAGAGATTGACGTCGATACCCACGCTCACCTTGACCCGCGAAAATCCCCCGCGGTCAGAAAACGGCGATGATGGCAATTCAATTGTCACGCTCCGGCCTGTAAATTCTTTTTTCCTCACAGCGAATGGGGAAGTCTTTGTACGTGCCAACATAACAACGGCGGCATTCAATCTATCAGCAGCAGGGATTTTTGCGCGCCGGCGCTCCTCCGTGCTCAAAAACTGAATAGTATCCTCATGAATTTCCGTCGGCATTGATAACTCTTCCGCCAAGGGAATAAATCCTGATAATCCTAGAGCTCGCGAAATAGCCAATCTACGCTGCACCTTCTCTGCATCGTGTTGCCGCCTGTAATCGACGGTAACGTAAGGCTCTGGCTCGGGATCCACAATCTTGATGCTTGAACTAATTGTGGAATACTCGTCAGCCAGATATAGACCAGCAGCCAAACGCTCGCCTCGCACGGCCCCTTTTACCTGGATAGCATTTTTTTGATCAAAGGCAGTTTTTAACTGACCATTTCTAACAACCCCACTTGTTTGAGTCCCCTTGCACTCCAATACATGCCACTTGCCAGATTTATCCAAGATCACAAAATCCGGGCACTTTCCCGGCCCCACCTTTGGAAATTTCTTTTTTAACCCACCTGATCTAATTAGGCTTGCGTACAGACTAATAAATTGTCGACCATCCACGACATCCTTGAATCCACCCAGTTTGTCAAAAATAAGCTGCGTCGTAACTGCAACACCAAAATCGTCACTTAGTATTGTTTTTTGATGCGGATCGAGATCCACAAATTGCTGCACTATTCTCAGATCCGAATGCGGCGATATCGCAGAAAAATATCTAACCCAACTCCAGTATCTGGCAGGCGATGCGGAAGTAAACCCACCTGGAATACTAAGTGTACCAAGCATCAATAATGCTTGACCCATATCTAATGTGGCCGCACCTGATCCAGCAAGAAAAGCAGGAACTAACCCTTTAGGAAAAGTCTTGGCATCAACAGACAGGCTAATAGTTCTTTTTAGCATTTAATAAATACGATCCGCTATTCCGTCATTGAAAGTCGCACCTACACTGACTGCGCGCCCCATCTGCAACGTATACCGACACCCCACCCGGTAATTACTGCACCCCCAAAACGCCCCACTCTTCCCATTCCGCGCCACCAGCTTCACCCCGCAAGCCGGGCACGAAGGCGTCCGGTAATCCCCCTCAAACACTTTGCCAGCAGCGCGGCCTGCTTGTCTTCGGCCAGTGCTCGGATGCGCTCAAGCACCGCCGGCCCGTCCAATAGCTGGATACCAGCAAGCTCTGAAAACTCCTGCACCGGGTTGCCGACATAACCGGACAAAGACCAGAACACGCCCCGCTTGACCTTGTGCGCCAGCATGGAGCCGCCCAACGCCCGCACCTGTTCCACCTTCACGGGCTTGGACCACGCCTTGCACTGGACCACCGCCACGGGCGCATCCAGGCCGGCCTTGTACAGCGTGGCGTCAATGCCGCCGTCCGGGCCGTGCGGCACGGTCTTCACGGCAAACCCCATCTGCTCGTAGTACTGCACGCACAGCAGCTCGAACCGCTTCCACTCAAGCGACTGGATGGCCTCCAGCGTCCAGCTCTGGGGCGTGGCGGGTTCTGCCGGCGTAGGGGCTTGCGTGGGTGTGGTGGTGTTGCGTGTGGTGTTAGGCGGATTAGGCGGGTTGGGTGTGTTGCTGCCCGCGGCGTTGCGGGCGGGCTGGGGCGGTGCCTTCGGCGGGCGGGCTCGCCCAGTCGGTTCCGTGCGCGGGGGCCCGAGCCGGGCATCGGCCTGCCGGTTGCGCGCCCGCAGGTACGACAGCACGGCAAAGAAGCCGAGCAGCAGCGCGGGCATCCAAGCCAGCCCGCGCGCCAGCATGCCGATGGCGCTCAACAGTGGGTTGGCGCCAAACGCGGCCGGGAGGATGTTGTGAAGAATCAGGTAACTGGCCGCCGAGCCAATGGCCAGCATCCACCACGGCAGCGCCAACAGCATGTCGCTGGTGGATGCTTGTTTTCTCCTCCGCCCCATCTACCGCCCCCGGCCTAATGCTTTTTAGATATTTATGACTAGGCGCTTTCTCTGATAATCCGATTCAAATCAGGGCGCCGGTTTTTAATTGGGAAATAGCATAGGCGATGCGTTGGGATTGCGCTGCCCCCGTTGGTGGGGTTTTGGGTGGTTTTTTGGGGTGGGGGTTGATAAAGATCGAAACGGCGGGGCTGATTTATATTTGACGAAAATCTGAATTAAGAATTGGGCATGTCCGGAGCGACGGGCTGGCGGCGCGCTTTCACATTTGCCATTGGCTGTGCGGCCGCTGCCACTTACTCGCGCAAATTCTCTCGGGTACGATGCGGCACCTCTTCCGCGCATCGTTATGGCTATCCGCTTCCAGACCACTGAACAAGACATGGTTGCCGCATATCGGCTGCACTACACGATGAGCCGCAAGAAGGCCGCGTGGGTATTCGGGTGCGTTTGTGCTGGGGCTGGTGGGCTATCTCACGACAGAAAACACCTATGCGGCCGCACTGGCCGGCGGCGCTGCGGGCCTCGGCATTGCGCATTTGGCGATCCTCTAGCCAGCCGCTACTAACAAACACCCGCACATGACAACCCCATCCCGCCAAACGCGCCTGCGCGGTGGTCTCCTTGGCCTCCTGATCGGCGATGCCCTAGGCGTGCCTTACGAATTTCACGACGCTGCGTCGATCCCGCCCTCTGCTGAGATCGAGATGACGCCGCCAGTGGGCTTTAACCGTGCACACGTGGGCGTGCCACCTGGCACGTGGAGCGACGACGGTGCCCAGGCGCTGGCCCTGCTCGATGCGCTGCTGCGTGACCGAACGCTGAACCTCGACACCTTTGCTGCAAACCTGCTGAACTGGTTCCAGCAAGGCGCGTTCACACCAGACGGCAATGTCTTCGATGTCGGCTTGCAAACCCGGCAGGCTTTCTACGCCATCGCGGCTGGCAAGAGCGCGTCCACGTCCGGGCCGGACGGCGAACGCGACAACGGCAACGGATCGCTCATGCGTTGCCTGCCCGTCGTCATGGTGGCGACCACTCGCGACGACGCAATCCACCTTGCCCGCAAGCAGAGCCTGCCCACGCACGGGCATGTGCGCTCTCAACTCTGTTGTGCGCTCTACTGCCTGACTGCCATGGGCATTCTGGAAGGCCAGTCCGCAGCCGATGCAGTACGCGCCGCCGAGGACGCGCTGCTCGACCGCCATACCGGCACGCCGGAAGAGAGCGAACTGAAGATCGCGCTGGATGGGCGCTTCGACGCTCCGCAAGGGTCGGGCTATGTGGTCGACAGCTTCTGGTCGGCAATGCACTGCGTGCTGTCGACACACAGCTATGAGGACTGTGTTAAGCGGGCGGTTGCGCTGGGCAACGACACGGACACCACGGCATGTATTGCCGGCGGATTGGCTGGATTGGTCTACGGGGAAGACGCCATTCCGCGGCGCTGGCTGGCGGCGTTGCACGGCAGAACGACCGTTGAGTCGTTGTTACAACACTTCTGATAGGGCACCCGGCCAAGACAGGCATTGCGGCCGCCGAAGTCTGTTTCCGTCACCCGACAAACTTATAATGTCGCCCGGCCACCCGCCTAAGCCGCCACCGCCTGCCGCGCACAAAACTTGCGCCGCACCTGCGGTGGCCACCGGGCCGCAACGTCACCCGGCCAAGCCCTTTTACCCAACGCCATGCCCTACCGCTTCCGTCCGTTGTCTGTTTTGTGCGCTGCTGCCAGCATGGCTGCCGCTCTGGCTGCGTGCAGCTCTGCGCCCACGCCGCTCTATCAGCAGGAGCAGTTCGATGCGGCGGCAAGCCCGTATGCGCGCACCTTCCACGCCAAGTCCGACGCGACGTGCGAGGCGGCACGCCGGGCGCTGCTGAGCCAGGGGTATGTGTCGAGTTCGCCGCGCGCTGACACGATCGACGGCAGCAAGAATTTCCAGCCGAGCAATGATTCGCACGTGGTGATCTCGTTCCACGTGGTGTGCGCAGAAGCCAATACCGAGGGCACGTCGAGCACGGCCTATGTGAACGCGGTGCAAGACCGCTACACGCTCAAGAAGACGAGCACGTCGGCAAGCGTGGGGTTGAGCATCCTGGGGTCGGTGTCGCTGCCCATCGGCTCGGGTGACGATTCGATGGTGAAGGTGGCAAGCGAGACGATTCCGGCCGGCGTGTTCTACGAGCGCTACTTCAACCTGGTCGACCACTTCCTGAAGATCGACCCGGCCCGCCATGACCGCAAGGTGGCCAAGGCGGCAGAGAAGGAACACGTGGCCCCGCTGCCCGAGCCCGCCCCCACGCCGCAGGGCGAGCCGATGAAGATGACGACGCCGGTGGTGCCCACGCCGGCCGCGCCGCCTGTGCCGGTGGCGGCGCCGGCTTCGGCTGCGGCTGCTGCGCCGGCGTCTGTGCCCGCTTCAACGCCTGCGGCGGCGCCTGTGGTTGCGCCGGCTTCTGCACCGGCATCGAAGGCGCCAGTTGATGCTGCACCGGCATCGGCTCCTGCGGTGACCACGCCGCCGGCACCCACGCCGGGCCCGGCCCCCGCATCCGCACCGGCTGGCGCAACAACGGGCGGCGCCAACTGAGCACGACCGACCTACCGACCGTCTCTATATAAAAGGGCCATCGAGGAATTCCGCAGAACGCAGCGCGGTAGCCGCGCCAACGGCGCTGCTGCAGAGCGCGTGGCGGCATCGGGCAGGCGTTTGCCTTCAGGCGGCCAGCTGTAGTGCAGACGCAATAGTCGTCGCCTGCCTCTCTTCCTCATGTACCGCCAGTTGGTAGCCACGCGCATAGACCGTCTTGAGCTCGACCCCCGTGGCCTTTCCGAAGCACAGCTTCTTGCGCAGCTTGTAGACGTGCTGTTCGATGGAGCGCTCAGCAACGCTGGCGTCCGTCCCCCACACTGCGGAAGCGATCTGCTGACGTGACAGGAACGCCCCCGAAGACGAAAACAACAGCCAGGCCGTGGCAAATTCGCGGGCGGTCAAACGGATGGGCGTGCCGTGCAACGTCACCGTCCGGGTAAGCCGGCACAAACGGTATGGCCCGACCACCGCACGCGTGGCGGACTCGGTTTGCTGCGTGCCGTGCTCGGCGCTGCGCAGGATGCGGCGCACACGCGCCTTCAACTCCTCGGCGGTGAAGTGGCCGGTGATGAAGTCATCGACAGCGCTGTCAAAAACGGCCCGCATTTCGGCGCGTTCGACAAAATTGCCGAACACCAGCGTTGGCCAGCACATATCGGCGTTGCACTCGCGCCAGGACAGCACGAGTTTGCCGGCCGTGCTGAATAGCTGTGCATCGATCATCAGCAAATCGAAGACCTCACTGCGCCGCGCGCGCAGCAACGCCAATGCATCGTCGAATCGCTCGCACGACACGTCTTGCGCTGAGAGGCAAGCCGTCACGAACGCAAAGTTGGAGGGATTGCTGGTAAGGATGGCGAATTTCATGGCGTACCCCGACTGATGCGGCGCCAATCAATGTGTCGGCCCCGCTTGTTTTCTTTTACCCCAGCATAACTTTCACAATTCCTTCACACATCCCTCCGAAGAGTGATATTCCGGTGTGGCAGCAATTCCTCTGCGAATCGATGCATTTGTCATCAAATTGACACCTATTTGAAATATTTAGGCGCGGATTGCGATCACGGCCACCCCAGGCCCCGATGCCGCGCGTGCCGTCGGACAGGACCCGGCCAGCGCCAGACCGGCGGCCTGGCTGCGTACTACGGCATCCTCCCGAAACTTCATCCGCAGCGCGTCGAAGAACACGACCGGATACGAAGTTTCGCCATACCGGATCGGAGAGTTTCGTCACGTTCCCCTGCCCTTCGCGTTATCCGTGACCTTTATCGACGCTCCAACGTACTGTGGAACGTTCACTTGCCATATGGCGCATACCTCGACGCCGTAGGCAGCGCTTGCCGCAGTCACGGTGTACAGAATTGGAGTCTCGAAACGATGAAAATCAATCCAACCGGCAACGTCGCCATGCCGACAGTTGCTGAGCAGAGTCACACTCCCGGGAATGAAGTTCACGTCGCATCAGCGGGTGCATCACGGTCTTCCGTGGCGGAAGGTAGCCCGTTGCATGGGCTTCGCCGCACGCGTAGCCTTCCGGCGCGGCTCGGTGCCGCTTTGTCCGACGACTCAACAGAGACGAAAACACGCCGAGCGGCCGGCCGAAGGCTGGCAACAGCCAGTCAACGCTCCGTCGCGACGGGACAGCACGCTCGTAGCCCCGGCGTAAGCGGAATCAGGACACCCGCCTCTAGCGCCAGGAGCGAACACAGCGTCGAGATCGGTGATGCGCACGGGCCAGTCCCGCCGGGCAGCACGCAAGACGCGTCGATGCCATTGGCAGCATCTTCGCAAGCCGGCGTCATGCAACGGCTATGGAACATGGCCGACATACGCACACTGCTGAGCCAAGCCGACGATCATGAATTCATCGCGGCATTGCGGGCCCCCACGGACGAGGCCAATGCCGATGGCCATGGCGCCCGGCTGGATCGCCTGGCAGGCCACGTTTCGGAGTTGAAGACCCACCTGGATAGCGCGGGGCTCGATGGCGCGCTGGCAACGCGATTCAAAGCGCGCCTTGATGAGGTGGGGGTCACGCTCAAAGCACTGCAAACGGATAAACCGCTGGGCGAACGTGCCGCGAAGGTTGTTGGCCTGAACGCCCTGCTCGCGCCGTTGCCGTTGATGATCCCGCTCATGACGAAGCCACGGCAACAGAAGACTGAAGCGGAAATTGTGGCGCTGATGGCCAAAGCAATGGTCGAAGCCATCGGCATGATTCGCACGCCGACGACAGACAACAATCTCCTGAAAGACCGTGCGATGGCGCGCTACTACGCGAACACAGTGCAAGCGGTGGAGTTTGCCCTGCCTACGTTTGTCAGCGGCCTGCGATTCCTCAACGACAGTCCGGCGTTCAACATTGCGGCCGGCGCCGTATCGACCGGTGCACTGTTCGGCGGCTTTCTCTCGAAAGAAATTCGGGACAAGTACAACGTCTGGCGGACCGGGTCGAAACATCCAGACTTGCGCAAGGCAGGCGTGGCGCTCTCTTCCGAAACGAAAGCCGCGCTGGATGCAGTGAAAAACGCGGTCGAGATGGACCAGCAGATACTCAATGGCGCCAAGGATAGGTTCATTACGGAGCACGGCCGTGAGCTGAGCCCCCACTTGAGTAAGCAGGTGGCGATTGCGGTCAACGCCTATCAGCGCATTGCAGACGAACTCGCCGAGTGCATCGGTCTTCCGGCCGCCGAGGGGCACGCACAGAATAGCGACCGCTCCGCAAAACTCGCGCTCGCTCTATTCTCGACCGCGGTTTGCACAGCAACGACGGTTTTGATGCTGCCTGACAAGATTGGAACTGTGGACCTCGCGTCCGACGCTGCCTTTACCTCCGCATTGATGTTCAGCTTGATGGCGGACAAGAACGTAAGCCGCAAAGACGCCTTGGAAGAGTTCAAGACGTTTGTTGGACTGAGCCTGGTCATGCTCGCGGTACTCGCGGCCAACAAAGCGGCGAATGACTTCATGGAGCGCGGCGTAAGTGGACTGCTGGTCGGCTCGATCGCGATGAGCGCATTGAACTTGACGATGCCGGGGCCAGTGGGGCATGCCGCTGCACGTGGCATCGAGGCTCTCATGAGCATGAGCCCGTCGGACATGTTGAACGGACTGAAAAGCATTGGCGATCGCGTGTTCCAGATGTTTGCTGGCGAGCAAGCCCGACCCCTTCCTCGAAGCACTGTGAGGTTAGAGGAACTGGACCCCGACCTTGAGGGGGCGCTACCAGCCCGATAAAGGGCGCGTCGTTCCGTCCAGCGCGATGATCTCGTAGGCGCACCTCGCGCTGGAGCAAGTGGGCGAGGCGCCCCACCCCACGCTCACAGGCATTGGCGGGACGTGGCTTTACTGTTTCCAGTTCGAGATCAAGGTGATCGCCAAGCTGCCCGAGCCGGCATGACGGATGCGTCAGTCCTACGAGAATCCGTACCCGCCTCTGCCGTAGGAATGTGCGAGAGTGCAAGCCACGGCAATGGCATCCACTTCACCTCACGGGCACGCGCACTCTGTGGAATGCCTCGACCGCACACGCCGATGCCCGCTCTTCAGGAGACACGCATGGTCAGCAAGAACACGATCTGTCTGTGGTACGACCGCGATGCGCTGGACGCAGCCAACTTCTACGCTAAGACCTTCCCTGACAGCAAAGTCACCGCTGTGCACCGCGCACCGGGCGAGTACCCGGCCGGCCAGGAGGGCGATGTGCTGACGGTGGAATTTACCGTGGCGGGCATTCCGTGCCTGGGGCTGAACGGCGGCCCGCAGTTCAAGCACAGCGAAGCATTCTCATTTCAGATTGCGACCGACGATCAGGCCGAGACGGATCGGCTGTGGGACGCCATCGTCAGCAACGGCGGGCAGGAAAGCGCGTGCGGCTGGTGCAAAGACAAGTGGGGGCTGTCGTGGCAGATCACGCCGCGCGCGCTCACTGCGGCCTTTACCGACCCGGACCGCGCAGCGGCCAAGCGCGCCTTCGACGTGATGATGACGATGCGCAAGATTGACATCGCGACGATTGAGGCGGCGCGGCGCGGTTGAGCCTTCCTGGCCGGTTGAGGAGTCGGTGCGCTGGTGAGCGTGCCGATACAAAGTGAGCGCGTTTGTGCCGTTAAACGAGCGCGCTCACTGCGCGACAGGGTGTCGCGCCAACGCCCGGAACCGGTGCGCAAGCGTGTGATAGAACGACGGCGACAGCGCCTTGGAGACCTGGCTGGACAGCAATGCCACGGCCATGAGCGGCAAGACCATCTCGTGGCCGTCGATCATCTCCATCACGATCACGAACGATGTGATGGGCGACTGCGTGACTGCCGCCAGGTAGCCGACCATGCAGAGCGCGGCAAGACTCGGCAACGGGATCGCCGATGTCACCAGCGACATGACGTTGCCCAGCCCCGCCCCAATGGCCAGCGACGGCGCAAAAATGCCGCCCGGAATGCCGGACAGGTACGACGCGATCAGCGCACCGAACTTGAGCACCGCATAGAACGGCGAGAGCGCCTGATGGGTCTCCAGCAGGCCCCGCGCTTCTGCATAACCGCTGCCGAACGTGGTGCCGCCCGAAACGAGGCCGATCAGCGCGATGGCGATGCCGCACAAAAAGGCAAACCACACCGGTTGCCCTTGTTTGATATCAACCAGCCGTGCAGGCATCCAGCGCGGTATGTTGAGCAGCAGCCAGCAGAACGCGCCGCCCGCCACGCCCGAAATGATGCTCGCGGCAATCACCACGGGCACCAGCGCCAGATGAAACTGCCCAATGGCCTGGATGCGCCCGAAATACAGGTAGTTGCCTTGCAAGCCCAGCGCGACCACGCCAGAAAAAATGATGGCGGTAATGAGCGTGCCGCTGTTGCGGGCCACGAAACTGCGCGTGAGTTCTTCAATGGCAAACACCACGCCCGCCAGCGGCGTGTTGAACGCGGCCGCAAGCCCGGCCGCTGCGCCTGCAAGGGCAAGCTGTCGCTCGATGTGCTTGCTGCTTCGACGATAGCCCCGCCGCATGGCGTACATGAGCGATGCGCCAATCTGCACCGTGGGGCCCTCGCGGCCGATCGTAAAGCCACAGAGGATGCCGAGGAACGAGACCACGATCTTGCCGAACATGATGCGCAGGGAGAGCAGCGCACTGGACAGCCGCCCGTCCTCCAGCGTCGCAATGACCTGCGGAATGCCGCTGCCCTCGGCACCGCGAAAAAACTGGCGCGTCAGCCAGATGGCAAGCGCCGCGCCAAGCGGTGTAATGACGATCGGTAGCCAGAACGCGTGCGACACCATGCCGCGAAAAAGCTCGAAGCCCAAATCGATGAGCTTGGCGTAGGCGACGGATACCAGACCCACGAGAACGGCACCGAGCCAGAAGATGCCGTAGTTTGCCCAGAGTCTCCTGGCCCGACGCACTGATCGATCTGCGATGTGGAGAGGAGAAAACATGAGGCTGGGGTGTCGGGTCTGGGAAGCGGAGATTATAAGACCCGACATGAGTCGGCCTAGTCGTGCGGCCTTGATCGCACGCGGCAGTCCAGGCAGCGATGCCGCGTGATAGAGTCGTCCGCCCCTCCCCGGATCGTGTAGCCCTATGTCGACATTCGCGCTTGTTCCCAAGCAAACGGCGTTGTTAGTCATGCACTACCAGACCGACATCATGGCGTTGTTTCCGGCCGTCGCACCCACGTTGCTCTCCAACACCCGCAAGCTGTGCGACGCCGCGCGGGCCAAGGGTGTGAGCGTCTATTTTGCGAAGTTCCACTTCAGCCCCGGCTATCCGGAAGTCAGCCCGTTGAACAAGAACGGGCAAGGCGTGAAGCAACTGGGGCTGTTCGTTGAAGATCGCATCTCGCCGGAGCTCGGTCGGCAGCCGGATGAGCCGATCATCATCGCGCACCGCGCCAGCGTGTTCTATGGCACCGATCTGCAGGTGCGGTTATCCGCCAAGGGCATCGATACCTTGATCATGGTGGGGGTGGCGTCGACGGGCGTGATGCTGTCGACCATTGCCCACGCGAGCGATGCGGACTACCGGCTGTTCACCGTGAAGGACTGCTGCTACGACCCGGACCCGATCGTGCACGACCATCTTTTTGCGACGGCGTTTGAATCGCGCACGACGGTGCTGTCGCTGGCGGATGCGCTATCGATGCTGGAGTAAATGGCGAGAAGTTGTCGGCGCGCTTCAGACGCTGACGACCTTGTTCTTGCCGGCGCGCTTGGCCTGATACATGCCGCGATCGGCGCGATGGATGGCCGCCATGGGCGGTTCGTCCTTGCCGACTTCGGCCACGCCGGCAGAGAAGGTGATGAACAGGCGGGTGTCGCCCGCTGCAAAGAAGCGCTGCGTGAGCGCCCGCTGCAGGCGGACGATGGTCTGCACACCTTCTTCCAACGGCGTATCCGGCATCAGGATCACGAATTCCTCGCCGCCAAAACGGGCGAGCGTGTCTTGTGGGCGCATCGATTCGCGGGCCACCTGGGCCAGGTGCGACAGCGCATCGTCGCCAAAGCTGTGGCCGTGCGTGTCGTTGATCGACTTGAAGTCGTCGATGTCCAGGAACGCAATGGAGAGCACGGTGTTCTGGCGCGCCGCACGGGCAACTTCGCGCTCCAGCGCTTCTTCCAAACCCTTGCGATTGAGCGCGCCGGTCAGCAGATCGTGGCGCGCCGACGCCGATGCCATGTCGAGCGCCTTGCGCAGTTGCGCCACCTCGGCGGCGGCCTCTTCGGCCTTGACCTTCATGGCCGACAGCACGTCGCGATTGCGGGCCGACTCCAGCGACATCCAGCGGGTGGCTGACAGCGCGTCCTGAATGGCCGGCGCGATCTCTGCGATGCTGTTGGCCGATTCGATCTTCTTGGCACAGGCTTCCATCTGGCGATGATGCTCGCCGGAGGTTTCAGCAGCAACGGACAGGCGCTCCATGAAGGCAGCCAGCAGCCGCTTCATCTCTTCCTGGGCTTCGATCGACTTCGACTTCAACGAGCTTTGCTTCTGAATCACCTCCATGAGGCGACGCCGCAGGTCATCCAGCCGGCGCAGGCTCACGGGGGCTTCGCTGGCTTTCATCAGGGCGTCGATCTGGCCGCGCAGCCAGTGATCGTCCAACGACAGCTCGCCGATGTTCTCGAACACCAACTGCAGCAGGCCCAGCAGCGCACGGCGGATCTCGTTCTGGTCTTCGGCCGCAAGCGACAACCGGTGGTTGAACGTCGAGAGCTTGGCGTTCAGATTGGCAAGGCTTTCAAATTCGGAGCGGCAAGCCCGGATCAGCGCCCAGGCGGCGGGGCCGATGCTGGCATCGTCTTCACCAAGCACCGGCAGGCAGCATTCCACCGTGCGCGCGAGTTGTTCGCACAACTCGCGTACCAGGGCCAGCCGTTCGGCGTCCTGGGCGTCTCCGTTTGGCTTGCTGCCGGCGATTTCGTAATAGATCGAGGCGAAGTTGTCTGGCGTGGGCGCCAACCTGCGTGAGGCCAGCAGCTTGAGGGCGTGCCGGGCGGTCTCCGAGGGATTGTTTTCTGTCATTCCGAACTACAGGTTGGCGAGCAGGGTTGGAGCGCGATTCTCCACGGTTCCGGCCCCACCGAAAAGCCGTCCAAAGGGTTGTGTGGGCATCGCGCTGCATGGCTGCAGCTCGCCAAATTTGGTGTCGAGGCAAACATCTGCGCCAAGAGCGTGATCCCGTTTGGCATGACGGGCGCACACGGCGTTTCATCGCCCCGGCATGTGCCGCCAGCAATGACGTGCTGCGCCGCGCGCCGGTTATCCAAGCGTCTGGATATACCTCAAGAATGAAGGGGATTCGCCTCGCGCTCCGTAGAACCGGATGACGCCCGACACGTCGCCGTACTGCTGCACCAGGCTTTCTGCAGCAGCACGAGCGCGCCGAACCCCTGCCACGTTCTTCAGGAAGCATTCCGCCAGCGTCGGGTCAAAATATCGGCCGCTCTGGTCGGCCACCACATCGAGCGCGTCGTCTTCCGGCATCCCCTGGCGGTAGACGCGTGGCTCAAGCATGGCGTCGAACGCATCGGCAATCGCTACGACCCGCGCGGCAAGCGGAACATCGTCACCCGCGAGGCCGCCCGGATAGCCGCTGCCGTCAAAATGCTCGTGATGATGGCGCGCGACGCTGGCTGCCAACTGCAGGATCGGGTCGGGCGTTCCGGCCAGCAGGTCGGCACCGATATCCGAGTGCCGCTGCATGACCTCTTGCTCTGAGTCGGTCAGGGAGGCGGGCTTGAGCAGCACGTCATCCGGAATGCCCAGCTTGCCGATGTCGTGCACGGGCGCCACAAGGTAGATGCGCCTCTGCTCGGCGTCGTCCAGCTCCAAAACGTTTGCCAGGTATGCCGCAACAGCAGCGGTCCGGATGAGGTGGCCCAGAGCCGACGGATAGCGCGACCCGCCAGCAAGCGTCAGGCTGGCGAGAATGATGTGGGGGCGGCTTTGTTGTGCCATGGTGTTGACCTTCTTGGTAGCGCGCCTGCCAGCACGCATTGAGGCTCGATGGAGGATTGCACGATAGTCATCGCGGCAGTCGACCGCAACCACCTACGCGGGGCAATTTTGATCTAACCCGCCTGCAACCGCCGCCACAACGTCGTCTTGCTGATGCCCAATGCCGCACATACGGCGTCGCGATCGCCGTCGTGGGCTGCCAGCGCTGCACGTATCTCTTCGGCTTCCACGCCACGGCTGCGCTCGCGCAGCGTGAGTGCAGCTGCTTTGCCGGGCGTGGCGTGGGCAAACACTTCCGGTGCAATCAGCCGCAGCACATCTTGCGTGACGGCGCTGGCGTCTTCGGTGTAAGCCAGCTCCACGGCAATCCGTTCGATCACGCTCTGCAGTTCTCGCACGTTGCCGGCCCAAGCGTAGCGCCGCAGCGGCTCGGCAATGCCGGCCAGCACACGGGCGGCCTCTTCGGTATCGGCAATGCGCAGCAGCAGGCGCGGTTCGCGGCGCGCGGCTTGCACGAGCAGTTCAGCGGCCAGGGGCATCACGTCGTCGGGCCGTTCTCGCAGCGGGGGCAGCGCAATGCTCAGGATGTTGAGCCGGTAGTAAAGGTCGGCGCGGAAGGTGCCGGCTTCTACCGCGTCTGTGAGCGCGCGGTGTGTGGCGGCCACCACGCGGATGTCAACGCGTGTGGGCTCGGTGGAACCCAGCCGCACCACCTCGCGCTCCTGCAACACGCGCAGCAGACGGCTTTGCAGCGGCAGCGGCATCTCGCCGATTTCATCGAGAAACAGCGTGCCGCGGTGCGCGGCTTCAATCAACCCGGTCTTGCCGCCCTTGCGCGCGCCGGTGAAGGCGCCCTCTTCGTAGCCGAACAGTTCGCTTTCCAGCAGCGCCTCGGGAAATGCGCCGCAGTTGATGGCGACAAACGGAAAATCGCGCCGCGCGCTGAGCTGATGCATGCCCTGCGCGACCATCTCCTTGCCCGTGCCGGATTCGCCCAGCACGAGCACGGTGGCGTCGGATTTGGCATAGCGACGCACCAGCGTGCGCACACGCTCCATCGGCATCGATTCGCCCACGAGGTCTTCGAGCCGGTAGCGCGCGCTGAACTGCTGCGGGCGCTGGCGTGAGCGCAATGTACGGTCCAGCCGCTCGACCGCACGGGATTCCTGGAAGGTGAAGACCGTGCCTTCAGAGGCACCGGCGCCGGTGCTCGTCAGCGGGCCACGGTGGATGACGTAATTCACGCCCCGCACGGTGCCCAGCGTGTCGCCGTCGGCATCGGGCAGCAAGCCGAACAGGCTGGGCGCAATACTCAGCAGCGGTTGCCCGATTGCCTGCTTGGCCTCGATGCCCAATGCAGTGGCCAGCCGCTGGTTGATGGCCTCCACGCGGCCCTGCGCATCCAGCGCGACCACACCGTCACGCAGATGCTGCAGGAGGTTGTCCAGCCGCTGGCGGCGCAGGGTTTCGCGGCGTGTGGCCTGTACGACTTCCAGCGCGGTATCGAAGGCCGCACGCACGGAGTCACGCGAATACAGGAACACGGCGTTCATGCCCGCCTGCGTTGCCAGGTCCGTCACCAAACCGGGGCCGACCACCACGCCCACGCCGCGATCGCGCAGGTCCAGCACGCAGCTCTCTGCGCCCTGGCGCGAGGTGTACGAGGCAAACACCACGTCCATGCCATAGGCGGCGACAAAGCGGCGCACCTCTTCGGGCGTGTCGCCGTGGGTGACGAGCGCTACCGATTCTGCATCCCGCCGTGCGCGCGCCAGCGCGTGCATCACGTCAAAACCCGTCGGGTTGATGACGACCACGGGCAGCGACAGACGCGGCTTCAAGTAGGCGCCGTTGGAACCGCCCGCCACCACCACGTCGGGCCGCTCTGTGCCGGCGGCCTCGATCTCGCGCACGATGTCTTCAAAGCCGCGCGTGATGACGCGCAGTTCGGCGCGGTCGTTGTATTCGGCGGCAATGTCGAGAAAGAGATCGCTCAGTCGGCTGATACCGCAGGCCCAGATGCGGGGGCGGTCGGTCAGGTCGGTTCCAGTGGGGCTCATGGTGCAGTGCGGCCGGAAAAACAGGGTTCACACATTATGCGCCGGGCTTTTCCATATTGAAATTGCGAATTTCATTTTTGAAATGGTGTGCGCCCGGGCGTCAACATCACATTCATACAAATCAAGGAGTTACAGCGGCTTGCGTGGGTGGCCCGCTTCCTGCTCTCTTAGGCCGATCTTTCTGGAGCCAGACATGAGCACAACGCAACGACACCCCACCAGCGCCGGCGCCAAATTCCGTGCCGCCGTGGCTGAATCCCAACCGCTGCAAGTGGTGGGCGCCATCACTGCCTACGCTGCCAAGATGGCCGAGCAGACCGGCTTCAAGGCCGTGTACCTGTCGGGCGGCGGCGTGGCTGCCAACTCGCTGGGCATTCCGGACCTGGGCATCAGCACGATGGAAGACGTGCTGATCGACGCCCGCCGCATCACCGATGCCGTGCAGATCCCGCTGATGGTCGATATCGACACGGGCTGGGGCGGCGCCTTCAACATCGCACGCACCATCCGTTCGTTCATCAAGGCCGGTGTGGCCGCCGTGCACCTGGAAGACCAGGTCGGCCAGAAGCGCTGCGGCCATCGCCCGGGCAAGGAAGTGGTTTCCACCGACGAAATGGTCGACCGCGTGAAGGCCGCCGTGGATGCCCGCACCGATGACGATTTCGTCATCATGGCCCGCACTGACGCAGCCGCCTCCGAAGGCATCGACGCGGCCATCGAGCGGGCCGTTGCCTACGTGGAAGCAGGCGCCGACATGATCTTTCCGGAAGCCATGAAGACGCTGGACGACTACTGCCGCTTCAAGGCCGCCGTGAAGGTGCCCATCCTCGCCAACCTGACCGAATTCGGCAGCACGCCGCTCTTTACCACCGACGAACTGCGCAGCGCCAACGTGGATATCGCGCTGTACTGCTGCGGCGCCTACCGTGCAATGAACGCAGCGGCACTCAACTTCTATCAAACGGTGATGCGCGACGGCACCCAGAAGGCCGCCGTGGAAACCATGCAGTCGCGCGCCGATCTCTACCAATATCTCGGCTACCACGCGTACGAAGACAAGCTCGACGCGCTGTTTGCCGCACAGAAATAACGCTACAAACCCAACGCATCCAAGGAGACCACACCATGAGCGAAGCCGATAACAGCACGCCGAACACCGGCGCCTTCAAGCCGAAGAAGTCCGTGGCCCTGTCGGGCGTGACGGCCGGCAACACCGCGCTGTGTACCGTGGGCCGCACGGGCAATGATCTGCACTACCGCGGCTACGACATCCTCGACCTGGCCGGCGCGTGCGAGTTTGAAGAAGTCGCCCACCTGCTGGTGCACGGCAAGCTGCCCAACAAGGCCGAACTGGCTTCCTACAAGGCCAAGCTGAAGGCGCTGCGCGGCCTGCCCGCCAACGTGAAGGCCGCCCTGGAATGGGTGCCCGCCTCTGCCCACCCGATGGACGTGATGCGCACCGGCGTGTCGGTGCTCGGCACCGTGCTGCCCGAGAAGGACGACCACAACACCCCCGGCGCACGTGACATTGCCGACCGCCTGATGGCATCGCTCGGTTCGATGCTGCTGTACTGGTACCACTACAGCCACAACGGCAAGCGCATCGAAGTCGAAACGGATGACGACTCCATCGGCGGCCACTTCCTGCACCTCCTGCACGGCGTGGAGCCGCCGAAGTCGTGGGTTGACGCCATGCACGTGTCGCTCAACCTGTATGCCGAGCACGAGTTCAACGCATCGACGTTTACCGGCCGCGTGATTGCCGGCACGGGCTCGGACATCTACTCGGCCATCACCGGCGCCATCGGTGCACTGCGCGGCCCGAAGCACGGCGGCGCCAACGAAGTCGCCTTCGAAATCCAGAAGCGCTACGACACCCCGGACGAGGCAGAAGCCGACATCCGCCGCCGCGTGGAAGCCAAGGAAGTCGTGATCGGTTTCGGCCACCCCGTGTACACCGTGTCCGACCCGCGCAACAAGGTCATCAAGGAAGTCGCGCGCAAGCTGTCGAAGGAAGCCAGCAACACCAAGATGTTCGACATTGCCGAGCGCCTGGAAACCGTGATGTGGGACATCAAGAAGATGTTCCCGAACCTGGACTGGTTCAGCGCCGTGTCGTACCACATGATGGGCGTGCCGACCGCGATGTTCACCCCGCTGTTCGTGATCGCACGTACGTCGGGCTGGGCAGCGCACATCATCGAGCAACGCATCGACAACAAGATCATCCGCCCGAGCGCCAACTACACCGGCCCGGATGACCTGAAGTTCGTACCGATCGGTAAGCGCCCGTAAGAAGGCAAGAAAGGAACGTCAATCACAAACCACAGACGGTTTGGCCGTTGACGTTCCGGCCCTAGATGGCGCCTTGAATTTTTGTTGCAGAGAGGAAAAAGGAAGGGGAACTGTCTGAGCGAAGCGAGTTTTCCCCTTCCCCTCTCTGCGACATAAATTCAAGGAGTCTTTCGCCATCTCGGGCGCGCCTTTCTTTGCTTACTTTCTTTGGCAAGACAAAGAAAGTGAGTCGGCCCCGGCAGGGGACGAAACCGGTGGATGCACAACAGCATCAACCGCAGACCGAACACCAGGCAGGCACAAGCACCATGAACACCACCCACAGAAAGCCCCTCCCCGGCACAAAGCTCGACTACTTCGATGCTCGCGAAGCTGTAGAAGCCATCAAACAAGGCGCCTACGACAAGCTGCCCTACACGTCACGCGTGCTGGCCGAAAACCTGGTCCGCCGCTGCGACCCCGCCACCCTCACCGATTCACTCAAGCAACTCATCGAACGCAAGCGCGATCTGGATTTCCCTTGGTTCCCGGCGCGCGTGGTCTGCCACGACATCCTGGGCCAGACCGCGCTGGTGGATCTGGCCGGCTTGCGCGACGCCATTGCCGACCAGGGCGGCGACCCCGCCAAGGTCAACCCGGTGGTGCCGGTGCAGTTGATCGTCGACCACTCGCTGGCCGTGGAGTGCGGCGGCTTCGACCCCGATGCCTTCGCCAAGAACCGCGCCATTGAAGACCGCCGCAACGAAGACCGCTTCCACTTCATCGACTGGACCAAGCTCGCGTTCAAGAACGTCGACGTGATCCCGGCGGGCAACGGCATCATGCACCAGATCAACCTGGAGAAAATGTCGCCCGTCATCCAGGCGCATGACGGCGTGGCTTACCCCGACACCTGCGTCGGCACCGACAGCCACACGCCGCACGTGGATGCACTCGGCGTGATCGCCATCGGCGTGGGCGGCCTGGAAGCCGAGAACGTGATGCTCGGCCGTGCATCATGGATGCGCCTCCCGGACATCGTCGGCGTGGAGCTGACCGGCCAGCGCCAACCCGGCATCACCGCCACCGATATCGTGCTGGCGCTGACCGAATTCCTGCGCAAGCAGAAGGTGGTGGGCGCCTACCTCGAGTTCTACGGCGAAGGTGCATCCAAGCTGACGCTGGGCGACCGCGCCACCATCTCCAACATGGCCCCCGAGTACGGCGCCACCGCGGCGATGTTCTCGATTGACGACAACACGCTCGACTACCTGCGCCTGACCGGCCGCACCGACGAGCAGGTCAAGCTGGTCGAGACGTATGCCAAGACCGCGGGCCTGTGGTCCGACACGCTCAAGCACGCTGAATACGAACGCGTGCTGCGCTTCGACCTGTCGAGCGTGGTGCGCAACATGGCCGGCCCGTCCAACCCGCACGCGCGTGTGGCAACGACGGACCTGGCCGCCAAGGGCATCGCCGGCAAGTGGGAAGAAACGCCGGGCCAGATGCCCGATGGCGCAGTCATCATCGCGGCCATCACGAGCTGCACGAACACCAGCAACCCGCGCAACGTGATTGCCGCCGCGCTGCTGGCGCGCAACGCCAATCGCCTGGGCTTGACGCGTAAGCCGTGGGTGAAAAGTTCGCTGGCGCCGGGCTCCAAGGCCGTTGAGCTGTATCTGGAAGAAGCCGGCCTCAAGCACGAACTCGAAAAGCTCGGCTTCGGCATCGTCGCGTTTGCCTGCACCACCTGCAACGGTATGAGCGGCGCGCTGGACCCGAAGATCCAGCAAGAGATCATCGATCGCGACCTGTACGCCACGGCTGTGCTGTCGGGCAACCGCAACTTCGACGGCCGCATCCACCCGTATGCCAAGCAAGCGTTCCTCGCGTCACCGCCGCTGGTGGTGGCCTATGCGATTGCGGGCACGGTGCGTTTCGATATCGAACGCGACAGCTTCGGGACGGATGCAAACGGCAAGCCGATCCTGCTCAAAGACCTGTGGCCGACGGACGAAGAGATCGACGCCATCGTGCGTGCGTCGGTCAAGCCGGAGCAGTTTCGCAAGGTGTACATCCCGATGTTCGAACAGCGCAGCGCTTCTGTGGCCAATGTGAGCCCGCTGTACGACTGGCGCCCGCAGAGCACCTACATCCGCCGCCCGCCCTATTGGGAAGGCGCGCTGGCCGGTGAACGCACGCTCCAGGGCCTGCGCCCGCTGGCGGTGCTGGGAGACAACATCACGACCGATCACCTCTCGCCTTCCAACGCCATCCTGGCGAGCAGCGCCGCAGGTGAATACCTGGCCAAGATGGGCCTGCCGGAAGAGGATTTCAACTCGTACGCCACTCACCGCGGCGACCACCTGACCGCGCAGCGTGCGACGTTTGCCAACCCCACGCTCATCAACGAGATGGCCGTGGTCGATGGCACCGTGAAGAAGGGATCGCTCACGCGCATCGAGCCCGAAGGCAAGGTCACGCGCATGTGGGAAGCCATCGAAACCTACATGGACCGCAAGCAACCGCTGATCGTGATTGCCGGCGCCGACTACGGCCAGGGCAGCTCGCGCGACTGGGCCGCCAAGGGCGTGCGCCTGGCCGGCGTGGAAGTCATCGTGGCGGAAGGCTTTGAGCGCATCCACCGCACGAATTTGATCGGCATGGGCGTGCTGCCGCTGGAGTTCAAGTCGGGCACCACGCGCCTCACGCTCGGCATTGACGGCACCGAAACCTTTGACGTGGTCGGCGAACGCAAGCCGCGCGCGGACCTCACGCTCATCATCCATCGCAAAAACGGCGAGCGCGTGGAAGTGCCCGTCACGTGCCGCCTGGACAGCGATGAGGAAGTGTCGATCTACGAAGCCGGCGGCGTGCTGCAGCGTTTCGCACAGGACTTCCTTGAGTCTTCCAAGGAGGCAGCATGAGCCATCCCGCGCAAGTGAAGATTCCCGCCACCTACATCCGTGGCGGCACCAGCAAGGGCGTGTTCTTCCGTCTGCAAGACCTGCCAGAGGCCGCTCAGCAGCCGGGCGCCGCGCGTGACGCCTTGCTGATGCGCGTGATCGGCAGCCCCGACCCGTACGGCAAGCAGATCGACGGCATGGGTGGCGCCACGTCGAGCACCAGCAAAACGGTGATCCTCAGCAAAAGCACGCGCCCGGACCATGACGTGGACTACCTGTTTGGCCAGGTCTCCATCGACAAGCCGTTTGTCGACTGGTCGGGCAACTGCGGCAACCTCTCCGCAGCGGTCGGCCCGTTCGCCATCAGCAACGGGCTGGTCGACCCGAGCCGTGTGCCGCAGAACGGCACCGCCATCGTGCGCATCTGGCAGGCCAACATCGGCAAGACCATCATTGCGCACGTGCCCATCACCAACGGCGCGGTGCAGGAGACGGGCGACTTTGAGCTGGACGGCGTCACCTTCCCGGCGGCGGAAGTGCAGCTCGAATTCCTCGACCCCGCAGCCGAGGAAGACGGCGACGGCGGCGGCGCGATGTTCCCCACCGGCAACCTCGTCGACGACCTGGACGTGCCCGGCGTGGGCACGCTCAAGGCGACGATGATCAACGCGGGCATCCCGACGATCTTCATCAACGCAGAGGCCATCGGCTACACCGGCGCCGAGCTGCAGGACGCCATCAACGGCGATGCGAAGGCGCTGGCGATGTTCGAGAGCATCCGCGCGCACGGCGCGGTGCGCATGGGGCTGATCAAGAGCATCGATGAAGCCGCCACGCGGCAGCACACCCCGAAGGTGGCGTTTGTCGCACCGCCAAAGGACTACGTGGCGTCGAGCGGCAAGCAGGTCGGCGCGGGCGATGTGGACTTGCTGGTGCGCGCGCTGTCGATGGGCAAGCTGCACCACGCGATGATGGGCACGGCGGCGGTGGCCATCGGCACGGCGGCGGCCATTCCGGGCACGCTGGTCAACCTGGCCGCGGGCGGTGGAGAACGTGGCGCGGTCCGCTTCGGGCATCCGTCGGGCACGCTGCGCGTGGGCGCAGAGGCCAAGCTGGTGGACGGCGAATGGACGGTCACCAAGGCCATCATGAGCCGCAGCGCACGTGTGCTGATGGAAGGCTGGGTGCGCGTGCCGGGCTGAACCCGCGAGCGGCGCACGTTAACAAGACCGCCGCATCCGGCTGATGGCTGGGTGCGGCGGTTTCTTTTTTTCTCTCGGAACTCAGCTTGCGCCGGTGTTCTTCATGCCGAGCACCTCGATGGGCGCGATCTCGGGCGGTGAGGCCAGCAGCTCGGCCGCATTCGCCATGAGCGCCTTGGCAATCGGGCCGTCGAGATGTGCCTGGCGATCCTGCTCGCTTGCAAACGCATCGAAGATGCCGAAGACGTTGGGCGCAATGCGCAGTGCAAACCAGATGGGTGTGGTTGCTTCCTGGTTGGCCATTTGCAGACCCGCCGACAGAAAATCGGCGACGGCCTGTTCCTTGCCCGGTTTGGCAGTCAGCCGGGCAAACAATGCGTACTGAATCATTGAAGTCTCCTGATACGCGCGCAGAGGGGGGGCGCGGTCAGGCCAACTCTATGCCGAAAACCGGCAGGCCGCGTCATACGAACACGCGTACGAGCCGTTCCGCACACGGCGGTAACGGCTCGATGACGGGCCAGACGCACAGACCGGCCCGCCGTGGCTGCATGCGTTCAGTGGAGCAGCGCGCCGCCCACGGTGGTCAGCGCGCCGCCGACGGCACCCGTGACGGGCGCAAGCGGCGTGGTCGCCCCGGTGGATGTGAGCGAAGTGCCGACGCTGGTGACCAGCGAGCCAACCGGCGCCGTCGTGCCGCCGCCGGCTGGACCGCCCAATGCGCCCGTCACACTCCCCAGCGGATTGCTGCCGCCCAGTGCGCCGGTAATCGGTGCCAACGCGTTGGCCGACGTAGCACCCCCCGGTGCGGAGGTCACCCCGCCCAACGCGGCCACCGTGTTGCCCGTGGCCGTCACCACGCCACCAAGGCCCGACACGACCGGCGTGTTCGTCGCCGTGAGCGACGTGCCCACATTCGCCACCCCGTCGCCCACGGTCTGCAGCAGATTGGTTGCCGGTACGCCCAGGCCTGTCGTGTTACCCAGCGTCTGCGTGGCCGTCGTCACCTGCGAGGTGAGCGGCACCACCGCGGAACTGACCTGTTGCGTGACCTGCTCCACCGGCCCGGTCGACAGGGCCGTGCCGAGCGTGCCACCCGCGCCGGCCACCGCCTGCCCCACCTGCGAAACCGCACCGCCCACCGGTGACGTCACCGGCGACAGCGGTTGCAGCGGTCCGGTGCCGAGACTGCTCACAAGAGCGCCCGTTGCATCGACGGTGTTCCCGGCCTGTGTCACCACATTGCCGGTGCTCGATACCGTGGTGCCGACCGGGTTCGAGCTGGTGCCGATGCTACCCAGGCCCGATTGCACCCCCGTGCCGAGCGCCGACACCGTATTGCCCACGTTGTCGACCACGTTGCCCAGCGCCGACGCACCCGGCAGATTGCTGCCGCCGACAGTCGACCCCAGGCTGCTGATTGCGTCCCCCGTGGCCGTCACCACCCCGCCGCTCTTGTAGGCGATGTCGCCGGTGGGCGTGGTGGATGCAGTCGTTGTCGTGCCGCCAGAACCGTTGGAACCGGAGCCGCCGCCGTTGCTGGCGGAGCTGCCGTCGCTGCCGGAGGTACCGCTCATGTCGCCCGAGCCTGAGCTGGCGCAACCGCCCAGCACAAGCAGGCCCACCAAGGCCGCCGAAACCAGTGTCCCTCGTTGCAATGTCTTCATGTCTGCCTCCCGTTTTAAAAATGCGCTTGATAATGCGCACTTTTGCCTGATTCGATCTTTATCGGCGCGCTATCCGAATCACCGCATAGCGCTTTCAAATGCAGTCTATTAACCGAGTCGATGGCAATTGCAAACATTGTCAAACGCCGGCGATCCCTGCTCTGAAGCCATTTGCGGGCAGGAAATCGCCGCCAAGCGCAGTGCCACCGTGGCGCAAACGTTCGCTTGGCGGCAAGCGTTTCTGATTATGTTTGGAGGCAATGCTCCAAATTACTCAAATTGAGTTAAATCCAGGCCCACGTTATCGGGCAGCCGTTCGCACAAATGGCAGGCGCGGCATGCGAAGCCCAGGAGCACGCTGTGGCACGGTCGCATCAAAGTGATGGCGCTCGATCACGATGCCGCGCGCCGGCGCTGCCTCGATGAAGTGCTCGACCATCTCGCGCACGTCGGGGTCGATGTAATCCGCGCGGGCACCGTCGACGATGAGCGTGGCGTGATCCGGCACTTGCGCCAGATAGCGCTTGAGCGGCACCTTGCCCATGAAGGACACATCCTTGCGGAACGAGAGCAGGAAGTGGTCGTGATGGCGCGCCATGACAATCGTGCGGCGCAGGTTGGCGCGAATCGCCAGCGCGATGCTCAGCGCAATGCCGATCACGATGCCGATCAGCAAGTCCGTCAGCAGCACGCCGACGATGGTTGCAATGAACGGTGCAAAGCGGTCCCACCCCTGCCGCGCCACCGCCACGAACAGCGACGGCTTGGCCAGCTTGTAGCCGGTGAAGATCAGGATGGTGGCCAGGCACGCCAGCGGAATCAGATTGACGATGGCGGTGAGCGCAAACACGCTCGCCAGCAGCAGCGCGCCATGCACGACCGCCGACCAGCGGCTCTGCGCGCCGGCGTGCACGTTGGCCGAACTGCGAACGATGACGGACGTGATGGGCAACCCGCCCAGCAGGCCCGCCACCATGTTGCCCACGCCTTGCGCCTTCAGCTCGCGATCCGGCGATGCGGCACGTTTCTTTGGGTCGATCTGCTCAACCGCCTCCAGGCACAGCAGCGTCTCGAGGCTGGCCACGATGGCCAATGCCATGGCTACGCGCCAGACATCGGGATTGCCCAGTGCACCGAGCGTGGGCGACTCAAGCGCATCGAGAAACGCCCCAAACGACGCCAGCGACGGTAGATCGACACGATGCTCGGCCGGTACTGCAATGCCCGGCGCCACCACCTCCAGGAGCAACGTCACGCCAATGCCGAGTGCCACCACAACCAGCGGTGAAGGCAGTGCGCGGACCAACGTGAAACGGCGCAGCATCGGCGTGTCCCAACCGATGAGCACGGCGGCTGACAACAGCGACACCAGCAACGCCGGCAACGAGACCGAGCCCCACGGCGTGGCGATCATGCCCGCGCCCACGACGCCTGCAGCGCCGTCATCGCCTGCCAGCCCGAACGCCAGCGGCATCTGCTTGATGATCAGCAGCAGCCCGATCGCCGCGAGCATGCCCTTGATGACCGACGACGGCACATACGCCGCAAAGCGCCCAGCGCGCAGCATGCCGAACACAAACTGCAGCGCGCCCGCCAGCGCCACAGCCACCAGAAACGCCGAGAAGCCGCCCAGCTTGGCAATGCCATCCACCACGATCACGACGAGGCCGGCAGCCGGCCCGCTCACGCTCAGTTGCGAGCCGCTGAGCAGCGCCACCACCAGGCCGCCGATCATGCCGGAGAGCAGCCCGGCAAGCGGGTCAACACCCGATGCATTGGCAATACCCAGGCACAGCGGCAGGGCGACAAAAAACACGATGAGCCCGGCGAGCATGTCGCGCGGGAAGAAAGCCGGTGAGGTTGGTGTCTGCATGATTGTTGGAGTTGTAGGAACTGCGCACGCGCAAACGCCTGCCTGCGGGCGGGGGCACCGCCGGCATGCGTGAGGAGAGAGAAAACGTCGGGAACGGGCGACAGCCGCGAAAGCCACCGCCGATCGGGTTAAGCGATGGCCTCGGCGGGCATCAGGATGTCGCCGCGGGTGGCGTGTTCCGCATCGGGATCGCCCGACGCCAGCACGCGGATATGCCCATCGGCCAGGCCGAAGATCCAGCCATGTATGCGCGGCGGGCGTTCCGCCTCGCGCACGATGGGGCTCTCGCGCAGGCAGCGCACCTGTTCGAGTACGTTGAGTTCAGCCAAGCGATTGACGCGCGCGTCCAGATCGGGCACGCCATCGAGTTCTGCACGGTGGTGACCCGCCAGCGCACACAGCGGCGCAATGCGGCGCGCCACGTGCGGCAAACCGTCAGGCGGCGGCAGCAGCGATGCACGGACGCCGCCGCAGCCGTCATGCCCGCACACGATCACGTGCGCGACCTTGAGCACGCGCACCGCATATTCCAGCACGCTCATTGTGTTGTCGTCCGCCGGGCAAACAAGATTGGCGATATTGCGGTGGACGAATAAATCGCCCGGGTTGGAATGGGTAATGGTTTCAGCCGGCACACGGCTATCTGCACACCCAATCCATAACACCTGGGGTTGTTGGCCTTGGGCCAAACGCGAAAAGAATCCGGGGTCGCGCGCGGCTGTTTCGTGCGCCCACGCGACATTCTCGACAAGCATGCGTTTCGGTCGATGCATTGGTATGGCTCCTGCGGAATCTGCGAAACCGCTGCTGCCCGGAAACCCAACTGGGCGGGCGTTCTCTGCAAACGTTGCAGTGCAGCGGAAACGTTACGAAAACCATCGTATGAGAAAGGTTCCCGCTGTGCCAGTGAGGGTATCGACGCCTAATTCAATCGAATATGCACCGATAATGCGCATGCCCTGCGCGACTGTGTCGCACCCATTATCTGCAATCGGGAAACTGCGTGCAGTTATTGCACTGCCCGAGTTATCTATCCGAAATATTTAATCCCTGGATCGGAAAATATTCCATCACAGGTGAATGACCAGCATGCTGGATCGACCGAGCGGGTGCCCGCATTTGGGGCACATCTTCTAAGCCGATCAACAGCTTGCGCGTTAGCCCAGACGAACTTGCGCAACGGCTTCGCGCCATTGCGTGAACCGCCGGGCACGCGCTTGCGCATCGCCATCGTCACGCCCATAGCGTAGGGCGACATAGCCGGCGGCGGCATCGCGCAACGCCTGTGCCGCTTGTGGAAACTGCGTGGCAGCGCGCTCGGCATAGGCCATCGGGCCTTCGGCAATGCCACGCGTGCAACCATGCCGCGCCAGCCTGTCACACAAGCGCTGCCACTGGGCTTGCACCGGGTCAGGCTTGGGCTTGCGCTGCTGCCACAAAAGCGGCAGCGCCGCGAGCAGGAAGAGGCCCGACACGCCCCACAGCACCGCGCGGGGGTCCGCCGCATCGAGCCCCAGCCACGCAAACAGGCGTGCCTGGCGGTTGCGGTCGTAGCCGAGCACCCAGCTGTTCCAGCCGCTGATGAGGCCATCGAGCCCCCAGCGCACGCTGCGCAGCCAGCCGGGTTCTTCCGCACGGCGCGAGCGGAATTCACTCGCCGGCACAGCGGCGGCCAAGCCGCGTTCAACGCGTTGCGGCGCGACGGCGGCGGTCGGGTCCACACGCACCCAGCCGCGCCCGTCGAGCCACACCTCAGCCCAGGCATGTGCATCGGACTGGCGCACGATGATGTCACCGCTCATGGCGTTCACCTCGCCCCCGAGGTAACCGACCACCACACGCGCTGGCACGCCCGCCGCGCGCATCAGAAAGACGAAGCTGCCCGCGTAGTGCTCGCAGAAGCCACGGTGCGTGCGGAAGAGGAAATCGTCGATCTGCTGATCCTGCAGCGGCTCCGGTTCAAGCGTGTAGGCAAACGGTGCGCGGCCGAATAGCTTGAGGGCTGCCGATACGCGCTCGGCCGGCGGCAGCGGTGCCCACTGCGCCGCCAGCGCGCGCGCTTGCGGGTTGCCCGGCGGCAACGCCAGCGCCATCTGCTGCGTGAGAGGGTCCAGCGGCCGTGCATCGTCCGCGCGATTGCGCCCAGGCAACTGCGAGCGCGCGTGATAGCGCACGCGCTGGTCGAGCAGTTGCGTGCTGAGGAACTCGCCGTCGATGCTGCGGCCGGTACCGTCGCGCGCCTCGATCGACTGGCCACGATCGAGCGCAAACAGCCAGCGCTGGCGCGTCGGTTCCAGCGTGATGTTGTAGTCGAACACACCCGGCGCGCCGCTGATTGCGTCCGCAGAATTGGGTACGCTTTCAGGCGCGGGACGTTGCCGCATCGATGCAGCCGTCCATGTCTGGCCATCGAAACGCCACAGCACCATGCCGCGCCAGTAGAGCGTGTCGAGCGGTGGCGGCGCGCCGACAAAGTCAACGCGGAAGGCCAGATCGTCGGACAGGATCAACTGGCCGACAGAGCCGGGCGCCATGCGATCAGACAGGCCACTGACTGCGGTGTCGGCTGTTTGCGGCAGGCGCCACAGCGGATGATCCAGCCGCGGAAACAACAGAAACAGCACTGCCGCGCACGGCAAACCCATGAGCACCAGGCGCGCCAGCACACGCGCAGGCGACACGCGCGCGCGCGCCTGCGGATGCAGCAGCAACAGCCAGTTGCGCAACAGCAGCGCCACGGTCGCCAGCATGGTCGCGGCCAGCCAGGGCGGCTGGTCAAACAGCACCTGCGAGAGCAGCAGGAAGCAGCACAACTGCGTGACGAGCACGCCGTTGCGCACGGTGTGCGATTCCATCAGCTTGAGCACGAGAAACGCGCCAAGCAGCGCCACCGACAAGTCCCGGCCGATGTTTCCGCCGGTGCGCATGGCGAGTGCCAGTGTTACGACAAGCGTGGCCACGCCCGTCAGCCCCAGCACCCACTTGCCCGGCAATGGCGCGCCCCGCACCCACAGCAGCGCGCGCCAGAGCAGCAGCACGCCGAACACCGCACACGTGACGAGCGGCAGCGCACGCAGCAGCGGCGCGAGCACGACGGCAAGCTGCGCAATCAGCCAGCCATGTTCGCGATGGGTCAGCGCGCGGGCGGAGCCGAAGGCGGCCGCTTCGGTGCCGATGGTGGCGGTCGTCGTCATGCGGTTTCGCCTTCCGGCATCGCAGGCTTGCCCCACAACGCCAACGCACGCAGACACGCATCCCGATGCGCGGCACCTCTCGCCGGACCAATGACAACGCCCGGCAGGCTCAGCGTGTATTCGGGCTCATCACCGGCGGGCGCGTGCTCGGCGGCCAGCACCCAGGCGCACAGGCGCGACAGGCGTTGCTCCACGTTCATCGAGGGCGGCAATGCTTCCCACGCAAGCACGCATTGCGCGTGACGGACTTGCTGGCCGGTGCGGCTCATCCAGGTATCGAGCCGCGCGCTGTGTTTCCAGGCAATGCTGCGCAGTGCGTCGCCGGGGCGGTATGTGCGCAGTTGGTCTGCGGCTTCTTCGACATGGGTGCGGGCGGCGCGCGTGTCGTCTTCGTCGCCAGGGTCGGGCGCAAAGCTGGCGGGCAACGGCGGCGCAGAGGGTTCGGGCGCGGGATAGACGAGCAAGGTCAGCGGCACATCGGCATAACTCCACGCGCGAAACAGGCCGAGCGGAAAACGCGTCGACACCGTCAGGCGCGGCAACTTGAACCAGCCGCGCGGCTGATCGGCGAAAGACAACGCGGCCACGATGGCGTCCTGCGCGTCGAGCGACGTTTCCACCGCGGCGGCTTGCGCGGCGCTCACGTCCACCCCCACACGCGCCCATGGCGTGACATTGGCCAATGCCACGCCCACATTCAACGCATGCCCGGCAAACACGGCATCGCCCGCCGCGCCGCGCACTTCCAGATCAACGAGGTTGCGATGGGTCTGCCACATGGCCGACGCCGCCACGCCAGCCAGCACGAACGTCAGTAGGAAGCCCAGGCTCACGTTGTAGTTGAGCGAGGTGAGCAGCATCACCACCAGCAGCAGCGCAAAGCCGCCGCCGGCCACGGTGGGCAGGATGTAGACGTGATTGCGGTCCAGCCGGATGCGGCCTTCGCGCGGCTTGCGCGGTCGCTGCAGAAAGCGTTGGACGCGTGCCCGAGCAAAGCGCACGCCCGGCAACATTGCAAGGCCCGCACCAAGCACGCGCAGCGGCGCCAGCAGCAGAGACGTGACCCGCGCCATGGCGCCGCGTGCTTAGGGAATGGCGACCGTGTCGAGCAGCCGCTGCGCCAGTGCGGTTGCCGACAGCGTGCCGCCCGTGGGCAACAACCGGTGCGCCGCCACAGCCTTGAATACGGCTTGCACGTCTTCGGGCAGCACGGCATCGCGATCATCGATGAGCGCCCAGGCACGCGCGGCCGCCAGCAACGCCAGCCCGGCGCGCGGCGACAGGCCCATCTGCACCTGTGCATCGGTGCGCGTGGCATTCACCAGTGCGAGCACGTAGTCGACCAGCGCAGCTGCCACGTGCACAGCATCGGCAGCCGTCTGCAAGGCGATGACCTGCGCGGCGCTCAACACCGGCTCGATGTCTTGCGGCGCACCGCCGCCGAGGTACAGCGCACGTTCGGAACTTTGATCGGGATAACCCAGCGACAGCCGCATCGTGAAGCGATCCAGTTGGGATTCCGGCAGCGGATGCGTGCCGATCTGGTTCAGCGGGTTTTGCGTAGCAATCACGAAGAACGGCTCGGGCAACGGATACGTCGCCCCGTCATGCGTGACCTGCCCTTCGGCCATCGCTTCGAGTAGCGCGCTTTGCGCCTTGGGCGTGGCGCGGTTGATTTCATCGGCCAGCACCACCTGCGCGAACAGCGGCCCCGGGTGGAATTCGAATGCGCCCTTCTCTTTCACGTAGATCGACACGCCGATCAGGTCGGTGGGCAGCAGATCGCTCGTGAACTGCACGCGCTGATATTGCAGGCCAAGCGTGCGGGCCAGCGCATGCGCCAGCGTGGTCTTGCCCACACCGGGTAGGTCTTCCAGCAGCAGATGCCCGCGTGCGAGCAGACACGCCAGCGCCAGACGGATCTGCAGCGGCTTGCCGAGCACGATGCGATCGAGCGCACGTTGCGCCTGCGACAGCGCAGCCGGCAACGTGAGCGGCGTGGCGGGTGTCGTACGAACGGGAGACAGCGGGGCTTGGTTGGGCGTCATCAAGGTGCAGCCGAAGCAACAATGCCAGCGAGTGTAGCGGCATCCCACGACACCCGCGCGCCCATGTCTTGTCTGCGTGAGCGCGCTACAACATCAGTCCGGTTTGCGCGCGGGGATAGCCGCATCGAGCAACACGCGTGCCGTGCGCGGCAGGCTCTTGATCAGGCGCGGCGCATCGGTGCCGAAGGTCTGGCTGGCGGTATAGGCGCCTTCGATGAGGAAAGCCAGGTCATCGGCCAGCGCATCGGGATCGGCCGCCCCGGCGGCCTGGGCGCGATCACGCAGGCGAGCGAGCAACAGCGCCTTGTTGCGCTGGACAAACTGCCGCGCCGGATGCGTCAGGTCCGGAAACTCCGCCGCCACATTCACGAACGGGCAGCCCCGGTAGCCGGGGCGTGAGGCGCGCTCGGAGACATCGATGAAGAACTGCAGCAGTTGCGCGCGCGCGTCGTCCGGGTGCTTGGCCATGCTGGCGTTGAAGTAGCCCCAGAAGCTCTCGTCGCTGCGCTCCAGGTAGGCGATGACGAGATCGTCCTTCGACTTGAACTGGCGGTACAGGCTCATCTTGTTGACGCCGGCCTTCTCCACCACGGCTTCGACACCAACGGCCCGCACACCTTCGTAGTAAAACAGTTGACGAGCCGCTTCAAGCAGGCTGGCGTGCGCGTCCTCGCCGCTGATGCGACGCGGCGTCGGCTTGGGCTGATCAACGGTGGTGGAAAGTGCGCGAGGTCCGCGACGATTGAGCGTGGCCATGGTGATGCTCCTGCAAGCGCGGTGGGAGGCAAACCCCCAGCCACGCCGGTGTCATTCGAATGCAGCTTGACATGTTACCGATCGGTACCTACTATCGCAACCACGTTGTTACCGACCGGTAACGAATGCGATATTGTCGCCCCAACAAGAATCGAAAAAGCATCGAACAATCGGACGCCCCATGCAGCGACTTGCCCGCCTCATCGCCCCCCGTTTCCACTACAGCTGGCTTGCGCTCGCGGTGGTATTCCTGATCCTGCTGTGCGCGGCCGGCACACGCGCCACGCCCAGCGTGATGATGCTGCCGCTCGAACACGAATTTGGCTGGAGCCGCAGCACGATCTCACTGGCCATCTCGATCGGCATTGCGCTGTACGGCCTGACGGGGCCCTTTGCGGCGGCATCGATGCAGTATTTCGGCATCCGCCCGACGGTGCTGGGTGCGCTGGCGGTGCTGGTGTCGGGCACGGCACTCTCGGCGATGATGCATGAGCCGTGGCAGATGGTGCTGCTATGGGGCGTGATGGTGGGCGGCGGCACGGGCGTGGCGGCCATCACACTGGGCGCGACGGTGGTCAACCGCTGGTTCACTTCGCATCGCGGGCTGGCCATGGGCATCCTGACGGCCAGTTCGGCCACGGGCCAGCTCGTGTTCCTGCCGATGATGGCCGCGGTGGTCGAGAGCTACGGCTGGCGCCCGGTGGTGCTGATCGTGGCCGGCGCGCTGGCGCTGCTGTTGCCGGTCGTGTGGCTGCTGCTGCCGGAATCGCCCAAGAGCGTCGGACTGCGCACCTATGGCGAACCCGCCGATGCGCCGGAAGCCGCGCAAGGCCCGCGCGCCAACCCGATCACCCTGGCCATGCAGACGCTCGTGCAGGCGGCACGCAAGCGCGATTTCTGGCTGCTGTTTGCGAGCTTCTTCATTTGCGGTGCGAGCACCAACGGCTACATCGGCACGCACTTCATCGCGATGTGCGCAGATCACGGTTTCTCTGAAGTGAAAGGGGCGAGCCTGCTCGCCGCAATGGGGATTTTCGACTTGGTGGGCACCACGCTGTCGGGCTGGCTGTCCGACCGCTACAACAGCCGCGTGCTGCTGTTCTGGTGCTACGGCCTGCGCGGGCTGTCGCTGATCTACCTGCCGTATGCGTTCGGCTTCGAGTTCTTCGGCCTGCCGGTGTTCGCCGTCTTCTACGGCCTGGATTGGATTGCCACCGTGCCGCCCACCGTGCGCCTGACCAACGACGTGTTCGGCAAGGCCGCCGCGCCCATCGTGTTCGGCTGGATCGTCGCGGGGCATCAGTTGGGCGCGGCGTTTGCCACGCTGGGCGCGGGCATGATGCGCGCTTCGCTGGGCAACTACACGCTCGCTTCCATGATTTCGGGCGGGCTGTGCGTGGCGGGCGCCTTCCTGGTGCTGCGCATTCACCGCACGCCCAAGCAGGATGCCGAGCGCGCGGGTCAACCGGCTACCGCGTAATCAAGGTTTCAGAAAACCGTACCGGGCCAGCACCGACTGGCCCGCCGGCGACAGCACATACGCCACAAAGTCGGCCGCCGGCTGCGGCTGCTTCGTGCCGGATGTCACGGCGATCGGGTACGTGAGCGGCACATTCAGCGGCACGGGGCTCGCCACCTTCACCTTGTCGGCGGCGATGGCGGCATCGGTGGAGAACACCAGGCCGGCCTCGACCTCGCCGCGGGACACATAGTCCAGCGCCTGCCGCACGTTCTGCGCCAGCACCGCCTTGGCCTCCACCGGCTCCCACAGTTTGGCCGCTTCCAGCGCACGCTTGGCGTAGCGGCCCACCGGCACCGACGCCGGATTGCCGATCGCCACACGCTTCACGTCGGGCCTCGTGAGATCGGTCAGGGCATGCACGGGCACCGTGCCTGAGGCCGGCACGATCAGCACGAGCTGGTTGGCGACAAAGTCGTGGCGCGTCTCAGCCTTGATGACTTTCTCGGCCACGGCCTTGTTCATCGCTTCCTGATCGGCAGAGGCAAACACGTCAGCGGGGGCACCCTTCACGATTTGCTGCATCAGCACGTCGGACGCGCCAAAGTTGAGCACGACCTTGGTGTCCGGATGCAGCACTTCGTACTGCTGCGCAATCGTCTTGAAGGCGTTGGTCAGGCTGGCGGCCGCTGAAACAACGAGGTCCGCCGCATGCGCGGGCGCTGCCAAGCCCAGCGACAACGCGGCGACCAGACCAATGGTGCGCACGTGCGCGCGCGGCAAGAAACGTTGCATGACAGACCCGGGAAAGTGGATGGATGACCGGCCGTAATATACGAGCCGATATAACGCCCGGTCAATGAGCCGCGGCGTATGTCCGGTATCACCGATGCCGGGCCTGTGTCTCGTCACTTCGTTCCCCTCCCGGACTGCTCAGCGATTCACAAGCAAAACTCAAGATTCCTCAGGCCCGCCCAAAGGCGCCGATGACGATGCTAGCCTCTCGCTCACCGATTGACGGGCGCCAGAACGGCGCCGGAATCGAGACACAAACAACAGCAGGCAGCGCACCAGTGGCTTGATCAAGCCCCGGCATGCATGCCGCATCTCCACGCAGAAGTACCGCGCAATGCGCCGGCCGTTCTCGTGGTTCGGGATCTCTGAATTGGGGGGAACAGGCATGGAGCCGCTCGCACCGGGCCACGCGCGCGTGGATCACCGACGTGGCCGCATCTCATTGCAGCATCTTGATGAAGGTCTGCAGCGCCGGCTGCGCTCAGGCATCGGCGCGCTTGTCGGCCGCTCGCTCTATCAATGGGATGAAGTCCTGCCCGGCCAGGCCGACGTGGTGGTACTCGCTCCCGGGTCGGCCGATGCGGTCGCTGTAGCTCCCATCAAAATCTGGCTCGACGAAACACCACAATCCAGCCACGGCGACGACGCGTTCCACTTGCCACTTGGGTTCAGCCTGCCGGACCTCTGGGTGACGCTGGATCGCGTCGCGCTGCGCCTCATGGACAAACCCGCGCGTCCAAGCACCGCACCCGTCGAATCCCTCCCCACGCAAACAACTGAGGCCAGCCCCGAGCCGACCTACCGCCTGCTGCGCTGGGTCACGCTCGAGATGCATCTGCAGGCGCTGCGTTTCCGGCGGGCGATGGCAACCATGACCAATCGCGCGGTCAGCCTGCGTTGGCTGACGACGGACGGCGGACTTGAACAGGAAGAGGCCCGCCTGCTGCTGCGTACGCTCAATCGGCTTGGCGCCCTGCAAATCGACGTGCACCGCGATGCTCCCGTGGCAACCACGCCCGCCAACGCAGGTGTTTCGCACAGCCGCTTCTTCGACGTCGTCGGACGCTGGCTGCGGACGTCTCGCCATCAGCTACAGGGCCGACACTGAATGCATCGCATTGGTATTTTCGGCCCGATGGGCATCGGCAAGACAACAGCCATTCGCACGCTATGCGGTGAGGTGACCATCGATTGCGATGTGCCCAATCTTGATCGCCACGCGTCCGCCAAGGCCACCACAACCGTTGGCGTCGACTTCGGCGAGGTGGACCTTGGCAATGGCGAACTGCTGCAGGTCTACGGCAGCCCCGGGCAGGACCGTTTCGATTTCCTGCGGGATTGGCTCATCTCCGTCATCGCCGGCGCGATCGTCATGGTTGACGTCAACGCTCCCGACGTCGGCGAGCGTTGCATCCCGCTGCTGCGTCGCATCGCCTCGGAACCCACACAGCCATCCACGCTGGTGCTCGTGGCGCGGCCGGCCACGCCCGCCCAGGTCGATGCATTTTCCGCCCGGCTCAGCCAGGTGCTCGGGCGGGCCATTCCGGTGGTCATGGCCGATGTCCGCGAGCCGGCACAGATGCTCGATATCGTCGAAATCATGCTCTACACCCTGCAAACATGAACGCAGCAGTATCCCCCGTTCCAACCGAACTCACGCACGCCGCCACGGCGGTGCTGACGAGGTACGCCGATGCGCTACCCGACCTGTCCGCCGCGACGCTCTGTACGCTCGACGGCTTCACGATTGCCTCTGAGCTGGACCCAACGCGCTATAGCGCGGCACGCCTCTCGGCCATGACCAGCACGGTCATGTCGGTGGTGCGTGCGCTGGGGCGCGAGATGCAATTCAACACCTGCCACCGCATGGTGCTCGAAACCGACATGGGAACCATGGTGTTCCAGCCCGTGCGCCAGTCCGCGATCGTGCAGGTGTGCATGGCGAACCGGCACGATGCCGTGCTCGGGCGCGCCCTGTGGGAGGCCAAGCGCATCGCAGAAGAACTCGCTGCGCTGCCCGCCATGTCTTTGCTGCACCGACCCGCCTAGCCGCATCGGCCGTGGTCGCACTGATTTCATCGCCACAACCTACTCACACCATCGGGGGAGTCCAATCATGAGCAATCTCAACAGTTCCATTACCCATCTCGCAACCTTCGACGGTGCGATGTGCGCCATGCTGGTCGACAGCGCCAGCGGCATGATCCTCGCATCGGCAGGCGATGGCATCGATCTCGAACTCGCCGCAGCGGGCAATACCGAGGTGGTACGCGCCAAGCTCAAGACCATGCAGGCGCTCAAGCTCGACGACGTCATTGACGACATCCTGATTACGCTCAGCAAGCAGTACCACATCATTCGCCCCGTCGCGAGCAAGCCCGGGTTGTTCCTCTACGTCGTGCTCGACAAGAACAAATCGAACCTGGCGCTGGCGCGGCGCAAGGTTCAGGAAATCGAACAGAGCCTGAGCTTTTGATCGGTTGAGTGCCCGCGGCACACCGCATCACTGATGCGGACGCGCGGCTTCGTCAATGCAATCGGCAAGCCGCCCCGCAATGGGCTGGCGGCTGTGGCGTGGGCGCTCGATCAGGCCGATCTCGCGGTAGAAGGTGGCGTCGCCCAGGCTGATGGCACGTGTGCCGGACAGCCACCCGTCTTGCGCGGCGGTCTGCGGGGCGAGTGCGACGCCCTGCCCGCGCGCCACGAGCTGCGTCATGCCTTGCAGCTCGTCGAGTTCGATCACGTCGTGCGTGGTGATGCGCTGGTCGCGCAGGAACTGGTCGACGCGGCGGCCGCCGAACGAGCGGCGGTCGTAGCGGATGAACGGTTGATGCGCGAGCAACGCGCGCCAGTCGTCGCCGGGCACGCTTGCGGGCACCAGCAGCACGAAGGGTTCGGCCACCAGCGTGCGCCATTCCAGATCGGCCGGCACCGCAAACGGGGGCCGGATCAGCACGGCGAGGTCGATCTCGCCGGCATCCACCAGGCCAAGCAGATCAAGCGAGACGCCCGGCACGATGCGTGCGCGGCAATGCGGAAACTCGCCGCGAAACTGCACCAGCGCATCCACCAGGAACGACGTCTGCACCGAGGCAATCGCGCCGATGCGCACCAGGCCGCGCTGCTCGTTGCCGCCGGCCTGGTCGCCCAGACGGTCATACAGCGTGACGATGTGTTCGGCCAAGGCCAGCGCATCGCGCCCGGCGGCGTTGAGCGTGGCCGAGCGCCCCGTGCGATCGAACAATTGAAAGCCGAGCGATTCTTCCAGCCGCTGGATCTGCGCGCTCACAGCCGACTGCGTCAAGCCGATGCGCTCGCCCGCGCCCGCAAAGGTGCCGTGCCGAGCGACGGCGATGAAGGTCTTGAGTTCTCGAAGCATGAGGCGCGCGGATCAGAAGAGAAGCGCAAGGATACGCGCGCCGCGCCGCCTTACTTGGCAAACAGCGATGCCATGTTGGCAAACGCCTTCATCTCCATCGCATTGCCCGACGGGTCGAGGAAGAACATCGTGGCCTGCTCGCCCACTTCGCCCTTGAAGCGGATGTGCGGCTCGATGATGAACGCGATGCCGGCGGCGCGCAGCTTATCGGCGGCGGCTTCCCACTCGGGCATGGAAAGCACCACGCCGAAGTGGCGCACGGGCACGTTGTCGCCGTCGACGGCGCTGGTCTTGCGGTGGCCGATTTCGTCGGGCGCGAGATGGGCGACGATCTGGTGGCCGTAGAAATTGAAATCCACCCAGTCCGGCGAGCTGCGGCCCTCCGGGCAACCGAGGATGCCGCCATAAAAGGCGCGCGCCGCGGCAATGTCGTGGACAGGAAAAGCCAGGTGAAACGGTGCAAGCACAGGGGTGACGTCGCTCATGGTCGGGGCAAAGGCGGCAGGGATTGAACAAGGCGGCACCGGCACGCAGGTGGGGGGCACCCACGCACCGGGCCACGCGGGATGAGTCTATGCGCATCCATTCATCCGCAAAAGCGATGATTTTTTGCTGTGAGCACCATCAATATCGATGAATCAGCCAAAAAAGAAGCCGCCCAACGGCGGCGAAAGAGACACACGGTCAGCGCGCCTGCATGGGCGCAGGCACGCGAAACTGGGACGGTTCAGGCGAAAACGAATGGCGTCATGACGGCTTCGGCCGCCGCCAGCGGCAGGCGCACGGTGCAGACGGTGGCGTCGCCCGGCACATTGGCCACGCGGAAACCCGCATCGCGTGCGAGGCTGATCATGCGGCGGTTGATGGACAGCACTTCACCGAAGACCTCACGCGCGCCGGACACCCGCGCAGCGCGGACCAGCGTGGCAAACAGGCGCCGGCCGACGCCCTTGCCCTGCCACGCATCGGCCACCAGCATGGCGAACTCGGCCACACCGTCTTCCACCACAAACCGGCCGTCGGCGATGAGGTCTTCGCCGGTGCCGTCGGGGCGCGCCACGCTCACGACCAGCGCCATGTGGTTCACGTAGTCGATTTGTGTATAGGCGGCGAGCATCTCGTCGGTCAGGCGGCCACCGCCCACTAGAAAGCGCGCGTAGCGGGACTCGGACGACAGGCCCTCGACCAGAGCGGCCTCAAGCGGGGCGTCTTGCGGCAGAATCGGGCGCACGGTGGCGATGGAGCCGTCGTGCATGGTCCAGCGGTCGATCCATTCGGCGGGGTAACGGTGGATGGTGTAAAGCATGGGGATCTCCTCACGCGATGGATCGTTGTTATTGACCGCCAGCACGGGATCACCGCCTGACTTTCTAATTTGAAGCTAGATTAGCAGAAACCCTGACTTTTGCAAGTAAAGTCAGAATTGACTATGCTTTTGCCATGAGAATTCCGGAACCCTTTCCCGTCCCAGCGGCGTCGGAGCTTGTGACGTCGATGGAACAGCCTTGCTCCATCGCGGCCGCCGTGTCGATCGTCGGCGAGAAATGGACGCTGCTTGTGCTGCGCGAGGCTTTTTCGGGCGTGACGCGGTTTGATGAGTTTTTGCGCCGCACCGGGTGCTCGTCGGCGATCCTGTCGTCGCGGCTCAAGGCACTGGTGACGTACGGCATCCTGCGGCGCGTGCCGTACCAGGAGCCGGGTGACCGCGTGCGCGACGCCTATCGGCTCACGCGGGCGGGCGTGGACCTGCTGCCCGCCATCGTCGCGCTGATGCAATGGGGCGACCGCTACCTCACGCCCGACGGCGAAGGCCCGATCCTGTTGCGCGACCGCGAAAGCGGCACGCCGATCCACGTGGCGCTGGTCAATGCGCTGGGCGAGCCGGTTGCGCCCAAGAACTCGATACGCGAGCGCAATCCCCGTTATGGGCAGGGGGAAAATCCCGCTGCAACGGCTGCGGATACGCCTCCGGCCAACGGGTAACACACAACTTTACAGGCCCGGAAAAACGCCCTATCGTCGCGAATGAAAGGGCAAACGGCCGCGTTCAACCCGGCTTTCCAACGCATCCCGCGCCTTCCCACCATCGGCTGATGGTTGCCCCTCCTGACTTCGCCCTCGACCTCGCTGCTCACGCCCGGAACCACGACTGCCATGCCTGATGCCGTGGTACCGCTCTACCACCAGATCTACGTCGTCCTGCGCCAACAGATTCTTGAGGGCCGGTTCAGTGACGGCCCGATGCCGGGCGAAATCGAGCTGGCCCGCCAGTTCGGGGCCTCGCGCGTCACGATGCGGCGCGTGTTCGACTACCTCGTCAAGGAAGGGCTGGTGCGCCGCCATCGCGGCATGGGCACGTTTGTGGTCAAACCCGATGACCCGGTGACGATGGGCGGCGGCGCCCAGACGCTGCTGCAGAACATCATCGACGTGGGCGAACGCACCTCCGCCGTCGTCGTCGAATTTGAAGACGTGCTGGCCCCGCCCGACGAGGCCAAGTGCCTGGAAATCCCGCCCGGCACGCCGATCAAGAAACTCGTGCGCGTGCGCCACCTGGAAGACACGCCCATGGCGCTCATCACCACATGGCTGCCGCTGGACGTGACGAGCAAGCTCACGCTGGACCGCCTGGCGAACCAGTCGTTGCTGCGGCTGATCGAGGGCTCGGGCGTGCGGATCGACCGGGCGTCGCAGGTGGTTTCCGCGCGATTGGCCGATGTGGCGACGGCGCAGTATCTGGATGTGTCGGTGGGCGCGCCGCTGCTTTCCGTCAAGCGCATCGTGCGCGAGATGAGTGGGCGACCCGTGCAACTGCTGCAGGGCCTTTACCGGCCCGACCGCTACGAATACCGCATGGAGCTGTCGCGCGTGGGCGAAGATCGCGCTCGTCTGTGGATCGACAACGCTGGCCACGACGTGCAGGGCGGCCATAGCGAAGACGTGGAAGAGACCCCCGCCTCAGCGCCCGCCCCCACCGGACAGCGCGCCTGACACCACCATCAGCAAGGTTATTGGCCGTCAGCAGGCCCAGAGGAAAATTGTTAGGATCGCCGCTTCGCTGCGATGCAGCAATCTCCTCCATGAGGTTCCCATGTCGACCTCGCCTGCGTCCCCAACGCCTGCCAATACCACCACCGCACCTGCCGCACCTGACACCCAAGGGCTGATCCGCCTGCTCACCGCCGGCGCGGGGATCAGCGTGGCGTGCATTTACCTGAACCACCCGCTACTGGGCCTGATCGGCCGCGACCTCGCCATTGCGCCGCAGGCCTTGGGCGTGCTGCCAACGCTTACGGCGGCGGGCTACGCCAGCGGCATCTTCTTCTTCGGCCCGCTGGGCGACCGCTACGATCGCCGCATCGTCATCCTGTGGAAGGCGGTGCTGCTCACGCTGGCGCTCATCGCCAGTTGCCTTGCGCCCAACCTGCCCCTGCTGGCAGCGGCAGGCTTTGCGGTGGGGCTGTCAGCCACCATGGCGCAGGACTTCGTGCCCAGCGCCGCCGCCATCAGCACAGACCACAACCGCAATCGCAACATCGGCACGGTGATGACGGGGCTGTTGATCGGCATCGTCAGCTCACGCGTGTTCAGCGGCATCGTGGCGGACCATTTCGGCTGGCGCGCGGCATTCGGCGTCTCAGCGGTGGCGATTGTCGGACTGGCGATTGCCGTACGCGCCGCGCACTTTGGTGTGGCGCCGCCCTCCGCCACCACGAGGCAGCCTTACCTCGTGTTGCTGCGCTCCCTCGGTACGCTGTTCGCGCAGCATCCGCGGCTGCGCGCGTCGGCCATCACGCAAGCGTTCATCGGCATTGCGTTCTCGGGCTTCTGGTCGACTGTGGCGTTACACCTGACGGGTACGCTCGGGCTCTCGACCGGGCAAGCGGGGCTGCTTGGCTTTGCCGGTGCCGCGGGCGCGCTGGGCGCGAGCATTGCCGGGCGATTGTCGGGCCGCGTTGCGCCCGGCCACATCGCAGCGGGTGGCGCGTTGCTCATGGCAGTGACGTTTGCCGCGATGGCGCTGTTCCCGCAATCGCTGATCGCCATCGTGATCGGCACGCTCATCTTTGACGTGGGCGTGCAAGCGGCGCTGGTCTCGCACCAGACCATCATTTATGCATTGGCACCCGAAGCGCGCAGCCGCATCAACGCGGTATTCATGACGGCGCTGTTCATCGGCATGTCGGTGGGCGCGTATGGCGCGAGCCTGGCGTGGACGAGCGCGCGCTGGACGGGACTGATGACGTTCTGTACGGCGGCGGCCCTGGTGGCGCTCGGGCTGCGTGCAGTGTTCAACGTGCGGCAGGGGGCCCGTTGACAAGCCCGCTCGGCATTGCGGTTGTGACCATTTGTGAACTATAGTTTACAGGTCGAAGTGCGATCCTTAGCATCCCCGCATGCTGACGATCCGCACCACCACCGCTTTCGACACCTGGTTTTCGAAGCTGCGTGACAAGACTGCGCAGCGCCGTATCCAGGTGCGCATCGACCGCTTACAACTGGGTCATCCAGGTGATGTGAAGCCTGTCCGAGCTGGTGTCAGTGAACTACGCATCAATCACGGCCCCGGCTACCGGGTGTATTTCGTCCAGCGTGGCGCAGTACTGATCATCCTGTTATGTGGCGGTGACAAGTCGACACAGGAAGCCGACATCCGACGCGCGATTGAGTTGTCGCGCCATCTCGACGTGGAGTGACCATGCCTAACGACAAACCCGTCAAAACCCGCCCGTGGGACTCCGCCGAGCATCTCAAGACCGAGGCCGACATGGCCGCATATCTGGACGCGTGCCTGGAGGAAGCGGCCGACGACCCCGCATTCATCACCCACGCGCTGGGCGTGGTGGCCCGAGCGCGCGGCATGACGCAGCTCGCACGTGACACCGGCATGACGCGCGAAGGGCTGTACAAGGCCTTGTCCGAAGAAGGCAACCCGAGCTTTGCCACTGTGCTCAAAGTCATGCGGGCGTTGGGTATTCGCCTGCATGCGGTCGCGGTGTAAGAGGCCGGGCGTACCCGTTTCTGCGTAACCTCCGCAGGCCTCCCGCAACACACCATCTCATCCATCGGGGCAATTCCGGGGCGCGACAATCTGCGACATGTCGCTACAATTCTGAGGGTCAGCTTAGGCTGCCCACAGAACAACCACACCGAGACGCCCTCATGGATAGCACTGCCACCCCGCATGCGGTTGACCCGCACGACACACGCCGCCGCATCTTTGCCATCGTCGGCGCGTCGTCGGGCAACCTCGTCGAATGGTTCGACTTTTACGTCTACGCTTTCAGCGCGCTGTACTTTGCGCCGGCGTTCTTCCCCAGCGGTGACCGCACGACGCAACTGCTGAACACGGCGGGTGTGTTCGCCGCAGGCTTCCTGATGCGGCCGATTGGCGGCTGGCTGTTCGGCCGCATTGCCGACAGGCACGGCCGGCGTACGGCGATGATGATCTCCGTGCTGATGATGTGCGGCGGCTCGCTGCTCATCGCTGTACTGCCGACCTACGCGCAGATCGGCGCTCTGGCCCCGTTCCTGCTACTCGTCGCGCGGCTGTTCCAGGGCCTGTCGGTGGGTGGGGAATATGGCACCAGCGCGACCTACATGAGCGAGGTGGCGCTGCAGGGGCGGCGCGGCTTCTTTGCTTCGTTCCAGTATGTGACGCTGATCGGCGGCCAGTTGTGCGCGGTGCTGGTACTGGTGATCCTGCAGCAACTGCTCACGACGGCCGAGCTGAAAGCGTGGGGCTGGCGCATTCCGTTTGTGGTGGGTGCGCTGACGGCGCTGATCGCCCTGTATCTGCGCAAGTCACTGCACGAAACGCAGACCGCCTCGGCGCGCAAGGCGGAGCACGCCGGCACGATCCGCGGCGCGTGGCAGCACAAGGGCGCGTTCCTGCGCGTGATCGGCTTTACCGCCGGCGGCTCGCTGATCTTCTACACGTTCACGACGTACATGCAGAAGTACCTCGTCAACACGGCGCACATGGAGACCAAGACCGCCTCCAACGTGATGACAGGCGCCTTGTTCGTCTACATGGTGTTGCAGCCGGTGTTTGGCGCGCTGTCCGACCGTATCGGCCGCCGCAATTCGATGCTGCTGTTCGGCGCGCTTTCGGTGCTGGGCACAGTGCCGCTCATGAAGGCGCTGGCCACGGTGTCGAGCCCGCTCGCGGCCTTCGGCCTCATCACGCTGGCGCTGGCTATCGTCAGCTTCTATACATCGATCAGCGGGCTGATCAAGGCTGAGATGTTCCCGCCGGAAGTGCGCGCGATGGGCGTAGGCCTGTCGTACGCAATTGCGAATGCGGTGTTCGGCGGCTCGGCGGAATACGTGGCGTTGTGGTTCAAGCAGGCCGGCACCGAATCGACGTTCTACTGGTATGTGACAGCGCTGTGCGCGGTGTCTCTCGTTGTGACGTACTTCATGCCCGACCCGAGCAAGGAAGGGTATCTGCGCCACGAGCCGTGATGGCTCGTCGCTGATCGATGCACGCTGGGGCGCTCTGATTTGGTAGAGCGCCCTTTTTCATGTCCATTTCAATGAGCGGTCTTGCCATTCGCCTGGAGTGATTTGGCACGCAGCTCCTGGACAGGATGTCGGCAAGCGCATTGGTGAAACCGACGCCGCTGACGCTGCGATGGATTCGGCGTCCTACCCTTAGACTGCAGCGTACGCGCCAAACCGCTGGCGAATCAGCTCTGGCGAATAGCGATAGTTCCAGCGCAACTCAACACCGGCGGCCACGCGCTGTGTGGCAAAGAAGGCGCGGATGGCAAAGCGTCGTCCGCAACGTGAAGTCGCCTCAAACACCGCAGCCTCCATGTTGTAGCCCGACTCCGCCTGCCGATCCGCCTTGCCGCGTTCGTAGGTAAAGATGGTGTTGGCCATCGCCAGGATGTTTTCCCCGTCGACCCAGGAATCGACGCCGCCAGCGGTGGTGCTCAGCACGAAGGAATCGTCGAGACAGGTGTAATAAGTGGCGGGCGTCAGGAGCCTGCCGCCGTAGACGCCGAGGCATTCGCCAACGTCGATGTCCCGCACCGCAAATACACCACGCTCGCCAATGAGTGCCTCCTCGCGCGCGTCGCGTAGGTCAGCGCGCTGCATCCGCCGGCACACAAGCGTGCGTTGGTACAGCGCGCCACGCAGGGGGGGCGCCACATCGGCCTGCAGATACGGCCATACGGCGTCTGCCGGGTAACGCTCGAAGCGGTCTCTGGATCGACCGGTCGGCTCCAGCGTGGCGATAAGAATGGGCTGCTCCATTTCGTCGCGAAACGGATAGCCCTGGTCGACCTCGGGCGAATACGCGAGTCGCGCAATGGCGTGCGACTGCTTGAATGCCTGCGTCTCTTCTCGAAAGGCCTGAACGCACTTCAGCACGGCGAGGTCGTCCGGCTCTTCGGACACCAATTCCAGAATTTCGGAGCGCAGCGCCTGGGCGGCGGCATAGAAGCGCTCGTGCCGCGCGGCAAGTCCACGCGTTTCAGCGGCCCTTCGAAGCGACGAACGAATGCGCTCGGCCAGCGCATCGGCAAGGCAAGACGTTGATGACAGCATAAACACCACGGCAGCAGGACGAGTCACGGACGGCCACAACCATAGCGGCCGCCCGGCGCATGGCAGCGCCACAGCGCGAAAGGAACTGTTGCGGCGCGAAACAAGGTCGCGCCCATCATCCAATGACGTGCGTCCAAAGGAAGCGCTCAACAGATCAGAGACTGCGTTACGGTGCGCCGAGAGACTGCGTCAAGCGGCTCGAGAAAAATCACCCCCCCTCTTCGGAGGGGAAACGTGGCATGGATCGTGCGTTATTGGCGCCCGTTTCACGCCAATAAAAATACGGGTGGGGTATGAACAACAAGCGGATCCCGGCGATCGCGCTGGCGAAAGGCAGGCGCCAGTTCGGCATGTGTGGACTGGACCATCGCGCCAGTCTGGACCGGGGGTGCGCCTAGCAGGCAGATCCGCCTGTTTCTGCGACGCGGCAGAGCGCCTCGGAAGTTTCAGGCGCAGGGGGCGCGAACGTCCTGCGTTCTCCGTCCTTTCCAGACCTTCACCGCACGGTGACAGCGCTGCCCCTCATGACGCCCTTGCCTCTTACCTGGTTCCGCCTCCCTGGCCTGGCTGCCGTGCTGATCGGACTGTCGATGGCACAGCAGGCGCATGCCATGGCGGCCGACGAGCCGCTGCAACTGCATATCGAGCACTCGACGCTCGAGCATGTCCTGATGGAAATCACGCGGTTGAGCGGTCAACCGGTGTCGTTCGCATCCAGCCTTGTGAAGGAGCGCTGGGCAGGCCCGATCGACGGCAAGATGACGGCCGCAGACGCGGCCCGGTTGGCACTGCAAAACAGCGGGCTGGCGCTCTCCGTGCTGCCTGACGGCACGCTCACCGTTGTGGCGGCCGACAACGCCGGCGCGCCCGACTCACCGCGTGACATCGGCTCACTACCGCCGTCGGAAGTCCATGGCGCGGGCGACATAGGATTCGCGGTAGGCTCCAGCAGCGCCATCACCCGCGTTGAAATGCCGATGACGAGCATGCCGCACGCCGTCAATACGGTCACACGCGGTCTCTTGGCCAGCCAACAGCCGACCTCATTGAATGCCGCACTGGCGCAGGCCGGCGTGGCATCGGTATTGGCTGACCCCACAGCACCGCCCCTCTATGCCATCCGCGGCTACCTGACCAACACAATTTCGGTGGATGGCTTGCCGGACAAGCTCGGCTCCTTGCGGCCCGTGGATGCACTTGAAGAGATCGACGTCATCAAAGGACCGAACGCCGACGTGGCGAGCGTCACCATGGCTGGCGGCGCCATCAATGCCAGCCTGAAGGCGCCGACCGCCGTCGCGCAGCGCAGCATCGCCATGGAGATGAGCTCGCACACCGGCCGTAAGGTGGTAGCGGACCTGGCCGGCGGCTTCGGGGGCAACGGGTTGTCTTACCGCTTCGTTGGGCTCAATGACACGACGACCGACAGCGACGCCGGATACGCGGGCCACCGCGTCAGCTACGTCCACGCCGCGCTGGGCTGGAACGACAGCACAACAAGCATTACCGCCGGAATCGAATCGCTCACCAGCCGGCAGCCCGTGCCGCCCGCCACCTTCGCGCTGGGCGGCGCACCTGCCCGCGTGCCCGCGCAGCTTCCCTTCGGCAACGTAGACGACCGCGTGGAAGGCAGCGGCACGCGCGTCTACTACACGGCCTCGCGCAACCTGACCGATGACTGGGCCATCCACTCGCGGGCGAGCTATGAATCCGTGAGAGAGGAATCGGCCCAGTGGGACCTCGGCTCCGCCTCGTCGTATCGCGTCATGCCCAACAACACGATCTGCGGGCTGCGCCACACAGAAAGCCATCTGTGGGCCATGTCGAACGAGTTGACGGGCACCTTGTCGCACAACGCCGTGCGCCATGCATTCACGCTCGGCTGGGAAGAGATCCAGGAACGGCAGAACCTGATCAAACCAGGGTCCATCGCCCAGGTCACGCAAGACCCGTTTGCGCCCGTACCGCTGCCGGAGCCAACGTTCGTTCCGGGCAACGGGTTGTCGCAAACGTTGCGGCAATCGATCTTTCGGCTGCGCGACCACGTCGCCATTGGCGACAGATGGGAGATGTCCGGTTCCATCCGCGCGAACAACTTCGTCGCCCTGCTGCCCCATACGCAATTGCGAGGCGTGGCCTGGACGCCCGCCGTCGGCGTGCTCTACAAGCTCACGCCCAGCACGGCGTGGTTTGCCGACTACATGCGCGGCTTCCAGATCAACACCGGCTACTTCTATGACGGCACCGGCACGCAACCCGAGCGCAGCCGCCAGGTGGAAACCGGCCTGCGATGGGAAAACGCCCACCACACGCTGACGGCACAAGCAGCGCTCTACCGCATCGATGCCAAGAACGTGAGCCTGGCCGACGTGTCGCACCCCGGCTACTACGCGCAACTGGCCGAACAAACCAACCAGGGCGTGGAACTGTCGATGCAGGGCACGGTGGCGCGCGGCTGGGAGGCCTCGTTGTGGTTGTCGGCCTCTCGCATGTCGGCAAGGCTGCCGGGCGGCTACGCACCCGGCGTTCCGGCCCGAAACGCCGCGCTCTGGACGACGTACACCATACAAAGCGGCGTGCTCGCAGGCGCCGGCATGGGGCTTGGCATCAGCGCGCAGGGCCGTGCTGACGCGCATGGTGACACCTCTTTTCGAGTACCCGGCGCAGTGCGCGTCGACACCAGCCTCTTCTGGCACCAAAAGCGTTGGCGCATCGACGTCTTTGCCCGCAACCTCTTCAACGTGCGCACGTACGGCAACACGCTCAGCAGCAGCTACATCCCGATCCTGCCCGGCCGCACGCTGGCGCTGCGCGTCACGCACAACTTCTGAAACCCACTCCCGATGGGTCCGCCGCGTGCCCTGACACGGCGGCGCGCGCGTGAGCCTGCCTCCTCTCATATCTCTCTGGCCTGCGATTTCGTCTCGGTGATCAGCGCTTCGGCCTCGCAGCATCGCCTGATGGCCGACATTCCCTAACGTTCCACCAAAGTCGCCCGACATGCCATTTCGCTCTGCGATCGGCGTGCCGGCACGCGGCTGCCCAGGGCTGCGCGGCCCGGCACGGGCAGAACGCGCAGGGCCATGCCGGCCCCGCGACCCGAACCGGAATCGGAAGCGATTGCCGTGCCGCCGTTTCTCTGCAGAGGCCGGTCGCGCGGCTTCTCTCCTCTCTGTATCGGCATGCGCCCTGTCAGCGGCCTGGGCGGTGCCATGCATCACGCCTGCCCACTGAGGTGACACATGAATATGAAGGTCCAAGACAACGCTTCACTGAATATCTCGACCCAGCTCCAACTGGATCAGCCCGGCAAACAGAACCAGGCCGACAGCCCGCTGCAGCATCTCGTGCAAGACATCCTGAAGGTGCTTGAAGCCATGCTGCGCAACGCCACCGCACAAGGCGGCGCCAATGCAGGTGGCGGCGGTGGCTCGGGTGGCCCAGCCGGCGGTGGCGCCCCGGGCGCGGGTGCTGCGCATGGCCCGTCGGCCAGCCAAGGCGCACAAGGCGCCCAGGGTTCGCAAGGCGCGCAAGGTGCCAGCAAAGGCCAGCAAGTTGGCGATGACAACGGCGGCGACTCCAGCAGCCAGGACCCGATGCAAGCGCTCATGAAGCTGCTGGAAGACCTGCTGAAGTTCATGACGCTCAGCGAGCAGATGCAGCACAAGCTCGACACGGGCGAAGGCGCCAAGGGCGTCGATGGCGCAGGCGGTGCCAACGGCGGCAAGGGCCTCAACATGGACGACATGCTCCAGATGCTCGACGACGCGCTGCAACTGATGCAGCAGCAGATGATGACAAACGCGTTCGGCGGTGCGGGCGGCGCAGGTGGCGCTGACGGTGGTGCCGGTGCAGGTGGCGCTGATGGTGGCGCTGGCACTGGCGACGCTGGCGGTGCTGACAACGCAGGCGGCGCAAACGGTGCTGACGGCACGGGCGACACCAGCGGCGCAGACGGCACCGACAACTCGGGCGACACCAGCGGCGCAAACGGCACCGACAACTCGGGCGACACCAGCGGCGCAAACGGCACCGACAACTCGGGCGACACCAGCGGCGCAAACGGCACCGACAACTCGGGCGACACCAGCGGCGCGAACGGTGCTGACGCCACAGGCGATGCCGGTGGCGCAACGGGCGCGGACAACGCCAACGGCGCCGAGGGCAGCGGCCAGAAGAGCAACGACGCCATGATCGAACAACTGCTGAAGGTGTTGGACGACCTGGTGAAGATGCTGGCGCAACAACAGCAGCAGGCGCTTGGCGGCGATCAGACGCAAGGCGGCAGCGCTGGCGCCGGTGGCGCAGGCAACGCGGGCGCGGCAGGTGGTGCGCAAGGCGCGGGTGGCGCAGCGGGCGGCACGGCAGCCGGTGGCGCAAACGGCCCGTCTGGTGCGTCCGGCACGCCGAACACCGCCACGGCCGATGGCGCAAACGGCGCAGACGGCACCGGAAACGGAGCGAACAGCCCCATGGCGCAGCTCGAAACGCTGCTCAAAGACATGATCAAGGTGCTCGAGCAACTGCAAGCCCAAAAGGCCGGCGGCACGCAACAGCAGCACTCCCAGGTGCAGGGCGCGTAACGCCAGGCCACTTAACCTGACGGCCGGCAACGGTCGTCATTTTTGCTATCTCAAGCACGGAGACTCACCATGAGTATCTTCAGCAAAATCAAGCACGCCTTTCAGCACTTGGGCAATGACATCGCCAAGGTCGGCAAGGGCATTGCCCACGCCGCCGAGAGCGTCGGAAAGAACCTCGTCCACGACGTGGAGGCCGTTGCCAAGCAGACGGCAGCCATGACCAACGATCTGGTGCACCTGCGTATTCAAAAAGCGCTGCACGATGCCGTGGGCGTTGGCGAAGCCACCTTCAAGGGCATGCGGGATCTGAATACCGCCGCTTTCGACGTGGCAGAAAAATCGCTGGAAAACGCCCACCTGAGCAAGGGCCTGGACAAGGCCCTGAGCAAGGTCGACAAGGCCCGGGGCTTTGTCAACGATATCGCCGACCGCACGGTCAAGAGCATCGGCGATAGCGTCAACGGTTTCGCAGACAGCACCATTGCAGCCGGCAAAGCCGCCGCGCATGGTCACTTCGGTGAAGCGCTGGGCGACATCGGCTCAGCCGCTGGTAACGCCGCACAGTTGGCCTCGGACCTCACGCCGGAAGGTCTGGCCGCCAGCGCGGCCGTGGCAACACTGCAGAAGACCCACCTGGGCGGTACGGTGGTCGACTCCGTGGTGGAAGGTGCGCTCACGGGCGGCCGCAGCGGCCTGAAGGACGCAGTCAAGCTTGCCGCCAAGGAAGGCACCAAGGCGGAGGCCGGCGTGCAGGCGCAGAACCTGTTCGACAAGGTGAGCGGTAATGGCAACGGCAACGGCAACGGCGACATGCTGCTCGGCGCTGCTGCCGCGGGCGCTGGCGTGGCAGGAGACTTCCATGCCTCGCGCAAGAACCGTCACGCCACGCCGCCTGAAGCCCACCACACCGGCACGCAACATCAAGCCGTCGCGGACGACCACGAAGGCGCAAGCCGCAAGGGCAAGAAGAAGCACGAGGCCGAAGTCGACTCCGGCAACGGCAACGGTAATGGCACCAGCAAGACGGGCAACGGCAACAACAACGCTCAACCCAACGGCGCGGACCCCACCGGGCAGGATGCGCTCCTGCAGCTGCAACTCCTGCAACAGCAGTCTGCGCATCAACGCATGCTGAACGCCATCAAGTCGAACGGCGATGACGACGACGATGACGACGGCGACGACGTCACCTCCAAGGCACCCGCTTCGGCACCGCAGTCCTCCGGCTCGAGCCAAGTGAGCGCTAGCGCCAACGTCAGCACGTCGACGCATAAGAAGGCCGCGTAAGCCAGCGCCTTCGTGTGCTTCACGTCGGCCCCACGCGATGTTTGCGTGGGGCTGATGCTTTCCATCATCGGTGCGACGCCACCGCGGTGCACCTCTCGACGCGAACTTCAATGCATTCGATCAACCCATTCCGCCGCACTTCGCAGGCTCAGGCCGCCGATTCCACTCCAGCGCGCAGCAACGTCCCCGCCTACGCCACGCCCCCGCGGCAGGAGCCTGCACGGCAGCCACGGCGCAGCGGCATTGCCGGATTGTTCGGGCTGCGCCGCTCGCCCGCCAATGCCGGCGGGCCTGCCGCTGCACGCCCCAACATCCGTGCCGGCACGTCCACTGGCCCATCGCGCACGGCGCCAAACAGCCCACTCCATGTACACGCCCCCGCGCTGGAAAGCCCACTGCACGGCGCCGCCGCCGTGAATGCGCGCATCGCCGGCTCCGGTGTCCGCCAGGCCCTGGAAGCGTGGCACGCGCAGATGCTTACCCGGATTGCCGACTACCGCCCGGCAAACCCGCCTGCCCACTTCAATGCGGAACGGCAGCTCAACGTTGCACTGACGCACATCGAAGACGTAGCGCGAGGGCGTCGAGAGCCCGCAGACAAGATCGAACTGAAAGCGACGCCCGTGCTCCATCTGCCGGATCTCGTCTCCGAAATCGCACACCTCAAGACGCTCCACCTGTCGGATTGCGACTTGCGCGAGTTGCCGCATGATCTGGGCAACCTTGGCCTGCTGGAGACGCTCAAGCTGCACGACAACCAACGCTTGCATGCGGTGCCCGACACGCTCGGGCAGTTGTCGAGCCTGAAACATCTTGAAATCGTGGGAAGTGGCGTGCGCGAGTTGCCGGCCATGCACGGTCTGGCGAACCTGGAGCACCTTGCCATCCAGCATTCACCGCTCACCTGGCTGCCGCGCGACATCGGCAACGCACGCAAACTGAAAACACTGTCTCTTGCGCATACCTATCTCCGCGAAATACCTGCCAGCATCGGCAATCTGTCGAAGCTCACCGAACTGAACCTCCACAACAACGTAGGCCTGACTTCGGTGCCTGATTCCATTGGGCAACTGCGTCATCTGAAAACGCTCGATCTCTCCGACTGTCCAAAGCTCCGTGCCGTGCCGGCGTCGGTCGGAAAACTACACCAGATCAAGACCCTCGATCTGCGTGGCTGCACGGGCCTCACCATGCAGGGTCTGCCGAAATCGCTCATCACCCCGATGCCCGGCCGCAAGGTGCACTTCCCGGAACATCTGCGCACCGAAATCGGCAAGGTGCGTGAAGAATGGGCGATGAAGAATGCGCCGCGCCTTCAACTGCTGCAGGCCGACATCGAGCGCAAGAACGAAGAGATGGAAAACGCCGTCTTCGGTTCGGCAAGCGACATGAATGACGGCCAATTGTTCTCGGTCGCGTTTCGACTGAAGCATGCCCATGACAAGTTGCCCGAAGTGAGGAATCAGGCCCTGCGCAATCCGGCAGCCCCGCAGGCCGATGCGTCTGCCGCCATGCGGCAGGCGTTGGCCAACGCGTTCAACGTTGAGCCCGATCGCGAGGTGTTCGCACGTTTGGATACCGCTGCACGTGCATTGCCGCGCGCCCTGCAGCATGAACTGGCCGATCTGGTGGCCTCCAGCTCGGGGCGTCAACTGGTGATCGCCATTGGCGAAGGTGCATTTGGCGTGCGAGGCTCCAGCCGGCTGCAGCAGATGCTTCCCGCGTTCGCGCAGAAGATTGCCAACCACGCGCAGATCCAGAGTCTGCGCGAACAGGCAAGGCGTCCTCTGTCAACCAGCCCTGCGCACCAGGTGGCTGCACAGCTGGTACCGATTGTTCAGCAGTTGTGGACCGCCACGCAGGCCCAGGCCGCACTCGCGGCGCTTGCACAACCATTGCAGACTGAACTGAAACCGCTGCTGGCCTCAGAAGCTGGCCGCCAGTTCGTGTTGGACCTCAGCAAGGTGGCCGAGGGTGCCAAGGGAACGAGCACGCTCAGGCGTCTTCTGCCGCAATTGGCCACGCGGATTGCGCACGACCCGAAGGCGCAGGCCCTTCACCGGCTGGCACGGCAGGATCAACACGGCACTGCAGACGAACGCCGGGAAGGCCTTGCGCTGGCACTGCTTCCCATCGCCCAGCACCACTGGAATGCGCTTGCGCAGCAAGGCGTCGCCGAGCCGTCAAACCGCCGTTGACCGCGTTGCCGGCGAGCACAAACAGAAAAGCCTCCCGACGGGAGGCTTTTTTTCTGCTGCATTGGCAAGTGGCCTTACAGCGCCACCACTCGCGGGGTCAGCAAAAACAAGCGCTGGAACCGCTGGCCAGTCGTCTGGTCATGCCGGAACAGCGCCCCCAGCAACGGGATCTTCGAAAGCCCGGGCACAGCATCCACACCCTTGGTCTGCTGGTCGACGGAGTAACCGGCGATCAGCAGGCTTTCGCCTTCGTTGATGAGTGCCTGGGTGTCGATCTCGCTCTTGTTCACCACCGGCAGGTTGCCGACCATCTGACTGGTGATCTGGCCATCCTCAATATGGATGTTCATCCGAATGCGCGACGTGCCTCCATCGGTCACCACCATCGGCAACACGCGCAGCGACACGCCCGCCGAAATGCTGTACAGATCCGCCGACTGATACCCCGCCACCGGCACGTAGAAATTCTGCTTGCTGTCCATGATGGCCTCGGTGTTGTCGAGCGTGGCCACCTTAGGGCTCGCGGTAATGTGCGCCTGGTTCGTCTGCTGCAACGCGCTGATACGCGCCATCAGGTAACGCGATGCCCCACCAATCACGGCGGTCAACACACCCCCCGTTGGCGTAGCGGCAATGGCCGCAGCGGCATTGGCCGTGGTGGTGACCGCATCGAGCGAGCCCGGATTGGACAATTGCGTGTTCGTGCCAGAACCGGTCTGCATGTCGATGTGGCTGTTGTGCAGACGCCAGTCAACGCCGAGGTCTTCCAATGCGCTCTCGCTGATCTCGATGATATTGGCGCTGATCTCCAGCACAGCCGGGCGTGTGTCCAGCGATTCAATCAACGATTGGTGGGCCGCCATGCGGTCTGCGCGGTCTCGTACGAGCACCGAGTTGCTGCGCGGGTCTGCATGGATGATCGGGGCGCTGCCGCCGTCTTCCTGGAATGCATCCGTACGGCTGCGGCCTTCGCCGCTGGGCAGCGGTGCCACAGCGCCACCACCGGCATATTGGCCGATACCGCCAGGCGGCAGAGGCGCCTTGCCGCCACTGCGATCATTGCCGCCCAGGCCAGAAAGCGCACGCGTGCCACCACGGCCTGCGTTTGCCTCGCCGGGGGCGACGCTGTCGACGCGACGGTCACTGCCGCGCTGCGGGGTGTTCTCCGTGCTCGGTGCGTTGTTGCCGTACATGCTGTTCAGGATGGACGCGACACCGCGGATGGTGATGGACTGGCCGTCCACCATCATGGTGTGGTCCGTGGCCCAGGCATAGCGCAGCGGGAAGGAACGTACGACGGTGCGGTTGGCGTCCTCGCGGCCGCGATCGATCAGGCGTGCGATGTCCTGCACGAGTTCGACCAGGCGCGGCGGCCCGGATACGACCACGCTGCCGGTTTCGTCGTCGTACAGCACGGGAAAACGTGGGTCGGTCACGCCCAGGCGCGTCAGCGCACGCTTGACCTGCGCGGTGGACGCGCGTTGCAGCGCAATGGTCGCGCTCTGCGCCTCGTTGGCGCCCGTCACACGCAGCACGGCGCCGTCGTAGTACCACGCAAAGCCGAAGGTGGCCGCCATGCGATCGAGAAAACGCTGCGGTGTTTCATTGAAGTTGCCCGTCACGCTGCCCTCGACCTGCGGCGAAATCCACGTCATGACGTGCTGGCTGGCGCCGAGGTCTCGCAAGACATCCTTCACGTCTTTGCGGTCGGCCACGTATTCAAATTTTTGCGACTGCCAGGGGATCACCGCCGCAGCGGCACTTCCGGCCAGCGACAGCACTGCGATGGCCGCGGCCATCAGGCACCGGCACGCGGCCAGCACGCGACCCTTCCGGCCCGCAATTCGAGTCAGATGCATGGTTGCACTCGTGAGAATGAAGAAGACAGACCGCACCAGCGCGCGGCCACGCGATACAGCGCCCGCGAATTAACGCCAGATGGTTTCCGACGGCGCTTCGTTGAACTGCTTGCGATACCCCTTGACCAGCGCCGAGCGGCTGCGGATGCCCCAGCGCGATGCCGTATCGATGATGTTCGACGGCCCGCGCCCCTCGTCCAGCAGGTCAGAGCGGATGCCCTCCAGACGCAGGCGCCGGATGACCGAGCTGGGCGACATGCCCACCGCGCTCTTGAACGCAAGTTGCAGCGCACGCTCAGTCACGTTGATATGCGCGGCCACCTCACGCGTGGTCAGGTCGCTGCGCTCAATGTTGTCCAGGATGTAGTGATACGCACGCCGGTACTTGGCAGACAGCCGCGCGCTCACATCATCGGACGCACGTGACGCGGCGGGCGTGGTCTGGCTGACACGGCGCACGCCGGGCGATTCGGTGCGCAGGCAGCGCAGGGCGTCTTGCATGTAGGCGGTGTAGTACTTGAGCGCACCGGCTGCGTCGCCGCGCTGCGCGGCCATCTTGGCGCGGCAGTAGAGGTAGTCGAAATTCCAGCGGCGTGCGCCGAAAGACGTATCGCGGTTGCAGATCTGGTCATAGACCTTGCCGGCCACGTCGTGCTGCTCGCCGCTGAGCGCTGCCAGCACCACCTCCACCTTCGTCTGCATCAACAGGCGGCTGCCCATGCGGCGTGACTGCCCGATGATCGCCATGAGCGGGTCGATTGCGGTGCGATCGCCATCGGCCATGCGGCGCAGCAGGCTCAGATACTCGGCGCGGCGATGGATCATCGCGGGCACACTCGCATCGTGCTTGCCGTTGGGCGCCCATCCGTCGCGGCCGCCATGGTGGTGCAGCATCGCAGCACCCACTTCGGCCGACTGCCAGAACGCGTGTTCGAGCAAGCGGTTGGAGCACCGGATGCCAGCCTGCACCGCAAACTCGTACACGACGAGATCGAGCGTGGCGAGCCAGCCGGCGTCGTTGCGCTCCGTTGCAATGGCGCGCGCCGATTGCAGCGCCTCGTCTGCTGCGTCCTGCTGACCAAGCTGGTGATGCACGAGGGCCAGGCCCATCATGCCTTCGATGCGCTGCAGCCACGTCGCGCCATCGTCTTCGGCCATGCGGGAAAAGCAGCCCGCCGCGGCCGAATACCGATCGCGCAGCAGCGATTGCCAGCCCATGTTGCGGCACGAGACCACGCGCAGTTGATCATCCGAATGGCGAATCAGACGCTGCGCGGTGCGGAACGCTTCTTCGGCGTCTTCATCGCATTCCAGCAGCATCGATGCATCGGCCATGGCCAGCACCCCGGCGTAGTCGCCAGCGTCCTTGCCGTGCAAGCCGCCATGATCATCGACCAGTTGATACGCGCGGTCGAAATCCTCCGCGAAGACGGCCTTCGCATAGTCAGGCAGACGCTCACGCGCTGCCAATCCGGAGGCCAAGGCAAAGTAGATGTTTCCCAGCATGTCGACGCTCCCGTGTCAGAGATTGCGGCTCGCGAAGCGCGGGCCGCTTGGTGTTGGATTTCGTAAGGACATCCTAAGAAATCGCCGCACCCACAATCTCAACAAAGCTTCGTCAGGCGCTGAACAATCCTCACCGCATATTCTTCGGTTTTGACGACGTGTCATCGCCCACCAGTCCGCTCTTGACCCGCTGCAGCAACTGGCTATAGGTGAGCGTATCCCGCACCTGGCTGGACATGGCCACGACCAGCGCCGTGACCATGAGGATGGCCACCGCACCCTTGATGGGCTGGCCAAGCGAAGCGGGTTCGAGCTTGTCTGCCGCACGCGATAGCAGGCCGATGCCGGCATCGATGAGGAACAACGTCATCATCACCGGCGCTGCGAGCTTCACAGCCGTGGAGAAGATGGAATCGGTTTGCTGCAGCAGAAAACTCTCGGCAACAGCGCTCATGTCGGGCAGCGTGGCGCCCAGCGGCCACCAGTGGAACGACTCGAACACCACGCCCAGCAGGAACAGCATGCCGCCCGCTGCATAGAACAAGGTGACGGCCAGATTCAATAACGTGTTGCCGATCGGCGTGTTCTGGTCGCCCTGCAACGGGTTGCTCATCTGCACGTTGTTGAAACCCGCCATGTTGTCGACGATCGTGCCCGCCGTCTGCGCCACCCAGAACACCGTGGACGCCGCGTAGCCGAGGCACGCGCCCAGAAAGATCTCCTTGCCGGCCAGCAGGAACCACCGGGCCGCGCTCAGGTGTTCCGCCACGGCGGGCGGCTGTGCCGCTGCAACGATGATGGCGAGCGTGTAGACCACGCCATTGCGGGCGGTGCCGGGCACGGACTGGTCACTCGTGGCCGGCAGGATCGCGAAGATGGTCATGATGCGCACGCACGACAGCGCGAGCAGCGCAAGGATGACCTCCGCGCTTTCATCAAGATCAAACCAGGCGTGCAGAACGGTATCGATCGCTTCCATATGAGGGCGTGAATGTCGTCAGAATGTTTCGCCATCAAGCCGCTGCGCGTGGGCGCGGACGCGCCAGGATGGCCTCCACGGCCTCTTCCTCGGTGGCAAGCTCGCGCTCAGTGGCTTCCTGCTGGTCGATCCGCTCCGCAGTCTTACGGCATTGATCGAGCATGGCATCAAGCCGCGCCAGTGCCTGGCGGCGCGCCTTGAGTTCGGCCTCGCGTTCGGCCACGGCGGCGTGCGCGGCCGCCACGTCGTGCTCGGCCTGCACGACCGCATCATCCAGCTCGCCGCGAAACGCGTCGTAGCGCAAGTACGCATCGGCCAGCAGCACGGGGGCGGCGATCAGTTGATCCATGCGGCCGATATGCCCGCGCAGCCGCTCATGCGCGCGCTCGCACGCGTCTTCGCTGTCTTGCGCGGTGGCCTCTGCTTCCGCCACGGCTTGCTGTGCGGCAGCAATCTCCGCTTCGACACGACGGCGCTGGCGCGTTTTGGCTTCGATCAGCGTGTGCCAGACAGCGGAGCGCTTGCGCTTCATGTCTGACCCACCTCGCTCAGCAGCCGATACGTCTCGTCTGGGCTGCACCACTCGTCGGTGCGCTGGCGCAGGAAGTCTTCCATCCAGCCGTTCCATTGCACGGCGGTGTCGGCCACGGCATCGCTGCCTTCCTTGTATTCGCCCATCTGCAGCAGCGTCTCGACCTCGTTGTACTTGGCAAGCAACTGGCGCATGCGGCCGGCTGCTGCGCAGTGGTCAGCCGGCGCGACTTGCGTCATCACACGGCTCAAGCTATTCAGGATGTCGATGGCCGGATAGCGATTGCGCGCGGCAATGTCGCGCGACAGGATCAGGTGGCCGTCCAGAATGCCGCGCACTTCTTCGGCCACGGGGTCGTTGCCGGATTCGTCTTCGGCCAGCACGGTGTACAGCGCGGTGATGGAGCCCGTGGCGCTCATGCCTGCCCGCTCGAGCAGGCGCGGCAGCTCAGCAAACACTGACGGCGGAAAGCCGCGCCGCGTGGGCGGCTCGCCCGCTGCAAGGCCGATCTCGCGCTGCGCCCGGGCAAAGCGCGTGAGCGAATCCATCATCAGCAGCACGCGCAGCCCTTGGTCGCGGAAATACTCGGCGATGGCGGTGCCCACGTGCGCAGCCTTGGCGCGCTCCACGGACGAACGATCGGACGTTGCACACACCAGCACGGAGCGGCGCATGCCTTCCTCACCCAGAATCTGTTCGATGAACTCGCGTACCTCGCGGCCGCGCTCGCCAATCAGCACGATCACGTTGACGTCGCATTCGGTGCCGCGCGCCAGCATGCCGAGCAGCGTGCTCTTGCCCACACCGGCCGGCGCGAAGATGCCCATGCGCTGCCCCTCTGCCAGCGTCGCCAATCCGTCGATCACGCGCACACCGGTGGCTAGCGGCTGCTCCACCAAGCGGCGCGACATCGGGTCGGGCGCCTGCGCAAACACCGGCACGTAGTCGTACACATCCAGCGGCGGTCCACCATCGGCGGGTCTGCCCAGACCATCCAACACGCGGCCGAGCAACCCGGGCCCGATCCCGACCGAAAGCGTGCGCCCGCTCGGCACCACGCGAGTCGAGCGCGATAAGCCCACCACGCCGCCAAAGGGCGCCAGCAATGCAAAGTGCTCGCTAAAGCCGACCACCTCGCCTTGCTGAAGCTCCGTGCCGTCCGGCGTGGTCAACGTGCAAAGCTCGCCGAGCTTGACGTCCACGCCGCCTACGCGTAGCAAGGTGCCTGTCACTTCCACGACTTTGCCCAGGCGCTGGACAGGCGCCACGCTGCGGATGGCTTCATCCATGGCGTCGATCAGCGCAGCTTTGGTCATGCCGCATCCTCGTCAAATCCGGCGTCGTCATCTGCGTAGCCTTCGTGCGGATCGGCATGTTCAACCGGCTTGCGCTTGCGACCGGAAAGCGCCTGTCGCAGTGCGGCCAATTGCACACGCAGGCTCGCATCGGCCACGCCGTGGTCCCATTCGCATTGGCAGTGTCCGGGCTCGGCGCGATCGTCTGCCAGCACCTCGAAGGCGGCATTGAGGGACCCCGTCTGCACGGCCTTGGCGAAGGCGGCGCGAGCCGGTTCGATCTCGTCTGCACACACACGCACCGTCAAGCGCGCTTGGCTTTGCAGCACGCGGCCGAGCGTGGCGGCTACACGCGCAAACAGCGCCTGGCGGTCGGATTCCAGCACCACATGCTCGACTGCCTGCATGACCGTGGCGATCAGGCGGTCCTCCTCGCGGCGTGTGGCTTCCTCATCGTCGTACGCGCGCGCGGCCATGGACGCATGAAAATCCTCCAACGCACGTCGCTGACCAGCGGCATAACCGAGCTTGGCGCTGCGCTGCGCGCGCTGCTCGGCTTGCCTGAGCAACTCGTCGGCATTGGCCTGGGCTTGCGCCACGATGGCTTCAGCCTGGGCGTGAGCCTGCGCCATTGCGGCCTCACGCGCCTCCTCCGCGGCCCGCCATGCGGCATCCAGTTCGACCACGTGCCCGTAGTCTTCAGCACGGATCACGTCCGAGCCAATGCCAAGCGGGGCATCGCGCCTCAACCAAATAACCATGCCAACTCCGGAAAGAGAACAGGCAACGCAGCCATGAAGGATTCGGCTGGCGTTCCATCTGAGGGAGTGCCGGCACCCGGCGGCAACGGCGCTTGCATGCCGATCGTCAGGCGCATCAATTGCGCGAGCGACGGATCCGACACCGTACCGTCGGCAATCAGGGCATGCAGGCCGGCCTCGGCAAGCTGCGCCAAGTGGAGCGCGGGCAGCGGCCCACTGGCGCCTGGCGCCCAGTGCTCGCGTTGCGTCAACGCCGTGAGCGCTGCCTCCCCCAACAGTCCGGCAAGACCGGCGAGGTAAGCACCGTCGATGCATCGGGCCAGCGAGGCACGCCTGCCGATCAGCATGCGGGCGGCCAGCACGCGCTGGAGGTCGTCTTTATCGAGCACGGCGAGGCGATGCCCGCGCGAAAGCAATGTCGGCAAGCCCACCTGACCCACGCCAAGCGCGATACAGACCTGGCGCCAGTCTTTGGCCGCGCCTGCCGGTACACCGTTAGCCTGCGCGGCGCATGCCGATGCATCGAACACATGCACCAGCCCATGCATCCGCTCTTGATACGCGTGCAACATGCGCAGGATCATGGCGGCGGCCGGATCGGGTGCGGCGCTCGTCTCGATCATGCTGTTGCGCGCTTCTTCCAGCGTGCCGGCAACTTGTCTTCCAGGCGCGCACGCGCTGCGTCAAGCCGTGTCCGTACGGCGGACAGCCGGGTTGCGGCACGCCACAGCAGGACGATCACGCCCAGCGCACCCACCACGGCCCCGAGCGTGACCCACGACACACCAGCGGGCGCGCGGCCGGCGACATCGGTGGTGGGCGCATCTACGGTGCCGGGCACCAGCGTGACGCTGACGTTCTCGTAGGTAAGCCCCTCCACGCTGTGCACAACCAGGTTCTTGATGCTCGGAACCAGCGAAGACACATTGGCGCTCGGGCGGTATTTGATGAACACCGATGCGCTGGATGGCTTGACCACGGTGGCCAGCGGATCGTTGTTGGGCAGCACGATCTGCACATTGGCTACGGACACGCCGTCGATGCGCGAAAGCGTTTGCGAAAGCTGCTGCGATACGCCGTAAATGAAGCGCACCCGCTCTTCCGTGGGCGTAGAGATGAGCCCGTCCTTCTTGAAGATGTCGCCCAGGCTCGCGTACTTTTCATGCGGCAAGCCGTGGCTGTGCAGGACTTCCATCGCGCGGGCAAAGGCATCCTGGTCGACCATCACCGACCAGGTCTTGCCATCGTCGGGCGAATTCTTCTGCGCGTCGATGCCGGCCTGCAGCAGCACGGTGAGCATGTCGTTGGCGTCGGCCTCGCTCAGTTGGGCAAAGAGCTGCTTGTTGCAGCCAGCCAGCAGCGCAGTCAGCACGAAGAGCAGTGCCAGTGCGCCGCGCCGCGTGCGGCAGGATGGAAGCGCGGTCCGCATCATTGGTTCCGCATCAGGGTCTGCACGGCGTTCTTGCCGGAATGCGCAATGGTGCTGCCCAAGTGAACCTTCGTCATGGTGGCCGCGCACTCCATTTGCACGCGCACGCCCTCAGCCACCACTTCCTGCACGGACATACCGCGTTCGGCCTCGGTCATGGCCTCCACACGCGCCATCGACGCCTGCACGGCGGCATCCTCTTTCTTGACCAGTTCGCCAACGGCTGAAGGCCCCTTGCTGTGATGCTGGCTGTGCTTGGCGTTCTGCAGCATCGATTCGAAGCGTGCAACAAGCTCGGGCGCGGGCGCGGCAGTTTCAGCCGGGGCAATGCCGGCGCCCGGCGTGCCGGCAGTGACCGGCGGAATGGCAGTCGGACCTTGGATCATGATGGACTCCCGAGAGGATGGTTAAGCGCGGGTGAAGTAGTGCGCGCTGTGGTAAGCGCTGAGATCCACGCTTTCTGCGGCCGGCGCGGCAGCGGCGGTGGTGCCGAACGTGCCGGCATCCATTTCTTCCTGCACGCCGATCAGCGTGCGCACCAGCGCGACGGAATCGGCGTCTTCGTTGCGGGCGAGCACCTCATTGGCATACACATGCCACTCCTGATCGCCCAGGGCGTTCAGGCACAGCGCCATCATGGCCGAGGCAAACGGCACCACGCTCTCGGCCCGCTCGCCGTTGTGCAGCTCGCGCAGGATGCGCGCGGCATCGGCGTATTGATGGCGGCCCACCAGCAGCCAGCCTTCCACCAGGTCGAGTTCGCGAAAATTCGGGCGCAGCGTGCGCAATGCAGTCAGCAGCGATTGCGCGTTGTCGAACTGGCCGCTGCGCGTTGCATACATCAAGACTTCGAGCAGCCCGCCCAGCAGGCGGTTGCTACATTGAATCGGTTCCATATCGCAGGGTTCTCCGTGTCGGGTCATGTCGATGCCGGCGTGGGTGCTCCGGCCAAGCTCTGGTGGAACCATAGACGCCCGCATGCCGCGCGCCAGCCACCCACCCCGAAAAAGAGCGCCCCGCCCCGAAGTCGGTCAGCGCTGTGCGCCCCCATGCACAACGCAGAACCGCCTGTTTTCGTCCGACCCGCCCGCCGGCTTCGGAACGGCGCATCCGCCTTCGCTCAAGCGCCAAGCGCGTAGTGCCCGCGTCTGCACAATGCCTCGCATCGCTACGGCACCGTACGCCGCGGCCTCCTCCGTCGACACCCCAGGGCACCGCCATGTCGGACGAAAAAACCGAAGAGCCCACAGACAAGAAACTCAGAGACGCGCACAGAGACGGCGAAACCGCCAAGAGTGCCGACCTGATTGCCGCCGTCGTGCTGCTCACGGGCTGCCTGCTGCTTGCCATGACGGCATCGCTGCTGGGCGACCGCTGGCGGGCGCTGGTCGACCTCGCGCTCGATGTGAACAACAGCCGGCACCCGGCCATGACGCTCAAGCAGACGCTCGGCCACGTCGCACTTCAGCTGGCCCTGATGACGCTGCCGCTGAGCCTCGCGTTTGCGCTGGTCGCCTGGATTGCCACGTGGGGCCAGACGGGCATCGTGCTCTCAACCAAGCCGCTCGAACTGAAGATGAGCGCCATCAACCCCGCATCGGGTCTGAAGCGCATCTTCTCCATGCGCTCGATGATTGACCTGCTCAAGATGGTGGTGAAAGCGCTCGCCGTTGGGGCCGCGCTGTGGAAGCTCGTCCTGATGTTGCTGCCGACCATTGTGGGCACGCCGTATCAGCCCGTCATGGATATCGCGCAGATCGGCATGTCGATGCTGGTGAAGCTGCTGGGCGCGGGCGGCCTGCTGTTTCTGCTGCTCGGCGCGGTGGACTTTGGCATCCAGCGCTGGCTCTTCATCCGCGACCACCGCATGAGCAAGGACGAAGTCAAGCGCGAACACAAGAACAGCGAGGGCGATCCGCACATCAAGGGCCAGCGCAAGCAGCTGGCGCGCCAGATGGTGGACGAAGCCAAGCCGAAACAGACCGTGGCCGGCGCGCAGGCCGTGATCGTCAACCCCACGCACTACGCCGTGGCGATCCGTTACGCACCCGAACAATGCGGCTTGCCGTGCATCACCGCCAAGGGCGTCGACGACGAAGCCCTGAGGTTGCGCGAAGAAGCGCAGGCGCTCGGCATTCCGATCATCGGCAACCCGCCGCTAGCACGCGCGCTGTACCTCGTGAAGCTGAATGATCCCGTGCCCGAGGCCCTGTTTGAAACCGTGGCCGAAGTGCTGGCCTGGGTGGGCGAGATCGGCGCGAAAGACCCCGGCGCCAAACACTCGGGCGCAAGCCCTTCCATCTTGAACTGAGGCATCCGATATGGCCAAGAAGACCGCCTTCTCTGAATTCAGCGGCGAAATCGGCATCGCCGCGTTGGTGGTTGCCGTCATCGCGTTGATGGTGCTGCCGCTGCCCACCGTCCTGATCGATTCGCTGCTGGGGCTGAACATCACGCTATCGGTCGTGCTGCTGATGGTGACGATGTACATCCCGGCGGCAACGTCGCTGTCGGCGTTTCCGTCGCTGCTGTTGTTCACCACGCTGCTGCGGCTCTCGCTGAACATCGCATCGACCAAGTCCATCCTGCTGCACGCAGACGCCGGCCACATCATCGAGAGCTTCGGCAAGCTCGTGGTGGGCGGCAACCTGGTGGTGGGTCTGGTGGTGTTCCTGATCATCACCACCGTGCAGTTCATCGTGATTGCCAAGGGATCTGAACGTGTGGCCGAAGTTGGCGCGCGCTTCACGCTCGACGCCATGCCCGGCAAGCAGATGAGCATTGACGCCGACCTGCGCGCCGGGCACCTGAGCGCAGACGAGGCCCGCAAGCGCCGCGCGTTGCTGGCCATGGAAAGCCAATTGCACGGCGGCATGGACGGCGCCATGAAGTTCGTCAAGGGCGATGCGATTGCCGGCCTGGTCATCACGCTGGTCAACATCCTCGCAGGCATCGTGATCGGGATCACGTACCACGGCATGACGGCCGGTGAAGCTGCCAACCGCTTTGCCGTGCTGTCCATCGGCGACGCCATGGTGTCGCAAATTCCCTCGCTGCTGATCTCGGTGGCGGCCGGGGTGATGATCACGCGCGTGTCAGACGACGACCACGGCGCCAAGCCAAGCTCGCTCGGCAAGGAGATCGTGCGGCAGCTTTCGACCAGCGCACGGGCCATGTTCACCGCCAGCGCGCTACTGGCCGGCTTTGCGCTGGTGCCGGGCTTTCCGTCGTTTCTGTTTGTCGCGCTGGCAGGTGTTGTCTTCACTTTTGGCTACACGCTGCGCAAGCGCCTGAACACGGGTAGCACGACCGACACCGACACCCTGCCTGCGCTGCTGCGCGAAGGGTCCAAGGATAAAGCGCCGACCATTGCCGACAAGGCCCCGTCGTTCACCGCGCCTCTCGGGGTAAGGCTCGGCACGCGGCTGGCAGAGGGGCTCGACATTCCCAAACTCGATGCCGCGTTCCAAAGCGGGCGGCACGCCTTGGCTGAAGAGCTGGGCCTGCCCTTCCCCGGCATTGCGGTCTGGAAGAGCGCCGCGCAACCTGAAGAGGCGTACGAAGTGCTGGTGCACGACATCCCTGGCCAGCCGGTCGCGGTGTCTGAGGGCAAAGTATCGGTATCCGATCTGCCTGAACCATTGCGTGCGCAACTGGACGCAGCGCCCGATTCAGCAACCCACGCCGAGCAGGTGATTGCCGACCACGTCGTGCATGTGCTGCGCAAGCACGCACATCTGTTCATCGGCCTGCAGGAAACGCAATGGATCATGGAACGCGTGACCACCGAGTACCCGGGTCTGGTCACCGAGGCGCAGAAGGCCGTGCCCGCACAGCGCATGGCCGACGTGCTGCGCCGCCTGCTGGAAGAGCAGGTGCCCATCCGCAACATGCGCGCCATCCTCGAAAGCCTTGTCATCTGGGGCCCGAAAGAAAAAGACACGCTGATGCTGGTGGAGTACGTGCGCGGCGATCTGGGGCGACAGATCGCGCACCAGGCCACCTGTGGCTCACGCAAAATGCCCGCCATTCTGCTGGACCCGACGGTGGAGCAGACGGTGCGCCAGGCGATCAAACCCACGCCGGCAGGGAACTTCCTGACGCTGGACCCGCAACAGGTTGACACCATCGTCACGCGGCTCGAACACATGAGCCGCAGCGCGCCGCAATCGGGTGCGACGCCGGTCGGTGCGCTTGCCATCGTCACGTCCATGGACATCCGACGCTATGTCCGCCGCATGATCGAGCCGCGCTTGCAGGCGCTGAACGTGTATTCATTCCAGGAGCTGGGCGCGTACGTTGATCTGCAGCCCGTGGGCAAGCTCACGCTGTAAGCCGCCATGACCACGCCCGTACGCCTGTGGCGAGCCCCGCCCATCGTCCATCCGCCCACGCCCGTCCGGCGGCCCGTCGCGCAACGCAGCGCAGACGCGCGAGCCGGCATGCAGGCCGAGCCCTGCACGGATGAAGCTACCGCCTGGATACCGCTCGATGCACACAGCGACGCCGCATGCGAGGACACCCCAGAGCACGAACCACCCACGCAAGATCACGCCGATGCGCAGCCCAATGAAGCGCCGCCCGACGCCCCGCCGCTTCACACGTCGGCCATGGCCAGCCGCCTGGTGCGCACGTGCTCAGAGATCAGCGTAGGGAGCACCGTGACGGAACATCTCGCGCAGCTGCTTTCCAGGTTCTGCGGCTCCCGTGTTGTGAAAGCCAACAGCGAATGCTGGGAAGTGACGCTGGACCTCGACCCGCGCGTGCTGCCCGACACCCGCCTCACTCTGCGCCTTTCGCCCCACACGCTATGGCTTCGCTTCCTGGCGGCACACCCGCGGGCGCGCGACTTACTCTCCGAGCATGGCGATGCACTGCGCCAACGCATTCACGTTTTGCTGGAGCAGCGCATCGATATCGAACTCGAAGTGTGGTGATCGTTCCCACGCCTCACCCGACACCTTCCGCCGACTCGCCATGGACACCGGGCTCACGCCATCCCCGCTCGATGCGCACCTGCGTGCGTTCACGCCGGCCCAGGCCGCGTTGACACGGCTGACCGGAACGCCGTTCCCGGATGACCACGGACGCCGCTGGCAACTGCACGCCGTAGACCACGCCGCGCCCATGCAGGCGCCTATGCGACTAGGCATTCGCTCATCGCTGTGTGCTGTCGACGTTGTTGTTGAAGGCGCCAACCACCCCGCACTCCACGCCATCGCACACGAAGCCGATGCGCAACGCCGCACGGCGCTTGCCGGGCTTTGGCTCGCGCCAATGCTCGACACGCTGTCTGCGGCAGGGCTGGGAGACGCCACCTTGGCGACATTCACGCCCGAACACAACGATGCGCAACGTAGCGATCAGCCGGAATTGCCGATGCGGCTGGATGGGCCACACGGTGAAACGCCATGCCGCATCGCCACGCTCGATTGGCATGCCGCGCCGCCCGCGCCACCCGTGGCCGATCGCAACGCTGTGCTTGCACAACTCGGCGTGGTGGGACTGCCGATGGGCGTTCGTATCGCCAGCCGTCGATGCCCAACGCACACGCTTTCTTCGCTCGCGGCCGGCGACGTTCTGCTCGGCTGGGGCATGCACGCCTATCGCCCCGACACCGATGAAGGCGCCGTACGCCTCACATGCGGTGATAGCCGACGCGCCCACTTCACTGCCCATGCTCACTACAAGGAAGGCACCGTGACGATTCTCGATGTTCCCGCGCTCGCAGACGACGACACCGCCGCCACGCACGACACCACACCCGACAGCACTGACGGCATCGCAGTAGAAGCACTGGAGGTGCCCGTACACCTTGAGGTTGCCGTGATGAGCCTGCCGCTGGCCGAGCTGGCTGCCCTCGCGCCAAGCCACGTCCTGCAGTTGCCCGTCTTGCTGCGCGACGCCACGGTGCGCCTGGTCTGCCACGGCCAGACTCTTGGCCAGGGCCAGCTCGTGGCAGTGGGCGAGCATCTGGGCCTGCAGATCACCGCCATGAGCGCGCGCCATGCAGAACATTGAGTTCGCCTCGCTCATCATTGCGGCGGTTGCCATTGCGCTGCTGCCGTTTGCCGCCATGGTGGTCACGTCGTACACCAAGATCGTGGTCGTGCTCGGCCTGCTGCGCAATGCGTTGGGCGTGCAGCAGGTGCCGCCCAGCATGGTGCTCAACGGCATCGCGATGATCGTGTCGTGCTTCGTGATGGCGCCGGTCGGCATGGAGGCCATGCAGCGCGCCCACATGCAACTCAATGATTCCAGCGCGAACGTCAGCCAGGTCATGCCGCTGCTCGATGCCGCGCGCGAGCCGTTCCGGCAGTTCCTGGACAAGCACACCAACGCACGCGAGAAAGCGTTCTTCATGCGCTCGGCTCAGCAACTATGGCCACCGGCCAAAGCCGCACAGCTCAAGGAAGACGACCTCATCATCCTCGCGCCCGCCTTCACGCTGACGGAGCTGACGGCGGCGTTCCGCATCGGCTTCCTGCTGTATCTCGTCTTCATCGTGATCGACCTGGTGATCGCCAACCTGTTGATGGCGCTGGGGCTATCGCAGGTGACACCCAGCAACGTTGCCATCCCGTTCAAGCTGCTGCTCTTCGTGGTGATGGACGGCTGGTCTGTGCTGATTCACGGCCTGGTCAACACCTATCGTTAAAGGGGCCGCCATGGACTACGACAACATCACGCGCCTGACCAGCACGGCGCTCATGCTGTGCCTGCTGGTGTCCTTGCCCGCTGTGGCGGTGTCCGCCATTGCCGGGCTGCTGATCTCGTTCGTGCAAGCCGTGACCTCATTGCAGGACAGCAGCATCTCGCATGGGCTGAAACTCATCATCGTGTCCGTGGTGATTGTGGTGGCTGCACCGTGGGGCGCGGCATCGATCCTGCAGTTCGGCAACACGATCCTGCAATCGCTCTTCCAGTAGGACGGTGTCATGACACGCATCTCCGCCTCGCCGCCCAGCGTTCTCTCGTTGCCCGATCCGGTACAGGCACCGCAGAACACGGCCGCGCCGCACCATCGCAAGCATCATCGGCATAGTGCGCACGGACACCACCACTGGGCCGACCAGCTGGTCGAAGACCAACTGCACCGCCACAAGCACGTCGCACAGGTTGCAAAGCGCGTACGCCGGCCGCGCACAGGCAAGCGCAGCGGCGCGGGCTCGCCCGAAGAGCCCATCACCGACAGCACGTTCGAAGAATTGCTCCTCATGCTGGAAGAGCATGCGCGCAAGGTCGAGCCGATGGTGATTGGCCTGTCGTCCCGGCAAGACCAAAGCGACGGCGACGACGATCAGGCAAGAGACCGCCGCAGCGCACAGGGCCGTCGCGCCCTGCTGCAGCAGTACTTGCAGGAACAAGCCGCCGAGACCGCTGCCGCCGCACCACAGAAGACAGCGGCCACAGAGGCCGGCGCGTTGCCGGCCGACACGCTACTGGCCGAGGTGGAATCGCCCAGCTATCAGCGCCTTGAACAGGAATTGCTTGCCGTGCGGCACGCCATGCACACGGGCCACCCGATGCCGTTGCGCATGGCGTTCGACATCCTGCGCAGCTATTTGAAACAGACGCCCATTGAAGGCACACCAGGCACGCTGGCCGCCGTAAAAGACCGGCTCCTGGCGACCACTGCGCCGCAACACGCCACCAGCGCGCTGACCGATCGCGAAAAGACATTCAACCTGCTGTTTCCGCTCTTGCTGCTCAGTCCTTCGCGGCCGCGCATTGGCCGCGAGCGCGACGAGAGCATCGCACGCAGCAGCGCCGTCGCGCGCCGCTGGACGACCGACCTCTGGTCTTACCGGGCGGGGCTGGGTCTGGCCCTGCCTCCGCTTCCTGATCCTTCCCCGCAATCACCATGAACAAGCACATCCGCGTGTTGGCAGGCGCGCATGCCGGCGCCTGCCTCGACCTGACGCCGGGCCGCTGGACGGTCGGCCCCGACGCACAAGCCAGCATCCGCATCTCTGATTGGGCGGGCGATCCGATCGCGCTGCTTGTCGATACGGAACACGGCATCCTGATTGAATCCGACGATGGCGGCAGCACCTGGGACGACCTGACCCCTCGCCGCTTTGGCGAGGTCATTCTCTGTGTCGGGTCGGCCGGCGAGGCATGGCCATCCGACCTTGCACTGCTGGAGCGGGTGCTATCGCCCGCAGCCACGGACACCGGCAGCCACAGCGTTGCCGCTGCGCAAGCCCCTGCTTCCGAGACGCCCGCGCCCACCCGGCCTCGCGCACGCAAAGGCTGGATGGGCGTGACAGCAGTCGCGCTGCTCACGCCGTGCGCGCTGCTGCTGGCATCGACACGCGAGCCATCCTCCGCCGCGCATTCCGCAGCCACGGCACAAATACCGCTGATCGAACGTGTGCGCACATGCCTGGCACTGCACCGCATCGACGGCTTGCAGATCGAACAGCACGACAACGAGATCATCGTGCACGGCATCGTGACGTCAGCCAACGAAGAGCTTGCCACGCTGCGCGATCTGCGAGCGGTGTCAGCGTCTGTCCGCACCGATCTTTCCATCGCGCAGGAGGTCATTGAAAACCTGCGTGAATCGCTGCAGGAACCGGGGCTGCGCATCAGCTACCTGGGCAGCAACCGGTTCTCCATTACGGGCCCAGCCGTGCACCCTGAGCGAGTTCGCGCAACGGCAGACCACGTGCGCAGCGACCTGGGCGGCAACATCAAGGACATCGCCCTGGACATCACGCAGGCACGCGTGCGTGACCCCAAGGCCGATGCCACATCCGCGCTTTCCGTGGATGAACTGAGCTACATCGAAAGCTCCGACGGCACCAAGGATTTTCTCGCTGCGCAGCGTTAAGGCGCAGATCGTTCTTGCCATTCCCCTTCTTCTGGAGACTCACATGTTTGACCATTTCACGCTCGACATCATCGAAACGTTTGACGACATTCAGGCTTTTGCTAAGCAGGAAGGCCCGAAGGATTTCGGCCCGCTGAACAAGGCTATCGAAGCGCTCAAGCACACCGCCATGGACATGGAACAGCGCGCCATTCGTGCGACGGACGTCAACAACCGCGAGCAGCTTCGCGTGCTGTCGCACGGCTTTTCCAGCGCGGCACAAGTGTGCTCGGGCTTGATCCCGGCATAACGCGCGCAGTGCACATACGGGCTTCGCGAGACGACATCACATTTCGCCTCTTCGCCGGTCCAGCGCAATGAAATCCACGATGATGACTTCACGGCGAACACAACAGCAGCACGTTCGCTGAACCGAATCAGCGGCATCCCATTCCGGGGTGTTGTTGAAAAACCCGGCTCTCACCCGAGACCACTCATCCACCGAAAAGGAGTTTTCCATGACCGTGCAAACCACCACCGCTGCCCTGCGTGACACCGGTAGCCGCCTGTCGTTCGATGCTCAAAACGAAGCCATCACGAAAGAAGGCGAGCAAGACATGCTGAACGCAGCCCGTCTGCAAAACGAACTGAACCGCACCAACATGTTCGCCAAGCTGATGGAAGCGGGCCCGAAGGCCGCCAAGGACCTGATCTCGTAATGGTCGGTTCCGGACGGCACATTCTGTGCCGCCAACGTTCGGGAACGGGGCCGCGCCGTTCCCGAGCGGCTTTTTGAATGGTTCACCCGCGCGCTTCTGCTGTTCCCCCCGGCCCATCGCGCCGCAGCCCGATTCACCGAATCCGACCCGCTACCGCGATCCCGACATGACACCGATCCACCGCAACGTTTCTGCAGCTGCCGCAACCCCTGCGCAGGATCCGTCTGCATCGCACCCTGCGCACGGCCACACAGGTGTGCACGCATCCGGCACGCTGCATGCCGTGGTATCCGCCGGCGCGGACGACATGCTGAACACAGCCCATCTGGAGGATGAGCTGAACCGCACACAGGCATTCGCCAAGCTGATGGAAGCCGGCCCGAAAGCGGCCAAAGATCTGCTGGTGTAAAGCATGAGCATCGAACGGCGCGACAGCCTCATCCGCGACATGTGCATGCATCTGCAGATTCCGGATGCCGATGCCATCATCGCCGCCGGCCGGCTCACGGTGGAGGGGTTCGAAGTCATCATCGATGCAGTCGAGGAAGACATCGACGCGTTCTACCTGAACTTCGACTACGGCATCGTCACAGGCGGCCGCACGCTGCGCGTGTTCCGCCTCATGCTTGAAGCCAACGTCACCATCTATGCGCAAGACCATGCACAACTCGGGTTGGATGGCGATACGGGCGGCATCATCCTGATCGTGCGTGTGGCCTACGACCCCGACATCGACGGCGAGCAACTGGCCGAACTGCTGGGCCACTATGCCGAGCACGGCCGCTACTGGCGCGACAACATCCTGCAGACGACCGACGACATGTTTGAAAACCTCGCGAACGGCACCTACGTCTGGATTCGCGCTTAACGCGCAAGGCCTGGCGCGCACGAAAGCGCAGCCACCGGACCGGCTTCGCAGTACCCGTGATGATTTCGTGAACGCAAACGTCTGCTGTCATATAACGCCGTACGCTCGCGGCATTACATGCGAAGGTGCTCGTTGAAGCTGACGCGTCGGCTCGGCGGCATCGCCAATCCAAGTTCATGTCCGCCTCACGCACACCGTATCTGCCAACCATAGACATTCCGCTTCTGCGCGCCGGCGAGTTCTTCCCCTTCGCTGCGCACCCCATCCTCATCGGCGCATACCAGCTCTGGTTCACCTGTGATGCAGATGCAAATGCCGACCATGAGTCGGTCACCGTTTGTATCGACCTAGGCAAGCCGCTTGAGATCAACGTTGACGAAGCACTGCACGTGATCCTCGGGCTGTGCCTCGGCCTGCCTGCTTCGTCGCGAGGCGTGGTGGCGCAGCAGGCGCACACCGGCACGCTGGTCTATCGCTTCCCTTACACGCTTCACGACGACCCGACGGGCGCTTTGCTCATTGATGCAATGACCGGGATTGCGGCGTCAGCGACATCGGTCTCGAAGTGGTCGGTGCACTAGCCGATTGCGCCTGGGCCGGTGGCATGCAACTTCGCCATCGTCACGGCGGATTCGCATTGCGCGCGCGTTTGTCATTCGGCCGCATCAAAGTGGTATGCCGATTGACCAGGCCAGTGCCTGAACATCTCGCGCCATGCCACCTTCACGCCTATTGCCCGTCAACGTGCCGACATCACCGTCGGAGTACGAGACACTCCACGACTTCGCCGCGCGCACGCCATCGCCATCGGCCGATGGCGGTGATGCTCTGCAGCCCCGCAAGAAGGGTGGCTGGCTCAGCAACCTGAAATCGCGCGTGCGCGAAAAGCTGCCCAAGAGTGACGAGACAGAACTGGCCACGCTGTTAAGCGACCGCAAGCGCTCCGGCACGTCGTTCAATACGGTGGACAACTACAAGGCGCCCACGCGCGGCACGTTGACGACCACGCCCGAGGCAACGCCGCAGGCCACCGAAGGCACCCCGCACCCTGTCACGCCGCAGGAGCAGGAACATCACGAGACACGCCGCGCGGCACGTTCGCAGCGCAAAACGTCGACCATGATGCAGCGCGCTGAACAGGGTGCGCAGCGCTTGCGCCAACGCGGAAAACCGCCGACGCCCCAAGCGGCATCGCCCGCCGCAGCGTTGACGGTTCCGGCTACGGCCGAAGCGTTCCGCCAGAGCATTGCGCAGTTGTTCCGCATGGCGGGCAGCGCAAGCGAACGTGAGCTGCTGGCCGATCGGCTCGGCGTCTTGGCGGCTCCAGCGCAGGGCACCTCGTCCGCCGCAGGCAGCTACATCCGCCCGATGTTGGCGGCGCGCGCGCTGGCGGCCACCAGTGGCGGCAATGCAGGCGATGCGCTGCGGGTGCTGCAGCACGTCACGCATGCGGTGCACTTTGATGCTGCCGCCTTTGCGGCACCTGTTTCGACGCCGAGTAATGAGGGCTCAACACATTCCACGAGCAGCTCCTCCTTGGGCATGGGCCGCCTGTTCAATGAGACGGCATCGGCAACGGCGTCGCACCGTTCCAGCACGTCGGACCTGGGCCTGTCTCATCTGTTTGGCGAGGGCGAAACGTCGCCACAGCGCAGCGAAACCGGCGCCAGCCGAACCAGTGACGAGCAAAGCCCGCGTTCGCTTTCCCGGCAATCCAGCCTGTTGGCCCAGTACGGATCAAGCAGTTCAGACGGGTCGGGTGGCTCCGGTCGCTCCGGTCGCTCTTCAAGCAGCCTGGCGGTCCCGCCAATGCCGCAGGGCATGAGCGATGCGGGCGTGGCAAGCGCGGCCTGGCGCACGGCGCAGTTGCTCTCGCGCAGCCATCACGGCTTTGAAGCGCTGACCGGCCTGATGCAGACTCCGCCCACACCGGAGCAGGCGCACACCGCGCGCGCCTTCCTGCAGGCGGCCGACCATGTGCATACGGCCGCCACCACCGCGGCCGACCCCACCGCCCTGCTGCAGGCGCGTCCGGCTGGCAGCGGCACGCAGGCCAAGTCACTCGCCGTCAACGTCATGCACGCCGCTGCGCTCAAGCTGCGCGGCGAGCCCGTCAGCGCGCAACAGGCGGGGGTCCTCTTTGCGTGGCACCAGGGCTTTCGGGAAGATGGTCCGGGCTCAGATCTGGCCAACACCAAGGCACGCCTGGCCAAGTTTGTCGGGCGCACCATTCCGCGCGTAGAAAGGCAAACCACGGGCAGCCATTTCTGGCAGATGATCGGCAAGAAGAAATCGCCGCTGTCATCGGCTGCGCTTGGCATGCACGGCGCACAGCGGCCCGGGCTCGTCAAGGAAATGGACGCCTATACGGCGGCGCTACGGACGATGATCGACACGCTCGCGCAGGCTGGTAATGCACCGCCGCTGCACGCCATCGCCCACCCCGGCGATCTCTGGCGCAGCGCCATCCTCGCGCACTGGGCCGGGCTGGCAGCTGCCAACGCGCCGTTGAGCGACTACGCGCTCACGGCAGAGAAGCTGCGTGCGCTGCAACCGGATGTCGGCGCAGCGGTCAGCCGCATGCAGCGCGAAAGCGCCGAGCCGACTGCCGTCGCACGCACACCGGGCAGCTCACCGGCCCATCAGGAATTCGCGCAGTTCGTGGCCGCGGCCGGACTGACCGACGATGCAGACACCCGGGCGTGGGCGCAAACCCGCCTGGACACGCTGACCCTGCCGCAAGTCAACACCGCGCAGGCTCACGTGACGCAGCTCATCGACCACGCCGGCCTGACGGGCGAGCCGCCGGAATACCTCGTGGGGCTCCAGCCGTCGGCCACGCTGTTGCGCTACTGGAGTGCCCACGCGGGCGAGGCCGCCGAGGCGCCCGCATTCCGAAGCGCACTTGAGCGTGCCGACAAGCTCGAGCACCCGGAAGACCTCAAGATGCAGGCGCCCACCATCGAAGACGCGCGCAAGACCATCGAGACGCTGCTCACGTCCATGGAATCGGGCAACAAGGTGCGCCTGTCCAACGGTGGCTGGATTGGCGGCAGCACGGCCGGCGTATCGACAGGCTTGTCGCACGTCGGCAAGGCGCTGCCGGTGCCCGTATCCGTGCAACTGGACGCCAATTACGGCAGAGGCCGCCAGGCCGTGGTGGAAATCGGACGCAGTTCTCATGGGCGCGACGTGTTCGTCGGCACTGACCGCACGATGCGCGCTTCGGTTGGCGTGGGGGCCTCCGTTGGCTACGACCTCAAAACGTGGGGCAAGCGCCTGCGCGCCAATCTGCTCGCCGTCAAGGTCACGCCATTCGATCTGGAGACAGGTGAGCCGCGCGGCGTGGTCATCCGGGCCACGCGGCCCACGCAGCGCCCCGTGGAGGGCCACGACGACTGGGAACCCATCAAGTACGACGACAAAGCCGCTGCGGATGCCATCGTCAAGGCCACCAACCTGCTGTTCGAGCACGCGTGCGCCGCGCCCGAGCAGCGGCCCGATGCCGATACGCTGTGGAATGCGCTGGCACAGCACTGTGGCGAAAGCGGCGGCATTTCGATCAGTTGGGTCGACCAGACCAAGAAGCGCTGGCGCGCCTCGATGGACGCAAGCGTCGGCATGAATGTACGCGTGAGCAGCCCGCACACGCCGGTGCGGATCGGCCCGTCGGCCCGGCTGCGCGGCGAAAAGACGCTCAGCAACACGGCGACCCTGCAGGAGAAGACCGGCACGATGCGCGTCGAGCAGTTCAGCGTCGCGACGGGGCACAAGGTGACGGCCCGGGGTGGACTGGCGTTCTCGGTGGGCCGCACCTTCTACACGGCGGCTCCTGACGACAACGCCTCGGCCAAAGCCGGCGAGAGCGGCAAGTTCACACAGTCGTTTACCGGCGGCATGCCGCTCGGGTTCAACTGGAAACTCTCGGAAGGCGGCCATACGACGAAGGTGAAGATGGGCTACCAGAACGGCAAGATTGCCGATCGCGTCAGCTACTTCGACACCGAATACCGCAGCGTGCGCGAATACCTGGCCGTCGTGCGCAGCGAACGCGATGCATGGATCAACATGCTTGCGCACAAGCCAGGCGGCACACCGGAACAGGCCGCGCGCGAGTTCGAGGCCTACTGCGAGACCGTTGAAAAGCACGCCCGCCCCAACCAGCGCTACCTGAACCGGCATCGGCTCCGGCCGTCCGCTGCTCGCGAGATCGAAGGCCACCTCGCGCTGGCGGACCTGCACCGGAGCATCGACCCGAATTCTGCCGACGCGCAAGCTTCAGAAGCGCTTGCGCAGGCGCTGCTCGAAGCGCCCACATCCCGCGTGCCGGAGAAGCTCGCTATCGTCGAACAAGTGTCCACCAGCCGCAGCCGTGGCCTGACGAGTGCGCTGCAGCTGCGTGCCAGCAAGGAAGCCGAAGGCACCCGTGAACTCGCCGCCATCAAGTTCGGCTAGAGATCCTTTCATCAGATTGTCATATCAGCCGCCGAATTAATGTTCTCGGCGGTTTTTTAATTTGCATATGCGCATAATCGTTCACTCATAATGCGGCATGTGCATGCTCAACTTACATTTGCAGAGTCAACAAAAAAACTTAATCAGATCTAAACGCGATTTCACTCTTTATAGGGATGTGTGAGCAAATTGTGAACGTTATGCTTGGCCTCAGTTTGAAGCGCCATCTGCAACGATTCGATTCTGTAGTGCAGTGGCTTGAAAGGGGAGCGCCATGAAGTTCGCCGTATTGACCTCGAACCCATCCAGCTTTGCCTACGTGGCGAGCTGTCTATCCACCCAGGAGGCGGAGTGCGTCCGCTTTGACGACGCCCTGTCGCTGCTGCGCGCGCGCCGCACGGAAACGTTTGATCTGTTGATGATCGATGCCCAGCATTTCCGTACGGCCGGGCAGCTGGTGCTGTCGTGGCGGGAGTGCAATGCCGACATGTGTTGGCCCACCCTGGTGTTCGGGCAGTTTGTCGACCGGGGGGACATGGCGTCGGCCTTCGATGCCGGCGTGGACGACGTGCTGACCGGACACTTCACCGCTGAAGAGCTGCAGGCCCGCGTGCAACGAGCACTGCGCCGAGCCGAGCCAGTGCGCCAGAATGCCGGCATCCACGTCGTGGTGGGGCCATATCGCCTTTGCCGCCTGACCCGCACGGCCACCGTCAACAGCATCCCCATTCGCATGACCGCGCGGGAGTTTGCGACGGCATGGCTGCTGTTCTCGTCGCCCGGGTCGTTTCTCTCGCGCCAGCAGATCGCATCCGCCGTGTGGGGCGCAGACGCCAGCATCGTCGAGCGCTCGATCGAGCAGCACATCTACAAGCTGCGCAAGAAACTGCAGTTCGGCCCCGAGACCGGCGTGGAACTCAAGACCGTCTATGCACGCGGCTATCAGCTCGCCGTGCAGGCCGCCAGCAACGAGCCCGCAGGCCCCGAGGCGCGCACCATCCTGGCCGCCTAAGCGGCCTTTTTGCGCAAACGATTGCGCACCGCGGGGCCCACCGCACCCACGGCAGATTGTTTTAGCATTTCTTAATAAAACGCTTCAAGGCAGATAATTTCAGTATCGGCTTAACAAATTCAGTGCCGGTTTAAAAAATATTACCTTGTTAATGGTTATCGCGTTAGTGATTTTCGTGCGAGCGGTTTTCACCCGCACATTGCTGATATAGCGCTGCCAATTCGGTCCGATTGCGTGCTTGTAAGCGCATCAGGATTTGGCGCACGTGCGATTTCACGGTTTCTACGCCGATATGCAGCGCCTGCGCGATTTCCACATTGGATTTTCCCGATGCCGCCTCTCGCAGGATGTCGCGTTGGCGCGGGGTCAGCGCGGAGAGCAACGCCCCCTTGCCGGACGAACGGGCAGGCGCCCGCCGCCTGGATTCCAACATCCGCCCAAGCATCGCATGCGCCTGCTCCAGCGTAACGGGCTGGGCGGGCGGCTCTTCGCCGGCGGCCTCGGCCAGTTCGGTCAAGTCGACCAGGATCCCACCGTTTGGGGCGGGCGAAACCTGCCGAACCGCGATCGTGAGAGGCACCACCGCCTGCGCCCGCCAAGCGGCAGCTGCAGGGAAAGGGGAGAAATACCGGCTTTCTGCCGTGCTGTCGGCTGCGTGTAGCAGCACGTCGTTCTGGACCCGGGCGTTCATGTCGTCCTTCGCTCTCGTGAAAGCTATGCATCTGGATGCAGTGGCGCTCGCGGATGGGTACCGCGGCAGCCTCTTACTCTCTCTGTGCAACGAGAAAGAAAAACCGGAACCCCAATCGCAAAAAAATTTTTGCGGCAGACGAGCGCTCAGCGTGGGCCGATGCGCACCCACACGCCGGCAAGCTCCTTCACCTGGATGGGGAGTGTTTCGGCCAGCATGTGCAGGGCACGACGTCCGTCCAGCGGGAACCGCCCGGTCACGCGCAGATCTGCCACGTCAGGGAGCAGCTCGATCAGGCTGCGGTGGTAGGGGCGCAATGCGTCAATCACGTCGGACAAGGGCTGGTGTTCGACCTCGACCATGCCGCGCGTCCAGGCCGCCACGTTGCGGGCCATCAGCGTCAGTTTTTCGATGCCGCCGTCACCAAGGCGCCGTACCTCGCCCGTACGTGCCGTGGAAACGGCACCGGCCGGCGTCGACAACGCCGCGGTGCCTTCGAGCACGGCAACCTTCATCGCGCCATCGGGCTCCAGCGTTGCGCAAATCATGCCGCCCGTGCATTCCACCGCGCCCGCGGCAGACCACAACCGCAACTGACCCGACGGCGACCCGGCGACGGCCAGCACGCTGCCACTGCGCAGACGCACGTCGTAACCGCGCGCAACCGCAGAGGCATCGACCGCGCTGCGCGCATTCAGGCGTAGTTGATAGCCGCCAGCCAGCGTGAAGTCGCGACGCTCCGAGGTCGCCGTGCGCATGTCGGCAGCCAGGTCGGATAGTGGAATCTCTCTGTCAACGAGGGCGGCAACGCCCAAACCCAGCCCGCTGAAGATCAGCGCGCGGCGCACATGCCGTGCTGTCGACGAAGGCGCATCGAGAAGCCGTCGCGCGGCGCGCCGATGCGGTTCTGCCACGGACGGCAGTGCCATCGAGCCCAACGCGCCTTGCAAACGTTGCACGGCGGCGGCGTGCGCGGGATCGGCCTCCTGCCAGGCGGCAAAGCGCTGGCGCTCCATCTCGGACGCCGTACCCGAACGCAGTATGACAAGCCACTGGATCGCCTGCTCGGCAATCCGATCGTCCAGCACGTGCTTCACGATGATTCGGCCAAATAGCACAGGCGCAAGGCCTGCGTCATGTATTTCTGCACCATGCGAACAGACACCTGCAAGCGTTCGGCGATCTCCGGGTACGTGAGGCCATCGAGTTGGCTATAGAGAAAGGCGCTGCGCGCCTTGGGCGGCAACCCATCGAGCACGCGATCGATGGAGGTGAGGGTCTCGAGGATCAACGCGCGCTCTTCCGGCGATGGCAGCGTCGCTTGCGGTTGCGTGGCGGCCCAGGCCATATAGGCCTCTTCCAGATCACGACGACGCCAGATGTCATAGAGCAGGCGCTGCGCAATCGTTGTCAGCAAGGCGCGCGGCTCACGGGTGTCTTGCCACCCTGGCCTCTGCAGCAATTGCGCAAAGGCTTCCGCCGCAATGTCTTCGGCGCCAAAGCGGCAGCCTGTCTTGCAGCCCATACGGCGGGCGAGCCAAGCATAGTGTTGTCGGAACCAGTCAGAGGCCAGTTCGGTAACTGGCTGGCAGGTTTGCGTCACGGTACCCTCCGCGAAAATCTGTGCTGGCCGTCCGTCGGCAAACGACCCGATCTGTTGGCGAGAAAGCCCACACCCAGATGTCGAGATTTTACCCACCGCTGATATTTCAGGGGCGCATTTTTTCGGCTTTTATCGCAGTTTTTCGGCACACCCACGACATCCGGAAGCCCCCTGCTGGCATCGTTGAGCGGTGCAACCCGGTTGCTGCAATTCGTTGCAGCAACAACCGCCACGGCGCCCGCCCATGCCCCCCGAAGAATTGCCCCAACCCCCGTTTGACAACGACGCACTGCCCGCGCATGCCCTGCGCATTGGCAGCCGCAACGTCTGGCTGGCTTATGACAGCTACGCCGAGCCCGACATGCTGACGGCGTATGTCGAGCTTGGCCCGCGCGACACATTGGACGTGGCGTTGACGCTCAATTTACTGCTTAGTCTCTGCCTGGAAGTGGACGGCGCGGCACGCGGCAGCGTCGTGCGACACCCGCAGACCGGCCAGATGATCTATCGCTTCCGCTATGCGCTGGATGACGATCCCGAAGCGACCGATTTGCTTGACGCCATCGCTGCGCTTACGGCTGAGCTGGACGACGGCGGCGCGCCCACACGATATTGAACCGCCGAGCCGGTCGCTTCGGATGCCGACGCAGCACTTCGGCGCCCGCAACATTGGCCGGCGGGGGCTGGCTACGCTTGCAAGGTTCAATTGTGCTCGGGCGAAACCGCGTTGCCCCGGCATGCCAACCTTCGGAGCCCTCGCCCGTCATGAAGATATTCTCCCGCCACTCCAGTGCGACGCCTCCGGCACAGACGTCGTCCAGTACGTCGGCATCGCAGTCCTCGCTGCCAAGCGTGCGCAAGACTTCGCAGTTGCCTGGCGGCCTGCGTGACCTTGCTGACATGGTGACGGCGAGCCGCCAAAAGAAAAGCGCCGCATCGCTGACGAACGAGCAGCTCAAGGTTGCGCTGTCGAGCACCACGTTGAGCGGACGCGGAACGCGCGCCGCGCACCGGGAAGCCCAGAAGCGTATTCGCAACGGCAAGCTGCAGTGGCCGCCCCAACAGCCGGCGCAACCGCCGTTGAATCCCTTGTCCAGCGAGCGCGAGCACGGCCGTCACACGCCGCCGGATGCGCCCGTATTCGATGCCGATACCGGCGCGCTGAACAAGCCACAGTTACGCCAGATGGCGCTGGCGCTCAAGGATGCGCTGCCTAGGGTACCGGTGGAGCTCATGCACTCGCACCCGCAAAGCGACGGGCTGCTCGCCAAGCTCCAGCATCAGTTGGGCTCCATCCAGACGATTGCCGCAGACAACACCCGCAAGGCCCCGCATGAGGTCGGCACGGCCGTGCGTGATGCATTTGCGTCGGCGGCCAAGACCGCGCGCCAGCTTGCCAAATCGTTGGGCAATCATGATCCGGCTGATGCATACAAGGGCATCGCCGCGTTGCTCACAGAACTCAAGCGCACGCACCTGAGCGGCAGCGCGCACGAGGTCATGAGCCACTACGCCGAGAAGGAAACCGCCAACCTCGAAGCCAAGGCGCCCGGCATCAGCACGGCAAAGCCCGGCTCCAACGTGAGCACAGGCACGTCTGGCAGCGTGTCAATTTCGGCCTTCCCCACCAACCGCTATGCCGGTGCCCACGTGTCGGTGGAAGCGGGTGGCGGCAAGGGCCGCATCTACTTTGCCGACGACGACGGCGACGTGGATTACTGGCCCTCGGCTCAAGCCTTTGCCAAGGTTGCGCTGGGCGGCAAGCTGGGCGAGTGGGCCGCCAAGCTCACGGGCCGGCTGGACCTGTCCGGCGGCAATGTCTTCCTCGAACACGATGATTTGCGCCAACTCGTCAAGCTCGTTGCCAATCACGATGCCAACCATGCCTGGGTCAAGTCTGCCGGGCCGCATGCGCGCCAGGCGATGCAGCAGTTGGAATCGTTGGCCAACCTCGTGTCTCACGCGCTGGGCCGCAACTACACGGAAGCCGCCGGCAAGCCCTACTTCCTGAACGACGCCAAGATTGCCAAGGGCTTCAACACCTTGAAGATGACGCTGCTGGCGGGCGCCATCGACCAGAAACTGGGCGGCGAGCACTTCAGCACGTTGATGAAGGCCGCGTACCCGCCCATCGTCGACGTGCTGACGGATCGCATCGGCAGCGGGCAACCCATGCCGGCGCAACCGCGACGCGACGTGCCCGATTCGGTGGCCTATGGCGACCGCATCCTGGCCTATCGCCAGGTGACCGGCAGCCTGGATGCCACCGTCGGCAACGAGACCCAAGGCGGCACCAACCTGGAAGCCGCCGGCAGCTTTGATGTGAATCTGCGCGGCAACGTCGCGCAGTTCTTCACAGAAAGCGCAGCCGCACCGCACACGCTGCTGGACCCCGGCTATCACAAGGATTACCAGTCCACGTTCAAGCTGCATCAGCAGCTCGATGCGGCCTGTGCCGAACCGCCGCCCGCGCAACTCCATCTGTACAACGAGACACGCAAGGCACTGACGCACGAACTGCACGCCGGCCCTGCGCAGCCCTTTACCGAAACCGAACGGCTGCACTACGGTGAGGAAGCCGACATTCCCGCGCAGTTCCGCAACGCCATCACCCACGCAAGCCCCGACCAGCTCAATCATGCGACGGATCAGCTGGAGCAGCTCATGGGCTCCTATCTGCAATTTGCCAATCATGCTGGCGCCGTGCTCGCCAGGAACGATCGCTTCATGCCCGCCAAAGAACGCGATACGTTGAACCAGCATCGCGAAGCGGCCTTCGCGCAGATCAACCAGACCGTATGGCATGGCCGGTACCCGCAGAAAGATGCGCTGGCCCACCCCGAAGCATTCGTCGCCAAGAGCCATGCTGCGATCAGCTTGGCGCTCGGCTGTGTGGGCGCGCATATCTCTGTCGTGAAGCAGCAGATGGCGTTGCGTGAGGAGCACGGCACGGCCGCCGCCGAAGCCATCCTCACGGCGGATTCGATGTACAAGACCGCGCGTGAAATGCTGGACAAGACGTACCTGCCGCTCAAGAATTACGACGTGCAGAAGAGCGGCCCGCTGAAAGACAAATCGCTGTGGCAGCGCTGGGATACGGCACTCAAGGCGACGGTGTCCGGCGGTGCGCAAAGCAGTGCGCTCAACGCGATCCTTAACCGCTTCGGCCGGTCCAGCGGCAAGGTGCAACTTGGGCCTTTCACGGGTTCCATCTCGGTTGGCAATAGCGCCGGGCAGGTTTCGCTCAGCGCCGAGGCGCGCCTGATGAACGCCAATAATCAACCCAACCCCAGCCGAACGGGCAAGTTCCTGCAATTGACGTTCACAGCGCAGGGCGGTGCCCCCATTACCGGCGCGATACTGAACAAGGCCATCGAAGCGGCCATCGAGAAATTCGCGCCGAACATGCGGCTGCAGGACGACAAGTTCGATCCGCAGGAAGTGATCCGCCAGACGCAGGGCCTGCTGCTCAATGTGACCGACGGCACCAGCCTGGTCGTCAAGTTGCGTCAGGCCCCCGACGTGCAGAACGCGCCAATGGAGCTGCAATACGCGCGCGTCCTGCGCAACAAGAACAGCGGCATGAGCCTGGCGGTAACGGTACCGACACCGCACGGCACGTTCACGCCGTCGGTCTCGCATACGGACAGCACGCAGAGCTACGCTGGCGAGGTGATGGGCTCCGACACGAGCTACCTCATCATGCAGCACCCGTTCCTGGCCAAGATCGTCGACGCAGAAGCCCACCAGGAAGATGCCGCGCTACGGCAGGCGTTCGATGCGAATCCGGTACAACGTGATCGCTACCTCGCCAACCCGAACCTGATGGTCGACGTGGTGGCCAAGTACGCAGCAGCTACGCAGGAGATCAACGCCGCGGCTGCCGAAAACCGCCCCGTCCAGATCAAGAACGAGTTCGTGCGCTACCACGCCGCAACACCGTTTGCACGTGCGGCTCAGGTGTCGACGCAGGTGGCTGCGCACGCTCCAGGCTCGACCGCCAACGGCGAACCGCTGTTCAAGCTTGCCGAACCGCTGGCCAAGCCGATCGACGTGAGCCACATCGACGTGAACGCGATGCGTGCGCGCCTGCAAGCCATGACCACCATCGAGGAACGCGCCGACTATCTGTGCGACTCCAACCAGGGGCGTCCGCTGCTCGACGCGTTCTCGAAGATCATCGGCAACACGCGCGCCATCAACTCGGCCGCGCTGTTCCATACCGAGGAGCGCAATACCGGTATCCAGTCGCTGGTGCGCAACCCCAAGGCGCTGCAACGCGAGAACAACCGAACCCAAGCGGCCCTGCACGGCAAACCACAACCCACGGGCACCATCGGCCAACTGCGCACGCGCCTGGAGCCGACCAGGGCATCGGTCAAGCAGGCCAACCTGGCAGATCTGCAGCGGCTCGCCGCCATGAACCTGCCGATCAGCCAACAGGCGCAGCAGGAGCTGCAGCGCCGCAAAGCGGTGCTCGGCAACGCATTCCCGACCAACGAGGGCGAATCGCAGACGTAAGGGCTGCTGACTTCACGTTCCACCGCCAGCTCGGGATGCGCCCGGGCTGGCTTTTTTTTACCTGCCCGCAAGCATTCTGGTTTCGTTGCCAGGCTCAAGAAGACAAAGGCCGGCATCGAGCCGGCCCATGGAATACACGATTGAACGGCCGTATTAGCCAGCGTGCAGCCAGTCGCGCGCAACGGCAACGTGCCGCTGTGCCACGCCCTCGCCGGCCCTGACGTAGCGTGCAACGTAGCTCTGCAGCGGCGGCCAAGCCGCGAGCTTCTGGACCGCCTCGTCGATCGATCCGCCAGCGGCGCCATATTCGAGCAACGCTGCGAAAGCCTCGGCGCGCACCATTCGCGCGGCAGCGTCTTCGGGCAACCCGGGCTCGCGCAGGCGCTCACTCACCAACAGCGCCATCAGCGCGTCAAGCGGCAGGGCCTCTTCGTCAAGGCAACCCAGCGCATAGCGCTCTTGGGCTCGCTGAAAGACGGCGCTGCGCAGCGCCGGCAGTTCGCACAGGCCATCCACCAGTTGGCCGAGACGGCGGCTGTCGCGGTATGCACGCATGGCGTCGGGCGTGATGGCGTTGATATAGCGCTCCATCCAGATGCACAAGGCGTCGCTGCCATATTCGGCGTCATAGGGCTGCAGGCGCGCGCGCCAGCCCTGGCGCAGCGCCATCCAATCTGGCGCAATGCTGGAACCTGCCGTCGAGACGGCACCGGCTGCGGGGCGCAATTCGTCCAACCGAGCGGACAAGTGCGCCGGCACATCGACGCGGCACGCTGGCGGCAGATCGCGCAGCGTATCGGGCAAGCCCGACAAGGCGTAACAGCCACGCAAATCGAGGTGCGTCAGCGCCTTCAGGTCACCCACGGACGCAGGCAAGCAGCGCAGCGATCCGCAATCGCGCAGGCGCAGCGTACGGAGTTGTGTGCAATGGCCAATGCTTTCCGGCACGGCCACGAGGCTCGCCATGCCGGAGACATCCAGATGACGCAGCTTGTGCAGTCGCCCCAAGGACTCCGGCAGCGTGGTCATGGCGCTGTTCTCGCGCAGGTCCAGCCGCTCCAGTTCAGCCAGGTTGCCCAAGGTATCGGGCAGCACGGAGAGCAGCGGATTGCCGCGCAAGTGAAGCTCTCGCAGTTGCGCAAGCTGGCCCAGGCTGATGGGCAGTTGCACGAGCAGCTTGTTGGAGGCCAGCGTCAGTGTTTGCAATGCGGCCAGCGAGCCAAGCTCGACCGGCACGATGCGCAGATCCGTGCCCTGCAGAACCAGTCGCTCCAGCTTCGGCAACTGCGACAACGACGACGGCAGCGCGCGCAGCGGCGAATCGAGCACGACAACCTCCTGCAGCTGCAACAGCTTGCCGATCCGCCCGGGCAACGCTGACAGCCGTGGGTTGCGCGCGAAATGCAGCGCGCTCAGGTTGACCGGCAAACCACCAGATGCCGGCCACTCGAAGAGATCGCAATCGTGCACGGTCAGCCGCTCCAGCTCTTCGGCCAGGCACAGGGCCGCTGGCAGGCGCATCACCGGAATACCGTCGAGCACGAGGTGCCGGCTCTTCTGCTGCATGGCCAGCAGCATGCGCGTGGCCGCCAGGGCCAGGCCTTGCTCCGTGGGCCGTGCGGTGTCGGTCAGCAACGGGCCGCTGTAGCGGTGCAAGCGACGCGCCATCTCCTGCTGCCAACCCGCCACCGCCTCGCATACGGCCAGCCAGCGGCTGGCATCAGTAGGAGGAACGGGGGCACGCAGGCCGTGGCCTTGTGGCATGGCCTGCTGGATGCGCAACGCATCGCGCGCCGCGCCTGCGCGCTGTTGATGCTGTGTGCGCGAAGCAGTCGCCGCGACCTGTCGATCATGATGCGGTGTCGGCACGTGAAATCGGCTGGCGGCTGGCGACGGCTCGGCGTGCCCGGTCCGCACACGTTGCAGCACGCGCCGCAATGCGCGCGACAGCTTGTTGGTCACCGACACACCTGCATCCGCCTCACCGTGATCGGCACGGGTCTGCGCGAGGGTATCGGGCGGCATGGGGGCACTACCGTAATGTGATTGCATGATGGGCCCAAGAAAAGATGAAGTGGCAATCGGCGGCGGGCCACACGCCCTTTCCGCCTGTTTGCTGATCGTATGGACCACCGCGCAACACGACTTGTGGCCGGACGAACCCGTTGCGCCCGCGGCGAACCATCGTGCCCATGCACGCTCTCGATCCGGTTTCGCTGCAAGCCCGGCAAATTCGCACGGCGCGTGCGCATCGCCCGGCACGCGTTTCTATGATGCGCGCATGCTCGTTACCGGAGATCCGCAATGCATGCCCCATCGTCTCGCATCATGGCTGCGCGGGAGCGTCGCGCAACTACCCATGCAGCCCCGCCCACACGTCGCGAAACACGTCACAACTGGCAGCAGCAACGCCTGCAACAACGCCACCCCGTGACGCGCGCCTGCGCTGGCAGGCAAGACCATGCGTGGGCGTGACCGACTTGCCGCGGTGCTGCGGCGGGGACTGGTTTTCGCCATTGCGCTGCTTGGCTGCCTGCCTGCCGCAGCCCTGGCAGATTGCATCGACGATGCCGCCGCGTACCACGGCGTCAACGCCCAAGTCTTGCGTGCCATCGGCTATCAGGAATCGCACCTGAATCCGCAAGCGCACAACCGAAACCGCAACGGCAGTGAAGACCTGGGCATGTTCCAGATCAACACCATCCACCTGCCGGAGCTGTCGCGCTACGGTATTGGCCGCCAGATGCTCTATGACCCGTGCGTCAGCGCCTATGTGGCCGCCTGGCATCTGGCGCGCAAGGTGCAATTGCACGGCAACAGCTGGCATGCCATCGGCGCCTATCACTCAGAGTCTCCAGGGGAAAACGGCATCTATGCCCGGGCCGTGGAAGGCATCCTGAACCGCAAGCTCGCAGCACGCACGCCGCTGCCGGTTGCCGGGCAAACGCGTGCCCAAGAGCCGGCGCCGCAACCCATGCAGGATGCCGCCAAACCCATGCACGCCGTCGTTCTCAAGCACGCGACAGATGCGCCACCCGAGCACAGCAGGCATGTGTTGAGCGCCCCGACGGCAGGTGAAGATGAACATTGGCTCGATGCCATGCTGACCAGCCTGAACCAGAGTGCAAGCTTGCGAGACCGGTTCAGCCGGTAAGCCCGGGCGCCATCGCTTGCTTGCGTGGCCCGACCGGCCCTGCATGCCGCGTTGCGTTTGCCGCCCCAGGGTCCGAACAGGCACGACGCTCGAACTCTGAATTTTTCTCAACTGCCCCGTCGTCCATGGCGGTCCGCAGACGAAACGCTCTATCCTTCCCGGCCACCCCCCAAAACCAATAAATCGGGTGACAGTAATACAAGGGGAGCATTCAAAATGAACAAGCGATTTCGTGGAGGAATTGCGCATGGGCCTGTCCGTCGGTCGCTAGCTGCAGGGGCGGCCGCCGCCCTTTGGGCCTTCCTGCCGGCTGCGCACGCAGTCGAGCTGGGCGTGCTACATCTGCATTCGAACATTGGCCAGCCGCTTGAGGCTGAAATCGACTTGACGGGGTTGCAGCCGCACGACGCACAAGCGCTGGTGCTGCAGCCCGGCAACCGCGAAAGCTACCTCGCCGCCGGCGTGCCTTACGGCGCAAGCGCAACTTCGCTGCATACGACATTGGTACGGCGGCAAGACGGCAGCTATGTCGTTCGCGTGTACTCGACCGTTCCGCAGGCAGACGCCATTGCGGATATCGTCGTGCGCCTTGCGGGGCCAGGTGGAAACACGCTGGCGACTTATACGGTGTTGCTCAGTCCGCCGGGCGCGGCAAGCGCCCCCACCACGTTCCTGCAGACGCAACGCAAATCGGCGCCCGCTTCGGGAGTGTCGCCGCCCAGCAGTGCACCGGCACACCGCCCGCAGACGCAAGCAGTGGCAGTCGCATCGGCTCCCGCCGTCAACACGGCAGACGGCGCGCATCCATCGGCTGCCGCCACGGCGCCGTCTGCAGGTGAAGACGACAGGCACGCCGAAGCCGTCTATACCGTCAAAGCGGGCGACAACCTCTCACAGATCGCGCTCGGCACCGTGCAGAATCGGGCGTACGTGTCCGCCGGACAAGCCGCGCTGGCGCTTTACCGCAGCAATCCGCACGCCTTCATTGGTGGAAACATCAACCAACTGCGCGTCGGCGCCACGCTACGTGTGCCCACGGCAGAGGAAGCAACGGCGGTGGCGAGCGTTGAAGCCAAACGCCAGCTCCGCTTGCTGACGCAGACTGCGGCTACCGACCGCGCACCGCCTGTGCCCAAGGCAAATGCCAACGCCATCGCCGGCAGTCGGCCACCTTCGGTGCCAGCCGATGCGGCGGACAAAAACACGCTGCGCATTTCCGCTACAGGCCCGCAAGAGCAGGCGAAGGTGGAACAGCTCAACGAGGAGTTGGTTGCAGCCCGGCAGGCGATCCATGAGCTCGAATCGCGCCTTGCGCAAGTTGAGCAGAACCTGGCCGATATGCGGCGGCTCGCAGCCTTGAAGAATGCCTCGGCACAGCCTGCCGCAGCATCGGCGACGGCCGGGGAAGAGGGCCACACGCCAGACGGTGGGCTTGCAAGCCGCAGTCCGATTACGACCGATGACCCGGCACCCTGGAAGCGTGCCCACATCATCGGCCCAGTCTTGGGAGTCTTGCTGGCTTTGCTGATGGCCGCCTTGATGCTCTACCGAATGCGCATGCGCAAGGTTCAATCTGCGCTGGCCGCGATCTACACCCAACTCCACGATAACGGCGATCCGCTGACCGAGCGCGGCCCGCGCGCCCGACACAATAACGAGACGGTGTCATCACGGTAGATCGCAGAGGACGTGGAACTTGGGAGGCAACAGGAAGCGCACGCACCGCGAGCCCGCCGCATCACGCATGCCGCAGCATGTGCAGGATCGTATGTATACGGCGCCCTCACATTGGACGCCCAGGCAGTGGAAACCCCCACGCAAACGTTTTTTCTAGAAAGAGCCGCTTCAGATCGTCTGATCCGCGTCGATCTAAAACGAGCCCTGATACTTCCAGCCAAGCGTCAAAGCGAGGGGGCACGCAAATGCTCAATCGTTTGCGTCACATTGCCGAGTCTGGCGTCATATCGGAGATGGTCTATGTGGCGGCGCAAAAGGCACATGCCGCGCCCCTGATCGCTGGGGTCGATGGCCCAATCCAACCTGATCGACGTCTAGCCAGCACCACGCCATGCCCTCCGCGTGCCCTCCGCTTCTGAAAGCCATCCCGATTTGCCTGATCCTGGCCGCATGCGGCGGTGGCGGCGATGCGTCCACCACGCCACCCCCCAGTGCAACGCAGCCGGGCGCGCCAATTGGAGCACCGGTCGGCCCGGTGGCCCCAACGGCCCCGGCCACTTACTCCATTGCGGGAACGGTCACAGGCTTGCTCGATTACGGCAGCCTCACGTTGCTTAACAACGGTGCGGATCCGATTGTCCAAGCCACCGACGGCGGCTTCAGCTTTTCCGTTTCCGTAGCGGCAGGCGGCGCCTACGCTGTCTCCGTCAACGCCGAACCGCTTTGGCAGTCCTGCGCCGTTGCAAACGGCAGCGGGCTGGCCAACGGTAATGTCAATAACGTGAGCGTGAACTGTGCTGTCGCACAATCGATGGTGTCCACCATCGCCGGTTCGACGACTGCGGGGTATGCAAACGGCACGGGTTCGGCTGCGTCGTTCCGACAGCCGAGCGGTGTTGCACGGGACGCCTCTGGCAACCTGTATGTAGCGGATTACGCCAACCACGTCATTCGCAAAATCGCACCGGGCGGCGTCGTCACGACCCTGGCGGGCACGGGCAGCCCGGGCCACGTCGATGGCATGGCGGGCAGCGCCAAGTTCGCGACGCCTGTCGGCATTGCCGTGGCGGCCAGCGGCAACATCTATGTGACGGAGTTCTACGGCAACGATATTCGAATGATCACGCCGGGCGGCATCGTGACGACGCTTGCCGGGTCGGCAACGGCGGGGAGCGCCGACGGCATCGGCGCAAGCGCCTCATTCAACAACCCGCTGGGCATCGCGGTGGATGCCAACGAAAACGTCTACGTGGCGGATTACAGCAACAACATGATCCGCAAGATCACGCCAGCCGGCGTGGTGACCACACTGGCCGGCACGACAACAGCGGGCAGCAACAATGGCGCGGCCGCGCTCGCCACCTTCAACGGCCCGTCGGGCATCGCACTCTCTCCGTCGGGCACGCTGTATGTGGCGGAGTGGTTCAACAGCGATATCCGGCAGATATCCCCGGCAGGTGTCGTCTCGACATTGGCGGGCTCCGGCGTGGCCGGCAGTGATGACGGCGTGGGTACCGCGGCAACGTTCTCGCTCCCGGTGGGCCTCGCGATCGGCACCAACGGCGTGCTTTATGTCGCCGACGACGGCAACAACTTGATCCGCATGGTGACCCCGGCGGGCGTGGTTGCCACCCTGGCGGGCTCCATCAACGCGGGCAGCGCCGACGGCCCTGGGAGCAACGCGATGTTCAATCAACCCTCCGGCATCGCGGTCGACACAAACGGCAACCTGTACGTTGCCGACCTGGCAAACAACATGATCCGCTACGTCGCACCCACCCCATAGCGAAGCTCGGCGTACCGCTGCGCACGCCCGCCGCGACTTGGAACGTGTCACGCCCGGCGTCGCTTGGCCACGCCGGGCGTGCTGAACCGCACTTGAGACAAAGGATGTCTCTGGCGGGCACCTCACTTACTGCACGCCAACACCACCGTACGACAGGTACTGGCCGAACAGGCGCGCAAACTGGCCGCCATCGGTGTTGATATTTGTCGAATACGTGCCGCCACCGCCGAAGACGATCGCGAACGTATGCAGGCCGCCGTACTCCCACGGGTTGCGCAACATGTAATCGACGTGGTTGTCACGGTAGTGGTTGGGGGTGCCACCCGGCGTGTCGGACGGCACACCCAACGGCGTCTGCCACCACAGGATCGGCAGCCCATTGCCCAGCGCATCGCGGTAGGCTGCGACCTTGTTCTGCTCCTGGTGGAAGTTCGGCGTCTGCACGTTGTTCTCGTCCAGATAGAACGGGCCGGTGCGGCCCATGCATTCGCCAACTGCGGCGGCCTCGAGGCAGCCGGCATCACGGTCGCCAGCCTGGGCGACGATGAAGTCAGCCTGGTTCGCACCGACTGCCTGCATTTCCTTGCCGATCACGTCGGGCGTGCCAGTCCAGAACGAGGGCGGGAACCCGAGCAACGCCTTGGGTGCGTGCCAGCGGCCCATCGACACCAGGCACATGCCGATGCCAGCTGCGGTATTGGGCAGCCAGCTGCATTCCTGCTGGTTGTTCACAGAGGCAGCAAGCTGCGCCGGATCATGATTGGGCGCCTTCGACCACACGTAGCCCCAGAAATCCGGCTCCAGATTGACCAGCACCGGCGTACCCAGTGCGTTGATGCGGTCATACATCATGCGCACTTGCGACCAGTAGCTGTTCATGAACGTCGCGTCGTTGATGCCGCTGATGTTGCCGTCGCCATTGGAGGCCATCTGGTAAAGCGTGAACATCGGCGTTGCACCCATGCCCTGGACGCGCTGCGCGGTGTAGGTCACGTAGGCGCCGTCCGTGTTCCAGTTAGGCCAGGCGTTTTGTCCGACGCCAACCAGGTAGGTATCGACGATGTCGGGGCGAATATTCTGCGCTTTCATGTCATCGGTGGACTGACCGGAACCCAAGCCGACCTGCAGGCGCGGCACGCGACCCATCTTGTTGAGGATGGCGGTTGCGGGGGCGCTCTCGGTGCCCTGCGTGTGTTTGAGCCCCCCCTCGCTCGCACCCGGCTGGGTCGTTGCCGACGCACTGCTCGCCGCCTGCGTGCCCGCGCTACCACCGCTCGTGCCGTCGCCTTCGCCCCCGCAACCGAACAGCGCAAGCGAAATCAAAGCGGCCGCCGCATACCGATGAGAATATCCGCGCCCCTTCATGCACGAATCTGCCGCATAGCGCGCTTCTCGCGCATTGCCTGCACCACCCTCTTTTTTCATGATCCCGACCTCGTCAAATTTGTTTAATATTTGAATCCAGCGGCGCATACATCCGTCCTTCAATTACTCACAAAGGACGCGAGCAGAACAAACATCAAAACTTTTAAATAAAGTTGATGTTCCAGATAAGCATGATCAGAACGTATGCCAACCACCATGGCGAGACTACCATCGCTTGGTGCGCATGAATGACGGGTGAGGTTAATTGAAGTTTTTTTGAAGGAACCAATGCGATACGAAAGTATTGATTGGTATTTTTTTCAAAACTCGCTTCACCGCGATTGCTGCGGCAATATGAAGAAAGAGGGCGAACGTTCTTTGCGTGATCGACGTGGTGCTGAAGGCCGGAGCGTTGGAGCTGCGCCATCCAAAGAAAGAAAGCCCCAGGCAGCTTGTAACCGCCCGGGGCTTCTTGACCGCTCTTCACGGAGGCACGTGAATCATGGCTACCGGCTAGTTTATCGGAGCATTGCCTGCGAACGAACATCGATGAGATTAATTGAACAATGTGAGCATCACCGTCATGAAGCTTTCATCATTTAATTCACCAAGCGATTTAACAACGCGATCGTAATGTTGAATGACCGTTGATCGGACAAGAAGAGCGCATACCAAGGCCGGTTCAATACGGAGGGCGCCCAGCAGCATTCGATGTGTTATTCCAGTCAGGTGGACGATGTCTCGGATGCCTGTGGTTTGGCGGTCGAAGTCGTCGCCGCAGTCGCTTCCGGCAACACCACCGCCTTTTGTCGGCTTGAGCCGGAGCCCGTGCTGACCGGCCGCTCCTGCACACGGGACCCGACCGATTGCGGCTTGGGCTTGCGCTGCCCAAACAGCTTGCTGGACAGACTGCCGGACTTCTTGGGAGCGGAAGCAATGCCGGCCTTCGCATCCATTTGCTGTTTCAACCGCTCCAGATGCGCGCGTGTGTCGTCGGGTCGCGAACGCGGCGGAGACATGGCCAACATGTCGGCAAGCGACGAAGACCGCTGCCCGCGCGGCGGGACGGAAGCCGATTCGCGGTCGACCTCTTCGTCCGCTCGTTCGATTTCGGAACGCGCACCTTGCACGCTCTGATACAGCGGTATGTCCGAAGAACCCTGGCGCTGCAGCGGGCGAGTCGATGGCGGCACGCGGGGCGGGTCTTGTGTTGCCGCTGAATGAGGCGGCGTGTTCTGACCTTCTTTCAACTGCGCTTCGTACTCTTTCAGCAGCTTGGCATCGATCGTATCGAACACGATCTGCCGCTCAACCTTGAGCCCGGTGTTCTGCGTCAGGCGCAGCCCCGCATTGACGTTGAACCCGTCGGCCTCGCTGTATTTTTCGTAAGCACGCAAGCCGATCGGCATCCAGGAATTGGGGGCGTTGATGGTCTTCGTGTAGGACGCAGCAAGCTGCTCGTGCAGCTTGGTCTCGCTTTGCGGCGTCACCAGCGAAAGCTGCTGCAGATCGTTGAGCGTTTTCGCAGCATCCGCGGTGAGGGCGCGCCGCACAAAGAAGGCGTTGTAAGGGCTGTCGAGCAGCCGCGCCGTATCGAGGTTGTCGTTGACCGCCTTGAGACCCTTCGCCAGGCCGCCATCCGGATCGTTCCGGTGCGGATAGGCAAAGAATTTCACCCACTCCTGCTTGGTGGCTTCAACATACCGGGCGTAGTCGTGGAAGCTGTCGAACTCGAAATCGGCCACCGACTTTGTCGGCAGCACGTTGTCTCGATCGATCGCCAGGCGCAGCTTCACGTTCGTGCCACGCTCCTTGACCACCGCGCCCCCACCGAAGAGATCGGCCGACGTATTACCAGTCGTGCCAGTCACTGCCGATGTGGTGAGCCCGAGGTTGACCTTGTGCCGACTCAGCTTCTGCTCGCGCAGGTTGGCAATCCGGTAGGTGCCGGTGGCGTCGAGCTGCTTGAATGTCGACAGCCATTGCTTCTCGAACGAGTAGCCCAGGCTCGTGCCAAGAGCGCCAGTCTCTTGCTGGCTTTTACGGTGCTGGCCGGGGTTGAGCAGCTTGGTGACGGACACACCGATCCCGACCGACATCTCGCTGCGATGCGCGCGCGTCTTCTGGTTGATCCAGCTGAGCGAGAGATCGTGCTCGGCATAGAACTCGCTGGCAAAGGCGTGGAAAAGCGCGTCTGCGTCGGGCATGCCCTCAGGCGAGCGGCGCCGGGCATCCGCGGCCGAGAACATGAAGTCGGTGACGCGCGAGAACAGCGCGCGGACTTCCGCATCTTTGGCCGCCGTCCGGCGCGGGATGCGGACCATGATGCCGGTAGCGTCCGTGCGCTCGTGCTCGTAAGGGTTCACGTCGACGTTGGCACCCGTGCGGCAGCATTTGAACAGCTTGGCACCAAAGAAGCAGCCCGCGCCGATGCGGCCACGGTGGCGCTTTTCCGTGCCGATAAACAACTCGGCGGCGTGCACGGGGTACGACATGGAGACCGCCGCTTCGCGCCCTTTCTCATAACGCAGATCGACACGGGCATTGCCGGCCACCGGCACGCCCAGCAGCCGCTTCTTGGCGTTGACGAGCGCCTTGGTAATGCCCTTGGTACTGAACCCGCCGGTGGTGCCGCGGCTGAACCGCACCGTGTTGCCACCCGGAATCGTCTTGAGGTAATCCACCAGCATGGCACGCACGCTGTGCTGGGATCTGTCTGCGGGGGCCAGCGGCGGCGCCGTGGCAATTTTTCGGGCCGCCTCCATTGCCTTTTGGAAGGGCTCGGGCTGCTCGACATTGAGGAAATTTGCAAGCGCATGCACATCTTCAAAGCCAAGGCGCACATTGCCGAGATGCTGCCGGACGTTTGCAATCGCCTGTTCAAGGGCCTCGGGCGAGCCCGATGTCACCTTGTGAGCAGCATCCTCCGTGAACTTGCGAATACGCTGCTCAACCGCTTCCGGCAACGCTGCTGGCGAAAATTCGCGGCCGAGCACGAGCTGATGCCCTTGGCGGGCGGCCTGGTGTTCGGGCATCCAGTCGTCAAGCGCGACCCGCAGCGCGATCCACTGGCAATGTGTATCGCTCAACGTTTCCGGGCGAGTGGGCACCCCGTCTCCGGAGGCAACCTCAGCGGGCGGGGTGCTACCGCAAAGGCGTTCCATCTCGACAGCCACCGCCTGCACCACTTCATTGACCGCCGGCTTCGCCAGCTCGGCCATCAACGCTTTCTGCTCGTTCGCCAGGACGGCGCGATCGCCCTGCGCCATACCAGAGCGCGCCGCAGAGAGCGGCGATTTGTGGTGGCTTGGCAATGTCGCGCGCCGGTCGTCGTCCATCCGGTCAACCCAGGCAAGCGACTTGAACATACGCGCCTTGAACTGGCTCAGGTCGGAACCCGGTGCGTCGTCGGTGAAGCCGTTGCGCCATGCGACCAGATCACTCTTGTCGGCGGCGCTCAACGTCGACGGTCCTACACCGTGGATCAGCTTGGCGCTTGCGTCGCTGACGCGCTGGGCGAAATTCGTCGCGCTCGACACGGCCTCGTGCGGGGCAAGCCGCGCTGCAATCAGTGCCTCCGGGGTCGGCTTGGCCTTCAGCGCTGCGGCAATCACAGCGCCGGCCTGCAGATGGACGCGCAGGTTTCCTTGAGCGGTTGCGTCAAGATTGCGGTTGCCGGTGGCGGCGAGCATTGCCTCGAAATTACCGGTGGTCGCGGCATGCTGCAGGGCGCCCCACGCAACGGCTCGCCCCGTTTCGGCATGCTTGAGCTGCTGGTCGTGTGCGTGCAGGTGAGCCGGCGTCGAAACCACCGAGATCATCGCCTCCTGCGCCTCGCGTATTTTCTCGGCGGTGTGGGCGGAAACTTCAACCGCACCCTTTTGCGCGTGCGCAGGCGGTTGCGAGCCGATTTCATCAGCCACCGCTTCGAGCGTCGCCAAGCATGCGGCAGCCGCCTCGGCGTTGCGCGCATCGAACTGCGCGTGGCTGTCGCGCACACCCGGCCAATCGGCAAGGGCCTGCGGCGCCTGTCGTGCCGCCCCGCGCATGGCGATGGGGAAATCGCGCACCGTCTGGATGAAGGTCTGCAGCGCCTTCACGTCGATCGCGTGTGACGGCGCGGAAGACTCGCCGCCCGAACCCGCGCCCGTGGTGCACCGGCTTGCCATCAAGGCATCGCGCGTCTGCTCCATCGCGCCACGCAGGGCAAGGATATGGGAGTCGCGCGATGTCTCGGAATGCGTTTTCGCATGTCCGATTTCGGCGCCCAGGTCCGCATGCTTCAGATAAGAGAAGACGTCGCCATTGAGCTTTGTGGCGTTCTCCGGGTCGAGACGTTCCTTGGCCGACACGAGCGCCAGCGATACCGCCATGGCGACGGCGGGCGAATGCGCCGCAGCCATCTCCTGCACCCCAGCCACGAATGCCGCCGGTTCGCTGCTGACTTTCGCGGCAAGCGCCTGCCCTTGCGCCGTCTCCCAGTAGGCAATGACATCATCAACGTGCTGCAGCGCTTGCGCCCCCTGCATCTGGCCACCGTGGAGACTGGCGCTGGCATTGGTGATCGCTGAAATCTGGGTGCGCAGCCCCGTCATTGCCTGATTGAGCGCCTGCTCCGTTCTACGTGCCGAACCCGAAGGGCTGCCGGGCTGCGGCGCGTCCTCGCGCGCGGCGGCGATCCGCGCCGCAGCTTGCTTGACGTGCGCGAAATCACGCAACGTAGTGGGCCTGCCGGCCCGCGAGTGGGCGCTAAACGGCGTGTTCCAGTCGAGCCGGCTCGCACCGTCCTTCGTCACGCCACTGAATGTGCTTTTGACTTGCGCACGCATTGCCTTGCCTATCCGCTTCGCTATGCCGACGTTGGCCTGCGGTGCGCCCGGCAGCGCTGGCGGCGCTGGCGGTGCCTTCTTCAACCCGTCAAGTTCGCCGCGCCGGCGAGACGCCTGTCTGGCAGATGTGGATGGCGTATTCGTCTCGCCGCCAGTCGCTTGGGACGACGAGGGATGGGCGGCAGGCGCACTGGACGAGATGCAGGGCAGTTTGAGTGGCATGGGGCGGCAGAACACATTGAACCAGGTTGGAACGCGTTCAAGTCTGCTTGCACCAAGGTGAGGCCGACGTGCACCGTCCGAACCCGCGGCATCTAAAGCGAAGCTTGGTGGGCCGCGCGATTTCATCTGCACAGGCCACGTGATCTTCGACCATGCACCGCGCACCTTCAATCATCCGCTTCAGCAAGTCAGGAGATTCCTCGCCTCGAATCTGTCTTCCGGATGGCGCAAAAAGCCGCGTCAGGCGTGGGGGTGGGATACCAGGGAATGAACCTGGCCGGGCGCCGCAAATGTGCGAAGTCCACCGCGTGCAGCCACCAGGAAGCAAACGCCCGACAGGATGGCCAGCACGTCGGTGCCCAATAGCACGAAGGTCAGGGGCGCTGGGGCTCCCGATCGGGCGAGCCGATCGCTGATCAGGCCGACCGCGAGGTTGCCGAGCGTGATGGCAAACACATTGATCAGCAGCATGCTCAAACCGGAGATCGTCCCACGCATGTGCACAGGCACCTGGTTCAGGATGACCGTGTTGGTCGGGCCATACAGTGCCAACGGCAGGAAAAAGTCAGCGCACATACAGCCAGCGCGCCTGGTAAAGAAGGATCGACCGAAGCAAACCGGACGATCAGAGAGAAGGAACGAAGCGGGAGCGTCCCGACTGCACTTTCATTTCAGTGCAATCGGGCACCTATCACGGCCAGTGAAACGCCAGCAATGCGCTCCTTCAGGAAGAGAACGCCCAAGGCGGGCGCTTAGTGACCGACTATCTCGGTTGAGCGAATCCCTGTTGGCTCCGACTTCTGCGGAAGCGCGCGCTGTTTGATGAAGAGAGCGACACACGCGATCAAGCCCGCAATGGCAATGATTGAGAAGATGCCGCTGAACCCGACTTGTTGACGGGTGAGCTCTGCCACAAGATAGGAACCGGCTATGCCACCAAACCGCCCAATTCCAAGCATCCAAGCAACGCCTGTAGCCCGACCTTGCGTCGGGTAAAAAGCGGCGGCCAGCGCGGGCATAGACGACTGTGCTGTGTTCATCAGAACGCCGGCAGCAAAAACAACAACAACGAGCAGTCCGACGTTGCCAACGGCCTGGCCAATGCCATACACGGTCAGGGCAGTCAGCGCGTAGCAAGTTGCAATCACCCGATTGGCGTTGAATCTGTCCATTAGGGCGCCGCACAGAACAGCCCCAATGCCGCCCAGCGGGAAGAGCGCAGAAATCAACGTTGCAGCCTTGGGCGTGAGCCCAGCCTCCTTCAAGAGAATGGGCATCCAATTGATGGAGGCATAAAAGATCACCAGCCCCATAAAGTACGCCAACCAAAGCATGATCGATCCGACAACATAGGATCGGGACAGAACCAACGCAATACCGCCTTGGCCCGATGGGGCCTGGGTCTGCTCGGTCATGAAGAACGATGACGCGTCGTGCGCGGCCGCATTGATCTTCGCCAACGTACGGCGAATCTGCTCCACGGATTGGCTCCTCGCAATCATGTAGCGAACAGACTCCGGCAAATGCAACACCAGCAGCAGGAGCAACACCAGCGGCGCAACACCACCCAGCATGAGAACGCTACGCCAGCCGAAATGCGGAATCATCCAGGCGGCCAAGAACCCTCCGAACGCAGCACCTAGAGGGAAGCCGCAAAACATCAGGTTCACAATGACCGCGCGGCGTTTGTCAGGACAGAATTCGCTCATCAGGGTCACTGCGTTCGGCATTGCGGCACCAAGCCCGATACCGGTTACGAAGCGCAACGCTGTCAGGTTCGTGATGCTGCTCGCATACGCAGATGCGAGGCAAGCGACACCGAAGACCAGCACAGAGACGATCAACATAAGGCGGCGCCCGATCCGGTCTGACAGTGGTCCGGCGACGAGAGCACCCACTGCCAAGCCAAAGAGCGCGGCACTCAAAACGGGGGCCAGAGCTGGGCGCGAAATGCCCCACTCCGACACAAGCGATGGCGCAATGAAGCCTATGGCTGCTGTGTCAAAGCCATCCAACAGGACGATAAAGAAACACATCCCAAAGATAAGCCACTGGAACGGGCCGAACCGGCTGCCATTGATGATGCTCTGTGCGTCGACGTTAGATTGACTCATGGTGTTTCCAAGAGATAAGCCGCAACAATCCGTGCCGACTTTCAACAGGCTCCAAGGAGCGCTATGGCTTGAACGGACGGTCAAATGCTTCATAGGAATGGACCAAGGCATACCGCCTCTACCAGCACCATCCCTTCGCTTCACTGACAAGCGAGAAGTTCTAATTGCGAACAATTGTTCTCAAAATGAACTTCATGCTAGGGTAGGCATGCGTCCATCGAAACTCGGGATAACCCGCACAGGGAACGCTCCCCATTGGAATGGGCACTGCCTGGAAGGGGATATGTCCGGTGCCGTTGATTCGTCCGTTGAGGCGTTTTCATTGCCCGACGTGCAAACTCGAAGGATGTCACCCAGCATCGGACTGCAGATGATCGCCCTCTGAGCAGTCATACCGGCGCGGACGAGAGGCCGGCACAACGTTCCTGTTTAGGGAAAAGCCTGCTTAAGCCTGCCCGGCTACCGGACGCCTCCTGCATCTCATCTTTGATTAGCCCTAGCAGGGAAGAAAAAGCCGGTCGAAGATGACCGGCCATCGCGATCCGCGGCGGCAAAGCGCGCGCCACGGCTTCCAGGGGGCACCAAAAACGGCTAATCCGGCACCACCGCCGTCACCTCAATTTCCACCTTCGCGCGGTCTTCCACCAGCGCGGCCACTTCCACTGCCGTCATCGCAATGCTGAAGCTGCCGATCAGCTCGCGGAACGCCTTGCCGATCTCGGGATAGGCCGCCACGTAGGCCTTCTTGTCGGTCACGTACCACGTCATGCGCACGATGTGCTCGGGCTTGGCGTCGCCGGCGGCCAGCACCTCGACGATGTTCTGCAGCGCCTGGCGGACCTGACCGGCCAAGTCATCCGTGTGGAACACGCCCTGCGCATCCCAGCCGATCATGCCGGCCACGAACACCATGCGTCCGCGTGCGGACACACCGTTGGCATAGCCCTTCGGACGCGGCCAGTTGGGAGGGAGGAGTACTTCCATGATGCAATTCCTTCTAGTTCGATTGCGACTACTGTTGAACGCTCGCCTCGATCGCCTGCCGCACATCGGGCGGCATCGGCATCGCGCGATGCGTGTTGAGATCGGTAAATACCAGCACCTGCTGCGAGCGCACGCGCTGTTCGTCGCCGGCCCAGCAATCCAGGTCTAAGGTGAGCGACGCATTGCCCAGCCGCTCCAGCTTCAACTTGAACTGCACGTCGTCACCCATGCGGCTGATGGCGCTGAACTCGCAGTGCAGCTTGACGATGGGCAGGCCGATGCGGCGCGGGCCAAGCATCTGCGCATACGAAACACCCAGGCCGTCGGTAAACCAGTCTTCGACCAGGCCGTTGAGCAGCACGAGGTACTGCGGAAAGTAGACGATGCCGGCCGGGTCACAGTGTGCAAAGCGGATGCGGGCGGCACGCTCGAAGTGGTAGTCACTCATGATTTGACGTGTTCGCGCAGGCGGTAGCGCAGCAGCTTGCCGACTTCACTGCGCGGCAGGCTCGTACGAAACTCGATGGCACGCGGATACTTGTACGGGGCCACGGTCTGCTTCACAAAGTCCTGCAGCGTCTTGACCATCTCCGGCCCCGCCGCGTGGCCGGGGTGCAATACAACGAAGGCCTTGACGATCTGCCCGCGCTCTTCGTCGGGCTCGCCGATCACGCCGCACTCGGCCACCGCCGGATGCTGCATCAGCGCGTCTTCCACCTCGGGCGCGGCGATGTTGTAGCCGGAGGAGATGATCATGTCATCGGTGCGCGAGTGGTAGTGGAAGTAGCCTTCCTCGTCCATCACATAGGCATCCCCCGTGAGGTTCCAGCCGTTGCGCACGTAGGCGCGCTGACGGTCATCGGCCAGGTAGCGGCAGCCGGTCGGGCCTTGCACCGCCAGGCGGCCCACGGTGCCCGGCGGCACGGGGTTGCCTGCGTCATCCACGACTTGTGCGACATAGCCGGGGACAGCCTTGCCGGTGGCGCCGGGGCGCACGTCGGCATCGGCAGCGGAGATGAAGATATGCAGCATCTCGGTCGCGCCAATGCCGTCAATCAGCTCGATGCCGGTGGCGTTCTTCCACAGCGTGCGCGTGGCCACCGGCAGCGCTTCGCCGGCCGACACGCAGCGGCGCAGCGGCGTGGCACGCAACTCGTCTCCGCGCGCCGCGATGTTGCGGTACGTGGTCGGGGCGGTAAACAAAACCGTCGCGCCAAACGTGCGGACGCCATCGACCAGATCGTTCGGCGATGCCTTCTCCAGCAGCACCGTCGAAGCACCCACGCTCATCGGAAACAGCAGCAGACCGCCGAGCCCGAACGTGAACGCCATCGGCGGGCTGCCGATGAAGATGTCGTCCGCGCGCGGCTTGAGCACATGCGGCGGCCAGCACGCGCAAATGGCGAGGATGTCCCGATGAAAATGCATCGTCGCTTTCGGCACGCCCGTCGTGCCCGACGTGAAGGCGAGCAGGCACGTGTCGTCCGCCGCCGTATCGACGTTGGTGAAGGTGGCCGGCTGGCGCGCCATGGCCGCCTCCAGCCCTTCCGGCGTGTCATCGTGAAAGCACAGCAGTTGCACGGGCTTGGCCGCTTGCGCCACGGCATCGCGCAGCTCGTCGACGAGCCGCGCATCGCACAGCGCGAAGCCAATCTCGCCCTTGCCCAGAATCTGCCCCAGCTCTTTGGCGCGCAGCAGCGGCATGGTGGTCACCGCAATCGCGCCCACTTTCATCACGGCAAACCAGCACGCGGCGAGCATCGGGCTGTTGGGCGAGCGCAGCAGCACGCGGTTGCCCGGCACGACGCCCATCTCATTGACCAGCACATTGGCGATGCGGTTGGCGTGCGCCTGCAGGTCGGCGTACGTCCAGCGGATGCCGGGCGCCTGGATGCAGAGGCGGCCGCCCTCGCCTGCGGCAACACGGCGGTCGAGCAGTTCGGTGGCGCAGTTAAGCTGCGGCGGAAACTGCAGCGCTGGCAGGTCGAAGCGATACACCGGTTGCAGCTCCGCCGGCGGCAGCCGGTCGCGGGCGAAGGTGTCGATATGGGCGCTGGGCATGGAGGACTCTCCGTCTCTGGCGTGGACGTGGCGTATTCAGGACTTGGCGGGCGCCGCCGCACGCAGCAGTTCGCGCGCGATGATGAGTTGCTGCACTTCCGTCGCGCCTTCGTAGATCCGCAGCGAGCGGATCTCGCGGTACAGGCGCTCGACAGGCTGCTCGCTCACCACGCCCAGGCCACCCCACATCTGCACAGCGGCGTCGATCACCTGCTGCGCATTCTCGGTGGCGGTCAACTTGGCCATGGCGGCCTCGCGCGTCACGTTGCGACCCTGGTCGCGCTGCCACGCCGCGCGGTACGTCAGCAGCGCGGCGCTGTCGATGGCGGTGGCCATCTGCGCGAGCTTGGCCTGCGTGAGCTGGAAATCCGCCAGCACGCCGCTGAACATCTTGCGCGTGGTGGCGCGCGCCAGCGCTTCGTCCAGCGCCCGGCGTGCAAAGCCCAGCGCGGCCGCCGCCACCGATGTGCGGAACACATCCAGCGTGCGCATTGCCACCTTGAAGCCCTCGCCTGCCGCGCCCACGCGCTGGCTGGCCGGAATGCGGCAGTTGGTAAAGCGCAGGCGCGCGAGCGGGTGCGGTGCAATCACGTCGATACGCTCCGCAATCTCAAAGCCCGGCGTACCGGCTTCGACGATGAACGCGCTGATGCCGCGCGAGCCCGGCGCCTCGCCGGTGCGGGCAAACACGACGTAGAAGTCGGCGATGCCGCCGTTGGAAATCCACGTCTTCTCGCCGTCGAGCACGTAATCAGTGCCGTCTTCACGCGCGGCGCAAGCCATGGCGGCCACATCGGAGCCGGCATCGGGTTCGGACAGCGCAAATGCAGCGATGGCCTCGCCGCGCGCCACCTTCGTCAGATAGCGTTCGCGCTGCTCCGGCGTGCCGTGCAACGAGATGGCGCCCGACCCCAGCCCCTGCATCGCAAAGGCAAAGTCGGCCAGGCCGGAATGGCGCGCCAACGTTTCGCGGATCAGGCAGATGGCGCGCGTGTCGATGGTCTCGCCCGCACCGCCGTGCGCCGTACCGCCCACGGCGTGGCGCAGCCAGCCGGCCTGGCCGAGCAGCTTCACCAGCGCGCGGCATTCGGCATCCACATCCGGGCCGTGGTCGTGCGGGATGTGCTTCGTGGCCCAGGCGTCGAGTTCGGCTTCGAGCTGGCGGTGCTTGTCGTCAAAGAAGGGCCATTGCAGATAGTCTTTGTCGCTCATCTCAGTTCCCCTCGAATACCGGTTTCTGCTTGGCGACAAACGCGTGGTAAGCCCGCGAGAAGTCTTCGGTCAGCATGCAGATGGCCTGTGCCTGCGCCTCGGCCTCGATCGCCTGCTCGATCGTCATCGTCCATTCCTGATGCAGCATCGTCTTGGTGATGCCGTTGGCGAAGGTCGGGCCGGCGGCCAGGTCGGCAGCCAGGGCCTGCGCTTGGCTCAGCACCTCGGCCGGTTCGCACAGGCGGTTGAAGAAGCCCCAGCGCTCGCCCTCTTCGCCGCTCATCGAACGCCCCGTGTAGAGCAGTTCGCTCGCGCGGCCCTGGCCGATGATGCGCGGCAGGATCGCGCAGGCGCCCATGTCGCACCCGGCCAGGCCGACGCGGTTGAAGAGGAACGCCGTCTTGCTGCGCGCCGTGCCCAGGCGCAGGTCGGAAGACATCGCCAGGATGGCGCCCGCGCCCGCGCACACGCCGTCAACTGCCGCAACGATCGGCTGCGGGCACGCGCGCATCGTCTTCACCAGCTCGCCCGTCATGCGCGTGAACATCAGCAGTTCGGGCGCCTTCAGTTGCACGAGCGGGCCGATGATCTCGTGCACATCGCCGCCGGAGCAGAAGTTGTCGCCCGCGCCGGCCAGCACGATGGCCTTGACGTCATCCGCCCACTTGAGCTGATGAAACAGGTCACGCAGCTCGGCGTACGAATCGAACGTGAGCGGGTTCTTGCGCTCGGGCCGGTTGAGCGTGATGGTGGCAACGCCGCCTTCGACGCTCCACAGGAAATGCTTGGCTTGATAGCCCGCCAGCGGTCGGCGGTTGCCGGCCAGCAGGGCCGGGTCCACATGGTGATTCGGGTCGGTCATGGTTGGGTCGGATTCGTTCAGGGTTGATCTTCGCGGGCGTCCAGCTCTTGCTCGCGCTGCGCGAGGTGCACGCGCAGGTGGCCGAGCTGCGCATACAGCGCGTCTTTGTTGGCAATGCCAAGGCCGTCGAACATCTCGATCAGCCAGCGTTCGTGCTCGGCGGCCATCTCGGCAAAGTGGCGGCGGCCGGCATCCGTCAGCAGCACGCGAAAGGACCGGCGATCATCCGGATCCGCCTCGCGTTTGACAAGCCCTTCCTTCTCCAACTGGTCGGTCAGGCCGGTGACGTTGCCGCCGGTCACCATCAGGTAGCGCGACAGCACGTTCATGCGCAGGCCGTCCGGATGCCTGTCGAGTTGTGCCAGATAGTCGAAGCGCGGCAACGTGGTGTTGAAACGCGTGCGCAAGCGCTGGCGGATCTGCTGTTCGATCTGCGTGCTGCAGGCCAACAGGCGCAGCCAGATCTTGACGTCCATGTGGTCGTCCACATGCGCGCGGGCTTCCAGGCCGATATGTTGGTCGCCCAACGCCTGCACGACAGCGTGGTGGCCGGAGGCGCGCGTGGCCAGCGCGGTTTTGCGTGGCTTGCTCACATCACCTCCCCGCCGGATACCGAGATGGCCTGCCCCGTGATCGACGATGCGCCATCGGAGCACAGCCACACCACGGCGTTCGCCACTTCGTCCGGCGTGATCAGCCGGCCCTGCGGGTTGCCCTTCACCAGCTCGGCCCGCGCGTCTTCTGCGCTGCGGCCGGTGCGGGCGACGATGCGGTCGATGCTCTCGCGCACGATGTCGGTTTCCGTATAGCCGGGGCACACCGCGTTGACGGTGACGCCGCGCGTAGCCAACTCCAGCGCCAGCGAGCGCGTGAGCCCGATCACCCCATGCTTGGCGGCCACATACGCCGACACATACGCATAACCGCGCTGCCCCGCCGTGCTGGCAATGTTCACAATGCGGCCGCGGCCCGACGCCTGCACATCGGCCAGCGCCGCCTGTGTGCACAGGAACGTGCCCGTCAGGTTCACGGCCAGCATGCGCTGCCATTGGTCGAGCGTGGTCTTGGCAAACGGCGCACTCTCAGCCTGGCCCGCGTTGTTGACGAGGATGGAGATGGGGCCAAGCCCCGCGCGTGCAGATTCGAACGCCGCCGACACGCTCGCCTCGTCGGTCACATCGCACGTCACGACTTGCGCGCGGGCGCTGTCGGGCAACGTCTTGGCAGTGGCGTGCAGCACATCGGCGTTGCGACCCATCAGCGTGAGCGTGGCGCCATGCGCCGCGAGTTGCGCGGCAATCGCAGCGCCAATCCCGCGCCCTGCGCCAGTAACGACGGCGTGGTGCCCCGTCAGCATTGCAGGTGTCGCCATCTCAAACCCCCTGCATGCGGTTGGCTTGCTCCAGCGGAGACAGCCCCGCTGCCTGCGCCGCCATCGCGCGCTCGCGCTCCAGGTTGCGCTCCAACTGCAGCTTGCCTGCGCGGTATTGCTTGGGCCACGGCATGTCGAGATAGCCGATGCGCGCAGCTTCGTTCAGCGTCCAGGCCGGGTTGGCGAGGTGCGGGCGCGCCACGGCGCACAGGTCGGCACGGCCGGCCGCGATGATGCTGTTGACGTGGTCCGCCTCGGAGATGGCCCCCACCGCAATGGTGGCAATGCCCGCTTCGTTGCGCACGCGGTCGGCAAACGGCGTCTGGAACATGCGGCCGTACACGGGCTGCTCCTTCTTGCTGACCTGGCCCGACGAGCAGTCGATCATGTCCGCGCCTGCGGCCTTGAAGACGCGCGCAATTTCCACTGCATCGTCGGGCGTAATACCGCCCTCCACCCAGTCATGGGCGGAAATGCGCACCGACATCGGCTTGTTGCTAGGCCACACCTCCCTCACCGCGTGGAAGACTTCGAGCGGAAAGCGCAGCCGGTTGTCCAGCGTGCCGCCATATTCGTCATTGCGCTGATTCGTCAACGGCGAGATGAACGATGACAGCAAATAGCCATGCGCACAGTGCAGCTCCAGCCAGTCGAATCCGGCTTCAGCTGCCAGGCGCGCGGCGTGAACAAAGTCGTCACGCACGCGGTCCATGTCGTCGCGCGTCATGGCGCGCGACCACTGGCTCACGCCATCCAGGTACTGCTGCGGCGATGCGGAGATCAGCGGCCAGTTCTGCCCGTCTTCCAGCGGAAGATCGATGCCCTCCCACGCAACGCGCGTCGAGCCCTTGGCACCGGCATGGCCGAGCTGGATACCCAGCTTCGCATCGCTGTTGGCGTGCACGAATTGGACGATGCGCGCCCAGCCGTCGCGCTGGTCGGTGTTCCACAAGCCCGGGCAGCCCGGCGTGATGCGCGCATCCGGTGACACGCACGTCATCTCCGCCATCACCAGGCCGGCACCGCCCATGGCGCGCGCGCCGAGGTGCACGAGGTGATAGTCCGCCGGCTGGCCGTCTTCGCACGAGTACTGCGCCATGGGCGACACCACCACACGGTTCTTGAGCGTGACGCCACGCACCGTGAAGGGCGTGAGCATCGGCGGCACGGGGCCGTGCTGCGGCCCGCGCGGGGCGCCGGCCTGCTCGGCAATCCAGTCTTCAAACTGTTCGAGATAACGCTTGTCGCGCTGACGCAGGTTTTCGTGGCTGATGCGCTGGCTGCGCGTGAGCAGCGAATACGCAAATTGCTCGGTCGGCAGGTTGGCGTAGCGGTCTACGTTTTCAAACCACTCGGTCGAGTTGCGCGCCGCGTTCTGGATGCGCAGCACTTCCACGCTGCGCACTGCCTCGTAGTGCTCAAGCGCGGCACGCAAATCGCCGGGGTGCTGGCCGATGCTGCGCGCAAGTTCAATCGAATCTTCCAGCGCCAGTTTGGTGCCCGAGCCGATCGAGAAATGCGCCGTGTGCGCGGCGTCGCCCATCAGCACCACCGGCGTGCCGTGCGCGTTGGTATGCACCCAATGCCGGCAAACCACGCGCGGAAAGCGAATCCACTGCGCAGAGCCCCGCAGGTGCGTGGCGTTGGAGATCAGCTTGTTGCCGTCGAGGTACTTGGCGAAGAGCCGCTCGCAGTACGCGATGGCATCTTCCTTCTCCATCGTTTCCAAACCGGCGGCGCGCCACACTTCTTCGGGTGCCTCGACGATGAAGGTGGAGGTCTCGTCGTCAAAGCGGTATGCATGCGCCTGGAACCAGCCGTGCTCGGTCTCTTCAAACGCAAACGTGAAGGCCTCGAACAGCTTGTGCGTGCCCAGCCAGACAAAGCGGCAGCGGCGCGTGTCGATATCGGGTTGATAGGTTGCGGCGTACTTGGTACGGATGCGGCTGTTCAGGCCGTCGCTGGCGATGATGAGGTCGGCATCGGCGTAGGACGTGTCGTTTTCCAAATCCTGATCTTGCACGTCGGTTTCAAAGACCAGCTTGACGCCCTCTTCCTCGCAGCGCGCCTGCAGGATGTTCAGCAAGCGCTTGCGCCCGATACCGCAGAAGCCGTGGCCGCCGGAGCGCACGACCTGCCCGCGGATGTGGACTTCAATGTCGTCCCAGTGGTTGAAGGCGTCGAGGATCTGCGCGGCGCTCTTGGCGTCGGCGCGCTGCAGGTTGCCCAGCGTCTGGTCAGAGAACACCACGCCCCAGCCGAACGTGTCATACGGGCGGTTGCGCTCCACCACGGTGATGTCGTGCGACGGGTCCTGCAGCTTCATCAGCAGGGAAAAGTACAGGCCGGCCGGCCCACCACCAATACAGACAATCTTCATGACAACGGCTCCGCGTTTGATGCGGTATTACCTTAGTCATGAATAGTTTAGTTGTAAAGCAATTTGCTCAGACGTCGCCCCTGGGTTTACACCAAACCGGGCGGCGCCGGGCTCACACCCGCATGTGAGCCCCCACTCAGCTCAGGCGCTGCCGGAAGAACGCCAGGATCTCGTCGCGAGCGGCCAACGTGGGCTCGCCGGCCGCGTCGATCAGGTGGGCGGTCACCACGCTGTGCGGACAAGGCACATGCTGGGCAAAAAACGACGGCGGATTCGGGTGCGCAGCGCTGTCGGGCAGCACGCGCGCCACAAAACGAGGGCCCAGCGCCTGTGCATACGCGGCAAAGCGCTCGGCACGGCAGAAGCGGTCACCCTCGAAGCGGTAGGCCAGCACGGTCAGGTCTTCGTGCTCCAGCCGCTGGCGCACGGCGGCCGCATCCTCGGGCGCGATCTCGATCCCGTTCGGTGCGTTCAGCGGCAAGGAAGGCTGACACAGCACCGGCGCCAGCATGGCCGGCTCCAGCATCATGGTCAGCGCGAAATTGCCGGTGAAGCACATGCCGATGGCGCCCACGCCCGGGCCGCCGCACTCCGCATGGGCCAGCCGCGCCAGCGCGCGCAGCCACTGTGTGACCGGGCTCGACTGGTTGGCGGCAAACGCACGAAACTCCGCGCTCACGCACGCATGGCGGAACACCTCCGCACCCGGCTCCGCTTCGGGCACCGCGCCATCGCGCCCGAACAACGACGGCATGTAGACCGTCAGCCCCGCATCGCGCACCCAGCGTGCAAACCGCGCCACGTGCGGGCTGATACCCGGCATCTCGGCCATGACGATCACGCCCGGGCCGGTGCCTGCCACGTACACGGTCTTGGCGATGCCATCCAGGGTGATCTGGCGGCGCGTGAAGTCTTCCAGGCGGTCATCCTGCTGCGTGTGCTGGCTTGTCATGCGTGGGCTCCGTTGGAATGGCCTGGCTCAGGCGGCGAGATGCTGAAGATGCGCATAACCGGCCGCCCTGGCGAAATCGGGCAGCGTCCACAGCGCGCCGTTCACGCCCCAGGTGCCGTCGGGCACGTCATGCACCATCACCGAGGTCACCACGCGCCGCGCGTCGGCCGCTGGAAACGCCTGTGCAAACGCTTCGTGCATCTGCTGAACGAAGCGCGCACGCGCAGCGGCATCCAGCACACCCGCCGGCACATAAGCGACGGCCAGACACGGCACCATCTGCGTTGTCACATCCGCCCCGCCGCACCACCACGAGGCGGCTGGCACCTCGTCGATGACCACCCAGGTCGTCGCGCGCCGGCGCGGATCATCGGGAATCTGCTCGGCCTGCGCGGCCGCCTCGGTGATGCGGCGTGCGAGCGTCGCGCGCTCGTCGCCGTCAAACGTGTTTGCAGGAATCTTGACGAGGATGTTCGGCATGGGGGCACTCGAGAGCGTCGTTGACATGCCTGCATTGAACCCGCGCAGCCGCTAGACTGGCAGTGTCGATTTCGACATCTTTCGGGCAACTTCGGTCATGGCGGATTTCACCATCCTCGTACTCTCCGGCGCCTACGCCACCAGCGTGGCGGCCACACTCGACATCATGCAAGCCGCGTCGACACTCGCCCCGCGCGTCAAGGCGCCGCGTCCAACGTGGCGCGTACTGTCAGCCGACGCGCCCAGCGTGCGCCTTAGCAACGGCATGCAGGTGGAGGCTGCCGCCCTGCCAAAGCGACCGCGCCCCGATGGCAGCACCTGGATCGTGCCTGGCGTAGGCCTCGACCATGCCGGCGTCATAGCCACGCGGCTGGCGCAGGACGATGCGCAGCGAGCAGTGCGCGCCGTGGCCGCGCAAGTCGCATCGGGCGGCCAGGTGGCGGCATCGTGCTCGGCGGTATTCCTGCTGCAGGCGGCCGGCGTGCTGCCGGGGCGCTGCGTCACCACGTCTTGGTGGCTCGCCCCAACGTTGCAGCAGTGGGAGCCCGCATGCACCGTCGACGCAAACCGCATGGTGTGCGCCGACGGCCCGATTACCACCGCCGGCGCCGCCTTTGCGCAGACCGACCTGATGCTGCATCTGCTGCGCACGCGCTTTGGCGTGGCGCTGGCCGATGCCGTGGGGCGCGTGCTGTTGATCGACGGCCGTCACGCGCAAGCGCCGTTTGTGGTGCCCGCCATGCTGGCCAACGGCAACGCGCTGATTGCCCGGCTGGTGGCACGCATTGAAGCCGCCCTGCCCAACCCGCCCAGCGTGCAGGCGCTGGCCGACGAGCTGGCCATGTCGCAACGCACCCTGTCGCGGCACGTGCGGGAGGCCACCGGCAGAAGCACTCTGGCCCTCGTGCAAAGCGTGCGCCTGAACCGCGCCCGCATGCTGATCGAATCGAGCCGCATGACCATCGACAGCGTGGCCGAAGCCGTAGGCTACGAAGACGCCACCGCGCTGCGGCGCCTGATGCGCAAAGTGTCGGGCGCCAACCCCAGCCAATACCGCCCGGCCGTCTAGGGGCCTGGGGTTACAGGCCGTTACACAAGAAGCTGCCGGGCCTTAATTTTCGTTTAAGACTTGACGCCTACCTTGGTCACGTCGCACCCACCCAGACAGGACCCCACACCATGTCCCCGCAAGAACAGCAAGCGCTGGAAAACTTCCTGGCCCAACTGACGCAAGCCCGCGCCGCAGCCAAGGACCCGCAGGCCGAAGCCCGCATCCTCGACGCCGTGGCCCGCCAGCCGGACGCGGCCTATCTGCTCGTGCAGCGCGCCATGCTGCTCGACCAGGCGCTGACCTCGGCGCAGGCGCAAATCGCCACGCTGCAGAACCAGTTGCAGGCGGCGCAAGCCGGCCGCAGCGCGTCGTTCATGGACTCGGCCAACAACTGGGGCAGCCACGCCGGCAGCCCGACGCCCACGCCCGCATACGCTCCGCAGCAGGCCGCCCCGGCGCAGATGCCGCCCCAGGCCCAACAGGCCCCGGCGCAACCGGCGCGCTCGGGTTTTTTCAGCGGCGGCCTGGGCAGCACGCTCGGCAGCGTCGCGACCACCGCAGCCGGCGTGGCCGGCGGCGCGCTGCTGTTCCAGGGCATCGAGAACATGTTCCACCACAACAGTGGCGGTGGCGGCTTCTTCGGCCAGCAGCCGGTGATGGGCGGCGCCACGGAAACCGTCATCAACAACTATTACGACAGCGACAGCGGCGGTAACAACGGCAATACCAACACCGCGTCGCGCGACGACAGCCTTGGGCTGATCGACGACAGCGACCTGGGCGGCAGTGATTACTCGGATGACGATTCGATGTTCAGCTAATCGCTCGACGCCCGCCGCGCAGACTCCCGTCCACGGGCGCGCGGCGGAGGCGTTTTTTCGATCGGAATAGAGCATTTCCGGTTCGGAATGCCTTCATCCGTCGTTACTGCTCGCTATAGCCACGCCGCTCAATGGCGGCGAGCACATCCCATGCTTGCGGATCGATGTCCCGGCCGCCAAGCGACATCGACACGTACACATCGATCGCATCGACAAAGCCCTTCACGAATGCAGGCGGAAAACTGTGAGCCGAGAAGCTCTGGAGCTGCTCGCGCAGCATGCCGGGTCGGCATTGACCATGCGAGCACATTGCGGTGCGCGTGCGCTTGAGATAAGCCTGCCCAGCGAGCGCGCCGTTCAGGTAAATGCGATTCTTGGTGAGCTTGGCCGTTGCCGCTGACGTGGCGTCGGCGTGAGGGGCGCACCGTGGTGGAGAGGGGTATGAAGCGATTGGCATGGAGCCTCCTTGGGTAGTTGGAGACCCGCCGCTCATTTCCACGTCCACGTGAGGGTGGCGGGCCCGACAGCGGAGGTGGAAAACTGACACCCAAGGAAGCCAGCCAGCCCGTAGGCTGCTCCGCCCGGCCCGCCATAAAACAGGCGTGCGTGAGCGTCTCGGACAACATGCTGTCCGCCTTGGGTCAATGTCGGGTTTCCACGCCCGGCTGCCGTTGGTGCGGCAGCGGGAAGGATTATAGCGATGGGGCTGGCAGCGCAGGTCTGATTTGTGGGGCGTCACTCCAAATGCGCCACGACCCACCTCCAAACCCTCGCGCTCCACTCCCAGGCACTCAAACACCAAGCTCTGAGCCCCACGCTCGACCCTCAAACCCTCGCTCTCGACCCTCGGAGCGTCGCGCATCACCGTCAGACACTCGCGCGCCACGGTCTGCCCCTCGCGCTCGGCTCTTCGAGCCTCAAATTTTCGACCTCCGAGAGCCGCGTTCCGGCCTCAAACGGTCGATCGCCACGGTTTGACGCTCGCGCTCCAAAGTCTGGCCCTCGCGCACGACTCTCGGAGGTCGAAAATTTCGAGCGAAAACTGCGGCGTTCCACAGTCTGAGTGCCGTGCGTGCGCCTCCGACTGTGGAAGACGGGTCTCCGAGGGCCTAACGCCGCCCTCAAACCCCGGCGCTCGGCTATGTATCGGTGGCGGACCGCTCTGGCGCCATCATCGATTGCAGTGCGTGCTGCAACTGATCGAGCGTGTAAGGCTTGCGTAGCGCAGTCCACCTGAACGCAAAGCGGTCGTGGTTGGGAATCGGGTTGCCGGAGGCGAAGACGACGCGGAGTTCCGGATGCAGTGTGGACGCGCACTGTGCGAGTTCAATGCCGGACATGTCGGGCTTGAACCTCCCGGCTGCGCGGCGTGCCGGTCGCCCAAAGAAAAAGCCGGCACCCTGAGGTGCCGGCCCTTTCTCCTGCTTCTGCGAGTTGCAGCGTCGATCAGCCTGCCTGACGCAGCGCGGCCGTTTCCTGCCCGCGCTTGCCCATCAGCAACTGCACCACCACCGCAACGATGATGTTGAAGGCCAGTGCTGCCAGGCCCGTGTAGATGGTGTACTTGTCACCGCCGATCACGAAGGTGTGCACAGGCTTGATGCCATCGGAGAACGCCAGCCAGCTGCCGGCGATCATCCCTGCCGCCCAACCGGCCAGCAGCGCCGGTGCGCGGAAGCGGTTCGAGATGTTGAACAGCCCGAACACCACCGACGGGAACGTCTGCACGATCCACACGCCGCCCAGCAGTTGGAGGTCCAGCGCGAACTTGGTCGGCAGGAACAGGATGAACACCAGCGCGCCCGCCTTGACGATGAGCGAGATCACCTTGGCAACCTTTTCCTCGCCAGCGTGCGTGAGGTCCGGGGCCACGTAAGGCTTCCAGAAGTTGCGCGTGAACAGGTTGGCCGCGCCAATCGACATGACCGCCGCCGGCACCAGCGCACCAATCGCGATGGCCGAGAACGCAAAGCCCGTGAACCAGCTCGGGAACAGCGCGTTGAACAGCGCAGGCACGACGTCGTTGTTGTTGGTGACCTTGATGCCTGCCGCGTAGGCCATGAAGCCCAGCAGCGCGATCAAGCCCAGCAGCACCGTATAGGCCGGCAGGAAGACGGCGTTCTTGCGGATGGTGTCTGCACTGCGCGCGGCAAAGATGCCCGTGAGCGTGTGCGGATACATGAACGCGGCCAGCGCCGAGCCAATCGCCAGCGTGGCGAACGGCAGGAACTGCGCAGGCTTGAGCGTCAGGCCCGTGGCGCCGCCCTTCAAGGCAAACGCATCATGCGCGGTGGCAAACACGGCACCGTAGCCGCCCAGCTTGGCCGGTACCAGCACCACCGCCACCAGCACCACGATGTAGATCATGATGTCTTTGACGAAGGCGATGAGCGCAGGCGCGCGCAGGCCGGCGGAGTACGTGTACAGCGCCAGGATGACGAAGGCAGCCGCCAGCGGCAGCTCACCCGTCAAGCCCAGGGCCTTGATCACGACTTCCATGCCGATGAGCTGCAGGGCGATGTAGGGCATCGTCGCCACCACGCCCGTGAGCGCCACCGCAAACTCCAGCGGCCGCGAGCCGTAGCGGCCGTACACGGCATCGGCCGCCGTGACGTGGCCCTTGGCATGCGCCACCTTCCACAGCTTGGGCATGATCAGGAACACGATCGGGTACACCAGGATCGTGTACGGCAGCGCGAAGAAGCCATACGCGCCCACGGCATACACGAGTGCCGGCACGGCGATCACGGTGTAGGCGGTGTAGAAGTCGCCGCCCACCAGGAACCACGTGATCCAGGTGCCGAAGTTGCGGCCGCCCAGGCCCCACTCTTCAATGTGGGCGCCCTTGTCGGAGTTGCCGCGCTGCCAGCGCGAGGCGATGAAGCCCATCACCGTGACCAGCGCGAAGAAGAAGATGAAGACCGCCAACGCAGTCCAGTTGATTTGTCCGCCCATCATTCTTCTCCTTTGCTCTGACCGTTCTTGAAGACGATCCAGATCAGCAGCGAGGTGATCGGCACCCAGAGGAACTGGTACCAGTAGAAGAACGGAAAGCCGAAGAGCGCCGGCATTTCCTGGTTGTAGAACGGCACCCACAGCAGGCCGATGAAAGGCAGTGCGAGCAAGAACTTCATGGGTTGTCTCCTAGTTCGGGGACTTCGGATGTTGTTTTGAACAGGTGAGGCGCCACGCCCGATGCGTGACCAGACGGATGTCTGACGGATTGCTTTCCGCCTTTGTAGTTATCCGGCGCACTGTGATCGAGCGCCTTCTGGAAAACCATCCGCACCTGTACGCAGCAGCCACACGTAGTACTACGTAGTAAGCGTAGGCTTTTCGCATGAAATAACCAATCGCTAAGGTGGGCGCGGGTTTCCTAGGGTTTTCACGAATTCCTGTCATGACAGACAGCGGTCGATTGCGTGCGCCAAACCAGCAAGCGGCCACGGTGCCGCATGGCACCAAGCACAACGGGGAGCCGCAGTGGCTCCCCGTCGATTGTTGTGTTGCAGCATAAGCCCTGGCATGTCCAGGGTTTCTGCAGCGTGCCTCGCTGCCACGTTGCTGCCGGCTTACCCGTTCCAGCGCATGCCGGGCTTGCCGACATAGCCGCGCAGGCGCTCGTGCGAGCGCTTCCAGCTGAGACCCTCGGTGCAGGACGGACACGCAGAACCCCCGAATTCTGGACGGCTGACGCGCCCCGAAATTCAATCAATGCAAATGCCTGCTCATGCAGTGGTGTGCGTGCCAACGGCGACTAGCGGCCAACACACCCGGTCGAAGCGACAATTCAATTCAAAATGGATTAAATCCACTTTCCAATTCATTTCAATCAAAAAAAGTCTTTTTCATTTTGTTTTTTTATCTTCTTTTTTTAATTTAACGGCCCTGTCATTGAGATTTTTCTTTCAAGTGGAAATCGTTTGCCATCCACCCGCAAACGGCGCAGCCATCAGGAAAAACCCGCACATGCATTGATATTCAAGCGCCCGTTTCTTTAGAGCAAACACTCAAGAACGTGTGGTGTTTTGAATTTGTTTTCAATCTGATTGAAGAAATACTTGTAAGGTAGTTCCATCGTACGCATTCACATCCCACTTTGCCCGGCAATCCCCTCGCTGGGCATTTTTTTGGCCGCGCGTCAGATGGCCTTGCCTGCGCCAATCTGCCGTAAAAGCAGGGGACATTGCGGAACCCTCAGCGGCGATCAGCGCCATGCCGCCACGCCACCGCAGCGCACGCAAGCTGTACCGCGCCACCGCACAACATGGCCACGCGCAACCCCGATGCGCCGCTGCCGCACACGGCATATACCGCGCCCAGGGTCGCCACGCCCAGCGTCGCCCCTGTCATGCGCGCCACGTTGACGAGCGCCGATGCTGTGCCAGAACGCTCCGGCCCGACGGCACCTACCGCCGCCCCCATCAGCGGCCCGGTGGCAAAGCCCATGCCGAGCCCCGTGAGTGCCAGCCCGATGGCTGCCGGCACCACCGATGCCGCGCCGGCACATACCCCCAACGTGAGCAGCCCCAGCGCGATGATGCCCACCCCGCCCGCCGTGGCCAGCCGCACGCCATGGCGGCGCGCCACCGTGCCCGACATGGGCGACACCGCCATGAAGACCAGCGCCATCGGCATCAGCGCAAGGCCCGCGCCAATGACGTTGAAGCGGCCGGTGCTCTGCCACATGAGCGGCAGCAGGAAGAGCGCACCGTACATGCCGAACGTCATGCCGGCCGTGGCGACGATGGCGCCGCGGAACGCGCGCACGCGAAAAAGATCCAGAGGCACCAGCGCCTCGCTGCCGTGGCGTGCCTCTACGCGGATGAACCACGCCAGCGCGACGAGCGCCACGGCCAGCACAGCCGCCGCCACAGCAGGCGCGTGATGCGCCTCGATAGCAGCAAAGGCCAGCCCACCCTGCGTGATCGCGCCCAACACCTGGGCCAGCGCATCGAAACGACGATGCGCGGCGTCGGACGATTCCGGCACCACACGCACGGCCAGCACCATGATGGCCACGCTGGCCGGCACCACCACCCAGAACACGGCGCGCCAGCCGAAGTGCGTGACCAGCACGCCGCCGGCCGTCGGCCCGATCGCCATGGCCAGGCCGTTGCATGCCGCCCAGACACCCAGCGCATGCGCCCGTTCGCCTGCGTCGCGCCACACCACCCGCAAGATCGCCAGCGATGCCGGCAGCAGCAGCGACGCTCCCACACCCGCCATGGCACGCGCGCCGATCAGCCACCCGATCGACGGCGCCAGCGCGCACAGCACCGATGCCACCGAGAACACCGCCGCACCTGACACAAACGCCCGCCGCCGGCCGTACAGGTCCGCCAGCAGGCCGCCGCTGAGCAGCAGCGCGGCATAGGCGAGGTTGTAGGCGTCGATCACCCACTGCAGCGGGCCGACCTGTGCGTGGAAGAACTGGCCTATCGGGCGCACCGCCAGGTTGACGACGGCGGTGTCGATCTGTGCGACCAACACGGCCATCGACAGCACGCACAGCACCAGACGCTTATGCGTCGCGGTGTTGGCATGCGTTGGTTGCATCGTGATTCCATCCATCTGGGAGCCTCTGGCTTTTGCTTTAGCAAGCGATGGCCCCAGCGTAGTGCCGGCACTCTGGGCAACGCTTCGATGCGTGTCGAAGCATCGCGGCGCGCGGCTCCCTAGAATGGCCAGATGACGAGGAGCCCGACATGTCGCATCCGAACAGCTTTTCCGGCACGGCCTTCCTGATCGCCGACCCGGCACGGGCAGCCATGCTGACGGCGTTGCTCGATGGGCGCGCGCTGCCTGCTGGGGAGCTGGCGCATGCTGCGGGCGTCACCGCGCAGACGGCCAGCACGCATCTGGCCAAGTTGCTCGACGGTGGCTTGGTGGTGGTGGAAACCGAGGGACGGCACAAGTACTTTCGGCTGGCCGGGGCACATGTGGCACAAGCGCTGGAGCACCTTGCCGCCATCACGCCGGCCGCGGCCGTGCGACGCACCACACCCAGCCCAAAAGCGCGCGAACTGGGCTTCTGCCGCTGCTGCTACGACCACCTTGCGGGCCAAGTGGGCGTGGCTGTCACGCACGCGCTGCAATCACGCGGCTATCTGCTGCCGATGCCAGATAAGCAATACGAGATCACGCCTGCCGGCGTGACGTGGTTTGGCGATGTGGGGCTCGACGTGCGTGCCATTCGCCCGACGCGGCGCGGGCTGGCGCGACAATGCCTGGACTGGACGGAGCGCACGCATCACCTGGCGGGTCCGCTGGGGGTGCAGTTCCTGCGGCGCCTGTGCGATGTCGGGTGGATGCTGCGCGCACGGGATTCACGCGCGGTGCTGGTCACGCCCAAGGGCTGGCAGGAATTGCATCAGCGCCTGGGCGTGGATGAGACGACGGTGCGCAGCGAAGCCGAGCACCGTCATGCATGAATGACGCCGTTGGTCAGTGCCCGGCGAAGGCCAGCACTTCCGGCAGGCGGGCAAGCAGCGCATCGCGCGAGCGGATGCCGCCCGAGGTCGGTTCAACCTTGTCGTCCTGGATGAGGTTGGCAAACACATACGTCTTGTCGCCCTTCTTGGCCCAGCCGACAAACCAGCCGTAAGCGTGCGCCTGGTCCCACGTGCCGTCGGGCGACGTATTGCCCGGCGCCGGGCCGGCGGTGCCCGTCTTACCCTGCACCGCCCAGCCGCCCGGCACCTGCCAGGTCTGCACGGTACGGTCGACCATCTCGTAGGTGCGTGCAGATACCGGCAACTGCCGGTTGACGATCCGGCGCATGAAGTCGACCTGCTCCTCCGGGGATATCTTCAGCGACGAGGTGATCCACGAGCGGTCCATGCCGTTGTTCTTGCCTGGGTCGCCGCTCACGTCCATGTTGCCGTAGCCGAGCTTGCGCACGTACGCCTGGAAGGTTTGCGCGCCCATCGCATGCGTAATGCGCTGCGAATACCAGACCACTGAATATTTGAGCCACAGCGCCGGGTCGATGGGCTGGTGCCAGGCTTCGCCGCCCCAGTCGGGGTCGCCGCGCTTGAAGTGCTCTACGGGGGTGTGTTCGTCCTTAAGGAAGCCGTGGTCAAACCCCATGACGGCCAGCGCCAGCTTGAAGGTGGAAGCGGGGGTCACGCGCTCGTCGCACTTGCCTTCGTGCAAGACGGCCTTGCCCGTGGCGGCATCGGCCACGATCGTGCAGATCGGGTGCTCGGCGTGGGCAAAGGTGGCAAGCGCGGCCAGCAGGGCGCCGGTGGCGGCGTGGCGGAGTTTCATCATCGATCAACCTCATGTTGGGGGGAATGCAAATAGCTGCGTGGCAGCGTAGCAGCGAGGTTGCCGTCCTGCGGACCGCCACACGCGTAACGGCTGTAACGCAGGCGCGCCGGTGGAATAGCCGATCAGAAAAGAAGGGCTTGCAAATTTTTTGGCGGTCGGTAAAATGCGCCGCTCACCTAGCCCAGGTGGCGGAATTGGTAGACGCACTAGTTTCAGGTACTAGCGGGTAACTCCGTGGAGGTTCGAGTCCTCTCCTGGGCACCAAACACAGTCCCAAGCAGTTCAGGGGCGACCAAAAACCCGCGTGGCGATGAGCCTCGCGGGTTTTTTGTTGTCTGGATGGGTTCGGCATGCCGAGGCTTGTGCTCCGCAGCGATGCAGCGACGAGGCACCGCCGGCCACCCGCTCTGTTCGCGTCAAGCCTGCTCCTGCGCGGTTTCATGCTGGGCGCGGCCGCACCACTCACCACCCGTGGAACCGCCCCCACGTCTGCACCATGCCCCGCGACGACACCGCCTGGTACTCCGGGAACTGGGCCCCCGTGGCGCACGCATGGTTTGGCAGTACACGCAGCTTCGTGCCGACCGGAAAGCGCGCCACCAAGTCGTCTTGTACCGAGCCATCGCTCGCTGCCAGAATGCCGTGCTCCTGGTTTGCGCCAATCAGCATGAGCCCGTCGAGCGGCGTGCCATCGAGCGTGCACGGCTGGCCATAGCCAAAGTCTTGCGACTGCCTGGCGGTGCCGCGGTCACGGCTCATCGCCATCCATCCGGCATCCACAATCACCCAGCCCTTGTCGGGCTGATGGCCAATCACCGTGGTCAGCACGCTCAGTGCAATTTCGTCCAGCGCGCACACGCCCACGTTGTGCATGACCAGATCGAAGAATACGTAGACGCCCGCGCGCACTTCCGTCACGCCTTCGAGGTGCTCGGTGGCCAACGCGGTGGGCGTGGAGCCCACGCTCACCGCCGCGCACGGCACCCCGGCTTCGCGCAGGCGCTGCGCGGCGCGCACGCAACCGGCACGCTCCTGCTCGGCCAATGCCGCCAGCGCGGCGCGGTCGCTCAGGTCGTAGCTGGAGCCGGCGTGCGTCATCACGCCGCCCACGTCGATGCCGCCGTCTTTCAGGATGCGGCCGACTTCCAGCAGTGCATCTTGCTCGGGCGTGATGCCGGAGCGGTGGCCATCGGTGTCGACTTCGATCCACACTTCACAGCGCTCACCGTGCGCGCGGGCGTGGTCGACCACAGCGTGGGCGGCTTCTGCGTTGTCGACCACGAGCTTGAGATCGCAGCCCCGCTTGCGCAGCGCCATCGCGCGCGGCAGCTTGGTGGCGACAATGCCCACCGCGTACAGGATGTCCTGGATGCCGGCGGCAAAGAAGGCCTCGGCCTCCTTCAACGTCGATACGGTGATGCCTTGCGCGCCGGCCGCCATCTGCGCGCGCACCACGTCGAGGCACTTGGTGGTCTTTACATGCGGACGAAATTTCACGCCCAGCGCGTTCATGCGGTGCTGCATGCGGGCGATGTTGTGCTGCATGCGCGGCAGGTCAATCAGCGCAGCCGGCGTGTCGAGGGTTTCAAGCGTGTGCGTGTCGGCGGTCATGGTTTGCATCCTCATGCGGCAAAACGGCGGGCCCAGGGCAGCAGATCGTCGAGCGTGGGCGAGGTGATTTCCGGCAGCTGCGCGCCCTCCACCGGCGTCAGGCCGACGCGGTTGTGCCAGTACGTGCGCAGGCCGACGGCCGCTGTGCCGAACATGTCGTAGCTGGAGCCCGCAACAAATGCCGCGTCAGCCGCATCCACGCCAAGCTGTTCAAGCGCCATGCGATACGGCTTCGGATCGGGCTTATACACACCCGCCTGCTCGGCCGTGATGACGACATCCCAGGTAACAGGCAATAGCGCAGCGGCTTGCCGGCCCAGCCGTTCCGAGCAGTTGGTGACGATGGCCAGCTTGCAATGCGGCTGGAGCTGGGCCAGCGCTTGCGCTGCGCCGCTCCACGGTGCGAGATGCAACCAGTTGGCTTCCAGTGCTTCCGGGGCGGAAGCCGGCAAGCCAGCGTTCTGCGCGGCCCGCCGCACCATCGCTTCATACGGAACGTACGCGCCACAGCTGTACGTCAGCCGCAGATACTCGGCGCGCCACGTGCGGCCTGCCTGCTCGGAGCCCGCAGCACGGTTCCACAACGACCACGAATCGAGTAGCGCGGTCAGCAGATCGAACAGGATGGCCTTGGGATAGCGGGCGTCGGGAGAAACCGTGGAAGCGTTCACGCTTGTCACCTGCAAATCGGTGGAGATCGATGCCACCGATTGTAGGTACCGCGCAGCGGCTTTCGGTGAAGCCAGGTTGAATCAAAGATTCAGTGACGCTGCATCATGCGCGCCACGGCGGCTGCGGCTTGAAGCGGTTCTGCAGCGCCTGCATGAAGTGACGCGTACGTTGCGGCAACCCCGCGCGGTTGTGCGTGAGCGCGATCACGTTGGCATCCGGCGCCTTCCAGCTGGGCAGCAATCGCACGAGGCGGCCCGCACGCAGATCATCGGCGACATCCCATTCGGAGCGCAGGATCACGCCGCGCCCTTCGCACGCCCACTGGCGGATGACATCGCCGTCGTTGCAGATGAGTTGGCTCGGCACGCGCACGCTGCGGCTCGTGCGGCCCTTGCTGAAGTGCCAGAGCGACACGTCTTCCTTGTTCTCGCGCAGCACGATGCAAGGCAGCGCGGCAAGGTCATCGGGCGTTTCGGGCAAACCGAAGCGCTTCACAAATGCGGGCGACGCGCAGACAAAGCGTGCGTTCGGTGCAATCGCATGGCCGACCAGGTTCGACACCTGCAGCGCGCCAATATGCACCACCACGTCAAACCGGTCCGCCGCTTCGATAAGGGGTGCATCGGACAGCGCCAGTTCGATGTCGACATCAGGGTGCTGCTGCTGGAAATCGGCAATGACGGGGGCGACGTAACGTCGCCCAAACCCCAGCGGCGCATTCACCTTGAGCGTGCCGACCAGACCGCCCCGGCGCGTGTGCAAATCCTCTGACAATGCGTCGAGCTGGCGAATCAGCTCTGCGCCGCGCTCGCACAGCAGCGCGCCCTCTTGCGTAAAGCGCAGGCTGCGCGCGGTGCGATCGACCAGCCGTGTGCCGAGCTTCTTCTCCAGTTGCTGCAGGCGTTGCGACACGGCAGACGGCGTCACATCCAACGCGCGCGCCGTCGCCACCAGGCTGCCGTTGTCCTGGATGGCCAGCAGGAAGCGCAGGTCGGCGGAATCCGTCATGGGTTACTTGCCGGCAAAGCGATCCGTTGCGGCCAGCAGCTGATCGAGGATGCCCGGTTCGGACCACGCATGGCCGGCACCTTCGATCAGGTGGAAGTCTGAATCGGGCCACGCCTGATGCAGCGCATACGCATAGCGCGCGGGGCACGGCATGTCGTAGCGGCCATGCACGATCACGCCGGGAATGCCCGCCAGCTTGTACGCCTCGCGCAGCAACTGGCCCTCTTCCAGCCAGCACTGGTGCGTGAAGTAGTGATTCTCCAGCCGCGCGAAGGCCAGGGCGAAATGGTCGTCGGCGTGCTTGGCGCTGTTGCTCGGGTCGGGCAGTAGCGTAATGGTCTCGCCTTCCCACACGCTCCAGGCGCGGGCGGCTTCGATCTGCCTGGCGGTGTCATTGCCGGTGAGCACCTTGCGATAGGCGGCGATCATGTCGCCGCGCTCGGCCTCGGGAATGGGCGCCTGAAAGCGGGCCCATTTCTCGGGGAACATCTCCGATACGCCGTACTGGTAGTACCAGCGCAGCTCGGCCTGCGTGACGGTGTAGATACCGCGCAACACGAGTTCGCTCACGTGCTGCGGATACTTCTGCGCGTAAGCGAGTGCCAACGTCGAACCCCACGAGCCGCCAAAGACAAGCCAGCGCTCGGCGCCGGCAATGGCGCGCAGGCGTTCGATATCGGCCACGAGATGCCACGTGGTGTTGGCCTCCAGCCCCGCGTGCGGCGTCGACCGCCCGCAGCCGCGCTGGTCGAACAGCATCACGTCGTAGCGTGCGGGATCGAACACGCGGCGATGATCAACCGAAACGCCGCCACCCGGCCCCCCATGCAGGAACACCGCGGGCTTGGCACCGGGCGTGCCAACGCGCTCGTAGTAAACCGTGTGGCCATCGCCCACGTCGAGCATGCCGGTTTCATAGGGCTCGATGGGCGGATATAGCGTGCGCAGTGCAGTCATGGTCGGTCCTGTCAAAAGGTTGCCGGAAGAATGGGCTGATTCTACATAGGGGCTCTCGCTTGCACATATTTTTGAACGACGTATAAAATTGCACATCGTTTAAACAATGGTGTGCCCATCATGTCGTCCAACCCGATCCCCATTGAAGCCGGCCGCCGCGAGCGCAAGCGCAACCAGACGCTGGACCACCTGGCGGCCACCGCCTTCTCCCTGTTCGAGCAGCACGGTTACGACACGATGACGATGGAGCAGATTGCAGCGCAGGCCGATGTGTCCAAGGGCACGCTGTACAACCACTTTCCGGTCAAGGAAGCCCTGTTGGCGCACCAGTTCCACGCCGAACTGGCGGCAGGCGGCGCGCAGTTGCGTTCGCAGATCGAGGCGCAGCCGGATTTCGCCTCCCGCCTGGCGGTGCTGCTTTCCGCCTCGGCCGATTGGTGCAACGTGCGCCGGCCCTATCTGGCCGCGTATTTCCGCTACCGCTTTGCCAGCGCCGACCTGGCCGCCCGCAACCGTGACCCGGAGAAGCGCAGCGGGCTGGAAGCGGTGTTCATGGCGCTCATCGACGCGGCGCAGCGCTCGGGCGAGCTTGACACCCGATTCGATGCCGAGCAGCTCGCGGGGCTGTTCGAGTATCTGTATCTCGGCGCGCTCATGCGCTGGCTGGCACGTCCCGAAACAGACCTGCACGCGGGTTTCTCCGCCGTCATCGACCTGTTCCTGCACGGCATGGCCCGCAAGGAGGCTTGATGAACCCGCTCGTGCTCGATTGGCCGGCTGCAGCGGCGGCTGGTGCCGCTGTGGCGGGCGGCAAGGGCTGGCAGCTTGGCCGGATGTCGAAACTCGGCGTGCCGGTGCCCGATGGTTTCGTGCTGGCCGCGGACGCCAGCCTCCGGCGGAATCACGGAGAGGCGGTGCCCGATACGGTGCTGGCTGCCATCGCGCAAGCGCTGGCCGCGCGCGGCTGGCAAAACACGCCGCTGGCTGTGCGCTCTTCCGCGCCGCAGGAGGATTCCGCGCGACGCTCGTTCGCGGGCATTCACGAGACGCGACTGAACGTGATGGGCATGCAGGCGCTGGCGGACGCGGTGCGCGCAGTGTGGGACTCGGCGCATGCACCGCAAGCGCTGGCATACCGCGAGCGCTTTGGCATCGACACGACAGACCTGGCGATGGCCGTGGTCATCATGCCGATGCTGCCGGCACTGGCCGCAGGCATCGCGTTTACGTGTGACCCGCTGACGGGCCGCGACGACCACATCGTCGTCAACGCGCACTGGGGCCTGGGCGAAGCGCTGGTGGGCGGCCATGCCGATGGCGACGTCGACCGGCTGGAAGTTGCGCCGCAAGACGACACGCTGCATGTGGTCGAACGCCGGATCGGCACGAAGCACCGCATGACGCGGGCGCTGTCCGAAGGCGGCACCGCACTCGCAGACACCGCCACTGCGGACGCCCGCCGCGCCGTGCTGGACGACGCGCAGCTCATCGCCTTGGCCACGGTCGCGCGCGACACGGCCCGTGCGCTCGACTTTGCCCAGCCCCGCTATGACATCGAATGGGTCTGGGACGGGCAACGCTTCTGGATCGTGCAGGCGCGCCCGATCACCACGGCCGCCCGCCAGACTTACGCCGCACTCCAAACCCAGCCGACGTTCTGGACGCGCGGCAACACGCGCGAGGTGTTTCCCGCGCCGCTGTCGCCCATCGACTGGACGCTCTATGGTCACGCAGCCAACCGGATGCTGATGCTGGCGTACTCGCTGGCAGGCTACGCACTGCTGCCAGGGCTGGCGCGCGCCAGGCTGTTTGGTGGCCGCGTGTATCTGGATGTCTCGTTGATGCAGTGGGAGGCCTTTGACGCGTTCGGCATTGCACCAGAGGCCATCAACCGCATGCTGGGCGGCACGCAGCCCGAGATTGCGCTGCCGCGCGCCACATGGCCGCAACGGCTGGCGCGTGGCGCGCGGCTTGTGCGTTATCTGTGCAGCGCCGGCGCCGCGCGCCGCCATGCACAGAGCGATCTGAACCGCGCCCGCAAGCAGGCCGCGCAATGGCGTGAAGACGCCTGGCCGGCATCGACCGCAGAGCTGGCCACCTGCCTGCGCGACCGCTTCAACATCGCGCGCCGCGCAGACGGCCTGTTCTTCCTGCAAGGCTCGGCGGGCGGCTCCGTTTCGGGCCTGGTCGACGTGATCGAAAAACAGTGCCCTGGTGAGGGCCACGCCCTGGCCGCCGCGCTCATGGCCGGCGCTGAACCCAGTGTTACCGCGCAGCAAAGCTACGAACTGATGGCCCTGGCGCAAACGGCCGCCGCCGATGCCGAGGCGCTCGCCTGGCTTCGCGCCGACAACCGCATCGGCACGCAATGGGCGCTGCAACTACCGGCGCACAGCCCGTTCCGCCAGCACTTCAGTACGTTTCTGGAGCGCTACGGGCACCGCGCCATTGAAGAGAGCTACTTCCGCCGCCCGCGCTGGCGCGAGCAACCCGACTATGTGCTCGACCTCGTCGTCGGGCTGATCGGCAGCGACGCGAATGCCGTGCGGCAACGGCAGCTGGCTGCCTCCAAGCGTGCGTGGGCGCGCCTGCCGTTCTGGCTGCGCCCGATTGTGCGGGGGATGCTCAAGGGTGCCGTGCGCGATAGCAACCAGCGCGAAGCCGCGCGCAGCGCACTGGTGGCGTATCTGGACGCGCTGCGCATCGGTCTGTTGAAACTGGCTGACAGGCTTGTCGGCGAAGAAGGACTCGATGCGCCCGAACACATTTTCAACCTGACGTTGGACGAATGCGTTGCCGCGGGCACCGGTGCGCTGCCTCGGCGCTTCGCCGGCCAGCGCGCGCGTGAACGCTGCCAGCAATTGGACGATTGGGCCGCCGCGCAGGAGCCGGACATCCTCACCGAACATGGCGAGGCACGGGTCGGGACCAGCGCGCCAATCGCCCTCACAGGCGATGCGTGGAGCGGCACCGCCGTAGGCGCAGGCTCGGCACGGGGGCAGGCTCGGCTCGTCGATCACGCGGCTGCCGGCACGGCGCTGCAAACGGGCGATATCCTGGTCGCCCCCAGCACCGACCCCGCCTGGACGCCGCTTTTCCTGAAGGCCGGCGGGCTCGTCATGGAAACCGGCGGCTACCTCTCGCACGGCGCCATCGTGGCGCGGGAGTTCGGGATTCCGGCGGTGGTGAACCTGCCCGGCATCCGGGCACAGTTGGAAGACGGCGAGACGATCTGCGTGGACGGCAATGCCGGCACGGTCAGCAGAGTGGCCGATTAGGCACGCATATGTGGCGATGAGGCGACACTGGCAAATGCGATTTGCTGCGCCGCAATATTCGGACTAACATTCGGGTATTCCCTACTAGGGTTATCCCTAAATCAGTCCTCAGAAGGAATCGCCATGAACACCGTCGCTCTCAAAGCCGCCCCCGCCTCGCGCCTCGCCCGTTTCTGGCAAATCGTGCGCCGTGAAGCCAGCCGCGCCGTCGCGCTGCACGTGGAAAGCTGCGGCATGATGGCCGAGCTGTATCGCCGTTCGGGCCACTAAGCCGAAGCGCACGGCTCACAGTGCGCCGCACCGCCACGGGTGTGACGCTGGGCGCTCAGATCAGGTCTCGCTCCACTGCCGCATCAGGTTGTGATACACGCCGATGAGCGTGCGGCGCGCGGTGGCATCCGCGTCGGTCTGGTTGAGCGTCTGGATGGCGTTGTCCAGGTCGAACAGCATGGCGCGCTGCGCGTCATCGCGAATCAGGCTCTGGATCCAGAAAAAGCTCGCTACGCGCACCCCACGCGTGATGGGCGTCACCTGATGCAGGCTCGTTGCCGGGTAGATGACCAAGTCGCCGGCATTGAGCTTGACGCTGTGCATGCCGTATGTGTCTTCAATCTGCAGTTCGCCGCCGTCATAGCTGGCGGGGTCTGACAGAAACAGCGTGGCCGAGATGTCGGTGCGCAGCTTTGTGCCGTTGTGCGGGTGGATGCGCACGCTGCCATCGACATGCGCGCCGAAGGTCATGCCCTCGCCGTAGCGGTTGAACATGGGCGGGTACACCACGTTCGGCAACGCCGCGCTGATGAAGCGCGGATGCCGCTCCAGCACGCTCAGGATGAGCTGCTGGCACTGCAGGGCCACTTCTGCGCCCTCATCAATCTGCTGGTTGACCTTGACCGGCGCCCCCGAATATCCGGCCGACACGCGGCCATCGACCCAGGCATCGCCCGCGTTATCGAGCAGATCGCGCAGCGCAGCCACCTGCGCGGCGTTGAAAACGTTCGGAATGCAGACAAGCATGGCGCTCGAAAGAAACGGGGATGCAGCCGAGGGCCCATCCCCCAGCCATTACATCCGATAGACCACCGAGAGCATCGCCGCACGGCCGGTGCCCGGCACGGCGCGACCGCCATCGGACGGAATCAGCGCATCGTAATACGTCTTGTTGAACACGTTGAACAGGTTCAGCCGCACGTCGTATTTCGGCTGATGGTAGGCCAGCATTGCGTCCCAACGCACGAAGCCGCCCGTCTGCACGGTGTTGGTGTTGTTGGCATACCGCTGGGACATGTAGAACGCGCCCGCACCCACTTCCCAGTTCGGCACAAAGGCGTAGCTCGTCCATACTGTGGCCGAATGCTTGGGCGTGTTGGCCGGCGTCATGCCCTGTGTGCCCGCGGCAATGCCATTGACGATCTGCGCATCCAGATACGTATAGCCCGCGAAGATCTGCAGCTTGTCGGTGACATGGCCCGTGGCACCCAGGCGCGCACCGCGCACGCGGATCTTGCCGGCCGACGTGTACGTCGTGCTGTCGATCTGTGTGCGGGCGTTGTCCTTGGTGATCTGGAACAGCGCCGAGCTGACCGACAGATCGCCGTTGAGCAGATCCCACTTGCCACCGGCTTCATACGACTTGTTCTTCTCCGGGTCCAACCCCTGCTGGCCCGTGGTGCCCACGAGTTGTTCCAATGACGGGTTGAACGACGTGCCGTACGACACGTAGTACGACTGCCAGTCCGTCGGTTGCCAGATGCCGCCCAGGCGCGTGCTGACAAAGTTCACGGTCTGCTGCGCATACGGCAGCGCGGTGATCTTGGCCGACGCCGGCGTGTTCGCCGAATTCAGCGAGTTCGAAATGCTCGCCACATAGCGGTCGTAGCGCAGGCCGGCCACCGCCTTCCACTGCTTGGTGAATTCGATCGAATCGTTGAAGTACGCCGCCACCGTGTTGGCCGAGCCGCCCTGCAGGTTGCCCAGGCTCGACGGCGTGCTGGCCGGAGACGTGGTGTAGCTCGGGCTGACCAGTGGCTCGCACGAGACGAAGCCGCTTGTCATGCTCGACTGCGCCAGCGGCGTGCCGTTGCACGAGCCGTTGCGGTAATAGTTTTGGTTGTCGTAACCGTCGTGGCCGAACTCGGTGCCGACCAGCAGCGTGTGCTTGACCGAACCCGTATCGAACTTGGCTGTCAGCTCGGTCTGATTGAACAGCGAATAGTCACGGATGCGGCGGTCATGGCTTTGCAGGCGCACCGACAGCGCCGAGAGCGGCAGATTGCTGTTGGTCAATGCCGTGAACACGCCCGACGAATTGACCGTACCCACCGCGTTGGGCGCCGTCTCGCGCGCATCGGTCTGTACGTAATTGAACTGCGTCTGGTTACGCAGGCGCAGGTTGGGCGAGAACTTGTGATCGATATTCGCCGAGAACGACGCCACGTCCTGTGTGGTGCGGTCGTCGGTGTAGCCGTAATACGTCTTGGGGCTGACGTTGACCGGGTGGCCGTTGAGGTTGGGCAGGCCGTAATCGGGCATGTCGCGGTTGTGCTGCAGCAGCGCGGACAGCGTCACCTCGGTTGGCGTGCCGATGCCGAAACGCCACGACGGCGCGATGCCGAAATCCTGCGCGGTCATTTCGTCGCGCGTGCTGGTCTTGCCGTTCTGCGCCATCGCGGCGATGCGGAAGGCGGAGGTATCGGACGTCGGCGTGTTGACGTCGGCGGTGGCGCGCACCAGGCCGTTGGTCGTGACCGAACCGGTGATTTCCGTGGCCGCCTTCAGCTTCGGCTTCTTCGTCACCTGGTTGATGACGCCGCCCGTTGAACCGCGGCCGAACAGCATCGACGACGGGCCCATCAGCACTTCCACCGAATCGAGGGCGAACAGGTCGCGGTAGTACTGACCGCGATCACGGAAGCCATCAAGGTAGATGTCGGTACGCGCCGAGAACCCGTTCAGGTTGATGTTGTTGCCGATCTGCCCGCCTTCGGCCGCACCGATGGTGATGCCCGGCACGTTGCGTAGCGCATCGGCCAGCGAGCTGCCGCCTTGCGCATCGGTCAGCGCCTTGGGCACGACCGTCACCGATTGCGGCACATCGCGCAGGTTCTCGGGCAGCTTCGAGATGGAGCTTTTGGCGGCGTTGTAGTCGTCGCGCGGGGCAGACCCCTTCACAACGGCTTCCGGCAACGTGGTGGTGGCCGGTGCCTGGGCTAGCGTGGCCTGCTGGGCAAGTGCGACGGTGGGGGTGGCAAACAGAGCCAACAGGGCGCTGGCGACGGGCGTGCGGCGGTTCATTGCGTGGTTTCTCCGGCGGCGCTCTTCTATTGAGTGCCAGCCGCTCCGGAACGCCCTCCTGCGCCCGTGCCGCCGTGCACGAGAGCGCACTACGAATTGCGGACGCAAATATAAATGATAACGATTCGCAACAGCAACAAAATGTCGCAAAAACTCCTGAAAGTTCCCGGAAACGCACAATTCAAAGAGGCTTATAGAGCGCTTTTCCTTGGATTTAGCTGACTTGGCAAGCTTGCCATCAAGGAATATCTGTGGTCGGGCGCCTCCCAAACCAGCAATGCGTACCTATTTCTGCGTGCCCGGTGAGGGCGATGGAAGGTGCTGCGCATCGTCGCCAGCATCTGCACGGTTGCGCGCCAGCGCACGCGCATACACCGACGGCGCACCGGCTGCATGTGCCGTCACATAGCCGGTAATACACGCCAACATGAGTGGCAGCACCACCTGATACGACAGCGTCATCTCGAAGATCATCAGGATCGACATGAGCGGCGCATGGGTGGTGGCTGCCAGCAGCGCACCCATACCGACCACCGCGTAGCTGACCGGCACCGGCGCAGCACCCGGCAGCAGCGCGTGCATGCCCGTGCCGTACAGCAAACCGAGCGCCGCGCCACAGAACAGCGTGGGTGTGAACACGCCACCCACCGCGCCAGAGCCCGCGCTCGACGCCGTCGCCACCACCTTGCAGATCAGCACCAGCGCCACCGTCTGCCAGAGCCACGGCTCGTGCAGAAAGCTATTGACCACGCTGTAGCCGTTGCCCCAGACCTCGGGCACGCCCGTGGACAGCGCACCGACAATCAACCCGCCGGCCGCCAATCGCAGCGTGAGCGGCAGCTTGGTCTGTGCAAACGCATCACGCGCGCGGTCAATCAGCCCCAGCAGCAGCGGCCCCACCATCCCCGCCGCCAAACCCAGGCCCAGATACGTCAGCACTTCCCAGCCGGAAACGAAATCGAAGTGCGGCATCTCGTAGACCGCCCCGTACCCGAAGAACTGGCGCACCACGATATCGGCGGTGACAGCCGCCACCAGCAGCGGCCCGAGCGTTGCCGTGGTGATGACGCCGAACACGATTTCACAGACAAACACGGCGCCCGAGATGGGCGCGTTGTAGGCAGACGTGATGCCAGCGGCCGCACCGCAAGCGACCAGCAGACGCAGTTGCTCGACCGGCACCGGCGTCCAGCGCCGCAGTACCCGGCCGACCAGCGAGCCGCACATTGCTGCCAGTTGCACCATCGGCCCTTCGCGCCCGATGGACGCGCCGCTGGCCACGGAGCACAACGACGACGCACTGCGCACCAGGCTCTGGCGCGCGCTGAGCACGCCATGGCCCACGGCAATGGCTTCCATATAGTCTTCCGAGCCTTTTCGGGGGATCCACTTCAGGCCCACCTGCAAGGTGATGCCTGCCAGCAGTCCACCTACCGTCGGCACCAACAGACGCGCCCACCACGGCAGCGCGCGTGCCGTGGCCACCAAACCCTGGTCCGTACCGGAGAGCCACCATTGCAGATGGCGCAGGCACTCGCGAAACAGGATCGTCGACAAGGCGCCCGCGCAGCCGATCACCCCGGCGATCACGAACACCAGATGCTCGCGACCGAACGGCAGCCGGGCAGTCGCGCGCCGCCACCATGGCTGGCGCGGCACTTCAGATTGAGGCGGCGGCGTGTCGGTCATGTCGGTTCGCGCAAGGACAAGCCGACATAATAGCGGCGGCGCCGCACCGGTTTTAAGTCGACGTCGCGACCAGGGCGTCTGGCAACCACGCCTGCGGTGTATCAGCACTCCGACGATTCGGGCCCCAGGCAATGACGCGCGCCTGCACGAGGTTTTCGATGACGAAAGGGTCGCGCGCGACGATGTCGTCGATCTCTTCGCGGGATTCGGCACGCGCCAGGATGCCGCCGCCCTCACGCGGGAAGAACGGCCCCGACATCAGGAAGTGGCCGCTCGCATAGTGCGCGTCCAGATGCGCGCGGTGCGCAGGCAGCACCCGATCGAGTGCTTCGAGCGGTGCGGTGTAGTTGAAAAGAATCAGGTACAGCATGCGATGGCTCCTTGTGGGATGAGGTCAAACCTTCGAAACGCGAGACCTGGCAGCGTGAAGCAACGATGCTGAGTGCCCCGCAGAAATGGGTACGCTTTGTACGGAAACCCTTCGGCGCGCGGGGTTCTCAAGGGCACAAGAGCAACGCCCCTGAAGTCTGTCCGGCTTCCAGCGCGGCGTGCGCGGCGGCCGCATCTTCCAACGCATAGGTACCGCCCACCGGCACGCGCACGCCATCCAGCATGCGTTGCAATGCCGCCTGCGCTCCAGTTCGGTAGTTCGACAGATCGGCCATGTAGCGGATGACACCCGGCCGCGCCAACGCAATGGACCGCGCTGGTCCGAGCGCTGCAAGGTCGACAGCATTGGTCTGGGCGTTGCCGACATCGCCTGCTTGTCCGATGCTCGCCACCATGCCGAACGGCCGCGTCACTGCCAACGAGGTCTGCAGCATCGCGCCGCCAATGCCGTCGATCACGTAGTCGACGCCTTCCCCGCCGGTAAGCTGCAGCACGGCTTCGCGCACATCCTGCTGGCGATGCAGCACAACGTGGTCTGCGCCGTGGCCCAGCGCGACGGCGGCCTTGGCTTCGCTGCCAACCGTGCCGATCACACGCGCACCCTGGCGCTTGGCCCACTGCACCAGCAACACGCCCAGGCCGCCGGCTGCAGCGTGTACGAGCAGCGTATCGCCGGCGCGCGTCTGCCGTACCCGCGTCAGCAGCATGTGTGCAGTGATGCCGCGGACCAACGTGGCTGCCACGGTTTCGTCATCCAGCGCATCGGGCAAGGCAATCGCCCGTTCGGCCGGGATGTTGCGGTGGCTGGCGTAGCCGCCGGGCGCGCCGTCCATCAGGCCGGCCCAGGCCACGCGCTGTCCAACGACAAAGCCGCGCACTTCCGACCCCATCGCTTCCACCACGCCAACGCCCTCTACCCCGAGCACCGCTGGGAATGCCGGCACCGGGTACAGCCCGACACGGTGATACACGTCGACAAAGTTCACGCCGATGGCCGTGTGCCGCACCGTCAACTCGTTCGGCGCAGGCGGCGCCAACATCAGGCTGGCGGGCCGCAAACCCAATGCCGGTCCGGGTTCGCGCAGTTGGATCACCTTGGCATGCATGGCAAATGTCCTCGCAGAAATAGGTACGCTTTTCGGTTTGGTGGATGACGGGTACTGCGTTCGTCACGTTGTGAAAGAAGCGTAATCCGTTCAGAATCACCCGGGAATTCACAAAAACCGATCAGCTTCTGTGCAAAAAAGCCCAGGTCGGCCAAAAAATGCGCGCGCCCCGGCGCGTGCGGCGGCGGCCGAACCTTCCTCTTCCTTGCAGTGGGATGACGTGCGCTACTTTCTCGTGCTGGCGCGCGAGGGCAGCTTGTCGGCCGCTGCACGGCGGCTGGCGGTGGAACACACCACGGTAGCGCGGCGTGCCGATGCCTTGGAGCAATCGTTGGGCGTGCGCCTGTTCGACCGCCTGCCGCGCGGCTGGCGCCTGACCGCTGAAGGCAACGCACTGGCCGAGCGCGCTGAGCGCATGGAGCAGGAAGCCGCCGGCTTTGCGCGTGCGGCAGCGGGCGCGGGCAGCTTGCGCGGGACGGTGCGTATCTCCGCGCCACCCACGGTGGCCAGCCACATCATTGCGCCAAACCTGGCGACACTGCGCCGGCAATGGCCCGGCATCGACCTCGTGCTGCTGGGCGAAAAGCGCAACGCCAACCTGATGGCGCACGAAGCCGACTTGGCGGTGCGCTTGTCGCGTCCGACGTCATCGACCTTGGCGACACGGCCATTGGGCGACCTCGGCTACGGTCTGTACGCCACCGCAGAAGTACTCGCACGCCCCGAAGCCGAATGGGAATTCATCGGCTACGACGAAAACCTGCGCCACGTCCCGCAACAGCGCTGGCTGGACAACTACGCAGGCGAACGTCGCGTGGTCTTACGCTGCAGCGATTTGGCCGCAATGCATCAGGCGGCGCTGGCCGGACTGGGTGTCGCGGCGCTGCCTCACCTGCTTGGCGCGCCCGCAGAAACGGGTACGCTTTTGCGCCGATTGCCCATCGACGACCCTGCATTGCATCGAGAAATCTGGTTGGTGATCCACCCCGACGTTCGACGCTCACCGCGCGTGCGGGCCGTGGCCGACGCATTGATCGCCCTGTTCGATGCACAGCGCCACGTCTTGGCAGGGATTTGAACGTACGCAGAAACGGGTACGCTTTTGGATGAAAATGAACCGCAAACCCAATGGATATGCGGTTCTTACGCCTCGGCAATATTGCATGCCGAGGCGCATTCGGAACGCTCAGCCGCCCAGGTAGGCTTCGAGCACGCGTGGATTGCCCAACAGGTTTTTGCCGCTGTCAGCCAGCACGATCTCGCCGGTTTCCAGTACGTAGCCGTGCTGCGCGATCTTCAACGCCTGACGCACGTTCTGCTCGACCAGGAAAATCGTCAGACCCTCGGCATTGATGGTGCGCAGGATGCGGAAGATCTCCTGCACGATGATCGGCGCAAGGCCCATCGAGGGTTCATCCAGCAGCAGCACGCGCGGGCGAGCCATCAGCGCGCGGCCAATGGCCAGCATCTGCTGCTCGCCGCCCGACAGGTTGCCGGCCATGCCATCGATGCGTTCCTTCAGGCGCGGGAACAGGTGGAACACGCGCTCCAGATCCGAGGCGATCTGCCCCTTGTCCTTGCGCGTGTAGGCGCCCAGCTCCAGGTTCTCGCGCACCGTCATCGTGGTGAGCGTGGCCCGCCCTTCGGCCACCTGCACGATGCCCCGCTCCACACGCTTGTGGGCGGACCACTGCGTAACGTCTTCGCCCTCGAACAGGATCTGGCCGCGCACGTCACCCTGCGACTTCGGGATCAGGCCCGAGAGCGCCAGCAGCGTGGTCGATTTGCCCGCACCGTTTGCGCCCACCAGCGAGGTGATTTCGCCGGCCTTGAGCGCAAAGTCGATGCCCTTGACGGCTGCGATGTGCCCGTACGACACATCCAGCCCTTTGACTTCCAGCAACGTGGTCATGCCGTCTCCTTCTGCGCGGCATCGCCGTTCGCGTCATCGTCGTCATCGCGGCCCAGGTACGCCTCGATGACTTGCGGGTCATTGCGGATCGCCTCGGGCGGCCCTTCGGCGATGATGCGGCCGAAGTTGAGCACCGCGATGCGCTCGCACAAGCCCATCACGAAGCGCATGTCGTGCTCGATCATGAAGATCGTGTAGCCGCGCGCCTTGATGTTTTCGATCTCGGCCATCAGGTCGACCTTCTCGCCGGTGTTCATACCGGCGACGGGCTCGTCGAGCAACAGCAGCTTGGGTTCGGTGGCCAGCGCCCGCGCGAGTTCGAGCTTGCGCTGGTCGCCGTACGAGAGGTTGTCGGCAATGTCGTGCGCCTTGTGGTCGAGCTTGACCCACGAGAGCAGCTCCAGCGCCCGGTCGCGCGCGCGGCGCTCGGCAGCGCGGTACTTGGGCAGCGACAGCAGCAGGCCCGGTGCCCCGTAGTCCAGATGCCGGTGCATGCCCACCACGACGTTCTCCAGCAGCGTCATCTCCTTGAAGATGCGGATGTTCTGGAACGTGCGTGCGATGCCCATCTGCGTGATCTGGTGCGGCTTCTTGCCGACAAGATTTTCGCCGTTGAACGTCAGCGAGCCGCCCGTGGGTGCCAGCAGGCCGGTGATCAGGTTGAAGACGGTCGTCTTGCCGGCGCCGTTCGGGCCGATCAAGCCGAAGATGGTGCCTTGCGGCACTTCTATGTTGACGTCCTGCAGCACCGACAGGCCGCCAAAGCGCTTGGAAATGGAGGTGAGTTTCAGCATGGCGGCCTCAGTGCGATTCATTGGAAGCGGCCGGGGTGTTGCCCGTGCCCGGCATGGTGCCGCCGCGCTTGATGCCGAACCAGCGCGCGAAACGCGCCGGATCCCAGATGCCCTTGGGCAGGAACAGCACGATCACCATCAGGATCACGCCGTTGACGACCAGGCGGAAATCCTTGAACGCACGCAGCAACTCGGGCAGCAGCGACAGGATCAGGCTGCCGAGCACCGGGCCCGTCAGGCCGTTGGTGCCGCCCAGGATCGTCATCGTGAGAATCTCCACGCCGCGATCAAAACCGAACTCGTTCGGGCCGATGAAGAACGTCAGATGCGCATTGAGTGCACCCGCGAGCCCGGCGATGGCCGCACCCAGCGTGAACGCCAGCAGCTTGGTGCCGGCCACGTTGATGCCCATGAGGCCAGCAGCGGTTTCGTCTTCCTTGATGGCCTCGAAAGCGCGGCCAACCTTCGACCGACGCATGCGCGCCAGCACGAACAGCGTCGCCAATACGGCCAGCGCCACGTGCCACCACTCGGTCAGCTGCGGAATGCCGTTCAGGCCCAGCGCGCCGCCGGTCCAGTCTTCGGTGTTCAGGATCAGCACGCGCACGACTTCGCCAAAACCAAGCGTGGCCATGGCCAGATACACGCCGGAAAGACGCAGCGTGGGCCGCCCGATGACCACGGCCACCACGGCCGGCGCCACCATGCCGCCCAACAGCGCGACGGAAAACGGCATCTCGGCGTTCATCGTCAGCAGCGCCGCCGTGTAGGCGCCGATGCCCATGAAGGCCGCATTCGCCATCGCCAGCAAGCCGCACGACAGCGTCAGGTAAATGGACAGCGCCAGCAGCGCATTGATGCCCAGCGTGAGCACCAGGTTGCTGTAGACCGACCAGAAGTTGTCGAACCATTCCATGTCGTCGGTCTCCTTATGCCTTGCGTTCCAGCACCTTGCCGAACAGCCCTTGCGGCCGCACCAGCAGGATCAGGAACAGCAAGCCGAACGCCACCGCGTCGCGCATGGTCGAGCCGATGTAGGCCACCGACAGCACTTCGGCAAAACCGAGGAACAGGCCGCCCAACATTGCGCCGCGAATATCGCCCAGGCCACCCAGGATGATGACCGCGATGCCCTTGTGCAGCATCGGCTGGCCCATCAACGGGAACACGGCGTTGGAGTACAGGCCGATCAGCACGCCCGACAACCCGCCCAGCGCGGCGGCGGCAAACGAGGTCAGCAGGAACAGCCCTTCGACATTGATGCCGAGCAGCGCCGCCGCCTTCGGCGACTCTGCGATCGCGCGCAGCGCGCGGCCGAGTTGCGTGCGCTTGAGCAGCAGCATGAGCGCGCCCATCAGCACGAACGACAGCACGATGATGCTCAGCTCGAGCGGCGTGAGATGAATGCCGCCCAAGTCTAGGGAGGCATCCGACACGAGCCCCGCCGGGAAGCGCAGGTTCTCCGCCCCGAACACGCCCTGCATGGCGTTATTGATGGCGATGCCCGCACCGATGGTCCCGATCATCGGGATCAGGTGCGGCGCGTTGCGCCGGCGCAGCGGGCGCAGCAGCAGCACATCGATGATGAGGCCGGCCACGCCACTCACGGCAAAACCGACGGCCAGCGCCGCCCATAGCGGCAGATCGAAGTGGAGGACGACCTGCAGCGCCGCATAGGCACCGAGCATGAAGACCGCGCCGTGCGACAGGTTGATCACGCCCAGGATGCCGAAAACCAGCGTGAACCCCAGGGCGAACAACGCATACACGCAGCCGAGCGACAGCGCATTGACGAGTTGCTGTTCCAGCATGATGAATCAGAGTGAGGTGCGGCCGAAGGGGACCAAAGCAGTCACCAAAGCAGCCGCAAAAAAAGCGATGGGGCGTAGGTTTAGCTACGCCCCGCCTGTCTCGTTCAAAGGGTTTCAACGAGAACCGAAGATTACTTCTCGATGGTGTACTTGCCGTTCTTGGTCACGCTCACGATCGGCGTCTGCACGGCGTCGTAGCCGGCCGGCTTGCCGCGTGCCGTCACCTGGCGGAAGGCAAACGCGCCCGTCGCGCCGGTGTGCTTGACTGCCGGCAGTGCATCGCGGATTGCCTTGCGATCGGCTTCGAGGTTGCCGCTGAACTTGACCGTCTTCAGCGCCTTGCTCGCGATGTACATGGCGTCATACGCCTGCGCGGCGAACTGGTCCGGCGCGGCCTTGTACTTGGCGGTGTAGGCGGTGATGAACTTGCTGTTCTCGGCCGTGTGGTTCTCGATCGACCACGGGCTGCCCACCCACAGGTTGTCGGACTTATCCTTGGCCAGGTCGAACACCTTGACCGAGTTCATCCCATTGCCGCCGATGACCGGCACATTCAGGCCGAGCTGACGCGCCTGCACCATGATCGGACCACCTTCGGCAATCAGCGCCGACAGCACGATCGCATCCGGGTTCGTCGCCTTGATCTTCGTGAGTTGCGCCTTGAAGTCGACGTCGCCCTTGGCAAAGGTCTCGGTGGTTGTCACCGGAATCTTCAGGTCTTCGAGCGCCTTCTTGAAGTTGTCGTACCCGCTCTTGGTGAAGACGTCGTCGTTGCCGTAGAGCACGGCCACTTTCTTCACGCCGGCCTTCTTCACAACGGTCTGGATCGTGGCCGGCAACACGTCGGCTTCGGTCACGGAATTGCGGAAGACGAAATCGCCGATGCTGGTGATGCCGTCTGCGGTGTTGGAGGTGCCAAAGGCGACCGTCTTGGAAGCCTGCGCGATCGGGTCGGCCGCCTGTGCCGAGTTCGACAGCGTGGGGCCGAACACCATCGCCACCTTGTCCTGGAAGATCAGCTTCTTGAAGACGTTGATGGCTTCTTCCTTCTTGCCCTGCTCGTCTTCGATCACCAGTGCGATCTTGCTGCCGTTGATACCGCCCGCGGCGTTGATCTCATCAGCGGCCAACTGGAAGCCGTTGCGGATGGCCACGCCGTACTGAGCTGCGCCGCCCGACAGCGCTTCGGCCACACCGATCTTGATGTCCTGGGCCGCAGTTGCCGCGCCCGTTGCGATTGCCGCCCCCGCAGCCACTGCCGTCAACAGCAGCCGTTTGATCATTTTTTGCATGCGAACCTGCTCCTTGTTTGTCCGTCGCGATTGCTTGAATGCGATGCGTCTCGAAGATGCGCTGGCCCAACACCGTCGCTCCCCCCGCATGCGCCCTGCATCGCGTCCGGACGCTCGCCTGCCGGGTTTCGCGCCACGAAGACAAGACAACGTTGGCGAAACGGCGGAAGACCTGCCGGGCGAGCGATGCCGGATCGGGCATGCGTGCACCGGAAGTGCGTCGGAGTGTGAAGCGAAGGCGCCATGGGTACAGCGCTCTTGTGCGACGCGCCGGGGTGGCCGGCACGTGCAGTCAGTCGCGGGACTTTACCGGAAAGCGCACGACCGTGCGATAGGGGATTGTCCGCCGCCCGGCCTGGGGGGCGGTCATTGCGGCGCAACATTGCCTGCGCAACACCGTCAGGTCGACGTGGAGCGTACCCGTTTCTGCGTGCCTTGCCGCACTGCGAAATCAGCCCGTGGGCAGCTCGTCGGCGCTGACAAACAAGCCCTTGCCACGCGATTTGGCTTCGTACAACGCCTCGTCGGCGGCTTCGAAGACGACGCTCTGCGCCAGCGTACGCGCGTCGAAGGTTGCGATACCGATGCTCGCGCCCACCTGCACCATCGCCTCACGCAGGCGAAACGGCTTGTTGCATGCGGCAAGGATATTCGCGGCAACCGTCTTTGCGTCGCCCGGGTGCGACAGGTGCTCCAGGATGACGGCAAACTCGTCACCGCCAAAACGCGCCACGCCGTCATACGGGCGCACAGCACGCGCCAGCCGCTGCGCGAAAGTACGCAGCAGCGCATCGCCAACGGCATGCCCGTGCGTGTCGTTGACCACCTTGAAGTGGTCGAGATCGATCAGCAGGAGCGCTCCGGTCGATCCATTCACACGTGCCTGGTCCAGCGCCCCCTGCAAACGCGCTTCAAAGCCGGCACGGTTGGCCAGGCCGGTGAGGTGGTCGGTGGTGGTCAGCGCGCGCAGGCGCAGCTCCTGCTTCTTGCGCTCCGTAATATCCAGCGTAACCGAATGCACACCCGCCACGCGGCCCTGCGAATCGAACTGCGGAAGATAGCTGACCTCTTCACACCGGTATTGATCGAGGGCCCCGGTCTCGCGCTCGAAGACCATCGTCTCTCCGCCCAGCGCACGCTGCAACGCATCGCGGAGGTTGCTGTAAGCGTCGTCCCCCACGACTTCGCGCAGCGTCTGCCCGAGCATGCTCACGGTCGATCGTCCATACGCTTTCTCGTAGGCGGCATTCAGGAAGCGGAAGTGCTCCTTGGTGTCGATGAAGGCCACCAGCGCGGGCAGCGCATCGGTCACGGTCTGCAGCGTTTCGCGGCTGCGCTGCAGCGCTTCCTTGGCGGCCTTGTCCTGCGTGATGTCGCGCATGACCGACGAGAAATACTCCATACGCCCGGCAGGATCGCGGTGCGCGATGATCATGTGGTTGATCGGCACGACCTGACCCTCGGCACCTCGCGCGGTGGTTTCGCCAATCCATACGCCATCGCGCGAGGCTGCGGGTACGGCCACCTCGCGCAGCCAGCCCATTGTCTCGGGCGGGTAGAAATCCGCAACCGTCAGGCCTTGGAGATTGGCACCCGGCGCAATGCCGGCAAAGCGGCGGCCGGCCGGATTCATGTAGGTGACGTTGCCCTGTACGTCGCTTTGCGCAACGAAGTCGGTGGTGGAGTCGAGGATCTTGGTCAGCACGCGCGAGGCTTGTTGCGCCCGCGCCCGCACGGTGATGTCTTCCATGGCCCCAACGTGGCCGACCACCTCGCCGTCCACCCGCACCGGCGCTGTCGTGACCACCAGCAGTCGCTCACCCAGGCCTGGCACGATCACGCGCTGCTCGGCGTTGTAGCCGGCCCCGCGTGCAACCGCATCGCGCCAACCGGCCATGGTGGCATCCCGGTCGTCCGGATGCAGACGTGCGAGCCACACATCGGCCAGCGCCTCTTCATGCGTTGCACCGAGCAGCCGGCGATACGCCTCGTTGGTATAGACGGTCCGCCCCTCCGCATCCGAGCGGAACAACCCGAGCGGCGACGCATCGTTGACGGCTTCGAGTTCGGCGCGCTGGCGGACGACCTCGTCCATCAGCTTATGGAACGCCGTTGATACTGCGTCGATTTCCGCAGAGGTACTGCCCAGCTCGAGCGGAGGCGCGTTGCGCAAGTCCGTGGCCGAAAGCTGCGTCATGGCTGAATGCAACCGGCCAAGCGGGCGCAACAGCCACAGCATCGCCGCCCACACCGATGCGCCGATCATCGCCGCCAGCACCAGGAGCGACCAGCGAAAACGCTGGCGCATGAGGAAGAGCTGCCGGTTGGCCTCGGCGCCGGGCAACACCGCAGCGAGGGTCCAGCCGGCCGAGGTGATGTCTTGCGTGGTGACCACGTCGCCACCGCGATCAGGCAGTGCGTCCGGATTCGCGTAAAAGGCTGCGGCCACCGCCGGATCGGCATCGAGCGGCGCCAGCGTCTTGTCGGCCTGGGGGTGGACGATATAAACGGGGTTGTCACCTCGCGTGGCCAGGTAGACATGGCCGGTCTGGCCCACGCGCATGTCGCGCATGTCGCCCAGAAAGTTCGGCTTGAGCAGGTACAGCGACGCGCCGATCAGCCCGACGAGATTGCCATCCTGATCATGCACGGGCGCGGCCATGATGACGATGGGCTCGCCGCCCACACGGTTGCGCAGCGGTGCGGAGATGGTCGGCTGGTCGACCACCATGACCTGCCTGAAGTAATCCCGATCCGAAATGTCGATGCCGACCACGCCCGCGCGGTGCGGCGAGGTGGCTGTCACCTTGCCGTCAGCCGAGGCCAGGAACACGCCGTCGAACAGGCCGCTGGCCGGCTGGATGGAGCGGTAGAACGCCGCTTCTTGCGCCGGCGTGTCGAAGTGTACGGTGCGCATCTGCTGCGCAGTGCGCTCGAGCACGCCCAGGTATGTGTCCAGCCGCTGCTTCAGGTCTTCCGCCGACTCCTTGACCATGGCCGTCTGCTGCGCCTTGATCTGCGCCATCACCTCGCGGCGGATCGGCTCGCGTTGCGACCAGCCGAACACGCTCACCACCGTCACGCTGATGACGGTCGCCATGATGGCCGCCTGCGACTTCAGGGTCAGTTTCATCAAACGGTCGGCTGGCGCCGGCGCCCCTCGCGGCCGGCGTCTTGTTGTGGTGTGAGGGCAAACACCATAGTGCTATGCCCGCCGATCAATGTCGAGTCGCCGCCGTGTCTAACGGCGGCCGCAGACATAGGCGGCCGAGCGCGCCGCGAGCGTACCGGGGCGGATGCGCATCCAGTGCGCGCCGGCTGCGGTATCGGTATCGAGCGTGGCGCCGTCGGGACCGCGCACCACGTAGTCGACCAGGCGGATGCGCTGGCGATGGCAGTCGATCTCCTGGCGCGAGAGGATCATCGTGCCGGGCCGGTAATGGGCGCCATGGGCGCGGCGTTCACTGCGCTTGAGCACCGTGCGCGCCAGAAAAATTTTGTGACCGGTACGGTTGGAGCGCAGCGACGTGCGATCGATGGAAGCCACGACGGACGTCGTCGTCAGGTATTGGTGCCAGCGTGCGGCCTGGGCAGGCACCGCCATGCCGAAGGCGCCCGCGCCGACACTGCATATCCAGATCCACCGCCACATCATGCGTTTCACGACCGTCCGTCCTGCCATATCAAGAAGCCAAGAAGCGGCATTGCTGCCGCAGGTACGTATTGTAACAATCGGCCCACAAGACTCGCGCCAGCACGCTCAGGTAGCATGCGGCCAACTCGATTGCCCGACTGTCTCCATCCGCCATGTTCACCGTCGCCATCCCTGCCCTTGTTGCCCACGCCATCGCGGCCTTGCTCATCGCAAGCGTGCCCGTCGTAGCGTGGTTCTGGCTGCGGCGGCGCTTCGACCTTGCATGGCGCGACATCGGCGTGGGCGCGGCGGTGTTTGTGGTGTTTGCGTTGGTGCTGGAACGCACGCTGCATTTGTACCTGCTGCAGCTCAACCCGACCACGGCGCACTGGCTGCGCATGCCCGTGCTGTTCGTCATCTACGGCGCGCTGATGGCCGGCTTGTTCGAGGAAAGCGGCCGCTGGCTCGGCCTGCGTTTTCTCGTGCGCAAGCCGGGGGGTGCCGCCACACCGGTGGCGTATGCGCTCGGTCACGCGGGCATCGAAGCCTGGCTGGTCGGTGCGGCATCGCAGGCCCAGATGGTGATGTTCGGCATTGCCAGCAACCGCGGCGAGCTGGAATCGCGCCTCGCGGCCAGCGGTGCCGATGCCATGGTCGGGACCATCCATGCCATGCTGGCGCAGCTGTCGCCGTGGCTGGCGCTCGGTGCGGTGAGCGAGCGCCTTGCGGCGATGCTGATCCAGTTCACGCTCACGCTGGTGGTGTGGCACGCGGTGCGGCAGCGGCGGTTTGTGATCGTCGTGCTGGCGGTGTTGCTGCATGCGCTGGCTGACTTGCCCGCTGCGCTGTACCAGGTACATGTGCTGCCCCTGGCGGTGACCGAAGCGATCTACGCCGTGGCCGCCGTGCTGCTGGCAGCAACGTGCTGGCCTCCGCAAGGCGGCCGCAAGATCGGCGAATCCTCGCTGCGCTAACTGCTGCGGAACTTGTCCGGCTCGATGCCGTGCCGGTTGAGCTTGTCGTATAGCGTCTTGCGCGGCACGGCGAGCAAATCGGCCGCACGGGCAACGTTGCCCTCCGTGGCGCGCAGTGCTTCTTCGATGGTGGTGCGTTCGACCGCCATCATCCGACCGGCCAGGGAATGCTGGCTCGCCTCTGAAACCACCAGGCCGTCGTCCAATCCGAGGCAAAAGCGCTCCGCCACGTTCTTCAGTTCGCGCACGTTGCCGGGCCAGTCGTGGTGCTGCCAGCGCATCATGTCTTGCGCAGACCAATCGGGCGCCGCACGCTCGTAGCGCACCGCGGCCTGCTGCAGAAAGTGGGCCATCAGCAGCGGAATGTCTTCGGCACGCTGGCGCAGCGCCGGCAGCGCAATCGACACGACGTTCAGGCGGTAATACAAGTCCGCGCGGAACTGCCCGTGATCGGATGCCTCCTTCAGGTCGACCTTGGCGGCAGCCACCACACGGCAATTGACCGGCACGCTCGCGTTACTGCCCAGCCGTTCGATGCTGCGTTCCTGCAGCGCTCGCAGCAGCTTGGCCTGCAACGCCAGCGGCATCGATTCGATCTCATCCAGGAACAGCGTGCCGCCATCTGCATATTCCATCTTGCCGATGCGGCGGCGGTTGGCACCTGTGAAAGCGCCCGCCTCGTGGCCGAACATCTCGCTCTCGAACACGGACTCCGGCAGCGCCGCGCAATTGAGCGCGACGAACGGCCCGCGACGTCGGCTGCCTTCGTGAATGGCGCGCGCGAGCACTTCCTTGCCCGAGCCGGTCTCGCCCGTCACGAGGATGTCGGCATCGGTCGGCGCCAGCGCGGTGACGAGCCGGCGTACGTTCTGCATGACGGCGCTCTGGCCGATCAATAGGTACGCCTGCCGGCCCTGCAGCGCTTCACGCAAACGCAGGTTTTCGGACGTGAGCCGGCGCTTCTCCAACGCACGCCGCACCACGTCGACGAGGCGCTCTGAGTGGAACGGCTTCTCCATGAAGTCGTATGCGCCCGCGCGCATGGCGGCCACGGCCATCGTCACATCGCCATGACCGGTGATGAGGATGACGGGCAACTGGCGGTCGTGCCGCAGCATCTCGCGCAGCACAGCCAGGCCGTCGCGGCCGGGCAGGCGCACGTCGGTGACGACCACGGCCGGCGTTTGCGTGGCGAGTGCGGCCAGCGCGCTTTCCGCGTCGGCAAAGGACTGCACCGGCACGTCGGCCAGCGAGAGTGCCTGCTCGCAGCCCAGGCGCACGACGTCATCGTCTTCGATCAGGAATACGGGCGCGTGGTCGATGGGGGAAGGGTCTGGCGTGCCGTGTTCAGTCATGTGGGTTTCACAACGCGTTCAAGCTCGATGATGAATTCTGCGCCACCTGCATCGTCACCCGCATTGCGGCCTTCGAGCCGGCCGCCAAAGTCTTCGATGATCGCCAGCGAAATCGCCAGCCCGAGCCCCAGGCCCTGACCATCGTCCTTGGTGGTGAAGAACGGCTCGAACAGGCGCGGCAGCACATCAGTGGAAATGCCCGGACCGAAGTCGCGCACGGTGATGCGTACCCATTTCTCGATGGGCTCGACGCTTACGCGCACGGTAGCCGATTCGGCGACCGGTCCCTCGGCGGTGGCATCAATGGCATTGCGGATGAGGTTGACGAGCACCTGCTCAAGCCGCACGGCGTTGGCCCAGACCGCAAGATCAGCTGGGACGGGTTCGGTCACCACCGTCACCCCGGCCTGGCGGCGACGGGTCTCGACCAGCATCAGCGCCTGGCGAATCGCTTCGTCCACCGACACGGCCGCGCGTGCCGCATCGCCCTTGCGCGAGAACGCCTTGATGTGCGAAACGATGCGGCCCATGCGTTCGGCAAGCTGGCTGATGTGCGTGAGGTTGCCGCGCACTTCGTCGATGCGGCCGCGCTCGGCAAGCTGGTTGGCGTTGTCCGACAGCGTGGTTAGCGCGGTAAGCGGCTGGTTGAGTTCGTGCGTGATGCCGGCGGCCATCTGGCCGAGCACAGCGAGCTTGCCGGCCTGCACGGCAGCATCGCGCGTTTCACGCAGGATGCGTTGCGCGGCATCGAGCGCTTCGACCTTGCCGGCCAGCGCGGTGTTGGCGGACGTCAGCTCCGCAGTGCGCTGTGCGATCCGTGCTTCCAGATCACGCTGGATTTCGCGCAGTGCGGCGCGCGCGCGGTGTTGCTCTTCGCGCCGGCGCGTACGCAGGCGCAAAGCCACGAGTACGGCGAAGATCAACGCCATCGCAAACGCTGCACTTGCACCGGCCACCAGCGCGGTACGCTGCTCGTCGCGAGGGTCGATCAACACGGCGACCTGCCAGCCGAGCAGGCCCACCGGGCGGTACTGCACACGCAGCGTCGACGCCGATTTTCCGGGCAACGCCACGCGCACGGTCTGCGGCGGGTGGTCCGCAGAAAAGGGTACGCTTGCGGCTTGCCCGTCGCGCATTCCGAGCGGCGTGAGGTTGTGGGGGGCGTACTGGCGCGTCGCGTCGAGTGCTACGCGCTGGTCCGCGCTCAAGGTGCCGAGTGTGCGGTATTTCCACTCGGGTACGGACGACAGGAAGATCACGCCGTACCGATCCACGAGCAGCACCGTATCGCCGCTGCGCGACAACGTGGCCTCGAATGCATCGAGGTTGACCTTCACGACGACCACGCCGATCGGCTTGTTGTCTTCGCGCACGGGGGCGGCCACGAAATAGCCCGTCTCGCCGGTGGTATTGCCCACGCCGTAGAAGCGACCCAGCCCTTCGCGCATGGCCTCGACAAAGTACGGGCGGAATGCGTAGTTCTGGCCGACGAACGAGGTCGGCAGATCCCAGTTGCTGGCCGCAATCGTGAGGCCGGTCGTATTGATCAGGTGCGCAGCGGCCAGATCGGTGGCCGCCTGCACTTCCTTCAGATAGGCATTGGCTGCGCGGCGCATGACAGCGTCGCCAGCCTGGGGATTCTCTTGCAGTGCGACGTGCAGCACATGCTCCAGCGCCGCCAGCCTCGGCAATGATTCATAGCGGGCCAGCGTGCTGCGCAGGTTCTGTGCGTAGAAGGTGGTGCGCTGGCCCGCCTCTTCGGCGCGCGTGGCAACGTAGCGTTGCAGGGCGATGGCGTAAGCGCCCCACCCCGCTGCCGCACAGCACGCCGCCATGGCCAGCGCGACGGCCATGCGCCAGCCGCGCCCGTGTGCGGGGTGGGCAAGGTCGGCGTGGCCGTCGGTTGGCGACATGGGGTCAATGTTCGATGCGGGAATGCTCGCGAGTATCGCGCATGAACACGTACACCAACAGCGACAGGAAGATCGTGCCCGTCACATACCAGTAGAACAGCGACTCGTGACCCGCTTGCTTGAGCCACAGCGCGATGTACTCGGCCGTGCCGCCGAAGATCGACACCGTGAGTGCATACGGCAGGCCCACGCCCAGCGCACGCACTTCCGCGGGGAACAGCTCCGCCTTGACCACCGCGTTGATCGACGTGTAGCCGGAGACAATCACCAACGCGGCCATGATCAGGAAGAACGCCGTCCACACGTTGGTGGTCTGGCTGATGCCGGTCATGATCGGCACGGTGAACAGCGTACCCAGCACGCCAAACGCGATCAGGATCGGACGGCGGCCAATGCGGTCGGACAGCCCGCCCACGATCGGCTGCAGCATCGCGAACAGCAGCAGCGTGGCACCGGACACCAGCGTCGCCGTGTCCTTCGACAGCCCCACCGTGTTGGCGAGGAACTTCTGCATGTAGATCGAGTACGTGTAGAACGCCACCGTACCGCCCGTCGTCAGGCCCACGACCGTTGCAACGGCGCGCGGATGCTTGGCCAGTTCCGACAGCGTGCCTCGCTTCTTGTTTGTCTTCGCGGCGGTAAAGGATTGCGTCTCCTCCATGTGCGAGCGCATGACCATTGCCAGCAGCGCACACAGCGCGCCGATGAAGAACGGGATGCGCCACCCCCACGCCTCAAGCTGCGCCGGCGACAGCACGAACTGCTGCAGCACGATCAGCAGGGCCAGCGCCGTCAGTTGCCCGGCGATGAGCGTGACGTACTGGAAGCTCGAGTAGAAGCCGCGGTTTTCCTTGTTGGCGACTTCGCTCAGGTACGTGGCCGAGGTGCCGTATTCTCCGCCGACCGACAAGCCTTGCAGCAGACGCGCCAGCACCAGCAGCACGGGTGCCGCCACGCCGATGGTCGCGTAGCTCGGCGTGAGCGCAATGATGAGCGAGCCCGCGCACATGAGCACCACCGAGAAGAACAGCGCGCGCTTGCGGCCGTAGCGATCGGCGTAGATACCCATCAACCACCCGCCCACCGGACGCGCCAGAAAGCCGACCGCAAACACCGCCGCCGTATTGAGCAGCTGCGCGGTCTGGTCGCCCTTCGGGAAGAACGACTTGGCAAAGTACAGGGCAAACGCCGAGTAGACATACCAGTCGTACCACTCGACAAGGTTGCCAATCGAACCGGAGAAGATGGAACGCAGACGACGGCGTACGTCTGCGGGAGTGTCTTTGGTGGGGGCCTGCGCGGGCGAAAAGTCGCCCGTGACCGCACCAGCCTGAGGCTGCGTCATGGTGTCTCCTTGGAGCGTTGCGGCGGCCTTTGCTGGTGACAGTTCGCACACGGAGCTGCGTGTGCGACGTCCAATCGGTCCGCCGGTTTATGGGTGGTCGCTCTTACTCAAGAAGCATTCCATGCAGAAAACAGGCGTGTCGACCCGCCACAAACGCCCATGGCACCAGGCTTTGCGGGGAATCGACCGAACAACGGGAGATCGGAGAGGTGTGCGGTTTATCAGAATCGGCCGGGCGGCCTGTGCGGAAACCCGCACGACCGATTCTGAAAGGGACGAAGCTCAGGCGGCCACGCTCAGCGGAACGGTGTCGCGAACCAACGACTCCATCTCGGCAGACACATCTTCATGCGTTTGGGACAGGCCCAGACGCTCATGCAGATACGCCTCAAAGTCAGCACGCACTTCCGGGTGGCGCAGCGCAAACTCGACCGTCGCCTGCAGGTAACCGAACTTGCTTCCGCAATCGAACCGCTGACCACGGTAGCGATAGGCCAGTATCTGCTCTTCGGCCATCAGGCTCTGGATGGCGTCCGTCAACTGCAATTCGCCGCCTGCGCCAGGCTTCAGATTGCGCAGATGATCGAAGATGCGCGGCGTCAGAATGTAGCGCCCGACCACGCCCAGGTTCGACGGCGCATCCTTCGGCGCCGGCTTTTCGACGATGCCATCGAGCTTGACCAGCCGATCATCCCATTCACGGCCGGCAACCACGCCATACGACCGCGAGGCTTCGGGCGCAATCGTTTCGACGCCGACGATGGAGCAACGGTAGTGATCGTAAAGCTCCGTCATCTGCTGCATGACGGGCGGCTGGTTGTCCAGCAAGTCATCGGCCAGGATCACGGCGAAGGGTTCGTCGCGTACCAGTTTCTGCGCACAGAGCACGGCGTGGCCGAGACCCAGGGTCTCCGGCTGACGCACATAAAAGCACTCGACGCCCGACGGCTTGATGGATTGCACCATCTCCAGCAGCGCCTGCTTGTTCTTGGCGGCCAGCTCGGTTTCAAGCTCGTAAGCCTTGTCGAAATGGTCTTCGATAGCGCGCTTGGCGCGGCCCGTGATGAAGATCATTTCCGTGATACCCGCGGCGGCAGCCTCTTCCACCGCATATTGGATCAGCGGCTTATCGACGATCGGCAGCATCTCTTTCGGGCTGGCCTTGGTGGCGGGTAGAAAACGTGTACCGAGTCCCGCCACGGGAAACACGGCCTTGGTGATCTTCTCGTTCATGACAACTCCATTGGTGAGACGTAGCGTCATGAGCAAGTCATATGCCAGCGTAAATAAAAGGGGTCGACCCTTTGACGGAGCACCATCTGGCGCCCCCCGCGCAACGTTGCGGGCGTTGCATCGGCACCTTTCCTACAACGGGTTGAAACTCCGTCGCACCAACTTTCAGCGCCGAAAGTCGAAAAGCGTACCCAATTCTGCGTGCCGTTCTGAGCCAACTCGCGCTCGGCCAGACCAGTAAGCACCCGCTAACAGTGGGTCGAAAATCAGGAAGATGGCTTGACCCAGCCGCGCGAGACCGGCGCGGTGCGCTCGGGCGTGCGCCGGTAGGCATCGATCTGGGCGTTCAGTTGCGCGACCTCGGCTTCCAGGGTGCGGATGCGCTGACGCAGTTGATCGGCTTCGTTTTGCGTCTGCTGGCGCACCGCATCGTTTTGCAGGCGTAGAAAGCGCTCCGTACCCGCCAGCGCGCTGGCCGCGCCCTCCAGGCGGGTCACGGTTTCCATGGTCTGCTCCAGGCGCTCGAGGGTCGCGTCGGTCAACTTGGGCGGCACGGCCGGCGCCGTGGCAAGCGCTTCGCCGAGACGCCGCTCCAAGTCAGCCATGGCGGCCTGCAATTGCCGATTGCGCGCGGCTTCGTGTTCCAGCGCGCGCTCCGCCACCTCGGCTCGGATGCGCGCTTCCATCCATTCGGCACCCGCACCGGGCGCGCCAATGGCGCGCGAAGCGATGCGGTTGCGTTCGTCGCGCGCTGAAAGCGTACCCGTTTCTGCGTGTGCCAACGGGATCGGCCAAGGCTCAACCGCATCCGTACCGATACCACTTGCAACCGGCCCACGCCCCTGCGCCCGGTCGATCGCCTTCTGTAACGTCGCATTGCTCGGACGCCGGCGTACTCCGGCTTCCGCCAGCCACTGCACGTAACGCCGAACGCCGTAGACACGGCGCGTCACCGCCTGAACGGCTTCGATCACCTCATCGAGGAACACAGCGTTGTCGTGCGGGAAGGCGATATCCAACCGTCGAATCGCTTCAACGATTCGTTGCTGCTGCTCAGCCGAGAAATAGAGACCGGGGCGTGCCATAGGGGCTATCGAGTGTCCATATAGTGTACATAAAGGGTTAAAAACCTCAAGCGGTGTATGTTACATATCATTATTTACATTTTGCGTATTTGTACTTGCAGTCCAATCGTGAAGCATAAACATCCCCTTTGAATGGCAAGCCCCCCTCATTTCAGCGCCGGGCGGGCGGGGGAACGAGCCTTCCATGGGGTGCACCGGACACCGCTGAGCCTGCGCAGAAATGGGTACGCTCCACGCGCCGATATGGCCCTCGTGGCCGAAATCAGGGCAAAAAAAAGCGCCCCATGGGGCGCTTCTTGTGGACAAATCTGCGGCGGAACTACAGTAGGGCGACGTCCAGGCCAAATCGGCTTTTCAGCGCTTCCACCAGCGATTCCCGGGCGGCACGATCTCCGAGCTTCACATCAAGCATCACTCTCCCGGAATCCCACTCCTTGATTGTGCCGAGAAGATCACCTTCCGCGCTTCGAATCTTGTATTGGCGGCTGACTTCCTTCACCTTGCGAGTACGCCCTTCTTGAGCCACCTTGCGGATCTGCTCCACGTCGCGGCTTGAGAGCCCCTCTTCCAGTACGCGATGTACCAGCTCACGCGTACGGTCTTCGCCCGCGCTCTTGAAGTACAGCGTCAGCTCGTATCCGGTCGCGATACCAATACCAGCCGGTCGCTCCTTCATGACTTCGAGCACTGACTCCGGCAGTTTCAGCAGCGCCAACGTCTTGTTGACCGTTCCTGCGGATACGCCGGTAATCTCGCAAATATCTTCTTCTTTTTTAACTTTTCCTTCATCTAGCAGCTGCCGCCAAGCGATGGCGTTGTCCAACACGGATTGGCCGGAACGCTGCTCGTTCAAGACGAAGGACAGCCGATAGAAATCGATATCCGACAGGCCGTCCTCGATGAAGCAGTCCATCTCGGCCTTCCCAGCGGCGGCCAAGGCACGCTTCCGGTAGTGGCCATCGATCAGGACATACCAACCTGGGCGTGCCGGGTCTGGCGCCGCCAAGCCTGGCGTCTGCTGACCATGCGTAGCGATGGACGCCGCCCGCTCCTGGACGATTTGCGGATCGTAGATGCGGCGGGCGTTAAGCGGATTTTCCTGCAACCGTTCAAGCGGAACCTTGATCACCCGGCGTTCAGACGTATTCGCGGGCACAGGACTTTCAGCGCTGAAAGCAGCGGCGGGGGCAGCTTGGCCAAGCAGGCCGCGAGGGTGCGATGTAATCGCTTTTTCTGCTAGCGCAAAACGATCAACGGGTGTCGCCTTGGTCTTCTCTGCGGCAATGCCGGCCAGCATGCCGTCTTTGAGCGATTTCAACTTCGCGCTCATACACGTTCCTCCTGCAACAACTGCAACACCTCGTCGATCAAGATGTCGACTTCACTGATGGCTTCCCGGGCGCCCGACACACCATGCACCGTCGCACCGATCGCCTGACACTCCCGAAATGCAGAGCGCGAACCGATCATGGAATCCATCAAAGGAATATCACCATCATCACCAAGAATTTCAATTGCTTGCTTCGCGAGCGAAACCCGCCGCTGGACCATGTTCGCCAGTACGCGAATGCGCAGCGTTTCGTTGGTTACCTGGGCCTGCTGCGCGAGGGCTTTGGCGGCCACGGCAGCCCAGAGATCCGGAGGCGACGGCACTACGGGAATCAACGCAATGTCGGAGATCAGCAGCGCGCTTGACGAAGACGGCGAGTGGACCGCTGGAGGGCAATCGACGACGATGTAATCGTAGTCCGCCACAAACTTGCGCACCTCTCTGTGCATGGCGCCGCCAGACGGCGCTAAACCGATCACCGAAGCTGGAAAGGGCTTGTCTTCGGGCGCTTGAGCGGCCCACCGTGTGGCCGTTCCTTGCTCGTCCATATCGACCAGCAGCGTTTTACTCCCCCGCAAACCAAGGGTTCCGGCGATGTGCATGCTGACCGTGGTCTTGCCGCATCCGCCTTTCTGATTGAATACCGTTACGATCTTGGCGCTCACTGGTCCTCCACTTTCAGCGCTGAAAGTCAGCAGCGCTCATCTTAGGGAAGACAGCATAAAAACACAAGTTCGATAAATTTCAATTCATACAAATTTCAACGGATAGGCGCACCCGAAAAAGAGGCCGTCTAGGTGGTTTTCAATTCACCTAAATTGAGATGTAAATGCGGCCTTTAGCGCATAACTTTCTGCGTTCAACCCAACATTTACGGGCTTTGTAGGTGTTTACCAGTGGGATGCATAAAAGCGACATTTCGCGAAAATACCGCCCATCGACACTCTGCCTCAAACTGGTTATGATGCTCGGACAGTCGTCTGAAGACTTTGTCTACGCAAGATTCGGAATCAGCCGGTTCTTCGTGCGATGTCCGGATCGGCTGGACGACGTGTTTTTTGTTTTTTAAAGGAATTTTTGCATGGCCACGGGTACTGTCAAATGGTTTAACGAAACCAAAGGCTTCGGCTTCATCACTCCGGACGGCGGCGGCGCAGATCTGTTCGCGCACTTCTCCGAAATTCAGGGTTCGGGCTTCAAGACCCTGAAGGACGGCCAGAAGGTCACCTTCGAGGTGAAGCAAGGCCCGAAGGGTCTGCAAGCCTCGGCGATCAAGCCGGAATAAATTTCAGGCTGATCGCCTGAGATGAAAAAGGGGAGCATCTGCTCCCCTTTCTTTTTGTCCAACGCTTTTGCGTGCTTCAGGCCAGCTTCCGCACGCTGGTACGCGATGGCTGCAGAATCAGCGCCTTGGACGAGTCAGCATCGACTTTCGCGTCTGGATAGACAACCAGCACGTCCTTCAGCGCCTTGCGGAACAACGCACGGAATTTCCGCTCGCTTTCGGTCTCGGTACCGAATTGCATCTGCAGCGCTTCCCAAGGGATCTCCGTACGCTTCTGGATCGTAAAGAAGCGGTATGTGAGCCACGAATACACATCCAGTGCAAACGGCGATTGCTTGAGCGCCTTCAACGCACGCATATCCACCGGCACAGGACGATTTACGAGCTCGTTGAAGAACGGTTCGGACAGCACCACGAAGCTCTCAAACATCGAGCCCTGGCCCGGCTGCATTGGATCCCACCACGTCGACAATTGATCGGCCAGCAGGTAACCGATGCGATCGATCGACAGTGGTTCCTGGTTCTGATTCTGGCTGCTGGGCGCCGACTTGTTCTGCACGATGGCAATCGTGGCAGAGAACAGGCGGATCATCTGCTGGCGCACCAGCGTCATGGTGCCACGCTTACCGCCGGTGGCCATTGGGATGCCCAAGTTGTACATGAACTCGGACAGCGAGTTGCCCAGCGAAATGCGCCGGTCTTCCACCGTGCCCTGGAATTCGCCGCGCTTCTTCTTGGCCATGATCTCCTTGCCGATCCAGGCCAGCATCAGCCGAGGATACGAGCCATAGGGATAGCCGAAAGAGACCGTCTCGGAGACGATGCGCTGCCGCCCATTGCTGGCCCGCTCAGAACGCTGCTGCGTGAAGTAGCCCGGCTGGATCATCAGCGAAATGTTGCCGCTGGAACGCGTCCAGACTGGCGGTGCCCCCTTTGGAGCGCGATAGGGGAGGGTGACCTGCACGCTGGCGCGGCTGAGAAAGCCAACCTCGCCGCTTTGCCAGGCGTCTTCCCGTTCCATCGCCTGTGCTTCGTCGAACAGGCGCTGAAACTTCTCCGGCGCGGCAATGACTTGCCCTCCCGAGGGGACGATGATGCGGCCGGGCGACTCGTCGGCCGGTTTCCCATTGGGTGTAAGGCGTTTGGTGACCATGGTGGGCAAGAATTGTTCAGAGCCTTTGTACTAAAACGCCTTCGCCTTGTCACGCAGAATTGGGTACGTTTTCTTATTTTCGCTCGTTGTCGCGGGAAGGGCATCGGTGGGCAACCGTTAAGGTTGTCCACGGAAGACCTTTCCTCACTACAAGCTATATATACCTTCTACGTTTACTACAGGTAAACCGTATACGCGGCCCGTAAAGCCTTGTCAGAGCTGGGTTTAGAGGGGTAAACCGAACCAGATTCTGCGAACGCGCGAACCAGATTCTGCGCGACGGCGTACCCGCTTCTGCGCGAAACCGTACCCGCTTCTGCGCATTGGGCGTACCGGAATCTGCGGGGACAACATCATGTTGTCCACAGTGTTATCCACAGAAAACCGGGGTTGGGCGAGGCCGTTCGGTGCGTTTTCGTACGCGCGTACCCGTTTCTGCGGCCGATTTGACGATTTTTTAGACCGGCTCAGCCTGTTTGTCGTCGAAGCGTACCTGTTTCTGCGTGGATCAAGGGGATTTCGGCACATGTTGGCGTACCCAAATCTGCGCGCATGCCGATTCCGGCGATTTCTTGGTGCTTGTTACCGTTGGCTGTTCGCTGAAAGCGAGCGCACGCTTCGCACCATCTGCATAGGACCCACGCGTACCCGTTTCTGCGTGGCGGCTAGAAAACGGCATATAGCTGCTGATCATCAAGCCTGCTGCCTAAGACGGATGAATCCTGAACTTTCATCGCTGAAACCTGGACGAGGGCAGACTGTTTGGCAATGTCTCGCGGCGAGACGTTCCAGCGGCCGTACCTGTTTCTGCGGGTAAAAAGCCTTATTGGCCAAGGGCTTGGCGAGGGGGCGTGCAGATAAGGCGTACCCGTTTCTGCGGAGGGCCGCGCAGAAACGGGTACAGCCAGCGCCGGGCTTCTTCCGCAGAAACGGGTTCGCTTTGGAGGGAGCCTTGGACGCGACCATGCGCAGAAATGGGTACGGCGTCGCACTTCAACGGCTCGCAGAAACAGGTACGCCTTTACCTGTCAGTACGCCCTCTGTATTCGTGGAAATTCGTACCCGTTTCTGCGCAGACAAGCGCAGAAACGGGTACGCCCGTCGCCACGCAGGCCGCGTAGCATCGGGCCTTCGCAGAAACGGGTACGGTTTGTCGGTGGAGTCGTGTCCTGCGCTGCCTGGGCGATAGGGCTCGCCAGGCGATGTGCACACGCCCGGCGTTTCGGGCATCATGCGCATCCCGCGCACCGGGCTGGCACTTGGCCGGCGCGTTTTCCATCATTCGATTCGCATGAACGGCATTTCGTACGCGCCGCCTTGGGGCGCCGGAATCTTGCTAAGAGTAGCCTCGCCCCATGGTGGGCGTGCATCGGGGGAGCCAGGCGCAGGACGGCGTCGGCCAGCCATGACACTTCACAACAAGAGGAGACAACCTGAATGACCTGGCTCGCGCGCACCTTCAAGCTCGAGGAACACCAGACCGACGTCCGCACGGAAGTGCTTGCCGGGCTGACGACGTTCCTCACCATGGCGTACATCATCTTCGTCAACCCGAACATCCTGGCTGACGCAGGCATGCCGCACGACGCGGTGTTTGTTGCCACCTGCATTGCCGCGGCAATCGGCACCGTCATCATGGGGATGTACGCGAACTACCCGATCGCGATGGCGCCGGGCATGGGCCTGAACGCCTACTTTGCGTACGCGGTGGTCAAGGGCATGGGCTTTACGTGGCAGGCGGCACTGGGCGCGGTGTTCATTTCCGGCTGCCTGTTCCTGCTCGTGAGCGTGTTCCGCATCCGCGAGATGATCGTCAACGGGATTCCGCATTCGATTCGCGTGGCGATCACGGCGGGTATCGGGCTGTTCCTGGGCATCGTGTCGCTGCGGGGCGCGGGGCTGATCGTCGGGAATCCGGCGACGCTCGTGACGCTGGGCGATGTGCACCAGCCTTCCGTCATCCTGGCGGTGATCGGCTTCTTCGTGATCGTGGCGCTGGACCACCTGCGCGTGAAGGGCGCCATCCTGATCGGCATTCTGGCCGTGACGGCAGCGAGCTTCTTCTTTGCGGGCAATACCTTCCACGGTGTGGTGTCGATGCCGCCGTCGCTCGCGCCCACGCTGATGCAGCTCGACATCATGGGTGCGCTATCGGTCGGCATCCTGAACGTGGTGCTGGTGTTCTTCCTGGTGGAGCTGTTTGACGCGACCGGCACGCTGATGGGCGTGGCCAACCGCGCGGGCCTGCTCAAGCAGGGCAAGATGGACCGTCTGAACAAGGCGTTGCTGGCCGACAGCACGGCCATCATGGCGGGCTCCCTGCTGGGCACGTCGTCGACCACCGCCTATATCGAAAGCGCTTCGGGTGTGCAGGCCGGTGGCCGGACAGGGCTGACCGCGCTGACGGTGGCGGTGCTGTTCCTGCTATGCCTGTTCTTCTCGCCGCTGGCTGGCGTGGTGCCGGCTTACGCGACGGCGCCCGCGCTGCTGTATGTGTCGTGCCTGATGTTGCGCGAACTGGTGGATCTGAACTGGGAAGACACCACCGAAGCCGTGCCGGCCGTGCTGACAGCGCTGATGATGCCGTTCACGTATTCCATCGCCAACGGCGTCGCGTTCGGCTTCATCACGTACTCGGGGCTGAAGCTGTTCACGGGCCGCATGCGCGAAGTGCCGATCATCGTGTGGATCATCTCGGCGGTGTTCCTGTTCCGCTTCTTCTATCTGTCGGGCGGGCACTGAGCGCCAGGGTCTTCAAGCAACACACAATGAACGCGGACTCTCGGGTCCGCGTTTTTTTTTTTGGAGCATTTGAGTCAAAGCGTACCCGTTTCTGCGTGCGATTTCGGGGCCGAGCGTACCCGTTTCTGCGTGCCGCCGTCGACAATTTGGCGGCGAAGCGTACCCAATTCTGCGGACGAGGTAAGCGACAACTGTCGCGCAAATCGCGCCGACAATTGATTTCGACAATGCGTGAATACGGCATCTGCGCAGACGGTGCGTACCCGTTTCTGCGCGATGTGTGGAGGAATGTCAGGCGGACGGCAGGGCCAGTTTGCGCGCAGCGTCAGCAATGCTGGCGGCCAGATCGGCTTCGCGCGCACGCACGGAAGCACTCGGCAGGGCGGTAAGACCGAGCGCATGGGCGATGTCGGCGGCGGCTTCGCCAGCGGCAAGCCGCTCGCGCAAGTGAGCCCCGCGCACGCCGCGCAACGAGGCATTCGCCAGGCGTACTGCCGCGTCGGCGTGGCCCAGGCCACGAGCGTACTCAGCCGCTTCACCGAGCATGGCCTTGACGATGAGCAGCAGTTGCGAACGCGAGGCGATGCCCTTGCGCTCGCCGAAGTCGCGGCGCAGGGCGGGGGAGTCGATGATGGTGCCGTCTGCGCGTCGTGGCGATCGCTTGCGCACCGACAGCAGCAGCGGCGTAGCTTCATTCGGCAACGGCAGCGGCGACAGGCCAAAGGCTGTGCGGTACTCGCGCAGCGCAGACATCAACGCATCGCATGGCAGCCAGCGCTGCGAGCGGCCTGTGCCGATCGCCAGCAGCCAGACCGACGCGGGCAAGAGTGCGTCGGATGTCGCGTGGCCGGTCGGCACGGCGTGCAGCGCCACGTCGCCCATGCGGGCGGACACCAGCTCCGATACACGTATCCCCGCCTGTGCGAGCAGCACGGCGAGGAAGTGATCGCGCGCCTGGCGCAAGCGCGCTTCACGGCCCAAGGCGACACGCGCACGCACGGCATCGATCATCAATGCCATGTCGGATGCGCTCAGTGCCGAGTCCGATTCGGATGCCCCGACGGATTTGGGTGCAGGCGCGCTTGGCGCCGGCACGGTAATGACGATCGCATCGTCATCGAGAAATGGATTCGCGCGCAGATAACCCGTGCGCTGCAGCCAGCCGCAGAGATTCGCCGCGATGACGCTGCTCTGCCGAGTGGAACGTGCCGAGAGCGGGCCGCGCAGCGGCGTCCAGTTGGCATCGTCGCGTTCGATGCCGCGCGCACTGATCGCCCATGCAGGCGGTTCTTGCAAAAAGCGCAAATAGGCCGACGCGTCGTCGCGCTGCCAGCTTGCGATCGGCTTACCGAATGTGCGCGCGTACCAGCACACGCGCTCCGCTTCTACGCGGTACTGCGAGAGCGTGGAAGCACTCACCGCACGGGCGCCAGAAGCGCGCGCAGCGAGCCACGCCTGCACGCGTTCGCGCTCTTGCGCGAAAGCCTGCAGATCGGCCTGGGAAGCGGCGTTATCGGGAAGGGGCACGGCATCAGCCGGGCGTGGTTCGAGCATGCGAAGCGTGTGTGAGGCACGAAGGCAAAACAGATCGCGCAAGTATAGCGATCCGCATTCACGCCCAGGCCGCGAGACCTGATTGGAGTGGTCATTCAACTGCGATGGGCACGCGCCGTGCTCAATGCGGGAACGTCGCTTCGTATGTCGGACGCATCCGACAAAACGATCGGAACCGGTTCGATAGGCGCGCGGAATGTGCGCGTTTATCTTCGGCTCCACAAGTTGACAACAACGGACATGGGCGTGCGATGGTTGCGGCCCGATTCATGAAAGGACTCTCCCTCCGAGGTGCAAGATGAAGATACAGATCAGGAAGATCGTCGCCGTGCTGGCGCTGGGTTCGTTGGGCGTGCTTGCCGGATGCGGCGGCGGTGACGACGACATCGGGCAGATCATCGGCACCAGTTCGCCGCAATACCGCACGGTGCACGCCAACCCGTTCATCGGCAACGTTGACTTTGGGGTGAACGGCACCACGAAGATCACCAATGTGGGCTTCAAGAACGTCAGCAACTATTTCGGCATCGACGCGACGGCCAGCACGGGCACGGTGTCGAACACGGGCAGCAGCACGCCGCTGGCCTCGACCGGCTTCACGCCCGCAAACGGCCACCGCTATACGGCGCTGGCCATCGTGGCCGCCAACGGTTCGGCGACGAGCCTGGCACTGATCGATGATCCGTACAACAAGTCGATCCTGTCGGACAAGGCGCGCGTGCGCACCTTCAACGCTTCGTACAACGCCCCCAACGTCGACGTGTACGTGACCGCGCCGAATGTGGATCTTTCCGCCATTGCGCCGACGATGAGCGGTGCTGCGTATGGCGGCGCTGCGCCGGCCAGCACGCAGGATTCGATCTACGTCGATGGCGGCACGTACCAGGTGCGCGTGGCGACGGCGGGAACGAAAAACATCATCTTCACCTCGCAGCCGTTCAGCCTGGCCAACAACGCCGACTGGCTGATCACCACGCTGCCGGCAGGGGGTGTTGGCGCGGTTACACCGAACGCGATTCGTGTGCTGGTGGCACAGGCTAACGGCGCTTCGCAGACGGCCTCTGAATTGCCCTCGCAGTAACGTCGTTCCACGCCCTATGATGCGGTGCTGCGGCACCGCATTTTTTTGGGCGGCGCCTGCCGGGAATGAAAACTGCTAGCGAAGGGCGCAATGAGTGAATCCGTAACGGGCTGGTCGGCACCCGTGCGCGCAGCGCGCGAGACGCGTGCTGCACTGGCCGCCAGGAAGCAGGTTGATGTGTTCTGGGTAGACGATCCGTTGACGGGTACGCGTCTGCACGTGAGCGCCGGGGCGCAGACGTGGGGCGTGCAGCCCGATTCGTTGTGCGGTATCCGCGACCGCTGGCTCGTCCATGTGCATCCGGATGACCATATGGCCCTGCGTGCCGCCTGGGAGGGCTTGGCGCGGGGGCAGGAGTTCGTCCTCGAATACCGCTGGCTCGGTCCCGACGACGGGCAAACGCGCGAATACCGCGTTCGGGAGCGCGGCTACCTCATGCCAAGCCTCGACGGTGCATCCGCTCATGCCGTCGGCGTGGTCGAAGACGTGACGCAGGGCCAGCAGACCTTGGCGGTGCTCGCCGAGTCGGAATTCCAGCTGCAATGGCTGACCGAAAGCGTGCCGTTTCCGCTTGTGCAGATCGACCCCGAGCACCGCGTGCGCTTTGCAAACCGCGCCTATGCAGAGCGCTTTGGCGCTCGGCACGAAGACGTGCTGGGGCGCCATCTGCGCGAACTGATGGGCGAGGCGGCATATGCGCGCGTCCTGCCATACCTGAGCGATGCATTCGCTGGGCAGCGCGTCGAATTCGAAATGGAGCTGTCGTACCCGGCCGATGTTGGCCGCCGCTTCGTGCATGCCGCGTATTCGCCGCAGCATGGTCCGGACGGCAGCGTGCAGGCGCTCGTTTGCGTGGTGGAAGACATCACCGAGCGCAAGGAGGCCGAGCACGAGCGCTTTCGCCATCAGCGCGAGTTCGTCACGCTGGTCGAGAACGCGCCCGACGTGATTGCGCGGCTCGATCGCGAACTGCGCTGCGTGTATGTCAACCGCGCCGTCACCGAAGCCTTTGGTGTGACGCCTGCCGGGCTGATCGGAAAGACGCTGGCTGCATCGCCCCTTTCCGCCGAGGTCACGTGCCCGCTGGAGGACGCCGCGCGCCGCGCCTTCGCCTTGGGCGCTGAACAGACGCTTGCATTGCATCTGGACGTGCGGGACGGACGCCCGCGCATTGCGCACTACAACGCGCGTGTCATTCCGGAAGCCGACCGGAATGGTGCGATGGAATCGGCGCTGCTCATCATTTACGACGTGACCGAACGTACCGAGGCCGAGCGCGAGCGCGATGCCTTGTTGTTGCGCGAACAAGCCGCGCGTGCACAAGCGGAGGCCGCAGCGCTGGCGCGGGATCAGTTCCTGGCGGTGGTGTCGCACGAACTGCGCTCGCCGCTCAATGGCATCCAGAACTGGGCGTATGTGCTGGAGAGCCAGATCGCAGGCGGTGCGCCGCTCATGCAGCGCGCGCTCGCCGGTATCAAGACCGGCGTCGAGCAGCAGGTGCGCTTGATCGAAGACCTGCTGGACGCCACGCGCGTGATGAGCGGAAAGCTGCGCCTGACACGCGAGCCATTCGTGCTACGCGCGGCGCTGGAGAGCGCGCTCAACAGCGTGCACACGCTGGCAGCCGAACGCCACATCACCCTGCACACCACCATCGAACTGAACGATCACGAGATTGACGGCGATGCCGATCGGGTCGAGCAGATTGTGTGGAACCTGCTGACCAACGCCATCAAGTTCACGCAGGAAGGTGGCGAGGTCTGGCTGTCAGCCGATCTGCTGGGCGAGGTGGCGCGCATTGTCGTGCGCGATAACGGCCGCGGGATTGCGCCGGCGTTCCTGCCGTACCTGTTTGATCCATTTCGCCAGGCTGACGGCGCGCACACGCGGCGCACGGGCGGCCTCGGACTGGGTCTGGCGTTGGTCAAGCGCCTGACCGAACTGCATGGCGGGCGCGTGTATGCGCGCAGTGAGGGTGAACAGCAAGGCACCACCTTCACCGTATATCTGCCGCTGCATGCTGGCGCCGATCTGATCACGCCGCTGGCTGACGACCCCGATCGCACCGGGCCATTGCCCTCGCTGGCGGGCCTGCGCGTGCTGCTGGTCGACGATCAGCACGATGCCCGCGACGCGCTGGCCACACTGCTCACGCAAGTCGGTGCGGAAGTCGGCAGCGTGGGCTCCGGCCACGAAACGATGGCGCTGCTCGACGCCTGGAGCGCGCGGGGCGAAGCAGGTCGCCCGCAGGCGGTGGTGTGCGACATCGCGTTGCCCGATGAAGACGGCTACGCGATCCTGCAGAGAATTCGTGCATGGGAACACGAGCATCTGCCGGCAGGTACTGCGCCGATGGCCGCCATTGCGCTGACTGCATTTGCACAGCCGCACGATCGTGCGCAGGCGTTGGCCACGGGTTTTCAGGAACACCTGATCAAGCCCGTGTCGCCGTACGATTTGGTGCGCACGTTGCGCATGCTTGCCATGCCTGCTTCCACGCCTTCATAGGCGCACCAAGGCACAATTTTTGCGCAGAGAACGGTGAACCACTTTCTCTGCCATGCCAGCTGAACTCACACCGCCTCCCCCGCAGCCGGAACCCTTGCACGGCAGCCTTCTCGACGGGCTGCGGCAGCCGGCTTGGCGCGTGGCGATGGTGCTGGTGGCCATTGGTGGCACCCTGGTATTTCTGCAATGGGCACGGGCGTTTCTGGTGCCGTTCACCCTTGGCGTGGTGCTCGCGTTTGCGCTGAACCCGGTGGTCGTGTGGTTGCGGCGTTGCTATGTGCCGCGCCCCATTGCAGCGGCCATCGTGGTGCTCGGTCTGTGGATTGCCGGTGCAGTGCTGGTTTTCGGAATGCAAGACGGCGTCTCTGCCATGGCGGCCCGGCTGCCGTTGGCCGCGGAGCGCATGGCAGAAGCCGTCGATGGTATGCGCGGGCACATGGGCGGCGCATTCGACAAGATGCGCGAGGTGACCGTCGCGCTCGAGCACGCCGCCGAAGGCGTGCAGGGCAAGCCGGCACCGGCGCCTGCCAAGCGCTCGCCTGCAGCTGCTGCACCTGCTGATCAGGCGGCCGCACAGCCCGTCCTGCCATTGCGCGAGTTCCTGTGGACGGGCTCAGCCAACCTCTTCGCGCTGGCGGGCCAACTCGTCGTGGTCTCGTTTCTCGTCTACTTCCTGCTTGCGTCTGGCCAGGCGCTCAAGCGCAAATGGGTGCGCGCGGTGGGCAACACGCTGAGCGAGAAAAAGCGCGCGGTGCGCATGATGGCGGTCATCGGCACACAGATCCAGTATTCGCTACTGGTGCTGTTTGCCACCAACATTGTGCTGGGGGTACTGACCACCGTGGCCTTTGTGCTGCTCGGTATGGAAGACGCGGCGGTCTGGGGGCTCGCGACCGCCGTGCTCCATTTCGTGCCGTATCTCGGTTCGGTGGTGATTGCCGTGGCCAGCGGCATTGGCGCATACCTGCAGATGGGCGCGTGGTCAGATGCGCTTGTCGTGGCAGGCGTCACGCTGCTGCTGGCCACGCTGGTCGGCACGCTGCTCGTGACGTGGCTGCAGAGCCGGGCGTCCAAGCTCGATCCGTGCGTGGTCTACATCGGCCTGCTGCTGTGGGGCTGGCTGTGGGGCCTATGGGGGTTGCTGCTGGGGACGTCGATCACGGCGATGATCAAGGTGGTATGTGATCACGTCGATCGGCTGCGTCCGCTCGGTACGCTGCTCGGCACCACCGATGCGCCCGCCGGCGTGTCGCAGCGGTTGCTGGACCGACTGCGCGGCCGCCCGACACGTCGCTCGGAGCGCGTGCGGCTTCTCCGCTGATTGCACAAGCGTCACCTTGCGCAGCAAGCGTTACAAGCGTGCATGTAACGCTTACGCAACGATCACGTCTCGACGCCAGCGCATGCGTCGGCAGGTTGTATCGTTGACGTCGCGTTGTTGTGCAGTAGTGGTGCGGGTCTTGTCGATTGCATGTGGTATGCGTGCGCTGTGGGCACGTCGGTTGCGGTGCGCAAGGCAATCAGATCACGTCCGCAGGAGGGCGCCATGAACCGACTACGCCCCACCTTACGTGGCCCGCATCAGCGCAGCGAACGGCCGGCAGGTACGACACCGCCGCGTGCGCCAGGGGCGGGCCGAAACGCTGAAAACATCGACAAGATGCTCGGCAAGCCCGAGCAAGGCAAGTCGGAGTCGGGCTCGGAAGATCGGCTCCCGCACGAGCGCGACCAGCAACTTGAAGAGCAACGTTCCGCCCCGCGCAGCGATGTCGAGCAGGCCGCGCGCGACATCGAAAGCGGCCAGCTCGACACTGATCTGCACAACACCCCGGGCGTAGAACGCGTCGTGCGAGAACGCCATGCGGCCAACCGCAACGACAGCGATCGCCAAGTCGCCAACCGCAGCGCAGACGACCTTGCTGACAAGCGGGGCCACGCAGGTGGCCCTTCGCGCAGCCGCGACGAACACAAAGGTTGATCGGCCCATGCGCATTGCCTATGTGACCGAAACCTGGCCGCCGGAACTCAACGGCGTGTCGCTCACTGCCGCGCGCACCGTGGCATTTTTGCAGGCGCGCGGGCATGACGTGATGGTCGTGCGCCCGCGCCAGGGCGCCATCGACGCCGGCCAGCCTGCGTTGGCGGACGAAACGTTGCGTGTTCGTGGCGTGCCGATTCCGCTGTATCCGGATTTGCGCATGGGCTTGCCCGCACGGCGGCGCCTGCTTCGCGCGTGGGGCGTCTATCGACCCGACCTGGTGCATGTCGCCACGGAAGGGCCGTTGGGCTGGTCGGCCATTCGGGCTGCGCGGCAACTTGGCGTGCCCGTGACTTCGGATTTCAGAACGCGCTTTGACGAGTACGGCCGCCACTACGCGTGGGATGGGGCCGTAACGCTGGTGCGCGCCTATCTGCGCGCCTTTCACAATCGCACCGATCGCACCTTCGTTCCCACGCGCGAGCTGCAGCGGCAGTTAAGCGACCTCGATTTTGAGCGCCTGACCGTCAGTACGCGGGGCGTGGACGCACACAGGTTCACGCCGCAAGACCGCAGTCACGCGTTGCGTGCGCAATGGGGCGCCAGTGCCGACACACCGGTCGTGCTCACGGTGGGGCGTCTTGCGTTGGAAAAGAACCTGGGTGTCGCGCTGGATGCATTTGATGCCGTGCGCGAGCGCGTTCCCGAGGCCCGCCTCGTCATGGTGGGCGACGGTCCACAACGCAACGCGCTGCGCCGTCGTTGCCCCGATGCCATCTTTGCAGGCACGCAGCACGGCGAGGCATTGGCCGCGCACTATGCATCGGCGGACGTGTTTCTCTTCCCAAGCCTGACCGAGACCTTCGGCAACGTGGTGGTCGAGGCCATGGCCAGCGGCTTGCCCGTGGTGGCGTTCGATACTGCCGCGGCCGGCATGCACGTGCGCAGCCACGAGAACGGCTGGCTTGCGCCTGTCGGCGATGCCGCGTCGTTCACGCAGGCGGCCGTCGTACTCGCCACCAATGCCGGCTTGCGGCAGCGCCTGGGCCAAGCGGCGCGGTTGACTGCGCAGGCGCTGGATTGGCCGCGCGTGCTCGAGCGCTTTGAAGCCGCGCTCATCGCCGTGCACGACGCTGCCACCAGCGGGGAGGCCTACCATGGCGACCCACGCCTGGCCTGACTGGAAGCGCTGGCGCGAGCGCGATCGGCAGCTCGCCGTGGCGCTCAACCACGTGGCGGGCGATGCGTCGGCCATGCGCTTCTATCGTGGTGTCAGTCGCCTTGGCGACGGCATGCTTTGGTATGCGTTGATGGCGGCGTTGCCCGTGGTGGGCGGTGACACCGGCTGGGAATGCGCCAAGCAGATGGGCCTGACAGGGCTGCTCTCGCTGGTCATCTACATCCTGCTCAAGCGCGGCGTGTGCCGGCCTCGGCCCTACCTCTCGTGCGAAGAGATCCACCTGTGCGGGCGCGTGCTCGATCAGTTCAGCTTTCCATCGGGCCACACGCTGCATGCGGTGTCGTTCAGCATCGTGATGGCGGCGTATTACCCGCGCATGGCACTGGCGCTCGTGCCGTTCACGCTCACGGTCGCCGTCTCTCGCGTCGTGCTTGGTCTGCACTATCCGAGCGACGTGCTGGCGGGTGCAGGCCTCGGAATGTTGATCGGCGGATTGTCGGTGTGGTTGTTTTAGCGCCCGCGCTCAATACGATGTTTGTGCGTGCCCGGCAACGGCGGTTTCCGGGCCGCCCATCCACGCCTGGGCCAGCACCTGCGCAAAGCCGTTCTTCGTGACGGGCGTGCGCGTCTCCAGGCACGCGGCGAGCAGCTCTTGCCAATGACGAATGACGTCCGGATGCGCCGCGTCGGCCGGATGCAGGCCAAGGCGCACCAGTGGTGCCTCTGCGTGTTGCTGCGCCAGCCAGCGCAGGTAATACCGCGACACCAGCCGGCGCGCCGGCGAACGCACGCTGTATGTCAGACACGGCGCCTTCAGCGGGCGCCGGGGGTGCAGCAAAAAGAAACGCTGCAGCGTGGTCGTATAGCGCAGCGGCAGTCCGTCGAGCGCCTCCCAGGTGGCTGGGTTCATCAGCCACGCCGGGGCGACGAAGCCGTGTAGCGGCCAACCGTTGGCGGCAAACCATGCGGCGCCGGCTTCAATGCGGGCACGCGCCGCTGCCCGCGGAATCGCAGAGAATTCGCCTTCGCCGGCGGTATAGCGCGTGCGGATCAACTGGTCGATCATGCCGCCGGGGGGCTGGTCGTCCAGGTGCGCATAGCCGTGCAGGACAAGCTCATCGCCCTCGGCCAGGCATTCGCTCATGACGCGGCAGAAGCGCTCGCTGCTGCGTGCGGTGGGGCCGCGATAAAAGTTCGGAATGACCAGCAGAGACTTTGGTACGCGCGCCACCTCATCCAACGCGGAGAGCAACACCTTGCACGCAGGCCAGGTGGCCGGCGTGACATCGTGCATGGCAAGAATGAGATGGCGCGACATGATGAACAGGATCGGTCAGGGCTACCGGCCGCGCGATGCACGCACGCGCTCGCGAGCCGGTTGTGGGGTGGTGGTTTCCGCAGTGGTGCCGGTTTGTCGGCCCAGCAGCATCAGATAGCGTTGCATCAGTTGCGGCAGCACGGCCCGCCAGTCGTACCGCATGGCGTGGCGTCGCGCCGCGTGCGCCAGTTCCACCGGATCGCGTTGGCGCAGCGCCTGAAGCGCCTGTGCGAAATCGTCGGCGCGGCAACGCGGCACGGCATAGCCCACGCGCTCGTTCACCAGCTCGCTCAAGCCGCCGGCCGCGCAGGTGACGACCGGGACGCCGCTGGCCATCGCTTCCAGCGCGACGAGGCCAAATGTTTCCTGATCGCCCGCGTGCACAAACGCATCGGCACTCGCCATGGCCGCGGCCAGGTGCTGCGGATCGCCTTCATAAGCGAGCGCGCGCACGTGCTTGCCACGTGGCGGTGTCGGACCCGAACCGATGGTGACGAGCACGCTGCCGTCGTCGAGCTTGTCCACTGCATCACACAGCACGTGCAGATTTTTCTCGGGTGCATAGCGGCCGACGTACAGCAGCACGCGCGCATCGCGCGGCAGGTCAAGCTGTTCGCGCCAACGCAGCGAGCGCCGCGCTGGGTGGAACAGGCGCGTGTCCACGCCCAGCGGTTGCAGTTCAATGCGTTGGACGCCCAGGTCAGCCACTTTCTGCGCGATGTAGCGGCTGGGCACGAACACCGTATCGAAGTGCGGATACAGCTTGCGGGCGTACGCCGCTGCGGCCAGCTCTGCGGGCGGTCCGCCCAGCCGGCGGAAGAACGCGGGCAGATCGGAGTGATAGAAGGCCGCTACCGGCACCTGCAGTTGCGCGCCAGCCTGCACCGCCGCCCACGACAGCCGATAGGGATCGCCGGCTTCAATCAGATCCGGCGACAGCGCACACAGCGCCCGCATGGCCGGCCCGGTCCGCAACGGAATGCGATAACCATGCGACAGGGGCAGCGGCACGCCTGGTACCACGGCGATCTCGTTGCTCGCGTCGTCCGCCGTACCCGGCACGACCAGCGTGTGCCGCCAGTGCGTGGAGCGCAGGAAGTCGTGCTTGGCGCGCAGGTAGCGTTTGACGCCACCGCTTTCCGCCGCCCAGAACATCGTCACGTCCGCCAGATGCAATGACGCGGTCATCGCATCGTCGACGCGGTGTGGCGAGTCCTGATCGGTGGGAAGCTTGCGCACGGGGCTCCTGTCGGTGGCGGGCGCGTCAGACCTGGCGCCGCATTTCGGCCGGCGCAATGCGCATCAGCCCGCGATACTTGGCCACGGTGCGGCGCGCAACGATCACGCCCTGCTCGGCCAGCATCTTGGCGAGCGATACATCGGAGAGCGGCGCGTCCGAATCTTCGGCTTCGATCATCTCCTTGAGCAATGCCCGCACCGAAGCGGCCGAGCATGCGCCGCCGGTGTCGGTGGCCAGTTGGCGCGAGAAGAAGTACTTGAACTCGAAGATGCCGCGCGGCGTGGCCATGTACTTGTTGCCCGTGGCGCGCGAGATGGTCGATTCGTGCAGTCCCAGCTCTTCAGCCACGTCACGCAGCACCAACGGCTTCATGGCCACCTCCCCGTATTCCAGGAAGTGCTTCTGGTGCGCGACGATCGCCTCGGCCACGCGCTGGATCGTGGCAAAGCGTTGTTGCGCATTGCGGATCAGCCAGCGTGCTTCCTGCAGTTGGTGCGCCAGCGGCGTGCGATTGTGGCCCCGTGTCTGGGCAAACAGCTCTGCGTAGACCTTGTTGACGCGCGCGCACGGCGCCACCGCCGGGTTCGTCAGGGCAACCCACTTGCCCTTGATCTTGGTGACGATCACGTCCGGCACGATGTAGCCCGCATGGGCCTGCGAAAAGCGCAGCCCCGGGCGCGGGTCCAGCATGCGGATCAGTGCGCAGGCGTCGCGCAACTCCTCTTCGGTACAGGCGAGCGCGCGACGCATCTGCGTGAATTCGCGCTTGGCCAATCGGGGCAGGTGGCTGCGCACGATGTCTTGCGCGATCTCCTGGATGCGTTCTTCGGCTTCGGTGTCGGCGGGGCGGGCTTCGATCTGCAGGCGCAGGCACTCCGCCAGATCACGCGCAGCCACGCCCGGCGGGTCCAGGCTCTGCACGAGCGCCAGCGCAATCTGCATCTCCTTTTCGGTGGGCGGCGGCTCCACCGGCGCGAGTGGAATCAGCTCGGAGAGCAACTGGCGCAGGTAACCGTCGTCGTCCAGCGCTTCAATCAGCGTCTGTGCGAGGAGGCAGTCGCGCTCGGACAGGCGATAGCTGCGCAACTCCTGATGCAGGTGTTCGCGCAAGCTCGGCGTGGAGTGCACCCATTCGCCGATGTCGCTGTCTTCACCGTCGCCATGGTGGGCGCCGCCGTGGCTGTAGTAGGTGCTGAAGTCGGTCGGGAAATCTTCCGATGCGGCCAGCGTCGCGTCGGTTTCAATGGCGCTGGTGGTGGTTTCCAGCGGGGCATCGTCTACAGGCGTGTGGTCAGCCGCGGCGCCGTCGAGATCGGGCGCAATGGCAATGTCGCCGGTGCGTGCCGCATCGGGCTGCGCCCCCGCTTCTTGCTCGACCTCTTCCAGGAACGGATTGCTTGCGAGCGCTTCTTGCATTTCCTGCGCAAATTCGGTTGCAGACAACTGCAGCAGCTTGACGGATTGCTGCAGTCGCGGCGTGAGCGCGAGATGCTGCTTCGCACGCATTTCCAGAGCGGCCTTGACCATTCGCCTTGCCTCCTTTGGTGAGTGGGCGTCGACATTTCCGTCGACCGGTCACCGCATCGATGCAAAGGGTATGCCATGTCAACAAAGCCAGTCGCCACAAGGCTTTACGGGCGGCTGGCACGCCGTTTCTACATGGTCATGTCGTTTTTATATGCGCATTGTTGCCGGCACATGACAGCACAGGAGGTGGTTGCAGAGTGGGCCGGCAGACGCAGAGGGGTGGCACCGCAGGTACATGCGTTGCTGCGCTGGAGGGCGGGAGACGCGCCGCAGTGCGCTTCCATCTGCCTTCTTACCGCGCATCACATCCCAGGAGAAACCACATGCGAACACGTTTCCTGACCGCTGCCCTCGCCAGCGCCATCGTCGGGCTTGGCATCGGCACGGCCGTCGCCCAGACGACGACCGCACCGGTCGACAACCAGGAATCCAGCAACCCCACCAAGGCGCCGGGCAAGCGCACCGAACCGCCGTCTTCGACTGCCGACCGCACGGCCAATACAGCGATGCCCGGCAGCGAGGCGGCCCCCGCCGCAGGGAGCGGCAACGACACCAGCAAGCCGATGCACAAGAAGCATCGCCATCACAAGAAATCGAAATCGAATTCGACCGTGCCGGGCGGTGCCAACAGCGCGGGCGACATGTCGCACTCGGGCGTGCAGGCCGGAGGCAATGAGGCCGCAACGACCACCGGGAATTCCTACCCCGGTAGCTCGAAGCAAGGTCAGTAACGTTGAAAGGGAAGGGCTCGCCATGCCGATGACACTCACCACCGCCGTCCGCACGGGCCCGCGCGCCCGCGCGGAGACCGAACCCACTCCGCGCCGGCGGACGCCGGAACCGCAGGAGCGCCGCCGCCACGAGCATCCGGGCGAACGCGCGCACGCGCATCCGCGCTAGAACGTCAGCGCGGATGCGGTGGGTGCCTCAGAGCCGGGGGGCGGTTGAGCTTGAAAGCGCGCGGTCAAGCCGCCATGGCGGCGGCCGCGGTGCTTTGGTAGAGGTCGAGGCGGTTGTACAGCGTCTTCAGGCTGACACCGAGCGTCTTGGCGGCTTGGCGCTTGTCGCCATGAAAATGCTCCAGCGTGGCCAGGATCATTGCGCGCTGCGCATCGGCCAGCGTCACGCCCACCGACAGGCTGAGCACACCTTCCTTGACGGTCGGACGCGCGGGGCCGCGTGCGGGCGCCAGTGGCGCAGCCAGTTCGACGGTTTTCTCGCCGAGGATGTAGCCGCGTTGCACAGCGTTGCGCAACTCACGCACATTGCCGGGCCACGGTTGGCCACGCAGCGACGCCAGAGCTTGGCGGGAAAACACCTTGTCGGTCTGGTGCGCAGCGTTGAACTGGGCAAGGAAGTGCAAGGCCAGCTCTTCGATATCGTCTTCGCGATCGCGCAGCGGCGGTACCTGCAGCGGCACCACGGCCAAGCGATACATCAGATCTTCGCGAAAGGCACCTTCACTCACCGCTTCCAGCAGGTTGCGGTTGGTGGCCGCGATGATGCGCGCACGCGTCTGGATCGGCTCGGTGCCGCCCACCCGCATGAACACGCCGGTCTCCAGCACGCGCAGCAGCTTGACCTGCATCTCGACCGGCATCTCGGTAATTTCATCGAGGAAGATCGTGCCGCCGCAGGCATGTTCGAAATAGCCGATATGACGTTGGGCCGCGCCAGTAAAGCTGCCCTTCTCGTGGCCGAACAATTCCGACTCGATCAGGTTGGGCGAGATGGCGCCGCAGTTCACCGCAATAAAGGCCTGGTCTGCGCGCGGGCTCATGTCGTGCACCGTGCGCGCGATCAATTCCTTGCCCGTACCCGATTCGCCCATGATGAGCACCGTGGCCAGCGTACCTGACACCTTCCCAATCTGGTCGTACAGCGCGCGCATCACCGACGAGCGGCCGTAGAGGTGGCCGAAATCCGGCTCGGCAATCGGTTGGGCGGGGGATGTTTCGGCGTCCGACGGCACGCGCTCGGTGTCGTCAAAGTCGGCCAGGGCAGGGGGATAGCTCAGGCGCCCAACGGTCACTGCACGTTCGTCGGCGAAGGCTTCGCTCAAGGACATGGCTCCCTCGTGGTTGGTTGCGACGGGGACGTCCTGGCGAGCGGCTGCATCGTCAGCGATGCAGTCTTCGGAAGGCAGGGTACGTCGTCATCCCGTCACATTGTGTTGAAAAGTTGAGCCATTATCAGGTCCGCCCAAGCGCGTTGTATGTCGGGCATGCGCTGACGTTTCTTCCATCCTGTCGGCCAAACGCTGACAAGAAACGGGCCTGAGACGCAGATGCCGCGCGGGTTTCACATTTCAAAGCGGCGTAAGGTATCCATTTCAGCCCGCAGGTGGCGAAGCGCCGACCATCTCAACTATGCTGACTCGTGCGTGATACCAACGGCTCGCCGTGGTGTGATGCATTCGTTCCATTTCTTGCATGCGTGCGTGTAAAAATTACCGACGCCAACATTGCCAACGCGGGTTTTCGCACGCCATCGCTGAGGTTGTATTGGATGGAATACTTTTTGCACATGCCGCCGGTTCTGCCGCCCAGCGCACCGTTGCGCCATGCATGATTGCCGGCACATACCGGTTCATCCAACCAAATCGAGATGCCACATATCCTGATTGTCGAAGACGATGCCAACGCACGTGCCGCTCTAGGTGAGCTGGTGGGCGCCGAAGGCTTCACCACCGCGCTGGCCGGGTCGCTGCGCGATGCGCGCATTCAGATGTCGCGTCACAGCCCCGATGCCGTGCTGATCGATCTTGTCCTGCCCGACGGCAACGGCATGGATCTGATGGAAGACATCGCGCCGCATTCCGGCACCGAGATCATCGTCATGACGGGCCACGCCAGCGTGGAAACCGCCGTCGAGGCGCTGCGCATGGGCGCGGCCGACTACCTGGTCAAGCCCGTCAATTTCCAGCGCTTGAAATCCGTACTGGCGCGCATCCCGCGCCCCGGCGATCTGAAAGCCGAAATCGGCAACCTGCGCGGCGAGCTGCGCCGCCTGGGCCTCTTCGGGCAGATGCTCGGCAATTCCACGGTGATGCAGACGCTGTATGACCAGGTCAGCCGCGTGGCGCCCACCGAGGCGACCGTGCTGTTGATTGGCGAGTCGGGCACCGGCAAGGAACTGGCCGCGCAGACCATCCACGACCTCAGCCTGCGTCGCAAGCAGCCGTTCCTGCCGGTCAACTGCGGCGCCATTTCGCCCAACCTGATCGAGTCGGAAATGTTCGGCCACGAGCGCGGCAGCTTTACCGGCGCAGACCGTCAGCACAAAGGCTACTTCGAGCGCGCGAACGGCGGCACGCTGTTCCTCGATGAAATTACCGAGATGCCGATCGAGCTGCAGGTGAAACTGCTGCGTGTGCTGGAAACCGGCGTGTTCATGCGCGTGGGCACCAATCGCGAAATCGACTCCGACGTGCGCGTGATTGCCGCCACCAACCGCGACCCCGAAGAGGCCGTGGCCGATGGCAAGCTGCGCGCCGACTTGTATCACCGCCTGAACGTGTTTCCGTTGCAATTGCCGCCGCTGCGCGAGCGCGGCAAGGATGTCGAGCTGCTGGCCCAGCATTTCCTGGATCAGCTCAACGCGCAGAGCAATACCAAGAAGGCATTCCTGCCGCCGGCCATGGACACGCTGCGCGGTTATCACTGGCCGGGCAACGTGCGCGAACTGCGCAATTACGTGCAACGCGCGTACATCCTGTCGGACGACGCCGGCATCGATACGGCCAACGTGCCGCTGCAGGTGTCGAGCACGCAGGTTTCGTCCGGTTCCACGCTGACGATTTCGGTCGGCACCTCACTGGCGAGCGCCGACAAGAAGATCATCCTCGCCACGCTGGAACAGTGCGGCGGCGTGAAAAAGCGCGCGGCTGAACTGCTCGGTATCAGCCTCAAGACGCTCTACAACCGGCTGGAGGAATACGGCAACAGCAACGCCGACGACGGCGGCGACGGCAACAGCGCGGGCTCCGGCCGCGCGCATGCCACCGAGGCATAACCCGACATCCTGGCGCGGTACGCGGCTTGCTGAACCAGTGGGGTATCCGCCCCATGGCGGCAAGCTCACTCAACTGCACAGGAGGTCACCATGCTGCGTTATGCAGTCGTCTTTTTCATCATCGCCCTGATTGCGGCCGTGCTCGGGTTTGGCGGCATCGCTGCCGGCGCAGCGAGCATTGCCAAGATTCTCTTCATGATTTTCGTGGTGCTGTTTGTGGTCAGCCTCATCTGGGGTCTGGTCGCGGGCAGAGGATGACGCCGGGATGAAGCGTACAGCTTTCAACCCGGCTCTCACGATGCCATGCAACTCCAGGAGCACCGACTGATGGAACCGTCTCAAACCAATCCTTTTCCCAAATCGGATGCCAATGGCAACCTCATCCGCGGCGACGTGGCGCAAGCCGCCGAGCGTGTGAAGGCGACCACGGCACAGGCCATCGACCGCACTGCCGACGCTGCGGCCACCGCACTTGACGAGGCCGCGGCCAAGCGCGATCAGTGGCGCGCCTCGCAGCAGCGCTTGATGAGCGACGCGGCGGACTGCATGCGTTCGCATCCGCTTGCGACGATCGGCCTGGCGTTCGGCGCAGGCTTTCTGATCAGCCGGTTGCTGGGCAGCGGTAACGACTGAGGGCGTCAGCCCTCAAGACTCCTCGCAGCCACGGTCGCGCTTGCGCGCGTGCCGTGCGCTGACTAGGCTCAAGGTCGAGGCCGGCACAGCGCTGGCCGCGTCGCTTTGCAAGGATCCCCCATGCGCCTGGCTGCCTTCTTCGACCGCGACCTGCTCAAGCGCTCTGCCCAAGTGCTGATGGGGGCGCTGCGGCAGTGGTCTGCGCACCGCGCCGCGAGCAAGGGCGCGGCGTTGTCGTTCTACACGTTGTTCTCGATGGCACCGGTGCTGGTGCTGGTCATTTCCATTGCCGGCTTGTTTTTTGGCGAACAGGCGGCGCGTGGCGAAATCTTCGGGCAGATCCAGGGGCTGGTGGGTGCGCAGGGCGCCTCTGCGGTGGAGGCCGTGCTCGCAGCCACGCGGCGCTCGGGCAGTGGCCTCTTCGCGGCGGTCACGGCCGTCGCGCTATTGCTGGTGGGCGCCACGACGGCCTTCTCCGAACTCAAGGACAGCCTGGATGAACTCTGGGAGGTGCCGCCGCGCCAACAGGCAGGGCTCTGGGGCTTGTTGCGTTCGCGCCTGCTGTCGTTCAGCCTGATCCTCGTGCTGGCGTTTTTGCTGCTGGTGTCGCTCACCATCAATGCGGCGCTGGCCGTGGTGGAGCGCTTTTGGGGCGCGTTGTGGGCGGGTTCCACTTCGGGCATTGCGTTGCTGGTGGCGCAGGTGCTGTCGTCGGCGTTCTCGTTTGCCGTCGTTGCGCTGCTGTTCGGCACCATTTTCAAAATGCTGCCCGAAACGCGCGTGGCTTGGCGCGACGTTGCCCTGGGCGCCGTCGTCACGGCGCTGCTCTTCACGCTGGGCAAACATCTCATCGGCCTGTATCTCGGCAACAGCGCTGTGGCGTCGTCTTACGGGGCAGCGGGTTCGGTGGTGGCGCTGATGCTGTGGATCTACTACTCCGCCCAGATCTTCTTCTTTGGGGCGCTGGTCACGCGGCAATACGCGCTGCGATTCGGCAGCCGCCAGTACGAAGCGTCAGGCCAGACCGGCGCGGCCGCGCAGGCGGCCTTGCTCAACCCAACGCTGGCGGCAAATCTGTCCAGTGGCGGGACGGGGGCAACCCGAACCCCCGCGCGCAACAGCGGCTAAGCCCTGAGACGCCAACTCAATCCCGCGTCAACTGCTCCAGCAGCATTCCGGCCACGAACGCCAAGCCGATCGTAATGACCGGATGCTGGCGCACGGAGCCGCTCGCCTGTTCCGAGACATTCGCGTGCAGGTTCTTCAACTGTTCGGTGCGTTTGTCGAATTGCGTGAGCGCCGTGGAAAGAACGCTCGCCAGCCGGTCGATGCCTTCTGCCGTGGCATCTTTGACGCGCTGCGCGGTGTGATCGATCTGCGGATGCAGCGTGGTGATGGTCGCACCGTTGGCGCCATGTGTGCCGTTGGTGCCATTGCTGCTGGTGGGCGGCTTGGGGGTCAGTTCGGTCATGTCGGCCTCCTGAGCTGAGTCATGTCAGCCAATCACAAGCAACCGCCATGCCCCCTCTCATGCGACCCCGCGGCCGTATGACGCCCAAAAGAAAAGGGCCACGACTGTGGCCCTCGACACGGTGAGGAACTGCGCGGCTAGCCGACCGTCACCACGGTCTTGCGCACGGCCCAGATTTCAGCTTGCAGGGCCAGTGCGGCGAGTGCCTGCAGGCTGTCCTGCGGCAGGGCTTTGATCCGTTTGCGGCGATTGGCGGCACGCTGCTGACGCGCCGCGCGCACGCTTTGTTCGTCGAGTTGCCACGCCTTGCGGGTGGTCTCGATGATGCGTTGCACTGCCGGATCGACAGGGGTTCGACTACGCACGATGTTGGACTCCTTGCTTCTTTGCTTCTTTCGACGTCGCGGCGTACCCAAAGGCGGGTTTCGCGACGGCCTCCACAATACGGGAGCTTCATGACAACTTCGATAACATCGACTCCGAAAGGGTTGTCAGCGCATTCCCACAACGGGTTGGTCTCGTCCGTCCGGGGGACGGTTCCTAGGGGGTTTCCCCTGTTTGCCGCTCGGATCAGTCGATCTTAAGCAAGGGCGCCGATCGCGTACAATCTCGGCTGCCCCGGATTGACAACTCCGTTCGGGCAGTCCATCGGCCGCCGGGATGACCCCGCCAGCCAGCGCCCACGCCATGGGCGCATTCATCACTTCTCCCTTTCGGTTTTTGCCCGTGAGTACGCTGCAGCAGGAGATCCGGCGCCGCCGGACGTTCGCCATCATTGCCCACCCGGATGCGGGTAAAACCACGCTGACCGAGAAACTGCTGTGGTTCGGCGGCGCCATCCAGATGGCCGGCGCCGTGCGCGCGCGCAAGGCCAACCGCCACGCCACCTCCGACTGGATGGAGATGGAAAAGCAGCGCGGTATCTCGGTGACGTCGTCGGTGATGCAGTTCCCGTATCGGAACGAAGGTGGCGACTACATCGTCAACCTGCTCGACACCCCGGGCCACGAAGACTTCTCGGAAGACACGTACCGCACGCTCACGGCCGTCGACTCCGCCGTGATGGTGATCGACTCCGTCAACGGTGTGGAAGCGCAGACCATCAAGCTGCTCAACGTCTGCCGCCTGCGCAGCACGCCCATCCTCACGTTCATCAACAAGCTCGACCGCGAAGGCCGCGCGCCCATCGAATTGCTCGATGAAATCGAAAGCGTGCTGCAGATCCAGTGCGCCCCGATGACGTGGCCGATCGGCATGGGCAAGTCGTTCAAGGGCGTGTATCACCTCGTGAACGATACGGTGCAGCTGTTCGATCCGAATGCCGACAGCGAGAAAGGCGCCACCGCCGGCCTGATTCAAGGCCTGGACAACCCGGAGCTGGATCGCGTGCTGGGCTCGCAGGCTGAAGAACTGCGCATCGATATCGAACTCGTGCGCGGCGCATCGCATACGTTCGACAAAGAGGCGTTCCTGGCCGGCAAGCAGTGCCCGGTGTACTTCGGCTCGGCGGTGAACAACTTCGGTGTGCAGTCGTTGCTGGATGCGCTGGTCGACCAGTCGCCCGAGCCACTGGCGCGCCCCACCGAGACGCGCGAAGTCAAGCCGATGGAAGAGAAGTTCACCGGCTTCGTCTTCAAGATCCAGGCCAACATGGACCCGAAGCACCGGGACCGCATCGCCTTTGTGCGTGTGTGCTCGGGCCGCTTCGAGCGCGGCATGAAGCTGCTGCAGGTGTCGACCGGCAAGACGGTCGCCATCAACAACGCCATCACGTTCATGGCGCAGGACCGCAACACCACGGAAGAGGCGTTCGCCGGCGACATCATCGGCGTGCCCAACCACGGCACGATCCGGCTGGGCGACGCATTCACGGAAGGCGAGACGCTCAAGTTCACGGGCATCCCGTCGTTTGCGCCGGAGTTCTTCCGTCGCGCGCGTCTGAACAACCCGCTGCGCCTCAAACAGTTGCAGAAGGGTTTGCAGCAACTGGCCGAAGAAGGCGCCACGCAGATGTTCCGCCCGCTGGCCTCGAACGACCTCGTGTTGGGCGCCGTCGGTATCCTGCAGTTCGATGTGGTTGCGCACCGCCTGGAGCACGAGTACGGCGTCGATGCCATCTTCGAACCGCATGAGTGCTCCACGGCCCGCTGGCTGCGCGGCAAGCAGGAAGATATCGACAAGCTGATCGACAAAGCCGGCCACAACGTGGCGCTGGACGGTGCGGGCGACTACGTGTACCTGGCGCCCAGCCAGGTGAACCTGCGCCTGACGCAGGAGCGCTTCCCGGACATCCAGTTCATGGAAACGCGGGAAATCGTTTAAGCGGCGATGGGCAAAAGGAAACGGGGCGCGAAGCTCCGTTTCTTTTATCCGCTATCGGCTATCGGCTGTCCAAACGCCGCTGGCGTTGTATCCGCACCCTCACCGCATCCAGCCCACTGCTCGCATCCAGCACCGCGTCATTTGCAAAGACGGGCTGTGCGAGGCGCATCAGCGCACCGTTGCCCGCAATCTCCACGGCCATCCGTGCGCCACGCTCAAACGCGTGGCGCACCGTGTCATGCCACAGCACCGGCCGCGCCATGTTCCAGGCCAGGTCTTCGACGATTAGGTTTGCACGGAAGAGCGCCCGCGCCCGGCTGCTGCTGACGTAGGTGAGTTGCGGCGGGTGGGCCGTGACCTTTGCGGCGGCGGTAGCCAGCTCGGCAGCCTGTGCGTCAAGTAGAGGACAGTGCGACGGCACTGCCATGCACAGCCGCGTTGCCGTCGATGCGCCCGCCGCATGCGCGCGCGTCATGACTTGCGTGAGCGCCGCATCGCTGCCCGCCACGACAATCTGCCGTTCCGCATTCAGGTTGGCGACATAGGCTGGCGTTGCGGCCGAGTTGACCTGCGCCACGATGGCGGCGACCTCGGGTTCAGTCAGTCCGGCCGTGACGGCCATGCCGTAGCCGCTGGGGTACGCGTCTTCCATGAGTTGCCCGCGCAGGCGTACAAGACACAGCGCATCGCTGAATTCCAGCACGCCTGCAATGACGGCTGCAGGCCACGCGCCAATCGACAGGCCCGCCACCATGTCCGGCCCCGCATCCTGCCGAACCAACGTGCGTGCCACAGCCACACCGGCAATCAACAGGCAGAGCTGCACGGCCACGGTCGAACGCAGCGCCTCTGCGGTGTCGAGGGTGAGCGGATCGACGCTCAGCACGTCGCCCGCCTCGCTCAATGTTTGTGCCACGGCCGGGTCGTCAGGTAGCGTATGCAGCATGCCCACGCGTTGGCTCCCCTGGCCAGGAAACATGAAGAGCACGCTCATACGAGATCGCTCCACGGGTCTGCAACCAAGTGTGGGCCGTGATCGGTCTTGAGCAAGGCCTGGCGGGGCGAGTTCAACCAGTCGCGCCACGCGAATCCACCGCGCCCGGTGTCGATCTGCAGGTCGACGCGGCATTCGGTTTCGGCCAGCACGTGCACGAGCTGATCGCGCTGCGCGGCCGACGGTGCATGCGGCATGCGCAGCACGAGATCGAGATCGCTATCCGCATGCAGCACCGGCAAGCCGCTGGCGAGCGCGAAGCCCGCACCGCCGGTCGGGCCCCACGCCCAGCCCAGCGCGTCGAATTTTGTTGCAAGCGCACGCAAGGTGCGCAGTGCCGCAAGCGGCGCGTCGGGTGCGATGGAGGCCGTTGTGGCGGCCAGCGCCTCGGGCGAGACCACACGCGTGATGCTGCTGGCAGACACCGTGGCTGCGCAGCGTTCATGCCGCGCACTCCCGCGCAGTCCGACCGGCACTGCACCATCGCTGCCGCGCGGGGCCCGGCGCACAACGACTGGCGCGCCTTGCCGGCATGCCGTGATGGCCCAGTCCGGCAGGGGAGTGCCATCCGTCGCTGTGGGCATCTCCGACACCCACAGCAGATCGTGCGCGCGCAGCGGCGTGGGTGTCATCGCAGCAATGCCTGCGTGGCCAGGAACAGGATCGACGGCCCGAGCAGGCAGCCGATACCCGTATGGAACGTGGCCACCAGCGAGCCGTAAGGCACCAGGCGCCGATCCGTGGCCGCCAGACCCGCCGACACCCCGCTGACCGTACCCGCCAATCCGCCGAACACCATGGCCGCGCGCGGGTTGTTCAAGCCCAGCGCCTTGGCAGCGAATGGCGTGCCGACCATCACCAGGATCGCCTTGACGAGCCCCGTGGCAATCGACAGCGCCATCACATCGGAGGTGGCACCCAGCGCTGCACCGGTCACCGGCCCGACGATGTACGTGACGGCACCTGCGCCGATGGTGGTGACGCTCACCGGATCGGTGTAACCGAAGGCATAGGCAACACACGCGCCGACGATGAACGGCAGCACCGTGCCGAGCAGCAGCGAGACGGCGCCGATCATGCCCGCCTTGCGTGCCTCAGTCACCTGCACTTCAAAGGCCGTGGCCACGATGGCGAAGTCGCGCAGCATGGCCCCGCCCATCAGGCCGATCCCGCCGAACAGCTTCAGGTCAGCCAGGCCGCGTTCGCCACCGGTCTGCATACCGCCCCAATAGGCGAGCACCAGCCCGATCATGATGGCGATGGCCGAGCCGTGCACGCGCCCAAACGTCAGCTTCTTGGACACCCACATCGACAGGCCCATGACGATGCCGACCAGCGCGAACGCCGCGACCAGCCCGTTGTGCTGCAGAACTTTCTCTAGCATTGACAGCATGGTGCGGCTCCTTAAGCGCGGGCTTGTTCGGTTTCAGGCAGCGGTGGCAGGGGGCGCCGGTCTTCCGCGTTGCCAGTGCGGTTGATGACCGCGATGCACACACCGCACACGATCACCGCGCCGATGGCACCGAGCAACGCAACGGGGCCGCCGCGCAGTGCCGTCACCACGTTCTGCGTGGCCGCCATGGCCACTACCACCGGGATGTACATGGCGCCCCAGAACGAGACGCCCGCTTCGGTGGCGGCGGGCATGAGCCCGTGCCTGTGCAGGTAGAGCCGCGCGAAGATGAGCAGCAGCATGGCAATGCCCACGCCGCCGACATTGGCCTTCACGCCGATGGCCTGGCCGAGCAGATCGCCCAGGAAGAGGCCGGCGAGATGACATAGCGCCAGCAGGGTTGTACCGTAAATGATCACGTCTTTGTCTCCTGAAGGAACGGCGATGGGTCGCCTGTTGTGTGGTGTTTTGGTGATCGAGGGGTGAGGACTGGTTTTTTGCGTTGCCTGCGTTGATTGCGTTGGTGGTGCATCCCTTGTTTCATCCCCTGCCGGGGCTGACTCACTTTCTTTGTCTTGCCAAAGAAAGTAAGCAAAGAAAGGCGCGCCCGATGCGGCGAACCCCTCCTTGAATTTCCATAACCGGGCGGAGAAGGGGAAAACTCGCTTCGCTCAAACAGTTCCCCTTCTTTTTTCCGCCCGCTTACAGAAATTCAAGGCGCCGCATAGGGCAGGGCACGGCCACACCATCTGGTGCTTTAGGTTCGCGCCGTGATGTGCTTCCTATTCGTTATGCGCTTTCCGGCTGCGCGTTCCATTGCTCGCGTAGGCGTTTGCGGACTTCTGACGATGCGCTGCGCAGCGGTGCGCCCAGGCGGCTTTCCAGGCCGCGCGATGGATCAGCCGCGATGTTGGCCAGTGCTGCGGCGAGTGCGGTTTGCACGGTGTCGACGTCTCCGGCGTCGGGTGCATCGGCGGATTTGACCTTCAGCAGTTTCCACAGCAAGCCGAGCGACGCGAAGCTGGCGATGTCGTATGCCATGGGCGGAATCTCTTGCGCGAGGCGTTCCAGGTCGGCGACCGAGCGCAGCGTCACGCGCGCCGCTGCGGCCTTGCCCATCGCGTGCACCATCACGTCGGCGTCGTCCAGTGCGAGCAGCCGATTGGCCTGGTAGCCGTGCGCCAGCAAGGCGCCCGACATGGCGCGACCGACGATGAGGCCGATGACGGGGTGACCGGCCAGGCGGGCGGCAGCGTAGGCATCCGCCGCTGCAGCCAGGGCGAGGTGGATGCCGTAGGCCTCCTCGCGGCGCCCGTAGGCTTGGCTTGCCACATCAATGACGGCGACGATGGCGCGCTTCTTTTCCTGCGCGGCATCTGCTGTCATCACATCGCGCACGGCACGCGCAAGCTGCCAGCCTTCGATGAGGCCCACTTCGCCGTTGCGTGCGCGAGGAAAGCGGTTCTCGGCATCGGGCACGACGGCGATGTAGCGCGCGGGCTGACCTGCGAGCGCCGCATCGACGACTTGCAGCGTGCTGCCGTAACCCGGTACCGGCGTGCCGTCGGCAAGCGCACGCATCCAGGTTGCGCCGCGCGTGGAAAGTTCGTTCTGGCTCATGCGACGTCCTTTGCGTAGTGCGTGCGCACATCTTCGGCCGTGGCTTGGCGCGACGTGTCGACGGCGGCGAGTTGTGCGAGGTAGTGGTCGATCTGCTCGCTGCGCTGTTGCTTGGGCGCGCCGGCACGCAGCCACTCGATCACCTGCGCGCGGATGGCGACGGAATCGTCTTCGATGCAGACATCGGCCAGGCCGGTGGCGGCGCGCTGCTCTCCGCCTGTCAGGCTCCAGATGAAGGGGCGATCGCGCGAGTCGTATTCTTCAATGCCGGCTTCCTGCTCGATCACCTGCGGGCCGTTCAGGCCGAGGCGTGCCTCACGCGTCATCAGCAGGTAGCTGCACAGGCCCGCCGCGATGCTCATGCCGCCAAAGCAGCCGACAACGCCCGCGGTGATGCCGATCACCGGCCCGTATTCGCGCAGCGCACGGATGCCTGCGTGGATCTCGGCAATGGCAGCCAGGCCCAAGTTGGCTTCCTGCAGTCGCACGCCGCCGGTTTCGAAGACGATGACGGCGCGTGTGGGAATGCCATTGCGGTTGTCTTCTGCCGCCAGCTCTAGCGCGCCGGCAATCTTGGCGCCGGACACCTCGCCCATGCTGCCGCCCTGGAAGGCGCCTTCAATGGCGAGCACCACCGCAGGTTGCCCGCCCAGCGTCCCGCGGGCCACCACCACGCCATCATCTGCCTGCGTGACGATGCCCTGGCGCGGCAGCCACGGCGAGGTCAATTGCTCGAATGGGTCGAGCAGCTCTCGGAAGGTGCCGGGGTCGAGCAGGGCAATCGCACGTCGGCGCGCGTCGCGTTCGATAAAGCTGTCGCGTTCAATCGGGTTGCGTGACATGGCTTCTCCTTATGACCCGAGCGCGTTAAGCGATTCAAGCGCCTGCTCAAGCCGCAACCGCACGACGGCCGGTGTCGCGCCGAAGTCGTTGATGATGATCTTGGCCGCCGGCCACGTGTGCGAGCCGAACACACGTGCAAGTTGCGCCTGCCACGTCGCGCTCATGCCATTGACTGACGTGGTGATGGCCACATCGATCTGGCCGGCGTTGCCCGGCGTCAGCAACACTTCAAGGTCGCCCGAGCCGACCACGCCTGCATACGCACGGCGCGCGGCGGGTGCGCCGCCGGTGAACTGAAAATCAAGCTGCTCCATGTTCGGTTTCCTGATGAGCGGATTCGGTGTCAGACGCTGCGCGCGCGTCTGTCGGCAGGCGGTCGAGGAAGAGGGCTGCAGCCAGCAGGTCGGCCGCGCCGCCGGGTGACACGTGCAGCGCCAGCATGTCTTGTTCAAGCATGCGGAAAGCGCGGCGGCCTTGCGCTGTTGCCAAGCTGCCTTCTGCTCGCGCGGTGGCTGCGCCGGTCTGCACGACGTGCAGTGCCTTGGCGCCGCCGCGTGCGAGCACGCAGGTGTCGTCCAGCGCAGCCATGACGGCAAGCAATGCATCCACGCGCGCATGGTCTTCGCGAATGCCTACAGCGCGCGCATGGTGCAACGCCGGCAGCGCGACCTTGATCACGTGCGGAAAGCCGGCACAGGCCTGGCCCTTCGCACCGCCGACGCCGTAGTCATTGCAGGCGCGCTCGCCCTTGTGGCCAGTGGAGACAGGCGCAAAGCGATCCGGGATGTTGGCCAGGCGTGCCGCGCGGCCCGCAACAGCGGCCGCACCCAATGCATGCGGCGCTTGGCTTGCAGCCGTGACCAGCAGGCCGAGCGCCCAGATGGCACCGCGATGCGTGTTGATGCCGCCGGTGGCATCGAACATGGCCGCTTCGCCTTCGCGGCCGAGGCGGCCGATGCGCTCGCGCAGCGCGAGTTGTGCACCGGCCTGCATTTCGATCTGCGCGCCAGCCAATGCCATGGCTTCAAACGCTGGGCGCAGGGTTTGGGCGGAATGCACCATCAGCGTCCAGTCCAGATCGTGATGCGCGCCGTTGCCACGCACATCCACCAGACCGGGTTTGGGCGACAGCGTCACCTCGTCGATGAGGGCAGACTCGACCAGCGCGGCCAATCGCTTTGCACGCGCTTTCGGGCTGGCCGGCAGGGGCCGTTGCAATGTCTTCTCCATTACCAGCTCCGGAAGCGTGCAGGCGGGTCGTACAGGCCGCCGGACCATTCGACCAGGTCGGCGATGCTCTTGGCGGCGAGCAGCTCGCGGCTGGCGTCGCTGCGGCGCACGTCGAGGTCTTCCGGCAGGGCGATCAGGCCGTCGCGACGCATCTGTTCGGTCTTGGAGGGGTCATGCCGCAGGCCGATGGATGTGACGCCCGCCACCGCCGCAATCATGGCGCGCCGCTCTTCCAGCGAGCGGGCCTTGTAAAGATAGGCGATGCCGTCTTCGGTCAGCAGGTGGGTGACGTCGTCGCCGTAGATCATGATGGGCGCCAGCGGCATGCCGCTTTGCTTGGCGACGGCCACTGCATCCAGCGTGTCGACGAAGGTCGGCTTGCCGCCTTCCTGGAACGTCTCGACCATCTGCACGACGAGCTTCCTGCCGCGCTCGAGCATCGTCACGGGCTCGGTCATGTCGAGCCACGCCGGCGTGGCGTGACGGCGGCCGCGCGGGTCGTGGCCCATGTTGGGCGCGCCGCCAAAACCGGCCAGCCGACCGCGCGTGACGGTGGACGAATGCCCTTCGCCATCTACCTGCAGCGTCGCGCCAATGAAGAGGTCCACCGCATATTGGCCGGCGAGCTGGCACAGCATGCGGTTCGAGCGCAGCGAGCCGTCGCGGCCGGTGAAGAACACATCGGGGCGCGCGGCCACGTAGCGCTCCATGCCCAGCTCGGTGCCGAAGCAGTGCACGCTTTCCACCCAGCCGGATTCAATGGCGGGAATCAACGTCGGATGCGGGTTCAGCGTCCAGTTGCGACAGATCTTGCCCTTGAGGCCCAGGCGTTCGCCGTACGTTGGCAGGATCAGCTCGATGGCAGCGGTGTTGAAGCCGATGCCGTGGTTGAGCGACTGCACGTTGTGCCGCTGGTAGATGCCGCGAATCGCCATCATCGCCATCAGCACGTGCACGGGTTTGATGAGGCGCGGGTCGCGCGTGAACAGCGGCTCGATGTAGAACGGCTTGTCGGCCTGCACGATGAAGTCGACCCACGAGCCGGGAATGTCGACGCGCGGCAGGTCGGCCGGGTCATCGACGATCTCGTTGACCTGCACGATGACGATGCCATCGGAAAACGCAGTGGGCTCGACCAGCGCGGGCGTGTCTTCGGTGCTCGGGCCGGTGTAGATGTTGCCGTCGCGGTCGGCCTTGAAACCGGCCACCAGCGACACGTTGGGAATCAGGTCCACCACCAGCCGTGCATACAGCTCGATGTAGGTGTGGATGGCGCCGACTTCCAGCAGCCCGTCGGCCAGCAACTGGCTGATGCGCAGGCTTTGCGGCCCGGCAAACGAGAAGTCGAGTTTGTGCGCGATGCCGGCTTCAAAAATATCGAGGTGTTCGGCGCGGCTCACGCTCGGCATGATCATGTGCAGATCGTGCAGGCGCTCGGGGTTCACCTTGGCCAGCGAGCGAGAGAGGAAATCCGCCTGCTTCTGGTTGTTGCCTTCCAGCACGACGCGGTCGCGCGGGGCGAGCAGCGCTTCGAGCGCGGCGACGATGTCGCCAGTGGGAATGACCTTGCCGTTGGCAATGCGGCGCGCTGCAGTCAGGCGGCGTTCCTTCTCGTCGCGCCGCCGGCGCCATTGCGGCGGGATGGGTGCGTTGATCCCGTTTGCCGATTGGTTGGGCATCGGTTGCATTGGGTGGCGTCTCCAGCCTTGATTGATTTGATGCCCTGTACCGTAGGCTGTAAAAAGGTGCACTTCAATCAACCTAGGCGCGGTTTCATTAACTTGAAGTTAATGAAACAATGGCCGATTCTGATAGCAGCGCGCCCGTAGAACGCGCCCGGAGGAGCCCCTGCCATGGCAATCGATGAAGACATCACCCTGAAGAAGCTCGAAGTCTTCCAGTCGTTCATGACGCTGGGCAACATGGCCCGCGTGTCGGAGGCGTTGGGGCAAAGCACGGTGAGCGTGCACCGCGCGCTGCATTCGTTGGAAGAAGGCTTGCGCTGCCCGCTGTTCAAGCGCGATGGCCGCAAGCTGATTCCGCTCTCGACCGCCTACGTGTTTGCCGAACACGTGGAACGCATCCTGGCCGAGTGCGAAGCCGGCGTGCGCCGCACGCGCGAAGCGGCGGGGTTCTCGTCAACCACGCTGAAGATCGGCGGCCTCTATTCGATGACGGTCGGCACGTTGCCGCGCATCTTTGCGGGGCTGAAAACCCGCCGCTCCGCACTCGACATCGAACTCACGCTGGGCTCGAACCGCAGCCTGCTCGCCAAGCTGGAAGACGGCCAGCTAGACGCCATCGTCATCGCGCTGGGCGAGCCGTTGCGCAATCCCGATCTGCTGACCGTGCCGATGTTCGACGATGAGATTCTGTTTGCCGCGCCGCTCGGCTCGCCGTATGCGGCGTCAGCGGAGATCGATTTACAAGCTGTACGCGGCGAGAAGTTCGTTGCGCTCGGCGACGACTTTGCGACGTACCACGACTTCATGGCCGCCTTTGACAAGGCCGGCTTTGCGCCGCAGATTGCCCTGCGCGTGGGCGATATCTTTTCGCTCATGAACCTTGTGAGCGGCGGCATCGGCTACGCGTTGCTGCCGCGTCGCGTGGCCGATTTCAGCCCCAAGGTGCAACTGATTCCGTTGGCGGCGCGCTATGCCATCAGCCAGCACATTGTGCTGGTGATGCAGCGCAATCGGGAGCGCGATCCGAACCTGCTGGCGTTGTCGGCGGAGTGTCGGTTGTTGGGGGCACGGTGATCATGTGCGGTGTATCCAGCGGGTCGATCCATAGCGTCGGATTGCGTGCGTCTCGGTAGACGTTCAATCCAGTCTCCAGGCCGGTCGGAGCTTGCCAATAAGTCGTCCATCGGTCTGGCTTAGTACTGCTGCGGGCGTTTCGCGCCAATCTGGGAGTGGGGCACGCACGAGTGAATGATGGTGGTAATGCGAACCCGTGGCGCAGTGGTGTCAATCCACAATGGCGCAGCCATCCCCGAGGAGGACCGCGCCACACTCGGTCTCGTCCCCGTGCGTGGCAACATGCTCGCCATCCACCTCCATATCGCAGCGCACCTTAATGATCTTGTTGGGCCCGTGAATCGGGCAGTCCACCCAGTCTGTGCGCCGCGCGAGGGGTTTGCCATCGAGCAGGCTGTCTCGCGAGCCCGTTGTGACATGGCCGCCATGGGAGTGCCGGCAACCCACTGTGATCATGCTTCCGTCCATGTTTGCGCGGTCCTTACTTTTTGTCTTTGATTTTTCCTTCGCGAGTACTTTCAGGGAATAGGATCTTAGGAGCGGCTGCCAATGCTTTGCTCAACGCAGTGAGAAACTCAGTCTCAAATTGCTCGGACACATGCCATCGATCAAGTTGTCCCTTCTTTTCAAAGGTAAATTCTCCATCGATTTCAAGCACGCCATTTTCAGAGAGTTTTGCAAGCAGCGGATCCTCGTATGCGATCCGCAACGGGCATAACTGTTGAGAGGGCGATTTCTCGGTGCAATCTGCCGTGGGGCTCACAGACATCACTCGCTGGCGCAATGTTTTTGAATGGCTGACGCCGAACCAGTCCTTCCGATTATTTGTGGGTGAGGCTGAAACGTGTTTCTTTTGCAGCACTTCCAGGCCGTTCATGAATGCCTTGCGGAGCCTCTCGCTTCCGATCGGCGCCCCCAGCGATTCGCTATTTCGTTCGCCACCGTATTGGGTCTGAACAAACTTCGCGGGCACCATGGCGACCTCAAAACCAGGGCCCCCCTCGGCTGCTGGGCGAATGACAAAACCAACGGTCGTCTTCAAATTACCGACCTTGACATCAGCCGTGCATCCACGGGAGCGTGAAGTTTTTTCGTATCCGATTTCCCGAATGTTAGACAAATCAGGAGGTCCTGCCTGTATTGCATCGATGGATGACAAGTACGAACTCATCGATATATTGAATAAGGATGCGGATGCCCCCTTCGATTTACAGGCTGGCGTAGTGGGAGGGGCGAGGTAGAAGGCTGCTGCCGCCGCCACAACGCCAAGCCCCGTCGCCCACCCGCCAAAGCGCCACAGCCTTTTACGGCGATTCATCCGGATCGAAATCGGTCTGATTTTTTCCAGAAAACGATCTGGATCCAGCTCACAATAGGAAATTAGCCGGGTCTCGGCCACAAGGTATTCGTCGCTTTCGGACGCCTTCAAGACCTTGGATGCAACCTCATCCAACATCTCGTCAGGCACGAGACCATGCTTGACCAGCCAATGCATGGCGCCCCCAGGGCTGGCAAACAGCGGGGCGTCAAGGAGAATGCGCTTCGTGCTGGCGGCCTTCGTGTCTTGAAGCAATTGGATCGCTTGATCATGGACGGCTTCGGTGATGAAACCGTCCATCAGCAGCACGCTGAGCTTCCATTCGTCGGTGTGCTGGTCAATCTCGATTGCTCGCCAGGCCAACGGGCCCGTACTGGTTGTTGCGGAAGAGGTGGTTATCGTTTGTTCGTGATTCATGTTTAAGCTTGGCAGGCAATTCGAGGGTTGGCGCGCGATCATCGCGTTACACCACCGCCCGTGATTTCTGATGCTTGAGAATGGCTTCTGCCTCGGATCGGGTCAGCGCGCCCTCTCGCCTGCGCTGGGGTTCCAGTGCCCACGCGCGTTCCAGGTCTGCCCGCGAGGGCCTGCCGCCCGGTCCGCTGGCGAAACCGATGTAGTCGTCGGCGTAGGGGCGGGCGTATGGGTCGTTGGGTTCGGGCTTGCAGGCTTCCTCAATCTCGGCGGGCCAGACGGGGGCGCTACAGGTGGCAAGCACGAGCCAGCGTACGGTCGCATCCAGCAGCATGAACGGGAAGAAGACGTAGTCGAAGAGCGAATTGAACAGGCTGGAGAGCTTGTCTTCGCGACAAATCTTGAAGCCTTCCCAGAACGATTCGCGGGGGTTCCAGAAGCGGTGCGGCTCGGGCAAGTCGGCGGGGCCGTCTTGCATGTAGCGACGGTAGTACTCCCATTGTTGTTGGGCTTGCTCCAGCGTAAACATCAGACGACCCAGTACGAACCCTCGCACGACGTTGCCATCGGCATCCAGCGTGTAGTGGCGGATGTCGTACATGGAATAGCTGGTGGACAGGCCGCCTACCCTGCGCTTGCCGATGCAGAAGAACTCGTCGTTACTCCAGCGGACTTCCCAGAGGCCATCGCGGTCTTTGGTGCGCATGGCGTAGATGCGGCGGGTCTTGCGGTTGAGGCGGATGGGACGGTGCTTGAGGGAGAACAGGTAGCGGCGGGCTGCTTCGCCTCCCAATAGGCCAAAGAATGCAGCACCAGCAAGTCCAATAACGGTCCCAAGCACAGTCGCAAGCCAATTCCCATTTCGCCCCATCTCTTCAGCCGAAACATGAAATGGCGTCGACGCAAACATTGCTGCTCCACTAACCCCGAGGGCAACCGCGACAAGACAGATGATGAACAGCATCCCGGCCAACTGCACACGCGTTTGCGATTCGTCGGTGATCTCCAGGCACGTCGAGTCGATACGGTAGACGTTACCAATCTCGAAAATCTCATCGCTCGCGGGTTGGTCAATGTGGAGCCGGTGTTCTCGCTCCCACTCTCCAAGTGGTTTGCCTCTTTGGTAAAAATGAATACGCTCATCTTTTGGCGCAAATCTCATTTCACGCCCTCGTCCTTGACTTCGATTCCCAATTGCACAAACTCCTTCCACTCGGCTTCCATCGAGTGATATTTGTCGGGGTCGGGCCGCTTGGCAAAGTGGCATTTCTGAACCCACTTGAGCGTGGCGGGATCATCCAGCATCGCCAAGCCAACGTTCACGCCAAACAGGATTACGAGGGCCGGCCAGACCGGGACCCCACCAAATATCAGAGGGAAAATATCGGCTGCGACCGGGAGCGCTGCTGCCGCGAGGCCAGAAGCGCTTGAGGTCATATACAAGACCGCGACGAGGCGATTTCCTTTCATGTACTCATCGCCCGCATGGTAAGCATCCCACCCAACAGCCACAGTCGCCCCCGCGAAGCCAATCCACCTTCCCCCTCGCGCCAGTCTTTCTCCTTTCGCCACCCATTGTTCTCGCGGCGTAGCCCGCATGGCTCTTGCCACCAGCGGATGCGTCGGCGCCTTGGACACGGCCACGCCGGCCTGCTCTGCCAACGTCCCGACCATCGTCACCAGCCCGCCCATGAGCTTGGTGCCTTTCTCCGCTTCATCAAACTCGCCCGCAGCCCGGAAGGACTGCGCGGCGTGGTAGACCGCCACGCCTTGCAGAATGCACGCAATCGCGCCGATGTTGACGTGCGGTGAACCCAACGCCGCCTTGACCTGTTTGACACCGGGGACGTCGGCTGTGGTTTTCAGCTCTAGCGCGCCCAACCCGGTTGTCTGGGCCAGATGCTTCGGATCAAACCACACCAGTCGGGCATTCCGGGCCATGCGTTGGGCCTGCCGGGCGAATGCCACGGCTTCTTCCCGGCGTTGGGTTCGGCCGAGCTGGCTATACAGTTTGGCGTTCTGCTTTTTCAAGTCGTCCAGCATGGAGGCCCGAAGCTGCATCACGCTTCGGTCGGCATTGACGATGCGCACACCGCCAAACAGGCTCAGGCCATGGATATACATCCAGGCGGGTTTGGAACCCAGCTTGTTCGCGAGCGCCGGGATGATCTCATCGGACAGCACCCAGGCCAAACGGGGTACGAGCTTGAGCTTGGTGACGGCCTCGGTTAGTGACAGACCCCGATCAAGCAAGCCATCCATGGCTTCCAGGCCAGAGCGGAAGACGGCGAGCATGGCGCTGTAGGCAGCGTCGGTTGGATCCGCTACGGTTTTGATTGCCGGTTGGTAGTTGAGATACAGGGCGCGGGCAAGCAGGTTGCTGTCCTTTTGTGGATTAGCGTCTTCGTACCAGCGCTTGATGACTTTGCGGCACTCGACGGTGTCGAGTGCACCCTCGATGCAACGTGTGAGGGCTTCGTTGTAGTGGTAGCCGTGCCCGAGGTCCATCCGGTCATGACGATGGGTCATGTAGCTGGTGAATTGGCCGCTGGTGAGCCATTGGCTGTGGCTCAGCGCAATCGGGGCGAGGACGGTTTCGTTGAGCGTTCTGAGGCGGGCGGTATGGTCTCGGTGCCGCTTGCTGTTGTCGAGCACGTCGGCGTAGGGTTTCCAGGCGGCGGTCTTGGCATCAGTCTGGCGCTTCTGGCGGGTGGCTTCGCGCTCGGCGTCTTCTCTGGCCCAGCGCGCCTTGGTCTTCTCATAGGCGAACATGGCCGACAGGAGTTCATAGCCGGGACGGCCCTCTGCGTCGGTTTCGGTGCGCCGGGCTTGTTCTTCTGCGGTCATCCGGGCGATGGCCTGGGCTTCAAGGTTGGCTTGCAGCCGGTCGAGCAGGAAGTCGGTGTTCTTGTCCCAGATGACGCTGTTGGCGGCGCCCGCGTGCATCTTGTCGTTGGTGAGCACGGAGAGGTCTTTGATGATGCCCTTGGGGTCCTCGAAGGCTAGGACGACAGCGTCCCCGGGTGAGATGCGCTCCATGGTTTCAGAAAGAATGGAGCCAGCGCTCAAGCCGATCAGGTCCAGGCGATTGCCCGCCTTGGTGCGCGGCGGTGCGCTCAGATACTGGAAAGCTTTGTCCTGCGCTTCGGGCGGCATAGCGTAGGAGGCGACATGCTGCTTAAGCTCGGTGGCGCGTGCGGCGTGCGGTGCCTTGTGGCTGGCAAGCCATGCCTGCACGTTGAGCGATTGCATGTGTTGCCGGCGTACGTCGGCACGGCTCTTGTTCTCGTCAAGCTGCGCTTGGGTCCACTGTACGTGGGAGTAGGCATACCAAAAGGTAGTGGCGTTCTTGGCGTCCGGGATGGTGAAGTACATCGAGGTGTAGCCGTGCCCGATGCCCATGCTGCAGAAGAATTCGTCAGGCGATCTTGGTGGGGCGGGTCGCTCGGGGATGATTTTCCACAGGTGGCCGCCGTTGACGACGAGGTAGGTCTCCCATGACTGCGAGGCTTCGTGAAACACGTAGAGGAAGCCGGGGCGCATGGTGCGCAGGGTGTATTGGGCTCCGCCGCCCAGCTGGGAAGGGGCGTTCTCGATCTTGAAGTTGCCGGACAGCGCGGGAGCGCCAACTTTGTCTTCCGGCCCGATGACGGCGTAGCGCACCGGCAGCACGGCGAGTCCCGGCGCATGATCACAAAACTGGCAGCCCTTGACGGGCGGTGTGAAGCGGTCAACTGTATTCTTGGCGTTATCCATGCTGCGGGGGGTGTTGAGTCTGTTTGGCGGCTTGGGCCATGATCTTCATCAGTTCCCAGTCGTCGTTGGACAACCGCGCCATCGCTTGGCGCAGCGTCATCTCGCCACGGGCGACGGACGGCCACAGTGCTTGCAGCTTGGTGTGCTGCTCGAAGGGTTGGCCAAAGGCTGCCGCATAGGTGGCGTAGTGCTGGCGGTCGGTGTGGTTTGATACGTGCAAGTCCTGGGCGGCAAACCGCAGTAACCGGTCCACATTGGGCGCTCGTGCAATCGATGGCTTGGCGTAGTTGACCATCCGCGCCAGCACTCGCTCGATGTCGGTCACGTTTTCGACCGTGGGCCATTGTTTGGCGTCGGGCCACCATGGACGTGGATCGGTGTTGTCTGATGACGCGGGTGCTGCGGGTCGGTCCAGTTCATACCAGTCGCCGGCCCAGGCAAACCCCCAGGTTTCGCACGGCCCGTAGAGTGCCTTCAGTTGCGCGGGCCGCAACAGCCACGCCATGTGGATGAAGACGCGCGGGTCATAGAAGCGCCACAGCGCTTGTCCTTGCTGGTGATCGGTACCGATGAGGCAGCCTGCTAGATGCGCAGTCACGTCTTGGATCGGTACGGGCCCTTGCAGCCGGGCACACACCACGGGCGGGTCAGCGCGCTGCGCGCCTCGCCACATCAGATGCGCCAAGGCGCGCCGCATGTCCGGAGGCGTTTCGGCCAGGTCCAGCAACACCGGCATCAGCTTGGCGTTATCGCCTACGCCGGAGGGCAGGCATTCGTGCAGGGTCAGCGATGACAAATCCAGCACGGCAGGATCATGGTTGAGTAGGTCCAATACCAGCACGCCGGTGTCCCAAGCGGGCGGCCATGGCTTCGGTAACAGATGATCAGTCTTGAATGTCGCCATGACCGCTTCTTACTGAATGGGTACAGCGCCCGCGCCGTTCGTGGCGGCCCCGGCTGCGAGGTGTGCACAGATTTTGGTAGTGGGCATGGCGTAGGCCGCTGTCTTCGGCCCGGTCAGCAGCTTGCTGGCCGAGTACACGGCCCATTTGCCTTGCGAGAGGCTTTCGATGCCTTCGGGGGTGATGCGGATTTCGTTCCCGCCGACGTTCAGGCGGATGCCCTTCTGCCCGCTGATCTCAACCCAGTCTGTCGTTGACAGGATGCGCAGCACCTTCTGCGCTAGCAGGGCCATGGCGTCGGATTGCGCTTGCATCTCGACCTTGCCCTTGGCGGAGAACAACTTGATGCCGCCGCGCTGCACGAACAACGAGAAGCGTTCGGTCGCGGTGGCATACATGCCGCCACCGGAAGAGAAGGACAGGTGCTGCCCACTCGTGAGCGCGATATGCTCACCGCTGGCGATATGAGTGGTGCCTGGGGCTGACGTGAGAATGCCGGCCTGGCTTGCTACCGTGATATGAGGTTCACTGAATTCGGCCAGTTTGCCGCCGCCCTTGATGGCACCGACCTGCCTGTGCAGCACCTTCGCTACGTCCTGTTGCTCACCAGTTTGGGCTTGCCCATTGACCGCGCTTTGCCCGAGCGAGTCCGCCAAAGTTAGCGCTTCCTGCACGAAGCCGATCACGTCCTCCACGCTCATCATGCCACCCTCGGCCTCTGGGCGGCGGAGGGTGGTCAGAAGCAAGCCCAGTGCGGCACGTACTGCAGCGTGGCCATCGGTGCGTGCTTCCAGTCCTTCGCCACGTTTGTCCTGGCGTCCGGTGCCGCGCAGGATGCGAGTGATGAACCCCAGGCTCAGGCTGGAGTTCTGGTGGTCGCTCTGCAGCTGCGTCTGGATTTGGCCTTGGGTGTCGTCCTGGACAAAGGTGTTGGTCCTACCCCCGTGCAATTCCTTGCTGACGAAACCAGAGAGCGCATGGTGCCCTGGCATGGGCCACTGGGGCATGTTCTCCCGATTAGGGACGCGCCCGGTAATAATCGGGCAATCCGGATCGCCATTGAGGAAGTCGACAATGACTTCTTGCCCAATGCGTGGAATCTGGATGGCGCCGAAGCGCTCACCCTGCCAGGGAGACGATGTTCGCACCCAGCAGGAACTGTTTGCATTGCGTTGACCGATGCGGTCCCAGTGGAACTGCACCTTGACGCGGCCGTATTCGTCGCTCCAGACCTCCTGGTTCTCCGGACCTACGACGGTGGCCGTTTGGGGCCCGGTTGTCCTCGGCTTGGGCTGGGTGCGCTCGGGGCGGAAGAGCTCGTTGCTGGGCTGGGCGGTGAAGCTCACTTCGCAGCGCCACGCTGGATTGCCGCCAGAAGATTCGGGTACGTCCTCAATCAGAAGCTGGGCGCCAACGATGAGGTATTCGCGGTTGGCCTCGCTCTGGACGAAGTGCGTGAGGGTGAAGGTGCAGCCTGGGACCATCGCACGCACGTTACCGGCACCCCGGGCTCGGCGGCCGTGCTGGCGCAGGGCCTCCATGCGCATGCGGGCGATCTGGTCGCCTTCCTTCCAAGGGTCGTTTCCGGTAGTAGGCTGGCTGTGGTCACCGGGCCATTCGCGCACTTCGGCATTGGCGTGGGCCGTATCGAGCGGATCGGCGGCGCGGACGGTGAGGTCGGCGCTCGGCTTGACGAAGTCGTAGTCGGTGGCCGCCCATTGGCCCGAGACGACTTTGTCGTGCAGCTCGAAGGTGTGCAGGTGTTCTTCGTCGATGCGGTCGGAAGACGGCTGCCAGCGGATGGTCTGGTAGGCGGGGCTGGCGAATGGACCAAACGCGCCGTTGCCGTCGGTGAGCACCAAACGATGTTTGCCGCCCGAGTGCTCGATGTGCCAGGCGATGCCCCATTCCTGCGTCAGGCGCTGGAAGAACTCGAAGTCGCTTTCGTTGTATTGGACCTGGTAGTCGCGCCTGGGGTAGCGGGCGATGTCGAGCCGGCGTTCGACGGGGAAGATGTAGCCACCCAGCAGCGCATCCAGAATCTCCACCACGGTCTGCTGCTGAAAGATGCGTGTGTCGCGGTTGAGCGTGGCAAGCCAAAGCCAGGGGCGCAGCGTGAGACGATATTTGAGTTGGCGGCCACCATTGACCGGGGTGGGACCGACGATGTCGGTGACAAGCCCGCTGATTTGTCGGGTGCCGGCGTCGGTGCCGTCCAACGCGATGGTGACAGTGAGTTCCTGGCCGCGCAGGGCGTTGGTGTCGAGGTTGGCGGCCGGGCCGTAGAGGACGTTGCGTTCGTCGGGGGTCTTGAGTTCGATTTCGTATTCGAACAGTTCGCACAGCCGCTCGGTGCCGGAGAGCTTGGAGAACACCAGCGCCGGTTTGCCCAGAATTTCTGGCAGGCCGTGGCCCGTGACGGACACTGTGCGCGTATTCAGCAAAGCAAGACGGTTGCCCATGGGCGGCGTTCCAACAGAAGTCATGGAATCCGCGCTTGGCAATGAGCCGACCGGCAGCCAACGCGGGAGAACTGGCAAGGCTAGCTTGCGCGGTCTCCGACTTCTATCAACCCAACAAGAATTCACATGTTGATGGCGAGTCGACGGACTCCTTGCGGTCGAACGTTCAATCCGCGGCGAGTATCGACGTTGTCTGCATTACGACCGAAGTCGTGGATGCGTGACGTGCTTCACAGCGGGCAAAGGGCGGGCGAGCCCAGGCAAGCCCCGGCACCGATGCTGCAACATCGGCACCAGCAGACCTCATGCGCCTGGGTCGCCCATGAAGTCAGCGTTGTTGCTGGAGGTGTTCCGGCGTATGGGCCGCGCTTGTTGCGCATGCGTTGCCGGCAGCGTTGCGATTGAACACCGCGTGTGAGCTGGCGGCGTGGGAGACCGAGCGGGTCACGGCATTCCTCTTCATGTGATGAACGGAACCGCGCCCAACCCTTGGGGAGGGGTGGGCGAGCACAGGCAGGTTTGGAACACCGAGACATAACGATCGGCACGGCCGAAGCCGTACAAGCCTGGCTCGCCCAATGAGGGAGACGAAGCCAAGCCATAGCGGTTGAGGACAAGCACCTATGCTCGGCGCTTGCCCGTTATGTCCGAGGGTTCCAAGCCTCGATCGCTTTCTCTATGGCACGGAAAACGATGGCGCAGAGTGTACCGATGGCTGCTTCGTCTGAGCAGGGGCGAAACTATAAATCAGAATTGGCGTATGTCGGGCAGTCCGTCACCGACCCCACAGTCAGACATCTACCCTCACAGACTGCTCCAATGTCGCGGTCCCTCCGGCCATCAATCCAGCGATCGTGCCTTCCTGAATATCGAGAATCACTTTGATCGCACTCGGAGATGGCGGCAGCATCAGTTGTCCTTGTTCTATTGTCATCACCCGGTGCTTGACGCCCATTTTCTCGTATAGAAAGCAAGCCAAAGAGCCTGCTGCTGTGCCGGTTGCCGACTCTTCATGAATCCCGAATCTTGGTGCGAACATGCGCGCTCTTGCTTGACGATCAGCAGTCCGCGTTGATGTCGAAAAGAGGTAATAGCCGATCAGGTCGAGTTCCTCGCTAATCGCTTCGATCGCCCGTTGATCCGGGCGGATTGCAGCGACGGAGTATTCGTCGGGCAACGCAACGATAAGAAAGCTGTTGCCCGTGTTGACCACGGTCGGTTCTGCCATGCCATAGATGTCCTCCAGCTTCATCCCAATCGATCTTGCAATTCGCGCAGCGAGATCGGATTCCTGCTTGATTGGGTGATACACGGGAGGCTGCTGTTGCATCAAGATAACGTCACCGTCAACGAGAACGGTCCTGCAGCCATCGATCGTCTCTTTTGACAGACTTCCATCGGCGACCCTACCGAGCTTCCTCAGCAGCGAGAAGGTCGCAATCGTCGCGTGTCCGCAGTGAGCAATCTGGCGCGTTGGCGTAAAGAACTCGAGTTTGATCGTCGCTATGCCCGACTTCGACACGAAGGCTGTTTCTGATAACCCGACTTGCCTGGCAACTTCCCGCTTCTGGTTAACGTAGAGCGCATCAGCGTCAATCACAACCCCCGCGGGGTTTCCCCCGCTCTCTCCGTCAGTCAACGACCTGACGATCTGTACATCGATTCGCATTGATTCTCCACATGCCAACGGCACGCAATAGCAGCCGAAATATCGCCCGGATTCTCAACGATATGGCCGGGGCCGTCGAGTGCCCGACATGCTTGATCGCCGCCACCATTTGCATGTGAGCGGTGCCCGCGCATTCGATTGCTTTCTCTACGCGGCGTCTGGCATCTGCAACTATTGCCGCAGACCAAACAACCCTTGCCAGAACGACTCGAACGCGCTCGCGTGCCGCTGGGGCGAAGTCGCCTCATCGGGTTGGGGCGTCGCTTCGCTGTCGGGCGTGTCTGTGGTGGCCGCGGTGTCGCGTCGTGCTTCCTGCAAAGCCCACACGCTGTCGGCAATGCGCGCGGCAAGTTCTGCATCGCAGTCCCGGCCAAGCAGCACGCCGAACAGGACGTCGCGATTGTGGCCGTCGTCGGCAAAGCGCATCGCGATGGCGACCATCTTTTCGTAATGCGCCTGCGCAAGGCGTTCGCGCTCGCGTTGCGCTTCCCGCTCCTGTGCTTCCTGTGCCTCTTGCTCGGCTTGCCAGCGCTGCATTTCCTGCGCGAATACCTCGTCGTAGACCCGGCGCTGTTCAGCATCGGAGAGGATGGCGTAGGCCTCGCGGATTTCCTGGAACGCCGCATAGGCCTCGGCTTCGCGGCCGGGGTTGCGGTCTGGGTGCCACTTCATTGCGGCGCGGCGGTAAGCGCGCTTGATTTCGTCCAGGGTCGCGTTCGGCTGCACGCCGAGGGTCGCGTAGATGGTCGTCATGTGCGGTGTGGCGGCTGCCGGGGGGAAGGTCATCCTAGCATGGGAGTGTGTTCATGCTGACGGGCCAACCGCCTACGTCACAACACGCTCTCGAGCTCTGTTGCATCAAAGCATTCTCACGTATATAGTTAGCCAAATGGATAACAATGGAATTGCGCTAGACGCGGTATTTCACGCGCTTTCGGACCCAACGCGCAGGGCGGTTATTCAACGGCTCGGCGAAGGACCCGCGACGGTGAGTGAACTGGCAGAGCCATTCGACATGGCGCTGCCGTCGTTCATGAAGCACATGCGGGTGCTGGAAGGCGTCGGGCTGGTCCGCTCGGAAAAGAGCGGACGAATCCGGACGTGCATGCTCGAGCGCAAGAAGCTGGCTGCCGCCGAGCGCTGGTTTGAGCAACAGCACGCGATCTGGGCAAGCAGGTACGGCAATCTGGACAACCTCTTAGAGAAACTCCAAGGAGAAGGCAATGAAGGCTGATCTTCGGTTTGATTTCGTGGTCGACATGCAAAAGAGCAGCCTCACGGTGAGGCGAGAGTTCGCGGCGAAGCGCCAGCTTGTGTGGGATTGCCATACGAAGCGCGAACTGCTCGATCAGTGGTTTGCGCCCAAGCCGCTCGCCACCAAGACCAAGCATATGGAATTCAAGGAGGGCGGCTACTGGCACTACGCCATGATCACCCCTGATGGACAGTCGTTCTGGAGCCGTCAGGACTATCAGAAGATCAACCCGATCGACGGCTATGCGGTTCTTGACGCCTTTTCTGATGAAACCGGCGCGGTCAATCCGGATCTGCCCCGCGCACGCTGGGATGTCACCTTTACCGATGCGAACGCACGCACCCTTGTGACCACTGTGGTGCTGTACAACTCGCCGGAGGATGTGCAGAAGGTCATCGACATGGGTATGAAGGAGGGCATGACCTCCACCCTGGAGCGCCTCGACGAGCTGCTGCTGACCCTGACCGAGCGGGGCGCGCTGGCCTAAAACCGCGCTCGCAGATGCAAACGCCCCGACCTGTTCGGGGCGTTTTGCGTTGAGTGTCGCGTGATGCGCTTCAGGTGACGGTCAACGTTCCATTCATCGTCTCGTGGCCCGAGCCGCAGAAGATGTCGCACAGGAAATCGAACGTGCCTGTCTTGTCGGGCGTAAGCGCCAGCCGCACGGTTTGACCCGGCACCACGTCGGCCCGTACGTTGAAATCCGGAATCGAAAAACCCATCAGGATGTCCTGCCCGGTCAGTTCGAAGACCACCGGCACACCGCGCTTGAGCGTGATCTTGTCTGGCGTGAACGTGAACTTGCGCGCGTGCACGCGGATGACCGTCGGGCCCTCGCCGTGCGCAACACAGGCGAGCGCCGCACCCGCTGCGAGCACGGTGAACTGGCGCAGCGCCAGCCGGCGCTTGGGGTTGTGTGCAATGAGAGGGCGCATGTCAGGTGGTCTCCGGCGTCTTGGTGATGGTGTTGGCTTTGGTGTTCGCCTGGATTGGCTGTTCGGCGAGCGCCCAGGTGGCGGCGTCCTGCTTGCCGTGCTCGGTGATGCTGCGCCAGCCCAGGCCCCGGTAGGGCGCGGCGGCATCCCACGGGACCGGGTTGCGCTTGGCCTGCGAGCCTGGCGCGGGTGGCGCGGGTAGCGGGAACATCAGCGAGCGCGCCGAGTGGTGCGCGATATGCCCGGTCATGTGGTGATGCTCCTGGTGGATGTGGCCGTAGAACACCGTCACGTTCGGGTGCGGCATCAACAGGTCGATGACCTGCTGGCCATCGCGCGTGGCCCAATCCCATTGCGGGTACAGATCGAACAGCGGCCGATGCGTGAACACGACGATAGGCGTGTGCTCCGGTACGGAGCGCACATCCGCCGCCAGCCACGCGAGCTGAGCTTCGCCCACACGCGCCGATGGGTCGGACACGTTGTCGATGGCGATGAAGTGCACGCCCTTGTGATCGAACGAATAGTGCGTGCGGCCGAAGAGTTCGATATAGGCCTCGCCGTTGTCGAGCGAGGCATCGTGCTCGCCCGGCATGTAGTGCACCACCGGCACCTTGATCTGCGCGGCAATGTCGCGAAACTCGGCCAGGCGTTTGCGGCGCTCGGCGGGGTCGTCGCTGATGTGGCTGAGGTCGCCCGTGAAGATGACAAAGTCGGGCGCGGGCGACAGCGCATTCACCGCCGCAATCGCCTTGGGCAGCGTGCCTTGCGAATCCGGGTTGGGCGCGCCCTTGAAACCCCAGTGCGTGTCGGATAACTGCACGAAATAGAAATCGTCTGGCTTGGCGCCGGCGGTGCGCGCGGTGGCGGCCATCGCCTGCCAGCCGGGCAGGCCCGATGCGTACACCAGACCGCCGACCGCGGCCAGTTGCAGGAACTGGCGTCGTCCGGGTTGCTTGCTCATGGGTGTCCCCTGCAATAGATGACTGAGTTGGGTAGCAGTCCAGCGCGAGGGCAATGACGGAAGCGCCGGTCCTGTCTGTCATACCGGCCGGGGTGCCCGCGTATTCCACAAGATTGGCGTTTCCACAAAATTTCTTCGGGGCGGGAATAAACTGGATTGCGCCCCGGTATACGGAGGTCAACTGCCTCCAGGCCGTTATGCCCGACCTGTCAGACCCCACGCTCGATCTGCCCACCGACGCCCAGCGCTTTGCGCAGGCGGTGTTGCCGCATGTCGATGCCGCCTACAACCTGGCGCGCTGGCTCTCGGGCGACGCGCAAGACGCAGACGACATCGTCCAGGAAGCCTGCCTGCGCGCATTCCGGCTGTTTGGCGGGTTTCGCGGCGGCGATGGCCGCCCGTGGCTGCTGGCCATCGTGCGCAACACGTGGTTCTCGGAATGTGCCCGCCGCAAACAGGCCCCGGCCCAGCCGTGGGATGACGACGCGGCCGCCTGCCAGAGCAACGACGACAGCACCAGCTACGGCGTCGACCCGGCCGCGCTGCTTGCCCGCATCGACGACGTGCGCCGCGTGCATGCCGCGCTGGCGCAGTTGCCGGTGCCGTATCGCGAGGTGCTCGTGCTGCGCGAACTGGAGGACCTGCCGTACCGCGACATAGCCGCCGTGGTCGACGCGCCCATCGGCACGGTGATGTCACGGCTGGCGCGTGCTCGGCAGCAACTCGCCCGCCTGCTCACGGAAGACAACGCGCCGCTGCGCACCAATGTGACGCCCATCCGCGCATCGGGCGGCCTGGGAAACAGCACCAAGGAGTTCCGCCATGAACTGTGACGACATCCGCGCGCTGCTGGCTGCCCGCGCCGATGGCGAACTCGGTGCGGCCGACAGCCTGCGCATGGAGGCGCATCTGGCCACATGCGCCGCTTGCACCGACATCGCCGCGCGTCACGATGGCGTGGTGCGTGCACTGCGCCAGGGGCTGCGCGCGCCGGCGTTGTACACGAAGGCGCCCGCAGGATTGAGCCAGCGTGTATTGCAGGCCGTGCGAGCGGAGGCTGGCGTGCAGGCCGAATCGACTCGCGCGCGCGCGCCGCGCCGCATGGAGTCACCATGGCAGCGCATGGCCAACTGGTTGGTCACGCCATCTCGCGGGCTCGGCTTGGGACTGGGCGCAGGCGCGCTCGCAGCGGTAGCACTTGGTGTGGGCGTGCTGGTTGGCCGGCCCGATGCGGCGGCGCTCACAGCGCACGACATCACCGCCAGCCATGTGCGGGCGCTGCTGGGGGCGCGGGAGACCGATGTACTGTCGTCCGATCGCCACACGGTCAAGCCGTGGTTCAACGGCCGTATTGACTATGCGCCGCCGGTCGTCGACCTCGCCGCTCGGGGTTTCCCGCTGATCGGCGGCCGGTTGGACTACATCGACGGGCGTCCGGTGGCGGTGCTGGTCTACCGCTCCGCGAAGCATCCCGTCGACTTGTATGTACGCCCCGAGGCCGGCAGCGACACCGAGCCCACGCTGCGCACCGAGCGCGGCTACCAGTTGATGGTCTGGCGCACTGCCGGCATGGGCTACTGGGCCATCACCGACGCCTCTGCCGACGTGGTGCAAGCGTTTGCGCAGGCCCTGCGGGGCGGTTGAGACCACCGCGCAGACGCCGCCCATGTGCGCGCATGTGCTCAATGGGGCGGCGCGTCAATCTTGTCCCGGCACGGGCTTCCCCTTGTATTGACGCGGAATCACAAAGGTTTCGGTTCCGGTGACCGATACGTTCCTTTACCATTCCAAACAGTCCTGTGTGGCGCGCTCCGTGCCGCTGTCACGTCTTTTTCGCCACGGCTTTCTTGTCGGCTTCTTCTAGGTTTCAAACATGGTCTCTGCGACGCCCCGCATCAGCAACGCAACCCTGTCAGGCATGCTTCGCGGCGGCCGCTTCTCACTCGGCAACCGCATCGTCTTGAGCTTCGGTGCGCTGTTCGTTTTGATGGTCATCATGGCGGCGGTGTCGTACACGCGGCTTCGCGCGATTGACGAAGAGGCGATGAGCCTGGAGCGCGACTCGGTACCGGGTTTGTATTTGTCGACATCGCTGCGCGCGGCCACGCGCAACAGCCAGGCGATGCTCGAACGTGCATTGTTTGTCGATACCGATGCAGATGCCGTGCGGCGCGACCTGGACCGTGCGGCCAAAAGCGTGCGGGAGCTGGATCAATACTCGACCGCCTACGAGGCCACCATCTTCCGCGAGGATGACCGCCAGCGGTTTGGCGTGTATCGCGCCGCCATCGACAAATACCTGGCCATGTTCAACGACGCTGTGCAACAGGCCGCCAAATCCAGGCCAGCTGCACAGGTTGTGGCGCAACGTGCCATTCCTGCCTGGGAAGAGGCCGTGAAGGTTGCCGAGCAGCTCGTGACGGACAACCGTGCGGCAGCCGACCAATCGGCGCAGCAGATTCGCAGCTCCGTACAGAGCACCGAGGTGACGCTGGCCGTGGCGCTTGGCGTGGTGTTGCTCGCCGCGCTGGTGTTGGGCTATGCGCTGTTCAAGGCGATTACGGTGCCGATGGCCCGTGTGGTGGATGCGCACGATGACATGCGCACCGGTAACCTGTCTGGCCGGCTCGATCTGCGCCGCAACGATGAATTCGGCACACTGGAAGAAGGCTTCAACCGCATGGCCGAAGAGCTGGCGAGCCTGGTGTCGCAGGCCCAGAAATCTTCCCTGCAGGTGACGACGTCCGTGGCCGAGATTGCCGCCACGTCCAAGGAGCAGCAGGCCACAGCCGCCGAGACCGCCGCCACCACCACCGAGATCGGCGCAACGTCGCGCGAGATATTTGCCACCTCGCGTGACCTGCTGCGCACGATGAACGAGGTATCGAGCGTGGCCGAGCAATCCGCCACGCTGGCCGGCGCCAGCCAGAGCGGCCTCACGCGCATGGAAGACACCATGCGCGGCGTGATGGAAGCGGCAGGTTCGGTCAACGCCAAGCTGGCGATCCTCAATGAAAAGGCGACCAACATCAACCAGGTGGTCTCGACCATCACCAAGGTGGCTGACCAGACGAACCTGCTGTCGTTGAATGCTGCGATCGAGGCGGAGAAGGCCGGCGAATACGGCCGCGGCTTTGCGGTGGTGGCCACGGAAATCCGCCGACTGGCCGACCAGACAGCAGTTGCCACCTACGACATCGAGCAGACGGTCAAGGAAATCCAGTCGGCCGTCTCCGCCGGCGTGATGGGTATGGACAAGTTCTCGGAAGAGGTGCGGCGCGGCATGCGTGATGTGCAGCAGGTCGGCACACAGCTCTCGCAGATCATTACCGAAGTGCAGACGCTCGCGCCGCGCTTCCAGATGGTGAACGAAGGCATGCAGACGCAGGCCACTGGCGCCGAGCAGATTACGCAGGCGCTGTCGCAGTTGTCCGAAGCCGCGCAGCAGACGGCGGAGTCGCTGCGCCAATCGTCGCAGGCGATTGATGACCTGACGTTGGTGGCCAACCAGCTTCGTACCGGCGTGTCGCGTTTCAAGATCGAAGCCTGATCCGAAACGCATCCGCATTGAGGTGTTTTTGCTGTAGCGAGAATCGCCATGCTTTATCTCCTGTTCCAGCTCGATGGCGACCGCTATGCGCTCAACGTGGCGCAGATTGCCGAAGTGCTGCCCTTGGCGGCCACCAAGTCGATTCCGGGTGCGCCAGATTGGGTGGCGGGCGTGATCGAACGGCATGGCGCGCCCGTGCCGGTGATCGACGTGCCTCAGCTTGCCTTGGGCCGCCCCGCGCGGCCATTGCGCTCCACGCGGCTGGTGCTGGTGCGCTATGAATCCGGCATCCGTGGCGACGAGGCGCCGCTGCTGGGCCTGATGCTTGAGCACGCAACGCACACGCGACGTATCGACGAAGTGCACTTTGCCGACAGCGGTGTCGCCACGCCCAATGCGCGCTGGCTCGGTCCCGTGGCAAGCCTGGACGACGGCCTGGTGCAGCGGGTCGATATCGAGGCGATGCTCGACGCGCACGTGCGTGCGTTGCTGTTTCCGGCAGCCGTTGGCTGAGCATCATGGTGGCCGTTGATCCCCGCTTTGAAGCCTGGCTTTCGCACGAGACGGGCATTGACGCGCCGTCGCTCGGTGCAAACACGCTGGAGCGCGCGGTGCTGGACCGCACGCGCGCAATGCTGGCCACGCGCGGCATGCCGAACACCGTGGACGCAGCGGCGCTGGACGCATACTGGCTGCGCCTGAACACTGTGCCCGAAGAACGGCAGGCCCTGATCGAAGCGCTGGTCGTGCCCGAGACGTGGTTCTTCCGAGACCGCGAGGCCTTTGTCACGCTTGCCCGCGTGGTGGGCGAAAAACTTGCGCGCGAGCCGATGCGCGTACTGCGCATCCTGAGTGCGCCGTGCTCGACGGGGGAAGAGCCGTACTCTGCAGCGATGGCGCTGCTCGATGCAGGCATCGACCCCGCACGCTTCACCATTGAGGCGATCGACATCAGCGTGCGCGCCATTGAACAGGCACGGCGTGGGGTGTACGGGCGCAATGCATTCCGAGGCCATCCGCTGACCTTTCGCGACCGGCATTTCACTGAAGCCGCCGGCGGCTGGCAGTTGAGCGATACCGTGCGCGGGCTGGTGCGTTTTGCACAAGCCAACCTGTCGGACGCACCGGCCGATGACACGCGCTACGACTTCATCTTCTGCCGCAACGTGCTGATCTACTTTCACCGCGATGCGCAGGATCAGGCGATTCGCCGGCTCGATTCACAACTGGCGGAAGACGGCATGATCTTCGTCGGCCCGGCGGAAACGGGCCTGATGATGCGTCATGCGATGAGCTCTGCGCGCATTCCGCTGGCGTTTGCGTTTCAACGCATGGCAGCCGGTGAAACTGGCGTGCGGACGCCGTTGCCGTTTCGCTTGCCACTGCCGCCCGAACATGCGGTTCCGGTGGTGGGATTGCCCGGCGTGGCATTGCCATCCGTACCGGTGCGTCCCGTGGCGGCGCGCGTGTCTGCGCCACCCAGACCGAACCCGGCGCCGAGCCTCGCCGCACGCCCGTTACTGCCCGCCATTCCAGAGATTGAGGCCGTGCTGCGCGAGCCGCCCACCGTGGCCGACGCACGGCGGCTGGCCGACGCTGGCAATCTTGATGAAGCCGAACGTGTGGCGCTGGAGATCGCCAACCTGCGTGCCCCCGAGGCCGATACGTTCTACCTGCTCGGCCTGATTGCCGATGCGCGCGGGCGCCAGGCGGATGCAGGGGATTTCTACCGCAAGGCGCTGTACCTGGAACCCGCGCATTACGAGGCGCTGACCCACCTGGCCGCGCTGCTCGACGTTGCCGGCGATACGGTGGGCGCACGCCAGCTCATGCTGCGTGCGGAGCGCGCCCTGGCGCGCCAGGACAAGACCCCATCTGCACTCTCCGGAGCCCCGGAGCACTCACGAGGAAGACATGGCGCACGCCGTCCATGACCACGCGGGCGTTACCACGCTCGTAGATGACTGCTGGAACCGCATCGGCACGCGTGGCGATCAATCCTGCCCGCGCCTGCCTGAGTACGCGCGCTGCCTGAACTGCCCCATCTTTGAAGAGGGGGCCGCCGCGCTGCTGGATCGCGCGCTGAGCGATGCCGACCTGGAAGCCGCGGCGCTGGCGCATCGCACGGCCGCGCCGCTGCGTACGCTGGAGCAGGCGGGCGCGGAGTTGGCCGTACTCGTATTCCGTATCGCCGATGAATGGCTCGCGCTGCCGGCCACCGCACTGCGGCAGATCGATACGCCGCGCGCCATCCACACGTTGCCGCATCGGCGCAACCGGGTGGTGCTGGGGCTGGTCAACATTCGCGGGGCACTGACGGTGGCGGTGTCGCTGGGTGAGCTGCTGGGGCTGGATCAAGCGGGCAGCAAGCACGCCGGGCGCAATGGTTATGCGCGGCTCTTGGTGGCTGCGCACCGGGATGAACCGGCCGTCTTCCCGGTGGATGAAGTGGAAGGCGTGCTGCGCTTTCCGGCCACCGCGCTGCTGCCGGTGCCGTCCACCCTCACGCACGCGACCACGGCCCACGCACGCGGCGTACTGGCGTGGCGCGATGCCACCATTGGCTTGCTTGATACCGACCGCGTGTTCGACTCGATTGCCCGGAGCCTGCGATGAGCATGGATGACGATCTGGGCCGCCAATCGTTGCTCGCGCTGTTCCATGAAGAAGCGCAGACGCAGACACGTGTGCTGTCCACCGGACTGCTGACGCTGGAGCGTGCTCCCGCCGATGCCGCCGCGCTCGAAGCCTGCATGCGTGCGGCACATTCGCTCAAGGGCGCGGCGCGCATCGTCGGCCTGCAGGACGGTGTAGACGTTGCACACCGCATGGAAGAGTGGTTCGTGGCCGCGCAGAACGGCACGCTGGTACTAAGCGCTGCCCATATCGACGTGCTGCTGCGTGGCACCGATCTGCTGCTGCGTGTGGGGCTGCCTGCTACGGGCGGGCAGGTGCCGCGAGCGGAGGTCAATGCCGTTCTGGCTGCGTTTTCCGCGCCGGAGGGCGCCGCCGTCGCACGCGCAGCTACAACGTTTGCCGAACCGGAGCCCGCCACCGAAGACGCCACGCTGCAGGCCGCGATGGCGCTGCTCAATGCCGAGGTGGCGGCGCTCTCCGCGCCTGCGGTGCCGCCGCCCCAGCCCGCTGCACCCGCACCGCAACGTGCGCCCATCGGCAGCACAAGCGATCCGCATCGCATGCTGCGCGTGCGCGCCGACAACCTTGACCGCCTGCTGAGCCTGTCGGGTGAATCGCTGGTGGAGTCTCGTTGGCTCAAGCCGTTTGGCGAATCGATGTTGCGCGTCAAACGCACGCACCGCGCGGCAGCGCTGGCGCTCGACACGCTTTACGAAACGCTGGTCGAGCGGCTCGACCGGCATGCCGACGCCGACATGCACGCTGCGCTGAACGACGTGCGCCAGATGCTCAGCCACATGCAGCAGACGCTGGGCGAGCACATCGACGATCTCGATCGCTTCGATCGTCGCAGCACACACCTTGCTCAGCAGCTGTACGACGAGGCATTGCAATGCCGCATGCGGCCGTTCGGCGACGCGACGCATGCCTATCCGCGCGTGGTGCGCGACCTGGCGCGCTCACTGGGCAAGCAGGTGCGCTTGACCATCGTCGGTGAGGCCACGCAGGTCGATCGAGACATTCTCGACATGCTTGACGCACCGCTTGGCCACCTCCTGCGCAATGCCGTCGACCATGGCGTGGAAACGCCCGCAACCCGCGAGGCACAAGGCAAGCCAGCGGAAGCCGGCATCACGCTGGAAGCGCGCCACAGCGCCGGCAAACTGCTGATTACCGTGGCCGATGATGGTGCCGGTATCGACCTGGAGGCGGTGCGCGCAGCAGTGGTGCGGCGCGGTCTGTCCGATGCCGATACCGCCAGCCGCCTGTCGGATCACGAGTTGCTCGACTTCCTGTTGCTGCCGGGTTTCTCGATGCGCGAGCAGGTGACGGATGTGTCCGGACGTGGTGTCGGGCTCGATGCCGTGCACGAGATGGTCAAGGCGGTGCGCGGCACCGTCCGCATCCACAACGAGCCGGGGCACGGCACGCGCTTCATGCTGCAGTTGCCGCTCACGCTGTCCGTCATCCGCAGCCTGCTGGTGGACGTGGGCGGCGAGGCGTATGCGTTTCCGCTGGCCTACGTGCGGCGCACGCTTGAGCTGGCCCGCACCGAGATCGACATGCTCGAAGGCCAGCAGCATTTCCGATTCGAGGGCCGCCCGACAGGATTGGTGACGGCGCACCAGTTGCTCGGTACGCAACCCCCGGGCGAAGCGCGCGAGAGCGTGCCGGTGGTCGTGATTGGCGAGGGCGCTGAGACATACGGCATTGCTGTCGACCGCTTCCTGGGTGAGCGCATGCTGGTGGTCCAGCCACTGGATGCTCGGCTTGGCAAGGTGCGTGATATTGCCGCCGGTGCGCTGATGGAAAACGGCGATGCGGTGCTGATCGTCGATGTCGACGACCTGCTGCGTTCAGTCGACAAGCTCGTGCGCGGCGGCCAGCTCGACAAGGTCCAGCGCGGGCAGGGCGTGACCGTGCAGCAGCGCAAGCATGTGCTGGTGGTGGACGATTCGCTCACGGTGCGCGAGCTGGAACGCAAGCTGTTGGAAAAACGCGGCTACGCCGTCACCGTGGCCGTAGACGGCATGGACGGTTGGAACGCCTTGCGCGGCGCAGACTTCGACCTTGTCGTTACCGACATCGACATGCCGCGCATGGATGGCATCGAACTGGTCACGCTCATCAAGCGTGACGCCGCGCTCAAGGCGCTGCCCGTGATGGTGGTGTCCTACAAGGACCGCGAGGAAGACCGCCGCCGCGGCCTGGATGCCGGAGCGGATTACTACCTCGCCAAAGGCAGTTTCCACGATGAAGCGCTGCTCGACGCAGTGCGCGACCTGATTGGAGAAGCGCGGACATGAAGATCGGCATCGTCAACGATATGCCGCTGGCCGTTGAAGCCATGCGCCGCACGATCGCACGCCGGCCCGAGCACCGCGTGCTGTGGGTGGCGACCGATGGGGCGCAGGCCGTTGAATTTTGTGCCGCGCAGCCGCCCGACGTGGTGCTGATGGATCTGATCATGCCCCGCTTTGATGGCGTGGAAGCCACCCGACGGATCATGGCGTCGCGCAACCCGTGCGCGATCCTGGTGGTGACCAGCAGCGTGGGTGCCAACGCGTGGCGCGTGTACGAGGCGATGGGCGCCGGCGCGCTGGACGCCGTGGATACGCCCACGCTTGGCGGCGGCGCGGATGCCGAGGCCAACCACCCGTTGCTCACCAAGATCGACCAGATCGGCCGCCTCCTGGATAAACCCGTGGCGCCGAGGCCGTGTGTGGGCACCCCCGCGCGTGACGGCGCGGTGCCTTTGGTGGCCATCGGCGCCTCTGCCGGAGGGCCCACCGCGCTGGCCGCCGTGCTGGGCAAACTGCCAGCGGAGTTTGCCGCGGGCATTGCGGTGGTTCAGCACGTTGACCAGGCCTTCGCAGCCGGGATGGCCGAATGGCTGAACGGCCAGACCGCCCTGAAGGTGCGCGTGGCCGTGGAAGGCGATCGCCCGCATGCAGGCGAGGTGCTGCTCGCGGCCACCAATGACCACATGCATGTGCTGCCCGGCGGTACCTTCGGCTACACGCGTGAGCCGGCCAGCACGCCCTATCGGCCGTCGGTCGACGTGTTCTTCCACAGCGTGGTCGAGCACTGGCGGGGCAGCGCCATCGGTGTGCTGCTTACGGGCATGGGCCGGGACGGCGCCATCGGCTTGAAGGCGATGCGCGCCAAGGGTTACCACACCATCGCGCAGGACGCTGCCACCAGCGCGGTGTATGGCATGCCCAAGGCTGCAGCTGCGCTGGATGCGGCGCGCGCCATCCTGCCGCTTGACCGCATTGCCGACGAACTCATCGCGCTCGTGCGCGCCTGAAGCACGCACGAGCCATCGCCATGACACACATAACCAGAAACGGGGAGCATCACATGACCAACCAACATGAGATTCCGGATCATCCGGATGGAGCTGACCAGAATAAGCCCATGCCTGCAGCGGAAGCCGCATTGGAGGCCGCACGCGCGCTGTTGCGTACGCCGGCAGCTGCCGATGTACCGGTGATGGTGCTGCTCGTGGACGATCAGGCCATCGTGGCCGAGGCCATCCGTCAGGCGCTGAGCAGTGAAGATCGTATTGATTTCCACTACTGCGCGCGCTCCGACGAGGCGATGATCGCCGCCATCCAGACGCGCCCCACGGTCATCCTGCAGGACCTGGTGATGCCGGGCACCGACGGTCTGACGCTGGTGCGCGACTATCGCGCCAACCCGGTGCTGCGCGACGTGCCGATCATCGTGCTGTCGACCAAGGAGGAGCCGGTCATCAAGAGCGCTGCCTTTGCAGCGGGCGCCAACGATTACCTTGTCAAATTGCCCGACCGCATCGAATTGCTGGCGCGCATCCGTTACCACTCGCGCTCGTACGTCAACCTGCTGCAGCGTGACGAGGCGTACCGCGCGCTGCGCCAGTCGCAGCAGCAGTTGCTCGAAGCCAATCTGGAACTGCGCCGCCTGACCAACTCCGATGGCCTGACGGGGCTGGCCAACCGCCGCTATCTCGACGAATACCTGAGCGCGGAATGGCGGCGCGGCGCACGCGAGGGCACGACGTTGTCGTTCCTGATGATCGATGTCGACAACTTCAAGCTCTACAACGATACCTACGGCCATGTGGCCGGGGACGAGGTGCTCAAGCGCATCGGCAGCACGGTGGAAGCGTGCCTGGGCCGCCCCGGCGATCTGGCAGCGCGTTTCGGCGGAGAGGAGTTTGCCGTCGTGCTCCCCGGCAATAGTGCCGAGGGGTTGAAGCTGCTGGCAGAGAAGATCCGCGGTGCGATCGAGAGCCTGCGGGTGCCGCACCTGCATTCGTCCACCGGCGACTACGTAACGGTCAGCATCGGCGGCGCGCTGGTGCATCCGGTGCACGACGTGCCGACCACCACGCTGATCGAAGCCGCCGACCTTGCGCTGTATCAGGCCAAGCACGAAGGCAAGAACCGCACGGTGGTCGGCGCGGGTTCACGTGCGGCCCGGGGCGTCTAGGTGCTGCAAGCCATGCGGGCCGAATGATCGAAGCGGCACGCGCCGTGGTACCTAAGTTTCGGCAAGCTGGCTTTTGGCCACAAAGGCTTCAAACGCGGCGGGCGGCACCGGCGGGCAGAAGAGGTGGCCCTGGCCGTAGTCACAGCCTGCCGCCACCAGGATCGCCTTCTGCTCCTCGGTCTCAATCCCTTCGGCAATGACCTTGATGCGCAGCGCGTGCGCCATGCTCACGATGGCGCTGCACAGTGCGATGTCTTTTGGGTCGTGCGCGAGGCTGCGCACGAACGACTGGTCGATCTTGATGTAGTCGATATCAAAGCGCTTCAGGTACGAGAGCGACGAATACCCCGTGCCGAAATCGTCGAGTGCGATGTCCACACCCGCGCGCCGGAATTCGTGCAGGTGCTCGATCACCTCCGCGCTGTCTGCCATCAACGAGCCTTCGGTTATTTCAACGACCAGACTGTGCGGCGGGAGCCCCCGGCGCTCCACCACCTTGGGCCACGATTCGGTGCCCGACTGGTGCGCGCGGAACTCCAGCGGCGACTTGTTCACCGACACCTGCATCGTGGTGTCGAGCGTGGCCTGCCAGTGCGTGAGCTGGTCCAGCGCCTTGTTCAGCACCCATTTGCCGATCTCGACGATCAGCCCGGTGTCCTCGGCCACCGGAATGAAATCTCCCGGATCGATCTCGCCCCGCACGGGGTGGGTCCAGCGGATCAGCGCCTCTGCCTTGTGGACCTTGCCCGTGAGCAGATCGACGATGGGCTGGTAGTGCACCGCAAGCTGCCCGTGCGCGAGCGCCACGCGCAAGTCGCTGGTCACGCGCAGGCGTTCCTGTTCGGCACGCTGCAAGGCCGGGGTGAAAACCGCCCATTGATTGCGCCCCGCGCTCTTGGCCGCAAACATGGCTTGGTCGGCGCGCACGAGCAGCGATTCCGCGGTGTCGGCGTCGCGAGGGTACAGCGCCACCCCGATGCTGGCCGACACTTCCACGCTTTCCTGGCCAAGCGGCAGCGGTGCGGCAATGCGCGCAAGCAGGCTGCGAATGATGGGCGTGACCGCCCCGTCATCGGACAGGTCCGGCAGGATGATGGTGAACTCGTCGCCCGCCAGCCGCGCGACCGTATCGGTGCCGCGCACGATGGCCGAGATGCGCCGGGCAATCTCCTTGAGCAGAACGTCGCCTTGGTCATGGCCGAGCGTGTCGTTCACTTCCTTGAAACGGTCCAGATCGATGAACAACAACGCTAGTTGTGTGGACGTCTGACGCGCCCGCGCAATCTCCTGGCGCAGGCGGTTGTAGAACATATGCCGGTTGGGCAGATCGGTGAGCGCATCGAAGTTGGCCTGCCGCCAGATGACCTCTTCGGCGCGCTTCTTCTCCGTCATGTCGTGGATGAGCGCAACCCGGCGCGGCTCACCCAGCGTGCTGTCGGCAAAGGTGTCGATCGTGAGCAGGGCGGGGAACTCGCTGCCGTCCTTGCGGCGGATCAGGTATTCGCCGCTCCACGACCCCTTGGTTGCAACGCCCTCGCGCATGGCTTCGATCACGGCCCGCTCGTTGCATTCGGAACGGATGGTGTCGCTGGACTGGCCCTTGAATTCCTGCGCCGAATAGCCCGTGGTGACGGTAAACGCCGGGTTCACGTCAATCACGCGGCCGTCGAGCGTCATCACCATCATCGCTTCGCTGCTCGATGCATAGACCATGGAGGCCAGGCGCATCTCTTCGATGTGCCGCTTGCGCTCGGCACCTTGGTGGCGCAGCGTGAAATACAGCAGCGCGAGCAGCAGGGTGGAGCCGGCTGCCTCCACCAGCGAAGTGCGCCGATAGCCGTCGTAAGGCGCGAGCACCGAGGCAACCGACTCGCCCACCAGGAAGTACAGTCCGATCTCCGGCACATGGTGATAGCCGATGATGCGCTCCACGCCGTCGGTGCCCGACACCACGCGGTAGTTGCCTGTTCCCAGCGCACCCGGCTTGTTGAACTGCCGGGCGCGCGGCGGCTTTTCGATACCCGCGGTCGGATTGGGCACGCGTGCCAGGACCTGCCCTGACTCGCGGATGATCGTGGCAGCCCCGTCCTTGCCAATCGCAAGCGTATTGGCAAAGCTGGCGAACTGTTCCGGGCTGACCGACACCACCACGACACCGGCAAACTGCCCAGCCCTGAGGATCGGGCGTGTGAACTGGATCGACCACTTTTTCGAGACCTTGCCCTGCACCGGGTCGCTGATGAACAGCACGTCGCGTCCGCCGGATTCCTTGTGCACGCGAAAGTGCTCGCGCTGGCTCAGGTCGAGGCGTTCTGTCGTGGGGCCGATGCTGGAGTAGACCAGCATGCCGTTCTCGTCGATCACGGCCACCTGGAAGGTCAGATCGCGCACGGCTTCCTGCCGCTCGTGGATGACGTGCTCGAACACGTCGCGACCCGACAGCCAGCTCGCGCGCAGATCGAGCAGGAACTCCGACACGCGCCGCACGCTGCCGAGTGAGTACTCACCAAATGCCCGTGCTTCAACCTGCGTGCGCGCCTGCGCATCGCGGATCAGCCTGTCGTGCTCCAGGGTGAGCTGGTGGAATGTGAACGTCCAGATGAACAGCAAGACTACCGCCGCACCAACATTCAGCGGCGACAGCAGCCTCTGCCCCCATCTTTGCCCGGGCGTGTTACCGGTCGTGCCATCAGAAGAAGCCTTCGATTGCTCTGCGGGCATCCCCACTCCAGCGTTTGCGTGTCCAGTTGTCTCGGGCACGCGCGCAGCGTGCCTGACGTCGGCAATTTTATGTGCCTTCCACTCTATATCGGAGCGAAGCACATGTGTCTTAAGCCGAACGGTCAGACCGGCGCATGGATGCGCAATCGTTTGCTTATGGGTGGGCAACCCTGGGCGGCACCCGGGTTGGTGCTTGAGCGCAACGCTTGCCGAGTGAGGCGCCGCGCGAACTTGGCTCGCGCGGCGCTGGAGAGGTCAGCGTTCGTAAAACGCAGTGCCTTTGTCTGCCATGTCACGCAACAGGGCGGGCGGCGCGAAACGGCGGCCGTGCTCTGCAGCCAGCCGGTCGCACAGCTGGACAAAGGCGCCCACCCCCACGCGATGGATGTGCGACACCGGCCCACCCCGGAATGCAGGGAATCCCCAACCGAGCAGCGCACCCACATCGGCATCGCGCGGGTCGGTCACCACGCCTTCATCCAGGCAGCGTGCGGTTTCCACGGCCTGCACGGTGATGAGGCGATCGACCAGCGTCAGGACGTCGGGCTGCGTGGCGGCCTTGGGGTATTCGGTCGCCAACCCGGGCCATAGCGCCTTCTTGCCGTTCTCCGGATAGTCGTAAAAACCTTTTCCCGCCTTGCGGCCGATGCGGCCCAGCGCCACCATGCGCTCGGCCACGGCTTCGCCGGGGCGCTCGATGTAGGCGACACCCAGGTCGGCGCGGGTTTGCTGGTTGACCTTGTGGATCAGCTCGCTCGAGACTTCGTCGATCAGCGCGAGCGGCCCGACCGGCATGCCGGCCAGCAGCCCGGCATTCTCGATCAATGCGGGTGCCACGCCTTCGGCGAGCATCGCCAGGCCTTCGAGCACGTAGGTCGAGAACACGCGGCTCGTATAGAACCCTCGGCTGTCATTGACGACGATGGGCGTCATGCCGATGGCCTTCACGTAATCGAGCGCCTGCGCCAGCGTGGCCCGCGTGGTCTGCCGGGCGACGATCACCTCCACCAGCGGCATCTTGTCGACCGGCGAGAAGAAATGCAGCCCGATGAAGTTGCCTGGGCGCTGGCTCGCCTCCGCCAGCCCCGTAATCGGCAGCGTGGACGTGTTGGACGCGAAGATGGCGTCCGGCGAGATCACGGCTTCGGCCATGCGCGTGACGTCGGCCTTGATCTCGCGCTGCTCGAATACAGCCTCGACAATGAGGCCCGCGCCGTCGAGGTCTGCGTATGAGGTGGTCGGTTTGATGCGGGCGAGCAGCGCGTCGGCCTGCTCGGCATGCAGGCGGCCGCGCTGTACCTGTTTCTCGACGAGCTTGCGTGAATAGTCCTTGCCGCGTTCGGCGGCTTCCTGCGTGGTGTCGAGCAGCACGACGGGCACCCCCGCCTTGGCTGTGACATAGGCAATGCCCGCGCCCATCATGCCGGCACCAAGCACGCCCACCTTGGCGTAGCGCCGCACCGGCACATCGGCCGGGCGCGCGGCCAGCTTGTTGGCGGCGTTCAGGCTGAAGAAAAGGGTACGGATCATCGCGCGGGCCTCCGGAGACAGCACCGCCTGCACGAAGTAGCGCGCCTCGGTCTTGAGGCCCGTATCGAGATCAGTGATAAGCCCTTCATACACGCACGACAGGATGCTGGCCGCGGCCGGATAGTTGCCGTAGGTTTTCTGCCGCAGCATGGCGTTGGCCGCCGTGAATAGCTGCTGCACGGCCGGGCTGGCGATGCCGCCCCCGGGCACCTTGTAGCCCTTGATGTCCCACGGCTGCTGCGCGCGGGTCTGGCCTTCGCCCAGCAGCCACGTGCGCGCGGCGTCGGCTTCTTCGCCCGCATTGACGACCGCATCGACAATGCCGAGCTTGAGCGCGTCGGCGGCCTTGATGCGCTTGCCTTCCAGCAGCATCGGCAACGCTTTCTGCACACCAATCAAGCGCGGCAGACGCTGCGTGCCGCCGCCACCCGGCAAGAGGCCCAGCGTGACTTCCGGCAGGCCAAAGCGCGCGCGGGCGTTGTCTGCCGCCACGCGGTAGTGGCAGGCGAGCGCAATCTCCAACCCGCCGCCCAGCGTGGAGCCCGGCAGTGCGGCGGCCACGGGTTTGCCGCAGGTTTCCAGCTTGCGCAGCATGCGGTGCAGCTCGCACGTGCGATCAAACAACGTGGCTGCGTCGTCGCTGGCCTGCAGCCATTCGAGGTCGCCGCCGGCAATGAAATCCGCCTTGGCCGAGGTGACGAGAATGCCCTTGACGCTCGCATCTGCGCATACGCGGTCGATGGCGGCAAAGAAGGCGGCGCAGGTGTCGCCGTTGAGCACGTTCTGCGCGCGGCCCGGCTGGTTCCACGTGAGCGTGGCGATGCCGTCGGTGTCGATGATGATGTCGATCATGTCAGCACGCTCCTTAAACGCGTTCGATGATGGTGGCGGTGCCCATGCCGGCACCGACGCACAGCGTGGCCAGGCCCGTGCTTGCGCCACGCCGTTCCAGCTCGTCGAGCAGCGTGCCGAGAATCATGGCGCCCGTTGCACCGAGCGGATGGCCCATCGCAATGGCGCCGCCGTTGACGTTGATGCGGTCATGCGGCACGGCCAGCACCTCCATGAAGCGCAGCACGACCGAGGCGAAGGCTTCGTTCAGCTCGAACAGATCGATGTCGGATGCCGACATGCCGGCGCGCTTGAGTGCCTTCTCTGCTGCATACGATGGCCCCGTCAACATGATCGACGGCTCCGAACCGATGCTCGCAAAGCTGCGGATGCGAGCACGCGGTTTGAGGCCCGCGCGATTGCCGGCCTCGCGGCTGCCGATCAGCACGGCCGCGGCGCCATCGACGATGCCCGAGCTGTTGCCCGCGTGGTGCACGTGTTCGATGCGTTCCAGTTCCGGATAGCGCTGGCGGATCACCGCGTCAAAGCCGTATTGCTCGCCCAATTCCGCAAACGAGGGTTTGAGCTGCGCGAGTGTGTCGACGGTGGTCTGCGGGCGGATCATCTCGTCGCGGTCGAGGATGGTCAGGCCGTTCTGGTCGCGCACCGGCACGATGGAACCCGTGAACCAGCCCGCCGTGCTGGCCGCATGGGCGCGGCGGTGGCTCTCCGCGGCATAGGCGTCGACGTCATGGCGGCTGTAGCCCCACTTGGTGGCGATGGTGTCGGCCGACACGCCCTGCGGCACGAAATACAGCGGGATGGCGGCGGCCGGGTCGACCGGCCATGCGCCACCGCTGGCGCCCATCGGCACGCGCGACATGCTCTCCACGCCGCCGCCGATGGCGAAGTCGCTTTGCCCGGCCATGACCTGTGCGGTAGCCATGTTGCAGGCCTCCAGGCCCGAAGCGCAGAAGCGGTTGATCTGCACCCCGGCCGTCGTCTCGGCATAGCCGGCGGACAGCACTGCCACGCGGCCGATGCACGCGCCTTGCTCGCCCACGGGTTCAACACAGCCGAGCACCACGTCGTCCACGAGTGCCGTGTCGAGCTGATTGCGATCGCGGATGGCGCGCAGTGCGGTCGCGGCCAGGCGCAGCGGCGTCACGCCGTGCAGGCTGCCGTCCTTCTTGCCCTTGCCGCGCGGGGTGCGCACGGCGTCGTAGATATAGGCTTCCATAGCGTTGCGTCCTGAAGGTCGTGCTCGTTAAAGGGTGCGGGCGATCAGCTCTTTCATGATCTCGTTGGTACCGCCGTAGATCTGCTGCACGCGAGAATCGGCCCACGCGCGGGCGATGGGGTATTCCCACATGTAGCCGTAGCCGCCGTGCAGTTGCACGCAGCGGTCCATCACCTTGAACTGCAGGTCGGTGGTCCAGTACTTGGCCATGGACGCCGTGGCGGCATCGAGCTTGCCGGCCAGCTTGAGCGCGATGCACTGGTCGACAAACACGCGGCCGATCTGGACTTCGGTTTTCAGTTCCGCCAGTGCGTGTCGCGCGGTCTGGAAATCGAGGATGGATTTGCCGAAGGCCTGGCGTTCGCGCACGTAGCGCAGCGTCCATTCAAGCGCGCCTTCGGCCGAAGCGATGGCGCCGATGGCAATCTGCAGGCGCTCCCACGGCAGCTCCTGCATCAGGTAGGCAAAACCGCGATGCTCTTCGCCGAGCAGGTTGGCGGCCGGCACGCGCACGTTGTCGAAGAACAGCTCGGCGGTGTCCTGCGCTTTCATGCCGACCTTCTTCAGGCGCTTGCCCTTGCTGAAGCCCTCCATGCTCGTGTCGACCACGAAGAGGCTCGTGCCCTTGGCGCCGCCTTCCGGCGTGGTGCGCGCCACGACGATCACCACATCGGCGTGCCAGCCGTTGGTGATGAAGATCTTCGAGCCGTTGAGCACGTAGTGGCTGCCGTCGCTGCTGCGCGTGGCGGTGGTGCGCACGCCTTGCAGGTCGGAGCCGGCGCCGGGCTCGGTCATGGCAATCGCGCCGATCATCTCTGCGCTCGCCAGCTTGGGCAGGTAGGACTGTTTCAGCGCCTCGCTTCCGTAGTGCAGCAGATACGGCGCGACGATTTCGGAGTGCAGGCCGAAGCCCAGGCCCGTTGCGCCTGCCCGCGCGATCTCTTCCATCAGAACGGTGCTGTAGCGGATGTCGGCACCTGCGCCGCCATACGCTTCGGGCATGCTGGCGCAGTGGTAGCCGGCGGCGGCCGCCTTTTCCCAGATGGCGCGGTCGACGTAGCCCTGGTCTTCCCAGCGCTCGTGGTGGGGCAGGACTTCGGCCTCGATGAAGCGGCGGACGGAGTCTCGGAAGGTGTCGTGTTCAGCGTCGAACAGCGTGCGGGCAATCATGGCGGCTCAGGATCGGTGGCAGAGGGGTTGCCGTATTTCAACAAGGCCGCGACAATTCCGGTTGATCTGAATCGCCACTTTATTGACATGAAGCGCCAGCCGAAAGCAGCCTCCAAACGCCACGGTGTGCACGCGCGGGCGCGCATCGCCATCCTGCTGCCGCCTCGCTTGTTTGCCGGTTACGTGTTTATCACTCAAGAGATGCTGCTCATTGCCGGCACCATGCAGGCGCGCAGCGTGGATGTGATGGGCAGCCGGCTTTTCGACATCGATCTGCTGTCCACCGATGGTGGCGCCGTATCGAGCTTTGGTGATATGCCCGTGCCCGCCACCGCCGCGTTGATCGAGGCGGCCTACGACGTCGTGATCGTGCCCGCGCAGTTCGCCCCGGAGGCGGCATTGGATGCGGAAGAGGCGCGTATCGCCGATTGGCTGCGCAGGCGCTATGAGGCTGGCGCCCTGGTCGTTGGCATGAACGCGGCGCCGCTGTTCGCCAAGGCGGGGCTGCTTGATGGCTGCCGGGCGACGGGGCTGGCGAGCGAGCGCGCCTGGTTTGCCCGGCATTTTCCCGGCGTGCGTTACACGCCCGACCAGCCGCTGGCGGTGGACGGCCGCATCATCACCGTCAGCGGTATCAACCCCGCCGTGGACGCTTGCGCGTACGTCATCGATCACTGCTGCGGGGCGGGTGCATCGCGGCGGATGCTGCGCACGGCGCTCACGCAATCGCTGCCGTCATACGAACACATGGCCGTGTGGACCGCGCAGTTCAAGCGCCATGGCGATGCGGCCATCCTGGCCATCCAGGACATCGTGGAGCGGGAACTGGCAGCGCCCCCAGCACTTGCAGAACTGGCCGCCCAGGCAGCGATGAGCGAGCGGACCTTGACGCGCCGTTTTGCCGCCGCCACCGGCAGCAACCTGAGGCGTTACGTGGCGGCGCTCCGTGGGGAGCTCGCGGCGTTTTTGCTGCGCACCGGCCGCCAGCCGCTCGATCACATTGCCGATGAATGCGGCTACGGCAGCGTCAGCGCACTGAGCCGCGCGTTCTTCGCGGGCCACGGCTGCAGCCCCTTGCAATACCGGGCGCAGCACCGCACCCACTGAAGTTTCACGGACGCAGCAGATCGAAGCCAGCGAGCAACACCACACCCGACAGCGCGGTCAACGGCAACGAATGTTGGCCAAAGTACAGCAACGCGGCGGCCAGCCAACTGGCCGCGAAGAATGCGCTCATGCGGTTCATGATTTCACCTGATCGTTGTTGGGTCTGGAGCGACGCGGCCGGCATATTTACGCGTGCTGGTAGCGGTATTCCTGCGTCTTGCCGCCGTAGCCGTAAGCTGCGGCGCGAACGTCCTGCACATAGATATAGCTCTCTTCATGCAGATTGCCGAGTAGCTCAGCAAACGCCGCGAACGCCTCGGCGATGTACTGCGCCTTCTCCGCCTTGGTATTCGTTTCGTCCGTCACCTTGATGTCGAAATAGACGCTGTTCTTGCCTTGCGCGGCCAGCGTCTGCCCGCCGACGATCCAGTCTTCCGGGTCGACATAGTCGATGGCAATGGCCGTGACCTTCGGGTCCTTGCCGAGGATGCGGGAGGTAAGGTCCAGCAAGGTGCTGGCGATCTTCTGCGTCATTTCTGCAGAACGTTGGGCGCTGACTTTGACGTTGAGGATAGGCATGATGGTTTCTCCTGTTAGTTAGCAATGCAACTACTTGGTCAAAAAAAATGGACGCTTATGTCAGGGTGGAGCGCACACCGCGGATCTTCGTCACCGTATCGGTGAATTCGGTACTGCCCAGCACGCGCTTCAACCTTGCGGTCACGGCGCCGCTTGCCTCGTTCAACGCGGCGCCGATCTTGACCGCTTCCCGCGTCGGGAAGATGGCGGTCTCGCGGCCGTCGGCTTCCGTCTTGCGACGTTCGATCAGGCCCTTGGCCTCCAGTCCATCTAGCGCGCGCGTTGCCGTGGGGCGCGTGACGGACATCGCTTCCGACAACTCGCTTTGCAGCATGCCCGGGCGATCGACGATTGCGCGGAGCATGAAGCCTTGCGGCGGCGTGAGATCGAACGGCGCAAAGGCGTCTGCCCAGACTCGGTCGAGCTTGCGGGCCAGGGCGGTGGTGTTGAAGTAGAGGCAGTGGTCGAACATGGTGAGGTGGATGGTAGGGGATGATGGTTAGATATGCAACTTGTTTTTTATGCTGGTGGTCCACCCCTGTTTCGTTCCCTGCCGGGCACGACCTACTTTTCTTTGTCTTGCCAAAGAAAAGTAGGCAAAAGAAAGGCGCGCCCGAGATGGCGACCCCCTCCTTGGATTTGTGTCGCGGGAAGGGAGGGGAGGCAAACTCGCTGCGCTCAGACAGGCCTCCCCTCTTTATCCTTCCCGCAACAAAAATCCAAGGCGCCATCAAGGGCCTAACGTCAAAAGAAAAAGGCTAACCCGTCGTGAGGTTGGCCTTGTCGTTTGGGCCTGCGCTTAGATGGTTTGGCCTTTGACTTCCCTGCCCTAGATGGCGCCTTGAATTTCTGTAAGCGGGCGGAAAAAGGAAGGAGGCTTGTCTGAGCGCAGCGAGTTTGCCTCCTTCCCCGCACGGTTACAGAAATTCAAGGAATGGGTCGCCATCTCGGGCGCGCATTTCTTTGCTTACTTTCTTTGGGCAAGACCAAAGAAAGTGAGTCAGCCCCGGCAGGGGATGAAACAAGGGGCGCACCAACAACACCAAACAAAAGCAAAACAGAAAAATCAAAAATAAACCGTAGCACTAGCCCTAAACGTCCGCGGCGCCCCCTGCACCAGAATGAACCCCCAGCTCGGCAACCAGTACTTCTCATTCGTCAGGTTGTCGACGTTGAACCGCAGCGTCACCGGCTTGCCGCCCACCTTGGTCGAATACCGCGCCCCCACATCAAACGTGTGATACCCCGGCACGATGTTGCTGTTGTCCGCCTCAAGCGCCGAGTTGCCGACGTACTGCCCACCTGCCGACAGCACGAGCCCAGGCACCGGCGGCACGGCATATTCCACATAGGCCGTCGCCTTGAAGCGCGGCGACCCGTAGGCGCGCTTGCCCAGCACGGACGCGTCGGACTCCGTGTTCTCTGAGTTCATGAACAGCACCCCGCCCAGCAGCGTCCAGTCACGCGCGAGCTTGCCGCGTGCACTCAACTCCAGCCCGCGATAGCGCGTCATGCCGTCTTGCGTATAGACGTTATCCGGCCGCAAATACGCCAGCCCGCGCTGCACCTGGAACAGCGCCGCGCCGAATGTCCAGTCGTGGAGCTCAGCCTTGGCGCCCACCTCAATCTGCTTGCTCTTGAGCGGCCCGAATACCGTGCCCGCGTTGAGTGCCGTGATGGGTGCGGTGGCGCCGGCCTCCAGCGATTCCACGTAGCTCGTGTACAGCGTCACCGGCTGCACGGGTTTGAACATCACCGCCAGCGTGGGCGTGATCGGCTCGCGAGTGTATTTGGCGGAGGTGCTGCCGTCGGCGTTGTAGCCGGTCTGGTTGAAACGCGTATAGCGCAACCCGCCAAGCACCGACCAGTGCTCGTTGAACTTGGCCGTATCGCTGGCGAAGATGGCGGTCTGATCGATCCTGGATGGGCGAGCCAGACCGTCGGACGCAGGCACCCGCATTGGTGTCGCCCCGGACGACACGAACGCCGACGTGTCGTACAAGTTGCCCGTGCCGAGCAGCGTGGAAGCAAAGCCGCCCGTGGCTTGCGTGAGACTCTGCCACGAGGTGCCGAAGACGAGTTCATGCTCGATCGGGCCTGTGCGCACCTTGCCGTTGGCCATCACCTGCGCCTGGCTGTACTGGTAGCGCTGGTACGAGCTGTACTGCAGCTCGCTGAAGTTGCCTGCGTTGTCTGTCAGCTGGATCGCGCTGTCGGCGTTGCCGCGGTTCTGCTGCGTGTAGCGATAGGCGGCGCGCACGTTCCAGTCGGGCGTGGCGGCCCAGTTCAGTTCGGTGCCGACGGATTTGATCTCGGTCTCGTAATACGAGCCTGGTGATGACACACGCTGGCTGCCGTCAATGGCGCGCGGCGTGCGCACGAACTCCGTGACCGGCACACCAAAATCCTGGCCGGGGATGATGCCGTAGTACGCACCCTGCACGTTGCGTTGCATGTACAGGCCGTCGAACGACCACTGCAGATCCGGCGTGATGCGCGCATCGAGCGCCAATGATGCGGAGTCGCGCTTGATATGGCCGCCGTCGACGAAGGTGTCGCCTTCTTCATGCACCACACCCAGGCGCGCGCCCAGGGCCTTGGTCGGGCCGAAGCGCCCGCCCACATCGACCGATTCCTTGAGCGTGCCGCCGCTGGTAAAGCCGAACGTGGCGCTGCCGCCAAAGGTGTTCGTCGGGCGCTTGGTCACGAAGTTGGCGATGCCGCCGGGCGTGCCGAAGCCATACATGAAGCCCGACAGGCCCTTGAGCAGTTCCACGCGCTCGAAGTGTTCGAGCGGCACATCGCTGCCCCAGTTGGGCACGGCCAGGCCGTCGACCTTGTAGCCCTCCAATAAGTCGAGCTGCAGGCCGCGGATGGTGATGTTCGACGCCTCGCCGATGTAGCCGTCGTTGTTGGCGGTGACCGCCGGATCGCCTTTGAACACCTCGCCGATGGTCTGCGCCTGACGGTTCTGGATCAACTCTTGCGTGGCAACGTTGATGGTGAACGGCGTGTCGAGCACAGCCTTGTCGCCCAGTGCGCCGGTGCTGGCCTGCTTTGCGCCATAGGCAGCAGGTTTGCCGGCAGTGACTTGCGTGGCGGGCAGGTCGACCTGCGTGGTGGTCTGCTGCGCGTACGCCGATGCGCCTGCACCCATGGCGACGAATGCCAGCGCGAGCCGCCGCGCCAGCGGCGTTGGGCGAAGGCGGTTGATGGAACGACGTGAAGCGGGTGGCAAAGCAACGGCTCGCATGATCAAGCTCCCCTGGATCAATGTAGTGGACAGGCGTGCGCAGTCCCGCGCGAGCCGACGTGCGGCATGCGCGGAGTTCTGTGCGGGTGTTGTGGTTTCGTGGTGCGGAGCGTGTGGAGCTATGGCTCTCTGGCGACGCTCGGATGCAGGTCATTGCCGACGCGCGCTTCACGCACCGGTGTGGCCCAGACAGAATCATGCGCACCGTGGCGCGCCCGGCGCAGCGTCGCACGCGCAAGGCCGACAAAGCCGCACGCAAGCGCCAGTGCACCCAGGTCGAAACCGGCCACCATCCAATCGCCACGCGCCATCGTGCGCAGCAGGTGGTCGCTGGTGACGGCGGCGTTGGTGACGGGCGCAAGCACTGCTGCAATAGCGGCAGCGCTCAGCAGTTCCACGGCGCCGCGTACTGGCGGCCGCAGCATCGCCCAGGCAATCGCCGCGAAGAACACGGTGTAGTACGTCACGCCCGCCGAACGCTCCGGCCACAGCAGCGCCGCCGGGAATGTCGCCATTACGCCGACGCAGCATCCGATGCACACGCCCACCGTGGCGCGGGCCAGCAGTTGATGCAGGCGCGGTTGCTCTGCCTTGCGCTGCTTGCGGCGCGATTCGATCCACAGCAGGTTGCCCGAGTAGAAGACGAAGGCCCCCGCCAGCCCCATCACGAGATACGCGAGACGCAGCGCGATGTCGCCGTAAGTGCCGAAGTGCAGGCCGTAGACGAGGCTGTAAATGGCGTGGTTGGTGTCGCGCGCATCGGGTGTCTGGTTGCCGACGAGCTTGCCGCTGTTGGGTTGGTTGGCCGCTGCGTGAATCGCCACGGAGCCGTAGTCGCCGACCGCTCGTGTGCTGCTGCCGCGTAGCTCCGCCACGGCATTCGCATCGCCAATGTGCTGGTAGTGAATCGACTTGATGGTGAAGTTCGGGTCGGTCAACTCGCGTGCACGGGCCAGCAGTTGCTCGGCTCGCAGCATCGGCGCTGCGCGGTTGGCCGCAACCACCGTGCCGGCCGCTGTTGTCACACGCGGCACCGCATCGAACAGCTTGCCGTTGAGCGCCACCGTGTTGAACACGGTCATCAGCACGATGCTCAGACACAGCACCGGCGCTGTGATCGCGAAGATGAGGTGGAAGGGCAGGCTGAACAGTCCGAGCACGTTGTGCATGTCCATCCAGAAGCGCTTGAGATTGCGCCCTGGGCGCACGGCCAGCAGATCCTTCTTCAGGCGCGGCAGGTGCAGCAGCACGCCTGAGATGAGCGCCACACCGTAGAGCACCGAGATCACGCCCATGAAGTACATGCCCGGCGCGTCCAGACCCAGCGAGTAGTGCAGCCGGTTCAGGAAATTGGCCAGCTCGCCCCTCGATGGCTCGATCGACAGGTCTTTCGGCGAGGTCTTACCAGCCGCCAGCCCACTGCCGGTCGTCATCTGCCAATCGCCTTTGCTGGTCTGCCAATACGCGGAGAAATCCGGCTCGCCCTCGTTCGGGAAGATGACGTACGCGCTGGCCGCAGCGGCCGGATGCGTGCGGACCAGCGCGTTTACGAAGTGGTCGATATCGGCAGGGGTGGTGGCGACGGCCGCATGTTTGGCGCGCAGCGGGTTCTGCCACGCGTGCAGTTCTTCATGGAACACGGTGAGCGCCCCCGCAAAGAACGCGATGAATAGCGCCCAACCCGCTATCAGGCCCACCCAGGTATGCAGCGTCTGATACAGACGCAAGGTCGTCGATTTCATGGCGAGGTCAGGTCACCATCAGGCGCGGTAGCCAGAGCACGCCGAACGAAACCGCGTTGGCGGCAGCCAGCAGGGTCCACGCACGGGCGCTGGTGGGAAACAACACGCTCACGCTGATGATCACGGCCCATAGCGGCAGGCACGCGAGCAGCGCGCCGATGACGCCGCTTTCCCAGCCGCCCGGCAGCCACAGAATCGACAGCGTGCACAGCGCGACCGACAGCGGCAGCCCCAGAACGGTACCGGCCAGCCACTTGGTGCCCATGCCGTTCATGACTGCGCCTCAACGCCTGCACGCCGTTGCCGCGTCCACGCACCCACCATGGGCCACAGCGACAACGCACCCGTGACCGCCAGCACCACCGCGATAACGGCCCCCGCCCAACCAAGCACGTCGTTCCACAGCACCACGGCGATGACCGACAACGCAACGGCAACGCTACACAGGACGCGCCTGCGCAGGCGCGAAGCGGGCGCGAGCAACACCTGGTTGGGCGCAGCCGCATACAGGCAGCCCGCCGCCAGCAGCCCGAGCAGGAGGGCAATACCGTGCATGGCAGTGTTCAATTTATTTTGAGAACACAAATGATAATGATTCGTATTAAATTTAACAAGCCAGCCTTGTTCGCGCGTTGCGGTTGGGGGAATTGACGTACTGCGGAAAGGAGATGTTGGCCATGCCGCGCCCGCACCAAGGTGGCGGGCACGGCAGGCGAGAAAGGGGTTACTGCTGCAGGACCTTGTATTCGATCTTCTTGAGCACGCCGTCGGCATCGTCGAAGTAGAACGAGGCGATCTTCTTCGAACCAATCGGAATCCCGACAAACACGACGCCGATCGCCGCGTTTCGCGCGTAACGATAGTTCCAGATGTCGAGACCGCCGGCCGCAGCCTTGTCGCTCGGCGCGCCCAGCTCGAGCGCTACGTCCTCACGTTTGGCGACGCCTGGGACGAATTGCTTTTGCAACGATTCCTGTGTGGCGTCGGCAATCTTGTCAACGCCCGTTCCACTGCCGACGCTGACCGCGCAGCCAGACAGGGCAAGAGAAAGGGCAATACCGGATACGAAAATGCGAAACATGAAAGTCCTTCTTATTGATGGAGTTTGGAAAGCCGCTTCGATGCCACAGCGCATATGGCTAACGCGCTGCCCCCGCATCGAAATGCGCGCCCGCATCGTAGAGAGGGCGCGCAGAAAGCGCATCCCCCAGAACGGCCCGTTCTCCAACAATCTGAGGTGAAACTTTCTAATGTCTCGTCTGATCGATGCTTAATTCGGCGCCGGGGAGCGTCTAGGCGAGTGCCGCGCGCGTGGCTGCTCAGCGCCGATGGAGGAAGCGCGCTACTGCAGGTTGCCCCAGCGCGGCACGGCGGGCTCGGCGTTGGCCCATTGCCATGTGGTGCCGTTCTGGCACGCATAGATCGTGTAACCGGCACCGGGCGCATTCTTGGGCGCTTGGGCTTCCTGAACGGTCAGGACGGCTTCGCGGCAGGTGGCCAGCGGTGTCGTGAACGTGCGCACCAACACGACTTGGCCGTGCGCCTTGGTCAGGCCCATCATGCGTTCGAGCGACCAGTTGAGCGAAGGCGTGCTGTCGCTCAACCGCCCGACTGCCATGGCCAGCGCATCCTGTTCGCTGGCGGCCCATTTGCGCGTTGCGTATTTGATCGACGCATCGGTCGCGGCGTTGACCGACACCGCCACGCCATAAGCCACTGCCGGGTTTCCCGTGACTGTGCCGGTGGCCACGCCCGCCGCGGCGCCGGTCAACGGCCCGACCGACGAGCAGCCAGTCATCAGGCCCGCACACGCTGCGGCAAACCAGCGCGCGCGGCTCATTGCAGCGATCCCCATCGCGCCGTGGCCGGTTCTGCCGTCGCCCACTTCCATTGCTTGCCGTCATGGCAGATCGACGCGACGAAGAAGTCGACCTTTGCGGCGCCGTCTTCAACTCCGTCCACGGTGAAGAGGATTTCCTTGCAGTTGACGAGCGGCCCGTTGATCGAACGCGTGACCACCACGCGGCCGTGTTCGTCGGGCTCCAACGGAATGCGGTGCTTGACCAGCCAGTTGCCGACAGTGTTGTCGGCCAGCGCCCCGGCAATCTGCGCGATGTGGTCTTGCGTTTCGGTGTGGACAACGCGCTGACTGTGCTGCAACGCGGCCCGTGCGCCGGCCTGTACGCCCAGCCCGATGCCGGTGGCCACCGCGGCGTTGTCGGTCACCTTGGCGGCGAGGGCTGCCCCCCCGATACCGGCCGCCGTGGTCGTGCCTTCCGACATCAGTGAACTGCAGCCGCTGAGTGCCAACGTGCTCAGGGTGAGCGCGCTGCCCAGCATCCGGGCAGATGCGAACCGTGGTGTGCGCATGTGTGGACTTCCAAATCTGCAACAGAGCGAATTCTAAAGGACATGGCGGCCCGCAAACGGCGACGCGGCGCGGTTTCTCACAATTGTTTTGAGTTGTTGCAGCGAAGTGTTGCCAGTGCCCAGCCTGGGCAAAGGCCCTTCAACTGCGTGGCCAACACATTAAAACCCTCCGTACCCGTGCCGATACCGGGCCCATTCGCTTGCGGTTCGAACCGTCGCAGCGCGCGCACGATTCCACGCGCTTCGGCACCTTGATGCCGATGGCCTATGCGCCGGGGCGTTCGGTCTCGCCGCACATCTGCCGGCGATAGCGCTCGGGCGAAAACCCCACCTGCTTGCGGAACATCGCAATAAACGCCGAGGGTGTTCCATAGCCGAGCGCGAGCGCAATGTCCTGCACTGGGCGGTCTTCCTTGAGCCACACCAGCGCCCGCAGCAGGCGCACGCGGTTGCGCCATTGCACGAAGCTCATACCCAGTTCGGTCTGGAAGCGGCGCGCCAGGGTACGTTCGGTGCTGTGCACGCGTTCGGCCCATTGCTGCAGCGTGGTGGCCTCGGCTGGGTCCAGGCGGATGGCGTGCAGGATGGGCTCGAGCTGGCGATCGGTGCTGTCGGGCAGGTAGCTGTCGGCGTGGCCGGCGCGCACCAACGTTTCAACCAGAAGCTCGAACTGGCGCAGGTCCCATTCGTCGGTCATGGTGGTGACGCGGCGCGTGGCGAAGTCTTCGAAGAGCGCGCGCACCAGCGGCGTCTGCGGAATCAGGCAGGCCATGGGCGGCAGCCGCTGCGCAAGCGGTTCGGCCATGTACACAGAGAGGAAGTCCGTCGCCTGCCGGATCGATGCCGAATGGGGCTGGTTGGCCGGCACCCAGATCACGTATTCGGCGGGTGCCGTCAGCCGGCGGCCACCGACCACCACCTCCATCAACCCGAGGCTGATGCGGTTGATCTGGCCCCACGGGTGCGTGTGCGGCTCGATATCGGTTTCCGGCTCGAAATGGTCGTAGCGAAAGTAGAACGGGGCTCCTTGCGGCACCCGTCGATCGGCATCGCGGTAGGCGGTGTACAGAGTGTCAGCCACGGTTGTCGCTTTCGAGGGGTGATGTTGTCCGGTTCGAAGTATATGTTTTGAACCGGACATTACTACACTGCCGTCTTCCAGTGTTCGAGGAGGCCGTCGTGCCTGTGCTGTATCCCTTGATGGCGGTGCTGATCTGGGCCGCCAACACGATCGTGTCGAAGGCCGCGGCCGGGGTAGTGGACCCGGCGGCCATTTCGTTCTACCGGTGGTTGTTGGCGGCCATCGTGCTCACGCCGTTCTGCGCGCGGCCGCTGTGGCGTCAACGGCGGGCTCTGCTGGCGCAGTGGCGGCGCTTTGCGGTGCTCGCGCTGCTCGGCATGGTGATGTACCAATGCCTGGCGTATTACGCGGCGCACAGCACGAGCGCGACCAACATGGGCGTGATCGGGGCGCTGGTCCCGATGCTCGGGCTGATGCTGAACGTGGTGGTATTTCGCCAGCCGGTCGGTGCGCAGGCCGTGACGGGCGTGGTGGTGTCGCTCCTGGGCGTGCTCTATCTGCTGGGGCGCGGAGAGCCGGCCAACCTGTTCGATGGCGGCATCAATCACGGCGACGTGCTGGTGCTTGCCGGCGCCACTGCATATGCGCTCTACAACATCCTCTACCGCCGTTGGGCGTTGCCGTTCGGGCAGTGGCTCAACCTGTACGTGCAGGTACTGATGGCCGTCGTGATGCTCGTGCCGCTGGCCATGACGGCGCATAGCCTGGCCGTGCCGGCCAAGGGCATCGGGCTGGTGGTCTATGCCGGCATTGCTTCGTCGATCGCCGCGTCGTATCTGTGGATGCAGGGGCTCAAGCGCATCGGCAGCGAGCGTACGGCGGTGTTGATGAACCTGATGCCGGTCTTCACGGCCGGTATGGCTGCCGTGATGCTGGGTGAGACGGTGCACGGGTATCACTGGATCGGGGGCGGCCTCGTTCTGCTGGGCGTGAGCCTGGCGCAAGGCATCGTCCGGTTGCCGATCGGCCGTTCGGGATTGAGCGCCCGTTAGTTTTTTTTTCGGCCGCGCCGCGCGGGGGTTGGCGGTAAAATCGAACACATTGACGGGCGCGTGATGGCGCCCGTTCCGTGTTCCAGAACCACTCTCGCCAGACCATCGTCAGACCATGAAGCGCAACGCAGGAGCTGTCACCGTCGATGATGTTGCCGCGCATGCGGGCGTGTCCATCAAGACCGTCTCGCGCGTGCTCAACCACGAGCCCAACATCAGCGAAAAGACGCGCGCGAAGGTGGTCGAGGCGATGCAGGCGCTCGACTACCGGCCCAACCCGGCTGCCCGGCGACTGGCCAGCAAGCGCGCCGACATCATCGCGCTGGTCTACGACAACCCCTCCGACAACTACATCGTCAACATTCAGCATGGCGCGCTCGAAGCCTGCCAGGCGCTCGACTACAGCCTGCTGCTCACGCCGTGCAACTACCGCGACCCGAACCTCGCCGAGCAGATCATCCAGAGTGCGCGCCAGCGTGCCCTGGCCGGCATCATCCTGACGCCGCCGGTGTCGGACGTGCCGTCGCTCATTACGGCGCTGGATGAAGCCGGCATCGACTACGTGCGCTTGGCACCGGCCGACCGCGAGCACAAAGGGCTGTCCGTCAACACCGAAGACCGCGCTGCCGCGCGCGACATGACGCTGCATCTGATCGGGCTGGGCCACCGCCGCATCGGCTTCGTGGTGTGCGACCCGGCCCATGGCGCGGCGTATCAACGCGTATTTGGCTATCGCGACGCGATGGCGCAGGCCGGCATCGAAGTCGACGAACGATTGGTCGAGCAGGGCGAGCACTCGTTCGAGTCTGGCGTGGCCTGCGCTGAGCGGTTGCTGTCCTGCGAGCCACGTCCCACCGCCATCTTTGCCGGCAACGACGACATGGCTGCCGGCGTGCTGCGGGTGGCCCAGGCGCGCGGCATCAAGGTGCCGGAAGAACTCTCCATTTGCGGCTACGACGACACGCCGCTCTCACGCCAGCTCTGGCCAGCGCTCACCACCGTGCGCCAGCCGATCCAGGCGATGGCGCATGCGGCTGTGGAACAGCTCATTGCGATTCATCGCCCGCATCTGCCGGGGCTGAAGCCGCATTCGGTGCACGAAAACTTGCAGTATGAGCTGGTGATTCGGGAATCGACTTGCGCGCCGGCGACGCGTTGAGCAGTCTGGCCGGCGGCAAGGCGGCGATCAGGCTGGTTGTTCGATCAACCCATACAAATCATCCTGCGGGTCATACCCCAGCAACTCGCGCCCGGTCTCCAGGCCCCAATCCATTCCTCGGTTATTCGACACGCCATTCACGACGATGGCCGGTGCTGGCCAGCGCGCCGGGTCGGCCGTGATGGAGCACAGGAAAAGCCGGCGCAAATCCCCATTCGAGAGCCACATGTTGCGGAACCAGCGCAGTGCGGTGCGGCTGGCCTCATCGGGCAGCTCCGTCGGCACGGGTGTGCCGGCGGTGCCGGAATAGTTGATGTCGTTGGGGTCGTTCTCGTCGGGTAGCGCCCAGCCGATGCGCAGCGACACGATCGACAGCTTGCCGCCGTTGGCTGCGCAGACGGCGCCCACTGCCTTGCAGAGCCGTTCGCCCATTGCCTTGGACGTTCCGTAGGCGAGTGAGTAGACGTCTTCAGTGCCGTTATTCCAGCGCGTGCCTGGGGCGGGCGGCAGCTCGGCGGTGAGCTTACCGGGGCCGATGGTGCCAGCCAGGGGTTGGTCCTTGTATGCGCCCATCGCGTGGTTGGACGAGGCGAACACGAAGCGGCGCACGCCGTGCGTGGCGCCGGCCTGCAGCACATTGAGCGTCATTCCGTAGGAGGCCAGCGCCTGCTCCCACGTGGCGTCTGGCGTGGAGTGGATGGCAGCCAGGTGGATGACCGCATCGACGTTGCTCAGCAGATCCGTCCATGCACCATCGGCTTGCGTCAGGTCGGCCTTGACCCATTGGAAACGTTGGGCCGCTTGCGGAGAGAACTCGATGTTCTGTGCAACCCAGTCGACGCCGATGATGGAGGTGCACCACGGGGCGGAGGCCAGTGCCTCGACGACCTTGCGGCCTAGGTTGCCAGCGACGCCGGTCACAAGAACGCGAGCAGGGGTTTGGTAGTCAGCCACGATGTGGAATTCCGTTCGGGATGAAGGAAAGAAAGGCGCGACCGGCGGCTGGCGCTGCAACACCATCGCGCGCCGCCGTGTCGTTCGAGATCAGGAGGGGGCCTAGACGGGCCCAGGAGTTGTGTGGCGTCTGCCGACGTCAGCCGCCGAGGTCAGCCGCGATTGGAGCCCGACAGCACGTCGATCAGCACTGCGACCACCAGCACCACACCCTTGACGATCATCTGCCACGAGGCGTCGACGTTCATCTGCTGCATGCCATTGTCGAGGCTGGCCATGACGAGCGCGCCAATCAGCGCGCCGTACACCGTACCCGAGCCGCCGCGCATCGACGTGCCGCCGATGAAGCACGCGGAGATGGCATCCAGTTCGCCGCCCACACCGGCGGAGGGCGAACCTGCGGCCGAACGGGCCGTGGTGATGATGCCCGCGAACGCGCACATCAGGCCCATCAGCACGAACACCAGCAGCTTGACGCGGCCGACGTTCACGCCGGACAGGCGCGTGGCTTCCATGTTGCCGCCCACTGCATAGACGTGACGGCCGAACACGGTTTGCGTAGCGACGTACGAGAAGATGGCCAGCAGCACCAGCAGGATCAGCACGGGCAGCGGCACGCCGCTGGCGTCGTTGAGCACTGCGACAAAGCCAAACGATGCTGCGGCGATGGCCAGCAGCTTCAGCCCGTCCGCCCAGATCGGCGTGAGCGAGAGCGATAGGCGAGCGCGCTCGCGACGGCGGCGCACGGTCAGCACAACCGAGCCCACGACGATGACGGCGGCCAGCGACCACGACAGCCATGCCGGCACGAAGCCCTGCGCGAGGTTGCCGAGGTCGTCAGGCACCGGGGCAATCGTCACGCTGTCGGTGCTCCATTGCAGCAAGCCACGGAAGGCCAGCATCCCGCCCAGGCCAACGATGAACGACGGCACACGCAGCTTGGTCGTGATGAAACCGTTGACCACGCCGATGGCCGCGCCCGCCACGAGCACCGTGCCCACAGCCAGCCAGGTGTTCCATCCGAGGTTGACGGTCAGGATGGCGACCAGCCCGCCCAGCAGGCCCAGCAGCGAGCCGACTGAAAGATCGATCTCACCCGCGATGATGACGAACACCATGCCGCAGGCCAGCATGCCCGTCACCGACATCTGCAGGAACAGGTTGGAGATGCTGTTGGGCTTGAGGAACGTGCCGTTGGTCTGGAAGTAGAAGAAGAACCAGATGAGTGCGACGGCCAGCAGCAGCGCCAGCACCTTGTAGCGCACGAACAGTTGCTGGATGGCGCGGCCATCCAGGCGCGGGCCGCCATTGCCGCCGTTTTGGCGGGCGAGTTGGGATTGCAGGATATTGGACATGGCAATTCAAGCCGCTTGGCGGCCGGGTTCAGCGTTGATTGCAGCAGCCAGGATGCGCTCCTGGGTCAAGCCTTGATTGACGAAGTCGCCGCGCAACTGGCCTTCGCCGATGACCAGGACACGATCGCTCATGCCAAGGATTTCCGGCATCTCGGAAGAAACCATGATGATCGCCACGCCGCTGGCGGCCAGGTCGGCAATCATTTTGTAGATGTCGTATTTGGAGCCGACGTCGACACCGCGCGTCGGCTCATCGAGGATGAGCACCTTGGGCATCGCGAGCACCATCTTCGTGACCACGGCCTTCTGCTGGTTGCCGCCGGAGAGGCTGGCAATCGCCAGTGCGGGGCTTGCGGTCTTGATGCGCAGGCGTTTGATTTCGCGGTCGACGGTGGTGAGTTCGGCGCCCTTGTCGACACGCAAACCGCGTGCGTACTGAGCCAGCGTGGCGAGCGTGATGTTCTCGCCCACGGCCATCAGCGGGACGATGCCGTGGCGCTTGCGGTCTTCGGGCACCAGGCAGATGCCGTTGGCAATCGCCTGCGCGGGTGTGCTGACCTTGACCGGCTTGCCTTCGATGATGATCTCGGCGCTGGAGCGGCCAGGGTAGGCGCCGAACAGCGCCGATACCATCTCCGTACGCCCGGCGCCCACCAGACCGGCAACGCCGAGAATCTCGCCGCGGCGCACGGCAAAACTCACGTTGTCGGTGCGCTTGCGGTTCGGGTTAGTGACATCCCAGCAGGTGACGTTGCGCGCTTCCATCACGACTTCGCCCACGGTGTGTTCCACCTTGGGGAAGAGCGATGTCATTTCGCGACCGACCATCATCGTGATGATGTTGTCGATGGTCATTTCGGCGGCGGGGCGCGTGCCGATGTGCTTGCCGTCGCGGATGACGGTGACGGTGTCGCACACGCGCTTGACCTCATCGAGCTTGTGCGAGATGTACACGCACGCCACGCCGCTGCGCTTGAGGTCGTCGATGATGGACAGCAGCACCTCGATTTCCTTGGCGGACAGCGAAGACGTCGGCTCGTCCAGGATCAACAGCCGCGCGTTCTTGGCCAGCGCCTTGGCAATCTCAAAGAGCTGCTGGTGGCCGCTACCGTAGTTCATCACGGGCGCGGCCACGTTCACGTCGGTCAGGCGCAGGCGGGCGAGCAGCTCTTCCGCCTTGGCGTGCATGGCGTCGTAGTCCATGCGGCCCCCCGGCTTGGTGATCTCGTTGCCGAGGAAGATGTTCTCCGTGACGGAGAGCTGCTGCACCAGCATCAGTTCCTGATGGATGATGACGATGCCGGCGCGCTCGCTGTCACGCACGGAATGCGCGTGCAGCGGCTCACCTTCCCACAGGATCTCGCCTTCGAAGGTGCCGTAGGGGTAGACCCCCGACAGCACCTTCATGAGGGTCGATTTCCCGGCGCCGTTCTCCCCGCACAATCCGACGCACTCGCCCGGCTTGACTGCCAGGCTGACGCCGTCGAGCGCACGCACACCGGAGAACGACTTCACGATGTTGCGCATCTCGAACAGGGTGCCGTTACTGCTCATGGCGTTCTCCTACTGACTACGACTGACCACTGACCGCCGATGACCGACGACCGACGACCGACTGCTGCACCGGCTGCTTACTTGCCGAAGATCTGCTGATGCGTATAGAAGCCGTCCTTGACGACGGTGCTATCCAGGTTGTCCTTGGTCAGCAGCGTCGGGGTCAGCAGCACGGTATCGACGTCCTTCTTGCCATTGTTCAGCTTGGTGTTGAACTTGGGCGTGGTGCCCTTGACGAAGTCGACGGCCATCTCGGCGGCGGTGGCGGCAATTTCCTTGATCGGCTTGTACACCGTCATGGCTTGCGTGCCTTCAGCCACGCGGCGCACGGCGGCCAAGTCGGCATCTTGACCCGACACCGGCACCTTGCCCGCCAGCTTCTGGCGTGCCAGCGCCTGGATGGCGCCGCCGGCCGTGCCGTCGTTGGAGGCGACGATGCCCTGGATGTTGTTGTTGTTTGCGGTCAACGCATTCTCAACAATGTTCTGCGCCTTCGAGGGGTCCCACTCCGGCGTCCACTGCTCCCCGACGATCTTGATGTCGCCCTTGTCGACGTACGGCTTGAGGACCTTCATCTGGCCTTCGCGCAGCAGGCGGGCGTTGTTGTCGGTGGCGGCGCCGCCCAGCAGGAAGTAGTTGCCCTTCGGTGCCAGCTTGACTACGCCCTGCGCCTGCAGCTCGCCCACCTTCACGTTGTCGAAGGTTACGTAGCCGTCGATGTCGGCATTCAGGATCAGGCGGTCATACGACACCACCTTGATGCCCTTCTTCTTGGCGCTGGCGATGGCGTTGCCCAGCACCTTGGAATTGAACGGCACGATCACGAGCACGTCGACATTCTGGGCGATCAGGTTTTCGATCTGGGCGATCTGCTTGGCTTCGTTGGCGTTGGCCGACTGCACGTTCACGGTCGCGCCCAGCTTCTTGGCCGATTCGACAAAGTAGTCGCGGTCGTGCGTCCAGCGCTCCACGCGCAGGTCGTCGATCGAGAAGCCGATCACCGGGGCTTCCTTGCTGGCGTGGGCCGAGGTGGCTGCGAAAGTGAGGACCGCGGCAGCGGCAATGGTGTTCAGTACGCGGGAAAGCATGAATGTCTCCTTCTTCATTGATGTTGTCGTTCAGAACGCTATGCCGGCTGTCAGCCTGATCACGAACGCGTTCTTGTTCTGGCTGGTGCCGTCCGGATGCAAGATGTACTGCAGATTAGGACGGAAGTACATCGACGGCTCTGTGGCCAGCCGCAGGACGGCTCGCGCACATGGAGATTCGTCGCCATCACGCGCAAGGGCGTTTTGGCCGGCACCGGCATCCGGTTCACGGGCCGGTTGGGACTGGAGAATGGTCAAAATTGACAGCGCTGTCAATCTCGGGATTTGCCCTAGGTCCGAGGCACCACACGCGATTGTCTCCAACGCCTTGCAGTGACGTGCCTTGGCAAAGAACTAGGGCAACTCCCTACATTGACAGCGCTGTCAATTCTCCTCATTCTCCTGTCCGGGCCCGCCAAGAGACTCGGCTCGAACGAACAAAGACAACGCCAAATTGAGGAGACGAAAGCTATGCGTATCAAGAACCCATCCCAGCGGATTGCCATCGCGGCCGCTGCAGCCCTGCTGGCAGCGACCAGCGGCCTGGCTGCCGCGCAGAGCAGTGTCACGCTGTATGGCCGCGTCGGCGGCGGCATCGACTACACGAACAAGATCGCGACAGCAAACGGCACCGCCAGCAACCTGCAGTACGGCGGCAACCAATGGGGGACCAGCATGTGGGGCCTCAAGGGTTCCGAGGATCTGGGTGGCGGGCTGTCTGCCGTGATGAACCTCGAGAACGGCTTCAACTCGGGTTCCGGTTCGTCGGATGCGCTGTTCAATCGTTTCGCGGTCGTCGGGCTGTCGAGCAAGACGTATGGCACGCTGTTGCTGGGCCGCGCCATGGGCATCCCCGATGGCGAGACATGGTCGATTGACCCGATGGGTCTGCAGAACATGGGCGCCGAGACGCTGCAGGCCAATCGCACCTGGGGCTCGCGCCAGAAGGCGATCACCTATAACTCGCCGACCTGGGGCGGCTTCTCGTTCCGTGCCCAGGCGGGCCTGAACGGAACCGCAGGGCATTTCAATGCCGGCAGGCAGCTTGCCGGTGCGTTGGCCTACCAGAGCGGCCCGCTGATGCTCAAGGCGTTCTACGAAGAAATTCGCGACACCAACGGCGAGTTCACCAACCTCTATACGGCTTCCCGCCTGTTCACGGCAGGTGGCACCTATCAGATCGGTGACGTCAAGCTGTTCGGCGGCTACAGCCGTATCCAGTCGGGCGGCGCCACTGTTGCGGATGCAGACAACCCGACCGGCGCGACCCACCAGCAAACCTATTGGCTGGGGGCCAACTACCAGGTCTCGCCGGCTTTGACGCTGATCGGCGGTGCATACAGGGCGAACCGCAACCAGGGCGGCGGAAACGGCACGCTGCTGACGGTGGGCGCCAACTACTACTTCTCGAAGCGCACGTTGCTGTACGGCACCATCGGTACCGTGATGAACGGCAGCAACGCGTCTTTCTCGGTTGAGGCGGGTGGCGGCAAGCCGGCCCCCGGCTCGGGCCAGCAAGGCGTGTACACCGGGATCATGCACTGGTTCTGACGTCCTTCGCGTCGAACGTCAAAGCACGATGGCGGCATGGCCGTCATCGGCGCAACCTTCAGAAAGGGGGCGCGGCGTTCCCTGGTTGGCATCGACCTTGCTCATGTCGCGTGCTGTTTTCTCACCCAACCCAGGGAGCTGCCATGCAACGCGAAGACGTAACAGATCTGATCGTCCTGCAGAAGATCAAAAAGCAACTGACGTGGACGCAATTGGCCGAGGTGATCGGCCACAGCAAGGAATGGAGCACCGCCGCGCTGCTCGGCCAGATGACGCTGACCGAAGCGCAGGCAAAGGCCGTTGGCGCAGCGCTGGATCTGCCTGAAGAGGCCGTCATGCTGCTGCAGGTGACGCCGTACAAAGGGTCGCTGCCCACAACGGTGCCAACGGATCCACTGATCTACCGCTTCTATGAACTCATCAGCGTGTACGGCACGACGTTCAAGGCGCTGATCCACGAAGAGTTTGGCGACGGCATCATGAGCGCGATCGACTTCAACATGGATCTCACGCGCGAGCCCGATCCCAAGGGCGATCGCGTTCGCATCGTCATGAGCGGCAAGTTTTTGCCCTACAAGACCTACTGAGCCGTCACGCGCCGTCGTCGCTGTCGTCGTGGTCGTCCAGCTGCGGCCGATTGCGGCGCGGCATCTCGGAGTCGAGCACAAGACGGCCGTGCACGCGGCCTTTCATGCGTGTGACGTGATGCGTGCAATCTTCCATGTGCGTGCTCATGAGTTCGCGCACAGTCTCGGCGTCGCGCGCGCGCGCTGCATCCAGAATCTGCCGGTGAAACTTGACGTTGGACGCGCCGAACTTGGCGTGGTCCTTCGGAGAGGTTTCATTGCCGAACACCACAAGCTGCCGAATCATTTCGTTGATCAGCTCGCAGCAGAACCGCAGCATCGGGTTGGGATTGGCCGCAGCCAGAATGTCGTGAAAGCTCAGGTCTTCCTGTCGCTGATCGAGCGGCGCGGCAGCTTTGGCAGAAGCCGGGTCGCACAGGTCGATGGTGTGCTCAAGTGCGCGGAAGTCGTCGTCCGTCAGATGCGGCACCGCCCCGGCGGCCAGCTCTGGCTCAAGCAGCCGGCGCACGGTGTAGACGTCTGCAATCCCGATGTCTTTGAAAAACAGATAGTTCTGCATGAGCTGGAACGTGCGGTCCAGCGGCACCTCGACGATGGTGCCGCCGCCGGCGGGCCCCGTGCTCACACTCACCAGGCCCTGCACCTCCAGTGATTTGAGCGCCTCGCGAATCGTGCCCTTGCTCACCCCGAAGGTTTCCTGCAGCTTGATCTCCTGCGGGAGCTTGTCGCCGGGCTTGAGGTTGCGCTGCGTGATCAGCCGCTTCAGTTCTTCTGCAACGAGGTCGGCGCGCTTCTGCTTGCGGATGCCGATTGACGCCGTCTTGCCTGCTCCGAGTGTGGCCATGAATGTCCGTTCCTAGTTGCGCGCATTCTAACTGCCGGGTTGTGCTGCACGGGCTGCCCGAAGTGGTGCATGCATGCCCTTCGATCGTGCGCACGCACCGCGTTTCCGCATCGTCGCCCGGCACCTCCATCGCACACACCTTGGCGTAAACACCGACCTCGTCGTCGTTGACGCGGCGTGGACGCGGCTTCTATGATGATTTCGCCTATTTATCATAACAAATATAAGAAACTGGTCTGGTTCTTGCTCGACGTGATGGTCGGCGAAAACCTCGCCGGTCAAGGCTAGGAGGAAGCTGCCGTCGGTGGTGGCTCCGAGCGCTGTTCTGTCATCCACATGAACCCAAGGAGTGCGCTTTGAATCGTCGAGACTTGCTCAAACTGGCGGCGCTGTCCGCCGTGCCCGCCTCGCTGCAGGCCCGTTCTGCGTGGGCGGCCGATGCCATCGAACTGGGCTGCCCGGTGCCGATGTCCGGTCCGTTTGCCGCCAACGGCAAGTTTGCCGACCTCGGCATGAAGCTGGCCGTGGAGCAATACGGCAAGGTGCTCGGCCGGCCGCTGGCGTATAGCGTGCTCGACACCGAAGGCAAGCCGGCCACGGCCGTGCGCAAGGTGCAGGAACTCGCGCAGCAGAAGAATGCGCGCTACTTCGCGGGCGGCATCCTGTCGTCCGAATCGCTGGCGATGGGCAAGGAGGCGGAGAAGTTTGGCGGCGTGTTCATCACCACAGCAGGGGCCGATGAAATTACCGGCAAGGACTGCAACCGCGCGACCTTCCGCTGGTCGGTGCCGACCTACGGCGCCATCGAGCGCACCGTGCGCCCGCTGATCGAATCGATGCCCAAGGCCAAGCGCTGGTACACCATCACGCCGCAATACGTGTTTGGCGACGGGTTGCTCTCGGCGGCCAAGAACATCTTCAAGGAAAAGGGCATCGAGCATGTGGGCAACAGCTACCACGCGCTCACCGAGAAGGAATTCAGCGGTTACCTGACCAACGCGATGGCCGCCAAGCCCGATGTGCTGCTGATCCTGAACTTCGGCTCGCAGTCGTCCGACACGCTGCGCCAGGCGGTGAGCTTTGGCATGAAGAAGAACACGACGATCCTGGTGGCGTGGGCGTCTGGCCTGGAGCAGTTCGAATCGCTCGGCGCCGACCTGTGCGATGGCGTGTACTTTGGCGCGCAGTACTGGCACGACGTGGATACGCCTGCCAACCACGATCTGGTGAAGCGCACGCAGGCTGCGTTCAAGGCCAACCCGAACTACAGCCTCGCGGGCTCGTACACCTGCACGAAGATCCTGCTCGACGCGATGGTCAAGGCCGGCAGCGTCGACCCGAAGGCCGTGATTGCCGCGCTGCAGGGCATGAAGTACGACGGCCTGACGGGCCCCGAAGAGATTCGCGCGGCTGACCACCAGGTGCTCAAGAACTACTACCTGCTCAAGGGCAAGCCCAAGAACCGCATGAAGGACAAGGACGACTTTGCCGAAGTGGTGTCGGTGGGCAAAGCCTTCCTGCCGGTCGAACAGACGCAGTGCAAGCTGACCTGATGCGTCATACGCCCGCACTCAACGTAGGGTGTGGGTGCTCGTCTCTCCACCTGCGATTCCAATGAACGTCTACCTGCTCCAGGTCGTCAACGGCGTGGGGATCGGCATGCTCTACTTCCTGCTGGCGGTGGGGCTGTCGATCATCTTCGGGCTGTTGCGCTTCGTCAATTTTGCCCACGGCGCGTTCTATGCGCTCGGTGCGTATCTCTGCTTTCAGGCCCTGCAACTAGGCATGAATTTCTGGTTGGCGCTTGTGCTCGCGCCCATCGTCATCGGCGCGCTTGCCTGGGTGACGGAGAAGGTGCTGCTGCGCCACGTGTATGCGCAGGCGCACGAGTTCCACATCGTCGTCACCGTGGGGCTGGCGCTGGTGGTGCAGGAACTCATCATCGTCGCGTGGGGGCCGTTGGGCGTGGATGTGCCGACGCCCGACGCGCTGCAGGGCGTGGTGATGTGGGGCGATTTCGTCTACCCGAAATATCGCCTCTTCGTCATCGGTTTTACGGCCGTCCTGGCACTCGCGTTGTGGTGGCTGCTGGAGGGCACGCGCCTGGGCAGTGCGGTGCGCGCGGGCAGCGAATCGACCGAGATGGTGTCGCTGCTCGGCATCAACGTGTTCCGCCTGTTCAGTCTGATGTTTGCGCTGGGCGCGGCTACGGCGGCGGTGGCCGGGGTGCTGGCTGCGCCCATTCGCGGCGCGGAGCCGTTCATGGGCGTAGAGGCCCTCGGCGTCGCCTTCGTTGTGGTGGTGGTGGGCGGCATGGGCAGCTTTGCGGGGGCGCTGGTCGGAGGCCTGCTGGTGGGCATCGTGCAGAGCCTGATGAGCACGCTGTGGCCCGAGGGCGCGCGGCTGATGATCTACGTGGCGATGGCGGCCGTGCTGCTGCTGCGCCCTCACGGCCTGCTGGGGAGGGGATGATGCACGCCGCATTCCATGGACTTTCGCGCTACCGCTTCTGGTGGCTGGCGCTGAGCGTGACGCTATTGCTGCCGCTGGTGCTGACGTCAGGCACGTTGGCCACCGAAGTGCTCGTCTATGCGATGGCCGTCATGGCCTGCAACCTGCTGCTTGGCTATACGGGGCTGCTGTCGTTCGGGCAGGGCATTTTCTTCGGGCTGGGCAGTTATGCGGTGGGCGTCGGCCTCACGCAGCTGTCGCTCCCGATGCCTGTGGCGCTTGTTTTGGCCGTTGTGGTCGGTGCGATCGTGGCGGCGCTGGTCGGCTGGTTTGCCATCCGCCAGCGCGGCACGTACTTCGTCATGCTCACGCTGGCCTTCTCGCAGATGTTCTATTTCCTGGCCTACACCACGCCATCGCTCACGGGCGGGGATAACGGCCTGCTCGACATTCCGCGCCCGGCGTTTGCCGGCTCGCCCTGGGCGTTCTATGCGTTCGTGGCGGTGCTGTTCCTTGTTGTGTTCTTCCTCGTGCAACGCGTGACGGAATCGGTATTCGGCCGCACGCTGCTGGCGATTCGCGACAACGAAGAACGCGCCCTCGCTGTCGGCTACAACGTGCGTGCGTTCAAGCTGCTGGCCTTCGTCATCTCGGGCGCCGTCACGGGCCTGGCCGGCGCGCTGCACGCCATGCTCACGGGCATCGCGCCGCTGGCCAATATCGATTACCACGTCAGCGAGATGATCCTGGTGATGACGGTCATCGGCGGCACGGGCAACGTGTTTGCCTCGGTGTTGGGTGCGGCGTTCTACGTGCTGCTGTCGGACTGGCTCTCCAGCCTGTGGCCGCGCTGGCTCATGTTGCTCGGCTTCCTGCTGATTGCGGTGAGCCTGTTCATGCAGCGCGGGCTGTTCGGGCTCGGACAGAAGCTGTGGCAACGCATGCGCGCACCGCGTAACGCACCGGCAGTGCAGGAGGAAAGCGCATGACCGCCACGCCCATCCTTCAAGCCACCGGCATCGTTAAGCAATACGGCAAGTTCACCGCACTGGGTGGCGTCGATTTGCGTGTGATGCCCGGCACGGTGCACTCCGTCATCGGCCCGAACGGCGCGGGCAAGACCACGCTGTTCCACATGCTCACGGGCACGCGCATGATCACCAGCGGCACCATCGTCTTCGATGGCCACGACGTGACGCGTGAAGCTGACTACCAGCGCGTGCAGCGCGGCATCGCGCGTTCGTTCCAGGTGACGAGCCTGTTCCCGAGCCTGTCCGTGCGCGAGAACCTGCGCCTGGCGGCACTCGGCACCACGCCACGCCGCGCCATGCACGGCTGGCGCCTGCCGCAGGGCGATCTTGCCTGCTCCGATACGGTCGACCGCGTGCTCGACCGGCTGGAATTGCCGCGCCTGGCAGACACGCCCGCTGCCGCGCTCTCGCACGGCCAGCAGCGTCGGCTGGAAGTCGGCATGGCGCTGGCCGCCAGTCCGCGCGCGATCTTCCTCGACGAACCGACTTCCGGCATGGGCGTAGACGATTTGCCCGCCATGAAGACGCTCATTCGCGGCCTGGCGCAGGACCACACCGTCGTGCTGATCGAACACAACATGGACATCGTGATGGACATCTCCGACACGATCACCGTCATGCAGCAGGGCAAGGTGCTCATGGAGGGCACGCCCGACGCCGTACGCGCTGACCCACGCGTGCGCGCGGCGTACCTCGGCAACATGATCACGGGAGGCAAGAAATGACGACGACGGCGATTCTCGACGTTGCAGACCTCCACGGCTATTACGGCAAGAGCCACGTGCTGCAGGGCGTGGCGCTATCGGTGGGCGAGGGTGAACTCGTGACGCTGCTCGGCCGCAATGGCGCGGGCAAGTCGACCACGCTCAAGGCGATCGCCGGTGTGGTGACGCCGCGTGGGCAGGTGCGCTTTCGGGGCAAGGACATTGCCGGACAGCCGGCGCATCGCATTGCCGCGCAGGGTTTGTGCCTCGTGCCCGAGCATCGCGGCATCTTCAAGCTGCTGACGGTGGAAGAGAACCTGAAGCTCGGCGCGCGGCGGGATTCTCCGTGGCAGCTGGCCGACATCTATCGCATCTTCCCGCGCCTGCATGAGCGGCGGCGCAACGGCGGCGCCAACCTCTCCGGTGGCGAGCAGCAGATGCTGGCCATTGGCCGCGCACTGATGAACCACCCGCGCCTGCTGATGTTGGACGAGCCGGTGGAGGGCCTGGCGCCCGTCATCGTGGAAGAGATCGTCGCGCAGTTGAAGATGATCAAGCAGGCGGGCGTGTCCATCCTGCTGGTCGAGCAGAACCTGGAGGTCTGCACGCAGCTGGCTGACCGCCACGTGATCATTGAACAGGGCCGTGTGGTCTACACCGGCAGCAACGAAGCCTTCCGCGCCGACGACGCCATCAAGGACCGCTACCTTGGCGTCGGCCTGGCTGCATGAACTCGCGAGAAATGATGACGACAGAGACTCAACTCCGTATCAACGGCGCGCGCCTGTGGGACACCCTGATGCAGCAGGCGCGCATCGGCGCCACGCCCAAGGGTGGCGTGCGGCGCCTGGCGCTGACGGATCTCGACCGCCAGGGGCGTGACTTCTTTGTCGCGCAGGCAAAGGCTGCCGGGTGCACCGTGCGCGTCGATGCCATCGGCAATCTGTTCGCACGCCGCCCCGGGCGCAACAATGCGCTGCCGCCGGTCATGACGGGCAGCCACATCGATACGCAACCGACCGGCGGCAAGTTCGATGGCAACTACGGCGTGTTTGCCGGCATCGAGGTCGTGCGCACGCTCAACGACGCGGGCATCGAAACGGAAGCGCCCATCGAAGTGGCCGTGTGGACCAACGAAGAAGGTTCGCGCTTTGTACCGGTGATGATGGGCTCCGGCGCGTTCATCGGCGAGTTTGCGCTGGACGCCGTGCTGGCCGCGCAGGACCGCGACGGCGTGGCCGTGGGCGAGGCGCTGCGCAGCATCGGCTACGCGGGGAGCGAGCCGGTGGGCGGCCGAACCGTCGGGGCCTACTTCGAGGCGCATATCGAGCAAGGGCCGGTGCTGGAGGCGCACGCCACGACGATCGGCGTGGTGATGGGCGCCCTCGGCCAGCGCTGGTACGACGTGGTCTTGACCGGTATGGAGGCGCACGCCGGCCCCACGCCGATGGAGCTGCGCCGCGATGCGTTGCTGCCCGCCGCAGAACTGGTCGGCATTGCCAACCGCATCGCGCTGGAGCGCCCGCCGCATGCGCGCGCCACGGTGGGTTGCCTGAGCGTGCATCCGGATTCGCGCAACGTGATTCCGGGCCAAGTATCGATGACGATCGATTTTCGTGCCGCCGACGATGCGATGTTGTCCGACATGGACGCGGCACTGCATGAGGCAGTGGCCGAACTGCGCGCACGCAGCGGCATCGACATCGCCTTGCGCCAGGTCGTCTACTTCCCGCCGCAGCCGTTTGACGCGACGCTCGTGAACGCAGTGCGCAGCGGAGCCCGCAAGCTGGGCTTGTCAGAGATGGATGTGATCAGCGGCGCAGGCCATGACGCGGTCTACCTTGCCCGCGTGGCCCCCACCGCGATGATCTTCGTGCCGTGCAAGGACGGCATCAGCCACAACGAGATCGAAGACGCCCGCCCCGAACATCTGGAAGCCGGGGCCAACGTGCTGCTGCACGCGATGCTGCAGGCCGCCGGCCGCGTTTGACACCCTCACCCGACCGCCCATGCGTATCCTGATCGCCCGCTTCAATCACGAGACCAATACGTTCTCGCCGGTGCCGACGCCGTTGGCATCGTTCCATCCGCATTACGGCGATGACGCTTATCGCGCCGCCAAGGGCACGCGCACGGCGGCCGGTGCGTTCATCGATCTGGCCGAGGCGGCCGGTGCGGAAATCGTCGTGCCCGTCGTTGCCGGTGCGAACCCCAGCGGGCGCGTGGCAGCCGACGCGTACACCACGTTGTGCGACGCGATTGTCGCGGCTGCGCCCGGGTGTGATGCGCTGCTGCTCGACCTGCACGGCGCGATGGTCGCGGAGAACAGCGACGACGGCGAAGGCGATCTGCTCGAACGCCTGCGCGCGGTCGCGCCCGATGTGCCGATTGCCGTTGCGCTGGATCTGCACGGCAATCTCACGCAGAAGTTCATCGACCTGGCCGACATCGCCGTCAGTTTCAAGACGTATCCGCACGTCGACATGTACAAGACCGGCGAGCACGCCGGCCGCCTGCTGTTCGACAAGCTGGCCGGCCGCGCGAATCCCGTGCTCGCGTGGCGCCGCCTGCCGATGGTCACGCACACGCTGCGCAGCCGCACCGATGAAGGCGCGATGCACCGCGCCGTGGCGCTGGCCAGGCAGGCCGAGCAGGAAGGCATGCTGGCCGTGTCGATCCTGGCCGGATTCGGGCTGGCGGACATAGCCGCCCCGTGCCTTTCCATCGTGGTGGTCGGCAACGGCGACAAACATGCCGCCGACGCTGCAGCGCAACGGATTGCCGATGCCATCTGGGCCGACCGAGAAGGATTCGTCTACCGCTCTGAACCGTTGGCCGAATCGATCGCGCGCGCGGCCAAGTTGGCCGACGCCCCGGGCAGCGGCCCCGTGCTGCTGCTCGACCACGGCGACAACTGCATGTCCGGCGGCACGTGCGACGACATGCACGTCCTGCACGAAGCATTGCGACAAGGCTTGAGCGGCATCGCCGTCGGGCCGGTGTGCGATCCGGAAGCCGTCGCGGCGATGATTGAGGCGGGCGAGGGTGCCACGGTCACGCTGCCCATAGGCGACAAGGTGCCGCTCACCCAACTGGGCATCTACCCGGTGCCGCGCGCGCTGACGGGCAAGGTCGTCGCCATCAGCGACGGCGAATACACGATCACGGGGCCCACCTATACCGGGCAACGTATCCGCATGGGCCGCACGGCGCTGCTCGACATCGGCGCGGCGCAGATCGTCGTCACCGAGACGCCGCAGGAGCATTGGGACCTCGGCATCTTCACGCACATCGGTGTGGACCCACGTGCCGCGCGCTTCGTGCTGCTGAAGTCGCGCATGTACTGCCGGCCCGTCTTTGTTCCGATTGCCAAGGCCGTGGTGGAGTGCGACGGCGGCGGCGTAACGAGTTCAGACTACGCGCGCTTTCCGTTTGCGAAGGTGCAGCGGCCCGTGTTTCCGCTCGATGCAGAAGCGGCGACTGCCTGAGCGCTACGCGCTGTCGCGCTCAACGAGCGTGAAACCCACATCGACCGTGCGGCGTTCTTCGTCGCCGTGTTCGATGCGATCGATCAGCAACGTTGCCGCCAGCTTGCCGATGCCCGTTCCGTCGATGCGGATGGTCGTGAGCGCAGGCGTGGTGTCCTTGGCGAACACCTGGTCGCCGTAGCCGACCACGCGAAGTTGGCCGGGCACGGCAATGCCCCGATGTTCCGCTTCCATCAGCACACCGAGCGCAAGGATGTCGGCGCCGCAGAAGATGGCATCGGTGTCCGGATGCTGCGCGAGCAATGTGCCCAGCGCACGCCGGCCGTCGCCCAGGTTGGCGGGGGATTCGGCGGCAATCATGGGAATGTCGGCCCCTGAGCCGAAGGCCTTCACGAAAGCTTGCGCGCGTGCCTGCGCGCGGCGGTCGTTCGGCGTGATGACGGCGGCGTGCTTTGCGCCGCGCTGCTTCAGATAGCGCGCCGCCGCTTGCCCCACCTTCTGGTGTGAGAAGCCCACCAGCATATCCAGCGGGTTGCGCGTGATGTCCCACGTTTCCACCACCGGCACGCCGGCAGCCTGCAGCTTCTGCCGCACGCTGGCCGAGTGCACCACGCCGGTCAGCACGATGCCCGCAGGGCGCCGTCCGACGATGGCATCGAGCAGCGCATCTTCGCGTGATTCGTCATAGCCGCTCTGGCCGATCAGCAACTGATAGCCCGCCGCAGCCAGTTCTGTGGTGAGCGCGGCCACCGTTTCCTGAAACACGCTGCCCGCAATCGTCGGGATGAGCGCAACGACCAACCGGCTGCGGTTGGATGCCAGTGATCCCGCCACAAGGTCCGGTGTGTAGCCCGTCTGCCGCACCGCTTCGCGCACGCGTGCCAGCGTGTCGCCCGACACCAGCTCGGGCGTGTTCAGCGCGCGGGACACCGTCACCTTGGTCACACCCACCAGCTTGGCAAGGTCGCTCAATGTGACGCGCCCGGTGCTCTTGCGCGCGCGGCGTGTGGCGGGGGGCGCGGTATCTACGAGGGACACGGTGGTGGGCTTGGTCACGTGATCGATGGGCCGATTAGGGAAACACAGGGAAAAAGGGGCTAGCAATTATCGCAAAACGCGTCTACGATTGCGCCAATGTTACCGGTTACATAAACCGGTAACATGAAAACTGACGATAAACGACGGCTGCACCAGAAGACAGCCCGGAGGAGCAAAGGATGTTGCAGGCAACGCCAACGTACGCTGGGCCGCTGATTCAGTTGAACGCGGCAGACAACGTGCTGATTGCGCGCGAAGGGCTGTCGCTTGGGGCGAACCTGTCGATCAACGGCACGACGGTGCGCCTGCGCGCGCAGGTGCCGGCCGGTCACAAGATCGCCGCGCGGCGGATCCCGCAGGGCGAAGCCATCCGCAAGTACGACACGATCATTGGCCGGGCAGCGCGCGACATCGAAGCCGGCGAGCACGTTCATACGCACAACGTCGAGCTGATCGATTACGCACGCGACCCCGGCTTTGGCCTGGATGTGCGCCCGGTCGATTACATCCCGGAGGCGCAGCGCGCAACGTTCAATGGCATCGTCCGGCACGATGGCCGTGTGGCCACGCGCAACTTCATCGGCATCCTGGCGTCGGTCAATTGCTCATCCACCGTCATCAAGAACATTGCGGCGTGGTTCACGCCCGAGCGCCTGGCGCCGTTTCCCAATGTGGATGGCGTGGTGGCGTTTGCACAGACGAGCGGTTGCGGGATGTCGTCGCCATCGGAGCATTTCGATGTGCTGCGCCGCACGCTGGCGGGCTATGCGCGGCATCCGAACCTGGCGGGTGTGCTGATCGTCGGCTTGGGCTGCGAGCGCAACCAGGTGGCGGATTTGATGACGAGCCAAGACCTGGAAGCCGGCAAGCTGATGCACACGCTGGTGATGCAGGACACGGGCGGCACGCGCGCCACCATCGAGGCGGGCATCAGCGCCATCCAGAAGATGCTGCCGGTGGCCAACGACATCGTTCGCCGCCCGGTATCGGCCAGTCATATCAAGATCGGCCTGGAGTGCGGCGGTTCCGATGGTTTCTCGGGCATTACCGCCAACCCGGCGCTCGGCGCGGCGATGGATCTGCTGGTGCGCCATGGCGGTACGGCCATCCTGTCGGAAACGCCGGAGATTCACGGCGTAGAAACCATGCTCACGCGCCGTGCGGTATCGCCGGAAGTCGGCCAGAAGCTGCTCGATCGGCTCGCCTGGTGGGAGAACTACACGCGCGGCCACAACGGCCAGTTCAATGGCGTGGTGGGCCCCGGCAACCAGCAGGGCGGTCTGGCCAACATCTTCGAAAAGTCGCTCGGCTCGGCCATGAAGGGCGGCACTACGCCGCTGCAGGCCGTGTACGAATACGCCGAGCCCATCGACCGCGCGGGCTTTGTCTTCATGGATTCGCCCGGCTACGACCCGGTCGCCGTGACGGGCCAGATTGCCAGCGGCGCCAACCTCATCTGCTTCACCACGGGGCGTGGCTCGATGTTCGGCTCCAAGCCCGCACCGACGATCAAGCTCGCCAGCAACACGCCCATGTTCCGCAGGCTTGAAGAAGACATGGACATCAACTGCGGCCGTATTCTCGACGGCGAACGTTCGGTGGAAGAGATGGGCCAGGACATCTTTGAGCACATCCTGCGCACCGCCTCGGGCGAGCGCACCAAGAGCGAACTGCTCGGTCTTGGAGACCATGAATTCGTGCCTTGGCACATGGGCATCGTGAGTTAACGCCTCGACTCGAAGGCACGCATCACCTATTACAAAACAGGAGACAAACCATGCAGGACACATCACAGGGCGGCCCGCGCTCCAAAGTGCGCTGGGTCGTCGCCGGCCTCATGTGGGCGGCGATTGCCATCAACTACATCGACCGTACCGTGCTGTCGGCCGCCGCGCCGCACATCCAGAAGGAGTTCCACCTGAGCGCGGTGGAGATGGGCGTCGTCATGTCGGCGTTCTTCTGGTCGTATGCGCTGCTGCAGTTGCCGGCGGGCATTCTGGCCGACCGCTTCGGGCAGAAGAAGGTGCTGGGCTTTGCGGTGCTGTGGTGGTCCGTTGCGACGGCGTTGACAGGCCTGGCAAACGGCTTCAAATCGCTGGTGGGCTTGCGTGTGGCGCTGGGCATCGGCGAGGCGGGTGCGTACCCGAGCAGCGCAGGCATCACTGGGCGCTGGTTCCCCAAGCAGGAACGTGCCACGGTGGCCGCTATTTTCGATAGCGGCTCCAAGCTGGGCAGCGCTGTCGCCTTGCCGCTCATCGCGTGGCTGCTGGTGATGTTCGATTGGAAGATCACCTTTGCGGTGACGGGCGCGCTGGGCATTGTGTGGGCGGTGGTGTGGTGGGCGGTGTTCAAGGAAACGCCCGAAGCGCACAAGGGCGTGAACGCTGCCGAGTTGGCCCACATCCAGCGCGGCCTGCCGCCAGCTCGTAGCAAGGATGAACCCAAGGTGCCCTGGACGAAGCTGCTGACGCACCGGAACATCTGGGCAATGTGCATCGGCTTCTTCATGATCAACTACAACTCGTACTTCTTCATCACGTGGCTGCCGACGTACCTCGTCAAGGAGCGCGGCATGGGCCTGATGCAGATGGGCCTCATGGCGTCGCTGCCGCTGTTCGTGTCGATGTTCGTGGAGGTGTTTGCGGGCTGGGCGTCGGACCGCGTGTATGCCTCGGGCAAGCTGTCGCTCACGGCCACACGCAAACTCTTCCTCATCATCGGCCTGGTGATGGCGTCGAGCATCGGGCTGGCGGCGTTCGCGCAATCGGCGGTGGTGGCGGTCATCCTGCTGTGCATCGCCAAGTCGGGCACGACGGTGGCGGCGTCGCAAGTGTGGGCGCTGCCGGCCGATGTGGCACCGGGCAACAACGTGTCGATGGTGGCGGGCCTGCAGAACAGCGTGTCGAACATGGGCGGCGTGGTCGGCCCGATCGTCACCGGCGCCATCGTGGGCGCCACGGGTTCGTTCATTCCGGCGCTGGTATTTTCCGCCGCGCTGATCGGCCTCGCGATCCTGAATTACCTCTTCCTGCTCGGCAAGGTGGAACCCATCAGCTTCGAGCCCATTTCTGAAACACTCCATTCGCATGACCAACGCAATGCAAACGCCCGCGCTTAACCGCCCGAACAGTTTCAAGGCCGCGCTGGCCGCCAAGCAACGCCAGATCGGCTTCTGGCTGGCGATGAGCGATCCGTACCTGGCGGAGGTGAGTGCCACTGCCGGCTTCGACTGGCTGCTGATCGACAGCGAGCACGCCCCGAATGATGTACGCACGATCCTCGCGCAACTGCAGGCGGTGGCGCCGTACCGCGCCGAGCCCATCGTGCGCCCGTACAACGGCGATCCATCGCTCATCAAGCGCTTGCTCGACATCGGCGCGCGCACGCTACTGGTGCCGATGGTCGACACGGCGGAAGAGGCGCGCGAACTCGTGCGCGCGGTGCGCTATCCCCCGCACGGCATTCGCGGCGTGGGCAGTGCCGTGGGCCGCGCATCGCGCTGGAGCGCCCGCACCGATTACCTGCAGGTTGCCGATGACGAAGCGTGTCTGCTCGTCCAGGCGGAGACCGTCACCGCGCTGCAAAACCTCGAAGCCATCTGCGATGTGGATGGCGTGGACGGCGTGTTCATCGGCCCGGCGGATCTGGCAGCGTCGATGGGACACCGTGGCAATGCAGGCCACCCGGATGTGCAGGCTGCCATCGACAACGCCGTGCGCACGATTGTTGCGTCGGGCAAGGCCGCCGGCACGTTGACGTCCGATGCGGCGCTTGCACGTCACTATCTGGAGCTGGGCTGCACCTTCGTCGCCACCGGTGTTGATATCCTGATGTTCGCCAATGGCGCCCGTAAGCTCGCCCGCGAGTTCATCGCGCCGCAAGGTGCCTGATTCTTTTTCCTCTTTCTACCGGATCTGACATGACCCGCAAGACTTACCGGATCGCCGTGATCCCAGGCGACGGCATCGGCCGCGAAGTGATGCCCGAAGGCCTGCGCGTGCTCGAAGCCGCCGCGCGCCGTTTCGGCATCAGCATCGAAACCCAGCACATCGACTGGGCTAGTTGTGATTACTACCAGCAGCACGGCACGATGATGCCGGACGACTGGAAGCAGCAACTGCAAGGCATGGACGCCATCCTGTTCGGCGCGGTCGGCTGGCCGGCTACGGTGCCCGATCACGTCTCGCTGTGGGGCTCGCTGCTCAAGTTCCGCCGCGAGTTCGATCAGTACATCAACCTGCGCCCGGTGCGTTTGTTTGAAGGCGTGCCGTGCCCGCTCGCCAATCGCAAGCCGGGCGACATCGACTACTACGTCGTGCGTGAAAACACCGAAGGCGAATACACATCGCTCGGCGGCATCATGTACGAAGGCACCGACCGCGAGATCGTGATCCAGGAGTCGGTCTACTCGCGCAAGGGCGCAGAACGGCTGCTCAAGTTCGCGTTCGACCTCGCGCAGAGCCGCGAGCGCAAGCACGTGACGCTCGCCACCAAGAGCAACGGCATCGCCATCAGCATGCCGTGGTGGGACAAGCGCGCGGATGAAGTCGCGCAAAACTATCCGGACGTCACGCTCGACAAGCAGCACATCGACATCCTGACCGCGCGCTTCGTGCTGCAGCCGGGGCGCTTCGATGTGGTGGCCGCCACCAATCTGTTCGGCGACATCCTGTCCGATCTTGGCCCCGCGACGACGGGCACGATCGGCCTGGCGCCTTCCGCCAACCTGAACCCCGATCGCACGTTCCCCTCGCTGTTCGAGCCGGTGCACGGCTCGGCGCCGGACATCTACGGCAAGAACATCGCCAACCCGATCGCGATGATCTGGTCGGCGGCGCTGATGCTGGACTTCCTGACCGAAAGCCAGGGCGAAGGCCGTGCCGCGCACGACGCCATCGTCGCGGCCATCGAAGCCGTGCTCAAGGACGGCCCGCGCACGCCTGACCTGGGCGGCACCGCCAATACCACGCAGTTGGGCGAGGCGATTGCCGCGCACCTCGGTTGAGCGGATTGAAGGAATCGACGATGGCTTTCAGCTTTGACCAACTCCGCCAGACGGGGCTCGTGCGCACCGACAACCTGATCGACGGCCAGTGGGTCGCCGGCACCGACGGCGCACGCTTTGCGGTGACGGACCCTGCCACCGGCAGCCTCATCGCCAACGTGCCCGACAGCAGCGCCGCTGATGCGCGTGCCGCCACCGATGCGGCAGCACGCGCCTTTCCCGCATGGCGCGACACGCTGCCGGCAGAGCGCGCTGCCATCTTGCGCCGCTGGCACGCGGCCATCGTTGCCAATGCCGATGCGCTGGGGAGGCTGATTTCGCTGGAGCAGGGCAAGCCGTTTGCCGAAGGGCGCGGCGAGGTCATGTACGGCGCGTCGTACGTTGCGTGGTTTGCAGACGAGGCTACGCGCATCTACGGCGACCTCATCCCGCAGCAGCAGCGCGGCAAACGCATGAGCGCCGTCAAGGAGCCCGTGGGTATCGTGGCGGCCATCACGCCGTGGAATTTCCCGCTGGCGATGATTGCGCGCAAGATCGCGCCGGCGCTGGCGGCGGGCTGCACCGTGGTCGCCAAGCCGGCGGAAGACACGCCGCTCACGGCGCTGGCACTGGCGCAGCTCGCGCAGGAAGCGGGGTTGCCCCCGGGCGTGCTGAACATGATTTCCGCCTCGCGTGATCGCGGCATCGAGGCCGTAGCCGATTGGCTGCAAGACAGCCGCGTGCGCAAAATCACCTTCACGGGCTCGACGCCGGTGGGCAAGTATCTGGCGCGCGAGTCGGCGGGCACGCTGAAGAAGCTGTCACTGGAGCTGGGCGGCAACGCTCCGTTCATCGTGTTTGACGACGCAGACCTCGATGCGGCCATCACGGGTTTGCTGGCGGCCAAGTTCCGCAACGGCGGCCAGACCTGCGTGTGCCCGAATCGCGTCTACGTGCAGGCCGGCGTGTACGAGCGCTTCGGCGCCATGCTGGCCGAGCGGGTTTCCGCGCTGAAAGTCGCGCCGGCCACCGATCCGGATGCGCAGATCGGCCCGATGATCAACGCCCGCGCCGTCGACAAGATCGAACGCCACGTGCACGACGCCGTTGCCAACGGTGCGCGCGTGCTGGCCGGTGGCAAGCGCTTGCCAGAAGTTGGCGAACACTTCTATGCGCCCACCGTGCTGGCCGACGCCAACAGCGGCATGGCCCTGTGCGGCGAGGAAACGTTCGGCCCCGTTGCGCCGCTGTTCCGCTTCGTCGATGAAGCCGAAGCCGTGCAGGCCGCCAACGACACGCCGTTCGGGCTGGCCTCGTACTTCTACACGCAAGACATCCGCCGCATCGAGCGTGTATCACGCGCGCTGGAAGCGGGCATCGTCGGCATTAACGAAGGCGCGCTCGCCAGCGAGGCGGCGCCCTTTGGCGGCGTGAAGGAGTCGGGCTACGGCCGCGAGGGTTCCAAGTACGGGCTCGACGACTATCTGTCGATCAAGTACCTGTGCCAGGGCGGGTTGAGCTAGCGCGCTGAATCCCAGAAGCGTTGCGCACGGAACGGGCGAACATCCACGGTGGATGTCTCGCCCGTCATCATTTCCGCAATTAATCGCCCGGTAATGGGCCCCAACGTCAGGCCGTGGTGTGCATGGCCGAACGCGAACCACAGGTTTGGATGGTGCGGCGCCGGCCCGATGATTGGCAGCATGTCGGGCGTGCAGGGGCGGGCGCCCATCCACGGTTCTGCATCCACCCGCTCGGCCAGGGGAAACAACTTGCGGGCGACGGGCTCCACCGCGTTGAGCTGCACGGGCGTCTTTGGCGCATCGCGGTGCGCGAGTTCTGCGCCGGTGGTCAGGCGGATGCCGCGTGCCATCGGTGCCAGCACGTAACCGCCGTCCGCATCAAGCACGGGATGGTTCAACTGCGCACCTGGCGCGGGCGCGTAGTGCATGTGGTAGCCGCGCTTGACGGCCAGCGGCAGGCTGTAGCCCAGGCGCGAGGTAATGACGTCCGCCCACGGGCCCATGGCGATGACGACATTGTCCGCGCGCAGCTCGCCTTCCTTGGTTTGCAGCAGCCACGGTGCGTTGGGCGTGAGCGTGTTGGCATCGGCCTCAAAGAAACGGCCGCCGAGTTGCTCGAAATGTTTCGCGTAGGCCGTGACCAGCGCGTTGGGGTCGCTCACGGAATCCGCTTCCGTATAGCGCAGGCCGCCCAGCAGCGATGTGTCCAGATGAGGCTCCGCCACGTGGAGGCGCGCCGGGTCGAGCGCTTCGAACGCGACACCGTATTCGCGCTGCCAACGCTCGACGTTGCGGGTTTCCTTGTCCTGCGTGGCGGTATTGCGGAACACCTTGATCCAGCCGCTGGGGCGGATCAGATGCGTGGCGCCGGCGGCTTCGGCCAGCGCGCGGTGCTCGCTCACGCTGTGCGCAATGAGCGGCGCATACGCACGCGCAATCGCCGCGTGGCGCGCGGGGTGCGAGTTGCGCCAGTACTGCCACAGAAACGGCAGCAGCCGGGGCAGATCGCCCGGGTGGTAGTGCACGTCCGCCGACGTGTTGCTCGCATAACGCAACAACGTCGACAGGTCGCGCGGGAACGCATACGGATACACACCCTCGCGCTGGATCAGCCCGGCATTGCCAAACGACGTCTCAAATCCCGGCGCACGGCGGTCCACCAGGGCGACGGCGCGTCCGCGTTTTTGCAGATGCACCGCCACCGATACGCCGACAATGCCGGCGCCCAGCACAAGGGTGTCAAAGCGCATGGCGGCCGGCTCCTTAACCCTTGGCCAGCGCCGTGACGGCGATTTCCACATCGATGCCCGGGCGCATCAGGCCCGACTGCACGCAGGCGCGCGTGGGCGCGTGGCCGGCCGGCACCCAGGCTTCCCACGCGGCGTTCAGCTCGGCGAAGTGCTTGGCGTCGGTCAGCCAGATGTTGGCGGAAATCAATCGCGTCTTGTCGACACCGGCTTCGGCCAGCAGGGCGTCGATGCGCTCGAGGATGTTGTTGGTCTGCTCGGTGACCGACTTGAAGTCGATGTCGGGTACTTGCCCGGCCAGATGCACGATGCCCTTGGCGATCACGATCTGGCTCATGCGGGCGTTGGTGTGGAGGCGTTGGATGGCGGTCATGTCGGGAAGAAGTCCGTTGTAGGTTCAAACGGCCGAGGTGCCCATGCCGCTTGTGGCGGTATCGAACGCCGGCGGCGCGGTGACGATGGATTGGAGCGCCGGCGTCGGCTGCGCAAGCTTGGCTAGGTCCGGACGCGGCCGCCGCAGCGTAGCAGACGCGTCGAAAGCCTGCTCAAGCGCATGCGCCACGGCAAGCGTCTTGCGGTCGTCGTGGAAGGGACCGACGATCTGCAGGCCGAACGGCATGCCGGCGTGGTCAACGCCGCACGGCAGTGACAGCGCCGGGTGCGTGGTCAGCGTGACCACGTAGGTCAGCGCCAGCCAGCGGTAATAGTTCTCCTGCGCGCGGCCATCGATGTGTGTCGCGTACAGCTCGCTCCACGGAAAGGGCGACACCGGCGTTGTGGGCGACAGGATCACGTCGAACTGACTGAATGCCGCCTGAAAGCGTTTGAGGATGCGCGTCTGTTCAGCCTGCGCCCACGCACAATCGGCAAGCGTCATCGCGGCGCCCAGCTCGTAGTTGGCGCGCGAGTTGGGGCCAATCGATGCCGGGTCGCGCGCATAAGCATCGTGCAGGCCGGCGACGAAGCTCTCTGCGCGGATCACATCAAAGCAGCGGTGCACTGCGCCTAGGTCGAACTGCACGGGTTCACATGAGCGGAACATCGGCGCGATGGCGGCAATGCGTTCGCGGAAGACCGCGCGGATGCGGGCGTCGACATCGCAGCTGCCGAAGTCTTCCGTCCAGCCGACGCGCAGTGTGGACAGATCGAGCGGCGCGGGCGTGAGAAGGCTCCGTGGATCGACGTCGAAGCTGAGCGGATCGCTTGCCGACAACCCAGCCGTGGCGGCCAGTTGCAGGCAGGCTTCGGCCACCGTGCGCCCCATCGGGCCGACCACCGAAATGGGCGTCCAGCCGAGTTTCTTGCGTGAATTCGGCACCAGCCCCGGCGATGGCCGAAAGCCCACCACGCCGCATTTGGATGCAGGAATGCGCAGCGAGCCGCCGGTGTCGGAGCCCGTGCAGACGGGCAGCATGTCGCACGCCAGCGCCGCCGCCGCGCCGCCCGACGAACCTCCGGCATTGAGCATCGGGTTGAACGGATTGCCTGTCGCGCCCCACACGGGGTTGCGCGTGTTGGCGCCCGCACCGAACTCCGGCACGTTGGTCTTGGCCACCAGCACGGCGCCTGCGGCGCGCAGACGCTCGACCAGCAAGACGTCTTGCGTCGGCACGTTGCTGCGCGCGGTGGGCGAGCCGTAGGTCGTCAGTAAGCCCGCTGTGTCTTCGAGATCCTTCACGCCCAGCGGCAGGCCATGCAGCAGGCCGAGCGGTTCGCCATTGAGCACGGCGCGCTCTGCGGCTCTTGCGGCTTCGTGTGCCTGCGGAAAGCACGTCGCCGTGACGGCATTCACGGCAGGGTTGATCGCTTCGATCCGGTCGATGCAGGCATTGAGCAACTCGACGGGCGAGATTTCCTTGGCGCCGATCAGCCGGCGCAGTTCCACCGCAGACAGGCTGACAAGTTGTTCGTTGTGCGACATAAGCATTCCCTTTAAAGCGCTTCGCCCGTGCGGTCGCGCAGCCAGATCACCGGCACCAGTGACACCAGGCACGCCGCCGCCACATACCACGCCGGCGCCAGCGGGTTGCCGGTGCGCTCCACCAGCCAGCTCGCGATGAACGGTGAGAACCCGCCGAAGAACGATGCGCTCACCACATACGTGAGTGCAATGCCGGTGGCGCGTACGTGCTTGGGAAACAGCTCCGGAATCATCACCAGCACGGGCACGATCTGCGCGGCCACGAATATCGCCAGCAATGCAGATACCGCGTACAGCGCCAGCGGCGTTGGATGCACGCTCAGGAAGGCAAACGCTGGGTACACCGCCAGCAGCATGATGACGCGCGCGGTGACCAGCAGGCGCTTGCGGGTGTAGCGATCGGCCAGGCGCCCGGCAATCGGTGCGGCGACAAACAGCACCAGCGAGCTGACCACGCCGGAAGCCACCGCCGCCGTTGGCGACATATGCAGCGTGCGCACCGCGTGGCTCGGCAGGAAAAACGCGGTGATGTACACCGAGACCGAGCCGCCCAGCTCTGCAAAGGTGCCGAGAATGGTCAGCTTCAGATGCGTGGTCAGCGCGGCCTTGAGCGCGCCTTGCGGCTTGGCGTGGCTGGGTGCCGCATCGCGGCGGTCGAGCGTTTCTTCCAGCCGGCGGCGGATCAGCATGCCGGCCGGGGCCGCAAAAATGCCCAGCAGGAACGGCAGCCGCCAGCCCCAGGCGAGCACCGCTTCCTTGGGCAGCGTCACGTTGATGAGCGTGGCGACTGCCGCGCCCAGCGCGAGGCCCAGTGCGGTTGCCGCAAAGTTCCAGCTGGCAAAGAACGCTCGCGTACGGTCGCTTGCGTATTCGACCAGCAGCGTGGTGCCGGGCCCGAATTCGCCGCCGGCTGCAAAGCCCTGCATCAGGCGCGCGGCCAGCACGATCATCGGCGCGAAGATGCCCGCCGTGGCGTATGTGGGCGCCGTGGCGATGAGCGCGCACGACAGCGCCATCATCATGATGGTCAGCACCATCGCCTTCTTGCGGCCGACGCGGTCAGCATAGGCACCGATGATGACGCCGCCCAGCGGCCGCACCACAAAGCCCACGCCAAACACCCCGATCGACAGGAGAAACTGGTTCACCGGCGATGCCGATGGAAAGAACAGTTGCCCGATCTGGATGGCGAAATAGCTGTAGATCGTGAAGTCGTAGAACTCCAGCGCAGTGCCGATGGTGGTAGCGGCAATGACTTGCGTGCGTGACAGCGCGGGGCGGCTGTCGAGGGCGAGTGTCGACACGGGCTGCTCTCCTAGGTTGGAGGCTGGGGAGGGTTTGAGTTATCGTATACGAGAAAAATCAAATTCTCGTATACGAGAAAACCCGGAGACATGCGTGGCATCCAGCGCAAAAGCGGCTATCCAGGCCGATCCCCCCATCGACGAGGCACCGGCGCAGCTCAATCACCAGGAGGTGGGGGCGCGCATTCGCGAGGCACGCAAGGCGCGCAGGCTCACCCTGCAAGAATTGTCGGAGCGCTCTGGCGTGGCACTGTCGACCATCTCCAAGGCCGAGCGCGGCGACATTGCACTGACGTATGAGAAGTTTGCCGGCCTGGCGCAGGCATTGGGGCTGGAGTTCGAGCAACTGCTGGGCCGCCGCCGCACGCCGGATGCCGGACCATTACGCCCGACGTTTACGCCGTCGGGCGGCCAGGTCATCTATGACACGCCGAACTACGAATACGGCATGCTGGCCGACGCGCTAACCGGCAAACGCATGCTGCCGATGCGCGCACACATCCGCGCGCGCTCGGTCGACGACTTTCCCGATTACATCCGCCACCCCGGCGAGGAATTCGTCTTCGTGCTGGGCGGCGAGATCGAACTGCGCTTCGAGAACGGCGACGCCTTTCGCCTGGCGCCCGGCGACAGCCTGTACTTCGACAGCGCAGTCGGCCACGTCTATCTGTCAGTCAGCAAGGAAGACGCCGAGATACTCGCGTGCTGCACCGGCACCGACGTGCGCGAACTGGGCGACGTGATCTGAGCTTCGTCACCGCGCGCGCCGCGTGACTGACTCACTTGCGCAGCGCCCGCCCCGCCAGAACATCCGGCACCGCCTTGCCGTCGGCCACGGCCACCGCGCCGTTGACGACCACCCAGCGCACGCCCACAGGCGGCAGCCCAGGCTGTTCATAGCTCGCGCGGTCGGCAAAAGTGGCGGGGTCGAAGATGACCAGATCGGCAAACTTGCCCGCCTGCGCCGTGCCGCGATCCTTGATGCCGAAGATTTCAGCCGTGCGGGCGCTCGCCTGGCGAACGGCAAACGGCATCGTCATCACGTGCTTGCGCGTGACGTATTCACCGATGCGGCGTGCAAAGGTGCCGGCCTCGCGCGGGTGTCCGGCAATGCCGTCGGAGCCGCCCACGACGAAGTCCTGCTTCATGAAGGCTTCCAGGTCGGTGTCGCTCATGTTGAACGACACGATGTTCGTGCCTCCATGCTGGATCACGCTGATGGCCGCATCGACGGGGCTCACGCCCAGCTTCTTACCCAGCGCTTCGAGCGATTGCCCGTTGTACTCGGGCTTGGTGGAAATCAGCACCTGCGCCGCCGGCCCATTGCGCTGTTGCATGGCCTTTTCCATGTCGGTGGCAATGCGCGCACGCGTGGCCGGGTCTTCCAGGCGCTTGAGCAGCGCGTCGTTGCCGCCGTCGCGTGCCCAGCCCGGCACCAGCGCCGGAATGATGTGCGTGCTCGACGCCGTGTACGGATACTGGCTTGCCGATACGTTGATGCCGCTGGCTTGCGCCTCACGTATCAAGCCGATGACCTCCGCGCTCTTGCCCCACGAATCCACGCCCAGCGCCTTGATGTGCGAGATATGGATCGGGATGCCCGACTGCCGGCCGATGTCCAGCGCCTCTTTCACAGCGTTGATGAGGCCAGTCCGGAAGTTGCCCTCGTCGCGCAGGTGGGTGTCGTAGATGCCGCCACGCGCGGCCACGGTCTTGGCCAGCGCCACCACCTCGTCGGTCTTGGCGAACACGCCAGGCGTATAGACGAGGCCCGTCGACATGCCGAATGCGCCGTCGCGCATGCCGTCTTCCATCAGCGCCTGCATGGCCTTGAGTTCGTCGCCGGTGGGTGCGCGCGCCACGTCGCCCATCACGCGGTGGCGCACAGCGTTGTGGCCCACCAGCATGGCCACGTTGGTGCCGATGCGGTTGGCGTCCAGCGCCTTGAGCGTCGGCCCGATGCGGTCGAGATCCTGCCCGTCGCCTTCGAGCACGATGCCGTCGTTGCCGATCACCACCGTCGTCACGCCTTGCAGCAGGTACGGCAGGTTCTGGTGTCGGTCTTTGGAGACGAGGTTGTGATAGGCGTGCGTATGCGGATCAATAAAGCCCGGCGCCACCACCAGCCCGCGCGCATCGAGCACCGTCTTCGCCTGCACGCCCGCGGCGGAGGGCTGCACCAGCACGATGCGGTCATTGCGGATGCCCACATCGGCCACGAACGGCGCACCGCCGCTGCCGTCGACCACGGTGCCGTTGCGGATCAGGATGTCGACCGGTTCAGGCTCCGGCGCGGCTTGGGCGGGGCCAGTGAGCGCAAGGCTCAAGGTGAGGGCGGACAGCAGGCACTGCAGCAGACGGTGTGGGCGCATATCGGCTTCCTTGTGGTTTGCAGCGAGTGTAAGGAGCCTTGTTGCCCACATCGCATGCAAATGGTTCGGCCCGGTATGCGGAACGGACATGCAGGGGTTCGCGGTGCCGGAGCGCTTGTGCGCAGACGCCAATACAACACTCAGCGTTATCAATATCTGAATTAAGAACAACTAATCACCCGCAAAGCCTTGCCAGCATTGGATGCGGCAAGACATTGGCAACAATGTGCGGCTGTCCCCACTTTGGAGGGGGGCAACTGACTTGCCCCGGTGACACAATCGCGAAAATTCAGAAGTCATGCTGCGCCACGTGCGACGCATGGCAGACCCGGTCGGGGAGCTTCATGCAAGAGAGTTGGATGGCAATTTCGGCGGCGCGCGCACGGGCGCATCGCCTGTACGGCGTGCGCGGCTGGCTCGTGACACTGCTGTGGCTGAACACGCTGCCGGCGCTGGCGATCGTGCTGGCGATGGGCATGATGCTCACGCTCGGCGAGGCCAACGGTGGGGGAGCCCGGGCGGCGCCGGCACTGGCTGGGCTCGTCTTTCCGATGGGGCTCGTCACCCTGGCCTTCCTGCGCGTGCGCTGGTTTCCGATGGTGTGGCTCGGATACGGCCTGCTCCAGTTGCTGGCCACGCTGGCCATGAGCGGCGGCATTCATGCCTGGACGACACAAGCCTCCGGCGGCACGGCAGGGCGCATGCCGATCATGCTGCTGCTGGCGGCGGAGGCGCTGCTGCTCATCGGCTCGGCAGCGTACATGTGGTTTTCGCGCCGCGTGCGCGTGACCTATCGGCATGAGGTGCGGCTGGCCGATCCTGCTGCAGCACCGGCCGTGTTCGACAAGCCCGCCCCCAACGAAACGCCCTCTGACGCCACCGACCACGCGCGCGAGCGCGCAGCCTTGCGGCGCGTTGCACAGGAACTGAGTTCGGGCGTGCTGGACACCCGAACCTGGATGCACGTCATGCGGCATCACGCCGATGCCACCGACGGCACCCGCACGGCGGCCTATGTGCGTGCGCGCATGTCAGAACTGTGTCCGCCGGCGCATGTGCATCCGCCGGTCGTGCGCACGTTGTCGACCGGGCTGGGCGCGCTGCTGGTAAGCCTGCTGGCCGCCGGCGTGCTGATGGCCGCGGTGATTGCGCTGGCGCTGCGCGTGCCTGGCGACGGCACCGATCTGCTTGAACTGCTCGTTGCCGTGGCGCTCACGCTGAGCTGGCTGGGCGGCCTCTTTGTTGGCGCGGGTTTCCTGCGCCGCGTTGCCTGACGCCTACCGCGCGGCCGTCGGCGCGGCTGCGGCCTGGTTCCAGTCGCCACCCACCGCCTTGACGAGGAACACGCTCGTCGTCAGCTGCTGGCCGAGAATCTGCACCGCCGTGCGCTGGTTGTTCAGCAGCGATTGCTGCGCGGTGATCACGTCCAACGAGGTTGCGAGCCCGCCCTCGTAGCGCACGCTGGCAATGTCGTAGACCTTGCGGGCGCTTTCCACGGCATGGCGCGCCTGGTTTGCCGCACGGTCCAGCGATTGCAGGCCGGCCAGTCCATCTTCCACTTCCTGCAGCGCCCCCAGCACCGTCTGACGGTAGTTGGCGATCGCACCCTGATAGGCCGCATTGGCAATGTCCACGCGCGCCCGCGTGCGGCCGGCGTCAAACGCCGTCTGGGCGATCTGCGTGCCGAACGACCACAGCAGCGTGGGCGCAGAAAACAGCAGCGCCAGATCGCGGCTTTCCCAACCGGCACCGCCGTTGAGCATCACGCTCGGGAAGAACGCCGCGCGTGCCACGCCAACTTGCGCGTTGGCGGCAGCGGCACCGCGCTCTGCGGCGGCCACGTCGGGGCGGCGTTCGATCACGTCAGACGGCAGCGCCACAGGGATCTGCGGTGCCGTGCCCTTGAGCGGCGTCGGCTCGATGTGGAAGGCGGGAGCGGGTGTGCCGACCAGCGTCGCCAGCGCGTGTTCATACTGCGCGCGTTGCCTGGTCAGCAGTTCGGCCTGCGTGGCGGTGCTGTCGACGAGCGCCTGTTGCTGCGCGAGGTCGAGGCCCGAAGCCACGCCATCCTGATGCCGTGAGGTGACGAAATCGAGCGCCTTATGCTGCAGCGCCAGACCTTCCTGCACCACGGCGATTTCCGCATCGGTCTCGCGCAGGTTGTACCAGGTGGTGGCGACCTGCGCGGCCAGCAGCAGGCGGAAGTTCTCGAAATTGGCGCCGGCCTGTTCTTCGCTCGCCGCCGCGTTGGCGACGGTGTTGCGCACGCGGCCGAACAGGTCGGCTTCGTAACTCGCGTCGGCGCGCAGCACGAAATCGCTCTGGATGGTCGACATGGTCGGACTGGTGTACGACGAGAGCGGCCGTTCCGACGACGTGCGCGTACGCGAGTCGTTGTTGTTGGCCGTGATGGTCGGCAGCAGGCTGGCACGCGCCACGCGCGTCTGCGCCTGCGCCTGCTCCAGGTTCGACAGCGCGACCTTGAGCGATTGGTTATGCGCCAGCGCCTGCGTGACCAGCTTGTCGAGCTGCGGATCGTTGAAGCGCTGCCACCACGGGCCTTTGGGCGCGGCGTCGGCGGGTTGCGCGGCACGCCACGGTGCTTCGGTTTGCCAGTGCGCCGGCACGTCCATGGCGGGGCGCTCGTAGGTCGGCGCGAGCGAGCAGCCGGCCAGCGAGACGATCAACGAGGCCGCCAGCGCGGTGGTGCGCAGCCGCGGTCGGCGGATCATGATGCGTGCGGCGCGGAGGCCGCGGGCGCCGATGCCGGGGCCGGCGTGACGATGGTCACTGCTTCGCCCTGCTCGATGGAATCGGCCGGGTTGAGGATCAGCGCGTCCGTCGCCTTCAGGCCGGAGATGATTTCCACCGTGCGGCCGTAGTCGCGTCCGATGGTGACGGGGCGCAGGTCGACGTGGCCGTTTTCTGCCACGGCGATGCGCGGGCCTTCCTTGCGGAAGAGGAGCGTGTTGGTCGGCACCGTGAATGCAACCGGTGCATCTGCCTTCGCGCTGGCGCCGGCTGCGTCGCCGCCGGCTGTGCCCTTGATGGCGACCTGCACATAGGCGCCGGGCAGCAGGCGCCCGTCCTTGTTGGGCAACTGTACTTCCACCTGCATGGTGCGCGTGGTGGCGTCGATGGCGCCGGAGGCCCGCGCGATGGTGCCGTGGAAGGTCTGGCCCGGCAGCTCGGCCAGCGTCACGGCCACATCCTGCCCGACCTTCACCTGTTGCGAATACGCCTGCGGCACATACAGGTAGATGCGCAGCGGATCGGTCTGCGCCAGCGTGAACAGCTCGCGGTTGGCGCCCGCGTTGCCGGCATTGACCAACGCGCCGACATCGACATTGCGCTTGGTCACCACGCCCGCAAACGGCGCCACCACCCGGCGGAAGCCTTGCAGCTCCTGCAGGCGGCGCACGTTGGCTTCCGCAGCGGCCAGGTCGGCCTGGGCCTGGTTGGCGGCGCTGGTACGCTCGTCCAGTTCCTGTTGCGAGACGGCGTCTTTCTGGCGCAGGTTCTGCCAGCGCGTAAGTGAGGTCTGCGCCAGCGCCTTGCGTGCGGCGGCCTGGTTGCGCGTGGCCTGTGCCTGGTTCAGTTCCTGGTCGACTTCCGGCGTGTCGAGCAGCGCCAGCACTTCGCCCTTGTCGACGTGGGCGCCGATGTCCTTGAACCAGCGCAGCACGTAACCGCTGGTGCGCGCATAGATGGGCGATTCAACATAGCCCTGCAGCGTACCGGGCAGCGTCAGTTCGCGAGTGGTGTGAGCCGGTTTGGGGGCGATGGTGGTGACGTAGCGGCTGGTCTGCGCGTTCACCTGCCGCTCCAGTGCGTGCGCGTTGTAGTAGCGGCCGACCAGCGTGCGCGCAGCGCCCAGCGCAAGGAGCACCCCCACGACAATCACGACCCAGCGTGCGCGGCGCATGGCAGGGCCGCGGTCTACCTGTTCGATCGGGTCCACCGTGACAACGTGGTGGGGCGGGCCGTCCGCCAAGTGTCCAGAGTGCGCCCCGGAATGGGCACCGGATGTTTGCTCAGACATGTCCTTCGCTTCCCCGCAAATCGTGACTACGCCGGGCGGCGCGCCGCTGCAATCTGTTGTGTACGCTGGCAAACACCACCGGAACAAAGAAGAGGGTCGACACGGTCGCAAACAGCAGACCGCCGATCACCGCGCGCCCCAGCGGCGCGTTCTGTTCTGCGCCTTCGCCCAGGCCCAACGCCATGGGCACCATGCCGATGATCATCGCCAGGGCCGTCATCAGCACCGGGCGCAGGCGCGTGGCCCCCGCTTCCAGCGCGGCCTGCACCGGCGCAATGCCTTCGGCCAATCGCTCACGCGCAAACGAGATCAACAGAATCGAGTTGGCCGTCGCCACGCCCATCGTCATGATCGCGCCTGTGAGCGATGGCACCGACAGCGTGGTCCCCGTCACGAACAGCATCCAGGCGATGCCCGCCAGCGCGGCCGGCAGGGCGGTCACGATGATGAGCGGGTCGATCCACGACTGGAAGTTCACGACGATCAGCAGGTACACCAGCACGATCGCCATCACCAGCCCCACGCCCAGGCCGATGAAGGACGATTCCATCGTCTTCACCTGACCGCGCACCGTGACCTGCGCGCCGCGCGGCAGCTTGGGGCGGATGTCATCGACGGCCTTCTGCACCTCCTTGGCGACGGCGCCCAGGTCTCGGCCCTGCACGGCGGCGTACACGTCCACCACGGGGGTGATGTTGAAATGCGAGACGACCTGCGGCTGCACGGCAGGGCTCACCTGCACGAGGTTACCCAGCAGTTGCGGGCCGCCTGCCTGAGCGGCGCCACCGCGCGAGCTTGCCACCGGCGTGCGCAGCAGTGCGTCAAGGGAATCGACGCGGTACTGCGGGCTTGTGACGGCCACCTGGTACACCACGCCGTTGATCGGGTTCAGCCAGAACGTGGGCGAGGTCTGGAAGCTCGAACTGAGCGAGACCAGCAGGTTCTGCGCCACGTCGCGCCCTTCGAGGCCCACCTGCTGGATGCGCGTGCGGTCCATGTTCAGGGCCAGCGTGGGCTGGTCGAAGCGCTGGTGCACGTGCGTATCCACCGCCCCCGGGATCTGCTTGATGCGGTTGGCCAGCATGCCCGCGAGCTGCTTGTTGGTGGCCACGTCGGCGCCCGAGAACTGCACGTCGATGGCCGATGGCAGGCCGAAGTTCAGGATCTGGCTGACGATGTCCGCAGGCTGGAAAGCGAACTCCACGCCCGGGAAGCGCTTGGGCAGTTCTTCGCGCAGGCGGCGGACGTACTGAGCGCTGGGCTTGCGCTCGCCTTCCTGCAGCGCGATCAGGATTTCGCCGTCGAGCGTGCCGATGGTGCCGGCGTTGCTGTACGACAGGTTGATCCCGGAGTTCGGCACGCCCAGGTTGTCGAGAATCGTCGACAGTTCCTTTTTCGGAATGATTTCGCGGATGGCGGTTTCGACCTCGTCGGCCAGGCGTGCGGTTTCTTCAATGCGCATGCCCGACGGTGCCCGCATGTGCAGGCGGATTTGCCCGGCATCCACATCGGGGAAGAAATCCCGGCCGAGCACCAGGAAGAGCGCGCACGACGCCACGCAGAAGCCCAGGAACGACAGTGCGAACATGCGGCGACGCTCCAGCAACCCGCCCAGGATGGCGGCGTAGTTGCCGCGCATGTGCTCGAACTGCGTGTTGAACGCCCGGTAGATGCGGCCGAATGTGCCTGGTTTTGCGTCGGCTTTCGTGGCGTTTTGCGTGTGGCCGGTCATGAGCATCATCACCAGCGTCGGCACCAGCGTGCGCGACAGCACATACGACGCCAGCATGGCGAAGATCACCGCTTCGGCCATTGGCACGAACAGGTAACGCGCCACGCCCGTGAGGAAGAACATCGGCACGAACACGATGCAGATACACAGGGTCGACACGAAGGCCGGCACGGCAATCTCGGCCGCGCCGTCCAGGATGGCGGTGACGGGCTCCTTGCCCTCGTGCAGATGGCGCTCGATGTTCTCGATGGTGACGGTGGCATCGTCCACCAGGATCCCCACCGCGAGCGCCAGGCCGCCGAGCGTCATCAGGTTGATGGTCTCGCCCAGCAGATGCAGCACGATGATCGACGACAGGATCGACAGCGGAATCGACACGGCAATGATGGCCGTGCTGCGCCAGTTGCCGAGGAACAGCAGGATCATGGCGGCCGTCAGGCACGCGGCGATGAGCGCCTCGCGAATCACGCCTTCAATCGCGGCCTTCACGAACAGCGACTGATCGAACAGCGGCGTGATCTTGATGTCTTGCGGAAGCGCCGCCGCGGCGGTGGGCAGCAGCTTGTAGATGTTGCTGACGATATCCAGCGTCGACGCACCGCCGTTCTTCAGGATGGACAGCAGCACGCCGCGCTGGCCGTCCTGGCGCACCACGTTGGTCTGCGGCGAGAAACCGTCGCGCACATGGGCCACGTCGCCCAGGTACAGCGTGGCGCCGTTGCTGGTCTTGACCGGAATGGCGTTGAGTGCGGCGATGCTGCCCGGCGTGCCATTGAGCGTGACGCCGTATTCGGTGGCGTCGATCTTTTGCGTACCGGCCGGCAGGATCAGGTTCTGTGCGCCCACCGCGTTGACGATGTCCACGGGGGTCAGGCCCTGCGCCAGCAGCTTCTGCGTGTCGAGATCGACCGTGATCTGCCGGCTCTTGCCGCCATACGGGAACGGCACGGCGATGCCGGGCACCGTGATCAGGCGCGGGCGCAGGAAGTTCAGCGCCGCATCATTGAGTTCCTGCTCCGACAGCGTGTTGCTCGACAGGCCCAACTGCAGGATCGGAATGCTCGACGCCGAATATTTGATGATCAGCGGCGGCGTCGTCCCCGGTGGCAACTGCCGCACCTGCGCCTGCGACACCGAAACGATCTGCGCCAGCGCGGTCTGGATATTGGCCGTCGGCTGGAAGAACACCTTGACGATCGAGATGCCGTTCAACGATTGCGACTCGATGTGCTCGATGTCGTTGACGGTGGTCGTCAGGCTGCGCTCCGTGACAGACACGATGCGGTCGGCCATCTCCTTGGCGGGCAGGCCGTTGTAATTCCAGATGATGCTGACGACCGGAATGTCGATTTCCGGAAAGATGTCCGTGGGCGTACGCATGAGCGTAAACGGCGTCGCCAGCAGGATCAGCAGCGCGAGGACGATGAACGTCAGCGGCCTTCGCAGCGCGAGTTGGACAATCCACATGGAGGCGTTTCAGAACCGCGGTGCGTTGAAGGGGAGGCGAAGGCCGCTCGAACGGCGGCGACCAGCCATTCTATCGCCGAGGGGTGTCGATCAGAATGTTCCTATGATCAGACTTTATTACATTGAATAACGGCGGCTGCCGGGGCAACTGAAGGCGCCCGCTCAGCGCAGATTCCGCCCACATTGCAGCAGCAGATCGTGCAGCAATGCCGCGTGCGCGACGTCGATTCCCTGCAGCATTTCCTTCTCCAGCCGGCTGACGGCCTCGTCGCACAGCGCCAGCAGCGCGAGCGCTTCGTCGGTCAGGCCCAGCATGACGATGCGGCCGTGCGTCGGATCGGGCGTGCGCGTCACCCAGCCCCGCGCCTCCATTGTCTTCACCACTTCATTGGCCGATTGTGGCGACATGAACGAGCGTTCCGCCAGTTGCGCGTTCGACAGGCTGCCGCGCGCGTGCAGCACGGACAGCGCCGTGAATTGCGGCACCGTCAGCCCGTGCGGGGCGAGCGCTTCGCCCAGGCGCCGCTTGACGATGCGGTCAGTGCGGCCGATCAGGTAGGGCAGTCGGGCAGACGTTGCCGAGGCCCCCTCTTGCGCGGGCTGAGGTGGGTTGCGTTTGGTTCGTGTGGCCGCCATGGATGTGAGTGGGTGTGCACCTATGCAGATGCGCACATTCTGCTACGTGTCGTTCGGATCAGGGTTTACGGCAATGATAATCTCCTTGTTATATCAGGTTGCCTGATATTAAATGGGCACCAAGCTGAGACGCGCCGCACACACAAGGCGGCGGGCGTCTCAAGCAGCCGACAGATCAAGGAGATGGAAATGGCTGATTACCAAGGGCGCTGGCAGACCGTGGACGTGAAGGTGGACCAGGGCATTGCATGGGTGACGTTCAACCGCCCGGAGAAGCGCAACGCCATGAGCCCGACGCTCAACTCGGAAATGATCCAGGTGCTCGAAGCGCTGGAGCTGGATGCCGATGCCAAGGTGCTGGTGCTGACCGGCGCGGGCGATGCCTGGACGGCGGGCATGGACCTGAAGGAATACTTCCGCGAAGTGGACGCGGGCCCGGAGATCCTGCAGGAGAAGATCCGCCGCGATGCCTGCCAGTGGCAATGGAAGCTGCTGCGCATGTATGCCAAGCCGACCATCGCGATGGTCAACGGCTGGTGCTTCGGCGGCGGGTTCTCGCCGCTGGTGGCGTGCGATCTGGCGATTGCGGCAGACGAGGCCACCTTCGGCCTGTCGGAAATCAACTGGGGCATCCCGCCGGGCAACCTGGTCAGCAAGGCGATGGCCGATACCGTGGGCCACCGCCAGGCGCTTTACTACATCATGACCGGCGAAACCTTCACCGGCCAGCAGGCTGCCGCCATGGGCCTCGTCAACGAGAGCGTGCCGCGTGTCCACCTGCGCGCCCGCACTGTGGCGCTGGCCGAGAAGCTGCTGGAAAAGAACCCGGTGGTGCTGCGTGCCGCCAAGCACGGCTTCAAGCGCAGCCGCGAGCTGACGTGGGAGCAGAACGAGGATTACCTGTACGCCAAGCTCGACCAGGCCACGCTGCGGGACCCGGAGGGCGGTCGCGAGCAGGGCCTCAAGCAGTTCCTGGACGACAAGTCGATCAAGCCGGGCCTGCAGGCGTACAAGCGCGCCTGATCCGCTCCCTCCAACGCCCCCGGAGACGAACCCATGCCTGACGTGACTCAGCTTGTGACCCTGCTGATCGGCGGACAAAGCCGGCCGGCCGCCAACGGTGCCACCTTCGAGCGCCGCAACCCCGTCAACGACGCGGTCGCATCGCGCGCGTCGGCGGCCACGCTGGAGGATGCCGACGCCGCTGTCCAGGCTGCCGCCGATGCCTTTCCCGCGTGGGCAGCGCTACCGCCGGGCGAGCGCCGCAAGCGCCTGCTCAAGGCCGCCGAGTTGATGGACCAGCACACCGACGCCTTCATCCGCGCCGGCGCGGCCGAAACCGGCGCCAGCCCCAACTGGATCGGCTTCAACGTCATGCTGGCGGCCAACATGCTGCGCGAAGCCGCATCCATGACCACGCAGATCGACGGCAGCGTCATCCCGTCTGATGTGCCGGGCAACTTTGCGATGGCCGTGCGCCAGCCGTGCGGCGTGGTGCTCGGCATTGCACCGTGGAACGCGCCGGTGATCCTGGGCACGCGTGCGCTGGCGATGCCGCTGGCATGCGGCAACACCGTCGTGCTCAAGGCATCGGAGCTGTGCCCGGGCGTGCACCGGCTGATCGGCACCGTGCTGCAGGAGGCCGGTCTGGGCGATGGCGTGGTCAACGTGGTGACCAACGCCCCGGCCGATGCGGCCCAGGTGGTCGAACGCCTGATCGCGCATCCGGCCGTGCGCCGTGTGAACTTTACGGGTTCGACGCACGTGGGGCGCATCATTGCGCAGCATGCGGCGCGGCATCTGAAGCCTGCGCTGTTGGAACTGGGCGGCAAGGCGCCGGTGCTGGTGTTGGACGACGCGGACCTGGATGCCGCGGTGGACGCGATTGCGTTTGGCGCATTCTTCAACCAGGGGCAGATCTGCATGTCGACCGAACGCGTCATCGCCGATCGCAAGATTGCCGATGCCCTTGTCGACAAGCTGGCCGCCAAGGCACGCACGCTTCGCGCGGGTGACCCGACCGATGCCACCGCGCAACTGGGCGCGATGGTCAGCGTGGATGCGGCCAAGCGCGTGCAGGCGCTGGTGGAAGATGCCCGTGCGCACGGCGCTGCGCTGCCCGTCGGCCTGCATATGGATGGCGCCATCGTGCAGCCCGCCATCGTGGATGGCGTGACACCCGCCATGCGGTTGTACAACGAGGAATCGTTTGGCCCTGTCGTGACGGTGGCGCGCGTGGACGGCGATGAAGAGGCAATCCGCCTGGCCAACGACAGTGAATACGGCTTGTCGGCCGCCGTGTTCAGCCGCGATGTGTCGCGCGCCATGCGAGTCGCGCAGCGTATCGAATCGGGCATCTGCCACATCAACGGCCCCACCGTGCACGACGAGGCACAGATGCCGTTTGGCGGCGTGAAGAGCAGCGGTTACGGCCGTTTTGGCGGCAAGGCGTCGATTGCGGAATTTACGGAGCTGCGCTGGATCACCTTGCAGAATACGCCGCGCCACTATCCGATTTAACCGATCTGAAGTTCGGCAGCCGCCCACCACAACCATAAAACGGGCGGCGCATTCAGGAGACAAGACGTGAATCACGTCGAAATGCAGGCTCAAGGCCCGCAGGTTCAACCCGGGCACCACACGCCGCCCCCGGCAGGTGTGCCAGATCACCCCTACAGGCAGGTCGCCGTGAGCGATGCGCCTGCGCGTTGCGAGACGGACGCGCGCGACCGCACTGTCTGGCACGTGCGCAATACCGAGGCGCTTGCCGAGCATCCGCAACGCATGACGGACTGCCTGGTCGCGGGCGCGCAGCGCCATCCGGATCGTGTGCTGGCTGCACGCCGTGGAGCCGACGGCGCGTGGATCAAGCTGACGTATCGCGAGATGCTGGAGCGCGCCCGCGCCATCGGCCAGGCGCTGCTGGATCGCGGCGTCAGCACCGAACGCCCGCTGGCGATTCTGTCCGGCAACGATCTTGAGCACTTGCAGCTGGCGCTGGGCGCCATGTGGGCGGGTGTGCCCTACGCGCCGGTGTCGCCGCCGTATGCATTGGTGTCGACGGATTTCGGCAAGCTGCGGCATGTGTTCGACGTGCTCACACCGGGGCTCGTCTATGCGGCAGATGGCGCGGCCTTTGCCAACGCCATTGATGCGGTGGTGCCGGAGGGCGTGGAGGTCATCACGCGCGACGGCGTATTGCCCCGGCGCAGCGCTACAGCCTTCGACACGCTCCTGCAGACGCCCGTAACGACCGCAGACGCCGCACAGGCCGCGACCGGTCCCGACACGCTGGTGAAGGTGCTCTTCACCTCCGGCTCGACGCGCGTGCCCAAAGCAGTGCCGACCACGCACCGCATGCTGTGCAGCAACCAGCAGATGCTGCGCCAGACGATTCCCGAATTCGCCAAGGAGCCGCCGGTGCTGGTGGACTGGCTGCCCTGGAACCACACCTTTGGCGGCAGCCACAACGTTGGCATCGTGCTCTACAACGGCGGCACGCTTTACATCGATGACGGCCGCCCGGTGCCCGGCAAATTCGACGAAACCCTGCGCAACCTGCACGAGATCGCACCCACCGCGTACTTCAACGTGCCCAAGGGGTGGGAAGAACTCGCGCTGGCGCTGGAACGGGACCCGGCCCTGCGCGAGACTTTCTTCTCGCGCGTGAAGCTGTACTTCTTTGGCGGTGCCGGGCTGTCGCAAGAGGCATGGGATAGGCTGGAGCGCGTGACCGGCCAGCACTGCGGCGAGCGCATCCGCATCATGGCCGGCCTGGGCATGACCGAGACCTCGCCGTGCTGCCTGTTCACCACCGCGCCGATCATGCGCTCGGGCTACGTCGGCACGCCGGCGCCGGGCTGCGAACTCAAGCTCGTGCCCGTGGGCGACAAGCTGGAGGCGCGCTTTCGCGGCCCGCACGTCATGCGTGGCTACTGGCGCCTGGGCGAAGAGCCTGCCGCGCCGGTCTTTGATGAAGACGGCTATTACTGCAGCGGTGACGCGCTGCGTTTCTACGATCCGGAGCACCCCGAGAAAGGCCTCGTCTTCGATGGCCGCATCGCGGAGGACTTCAAGCTCAGCTCCGGCACCTTCGTGAGCGTGGGGCCGTTGCGCGCCCGCGTGATCGCGGCGGGCGCGCCGTATGTGCAGGACGTGGTGATTGCCGGCATGAACCGCGATGACATCGGCTTGCTCGTGTTTCCGCAAATGGAGCGATGCCGCGGCCTGTCTGGCCTGCCGCCCACCGCGAGCACAGCCGAAGTGCTGGCCGCCCCCGCCGTGCGCGCCGCATTTGCCGCGCTGCTGCACGAGCTGAACGCCACGGCCACCGGCAGTGCGACGCGCGTGGCGCGGCTGCTGTTGCTTGACGCTCCCCCATCGCTGGACCGGGGCGAGGTCACCGACAAGGGCACGCTCAACCAGCGCGCCGTGCTGGCCCACCGTGCCGAGCAGGTCGACACGCTGTATCGCGATGGCGATCCCGCTGTCATCCGCGCGGGCTGATTCCAACGCAGCAATCCGACCAACCGGCAAAGACCGGTTCATCCACCCAGGAGAAGACACATGAAGACCGTCATGTCACGGGGCATGGCGCTGGCCGCGCTCGCCCTCGCGCTGAGCTGCGCCGGCTGCAACGACGACAGCACAGGCGACGCATCAACGTCGCAGGCATCGCAACTGCCACAGCTCACGCCCGCTACGGGGTTGAATCTCGCCAGCGCGTGCGAGAGCTTTGCCGGCAAGCTGAGTTTTGCCAACACCAGCATCACCGCCATCTCGACCGTGGCGGCAGGCACGTTGAGCGTGGGCGGCAACGCCGTGCCCGAGCACTGCCTGATCACCGGCACCATGAACACGCGGGTGAGCCCGGTGGATGGCAAGACCTACGCCATCGGTTTTGAAATGCGCCTGCCCAAGGCGTGGAACGGTCGCTTCTACTACCAGGCCAACGGCGGGCTGGATGGCTCGGTGGTGACTGCGCTCGGCACGCTCGGCGGCGGTCCCATCAGCAGTGCGCTGGGCTCCGGGTTTGCCGTCATCAGTTCGGATGCAGGGCATAACGGCAGCCAGGTGCCGCTGTTCGGGCGCGACCCGCAGGCCCGCCTCGACTACGGCTACAACGCCGTCGCCACACTTACGCCGATGGCCAAGTCGATGATCGCGCAGGTGTACGGCAAGGCGCCCGACCGCAGCTACTTTGGCGGGTGCTCCAACGGCGGGCGTCACGCGATGGTGGCCGCTGCACGTTCGGCCAATGCGTATGACGGCATCGTGGCCGGCGACCCGGGCTTCCATCTGCCCAAGGCAGCCATCAACGAGGTGTACAGCGCGCAGCAACTGGCGACGGTGGCGACAGCCAACACCAGTGCTGGCTTTCCAGACATCACGACGTCTCTGACCGCCACCGAGCGCGCCATGGTGGCCAGCCACGTGCTCGCCAAGTGCGATGCGCTGGACGGCACGACCGACGGCATGGTCAACAACCTCAAGGCGTGCCAGACCGCCTTCAGTCTCGCCAACGATGTGCCGACCTGCACCGGCGCCCGTGACGGCACCTGCCTCACCGCCGCGCAGAAGACGGTAATGGCCAACCTGTTTGCCGGCGCGCACAACAGCGCAGGGCAGGCGTTGTACTCGGGCTTTTCATTTGACGCCGGCATCAGCGGCAGCAACTGGGCGGCCTGGAAGCAAGGCAACTCGATCCAGCTCGACCCCGCCGCCCTGGCGTTCGTGTTTACGACCACGCCGCAGCCGGCGTCGGCCATCACGTCGCTCACCGCGTATGGCCTGGCGTTCAACATGGACACCGACGCGCCGAAGATCTTCGCCACTGACGCCACGTACACCGAATCCGCCTGGTCGTTCATGACGCCGCCCGATGAGACCAACCTGGGCACGCTCAAGGGGCGCGGCGCCAAGCTGATGGTCTATCACGGCACGAGCGACCCGGTGTTCTCGTCCGACGACACGACGGATTGGTACCAGCGCCTGGCCGCAGCCAACGGTGGCGATGCCAGCAACTTCGCGCGCTTCTATCCGGTGCCCGGCATGAACCACTGCGCGGGCGGGCCGACCGCCGACCAGTTCGACATGCTCACGCCGCTGGTGGCCTGGGTGGAACACGGCGTGGCGCCCGACAGCGTGGTCGCCACGGCGCGCGGCCCTGCCAACGCCGTGCCCAATGCCGAAGTGCCCAGCGACTGGAATGCAACCGGCCACGACCGCACGCGCCCGCTGTGCGCCTACCCGAAGAACGCCCGCTATACGGGCACCGGCAACATCAACGACGCCTCGAGCTTCAGTTGCCAATGACGGCCGCCCAACATCCGGAAGGAGACGCCATGCAAACCACCACCACGACGTTGAGCCGGGAGAACGTCGGCCCCGGTGTCGCCATGACCCTTGCGCTGTGCTTCATCGTTGCGCTGCTTGAAGGGCTCGATCTGCAATCCATCGGTGTGGCCGCGCCGCGCATGGCGCGTGAGTTCGGCCTGTCGGTCGGGCAGATGGGCCTGGCATTCAGCGCCGGCACGTTCGGCCTGTTGCCGGGGGCCATGCTGGGCGGCCGCCTGGCCGATCGCATCGGCCGCAAGCGCGTGCTGATCCTGGCGACGGCGCTGTTCGGCATCTTTTCGATCGCCACCGCGCACGTGTGGGATTTCAACAGCCTGTTGATGATCCGCGTGGCCACCGGCATCGGCCTGGGTGCCGCCATGCCCAACCTGATCGCGCTGTGTGCTGAGGCAGTACCCACACGCCTGCGCAACACCGCCGTGAGCGTCATGTATTGCGGCATCCCGTTTGGCGGCGCCATCGCCGCGGTGGTCGGCATGTTGAGCGCGGGCGATTCCGGTTGGCGCCATATCTTTTACGTGGGCGGCTTCGGCCCGCTGGTGGTGGTGCCGCTGCTGCTGACGCTGCAGGAATCGCGCCGGTTCGACAGCGCACAGCGTGGCGCCATCCAGCCACCGCCCGTGTCATGGGCGCTGTTTGGCGAGCGCCGCACGGCCGCCACGCTGTTCCTGTGGGTCAGCTATTTCTTCACGCTGATCGTGCTGTATTTCCTGCTCAACTGGCTGCCTTCGCTGATGGCCGCGCAGGGGCTGAGCCGGCCGCAGGTGGGCATGGTGCAGATCCTGTTCAACATCGGCGGTGGCGCAGGTGCGTTGGGCATCGGCATGCTGATGGACGCGGCGCGCCCACGCTGGGTGGTGTCGGGCATGTATGTCGGCATCATCGCGGCGCTGTCGTTGCTGGCCGCTGCGGGCGGTATGGCGTCGATGTCGGCCGGTGCCTTCATGGCCGGGCTGTTCGTGATCGGCGCGCAGTCGGTGCTGTATGCGCTGGCGGCGGCGTACTACCCGACCGTCGTGCGCGGCACCGGCGTGGGCGCGGCGGTGGCGGTGGGCCGGCTCGGCTCGATCGCAGGGCCGCTGCTGGCGGGCCAGTTGCTGGCGATGGGGCAGCACGCCACCACGATCATCGGCGCCAGCATCCCGGTCACAATCATCGCGGCGCTGGCTGCGCTGCTGCTGCTCAAGCGGCCACGCGTGCAGGACTGACACAGCGGTTCTTCAGCGCCGTCCGCCCGGATGGCGCCTTCCCACGTATTCCAAACTGCCGGCTCGCCAGACATGGGGGGCGGGACCGGCTCGACCCTAGGAGGGGCCCCACATGCAAACCACCACCTTGCGCACGCACTGTCTCGCACTGGCAGCGGCCACGAGCGCACTCGCCAGCGGCGCGGCCAACGCGCAGAGCGTCACGCTCTACGGCCTGATCGACACCGGCATCGAATACGTGAGCCACGCCAATGCCAACGGCAACGGCCTCACGCGCATCCCGTCGGTCACGGGCACGCTGCCCTCACGCTGGGGCTTGCGCGGCGCGGAAGACCTGGGCAACGGCATGAAGGCCGTGTTCACGCTGGAAAGCGGTTTCAACACCGACACCGGCACCTCCGGCCAGGGCGGCCGCCTGTTCGGCCGGCAGGCATGGGTCGGGCTCGCAAGCGATTACGGCACCGTCACGCTGGGTCGGCAGTACAGCATGGTGTTTCTGTCGCTGGCCGATGCTGACATCCTCGGCCCCAGCCAATACGCCATCGGTTCACTGGACGCGTACATTCCCAACGCGCGCACGGACAACACCATCGCTTACAAAGGCACCTTCAGCGGCCTGACAGTGGGCGCTACGTATTCGTTCGGGCGTGATGCGGCGGGCGGTGTGCCGGCGTCCGGCACCTGTGCAGGGGAAGCGGCGGGCAACGCATCGGCGTGCCGTGCCATGTCGGCGATGGTGAAATACGACGCGGCCACCTTTGGCGTGGCCGGCGCCTACGAGGAGCAACGCGGCGGCACCGGCGCCACCGCATCGTTCTTTAACGGCAGCGCGCCCATCGCGCTTACCGATGCGGGCGACAAGGACCGCCGCATCGTCGCCAACGGCTACGTGAAACTCGGTAACGCCAAGCTTGGCGTCGGCTGGATCGGTCGCCACGTGCAGGCCGTTGCCGGCGACGTGCGCTCGAACCTGTATTTCGTCAACGGCAGCTATCCACTCACGGGCGCGCTCACGCTGGATGCAGGGCTGATCCGCCTCGTGAACGCCGACCAGAGCCGCAGCGCGACGATGGCTGTGGTGCGCGGCGTTTATGCGTTGTCCAAGCGGACCGCGTTGTACGCGCAGACGGGCTATCTCTGGAACAGCGCTAACGCGCAATATTCCGTCAGCGGCGGAGGCGGCGGCACCACGCCTGCCAAGGGCGTGAACCAGCTCGGCGCGATGGTGGGGATGCGGACGGCGTTTTGATGAAGGGCGGGGAGGCGCTCCGTCACCCATTGACGATCTCCCCCCCATTCGGATGCAGCGTCTGCCCCGTCATGTAGCTCGCATCGGCAGACGCCAGAAAGATGTAGCAGGGTGCCACTTCATCCGGCTGGCCAGCCCGGCCTAGTGGCTCCTTGCTGCCGAATTTGGCGACGTGCTCGGCATCGAAGGTGGACGGAATCAACGGGGTCCAGATGGGCCCCGGCGCCACGGCGTTCACCAGGATGCCCTTGTCCGCCAATTGCTGCGCCAGTGAGCGCGTGAACGCCACGATCGCGCCCTTGGTGGCGGCGTAGTCCACCAGATGGCCGCTGCCGCGGAACGCCGTCACAGACGTGGTCGTGATGATGCGCGCGCCTTCATGCAGGTGCGGCAGCGCGGCACGGATCAAATAGAACATCGCAAAGACGTTGGTACGGAACGTGCGCTCCAGTTGAGCGGCATCGATGTCGGCCAGGCTTTGCTGCGGGTGCTGTTCTGCGGCATTGCTGACCACGAGGTCGATCTTGCCGAACATGGCCACCGCCTGCGTGACTACCGCGCGGGCATGCGCTTCGTCGCCCAGGTCGCCGGCAATGGCTTCGCAGCGGCGGCCGGTCGCGCGGACGAGGCGGCAGGTCTGGTTGGCGTCGTCGTGTTCGTCCAGGTAGGCGATCAGCACGTCGGCGCCTTCCTTGGCGAAGCCGATGGCCACCGCGCGCCCGATGCCGCTGTCGCCGCCGGTGACGATGGCCACCTTGTCTGCCAGCTTGCCGCTGCCGATGTAGTTCTCCATTTCGGCGCGCGGGCGTGGCGTCATGTCGCTCTCGGCGCCGGGCTGGCGGTCTTGATGCTGTGGCGGTTGCTGCTGTGGCTGGTCTGGCATGGCGGGCTCGCTATGAGAGGGTGGATACACCGGCTTTCAGCACACGGCATGCCATTGCGCCTGAACGCGGCGTGAGATGCACTCGCGTGCGCATGCCGTGCGGCACGCCGCTTGCTCTGCTGGTGGAACAGACTCCACATCGACCACGGGAGGCGCCATGGACACGCTGCTGTTCCTGTTTGGCGAAGGCAAGGATCTCAACCCGCTGCAAACCGCGATGCGCGCGGTGGTCGTGTTCGCCATTGGGCTGGCGCTGGTGCGCCTGTCGGGCCGGCGCTCGTTCGGGCAGCGTGCGCCGTTCGACTTCGTTGTTGCCGTGTTGCTGGGGGCAACGCTGAGCCGTGCGATTGTCGGCGCGTCGCCGTTTGTGGCCACGGTGTCGGCGTCGCTCGCGCTGGTGGCCGTGCACCGCCTGCTGGGCTGGGCGTGCGTGCGGCTGCCGAAGCTCGACCGGCTCATCGCGGGCCGCGAACGCGAGGTCTATCGCGAAGGGCGCTTCGACCAAGGCCAGATGGATGCGGCGCTCATCACCGTGGGCGATTTGCAAGAGAGCGTGCGCCAGACCCTGGGCTCACGCACGCTGGAGGACGTGGAGGCCGCCATTCTGGAGCGCAACGGACAGGTCAGCCTGATCCGCAAGCGCCGCTGATTTTGCACACCCGCACACCCACACTGGAGCCAACCATGCGAGACAAGCAACAGCAGGAAAACCGAGACGCCGAACAACGCAAGGCTGATTGGGAACAGGCTGATTCGCACCGCAAGCCGGGGGACCGGCCGGCCAATGCAGAGGTGGGCCGCACCGGCAGCACGGCACCCAAGCCGCAGAGCCCGCACGACACGCTGCGCCGCATGCGCCAGGGCGAGGTGCCGCCTGGCATTACGCGCGACAAGCTGCACGACCCCGGAGACCAGACGCCCGGCGCTTCGCCCACAGATAACCGCAGCTGAGCGCAACGTGCCCGCCGCAGACGACGCCCCGTGGTACCGCCGGTTGGGGCCCGGCCTTATCACGGGCGCCGCGGATGACGACCCGAGCGGGATCGCCACCTATGCGCAAGCCGGTGCGCAAATGGGTACCGGCATGCTGTGGACGCTGTTGCTGACGCTGCCCCTGATGATTTCCATCCAGCTCGTCAGCGCGCGCTTGGGGCGGGTGTCGGGCCGGGGGGTGGTCGCAAACATCCGGCGGCATCAGTCGCCGTGGCTCGCGTATGCGTTTGTCGCGCTGGTGACGCTTGCCAACATCATCAATGTGGGCGCCGACATCGCGGCCATGGGCGACAGCGTGCGCCTGCTACTGGGTGGCTCGACAGCGTGGTATGCGTGCCTGTTTGCCGTCTTTACGCTCGTGCTGCAAGTCTGGATGCCGTACCGCCGCTATGCGCGCTATCTGCAATGGACCGCGCTGTCGCTGCTGGCATACGTGGCCACGGCGTTTGTCGTGAAGGTGGACTGGGCGCACGCGTTGCACGACACCGTGGTCCCCCGGCTGCATTGGTCGAAAGACTATGCAATGACGCTCGTCGCCGTGTTCGGCACCACCATCAGCCCCTATCTGTTTGTGTGGCAGGCCGCGGGCGAAGTGGAAGAGACGCGGCTGGCCGAAGACGAAGCGCCGCTCAAGAAAGCGCCGTGGCAGGCAAAGGACCAGCTCGCACGCATCCGCATCGACACGACGGTCGGGATGGTGGTGTCGGCGCTGATCGCCTTCTGCATCATGTTGACGGCCGCCTACGCGCTGCACACGCACGGCGTGACGCAAATCGAGACCTGCGCCCAGGCCGCTGAAGCGCTCAAGCCCGTGGCCGGCCGCTTTGCGCAGGCATTGTTTGCCCTGGGCGTGATCGGCACGGGGCTGCTGGCTGTGCCGGTGCTGGCGGGCTCCGCCGCCTATGCCGCCGCCGAGGCCTTCCAGTGGCACAGCAGCCTGGAGGCCAAGGTGCACCGTGCGCCCAAGTTCTACCTGTTCCTGGCGCTTGTGATGGCGGTGGCCACGGTGATGGTGTTCCTGCCCATCGAGCCGTTCAAGCTGCTGTATTGGGCCGCCGTGCTCAATGGCGTGGCGGCTACGCCCGTCATGGTGATGCTGCAGTTGATGTCGCGCCGGAAGTCCGTGATGGGGCCGTTCCCCAGTTCACGGCTGCTGCATGGCACCGCTTGGGTGGCGACCCTGTGCATGTGCGCCAGTACCTTGCTGTTCTTTGCGCTGGCTGTGCAGGGGTCGTAAAAAGGGCGGTCGGCCTGCGCAGGCACCGGGGTTGCGTGTCTTGGGCAAAACCGCGCAACAGGCGCGGTGTCCTGTTCACCAACCAGGGGTCAATCATGAAAGCTGTCGTATTTCACGGCATCGGTGACATTCGTCTGGAAGACGTGCCCGAGCCGACACTGCGCGAGCCCACCGACGCCATCGTGCGTCTGACGGCCAGTGCCATCTGCGGGACGGATCTGCACTTCGTGCGCGGCACCATGGCCGATGTGAAGGAGGGGCGCATCCTCGGCCACGAAGGCGTGGGCGTGGTGGAAGCGCTGGGCGACGATGTGCGCAATCTGTCGGTGGGTGATCGGGTGGTGATCCCCTCCACCATTGCATGCGGTGCGTGCGCATATTGCCGTGCAGGCTACACCGCGCAATGTGACGTGGCGAATCCGCACGGGCACCTGGCCGGCACGTCGTTCTACGGCGGCCCGGAGGAAGCCGGCGGGTTTGACGGCTTGCAGGCCGAGAAGGCGCGTGTACCTTTTGCGCACGTCAACCTCGTCAAGCTGCCCGACGAGGTGTCGGACGACCAGGCGATCTTGCTGTCGGACATCTTTCCCACGGGCTACTTCGGCGCCGATCTGGCCAACATCAAGCCAGGCCACACCGTTGCCGTGTTCGGGGCAGGGCCGGTCGGCCAGTTTGTGATTGCCTCGGCCAAGTTGATGGGTGCCGGGCGCATCTTTGCGGTGGACCATGTGGCCGACAGGCTCGACATGGCCCGCGCGCAAGGCGCCGAGGTGATCGACTTCGAGCGTGAAGACCCCGTGCAGACGTTGCGCCGGCTCACGGGCGGCATTGGTGTGGATTGCGCCGTCGATGCCGTGGGTGTGGATGCCCAGCATGCCGACCACGGCCCCGCCCGCCCTGACGACAAGACCGCCGAAGCGTTTGCCGCCGAGCGCAAGGCCACCACCCCGCAAGCGCGCGGCACGGGCGCCGTATCCGACGCGAACGAGAACGCGCCGTGGCAAGCCGGCGACGCCCCATCGCAAGCGCTGCGCTGGGCGGTCGAAGGGTTGGCCAAGGCAGGCACGCTGTCGATCATCGGCGTGTACCCGCCCAACGACACGACGTTTCCCATCGGCATGGCGATGAACAAGAACCTGACCATCCGCATGGGCAACTGCAACCACCGGCGCTATCTGCCCAAGCTCGTGGAACTGGTCCGCACGGGCGCCATTGATCCGGCGACGGTGTTGTCGGTGCGCGAGCCGATGGCGGCGGCACTCGACGCCTACCGCGCCTTCGACACGCGCGAGCCGGGCTGGATGAAGGTGAAGCTCGATCCGCAAGCCACCGATGGCGCTCGCACGCCCCGCGCCTCACGGGCATGAGTCGGGAGCTGCATGATCGCGTCGCAAGCCTGGGGCCGGTGCTGGTGATTTCGCCGCACTTTGACGACGCGATCTTCTCGTGCGGCGCCTTGCTGGCTGCGCATCACGGCAGCCGTACCGTCACGGTGTTCGGCGGCGCGCCGCCAACGCCCGTGTCGACGGTGTGGGATCGCGACGCCGGCTTTGCCGATTCCAATGAAGCGGTAGCCGCGCGCCGGCAGGAAGACGCGCAGGCGCATGCGCAGGTGAGCGCCACGGTGCACCACCTCGGTTTTTGCGACAGCCAGTACGGGCAGACGCCCACCGTGACGGAGCTGGAGCGGGCGCTCTACCGCTTGGTGGAGAAGCGCACGGCAGATGCGGTGTTCGTGCCGCTCGGGCTGTTCCACAGCGATCACGTACTCGTGCACGAAGCGGCCCTGATGCTGATGCGTAAGGTGCCGCAACGCCTCTGGATCGGCTATGAGGATGCGCTGTACCGGCGCGGGCGCGGCGCCGTGCAGGACCGCATCGTTGCGCTGGCTGCGCAGGACATCGTTGCCACGCCGGTGTCGCCTGTCACGGCCGCCGATGGCCGCCGGAAGCGTCGCGCCGTGGCCTGTTACGCCAGCCAGCTGCGCGTCTTCGGCCCCGGCGGCGTGGAAGACCTGCACCAGCCCGAACGGTTCTGGCTGCTGGAACCCAAGCAAGGAGAATCCGATCATGCAACCGCTGGATGACGCCCGCCGGGCGCAGGCACCGTGCTCCATCGTCGTGCTCACGTACAACCGCGCGGCCACCGTGCTCGAGACGCTTGGCAAGCTGGTGGCGCTGGAGGAACCGTGGCCCATCGTGGTGGTGGACAACGGCTCGACCGACGGCACCGCCGACCAGATCGCCGCGCGCTTTCCTGACGTCGCCATCGTGCGTGCGCCGCGCAACTACGGCGCGGCTGGCCGCAACTTTGGCGTCGCCTCGGTCGATACACCGTACGTTGCCTTCTGCGATGACGACACCGCGTGGCTCCCAGGCTCCGTGGCACGCGCGGTCGATGTGCTGCAGCGGTACCCATCGGTGGGCGTGGTGGCGGCGCACGTGGTGGTTGGCCCCACGCGCCGCGACGACACCGCGTGCGAACCCATGGCCACCAGCACACTGCCCGCCGACGGTCTGCCGGGCCCCGCGCTGCTCGGCTTCATGGCCGGGGCGTGCGTGGCGCGCACGCGCGCATTTACCGAGGCGGGTGGCTACCGGCGCGACCTCTTTATCGGCGGCGAAGAAAGCGTGCTGGCGCTCGACCTGGTCGACGCAGGCTGGCGCATCGTCTACTGCCGGGAGGTGGTCACGCACCACAACCCCTCGCCGGTGCGAGACGTGATGCAGCGGCGGGCGCTGCTCACGCGCAACGAATTGCTGAGCGCCTGGCTTCGGTTGCCGCTGGACCTCGCGTGGCGGGTCACCGGCCGGGCGATACGTGCGATGGCCGAACAAGGCGTGCTTGCGGAGGCATTGCCCGCCGCGTTGGTCCGCCTGCCGCGCACCTTGTTGCGCCGGCATACCGTGCAGCCAACCACCGTGGCGCTGTGGCGGCAGATGGACGCCGACCGCCAGCGCCGCCGCGCCATCCCCACGCTGTCGGTCGGCTAACGCGGGCTGGCGGCGCGAACATCAGGCAAGCACCGGCATCGGCGCGAGGAAGAACTGCTGCCGGAAATACTCCACCGTGCGCGCCAGCCCTACTTCAAGCGCAGTGCGGGGTTCCCACCCGAGCACATCGCGGGCCAGCGTGATGTCGGGGCAACGCTGCGTCGGGTCGTCCTGCGGCAGCGGGTGGAATACGAGTTCCGATGTCGAGCGTGTGCAAGCCACAATCTGCCGCGCAATATCGAGCATGCTCATTTCCACCGGGTTTCCTATGTTGACCGGTCCTGCAAATTCCGCCGGCGTGTTCATCAGCCGCACCATTGCGTCAATCAAATCGTCCACATAGCAGAAGGCCCGTGTCTGGCGGCCATCGCCATAGAGCGTAATGGGCTCGCCGGCCAGCGCCTGCATGATGAAGTTGGAGACCACGCGCCCATCGTTCGGGTGCATGCGCGGGCCATACGTGTTGAAGATGCGCGCCACCTTGACGTCGAGGCCATGCTGGCGGCGGTAGTCCATGAAGAGAGTCTCGGCGCAACGCTTGCCCTCGTCGTAGCACGAGCGCACGCCGATGGGGTTGACGTTGCCCCAGTACTTTTCGGTTTGCGGATGTTCATGTGGGTCGCCGTACACCTCGCTGGTGGATGCCTGCAGAATGCGCGCACCCACGCGCTTGGCCAACCCCAGCATGTTGATCGCACCGTGCACGCTCGTCTTGGTGGTCTGCACCGGATCGTGCTGGTAATGGATGGGTGAGGCGGGGCAGGCCAGGTTGTAGATGTCGTCCACTTCCACATACAGCGGGAAGGTCACGTCATGGCGCAGTACCTCGAAGCGCGGGTGCCCCAGCAGGTGGGCGATGTTGCGCTTGGTGCCGGTGTAGAAGTTGTCGACGCACAGCACATCGTGCCCGTCGCGCAGCAGGCGGTCGCACAGGTGCGAGCCGAGAAAGCCCGCGCCGCCCGTGACCAGCACGCGGCGTTGGTCGCGCCAGTGGTGGTGCGGTTCGGGGTGGCCGGGGTGATGTGCATCTCCGTGGTGTCTCATGCCGCCTCCCTTCTGTTTTCCATGACGGTGGCAAATGCGTTCAGCCAATCGGCGACAAAGCGGTCTATGCCGAAACGTGTGCGCGCCGTCTCGCGTGCGGCGTCGCCCCAGCGGCGGGCAAGTGCCGGGTCGCGCAACAGCGTCTGCATGACGCCGGCCAGCGCATCGGGGCTGGTATCGACGTAGCCGTTGTCGCCGTTGCGGATGACGGTGCTCATCTCCGTGGTGGCCAGCCCGACGATTGGCATGCCGATCGTCATGGCTTCCACCACGGCCAGTCCCAGGCTGGTGTAGCGGATCGGGTTGAAGAAGAAGCGGTAGCGCGCGCAGAAGGCGGGCAGGGCGAGATTGCCCACTTCACCGATGCCCCCTGCCTCTTCCGCGCCCATGCCGACCAGATCGAGCCGCACGCGCTGGCGCAGTGAGTGGAACACGTCTGCACCCAGCCGGCGCCCGCGCTTGTGCAGATGATTGACGACGACGATGCCGCGCTCCAGTTCGCCGCTGTAGCGCGCCGGCACGGGCAGGTGCACACCGTGTTCGATCACGCGCGTTGGCGTGATGCCGCTGTCCCACATCAGCGCGTTGAATGGCGTCACGTGCACCAGCAGCACATTGGGGTCTTGCACCCAGTGCCGGGTGTTGGTCGGGTGTTCCTGGGGCGGATCGTGTTCGAGATAGATCGTCGGCAACGCGCGCTGCGCGGCACTCAGCACCGACAGCCGATCGCTTTCCCATTGCGCGCGGGATTGGTACAGCACCGCATCGAAGTGCTGCCCCGCAACGGCGTCGAACGGCACCTCGTGCACGTTGTCACCCCAGGGCAGCGCGCCCACCTTGCCCGCATAACCCGGCGGCACCCGCCCTGAGGCGTCGGGCGGGCGCGTAACAAGATAGAAGTCGTGCGGCACCTGCGACAGGTAATACAGGTAGTTGCCGTGCACGTGCCACGTCAGGATACGCAGGCGTTGTCGCGTCGGGTGGTTCATGAGGTCGAATTCTCGATCGTGTGCGATGCGGTGGGAGTGTCGGCTGGCTGCGGCGCGTGCGACGCGCGCAGGTGCACATCGGGGTCGAACAGCGCGGCATACGCCGCATCCAGCACCTGGTGCACCGTCACATCGCGCGCGCATTCGTGGCCCGTGGGGCAGGTCCAGTGCATGCAGGGGCGGCAGGGCGGGTGTGCCGCCAGCACGCGGTGCAGCGTACGGTCCGCCGGCGCCCAGCGCTCCACGTCGCTGCCGCAGGCAATGACAAGGCTGGGCGCACGCACGGCTGCCGCCACGTGCGAGACGCCGGTGTCGTTGCAGATCAGCAGGCGCGCCAGACGCAACAGCGCCGCGAGCCCACCGAGCGAGGTCTGCCCCACCACCGACGCCGAACGCTGGCGCATGTGGCCGCGAACCTCTTCAACAAGCGCCGCTTCCGATGGCGCACCCGTGAACGCCACATGGAAACCGCTGACGATGAGCGTGTCGGCTACCGCCGCAAAGCGCTCCGGCCACCAGCGCCGCGTGGGCATGCGGGCGCCGGGGTGCAAGCAGACAAGGCGATCGCGGTCCAGGGCTTGATGGCGCAGCAGGGCCAGCGCTTCGGCATAGTCGTCGCGCCCAAGCGGAAAATCCGGTGTGGCCGGCACCGCTGGTGCCCCCACGTGATTGAGCAACGCCAGCAGGCGTTGCGCCTCGGGCAACTGCGTCGGCCAAGGGAGCAACCCTGCGTTGGCGTGCCGTGCGATCACGCCACTGGGCTGAAACCCGAACACATGGTGCGCGCCAAACTGGCGGACCACTTCGGTGGATTGCGGCCCGCTGCCGTGCAACTGGACGGCGACATCCAGGCAGCGGGCCCGCATCCCGGCATAGAACGCGTGTGTGGCATCCGCATCGGCGGGCCCAGCTTCCGGAAAGCCCTCGCCGCCCGGAAAGGCGACAAAGTCGTCGAGCAGATCGGTATAGCGCTGTTGAAACTGGCACGCCCACGGCAGGCCGACCAGCGTGATATGCGCCTGTGGCGCAGCGGCCCGCAACGCATGCAGCGCCGGCACGGCGCACAGCATGTCGCCCAGTTGCAAGGCGCGGAAGACGGCAATGCGGCGTGCGCCGCGCAGGAGTTCAGCAGCGGGCGTCATAGGAACCAGACCCGGAAATGCCACGCGCCGCGCAGGCGCCAGTACAGCGCCAGCGGCGGAATGGCGATGGATGTCCAAAACATTTCAAGCACATGCCGCGCGGTGTGTGCGGTACCGCGCAGCCGCATGGCGGTGAAGCGCAGCGTGAGCGCCAGCCAGACCATGGCGGCTGCAGCAGCCACCCAAGGCAGATGCGCAGCCAGCGCAGCGAGCGCAATCACCGCGGCGGCGCCCATGGCGTAGTAATGCCATGGCGGCACCGGGCGGATGCGTGAGCGGTAGCGCTGCGGATGCTTCTTGTAGAGCAGCGCGTCGTAAAACACCTTGCGCTGCTGCGACACGCTTACGCCCCACGGCGCAGGCCGCACCGGGTGGTGCATCAATGCACGCGGTGCCTGCACGATGCGCCCGCCCGCATCCAGGATGCGGAACTGCAGATCCGAGTCTTCACGCCACGCCAGCCGAAAGCGTTCATCAAAGCCGCCGATGCGTTCGAGCATCGTGCGCCGCACGAAGCAGTTGGCGGTGACGAATTCGGCGCGGGTGAGGCCGCTGGCGTCGCGTTCGTAATCGGTGGGGCGTGTGGGCAACGGCATGCGCACAGCGCCGGTCGCGGCGTCAGGCGGTGCGCTTCCGTCGGCACCGCCAGCGTCTTCGGGCGTGGTCATGATGCGCCAGCCTTCGGCCAGCCATGTGGGCGCGGGAATGGTGTCGTCGTCGGTAAAGGCGATGATGTCGCCCGTGGCGGCGCGCCAGCCGCGGTTGCGTGCGGCGGCGGGGCCCTGCGTTTCGCGCACGGGCACGTACCGCACACGCCAGCCGGGGGCCGCTGCGGCAAAGCCGTCCACGACGGCGCGGGTGGCGTCGTCGGGGCCATCGTCAGCCACCACCAACTCCAGCCGGCGCGCGTCGAACGTCTGGGCCAGCAGGCCGTCCAGGCAGCGTTGCAGCATCTGCGGCCGCCGCCATGTGGCAATGACGATCGACATAGCTGGCGCTGCCTGCGTCGGCGTCACTGACGACACGTCAAACGGCATCGGCTGGTTCATGCGACCCCCGCCAGGCCGGGAACGCGCCGCAAGCCGTCGACATTGCGCACGGCGCCGTCTTCCTGTGTTTGCGTTTGGTCCGGGCGGACGGCCGTCTTGCGCAGCAGGAACGGCCCGATCACCAAGGCATCGAGCGGCGATGTCCAGAACGATTCCACCGCATCGCGTGGGCTGCAGACCATCGGCTCGCCGCGCGTATTGAACGATGTGTTCACCAGGATCGGCACGCCGGTGCGACGCTCGAACGCAGCCAGCAGGTCGTAGTACAGCGGATGCTGCCGGCGGTTGACGGTCTGCACGCGCGCGGTGCCGTCAACGTGGCGCACGGCCGGAATCTGCGTGGCGCGGTCTTCCCGCACGTCAAAGATGAACAGCATGAACGGCGCGGATTGCGCACCGACAAACCAGTCGGCGGCGCGCTCTTCCATCACCACCGGGGCGACGGGGCGGAAGTCCTCGCGGTCCTTGATCTCGTTGAGCCGCGCCTGCATGTCGGCGGGGATCGGCGAGGCAAGGATCGAACGCGCACCCAGCGCGCGCGGGCCGAACTCCATGCGCCCCTGGAACCAGCCGATCACCTGCCCTTGCGCCAGCAGCTCGGCGGTCTGCTCGGCAATGTTGTCCAGGCGCTCGAACGGCAGTTTGGACCACGTGAGGAATTGCTCGATCTCTTCATCGGCATACGACGGGCCGAGATAGGCGTGGTCCATCTTCCACAGGCGCTGCTTGTTGCCGCGTGTCTGGTAATCCGTCCATAGCGCTGCGCCAAGCGACGTGCCGGCATCGCCTGCCGCCGGTTGTACCCAGACGTTTTCGAACGGGCCGCGGTCGCGTATGCGCGCATTCATCACGCAGTTGAGCGCCACGCCGCCGGCCATGGCCAGGTTGCGCGCGCCCGTGGCCTGATGCAGCCACTGGCTCATCGTCAGCACGGTCTCTTCCAGCACCTGCTGGAGCGAACGGGCGATGTCAAAGTGGCGCGGTTCCATCGGGCCGCCACGTTGGCGCGGCGGGCCGAAGCGCTCTTCCAGGCGCAGCGGTGCCACGGTGTAGCGGCCGTCCGTCTCGACCCGCACCATCTCGTGAAATGCGTCGACATAGCGCGGCTCCCCGTACGAGGCCAGCGCCATCACCTTGTACTCGTCGGACGAGCGTAGAAAGCCCAGGTAGTCCGTCACCTCTTCATAGAGCAGGCCCAGCGAGTGCGGCAAGTCCACCTGCTGCAGGCGCGTGTATTCGCCGTTGCGGAAGAGGCCGTAGGAAGTGGTTGCCCGCTCGCCGCGTCCGTCCATCGTAAGCACGGCACAGTCGTCGAACGGAGCCGCCAGGAATGCACTGGCCTCGTGCGCCAGGTGGTGCTCGACAAACGACCAGCGGAACGGCCCCGTGTGCTTCACGTTGGCGAAGCGCGCCTGCAGGTGATGCGGTGCACCGTCGGCCAGCTGGCGCGGGGCGTTCATCACGTAAGACAGAAACAACGGGTCCCACGGCGCGGCGCCGGGGGGCAGATCCATCTGGGCCGAGGGCTGCAGCGGCAGCGCGATATGGGTCTGCGCCTGCAGGTCGGTCAGCAGGGCCGGGTCCAGCGAATAGGCGACCTGGTCCACGCGTGCGAGGTCGATACCGGCTTCGGCCAGGCAGTAATCGATGGCGTGATACGGCAGCTGCCAGGTGGAAAAGGGCACCGGCCGCTTGGCGTGCTTGACGTGCGTGAAGCGTTCGTCTTCAGCGGCGGCGATCACCACACCGTCACGCACCAGCGTAGCGGAAGAATCGTGATACGCCGCGTTGATGCCGAGGGTGTAGCGCGGTTTGGCTTCCATGCGGGGGCTCCGTCAATCGGTTCAGTCAGGTGAAGTCATGCGCAACGCTCAGGCGACCGGCGTTGGCGCATTCGATTCAGGCAACGCAGACATGGCGGGGGCAGGCCATAACGCCCGCGCCACGCGCGACGACTGCCATAGCGGGTGCGCGGCGGCCACCACTTCCTCTTCCGTCACGCCGGTCAGGCAAGCCTGATGGCCGAGCGGGCACACGCTGCGGTAGCAATAGCGGCAAGGCACCTGGTGCGAGAGCACCGCGTGCGGCACGGCCCATGGCGTGTGCTGCGGATTGGTCAGCGCGTAGAGATCGACCACCGGTGTCTGCGTGGCGGCGGCCAAGTGCACGGGGCCGCTGTTGTTGGACACCAGCAGCGCCGCACCTTCGATGAGCGCGGCCAGCTCGCCCAGCGTGAGCGCGCCGGCCAGGTTCAGCACGCGCTGCCCGGCAATCAGCCCCGGCAGGCATACCTGCTGCACCAGTTCCGCTTCGGTGGGCGCACCGGTCACCAGCACCGGGCAGCCATAGCGGTTTGCCAGCGTGCAGGCGATATGCGCAAAGCGATCGGGCGGATAGCGCCGTGAGGCCGCGGTCGCGCCCGGGTGCAGGACGATCCACGGAGCATCCGTGGTCACGCCCCGCTCGGCCAGCTTGGCGCGCACGGCGTCGCGGTCCGCCGCGCGTACGTTGAAGCGCAGCCGATGCGGCAGATGCGCAGCCACGTCGGTCACGTGCTGCACGAGGTCCAGTTGGCGGCGCACCTCGTGGCGCACGTCGCCAGGGGCGGTGGCGGCAATGCGTGCATCGGGGTCGGCAATCCAGTCGGTCAGCAACGCGTACGGGTTCTCGCGGCAATGCGCGAGACGCAGCGGAATGCCCGCCAGAAAGCACAGCATGGCGGCCGGCAACGGATTCTGCGTGTGCACGGTAAAGATGACTGCCGCGTCGAACGCGCCGTCGCGCAGGGTGTCGACCAGCGCGCGCGTCTGGTCGGCGTCGGCGGCGGTGGCATGCTTGGCCCACGGCACATCGCAGACGATCACATCGTCGATGTCGGACAGGTGCGGTGCGGCCGTGGCGCCCGAGCGCGACGTCAGCAACGTGAGATGACGGCTCGCGTGGCGCGTTTGCTGGTCGGCCTTGAGCGCGTGGAAGGCGGGCGTGGTCATCACCACGTCGCCCAGGTTGTCGGGCCGCACACACAGGATGCGGCTCGCGTTGGCCCACACGGCGCGGCGCTCGGGAATGCCGGCTGGGATCATGCGACCGCCCTCAGGTGTTGCGCGTGGGCCGCGTGCCAGCCCTGCTGTGCAATCACGATGGCAGCCGCCTCGTCAAAGCGCCCGACGATGTAGTCCGGCACGCGCAGCGGCCCCGGCTGCCACAGCGTCTCGTTGCCATTGGCGATCAGGATGGTCTGGCACCCCGCGCGCCGGCCGGCCTCCACGTCGTTGAGGATGTCGCCGATCATCCACGAGCCTTCCAGCGCAAGGCCGTTCTCGGCGGCGGCCTGGCGCAACATGCCATCGCCGGGCTTGCGGCAGGCGCAACTGACGCTGCCATCGTCTGCCGGCACGTGCGGGCAGAAGTAGAAGCCGCTGAGCGTGGCACCGTGCAGCGCGAACAGCTCGCCCAGCCGGGTGGCTACGGCGTCGAGCGCCTCTTCGGCAAAGTAGCCCAGCGCCACGCCGGGCTGATTGCTCACCACGACCAGCGGCAGGCCGGTGGCGGCCAGCATGCGCAGACCTTCGCCCGCCCCGGGTGCCAATGCAATGCGCGCGGGGTCGACGTTGTAGGGCACGTCTTCGAGCAGCGTGCCGTCCTTGTCGAGAAAGACGGCGGGGCTTGGTCTCAGCCGCAACGGCGTGCGCATCAGGGCCATGACGTCTCCCGCATCGGCAGCACCATCACTTCCGGGATGACGGTTTCGGGCGGCTGCAGCAGCACGAAGCGCACGGCGGCGGCCACGTTGGCCGGGTCCTGCAGATTGTTCACATCAATATCGGGAAAGCGGTCGAGCAGGAACGGCGTGCGCATGCCGCCGGCAATCACGGCAGAGACCTTGATGCCGTGCGGGCGCAGCTCGGCATGCAGCGCATGCGACAACCCCAGCAGCCCCCACTTGGTGGCGTGGTAGACCGACGCATTCGGCCACGCACGGCGCGATGCGGTCGAGGCAATGTTGACGATGGCGCCGCTCGCGCGTTTGCGCATCAGCACGCTGGCGTGCTTGGCCAGCAGGAACGGGCCGCGCAGGTTGGTGCGCACCACGCGGTCCCAGTCTTCGACGTTCAGTTCATCAATGGGCAGCGTGATATCGATGGCCGCATTGTTGATGACGGCATCCAAGCGGCCAAAGCGATCGACCACTTCATCGAGCGCGCCGCGTACGGCGGCTTCGTCGCCCACGTCCAGCGCAATGGCGTGCGACTGGCTGCCCTCGGCGATCAGCTCGGCGGCGGTGCGGTCCGCGGTGCCGGCATCGTAATCGGTGGCCACCACCGTGGCGCCTTCGGCAGAGAGCCCGCGGCTGATGGCGGCGCCCAGCCCGCGCCCCGCGCCGGTCACGATGATGACCTGGTCGCGTAGCGTGGGCGTGGCGTTGGGGTTCGAGTTCAAATCAGTCTGGGTCATGGCAGCGTGAAGATGGATGGGATGGGTGGGTGGGAAGAAAGCGGTCAAGCCGCAAGGCCCGCCAGCGCCGCAGCGTTGGCACTGGGCGCGGCGTCGGTCATGCGGCCCATGGCGCGCGCGTGGGTGTCGATGGCCTTGAGGTAGGCGCGTTCAAGCTGTCCGGCCACACCCAGCCACGTGTAGAGCATGCGGGCGCGCACCAGTCCGGCCTGCCCTAGCTCGCGGCACAGCTCGGGTTGCTGTATCAGTTGCAGCAGGCGTGCGGCCAGGGCTTGCGGGTCCTTGGGCGGCACAAGGAAGCCGGTGCGCTCATGCCGAAGGGTCGATCGGATGCCGCCCACGTCGGCACCAATGACGGCACGGCCGCACGCCATGGCCTCCACCGGCGTGATGCCGAACGGCTCGTACCACGGCGTGCTCACAAACACATCGCAGGCGCTGTACCAGGCGCGCAGATCGGCGCGGCCGCGCTTGCCGACAAAGGTGGTCTGCGCGCTCACGCCGGCGCGCTCGGCAATGGCTTGCAGGCGGCCGAGTTCAGGCGTGGCGGCCACGTCCGGCGCGACGGTGTTGCCGCCCACCACATACAGGCGCACGCGCTTACGGGCATCGGGCGGCAGCTTGCCGATGGCCTCGATGACGTTGTCCACGCCCTTGCGCGCCACCATGCGGCCGAGTTGCAGCACGACAAACGCGTCGGCCGGCACGCCCAGCCGGCGTCGCGCTTGCGCGCGGTCAATCGGAGCAAACTCGCTCGCGTCGAAGCCGCACGGCACCACGTCGATCTGCTCGGCGCGCGCGCGGTAGAGCGTTTCCAGATCAGCCTGATCCTGCGGGCATTCGGCAATGACGCGATCGGCGCGTTGCACCAGCGTTTCTTCAATCGCGAAGCGCGCATCAGGAAAGCCATCGGCGCTGCCCTGGTGCAACCGGCGCACGCGGCCGAGCGCGTGGAAGGTCATGACCAACGGCAGGTGCAACCGCGCGGACGCTGCCAGCGATGCGAGGCCCGACATGAAGAAGTTGGCGTGGATGACGTCGTAGGCGTCGCCGCTGGCCTGGGCGCGCGCGCAATGGTTGAGCAGGTAGCGGCCAAAGGCATGCATGTGCGGCAGCAGCGCTTCCTTGGGCAGCACGGCAGCCGGCCCGGCCGGTACGTGGACGACACGGCATCCGCTATCGAACGGCACCACCTCTGGGTCCCACGGGCGCTCGCGGCGCGTGAAGACATCGACACGGTGGCCCAGCCGTGCAAGCTGGCGCGCGACATGGCGCACGTAGACGTTTTGTCCGCCGCAGTCGACACCGCCCAGGTCGGCGAGTGGCGATGCGTGTTCACTGACCATGGCGATGCGCATGTCGTTTCTCCTCTTATCGTCGCGGCCTGTGGTGGTGAGGTGTTTGGAAGCCACGTGCGAAGACCTACAGCAGCCGGCGTGCCATGGCGCGCGACCTGATGCGGCGGGGGTATTCCGGCAGTGCGCGTGGAGCGCCTGCGGAGAAGCGTCTCTCGCTTGTCCGGACAAGCGTTTGCGGGAGATTGGCGAGGACATGGCGTGCGACCTGTGCGCGCCGTCGGCCGCCATGGCGACACTCGGCTGGCACGAGCTGCCGCCGAAGTGACCGCGCAATTCTTACGTGGAGGGCAAGGAGAAACGGCGCGGCGACGGCATCACGCCCGTCGTGCCGCGCGCGGAAGGGAGGGCGTCAGGCGAGCCGCAGCGTACCGCTCGTGGCGGCCGCGGCCTGTTTGGCGATGGCGCGCAGGCACGCGGCCACCACATGTGCAAAGGCTTCGTCATAGAACGGCAGTGCGCCGCTCACGCCGATCACGATGCCGTCGAGCACGGCGCTGCCCCACAGGTTGGTGTCGCCCGCACGCAGCACGTGCGGGCGCAGTGCCTGCAGTGCATGTGTGCTCATGCCGTGCTGCCACGCCAGCCGCGCCTTGGCGCGCGCGTAAGCGGCGTAGTCCGCATCCCATTGCGTGCGATCGCCCACCGAGTATTCGTAGAGCACCGCCTCGTCGAAGGCGCATTCGCCGAGCGAGCGTGCCGGGTCCATCACCACGATGTGCAGAAAACCGCTGTCGCCCACCTCCTGCGGACGCGTCATCGCTTGCGTGATGAGCGGCAGTGCCATTTCGACAGCACGGCGCGCGGCGTCTGCGCTGGCAAAGTGCGATGTGCTCTGTTGCGGTGGTTTCTGCGTCGCCTGCGTTGGCTCTGCTTGGGCGGAAGGATCGAAATCGGCCAGCATGCTTATGGAGACTCCTGGGCTGATTGGAAGGAAACGGATGCGTGCGATTCACGTGCGGGCGCATGCCGTGCGCGAATGACGCTCAGGATGGCGGTGACCAGCTCGCCGTGTTCGGTCGGCTTGGCCAGGTGCAGCTGGAAGCCGGCCAGCAGCGCGCGCGTGCGGTCTTCGGCTCTGTCATAGCCGGATAGCGCGACGGCGGGCAGGCGGGCATCGAGCGGCATGTCGCGTTCGCTCTCCAGCATGCGCACGTTGCGCAGCAGCGCGTAGCCGTCTTCGTCGTCACCCAGGGCAATGTCGGAGACCAGCACATCGGGCCAGGAATTGCCCGGCGCCGCGCGCAACGCAGCAAGTGCAGGCTTGGCCGCGCCGTAAGCGGTGACGGTGGCGCCGTAGTCTTCCAGCAGCAGTTGGAGTATCTCGCGGGCGTCTTCCTGGTCATCGACGATGAGCACGTGCACACCGGATAGCGCATCCGGCGGCGCAAGCGTGGTGCGTTCGCCTCGTGGCGCCTGCTGCGCGGTGGCGGGCACGGGCTCGCCGGGCGCGGTCGCAAGCGGCGCCACGGCGCGGATCGGGAAGTCCATCACATACGTTGTGCCCTCGCCATGGGGCAGCGGCACGACGGCAAAGCGCCCGCCGTGCTGTTCGACGACAGAGCGAATCCACAACGGGTCAAGCGTGGCTGCGGGTGTCGGGGCCGTGTCTTGCGCGGTGGCCACGAGCGCGGTGTCGAACGCGCGCGGCTCTTGCCGCAGCGGCGCCAGCGGTTCCACCGGGTCCAGCACGTCGAACGGCGCGGGCGCCGGCGGGGTTGCCGTCGGCCCAAAGGCTGACAATGCGGCGTCGGGCTCCATCTCGGCAGGCGTGTGCGAGGCGGTGGGAATGGCGGCAGCGGCCGAAGCCGGTATGGCAATCGTGTCAGTCACACGCAACTGCGCCATGCCTTCCACGCGCTCCAGCACGATCTCGATGCGGCTGCCTGGGTGGCTGGCGAGCACGGCGTGGCTCAGCACGTCGCCCACGATGCCTTGCAGGCGGCTCGGGTCACCCGTGATGCTTGGCGTTTCTGATCGGATGACGGAATACACCGTGATACGGCGTGCATCGATTGCCTCGCGCAAGCCGTCGAGCACGCTCACCACCAGTGCCACGAGGTTGATCGGCTGCTGTGCAAGCCGGTGCTGGGCCTGTTCCAGGTCGGACTGCTGACGCTGCAGCGTCCAGAGCTGGGCGTAGACGCCGTTGGACGCTAGCAGATCGACATGGCGGCCGCGCTCGACGATGCGGCCCTTTTCCAGCACGACGATTTCGTGGGCGTCCACCACCGTGGAAAGCCGGTGTGCAATCACCAGCGTCGTGCGGTGTGCCGAGAGCCGGTCCAGCTCGCGCTGGATGGCGCGTTCCGAACGGGTATCCAGGGCGGAGGTCGCCTCGTCGAAGATCAGGATCGACGGGTTCTTCAGCAGCGCCCGCGCAATGGCAATGCGCTGCTTTTCACCGCCCGAGAGTTTCAGGCCGCGCTCGCCGACCATGGTCTGGTAGCCCTCGGGCAGCGCGGCGATGAAGTCGTGCACATAGGCCGCGCGCGCGGCCTCGATCACCTCGGACATCGTTGCGCCTTCGCGCCCGTAGGCGATGTTGTAGGCGATGGTGTCGTTGAAGAGGATCGTGTCTTGCGGGACGATGCCGATCGCGCGCCGCACGCTGTCTTGCGTGACCACGCGCAGGTCTTGCCCGTCGATGGACACGCGCCCAGCCCACGGGTCGTAAAAGCGCAGCAGCAGCCGCGCCAGCGTCGACTTGCCCGAGCCGCTGCCGCCCACCACGGCCACCGTGTGCCCGGCCGGAATGTGCAGCGACAGGTCGTGCAGGATGGGTCGCGTGTTCTCGTAGCCAAAATCCACGTGGTCGAATTGCACCTCGCCCTGCGTCACGCGCAGCGGTGCGCCGTTGGGCAGGTCCACCACGTCGGCCCGCTGTTCAAGCAGTTGGAACAGCCGCTCTGCATTGATGGCGGCGTCTTTCGCCTCGCGGAACATGAAGCCCAGCGCGTTGAGCGGCAGGCACACCTGGATGATGTACGCGTTGATCAGCACGAGGTCGCCGACCGACAGCACGCCGCGCGTCACGTCCTGCCCGGCCAGCAGCATGACGGTCGCTACACCGGCAGCAATCACGCCGCTTTGCGACACATGCAGCAATGACAACGCGCGCTGGTTGGCGACCGCCGTCTCGATGCGCTGGCGCAGGATGTCACGGTAGCGGTGCGCCTCGAAACGCTCGCTGGTGTAGACCTTCACGGCTTCGTGGTTGAGCATGCTGTCGAGCAGCCGGCTGCCAGCCATCGAGTCGAACTCGTTCATCTGCCGCTGCAGGCGCACGCGGCGCCGCGTGAGCAGCACGGTGGCGGTGCAATAGGCCGCAAACGTGGCCAGGATGGTGACGAGATACCACCCGCTGTAGCGGCTCATCATGATGATGAGCACGGAGCCGATCTCCACCATGGTCGGCAGGATCGTGAACAGCGCGACACCCAGCAGGAACTCGATGCCGGTCGTGCCGCGCTCCACATCGCGGATCAGCCCGCCGGTCTGCCGGCTTGCATGAAAGCGCGGCCCGAGCTGGTGCAGGTGCTCGAACGCCTGCGCCATGAAGCCCGCCACCGTCGGCTGCGACACGCGCGAGAACACCATGTCACGCAGCTCGCCGAACAGCGTGCCGCCAAAGCGCAGCACCGCATAGGCCAGCAGCAGGAAGGCGGGAAAGACACGCGCCCGCGTGGCATCGCCAAAGCCATCGACAATCCACTTGAGCACGATCGGCACGCCCACCGCGCACAGCTTGGCCAGCACCAGCAGCCCCACGGCCACCAGCACGCGCTTGCGGTACCGCCAGATGGCGCGCCACAGCGCGCCCACGATCCGCTGCTGCAGGCTCGATGCCTCAGCAGGATGGGGAGGAGGGGAGGATGCAGGAGATGGGCTCGTCACCAGGCGTGGAATCCGGTCGGTCTTGCAACGCGAGGGTGCGACGCAAGCCATGTTCCACGCCCGCTCCGGTTCTACCGCCCAGGTGGCCCCGGAATCGCGCGATAATGCAGGACTTTCGTGCCGTTTCCTGCTGTTTCCTGCCTTTCTGCTGCCCCCGCCATGACCGGACTGACCACCGCCCTCCTGCACGCCGACCGCGAAGCCGGCGTCGAGCACTACGCCATCCACAAGCCGCTGCACACGTCCACCACGTACGGTTATACCGATACGCGCGAGCTGATCGACGTGTTCCAGGGCAAGCCCGGCTACACCTACGCCCGCCAGGGCAACCCTACCACGGCCGCACTCGAGGCCAAGATCGCGATGATGGAAAGCGGTGTGGCGACTGCGTGCTTTGCGACAGGCATGGCGGCCATCATGGCGGTGTTTTCGACCATGTTGCGCGCCGGCGACCACGTGGTCTCCAGCGCGTTCCTGTTCGGCAACACCAACAGCGTGTTCGAAACGCTGCGCAACCTGGGCGTGGAAGTGACGTTTGTCGATGCCACGTCGGCCCAGGCCGTGGCCGATGCGGTGCAGCCGAACACGCGCCTCGTCTTTGTGGAAACCATTGCCAACCCGCGCACGCAAGTGGCGGATCTGAAGGGCATTGGTGACATCTGCAAGGCACGCGGGCTGATCTACGTGGTCGACAGCACGATGACCTCGCCGTGGCTGTTCCGCGCGCGTGATGCGCAGGCGAGCCTGGTGGTGCATTCGCTGTCCAAGTACATCGGCGGGCACGGTAACGCGCTGGGCGGCGCGGTGGTGGATACGGGCCTGTTCGACTGGACGGCGTATCCGAACATCTACCCGGCATACCGCAAGGCCAAGCCGGAAATGCAGGGCATCCAGCAGATCCGCAAGAAGGGCCTGCGCGATCAGGGCGCGACGTTGATTGCCGATGCCGCGCACCGTATTGCCGTGGGCGCCGAAACGATGGCGCTGCGCGTGGACCGCACCTGCAGCAACGCGCTGGCGCTGGCCCGCACGCTGGCCGCGCACCCGAAGGTGGCACGCGTGTATTACCCCGGCCTGCCGGAGCACCCCGAACACGCCCGCGCCACCGAGCTGTTCCGTCACTACGGCGGCCTGCTGAGCTTCGAACTGGTGGACGGCGCTGACTACGTCGACATGCTCGACCACCTGCGCTACGCCGTGCGCGCCACGCACCTGGGCGACACGCGCACGCTGGTGATTCCGGTGGCGCCGACCATCTACTGGGAAATGGGCGCCGAGCGCCGCGCGTCGATGGGGATTGCCGATTCGCTGGTTCGCGTATCAGTCGGCATTGAAGACGAAGCTGACCTGCTGGCCGATTTCACGCAGGCGCTGGACGCTACGGCCGTCGGCTAAGCCGACATCGATGCGGTTTTGAAGGCCCGCACACTCGCACAGAGTGGCGGGCCTTTTTCATGGCACGTCAGAACACGTGCCGGATACCAACCATCGTGCCGAGCTGGTTTCCGCCAGCGGCAGGTGCGGCGCCCGTGGCGGCACTGTCCACTGACAGCGCCAGGCTGCCGCGGTTGTCGATATAGCCCACCGTGGCATATACCGACGAGCGCTTGCTGAACGCGTAGCTGGCGCGCACCGCCCCCAGCCATGCCTTGTTGGCGCTGTTGTGGAACCGCAGATGGAACACCTCGCCAGTCAACGTCAGGGCCGGTGTCAGATCGTATGCGGCGCCGGCGTAGAAGAGATCACTGCGCGGCGTGGCCGATGCGCCATTGCGTCGGCCAATCCAGCCCAGGCCGACCTTTGCGCGATCGAATAGCGCATAGCCGCCCAACGCCATGCGCTCATCCTTGAGCGAGCTTGACGTCAACCCGGCAAATGCGCCGGGCCCGCCGCGTTGCGAATCGTACGCGGCCGACACGCCCCACTTGCCGGTCTCGTACATCAGCATGGCCGACCACTCGCGGCAGGCCAGTCTGTCAGCGGGGTTCTCGCCTGCGCAGTTGGTGCCGGATGGGCTGGGCCCGGCGTTGACGGCATCGCGGCCAAAGCTGTAGGTGGCACCCACCGTGAAGCCGCCGAACTTGCCCTTGTAGGCAACGGCGTTGTCGGCGCGGGCGTTGGGCAGATACGTGTCGAGCGAGCTGGAGCCGTAGGCGTTGGGGCCGAGCAGATCGGTATCGAGCGTGGCCCAGAACAGCATCGTGTATTGACGGCCGAGGCTGATTTGCCCCCAGTTGTTGGACAGGCCCACCCACGCCTGCCGGCCAAACAGGCGGCCGCCCTGGTTGCTCGTGCCGCTGTCGGGCGCAAAGCCCGATTCCAGCGTGAACAGCGCCTTGGCGCCGCCGCCCAGATCCTCGGTGCCGCGCAGGCCCCAGCGCGAGGGCACCGTGCCGCTCAGGTTGGGCATGCGCACGACGCTATTGCCGGTCGAGCCGATGCGGTTGACGTATTCGACGCCGGTATCGATCACGCCATACAGCGTCACGGATTGGGCTGCTGATTGTGCGGCGGCAAGCGCGGGCGCCGCCAGCAGCAGGGGGAACGCCAGGTGGCGCAGGTTCATGATGTCTCCTCCATTGTGGTTGTTTTTTCAGCAATGCGTGACGTGCATCAGGCGGTGAAATCCGGTTGCTGTGCCGGGGCAGCCGCCTTGAAGGCCGGATGCGCACTGGCGTGTTCGTAGACGGCCATCGCCCGTTCGTACCGTTCCAGCGAACACCCCATGCGCAGCGCGTTGGCCATCTGCGGCACGAGCGTCACGTCGGCCAGCGTGGGCGATTCACCAAAGCACCAGGGGCCTGCGCTGTACCGCGCGAGCAAGCGTTCCACGGTGGACATGCCTTCGTCGATCCAGTGGCGGTACCAGGCGTCTTTCTGCTCGGGTGAGACCTTCAGCACGTCCTGCAGATAGCGCAGCACGCGCAGGTTGTTGACGGGGTGGATATCGCAGGCAATGGCGTTGGCCAGTTCCAGCACGCGTGCGCGCCGCAACGGTTCGAGCGGAATGAGCCGTGGTGCGGGGTGGCACGCGTCGAGGTAATCGACGATCGCGAGCGACTGGCTCAAGTGCATCTCACCGTCGATGAGCGCCGGTACGCCCGCCGACGGGTTGATGTGCTCCACATAACCCGCCGCGCGATGCTCGTCGGTGCGGATGTTGACCGGCAAGGTCTCGTAAGGCAGCCCTTTGAGTGCCAGCGCAATGCGCACCCGATAGGACGTCGAGCTGTTGAAGAAGCTGTAGAGCTGCATGGCCGGCGCGCTCAGACGATGCGAGCCTTCAGCTCGCCCAGGCCGTCGACTCCCATCACGATGCTGTCGCTGGGATTCACGGCACCCACACCCTCCGGCGTGCCGGTAAAGATCACGTCGCCCGGTTCCAGCCGGAAGAACTGCGAGAGGTACGCCACCGTTTCCGCCACCGACCAGATCAGGTGCGATACGTCGCTGCGTTGCTTGGTCTCGCCATTGACGGTCAGCCAGATGCCGGCCCGCTGCGGGTGGCCGATCTTGGTGGCCGGGTGGATTGGCCCCATCGGCGCGGACACATCGAACGCCTTGCCGATCTCCCAGGGGCGGCCCATCTCTCGCATCTTCATCTGCAGATCACGGCGCGTCATATCCAGCCCGACGGCGTAGCCCCACACATGATCGAGCGCGTTGTCCACCGAGATGTCGGCGCCGGATTTTCCGATCACGGCCACCAGCTCGGCTTCGTAGTGGTAGTTCTGCGTTTGCGACGGATACGGCAGTTCAAGCGTCTGCCCATCAGCCACCGGCACGATGGCATCGGCGGGCTTGCAGAAGAAGAACGGCGGTTCGCGGTCAGGGTCGTAGCCCATTTCACGGGCGTGGGCGGCGTAGTTGCGGCCGACGCAATAGACGCGGCGGACAACAAACTCCTCGTTGCTGCCCGCAACGGGCACGGCGGTAAGGGCTGGGGGCGTGAAGACGTAGTTCATGGTCGGCTCAGTGTGGTCAGTCAAAACGCAGGGGTGAATGGGTCCGGCGGCGGTGCCAGCTGGCACCCCGCAAGAGCAATGGAGTGGGGTCTCGTCAGGTACGCGCTTCGCGGAGCAGATTCAGTGCAGACAGCACGGGCCGGTCGGAATAGCTGAACAGCACCGCATCCTCCGATGCATGGAGCTGCACCGGCGCCCACGACGGCGCGACAAAGACGTCGCGCGGCTCGAACTCGAATTGCATGTCGCCAATGCGAGCCGTGCCGCGGCCTTCCACCACGCTGTAGACGGTGGCATCGGTGCTGCGGTAGGCCTTGCCCGCAAAGCCCTTGGGCAGGAACTGCATGAAGGTGGCGATGGTCGGCATCGGCCAGCCGCCGGTGGCGGGATTGACGTAGCGCAGCTTCACGCCGTCCCAGGGGTCCAGTTCACCGTGGCGGTACAACGTGTCCAGAGCGTCGCGCGTGCGCTCATATGGGTAGCTGAAGATGGGCGAGGTGGGGTCGGTCACACGATGGCGCACCGGCACCATGTTGTGGCCGAAGCGCGCGTAGCTGTCGCCTTCCGGGCGCATCACGGGTTGCTGAGCTTGCGCGTAGTTCTCGGCAAAGCCGCAGTCGAACTGTTGCACCAGCGGAATGTCGAGGCCGTCCAGCCAGACGACGGGTTCGCCGCCATCCTCAAGCGTCGGGCAGCCGTGGTCGTGCCACGTCCACGAAGGCGTGATGATGAAATCGCCGGGGTGCATCGTCGTGCGTTCGCCATTCACCGCCGTCCATGCGCCACGGCCTTCGACGATGAAACGCAGCGCCGACTGCGTATGCCGGTGGCTCGGCGCGATCTCGCCGGGCAGGATCAGTTGCAGCCCTGCATACAGCGTGGACGTAACGCTGGCCTTGCCCGGCAGCCCCGGGTTCTCCAGGATCAGAACGCGGCGCACGGCCTCTTCCGCGCTGATGACGGCGCCGGCCTGCATGACCAGCGGGCGCACCTCGTTGTACTTCCAGATGGCGGGCACGATGCGCGGCTTGGGCTCACGCGGCACCAGCGAATGCAGCGACTCCCACAGCGGCGCCAGTTGCTTGCCATCGAGTTGCGCGTAGTACGCACTGCGCTCCGTTTGCAGCGTGGTGGATGTCATGACGGCTCCTTACAGCTCGACGAAGACGTGGCCGTCTTCGATCTTGATCGGGAACGTGCGCACGTCGGTCGTCAGCGGTTCGCACATCGCCTTGCCCGAGCGCACGTCGAACTTGCCCTGATGCAGCGGGCATTCGATCTCGTAGCCGTCGAGAAAGCCGTCGCACAGGCGCGCATGACCATGCGTGCAGACGTTGTCGGTGGCAAAGACCTCGCCGTCAACGCGGTACACCGCGATCTCCGCATCGCCGGCAACGACTGCGATCACGTCGTCGTCCGGCAGGTCGTCAACGCTGATGAGCTTGAGCCAGGTGGTGGTTGATGTGTTGCTCATGGGCAGACCTCAGATCGGGTAGATGATCGAGTTGGGGATCATTTCGCTGTCGAACACGCAGGTGCGCGACTTCAGCTTCAATCCCGTTTCGGTGCGGACGATGGTGTCGATATAACGGCCGACGTTGAACACCGTCGACAGCTCGTCGGGCTTGGTGCGGAACACGGCGTAGTTGGCCTGCGCCTCTATGCGGTCGCCCTCCACGTGCGTCACCTCGGGCAGGCCGACCACATGGCGCTGGTAGTACGGGTCGTGGAAGATCGTCTCGGTGATGCCGTAGATGCGATCCTTCAACATGCCCTTGCTTTCGAACGACAGCGTGGCGAGCGGAAAGCCGCGTTCGTAGTTTTCGCGGGGCTGGACCTTGTAGGTGCAGTCGTCGACGAAGAGGTCGGTCCATTGATCCCACGCAGCGTTGTCCACGGCGCTGGCGTAGCGGGTGTAGAGCGCCAGCAGTTGCTGGTAGGTCGGGAAATCGAGCGTGTAAGCGACGTCAGCCATGTCAGATCTCCATCACCTTGCGCCAGTATTCGTACATGCCCCGGATGAGCGTTTCCGTGACCATGTGGTCGGTGTCGCCCACCTCGCGGCCGCCCAGTTCGACCACGGTGCGGTGGCCGGGCTTCTGCTCGAAGCCTTCCTGCGAGAACTCGATGACCTCGCCGTCGTCTGCCGAGACAAAGCCGGCGGGCCCGAACAGGTTGGCCTGGCGCAGGCGGCGCTGCGTCATCTCTTCGGTGTCGTCTTCAAAACCGAAGTGGGTCCAGACGAAATCGAACGAGCCGTGACCGTTGGGCTGGATATGCCGCGTGGACACCGAATTGACCTGCTGCTGGATGATCACGCTCGGGAAGACGGTCATCATCACGGCCGTCGGGCCGCCCCACCAGGGTTCCTGCACCACGTCGAGAAAGCGGTCGTCGTGCAGCGTCATCTTCTCTTTGAAGCTTGTGACGCCGCTGGTGACGGCGCTTTTGCCGCCGGTGCCGCGCGTGGAGATCATCGCTGCATGGCGATGCAGCGCATCCATCTTCAGCTCGGACTTGTTGTCGGCACGCCAGAGCCCGAACGTGACGAACCACGTATGCAGGAGGCCCGGGTGATACGGGTCTTTGATGTTCTCCTGCATCAGCTTCCAGTTGCCCGGAATGCGCTGCTTGTTGTAGCCCAAGATCTTCAGCTTGCGGCCGTCGAATACGCGGTCGAAGTAACCGAGGATGGTGGGCCCCAGAAAGTCTTCCAATGACGGCAGGTCGTGGTCGAACGAGGCAAAGATGACCCCATTGCGCACGGCGACGTTGAGCTGCGTGAGGCCGTGTTCCTTCGGGTCAAAGTCGGCGGGCATGCCGCCCTGCACCTTGCCTTCCGACTTCACACCACGCCGGAACGGCACGCCGATCAGGTTGCCTTTCAGGTCGTAGTTCCACTGGTGGTATGGGCAGGTGAAGTCTTTGCGGTTGCCGGATTTCTCGCGGCAGAAGCGCACGCCGCGGTGCGCGCAGACGTTTTCCACTACGGCAATCGAGCCGTCCGGCGTGCGCGTGACGATCACCGAGCGTTCACCCACCACCGTGCGCTTGAAATCGCCCGCGTTGGGGATCTCCGCTTCCAGGCCGACGTAGCACCAGTGGCCGTTGTAGAACAGGCGTTCGAGCTCGCGCTGGTGGATCTCGTCGTCGGTGTACGCGCGGAATGGAATCCGGCTGCAGCCGTCGTCTTTCCAGACGGGTCTGGAAAACGTGAGGGTCGACTCTTTCATGGGCGTCTCCGAGGTTTGTAATGCGTGCTGCTTCAGACGCCAACGGCGTAGAAGGCATCCGCGTAGATGTGTTCGGGCAGCACGCCGCGCTGGCGCAGCAGCAGGCTCGCGGCGTCCACCATGACGGGCGCGCCAGCCAGATAGGCGCGCCAGCCGGTGAGGCTCGGCCAGTCGCTCGCCACGGCATCGGTGACGACGCCCGAGCGGTAGCGGCGGTCCGTATTCGATGTGGTGATGACGACGTGCGTGTGCAGGTTTGGAAGACGCTCGCGCAGCGCGTCCAGCCAATGCGTGCCGTACACGTCGATGGGCGAGCGCACGCCGAAGTACACGTGCACCGGGTTCGTCATGCGCGCATCGGCCATGCCGCGCAGGATGGACAGGATGGGCGCGAGACCCGTGCCGCCGGCTACGCAAAGGATCGGGTCTGCATTGCGGCGGCGCAGATACGCCGTGCCCAGTGGGCCGCTTACGCGTACATCGTCGCCAACCTTGAGTTCGCTTGCGATATACGAGGTGACGCGGCCATCCGGCACCACACGCACATGGAACTCCAGCGTGTTCCCTTCGTTGGCGACGGCCATGGAATACAGCCGCACATGCTTGGGCGTGAACTGCAGCGTGGCGTACTGGCCGGGCGAGTATTCGAGTGGCTTGGCGAGGTCCAGCTGGATGCGCTTGATGTCGTGGGTCATGTCCTCGATGGACACCACCTTCGACTTGACGATCCTGGCCGCGTGCACAACCACTTCATCGATTTCCGGCAGCTCGATCGCGCAGTCTTCCACCAGCGTGGTCTGGCACGCCAGCACAATCTGGCCGGAAGTCGAGGGGCCGTTCATATCTGCGCCGCCGGTCACGGCCACATTGCCGGACACGACCCGGCAGCGGCACGTACCGCAGCGGCCCGCCATACAGCTGTACGAGATGGGCACTTCGTTGGTGCGAAGGACTTCGAGCAGGTTATCGCCCGAGCGCGCGCTGACGATGCGCTGCAGTGGGGTGACGGTGACGTCCATGCCGTGTCTCCGGGCTAGTCGTTTTTCTGTGTGAACGCATCATGGCTCGCTTGACGACATACATAAATAGAAGCAACCTGATGTGTCATATCACCTGCAGTGATAATGCAAAAGCGAGAGGAGACACGCGGTGGAACTACAGGACATCGACCTCAACCTGTTGGTCGTCTTCAATGAGTTGCTTCGGCAACGTCGTGTCTCTGCCGTGGCGGAAACACTGGGCATCTCGCAACCCGCCATCAGCAATGCGCTGAACCGCATGCGCAAGTTGTTTGGGGACGAGTTGTTCATCCGCACATCGAAAGGCATGGTGCCGACACCGTTTGCCGAGACGCTGGCCGAACCCATCGCTTACGCACTCGGGGCGATCTACAACTCGCTCAACGCCACGACCAAGTTCGACCCCAAGACGAGCACACGCGCCTTCACCATCGCGATGACGGACATTGGCGAGATCTACTTTCTGCCCAGTCTGATGCGCCGCCTGGAGAAGGACGCGCCTGGGGTCACCATCAGTACGGTGCGCAACCATGCCGACACGCTGCGCGATGAAATGGAGGCCGGCCGCGTGGACCTCGCCATTGGCTTTCTACCGGATCTGAAAGCGGGGTTCTTCCAGCGCAGGCTGTTCAAGCAGCGCTATGTGTGCCTCTTCCGCAAGGGCCATCCGCTCGCCAGGAACGGCATGACAATGAAGAGCTTCCTGGAAGCCGAGCATGTGTCGATCGTCGCCGAGGGAACGGGCCACGGCATGGTGGATTCAACGATCCTGCGGGCAGGGATGTCGCGGCGCGTGAGCCTGCGTGTGCCGCACTTCGTGGCGCTGGGGCACATCCTGCAGTCGACCGACATGATTGCGGTGGTGCCCGAGGCCTATGCCACGCGTACGCTCAAACCGTTTGACCTGGCCACGGCGCCGTGCCCGGCCAAGATCCCGGATATCACCATCAATGTGCTGTGGCACGGGCGCAATCACCGCGAGCCGGCCAATCAATGGCTGCGGCAGCTGTTGTTCGAGATGTTTGCCATCTAGGCGGGCCGGCAACGCGTCGGCTTCGTCGTCGGTGAGTATTGGAGCCTCGCGCCTCACCGCCTAACACTCGAATTCCACCTTTGGATCGTGACGCTTCAAGCTCGAACACTGGCGCCCCACCGTCCGAGGGTCGAGCGTCCGGCTCGAACGCTCGAACTTGGCGCTCTGAGGGTCGAACTCCACCGCCAGAGGGTCGTGCTTCACCCGCGAACACTCGACTGCCACGCTCGGAGGCTGACGTTTCAGTCTCGAACGCTCGAAGGCGACTATCCGAGGCTCGCGCTCCGCTCTAAAACATCCGACCCATCCGTGCTCCGAGGCCTGCATTTCGTTCTGGGATCGGCGAAGTTGTCGCGTTGAGGCTGGCGTTCCGCTCCCGGACGGTCGAGCGCCGCAGTTGGAGGTCGAGATTTTCGACCTCAGACAGTGGAGCTTCACTGTTTGAGGTCCGCAATCCGCCCTCGACGGGCCGGATGCTTAGGTGCCTTCCGACGCCATGGGCAACGCCTGCCCAGCGGCGGAGCGTTTGGCTTGGCTGCCGCATAGGAACATGGCCACCGCCGCAATTGCTGCCGGCACCGCCACGATCAGGAACAGCAGCTGGAACCCGATGTTTGCCGTCAGCAAGACGCCACCCACCAGCGCACCGCACACCGAACCGAGGCGGCCCACGCCCAGTGCCCAGCTGATGCCCGTTACACGGTTGGCAGTGGGATAGAACTGCGCTGCGAACGCATTCGCGCCGATTTGCGAGCCGCTGATGCAGAAACCGACGCCCGTGACGGCAAAGGCGAGCATCGTGCCTTGCGTCACGCCGGTCAGAGCAAGGAATATGGCGCCCAGGCCGTAGGTGCCGCACAGCACGATCGTCGCGGGGTGCCGATCCATCAACCGTCCGATGATGAGCGCGCCGATGGTGCCGCCCACCTGGTACATCACCGCAATGCGCGACGCCAGCGCGAGCGACACGCCACCCGCGTGAATCAGCGTCGGCAGCCAGTTCGTCAACAGATAGACGATCAGCAGGCTCATGAAGAACACCGTCCACAGCAGCAGCGTGCCCGTGCGGAAAGCCGGCAGGAAGAGCTGCCGCACCGGCGACCCCGGCGCCTTGGCTTCATGCAGCGCGAAGCGGGTGTCGGGCGTGACGTCCAATGGCGCAATCCGGTTGAGCAGCTTGCCGACCGCTGTGTTGCTTGCGCCACTGGACACTAAATAGCGCACCGACTCCGGCAATGCAAAGGCCATCACCGGCACCAGCACCAGCGGCACGACGCCGCCGAACAGCAGCACGCTGCGCCAGCCAAAATCGGGCACCAGTTGCGCGGCAACGATGCCACCAAAGCCCGACCCCAATGTGAAGCCGCAGAACATGACGGTGGTGAGGAAGGAGCGCCGCCGCTCCGGGCAGTATTCAGACGTGAGGGCGATGGCGTTGGGCATGGCGCCGCCCAGGCCGAGGCCCGTCAGGAATCGCAACGCAATCAGCGCGCTGACGTTTGGTGCAAACGCCGATGCCACCGTGGCAACGCCAAACGCCGAGACCGTAATCAGCAGCGTGCGCTTGCGCCCGATGCGGTCGGCCAATGGGCCAAAGGCGAGCGCCCCAACCATCAGCCCCGCCAGGCCGGCACTGAACACGGTGCCCAACACGCCGGGGGTGACGTGCCAGTCCTGCACGAGCGCCGGTGCGATGAAGCCGACGCATGCGGTATCAAAGCCGTCAATGGCGACGATGAAAAAACACAGCGCGACGACGCGCCATTGGAACGCGGAAAAGCGCTGGCCATCGAGCCACGCGCGCACGTCGATGGTTGCAGGGTGGGGCAGCATGGTGTCTCCTCAGTTTTTTGTAGGTGTGCGCTGAAGGTAGCGGGCACCGAGGAGGCACGCCAGTCGGCTGGTGAATGCGCGACATTCACCAGATTGATACTGGACGGAAAAGGTAGGCGTTGTCGGCCTGGGGCGGCCCGTCAAACGACAGCCGAGAGGCGGCTCAGTGGAAGAACAACATGCGCATCCCGAACGTGTGATGCGCCTCCGCCGCCATCAACACCATCAGCACCAGCAGCGCGAGCGGCGGCATCAGGATCGCGTACACCAGGGCCAGCCGCTCCCACATCATGTGCATGAACACGGAGACGATCAGCCCAGCCTTGGCGATCATCAGCACGACGATCAGCACCCAGCGCGTGAGGCCTTCCACGCGAAAGTAATCGACCAAGTACGACAGCGTGCTGAGCACGAACAGCAGGCCCCAGATCTTCAGGTAGACGCTGATGCTGTGCTGCTGGCCATGGGTGTCGGGCGCCGCTGGCGTGGGAGATGGGTCGGTGTGGTTCATGGCTGCCTCACCACAGGTAGAACAACGCAAAGATGAACACCCAGACGAGATCGACGAAGTGCCAGTAGAGGCCCGCGATCTCCACGATCTGGAAGTTGCCGTGTTCGGCAAAGCCCGGCTGCCGGATCTTGCGTGCGATCAGCAACAGGTAGATCACGCCGCAGGTCACGTGAAAGCCGTGGAAGCCGGTGATCATGAAGAAGCATGCGCCAAACTGCGCCGCACCCAGCGGATTGCCCCAGGGCCGCACGCCTTCGAGCACGATCAGCTTGGTCCACTCGAATGCCTGCAGGCTGACGAAGCAGACGCCGAGCAATGCCGTGGCCAGCATGAGCGCGGCGGCGCGCCTGGCGTTGCGCCGGTAGCCGAAGTTGACGGCCATGGCCATGGTTCCGCTGCTGCTGATGAGCACGAAGGTCATGATGGCGATCAGCAGCAACGGCACCTCCACGCCGCCGATCTTCATGCCGAACACTTCGGCCGTGTTGGGCCACGGCACCGTGGTCGACATGCGCACCGTCATGTAGCCGATCAGGAAGCTGCTGAAGACGAAGGTGTCCGACAGCAGGAAGATCCACATCATGGCCTTGCCCCACGGCACCTTGAAGGCTTCGCGGTCGCCAGACCAGTCGTTGACGACGCCAGGCCAACCTTCGGGCAAGGCGTTGGCCGGGTCGGTGGGAAGCGTGGGGTTGCTCATGGCGTGGCTCCGTACAGCGGCCCGCAGATGGCACTGACGAATGCGGGCGTGATCCACCACATTGCGGCCAGCAGCACGAGCCACACGGCCAGCAGAAAGTGCCAGTACGTCGCGCAGAGGGCAACGGCACGTTGCGTGCGATCGGCGTTGCTGTGCAGGCGCGCGACCGTCACCGCCCAGACGACGAGACCACCGATGACATGCGCTGCATGCAGGCCGGTGAACACATATAGAAAGCTGTTGGATGGGTTGACCGACACGCCTTGCCCCGTGGCCGACAGTTGTTGCCATGCTGCCCATTGCCCGAACACGAACAGTGCGGCAAGCGCGCCACCCGCGAGTAGCCAGATCGTGCGGCGTGCGTCGGTTCGCCGTGCCAGTTCCATGGCCACGCTGGCCAGCGCCAGCGCGCCGGTGTTCCACCAAAGCAGGACCGGCTGCGGAACCGGCATCCAATCCGGCTCGCGCATGCGCATGGCATAAGCCAGGATCAGCAGCGAGAACAGCGCCGTCACCACGGCCATGAACACACGCAAGCCAATGCGCCCGGGGTGCGGCAATACAGGCGCGGTATCGGGAACAAAGTGGCGGGGAAGGGTCGTCATGTGCGCACCCCGCTGGTGTGGAGGATGTCGGTGCCCGGCGCTGCTTCCGTTCCCATGTCGGGTGCGCCGGTGGGTGGTTCGCTCTGCGGTACGAAGTCATCGGCACGGCCGGGCGGGCTGTACTCGTATGCCCACCGATAGACCACCGGCAGCGTCGGCCCCCAGTTGCCGTGCACGGGTGGCGTCTGCGGCGTCTGCCATTCGAGCGTGGTGGCGCGCCACGGGTTGGCCTCGGCCTTTTTGCCGCGCACGAGGCTCCACGCCAGGTTGAAGAGGAACAGCAACTGCGCCACGCCCACGATGATGGCGATGACGGTGATGAACGTGTTCAGCGTCTGCGCGGAGGGCGGGATGAAGCTGTAGCCCTCATACGCGTAGTACCGGCGCGGCATGCCGAGCAAGCCCAGGTAGTGCATCGGGAAGTAGATCAGGTACGTGCCGATGAAGGTGATCCAGAAATGCGCGCGGCCCAGCGTGTCGTTCAGCATGCGGCCCGTCACCTTCGGGTACCAGTGATAGAGCCCGCCGAACACCACCAAGATCGGCGACACGCCCATCACCATGTGGAAGTGCGCAACCACGAAGTACGTGTTGGACAACGGAATGTCCACGCTGACGTTGCCGAGGAACAGCCCCGTCAAGCCGCCGATCAGGAACGTGCTGATAAAGCCGATGGCAAACAGCATCGGCACGGTCAGGTGGATGTTGCCGCGCCACAGCGTGAGCACCCAGTTGTAGACCTTCAGCGCCGTCGGGATGGCAATGATGAGCGTGGTGGTGGCAAAGAAGAACCCGAAGTACGGGTTCATGCCCGAGACGAACATGTGGTGCGCCCAGACGACGAACGACAACACACCGATGATGACGATGGCCCACACCATCATCCGGTAGCCGAAGATGTTCTTGCGCGCGTGCGTGCTGATGAGGTCCGACACGATGCCGAAGGCGGGCAGCGCGACGATGTACACCTCGGGGTGGCCGAAGAACCAGAACAGGTGCTGGAACAGCAACGGGCTGCCCCCGCTGTGCTTGAGCTGCTGCCCCATCGACACCACAGCCGGTACGAAGAAGCTGGTGCCCAGGGTTTTGTCGAGCAGCATCATGATGGCCGACACGAACAGCGCCGGAAACGCCAGCAGCGCCAGCACGGTCGCCGTAAAGATGCCCCAAACGGTGAGCGGCATCCGCATGAGCGTCATGCCGCGCGTGCGTGCCTGCAGCGTGGTGGTCACGTAGTTCAGACCGCCCATCGTTGCCGCCACGATGAAGATCGCCAGCGACACCAGCATCAGCACGATGCCCCATTCGGTGCCCGGCGTGCCGGGCAGGATCGCCTGCGGCGGATACAGCGTCCAGCCTGCGCCGGTGGGCCCGCCCGGTACGAAGAAGCTCGCCACCAGCACCAGCACGGCCAGCAGATACACCCAGTAGCTGAGCATGTTGAGGAACGGAAACACCATGTCGCGCGCGCCCAGCATCAGCGGGATCAGGTAGTTGCCGAAGCCGCCCAGGAACAGCGCCGTGAGCAGGTAGACCACCATGATCATTCCGTGCATGGTGACGAACTGGTAGTAGTGGTTGGCGTCGATAAAGGCGAACTTGCCCGGAAACCCCAGCTGCAGCCGCATCAGGTTCGACAGCACAAGCCCCACCAGCCCGATGGCGATGGCCGTAAGCGAATACTGCACCGCGATGACCTTGTGATCCTGGCTCCAGACGTAGCGTGTCCAGAAGCTTTGCGGTGCGTGATCCTGGCCGTGGTCGGCGTGTGCGTAGGACATGGTTTCTCCTCGCTACGGTTTGGTGGCGGTCGCCGCTGCGTCGCCACCTTGCGCCTTGATGTACGCCACCAGCGCTGCGAGCTCCTGCTCGCTCAGGTCGAAGGTCGGCATGATGGGCGCGAAGCCTTTGACCACACGCGCTTTCGGATCGCGGATGAAGGCGCGCAGATAGGCTTCATCGGCCACTGCGGTCGAACCGTCGGCCATGGTCTGGGTGGAGCCGTACAAACCCTTCCATGTCGGGCCGACGCCTGGGCTGCCATTCACCGAGTGGCAGGCGACGCAGCCCTTGGCCTGGGCGAGCGTGTGGCCTTGCTCGGCCAATGCCTGCGCGCTGCCGCCGGCAGCGGCGGGGGCGGCCTGCACCTTGGCCTTCTGGCTCTGCTCGAAGGTGGTCTGCCGCGCGAGCCAGCGTGCAAACGATGCCTCGTCTTCCACGACCACCACGCCGCGCATGTTGGAGTGCCCGATACCGCAGAGTTGCGCGCACAGGATGTCGTAACGCCCCGCCTTGGTGGGCGTGAACCAGAACGTGGTGACCATGCCCGGCACCATGTTCATGCGTGCGCGAAACGGCGGCACGTAAAAGTCATGCAGCACATCGCGCGAGCGCGCCAGCACCTGGATCGGGCGGTTGATCGGCAGGTGCAGTTCGGGGGTTTCGATCAGGTAGTTGTCGCGCCCGTTCGGGTCGGCCGGGTTCATGCCGAACGGGTTGTCGTTGCTGATGTAGCGCACGTCGGTCGTGCCGAGCTTGCCGCCGGGGCTGGCAAAGCGGAAGCGCCATTGCCATTGCTGGCCGAGCACTTCCATCTGCAGGGCGTTCGATGGCGGGCGCACGTAATCGGCATAGACGAACAGGCCGGGCGCCAGTAGCGCCGCCACACCCACCGTGGTGACGCCGATCAGCCACCATTCCAGTCGCGTGTTGTGCGGCTCGTAGGCGGCGCGCTGGTTAGGTTGGCCATCGCGATGGCGATAGCGCAGGAGCGCTGCAACGACGAAGAGGTTGATGGCGACAAACAACACGCCGGTAATGACGATGGTGATCGTCAGCGTGTCGTCCATGCGCACCCAGTTGGAGGCGATCGGGGTGATCCACCACGGACTGGCAAAGTGAAACCCCACCGCCAGCACGACGATCAGCACGAGCGCAATCGCAAGGGCCATGGGCACCTCCCGGCGAGGGATTCCCTCAACACGCTAAAGACAGGCTAGGTCGCGCACCCGGATCGTGCAAGGCAACGTAAGGACGAGGCGCACCGCGCGTACGGATCGCGCCAATGCGGCGTCTGCGTGCTGCGCCGCAATGCAAAGCGGCCGCCTCCGGCATGGGTTGCCAGAGGCGGCCGCCTCCTGATGGCGCCGCTCAGCTTGCGGCGCCGCAGGAAAAAAGGTCGGGGGATCAGTGCATCGGTTCGCCCACGCGCCGCTCCAGCATGCCGTAGGTGATGGCCGCCGCCACCCCAAACAGCAGGTTGGCCAGTAGCGGCCCCGAGCCGCGCTCCGACACAAACCAAGGAAACACGGCCGTCATGCCGTAGAAATTCACCACGTACGCCACGATCCCGAAGACCACGCCAACGGCTGCGAGCATGCCGGGGCTCGAGTCGAAGTGGAACGGGGCGATGATGGCCCCAAGGATCATCCCCATGATCGCGCCCAGCACGAAGTGCAGCACGAGCGCCGTCGCCACGATGCTGTAGCTGAACAGGGACATCTCTTCCAGCGCGCCCCGGCCCATGACCATGGCGGCGATCTTGTGGGTCGGGCGCCATGGGCTTTCATTGAGCACCATGGTTGACCAGAAGAACTCGAGCACGATGACCAGTGCGCCGCCCACGAGGCCTGCCACGCTGGCGGCGAGCCAGTCCGGCATGCGGCGCTCCCAATGATGCGATTGCATGTGCAGTTCCATACAAACCTCCTGCTGATGTATCCACGCAAGCACTTAGGAATCGGAAGCGCCACTTAGGGTGCTGCAAAGCGCTGTCTGCCAAGTGCCCTGTGCAAAATCAGTCTGGCAGATACGGGTGCCAACGCAAGGTACAAAATCCGTGCGCATCGCACAGCACTACGGCGTTCTGCTCGAACGTGAGCATCAGGGTGTCGGCGACGGCCTCGTCTTCAATGAACAGCAGCAGGCTCGGCTCGGGCGGCCACGGGTTTGCCGGGGAATCTTCCGGTGGCCCGCCTTCGCCATCGAGCCACGGCATGCCGCGCGCGATGGCCCAGGCGAGCAGTTCAGCCTGCCGCGCAGCGTTTTCATCGGCAGACACCGGGTGGGAGAAAGGGTGATGCGCCGTCACGAAGACGGCCCACGGTGCGTTGGCTTGCGCAAGCAGAGCCGCCACGCATGGGTTGACGGCATCGACGCGCAGCAGCACGTCGCCTTCCGGCGTGCTGACGCGATACCGCGCGCTGCGGTAAGCAGCAATCAACTCGGGCGTAGGGGCGGGCGGATGGCGGTGCATTGTTGCGTCGCATGGTCGCGGCCATCTGATCTGGCGCAACGCAAAAGGGCCGTGGATGTCACAGAATAGTGCGTAGGCGGCCATGTTGCTGCCCCGGCACAGTATTCCGACAACCACTCCCCTGCGAGGCTTGAACCATGTACAAGAAGATCCTGGTCGCCATTGATGGCAGCGAAACCAGCAAGCTGGCCCTGGCTGAGGCCGTGCGCCTGGCCAAGGCATTCCAGAGCACTGTCCGCGCGGTCTATATCGTCGACAGCCCTGCCATGCTGTTCGACGTCGGCTATTACGACCCGACCGAGCTGCGCAAGTCGTTTATCCAGGCCGGCACCGCGTTGTTGGCCGACACCGCCGCAACGCTGACCTCTGCCGGTTTGCAGCAGGAAACGGTGCTGGTGGAAACGCAGAACGTGGGGGAAGATGTGGCCGCCGCTCTGCAAGGCGAAGCGGTGCGCAGTGGCGCCGATGTGGTGGTGATCGGCACGCACGGCCGCCGTGGGCTGGCGCATGCGATGCTGGGCAGCGTGGCCGAGAAGTTCATCCGCCAGGCGACCACGCCGGTGTTGTTGGTGCGCGGTCCGGCCAAGGGCTGAGTTTCGCTTGCTGTTGCGCAGGCAGGGTCGCTTGCCTGCGCGTGGCGGATATGATGCTGGGATCCGATTTGCCCCAACCCACAGCGTATCCGTCGCCGTCCCATCATGAACATCCATTCCGACGCTCCACAGCGTCGCGCCATCCGCACCCTGACCGCGCTTGAAGGCCGCGTGCTCGGCGTTCTGGTCGAAAAGCAACACACGGTGCCCGACACCTACCCGCTGACGCTCAACGCGCTGGCGGCCGGCTGCAACCAGAAAACCGCACGTGCGCCGGTCATGTCCGTGACTGAAGCCGAGATCCTCACGGCCATCGATGGGTTGAAATCGATGAGCCTCGTCATGGAAGGCAGCAGCAGCCGCGTGCCGCGCTTCGAGCACAACATGAACCGCGTGCTGGGTGTGCCAAGCCAGTCCATTGCGTTGCTCACGGTGCTGCTGCTGCGCGGTCCGCAGACCGCAGCCGAGCTGCGACTGAACGCCGCGCGGTTCCACGCCTTTGCCGATATTTCATCCGTTGAAGCGTTTCTGGACGAACTGGCCGAGCACGATCCGCCCTATGTCGTGAAGCTGCCGCGCATGCCGGGCGAGCGTGAAAGCCGCTGGATGCACCTGCTGTGCGGTGAAGTTGCGCAGGCCGAGATTCGGCAAACCGGCGGCGCTGATGAGTCCATCGCGCCGTCCGAGTTCGAGGCGCTGAAGGCGGAGCAGAAGCAGTTGGCCGACAAGGTGGCCAGGCTGCAGGCACTTGTCGAGCAGATGGCCGGTGAGCTCGGCATCTCGATCGACAAGTCGATGCTGTAGATGTAACCAGCCGGCCGAGGCATCGGGCCTCGACCGGTGGATCGTCTTCGGCTTATGCGCCTGCCGATACGAACAACGTGCAGGCACCTTCTTCCGCCGCCGACACATTGCGGCGGAAGCCCGAGAACAAGTCCCGTCCAACGCCGGCGTGGTAGTGCGAGAGATCCGGCGTGCTGACCTGGCGGGCTTTCCACTCCGCCTCCGGCACGCGCACTTGCAGCGTGCCCGCTTCCGCATCCAGCACGACGATGTCGCCATCGCGCACACGCGCCAGCGGCCCACCGTTGAGCGCTTCCGGCGTGATGTGGATGGCGGCCGGCACCTTGCCCGACGCGCCCGACATGCGGCCGTCCGTCACCAGTGCGACCTTGAAACCGCGCTCCTGCAGCACCGACAGCGTTGGCGTGAGCTTGTGCAGCTCGGGCATGCCGTTGGCGGCCGGGCCCTGATACGGCAGCACAGCCACGAAATCGCGCTCCAGTTCACCGGCCTTGAATGCATTGATCAGATCGTCCTGCGCGAGGAACACGCGTGCCGGCGCTTCCACAAAGCGATGTTCCGGCTTGACCGCCGACACCTTGATGACCGAGCGCCCGATGTTGCCGTCGAGCACGCGCAGGCCGCCGTCGGGCGAGAACGGCTCGGCCACGCCGCGCACGATGTTGGTATCGAGCGAGGCGGCGGCGCCGTCGCGCCACACCAGCTTGTCACCGTCCAGGAAAGGTTCTTGCGCATGGCGGCGCAGGCCCTTGCCCATGATCGTCGTCACGTCGTCGTGCAGCAGGCCGGCATCGATCAACTCGCGAATCACGATGGACAGGCCGCCCGCCGCCTGGAATTCGTTCACATCGGCCTTGCCGTTCGGGTACACACGCGCCAGCAGCGGAATCACGCCCGACAGATCGTTGAAGTCGTCCCACGTGAGCAGGATGCCGGCCGCGCGCGCCATCGCCACCAGGTGCAGCGTGTGGTTGGTCGAGCCGCCCGTGGCCAGCAGGCCGACGATGCCGTTGACGAAGGCGCGCTCATCCAGCACGTCGGCGATGGGGGTGTATTGGTCGCCGCTGAACACGAGCTTGAGCGCCTGGCGCGCCGATTCACGCGTGAGCGCTTCGCGTAGCGGCGTGTTCGGGTTGATGAAGGCGGTGCCCGGCAGGTGCAGGCCCATCACCTCCATCAGCATCTGGTTGGAGTTGGCCGTGCCGTAGAACGTGCAGGTGCCGGCACCGTGGTACGACTTGGATTCGGCTTCCAGCAGGTCGGCGCGCGAGAGCTTGCCCTCGGCGTAGAGCTGGCGCGTGCGGGCTTTTTCATCGTTGCTGATGCCGGTAGTCATCGGGCCTGCCGGCACGAACACGGCGGGCAAGTGGCCGAACGACAGCGCGCCGATCACCAGTCCCGGCACGATCTTGTCGCACACGCCCAAGTACAGCGCCGCGTCGAACATCTGGTGCGACAGCGCGACTGCTGTCGACAGGGCAATCGTGTCGCGCGAGAACAGCGACAGCTCCATCCCGTCCTGCCCCTGCGTCACGCCATCGCACATGGCCGGCACGCCGCCGGCAAACTGTGCGGTGCCGCCAGCGTCCAGCGCGGCCTGCTTGAGCCACGCGGGAAATGCCTCCAGCGGCTGGTGGGCAGAGAGCATGTCGTTGTACGCCGAGACAATGCCGAGGTTCGGCCGCTCCAGCGCTTTCAGGCGGATCTTCGCTTCACCCGGCATGGCCGCAAAACCGTGGGCGAGGTTCGTACACGAGAGCAGCGTACGCTCGACCCTGCGGCCGGCGTTCTTGCGGGTGACGTCCAGATAGGCCTGGCGGGGGCCGCGGCTGCGGTCGATGATGCGCTGGGTGACGGCGGCCAAAGTGCGGTGCAGGGCCATGCGGGTTCTCCTGGGGGGTAGGTCCGGACAGGACGGAATGCTGTAATTTTCCTACAAATGCGCCGAATGTGGTGCAGGGTTTTCCACAGGTACCGCATCCGATGCAGCGCCCTTAACACGGGCGAGCACGCGAATTGCGTGCCAGAAGGCGCGCCAGAACCGGTGCCCCGCGGCAAAAGTTTCGCCGGAAACGCTTGCCGGGGCAGTTTCATGAATGCCTTGCCCGCGATGTAGTAATACTACAAAATGAGCTAAAAACACGTGTTGTCTTGCTAGTCAGCTAGGCTAGCCTAATCGATGGCTCACACACAGGAGATGACGATGTCGGTGCCCGCATTCGACATGGTGTTGTTCGGCGGTACGGGCGATCTTGCCCGCCGCAAGCTGATTCCGGCCTTGTTCGATGCGCATCAGGGCGGCGAACTGCACCCGCGCGGGCGGATCTTCGCCATCGGCACGCAGCCGCTGGAGACCGCCGGCTACCTTGCCCTGCTGGAGCGTGAAACGCGCCCGACCATGCGCCTGTACTCCGGGGCGCCCGTCTCAGACGACGCCTGGGCTTCGTTTGCCGAGCGCATCGTTTATCAGCAGGTCGACGCCCGCAAGCCCGAGCAGTTCGACGGGCTGGCCGCCGCGCTGGGCGAGGACCGCGCACCAGTGACCGTGTGCTATCTGGCCACGGCGCCGGGCTTCTTCATCGACATCTGCAAGCAGCTCGCCCGTGTCGGGCTGAATACGCCGAATGTGCGGCTGGTGCTGGAAAAGCCCCTGGGCACCGATCTCGCGTCGAACGAGCGCATCAATTCTGCCGTGGCGCAATTCTTTGCCGAAGACCAGATCTACCGGATCGACCACTACCTCGGGAAAGAATCCGTCCAGAACCTGATGGCGATCCGCTTTGGCAACGCGCTGTTCGAGCCGCTGTGGCGCCGCGAATGGATCAAGGACGTGCAGATCACCATTGCCGAGCAGCTTGGCGTGGAAAAGCGCGGTGACTTCTACGATGGCGTCGGCGCGCTGCGCGACATGGTGCAGAACCACCTGCTGCAACTCCTGTGTATCGTCGCCATGGAGCCGCCGTCGAGTCTGTCCCAAGACGCCATCCGCGACGAAAAGTTGAAGATTCTGAAGGCGCTCAAGCCCATTCCGCTGCAAGAGGTGCCGGAAAAGACCGTGCGCGGCCAGTATCAGGAAGGCGCCATCGCCGGGCAGCCGGTGCAGGGCTATCTGCATGAGCAGGGCATTCCGCCTGACAGCCGTACCGAAACGTTCGTCTCGATCAAGGCCGAGATTGCCAACTGGCGCTGGGCTGGCGTGCCGTTCTACCTGCGCACGGGCAAGCGCATGCCGCAGCGCCTCGCGGAGATCGTGGTGCGTTTTCACGATGTGCCGCACGCGCTGTTTCCCAAGCCGCTGATCCAGTTTCCGGAAAACCGTCTGGTCATCCGCCTGCAGCCGGAAGAAAGCATCCGCCTGCAGTTTCTGACCAAGACGCCGGGCGCGGCGCTGGGCTTGCAGCCGTCCACGCTGGATCTGGACTTTACCGACCACGGCGGCGTGCGCCATGCCGGCGCGTATGAGCGACTGCTGATGGACGCTGTCAACGGCAAGCTCGGCCTGTTCGTGCGCCGCGATGAACAGGCCGAAGCCTGGCGCTGGGTCGAGCCGATCATTGAAGCGTGGAACGAAGCGCGCATTGCGCCCAAGGGTTACACCGCGGGCAGTTGGGGGCCGGCGGCATCGAGCGCGCTGCTCTCGCGCGACAACGCCGCCTGGCACGAGGAGATGTAATGGCGATGCGCTGGCACGCAGTTCCGGACGCCGCTGCGCAGGTGCAAGCGCTGGCAGCGGCCGTTGCCAACACGCTCACGCATGTGATCGAGGAACAGGGCAGCGCGTGCCTGGCTGTCTCTGGCGGGCGTTCGCCCATCGCGCTGTTTGCCGCGCTGCGCGTGTTGCCACTGCGCTGGGCTGATGTGTCGATCACGCTGGTCGACGAGCGTGCCGTGCCGCCCGGGCACGCCGACAGCAACGCGCGCCTTGTCCGCGAGCACCTGTTGCAGGATGCGGCAGCAGCGGCGCGCTTTTTTCCGCTGGTGTTGTCACCGCATGTGCATGGCGAATCGGTTGACGTGGATGCATGCGTGGCAACTGCCAATGATCCGTTTCAGCAACCCGACGTAGTGATACTCGGCATGGGCGACGACGGGCATACCGCATCGTTGTTTCCCGACGCGCCCGAATTGAACGAGGGCATCGATCGCACGCAGGCGCCGGCCTATCTGCCTGTGCGCCCGGGCACAGCGCCGCATCGGCGTATCAGCCTGAATCTGTCTGCGCTGTGTGCGGCGCGGCGGTTGTTCCTTTCGATCTCCGGGCCGGTCAAGCGCGGTGTGTTCGACGATGCCGCGCGAGGCGTGGCACAGCGCGCGCTGCCGGTGAGCTACGTCATTCATCAGCGGGAGGTGCCGCTCGATGTCTATTGGACTACATGAGGTGAACGCGGGCACGGGGGCCGACCAATTGGCCGACATGCTGGCCTACCCGCGGCTGGTGGCCGACGTGGGCGGCACCAACGTGCGCTTTGCGGTGGAGATGGCGCCCATGCGCCTGGCCCACATCGGTGTGCTGGCCGGCGATGACTATCCGTCGCTGGAAGCAGCCATGCGCGCGTACCTGGCATCGCTGCCGCCGGAAATCGCAACCGCTGGCGTGCGCCATGCGGCCATCGGCATCGCCAATCCGGTGCTGGGTGACCAGATCCGCATGACCAACCGCGACTGGGCGTTCTCGATCGAGGCGATGCGCCAATCGCTGGGCTTCGACACCTTCGTCGTGCTCAACGACTTTGCCGCGCTGGCGCATGCGTTGCCGTATCTGCCGGCAGACGAGCTGGAACAGGTGGGCGGCGGCGCGAGCCTGGCCGATGCACCGCGGGCGCTGCTCGGCGCCGGCACGGGCCTGGGTGTCGCATCGCTGCTGCCGACGGCGGAGGGCCGCTACATCGCGGTGGCCGGCGAGGGCGGCCATGTCGCCTTTCCGCCGATGAACGACGAGGAAGCTGTCATTTGGCGCTTCGCACGCGAGCGCTTCGGCCATGTGTCGGCCGAGCGGCTGATTTCGGGCATGGGCCTGGAGCTGATCTACGAGGCGCTGGGTGCGTGCTTCGATCTCTGGCAGCAAGGCCCAACGTTGCGCCGCGCGGCCGACATCACCGCCATCGCGCTGGGCGAGATGGAAGATGCCGCTGGCGACCACGCGCGCTGCCGTTATGCCGTCGATACGTTCTGTGCGTTTCTCGGCACCATCGCGGCCAACCTGGCGGTCACGCTGGGTGCGCGCGGGGGCGTGTACATCGGCGGCGGCATCGTCCCGCGTCTGGGGCCGGCGTTTGCCAACTCACCGTTCCGGCGCCGCTTTGAAGACAAGGGCCGCTTCTCGGCCTATGTGGCGTCGATGCCGGTGTACGTGATTCATTCCCCGTACCCGGGGCTGATCGGCCTCTGTGCTGCCATGGACCACGCGGTGGCGCAGGGACACTGACGCTGCGTTGGCGTTGGTGTTACTCGGGTTGATCGGCGTGCTGGAGTGCGCTGCCCTTGCGCAGCGCCACCTCCAGCACCAGCGCATCGAGCAGCGCCAGGTGCAACAGGCGCGCGACCATCGAGCGGTCGGCCACGGCATCGTCCACGTCTGCGGGCAGCACCACATCGGCGAGTGCCGCGAGCGGGCTGCCGGGCGCAGTCACGGCAATCACGCGCACGCCCAGTTCACGCACGCGCTCCACCGCCGTCTGCAGTTCGGGCAACGCGCCCGATTTGGAAATGGCGATCACCACGTCGCGCGCCTGCAGCACGTTCAACGACATCGACACGAGATACGGATCGCTATACGCATTCGCGGGAATGCCGTAGCGGAAGAACTTCGTCTGCGCATCGAGCGCCACGACGCCTGAACTGCCGAAGCCGTACAGGTCGATGCGGTGGGCGCTGTCGACCAGCGCAACCGCCGCATCGAGCGTGCGCGGGTCGAAGCGGTCTTGCAGCGTGGTGAGCGAATCGATGGCGTTTTGCAGGACGCGCGTGCCGGAGGGGGACGCGATGCGCGCCGGTGCAGCATCGCGGGCGACGTTGCCTTGCGCGAGCCGCAGCTTGAAATCCGACAGGCCATGGCAGCCCATCGAGCGGCAGAAGCGGATAACCGTGGGCTGACTGACACCGGCCTCGCGTGCGATGGCGGCCACCGGCAGGCTCAGCACCGTCCCGGGCTGGCGCAGCACCCAGTCGGCCACCTGGCGTTCGGCCGGAGAGAGCGACGGGCGCGCCGCGCGAATGCGCTCGCGCAGGTCGGTCGGGGCATCGGGGGTGGCGGAGGAAGTGGCTTGCTGAGCGCTCATCTGCGCGCGGGATTCGAATGGCGGATCGCATCACGATAAAGGCAAGCGCAGCCGTGCGCAACCGCCCGGCGAGGGGTTGCTAGATGCAGCGCGCTCCGAGTGCAACTGCCTGTTTTTGCACTGTTGCGAGGGCAGCGGGTTGGATACGGTGAACGACGCCCACGTCGTCACAAGCGGCGTGGTCCTGCAACGTCATACTCCTCAAAAGGACATCCGATGCTCCGTACTGCTCTCCCCATGCAGCGTTTCTCCAACCTGTGCCGCCATCTGGCGTATGCATGGCCGCTGGTGTTTGCGGCCGGGCCGCTGCATGCTGCCACCGATTGGGTCGACACCCACACCAAGGCATTCGTGACCGGCCCGCAGCTCATGGCGCGCGGTGCCGCCAACGAGGTCGCACCGGGCCAGGCGACCGACGTGCTGATCAGTCTCAAGCTGCGCAACGAGGCCACGCTGAAGACGCTTGCCCACGACGTCAACGACCCGCGCAGCCCGCGCTACCGCAAGTACCTGACGAGCGAGCAGTTCCTGGCCGACCACGCGCCCACGCAGGCGCAGGTGGATGCCGTGGTGCGCTATCTGCGGCAGAACGGTTTTATCGATATTGACGTTGCGCCCAACCGGTTGCTGGTGTCGGCGCGCGGTACGGCCGGCACGGTCAAGGCGGCATTCAACACGCCGCTGGTGCATTACCAGCTGGCCGGCCGCAGCGGGTTTGCGAACAGCGGCAAGGCGCAGGTGCCGCGCGCCCTGGGCGGTATCGTCGGCTCGGTGCTGGGCCTGCAGAACGTCGCGCGTGCGCGTCCGTTGCTGCGCGTGGGCGATGTGGCCGAAGCGCGCACGCTGGCGGCGGGCACGGCGACGGGCCACTACCCGAAGGAATTCCCGGCGCTGTATGGCGCGACCGGCGTGCCGACGGCGGCGGGCACCACCGTTGGTGTCATCACCATCGGCGGTGTATCGCAAACGCTGCGTGACTTGCGGACGTTTACGAGCAACAACGGCTACGCCACGGTGTCCACCACCACGATCAAGACGAACGGCACCAGCGGCAACTACACCGATGACCAGGAAGGCCAGGGTGAGTGGAACCTCGACAGCCAGTCCATCGTGGGTGCGGCCGGCGGCGCGGTTGGCAAGCTCGCCTTCTACATGGCCGACCTGAATGCGCCGGGCAACACGGGCCTGACCAAGGCTTTCAACAAGGCGGTGACCGACAACACCGCCAAGATCATCAACGTGTCGCTCGGCTGGTGCGAGAACGACGCCAGCGCCGACGGCACGCTCGATGCGGAAGAGGCCATCTTCACCACAGCCGCTGCGCAAGGGCAGACGTTCTCCGTGTCTTCGGGCGACGAGGGCGTCTATGAGTGCAACAACCGCGGCTATCCGGATGGCGGCAACTACAGCGTATCGTGGCCGGCATCGTCACCGCACGTGCTCGCCATTGGCGGCACCACGCTCTACACGAGCGGATCGAGCTTCGCCAGCGAGAGCGTGTGGAACGAGGGGCTCGACGGCAACGGCAAGCTCTGGGCCACGGGCGGCGGCATCAGCCAGATCCTGCCGGCACCGAGCTGGCAAGGCGGCAATGCGCGACTGTTGCCCGACGTGTCGTTCGATGCGGCGCAGAGCACCGGCGCCTACATCTACAACTACGGGCGACTGCAGCAGATTGGCGGTACGAGTCTCGCATCGCCCATCTTCGTCGGCTTCTGGGCACGGCTGCTGGCGGCCAACGGCAACCTGGGCTTCCCGGCGGCGCGCCTGTACAGCGCCATTCCGGCCAACGCGTCGCTGCTGCGCTATGACGTGGTCTCGGGCAACAACGGCTACCAGGGCTACGGTTACAACGCCGCGCAAGGCTGGGACTACCCGACGGGTTGGGGCAGCCTGAACATCGGCGCGTTGAATCAACTGATCAAATCGGGCGGATTCTGACGCGGGAGTGAGTTTGCGGGCGGTTTTGCACAAAGCGCGAGCCGCCCGCCCAGCCGCACTGCTATAGATGCTTGCGGACATCGGACTGGCTCATGTTGGCGAACTGCCGGAAGGCATCGGTGGGCACTTTCGTGACTTCGCGGATCAGGTTCAGTACGTCAGTGCTGACGTTCCATGACGTTTTTCCCATTGTGTACGGGGTTTTCTTCGTATCGGCGGTGCGCGGCAAAACCCCCATCCACCCGAGCACCGAGGAGCATTTGACGCAACACGGCTTGTCAGTGCAGTCGAGCGTGAGGTTGCGCGAATAGGTCAGGAAGGTATTCAGGTCCTTGTTGCAGACGTCGGCCCACAACTGGTGCAGGGCGTCCATTTCTGCGTGCCCGTGGCCGTTGCCAGTCTTGCCCTCGATAGAGCCGCCGCTGTAATGCAACGTGACTGTGCACTCTTCTGAGCCATCACCCGGGTTATTTGTTTTGACTGCCTGGAAGTTGCCGAAGCCTTCTTGCAGGAAGGTGATTGCGATTTCCCCATTGCCTTTCTTCAGAGTTTGGTCCGAGAGTCTGCGTGGCATCTTCGTTCTCCATTGACGTTAAGGCGCATGACGCTGCAGTACGCCTACGACGTCATCGTGGCACTCGCCTCTGGACGCAAACAGGTGCCAAGCGTCACGACATTGGCACGGGCCGGCTTCCATGGGGCGGGTGCACCGACAGCGCTATGATGCGTTCGGCGGTGAGGGCGGGTGGCATGGATGCATGCCAGAGCGTAGGCTTCAGCGTAGGTTTCTCGAATACCCCAGGTAGACAGTGATGCGTGTGCTTCTCGTAGAAGACGACGACATGATCGGCGACAGCGTGCGCAAGGGTTTGCGCCACGACGGTTTCGCCATCGATTGGGTGCGCGACGGCGAGGCTGCCGTGCACGCCGTGACCGCCCCCGGCGCTGCCGGTGCAGAATCCGGCACCACCATGTTCGATCTCATGCTGCTCGACCTCGGCCTGCCCAAGCGCGACGGGCTCGACGTGGTGCGCGAGGTGCGCCAGCGCGGTATCGCCATCCCCATCCTGATCCTCACCGCGCGCGACGCCGTGGCCGACCGCGTGGCCGGTCTCAATGCCGGCGCAGACGACTACCTGGTCAAGCCCTTCGACCTGCAGGAACTGGCTGCCCGCATGCATGCGCTGTTGCGCAGACAAGGCGGCCGTGCCGATCCGCTCATGCGCCACGGCGAGGTGCTGCTCAACCCCGTCACCCGCGAGGTGCTGCGCGCGGGGGTGCCGGTCAAGCTGTCGGGCCGCGAGTTTGCGGTGCTGCATGCGCTGCTGGCGCGGCCGGGCAAGGTGTGGTCGATCGCACAACTGCAGGACAACCTCTACGGCTGGGATGAAGAGGTCGGCAGCAACACGGTCGAGGTCTACATCCATGCGCTGCGCAAGAAGCTCGGCAGCCATTTCATCCAGAACATCCGCGGCGTGGGGTATGTGATTCCACGTGAGGCGGCAACGTCGCCTGCGGAACCTGCCGGCGACGACGCGCACCAATAACCCATGCAATCGATCCGTAAAACCCTGCTGTGGTGGCTGGCCGGCGGCCTACTGGCGGGCATTGTCATCGCCACCGGCCTGATCTACGCGCAGGCGCGCCAGGAGGCCAACGCGCTGTTCGACTACCAGATGCAGCAGGTGGCCGCCGCCTTGCCGAGCCAGTGGATCGACCCGCCGCCGCCGGCGCTCGCCGGCATTGCGCGTGACGACGATGTCGTGATCCGCATCTGGGACGGCACCGGCCGCAGCCTGTATCTCTCGCACGCGCGGCCCGATCTGCCGGACCAGGCGGAGCTGGGCTTTTCCGACGCGAATACGCCGGAAGGCCCATGGCGCATCTACAGCGTTGCGTTCGGGCCCGCCGTGGTGCAGATCGCCCAGCCATACAGCGCGCGGCACGAGGTGGCGGCGCGCATGGCGCTGCGCACGGTGGCGCCGCTGCTGATCCTGTTGCCGCTGCTGGGCTGGATCGTGTGGCTTGCCGTCGGGCGTGGGCTGGCGCCGCTGGGCTCTGTGGCCAAGCAGGTGCAGGCGCGTGATGCGGCCGCGCTGTCGCCGTTGCCCACGCAGGGCCTGCCTGACGAGATCCGCCCGCTGACGAACGCATTGAACGATCTGCTTGCGCGACTCGGCACCGCGCTCGCGCACCAGCGCGCGTTCGTTGCCGACGCCGCCCACGCGCTGCGTACACCGTTGGCCGCCCTCAAGCTGCAGTTGCAGGTGGCCGACCGCGCCGAGAACGAAGACGAACGCCGCGCCGCACATGCTGATCTGCATCGGGGTGTGGAACGCATGATCCGTCTCGTCGGCCAGTTGCTCACGCTCGCGCGGCAGGAGCCTGGCGCCGCCGATACGCAACGCGCATCCGTTGCGCTAGACGCCGTGGCGGCCGACGTGGTTGCCGAGTTGTCGCCGGCGGCAGTGCACAAGGGCATTGATTTGGGGATTGCGGTGGAGTCGCAGCCGGCTTCGGTCATGGGCAATACCGATGCGCTGCGTGTGCTGCTTGTGAACCTTGTCGACAACGCGTTGAAATACTGTCCGGCCGGGGCGCGCGTCGATGTGTCGACGGCACATACGCCAGACGGTGGCGCGCAGCTCGTGGTGGAGGACAACGGCCCCGGCATCCCTGCGGAAGAACGCGAACGCGTGCTCGATCGCTTTTATCGGCCTGCGCAGGCGCCCACGGGCGGCAGCGGCCTGGGGCTCGCCATCGTCCGCGAAATTGCGCAGGCGCACGACGCCACCCTTGCGCTGGAAGCGCGCGAGGGTGGCGGCTTGCGCGTGGTGCTGCGCTTTCCATTCAAGGCCAGCGCGTAGAAACATTTTGTTTCGTGTGATGTGCGCGTGCACCTTGCACCTTTAAGTCTCGTTTAAGTCTGCCCGCCTACGATGCCTTCAACCGATGGGCACGACAGGCGACTCCGCAGGCCGTGACCCTCGTGCTCAGCAAGAGAGGACACGACAATGACGCGTCAAACCCTGGCACGCAGTGCGGCTGGCCTGGCCGCTGTGGTCGCCGTTGCAGGCGGCTATGCCTATCTTCAAAAAGACATGATTTCGCGTGCGGTGGCAGCACCCGTGGCCACCGCAGCGGCAACCAACGCGTCCGCTCCTGGCACAGCTGCGGTGGCTGTTGCGGCGCCCATGGATTTCTCCGGCATCGTCGATCGCTACGGCCCGGCGGTGGTCAACATCAGCACCACCGCGCATGCGCAGCGCACCAGCATGCAGGGTCTGCCGCCTGGCATGAGCCCGGATGATCCGTTCTCCGAATTCTTCAAGCACTTCATGCCGCAGATGCCGCAGCAGCGCGGCGACCAGATCGTGCGCGGTCTGGGCTCAGGCTTCATCGTCTCGGCCGATGGGCTGATCCTGACCAACGCCCACGTGGTGGATGGCGCGCAAGAGGTCAACGTCAAGCTGACCGACCGCCGCGAGTTCAAGGCCAAGGTGCTGGGCGTCGACAAGCAATCCGACGTGGCAGTGCTGCGCATCTCGGCCAAGAACCTGCCGGTGGTGCAAATTGGGAGCCCAGCCAATACCAAGGTGGGTGAGCCCGTGCTGGCCATCGGTTCGCCGTACGGTTTCGAGAACACCGTCACGGCGGGCATCGTGAGCGCCAAGTCGCGCTCGCTGCCGGACGATACCTATGTGCCGTTCATCCAGACCGATGTGGCCGTGAACCCCGGCAACTCGGGTGGCCCGCTGTTCAACCAGCGCGGCGAGGTGATCGGCATCAACTCGCAGATCTACAGCCAGACCGGCGGCTACCAGGGCCTGTCGTTTGCCGTGCCGATCGATGTGGCGATGAAGGTGGAGCAGCAGCTCGTGTCGACCGGCAAGGTCACGCGTGGCCGCCTGGGCGTTGCGGTGCAGGAGGTTGACCAGTCGCTTGCCGACTCCTTCAAGCTGCCCAAGCCCGAAGGCGCATTGGTCAACTCGGTCGAAGACGGCGGCCCCGCAGCCAAGGCAGGCCTGCAACCAGGCGACGTGATCCTGCAGATTGGCGATGCACGTATCGACCGGTCGGGTGATCTGCCCGAACAGGTGGCCGACATCAAGCCTGGGACCACCGTCCCGCTGCAGATCATCCGCCAGGGCAAGCAGACCACGCTGACTGTGACCGTCGGTGCCGCCAAGGACGCCAAGGTGGCGTCCAGTGAAAAGGCTGCGCCCGACCAAGGCCGTCTGGGCTTGGCGGTGCGTCCGCTGCAACCGGAAGAGAAGCGCCAGAACGGCCTGCCTGGCGGGCTCGTGGTGATGGACGTAACCGGCCCGGCGGCCAAGGTCGGCATCCAGCCCGGCGACGTGATCCTGTCGCTCAACGGCACGCCGGTGTCATCGGTGCAGGAGCTGCGCACGCTGGTGGATCGCGCCGGCAAGCATGTCGCGCTGTTGGTGCAGCGTGACGATACGAAGATCTTCGTGCCCGTGGATCTCGGTTGACGTAGACCTCGGCGCTGCATCTCCTCGAATAGCCGGTCCCAAGGGGCCGGCTTTTTTTGTCTTGCCGGCCCTACGCCTTTGCCGGGAAAACCCTGCCTTGACTTCTAATATATCAATTAATAGATTTTGATATATCAGAAATTGGCTCCCTGCGGACATGCCTGCTCGCAACGATGCAGTCCTCCGGTAGATGCCAATACAAAAAGCAGAGAGGAGACGCATGCAATACCCCCGCCACCGGCGGTGGGCGCCAACACGCGCCCATACGCTTTTCGCGTCTTCACGACGCACATTGCAGCGCAACACCGGCGCGTGCTGATCCGCCCATTCGGCGTTCGTATTCCCACGCGCGCCTACCTCCGCCAAACGCGTGCGGTTCCGTCTGCGAGCGGCTTGCACGCGCGCTGAATTCACACCCATACGAAGCAAACGAGGAGAACAACACGATGACCCATTCAATAGCGGTGCGGCCAGCGCGTGCCTGCATCGGCCTGATCTGCCTATCTGTCAGCCTTGCTTTGGCCGGCTGCGGGGGTGGTGATGGCAGCAGCAACATCGCCAGCAGCGGCGGTGGTGTCGCCACCAGCCCTGGAACCGGCCCTGGAGTCGGCACCGGTACATCTACGACAACTTCCCCTGCGCTCTGGCCGGCCACGGCGCTTTCGGATCCGGCCGTGCAGGGCAAGGAGCCGTCGCTACCGACTACGGTGTGCGCGACCTTGAGCGCCACCTTGACCAAGAACAGCAAGGGGCTGCTCGACGCGTCGGTGGATGCGCCGCCGGCCAACTCTGAGCCCGACACCGCCAACATTCAGGCGGCCATCAACGGTTGTCCTGCCGGACAAGCGGTGAAGCTGGTCAAGGGAAGCCAAGGCCAAAATGCTTTCCTCAGTGGCCCGATCGTCTTGCCGGGGTCAGTCACGCTTTGGGTCGATGCGGGGGTGACACTGTTCGCCTCACGTAAGCCGTCTGACTACCAGATCAGCGGTAAGAACAATTGCGGCGAAACCGCCAGCAGCGATAACGGCTGCAACGCGCTCATCACCACGACGCCCAATGGCAACGGTGTGGTCGGCGACGGCGTGATCGACGGCCGCGGCGGCGAGGTGCTCACCTCCGGCCTGTATGCCAACAAGCTCACGTGGTGGGATGTCGGCGCGCTGACCAAAACCATGAGCAACGCCAGCCAGAACAACCCGCGCCTGATCCAGGTGAATGGCGGGAGCAACTTCAGCCTCTATCGGATTACGTTGCAGAACGCGCCGAAGTTCCACGTTGTCACGAGCGGCGTCAGTGGCGTGACCGCCTGGGGCACCAAGATCCTGACGCCCTCGCTCGAATATTCCGTGGCAGGCTACCAATGCGCAGCCAACACGATGCCGGTCGTCTCAGGTTCGCCCAATACCACCACGCCCAGCACCTGCTTTACGCCTGCCACCGTCAAGAACACAGACGGCATCGACCCGGGCCAATCGCAGAACGTGCTCATCGCGTTCAACCACATCAGCAATGGCGACGACGGTATCGCCATCAAGTCGCACGCCAGTACCACGGGCCCCGTTTCCAACGTGCAGATCCTGCACAACCGCTTCTATTTCACGCATGGCATGTCGCTCGGCAGCGAAACCGACAGCGGCATGAATGGCATCACGATCCGCGACCTGACTATCGACGGTTTCGACATGGGCGCCACCAGCGGCTTTCGCATCAAGACCGACGATAGCCGTGGCGGTGAAGTCAAGAATGTGACGGTTGACGGTGTGTGCGCACGGCGTCTGCAACAGCCGATCGTGATGGACCCGTACTACGGCGACGCTTCCGGCTCGGCCAAGGCGCTCTACCCGAACCTTCATGACATCACGGTGCGCAATTTCCGCTACCTGGATGTGGCCGGCTCCGTCTATGACGGCGCCAACGCAGCCTTACTGCTGCGCGGCTACCAGTCGCAGGGCCAGTTCAACTATCTCTACAACGTCGTCTTCGACAACGTGGTCTTTGATTCTCTGCCGGGTTGGGCAACGACCAAGCTGACGAATCCCGTGCCGTCCTATGCGGAGTTGACGATGGGTTCGGGGCCGGTGTCGTTTGCCAGCCTGCTGCTCGCGGGGCAGGACATCAACCACGTCCACATCTTCGACAACCGGGCGGCAACCCCGGCGCCCTATGACTGCTCGGCCGCGTTTGTGGACTTCCCCGCAGTGAATGCGCCGATGTCGATTCATTGAGCGCAACTGGGTTCCGCTCATCCAAAAAGAAGAAGAGGAGACAACAATGACAAGAACGTTCCAGCGCGCAATTGTGGTTGCAGCCCTGCCGGCACTGCTGTTGGCGGGCTGCGGCGGAGATGGTGGCGCCGACACTGCCAGCGCCACCACCGGAGGAAGCGGTGGCTCGGCGACAACGGCCAGCCTCGCTTCTGTGAATGTGTCCGAGACCTCCAGCCAGACGAGCGCCGCCGTTGGGGACAGGGTGATCTGGACGATCACCGCCGTGAACAACGGAAGCGGCGCCACCGGGGATACCGTTTCGCTGGTGGTCAGCGTGCCAGGCAACGTCGGTGGTATCGCGGTGAACGCGCAGGGTGCAACATGCGGGCCGGCAGTCAGCACGCTCACGTGCACGATCCCGCCCGGGCTCGCAGCCGGAGCCGCCGCGACCGTCACCCTGACGGCCACGGCCACAACCGCCGGTAGCCTCACCAGTTCTGTCTCGACATCCGGCGAAGGGGTGTCGGGCTGTGCGGCCCAGGGCAGTTGCAGTACGTCAGTGACGGTTGCGCCGGCTGCCGGCGGAGCGGGGTCTTCTGGTGGTTCGTCGTCAGGCTCGACGAACGCGGTCGGGTTGGTTCCCGCCAACGGAGAAACCGCCGCCTATGTCGACACGCGGCTGCAACTCAGCTTTGATGGCACCCCCATCTTGGGTGCGACCGGCTTGATCAAGGTTTTTAACGCCACGACGGGTGCGCAGGTCGACCAGATCGATATCAGCGGTGCACCGGTCACCGCCGGCGGCGAAACGCAGACCTATATGCCGGCCGCCAACACCGAGATCGACACGCTGGGCAACAACACCGGGCTGACCCAGTGGCGGTATGTGTACTACACGCCGGTCACGATTTCCGGTAACACGGCCACCATCCGCCTGCACGACAACATGCTCAGCAACGGCACCAAGTACTACGTCACCATCGACAACGGTGTACTGGCCGGCAAGATGAACGGTATCCCCTTTGCGGGCATCACCTCGCCTACCGCGTGGACCTTCACGACCAAGGCGGCCCCGGCATCCCAGACGGCCGTGACCGTCGCCAGCACCGGCACGGCGGACTTCCGCACCGTACAGGGTGCGCTCGACTGGATCATGCGCAATAGCAGCGCGAACGCGTCGGCCAACAAGACGATCACGATCCAGGATGGCAGCTACAACGAGCAGCTGTTCCTGCGCAACGTGAATAACCTGACGATCTCGGGCCAGAGCCAGGCGGGCACCATCGTCTATCAGGACAATTCGGAGTCTTACAACCCAGGCACCGGCGGCAGCAAGGCGGCACCGGCCACAACGCTGACGACGGAAGGCAGCGGCACCCGGCGCGCCCTGGGAGGCGGAAGATCCGTCCTTCTGGTGGAAGGTTCCGACCTGCTCAAGCTCACCAACTTCACGTTGCAGAACTCGCACGTCAGACAGTCGAACTTCAACAACCAGGCCGAAGCGCTTTACTACAACACCTCGACCCTGACCGCCAGCCGCATGGTGGCAAGTTTCATGAACTTCCTCAGCGCGCAGGATACGATCCAGACCAAGGGCTGGGTCTGGTACTACAAGTCCTACATTGCCGGAAACGTTGATTTCATCTGGGGCTCGCCCTATGCAGCACTGTTCGAGCAGAGCGAGCTGCATACGACGTTTGACCCGATCGCCGGGTCGGGCGGCAGCTACAGCGCCAACGCCATCATTCAGGCACGTGCGGCCACGGGTTACCCGGGATTCGTGGTGCTCAACAGCGCCTTGACCGCGGATGCTACGGTGCCTGCCGCGACCACCTATCTCGCCCGATCCCTGACCGGTGCCACCCAGGCCACGAACAGCTACTGCACCCAGCAGTACACCGGCACCGGCAGTTTGGGCAATGCTCAACTGTATTGCGACACAGCTGCGTACATCAGCACGAAGATGGGCACACACATTGCAGGCGGCGGCTGGCAAGATCCGAACACCAACGGCGCCATGGCACCCTACCCCGGAACACCAACCGCCACCGCGGGATGGCGTGAATGGCTGAGCATGGACGCGGCCGGCAATGCGTTGAGCATGTCGGGTCGGGATACCCAATACGCCACCAGCGCCATTGATTTGAGTGGGCTCAACACCACCGCCAAGGTGTTCGCCAGCTTCAAGGATGGCAACGGCGCGAGCTGGACGCCCACGCCCTGATTTCTCAGATAAGCGTGACGGATGCTGCGGCGCGTGCCCTTTCAGGACCGCGCCGTTTTTTTCAGGGGCTCAGCGGGTGGTACAGAGCCTTGCCGTTGCACGGTCTAGAGCGATCCTATGCAGGGTGTCGAGTGATTTCTCCTGCGACACTCTGCTGATCTCCTTCGCTACCTGTACGGGGCAATCCGCCTGCCGGCGTGCCGGCGCAGCATCGTGCAACGTTTGCAGAATGGATTTCTGCAGCCCATCGAGCTTGGGGCGAATCACATCCGGCAGGCTCTGCCGCTGCGCGGTGGGCGCGGCACCGGCCCGGCGCCAGTCGTTCAGCAGGGCGTACTGCACTTCCTTGTTCGCCTCGATCTGGTCTGTGAAGACATCGCTCACGTCCGCGGCCGCCAGGCCGTAGGCGGGCGCCTGCGCCGAGGCATTGGCGATGACCTTGGCTTCGCGCGCCGGGTCGTAGACCGACTGGCCACTGTCCCATTTGCTCAGCGCAACCTGATCGGCGGTGACCAGGCGATCCGCCAGATGGCGGAGCAGCGGTGCGAAGGCGCCTTCCTGGGCGTGAGCCTGGGTGGCGAAGCTCGCCGCCAACAGCAGGGTGCAGGCAATTCGGGGTGTCATCAACGTGTTAAAGGCGTTCTTCATGCTAAGTACCGGTCGATAGCTGCGTGTCATGAGACTGGGAGCGGCAATCATACCGAAGCGCTGACCGGCCGGCGTGCGCAACGTTGTTCCGATGCCCGCCGTTAGGCCGTTTGCACGTGCTGTCTGCCACAAACCCAGGTATCATGCGGGCTACGCGCCGTGTTTGTCCGCAAAGCCTGCGGCGGCGCGGCTAGCTGAGCATACGACGATGGATTTCTACCCCGATCTGGAAGGTTTGCCGCTGTTCGCCAAACCCGCTTTCGGCTGGGAGGAACCGGCGTCGGCATCGCCAGCCGACACTTCCCCCACCAAACCCCGCCGCTTGCGCCGATGGCGCGGCCCAATCACCCATTGGGAACGCGGCTACCGCTCCCACTACTACCGCGACAAGCGCGGCAAGAAGCTCGGTGAAATCCACCTGAGCCCGCGCGGTCAGGCACCGCTGCTCTACCGCTGGCTCGCCGGTACGCTCTCGGGCATCGAGGGGTCGCTCACGCACGCACGCATGCGGGTCGAAGAGGCGATCGGGTTTGGGATGCGGCAGATGGCGTTGTTCTGAACGCCCTCGTCCGGCGTGTCGATGGGCACGGCCGATGCGTCAACTTTGGGTTCACCACGACGAGGAGAACCCCCATGCCAACCATCGTCCGCATCTTCACAGACCATGCCGCTGCTGAGGCGGCCCGCGAAGCCGTATTGAATACCGGCCTCACCCTGGAGCGCGTCTCGCTGTCGCATCAGGGTGACGAGGCCGGTGCCTTGTGCGGCAACTTCCTTTGCGGCGACTACGAGCCCGGCGGCGAGAACGCCGAGACCTACGAGCGCAAATTCCGGAACGTCGTGATCGGCGGGCGCTTTCTGCTGACCATCGATGCCGAGCCCACCCAGGTGGACGCCGCCGAAGCCGCGCTGCGGCCCGCAGGTGGACATGCCGTGGACGATCTCGGGCCGAAGCGTTGATCGTCCTGTGCGGTGGTTCCGGAAAGCACGTGTTGCAGCCCTGACCCGTCGGGCGCGCAAGGCAACGGCAATCCGTACGACGTAGCATTTCGCTCCTGAATTTCAACGGGAGCCCGCCATGTCGAAGACGCAGTATTACGCCGCTACCACCCTGGACGGCTTCATCGCCACGACGGATCACTCGCTCGATTGGCTGATGCAGTTCGGCTCACTGGAAGGCACCAGCTACGACAGCTTTATTCGCGACGTGGGCGCGCTGGCGATGGGTGCGTCCACGTACGAATGGCTGCTGCGCGAACTGGCCAAGCCCGGCCCCGAGGGGCAAGCCCAGCCATGGCCTTACGTGCAGCCTGCGTGGGTCTTCACATCGCGCACGCTGCCGGCGGTGCAAGGCGCAGACGTCCGCTTCGTGCGTGGTGAAGTGGCGCCCGTGCACCGCGACATGCTCGCCGCAGCCGGCGGGCGCAATCTGTGGATCGTCGGCGGCGGTGAACTCGCCGGCAAATTTCTCGATGCGGGGCTGCTGGACGAACTGATCGTGCAGGTGATGCCTGTCACGCTGGGCACCGGGCTGCCGCTGTTGCCACGCCGCATCGTACAGCCCGCGCTCAAGCTCACTTCCGCCGTGCCCTACAAGAACACCTTCGTCGAGTTGCGCTACGAGGTCGTGCGCGGGTAGCGCACCTTTCAGCGCAGGATCGCCGGGCCGGATGATCGCGCCACGCATCGCCGCCCATCAGCAAGTTGCTTGCCCGCAGAGCCTGATACGGCGCCATTCCTGCCGCTTGGGCACGCCGCCGTTTTGCGCAAAACCTGTCGATTTGACAACGCTGTCGGTGTCTCCTTTTCTGGACTGGCTTTCCGTCCACCAGGCAGGAGATGACGATGCATCGACAGGCTCACTTTTTGATCCGGCGCCGTGTGGCGAACGTTGCCGCATGGCTGGCGTTTGGTTTGGCGGCCTCGTCCGCGTTGGCCGATGTGGGCGTGGGTGCCGCGCTGCCGCCGTCGCCCGACAAGCTCTACGGCGACTTGTTCGTGGCGGTACAGACGGCGCAGGTGTATCCGGATCAGAAGACGTTCGTCGATGCGGTGCCCAAGGCCGCGCCGGCCGTCATCCTCCAGGCGTATCAGGCACAGAAGGGCGTGCCGGGCTTCTCGCTCAAGGCGTTCGTCGATGAGTACTTCACGCCGCCGGTGGATACGCCGGTGACGCCGCCAGCGGGGCAATCCTTGCGCGCGCATATCGACTGGCTGTGGCCGGCGCTCACACGCACAACGACCAGCGCGCCTGACAACAGCTCGCTCATTCCCCTGCCCAAGCCTTACGTGGTGCCGGGCGGCCGCTTTCGCGAGGGCTATTACTGGGATACCTACTTCACCATGCTTGGCCTGCAGGAGGCCGGCCGCGAAGACCTGGTCGACAACATGCTCGACAACTTCGCCTATGCCATCGACCAGTTCGGCCACATCCCGAACGGTAATCGCACGTACTACCTGAGCCGGTCCCAGCCGCCGTTCTTTGCGTTGATGGTGGAGCTGGCCGCGCAGCAGGAGGGCGACGCGGCGCTCAAGCGCTACCTGCCGCAACTGCGCAAGGAGTATGCGTACTGGATGCGCGGCGCCGCCACTACGCCCGCCGGGCAGGCGAGCAGCAACGTCGTCGTCATGCGCGACGGCACTGTGCTCAATCGCTACTGGGACGACCAGGACACCCCGCGCCCCGAGTCCTATCTGCAAGACGTGACCACCGCGCAGCAAACACCCGCACGCCCTGCCAACGAAGTCTGGCGCGACCTGCGCGCAGCGGCTGAAAGCGGCTGGGATTTCAGTTCGCGCTGGTTTGGCGACAACGCTACGCTGGGCACCATCCGTACGACGTCGATCGTGCCGGTGGATCTGAATAGCCTGATGTTCCAGCTGGAGAAGACCATTGCGCGCGGCTGTACAGCGGCGCGCGATTTTGCGTGCACGGTGGAATACTCCGTGCGCGCCGGAAAACGTGCCGTCGCCATCGAGCGCTACCTGTGGCACCCGGCCGGCTACTACGCAGACTACGACTGGCAGCTCGGCCGCATTCGCGACAACAAGTCAGCCGCGATGATGTATCCGCTGTTTGTGGGCGCTGCTCGCCCAGACCGCGCGTGGAAGACATTGCAATGGACGCAGCAGGCGCTGCTGCAGGTGGGCGGGTTGTCGACCACGACCTTCAAGACCGGCCAGCAGTGGGATGCGCCCAACGGCTGGGCGCCGCTGCAATGGATCGCACTGCGCGGGGCGCAGCGGTACGGTTGGCAGCCGCTTGCGCAGGCGATCGGTGAGCGCTTTCTCGGCAGCGTGGAGCAGCTCTACGCCAGCCAGCAGAAGCTCGTCGAGAAATACATCGTCGATGGAACGGGCACGGGCGGCGGCGGGGGTGAGTATCCGTTGCAGGACGGCTTCGGCTGGACCAACGGTGTCACGCTCAAGCTGCTGGATGCGTATGGCCGCGGGCAGTAAGCTGGCGGTTTCATCCGCCACCACCGGCCCCTCGCATGCCCATCGAACTTGACCGCGACGTCCGCGCAGAGGCCGTTCGATCCATCCAGCGCTACTTCAACGAGCACATGGAAGAGCGCATCGGCAACATCCAGGCCGGTGCGCTGCTGAGTTTCTTTCTGGAAGAGATCGGCCCGGTGGTCTACAACCTTGCCGTGCAGGAAGCGCAAGAACGCCTGCACACGCGTGTGGCCGAGCTGGATTACGAGTGCCACCAGGAGCCGTTCGGGTACTGGCAGAAATTCGACAAGCGCCGATAGTTCCCGGCTACCATGCCCGGATTCCATCGGGCTGCTTCGTTTCCATGTCTTCCTTGCGCGCATTCTTCAGCACGGCCTTCCGCTGGCAGCGCGGCCGCCAGGGCACCGGCTACGACAAGATGCTGCTGGCCACCGCGCCGTGGCCCATCCCGATTGACGGCTACCTGATCCGCTATCCGGACGGTTCGGAAATTCCGCCGCATACCGACCCCGTCACCAACGGCCGGCACTATCGGCTGAACATCGTGCTGAAGTCGCCGCGGGCCGGCGGCGAGTTCGTTTGCGCCAGCCCGATCTTCCAGACGCGGCGTATCAAGCTGTTCCGCCCCGACGCGTGCGAGCACAGCGTGACGCGCGTGGTGGGGGGCAGCCGCTATGTGCTGTCGGTTGGGTGGGTGTTAGGGCGCCGGCGCTGAGCGGCGGAAACTGAATCGTGATGAACGCATTTGCCGCCAACCCCTGGTTCCGGAGCCTCCCTCCGCACGTTGCCGACGCGCTACTCGAAGCCACGGTGCCCCTGCACATCGCCGCCGGTGCATTTCTCTTTCGCCAGGGCGATCCGATGGACGCCAGTTCGCACGCATTCTTTGGCGTGGCCAGTGGCGCGCTCAAGCTCTCCATCTTCAATGCCGACGGAGACGAGGCCATCCTCACGTTGGTGGAGCCAGGCAACTGGTTTGGTGGGGTGTCAACGCTTGATCAACAACCGCGCGGCCATTGCGCAATCGCGCTGGAAGATTCGGACGTGCTGGGTGTGAGCGTGGCGCGCTTTGAAGCATTGATGCGCGATGCCGCATTTGCCGGAGCGATTGCGCGGCTGGTGGCGACGCGCTTGCGCCTGGCGTATGGCTCGCTGGCGAGTGCGGCGCTGCACGGCACGCGGGCGCGCGTGGCGCGGCGTATTGCTTCGCTCGCGCACGGCGACGTGTCGCAATCGGCAGAAGGCCGCGCGAGCATCTCCACCTCGCAAGACGCGCTGGCGATGATGTTGGGCATCAGCCGGCAAACGCTCAGCAAGGAGCTGCAGGCGCTGGTCAAGCTCGGTGCGATCCGCCTGCGCTATGGGCACATCGAGATTCAGGACATGGCGCTGTTGCTTGGCGCCAGCGAAGCCGGCGCCGACTAACCCGCCGCCCCTAGCTCGACGCCCCCAAGGCCGCCAGCAGATCGTTGCCCGACCAGCTCGGGCGCGTGGCGGCCGATTCGGCAGCATGCACCATCGCACACAGTTGCGCATTCACCGGCGCGCGTTGCCCGAGGCGCTCCGCCAAGCGCACGACTTCGCCGTTGATCCAGTCGACTTCGGTCTTGCGCCCGGCGGCCAGATCGTCGGACATGGACGAACGCGCGAGCGGATCGATGGCGAGCATCTTGCCGGCCAGCCGCGCAAACACCGCGTCAGGTGTGGCGAGCAGGCGTGGAATCCACGTCGGCGGTATCGGCGTGAGTTTGGCGGGCTGGATGCCCGCGCGGGACAGCAGCCGGAGCGCTTCCATCTGCGCCAGCGCGAGGCAGCGCCGGTACGCACGCTGCGACAGCTCTCCCTTCAGCGGCCGGTTGGCCAGTGCGTTGATGGCGTTGTTCAGGTTGAGCAGCAGCTTGGCCCACTGCACAGCCGTCATGTCGGTGCGTTCCGTGAGCGGCAGACCCGCGCGGAGGAAGTCGCCGAGAAACGGCTGCAGCAAGGGCGACGCTGCCACTTCCAGCTCGCCGCCCGTCCCTTGATGGAAAGCGCCCGGGCCAGGCTGCATCACATTGAAGGGCACCATGCCGGCCAGCACAGTGTGCTGCGGCAGGGTGGCTCGCAGCACGTCGGCATTGCCAAGCCCGTTTTGGAAGCTGACGATGATGGCGCCCGCGCGTAGCACGGGCTTCAGTTCATCGGCGACGGATTGCGTGGCGGCAGATTTGACCGTGACGAGCACGAGATCGGCATCGGCGGGAGCGCCGGGATCCGTCACGTAGCGCACGTCAGCCGGCGGTACTTGCCAGCGGCCGTTGCGATAGTCCGTCAAGGTGAGACCGTGCGCGCGCAGCTCGTTGCCGATGCGCGCGCGGCCGACCAGCGAAACATCGGCGCCGGCCGCCAGCAGACGGCCACCCAGATAGCAGCCGATCGAGCCGGCCCCCACGATGCAGATCTTCGCCATGTGTCTCCTTGTTGTTGCGCTGGCACCTCACGCCAGGCGCGGCACCTCGTACACCAGCGCCGGCTGCAGTGTATCGATGGCTTCCACCGGCTCGGGCGGGCGCCACATGAACAGCGAGAAGGTCATCTTCTCGGGCGTCACGTCGATGATGGTAAAGCCGTTCTTCTCGGTCGGGCGCAGCGCCTCCTGCATGGCGACGGACAGGGCAGGCGTGGTCTCGATGCTGCGGAATGCCGACGGGAAGGCGAGGTCGCCAGTGCCAAGCGTGCCGGTCATGACCGTATGCACCGGATGCGCGAACGCCAGATCGCCCGAGCGCGACATTGAGCCGGCCGCCGATGCATGGAAGTCGCCCTGCACGATCACGGCCGCGCGCTGTTTCTGCTCGGCCAACGCCGCTACCAGGCGCTGGTGCTGCGCGTGCCAGCCGGCCTGCCAACCGGGCTTGGGCTGGTTGGCCACGAGGCGGCCGGTCTTCCTGTCGAGCAGGTCCGGGTACCAGTCCCCCAGCTTGCCCGAGGAATACGCAAACGGCAGCGAAGGCACGTGGAAAAAATGCGCGGTGTCTTCGGCGCGCGTACGTGCCACGAGCCAGTCTTCCACCCACTGCGGTACCACGCGTGCGTGGATGCCCTTGTTGTCGAGAAAGCGCCGGCAGTCGTACAGCACGGCTTCGAGCAGCGCACCGTAGCGCAGCGTGCCGAAGGCGCTGTTGGTGTCGGCGGGCATGCCGGCCTTGTCACCGCCAGGCAGCCACACGGGGCGGTTCGCGTCGGGCAGAAATTCGGGGTAGTAGCGGCGCTGTGTCAGCTCTGCGCCGACTAGGCCGTACGGCTCCGGCGGCAGGGTGGCCACCTTGTCGTCAAACTCGTCGTTCTCGAAGGTATCGTGGTCGTCGGTCAGGAAGTACGCGGGCGTGGAGCGCAGCGTGGTGCCGTACAGCCCGCTGATCTGGTAGTCGCACACGCGCGTGAAGATGGCTTCGTTCTTTGGGTGCGACATCGGCACCGATGTGTCGAGCGCGCCGCCAAACTTCGCCCACATCAGTTCGCGCACCTGGCGGGCGAACGGCTTGTTCTGCGAGGTCTGCAGATCCCAGTAGATATGGTCGCCGTTGGCGATGACGGTGTCGGGCGCGAACGACATGCCGCGCGCGAGCAGGCGGCGGCGCGCTGTCATGTCCAGCCATGCGGTCTTGCCGGCCACCGGCGGGCCATCGTAGCCGCCTGCGCAGGTGTAGGCCAGGATGCGCAGGCGCGCGGGTGTGGCATCGGGTGCGGGAAAGGTGCGCAGCGGCCACGCATCGGCCAGCGGCTTGCCGGCCGCATCGACAATGCGCAGCGTGTATTGCGTGGCGGGCTGCAGGCCACGCGCATCGAAGCGCCAGAAGCGGCCGGCGGCATCGGTTTGCTCGCCGGCGACGCGCTTGCCGTTGACCATTAGCCACGGCGCACGTGCAAGTGGCGCCTGGAACGAAGCCTTGATGAGAAAGCGGTCGTGGCTGGCCGCGGGAATCAGATGCGCGAGCTGGCCGGCATGCCAGTTGGCGTCGGCGGCACGTGCGGCGGCTTGTGCGCCTTCCGGCAGGCTCAGGCCCAGCGCGCCGAGGCCCGCGGCGGCGGTGCCTAGCGTCAGGAAATCGCGCCGGCTCATACCGTGCGCAGGCGTCTTCGGGGGTGTGCGGGAGGGCATCGTGATCCTCTGGCGTGGGGCGGAGACGCCATCGTGCCGAGTCGTACCCCTGCTGAATGTTCAGCTTTTGACAATCTAGGGGTAGGTCCCAATGCGGGCCGCTCGTCGACTCCATGACCAATGACAAACGCCCCGATGGCCGAAGCCAGCGGGGCGTTTGTCATGCCAGACGATGCTGATGCGGGGGCTGCGGCTTAGTAGCCCCACACCTGCATCTCATCCAGCGAGTAACCCCACTGCGTGGCGCGCTGCGTGCCGTACATGCGCACATAGCGGCCGCTGCCCTTGAGGTTGGCCAGCGATGTGTGGCCCCACGAGGCACCGCTCGAAGTCGAGTAGATGTTCGTCCAAGTCACGCCGTCGTTCGAGGTCTGGATGTAGTACACCTTGGCGCCAGCGTCCCAGTAGAGGTCGACGCCGGTGATGGTGCGGGTCGAGCCCAGATCGACCATCAGCCATTGCGCGCCGGCCACGCCTTCCACCGAATCCCAACGTGTGTTGGTGGTGTTGCCGTCGAACGCGTAGGCCGGGCCGAGGCTGGCGCTGTAGCTGGTGGACGCGCTGGCCGGCTTGCCCTGCGAGAGCAGGGTGACAGCCTGTGCAGCGGCCGTCGGCGTGCCCGGGTAGTAGTTCGAACCGAGCTTGGCTTTGGTCGTGTCCGAGTTCACCCCGAACTGCGACAGGCTCCAGCGCTGGCCGTTGCTCGCGTCGCCCAGGTAGAGCTGGTAGCCGCCCGCACTCGTCGACGAGAAGAACACGTAGTTCGTGCCGTTCACGGGCGACGGATCAGAGTTGTTGCTGTTGCAGTCGTTGAGCGTGAGCTGGTTGGGTGTGTCGCTCGGGTTGACCTTGGTGTAGATCTGGTCGGCCTGGCTCGTGGCGTCATGCCAGCGGGCATAGAAGACGGTGCCGTCGGCGCGCACGATCGGGTAGTACGTCGCCAGGCCGGCGGGCGTGTCGAACGCCACCTTGGTGGTGCTGCCCACGGTCTGCTTGTAAAGGCCCATGCCCGAGCCCGTGCCCGTGGTGTAGTAGACGGCCGTGCCGTCCGGCGTCGCAAACGGCATCGAGTTTTCCAGCGTCGGTGCCGTGCGCGTCAAATTCACCGTCGAGGTGAAGACGGGGCCCGAGCTGGTGTACGACAGCGCAGCCTGCATGACATCGCCGTTCTGTTTGAAGAACAGCGATTTTCCGTCGGTGCTGAACTTCGGATCTTCATTGCGCGTCTGGCCGGTGCTGTTGGTCAGGTTGATCGGCATGTTGGTCGAACCGACTTGCCAGAAGAACACGTTCCACGCGTTGTTGGTGATGCCCATGAAGGCGATCCACTTGCCGTCGGGGCTGAACACCGCATTCATCGGGTCCTGGATGCCCCAGGCCGCCTTCGATACCTGCTGCAGCGTGCGTGCCGAAAAATCGTAGATGAAGATCTGGCTGGTGCCGTCGCCGTAGCTGACGTAGCTGTGATACGCGAGCTTGCCGGTCAAGCTGGCGGGGAAGCTCGTGTTGGATTGCGTGGGCGGATTGGCAACGCAGTTGGCCTGGGCGCCAGCAGAGAACAGACCGAGGGCTGCGGTGGCTACAAGGCCAAGAGAAATCAGAGTGGAGCGCATGAAACGGGACTTCCTATGCAAATGGGTCAGTGGGGCGGGGATAACCGCCGCATTAAGTCCGCGTCACTTTTCTGAATTTGGGCAAAGCTCCGCCAATTCCGGGAAGTCCGGATTTGAAAAAGCGCCACAAACCGGGGGAGTGACGAAGATAAAGACGCGCCAGAAAACCCTGTTGCTTCGTACCGTCGTGTTTCTTGTCGGGGCCTCGACTACATCGAGAGGGCGAGTCGCGGACCAGACTGTAAGGGTTTCACTGACACTGTGAAACCCCAATAAGAATGCCGTTCTTGCCCTAATTCGCTGCCGTGGTAGCGAATCGCCACACGCACGTGTAAATCTGACACGTCAAATTTTCCGGACGTCGGTCAAACTGCACGTGCGAAGGCGTTATTGTTATTTTTACTGCGGCGTTTTGCCGCGCCTCCGCGGTGCAAACCTTGCTGGGTGTCGCGTTTGCGCACCATCCGGAAGTGGCGTCGGCGCCCGCTTTGCGGCGTTTTCGATACGGCAAGCGTGTCATGCGCTGCGAGGCGCACCTATGCCGCCCCCAACCGGCATTGGCGGAAGCCGACGGTACGAATTCGGCCTACCCCGGCGTTGTAAAAAAAGCTGGCCCCTGTAGCCAGCTTGCAATGTCGAGGGCGGGTATGCCGTATATAAAAAGCAGATTTAAATAATGAATGTTGTTTTGCGCAAAAGTGTTTGGCAATCAATTCATTTATTTCTGTATTGCGCTATTCCTGTATTCGAGAAAATCTACTAATTGCATTGGCTATGCGTGATCTGCAATTCGTTTCGGATTAGGTATAGTTTCAGCACGCCAATGATTGCCCTTGGTAAAACGCAAGACTGACCACGCTCTCCGCCCGTTTGAAATAACGAAAGCCGATAAGCGGGAATGGGCGCGGGCATGGCGATTTAGGGGGGGCTTTGGAGGCCGAGGGAATGGGCGTTCACAACCAAGTGCCGCATGGCTGCGCAATATCCTGGCGGGCGGCATTGCTGCGCGAGTTGACTGCCCCGCGCGATGCCGATGCAGTTATCCGCTGCCTGCAAAAGGCGGTGGTTCTGCTGGGCTTCGACTATTGCGCCTACGCCCTGCGTGCAGCGATTCCGATCACGCGCTTCAACACCATCTGCTGGAGCACCTATCCGGAGCCCTGGTGCGAGCATTACCGGTTGCGCGGCTATTTGGCCGTCGACCCGGTCTTGCAGTTCGGGCAGCGCTGCATCAAGCCAACGCTGTGGTCCAGCATCGCCACCGCAGACGCGCCGTTCTGGATCGACGCGCGCCGCCATGGGTTGAACCACGGTTGGTCGCACACCATACGAGATCACACCGGCATCTTCGGTACCTTCAGCCTGGTGCGCCGCGCCACGCCCATCACCGAAGATGAGCTGGCCGCGAGCGAGCCCGAAATGATCTGGCTGAGCCAGCGCGCGCACGCCAGCCTCAGCACGCTGATGGCCGAAAAAGTCTTGCCCGATGCCGCCACGCGTTTGAAAGAGGTGGAGCGCCAGACGCTGCACTGGACGGCCGAAGGCAAGACGGCGGCCGAAGTCGCGGCCATCCTGGAGATGACCGAGCGCAACGTGAACTTCCACATCCGCAACGCCATCATCAAGCTCAACGCCGCCAACAAGACGCATGCCGTGGTGAAGGCCGCGCTGATGGGGCTGATTCCGGCGATGGCGTAGCGTGGGCTCAGCGGTGTCATGCGATGGCCCGCACGGCAGGGGCAGGGCGCATGGCTTCCAGATGGAAGCCGTTTTCGCTTTGCTTGGCACGTCGCTTGGCCAGGGCTGCGGCGGTGCCGATGTCATCGCTGTTGTGTGCCGCACCGGGATATACGTGCAGCGCGCCCACCGCGATGGTCACGAAGCGGAAGAACGTGGGCAGGCCCTTGCGGTCTTCTGCATGGATGCCGCCCGCCGCGCGGTCCGCCGGCGTGTACATGGCGAGCGCGTTCGCGTTGAACGCTGCCATGGCTTGCGTGATGCGCGCCTGCCAGTCGGCGCTCTGAAACAGGATCAGGAAATCGTCGCCGCCCACGTGGCCAAGAAAATCCCGTGTGGGCTCGCATGCGTTGGCCAGCACGGCAGCGGCCATCTTCAGCATTTCGTCACCTTGCCAATAGCCGTGCTGGTCGTTGAAGGGCTTGAAGTGGTTGAGGTCCACATAACATGCGTAGAACTCCGCGCGCGCTTCCAGCAAACGTTCAATGTGCAGGTTCAACGGAATGTTGCCTGGCAGGAACGTCAGCGGGTTGGCGTAGCGCGCGGCTTCGATGCGGATTTCCGTCACGGTGCGCACAAGCTCTTCACCGGTGCCCAGGCCCAGGTAGCGGCCATGTTCGGTGATGATGAAACCGTCGGTCAGGTAGCGCTGGTCTTCGCTCATCAGCAGCGCCGACATGTCTTCCAGCGAAGCGGATTTTTCCACCAGCACCGGCTGCCGGTTGGCAAACGCCAGCGCCGGTTTCTTGCCGTACAGCTCGCGGTGATACGGCATCGCATAGCGGTCGATAAAGGCGCGGCGAGCGATGAGCGCCAGCGGGCGCTCGTCTTCATCGAGCAGCGCCATGGCGTGCAGATCAGGGTGGCGGTTGAACAGATGCAGCACGTCGTCATTGCTGCTGCGCAAGGGCAGCGTGGGCGCAACGCGAAGCAGCTTGCTGGCCGTGATGGCGCGCCAGCCCACGCGCACGGCCTGCGGAAACACCGCAATCTGCGAAGACTGCAGCACGCGCGCGGCGTGGCTCGACATGTCGCTCGCCGGCTTGTCCTGTGGACGCGCCAGGAAGAACCCCTGCCCGAAGCGGATGCCCAGGTCGCGCACCACGCCCAGTTCGTCTTCAGTCTCCAGCCCTTCGGCAATGATGCTGGTGGCGCCGCCCTTGAGCGTCTGTTGCAGTGTGCGTGCCATGTCCAGCTTGGCCGGGTGCTTGGCAATGTCACGCAGGAAATACTTGTCGAGCTTGATGAAGTCGGGCGTGAGTTCGATCAGCAGGTTCAGGTTGGCATTGCCCGTGCCGAAATCGTCAAGCGCGCATTGCAGGCCAAAGTCGCGTGCCACCGACAGTGCCTCGGCAAAGCTGGCCAGATCGTCGATGGGCGTCTGCTCGGTCAGCTCGATGACGATGCGCGAGGGGTGCAGGTCGTGGTCGGCAATGGCATGCAGCAGGCGGGCATGGTCTTCCAGTAACTGGCGTACACCCAGCGCGCTGAAGTTCAGGAACAGCTTGCCCGGCAGCCGCATCGTCGAGAAATTGGCGATGGCCAGACGCGCGGCAGTGGTCTCCAGGGCAATCGTGCCCGCGGTGTCCGACGCTGCGCCAAACAGCGCTGCGGGTGACTCCATGGCCGAACCCACCGGTCCGCGCAGCAGCGCTTCGTAGCCGAGCACCTCGGTGGTGGAGAGGCGGAAGATCGGTTGGAACACCGTGCGCAGCATCTCGGGCGCAATGCCCGCGGGCAAGGGAAGCGGTGAGAAAGTCATGACGTTAGCGGCAGACGCAAGATCGGACATTCCGCTAAACGACCCGCTGAACACAGAGTTGAATGAACTTTTTGTGACGCACGCAGCGGCGCGGGTTCGCGGCGCATGGTCCCCACCACAGAGGGGACTGGTCCAGAATGCTGGACGCGCCTGCGTCTTCCCGGGGGCGCCGTTCATTGCGATCCGATCACGCCGTGCTTGACCCTCACATTGTGTGAGGTCCTAGCCTGTGTCCAAGCCAGAAGACAGGAGCCACCATGTTGTTGAAAGTGGGCGATCTCGCCAAACGCTGCGGCCTCTCGGTGCGCATGCTGCACCACTACGACACCATCGGCCTGCTCACGCCTTCGGCCCGCTCCGACAGCGGCTACCGGCTGTACGACAAGGCCGACGTCGCACGCCTGCACCAGATCCAGGCGTTGCGGCGCTTCGGCATGTCGCTGGCCGATGTCGGAGCTTTCCTGGCCAATCCGGATATTCCCCTCACCACGATCGTGGAACGGCAGATTGCGATGCTCGATCAGCAGATCACGCAAGCCAGCGTACTGCGCGATCGGTTGTCGCGGCTGCACGGCCAGCTCGTGCGCCAAGAGGAGCCCGAATTGACCGAGTGGCTCACAACCTTGGAATGGATGACCATGTACGACAAATATCTTTCGCAGGAAGAACGTGCCCGTGCCGAACGCATGGATGCCGATACGGCCCGTCATGAGCGGTGGGCGGCGCTGGTGTCAACCGTGCAGGATGCAATGACGCGCCAGGTGCCTTCACGCAGCAGCGAGGCGCAGGCGCTCGCCAAGCAGTGGATGGCGCTGCTCGCGCAGGATGCGGCGCTGGACCCGATCCTCTCGGCCAAGCTGCACAAAATGCACATCAACGAGCCGGCGTTGCAGGAGCGCACCGGCATCAGCCTGGAAATGCTCGACTTCATCATGGAGGCGGCCAACGAAACCAAGCTGGCGATCTATGCGAAGTATCTGTCGGCGCAAGAGCTGCAGTTCATGCGCGAGAACTTTGGCAAGCGCGCCAACGAGTGGCCGACGCTCATTGCCGAAATACGGCAGCATCTGGCCAAGGGCACGCCGGCGCATGCGCCTGCCATGCAGCAGCTCGCGCGCCATTGGATCGAATTGTTCCGTTCGTATGCGGGGGACGATCCGCAAACGCAAGCCAAGGTGCGACTGGCAATGGAGCGCGAGCCCGAGCTATCCGCGAGCCCGTGGATGGGCCCGGACCTGATCGCCTATGTGCGTGAGGCGATGGAGGGGCTGATGAAGGCGGCGTAGCAGCGGCGCAGACGGCGGGTACCGCGTTCGATGATGACTCGGCGGGCCCGCCAGTCGTTTGCACAAAATCAGGCGGCCTCGTCCGTGGAAAGCGCGACCGCGTTGAGTTCGCGCATCGCATCTTCCGGCAACGATATCGTCGCCGCGCCCAGATTCTCACGCAGATGGGCCACCGACGAGGTGCCCGGGATCACCAGGATGTTCGGCGACCGGTGCAGCAGCCAGGCGAGTGCCGTCTGCATCGGAGTTGCGCCGAGCCGCGCTGCCACAGCGTTGAGCGTGGATGATTGCAGCGGGTTGAACCCGCCCAGCGGAAAGAACGGGACATACGCGATGCCGTCGGCGGCCAGCGTGTCGATCAGCCCGTCGTCGCTTCGGTGGGCGAGGTTGTAGTGGTTCTGCACGCAGACGATCTCGCAGATCCGTCGCCCTTGTGCGATCTGGTTGGCCGTGACGTTGCTCAGCCCGATATGCCGCACGAGTCCCTGCCGTTGCAGCTCGGCCAGGGCCGAGAGGGGCGCCTCGATCGATCCTTCGGCCGGGCCGTGCGTGTCGAACATGATCCGCAAGTTCACCACGTCCAGAACATCCACGCCCAGGTTACGCAGGTTGTCGTGTACGGCTTCGGTCAGCGCCTGCGCTGAAAATGCCGGCAGCCACGCGCCTTGGGCGTCGCGCCTGGCACCGATCTTGGTGACGATGAGCAGATCGTCGCGATACGGATGCAAGGCTTCGCGGATCAACTGGTTCGTGATGTGGGGGCCGTAGAAGTCGCTCGTGTCGATATGGTTGACGCCCGAGGCAACGGCTTCGCGCAATACGGCAAGCGCGGCGTCGCGGTTCTTGGGCGGCCCAAAAACGCCTGGGCCAGCGAGCTGCATGGCGCCATAGCCGAGACGGTGCACCTGGTGGCCGCCGATGGAAAACGTGCCGGATTGAAGGATGGGAGACATGGTCACACTCCTGTGTGAAAGACGAGGTGACGGCAGGTTAGGCGCAAGCTCGCTGCTCGATAAGTGGGCATAATCCGCACGGGTTGTGCGAGAGGGCGAACAATGCAAGTCGATCTGGGTGACCTGAATGCCTTCGTGGCGGTGGCGCAGGCCAAGGGCTTTCGCGAAGGTGCAAGGCTGATGGGCGCGAGCGCATCCGGGCTGAGCGAGGCCGTGCGGCGGCTGGAATCGCAGCTTGGTGTGCGCCTGCTGAACCGCACGACGCGCAGTGTTTCACCCACCGAAGCGGGGCAGCGCCTGCTGACCCGCCTGCGGCCCGCCTTGAGCGAGGTGGAAGCCGCGCTGGACGTGGTCAACAATTTCCGCGAAAGACCTGCCGGCACGCTGAAGCTCAATGTGCCGATGAGCGCCGCGCGGCTTGTGCTGCCTGCCGTCATCCCCGGATTCCTCGAAGCCTATCCCGAGATCCGGCTTGAGGTCGTGGCCGAAGAAAGCTTTGTCGACATTCTGGCCGCCGGCTGCGACGCAGGCATCCGTTATGACGAGCGGCTCGAACAGGACATGATCGCCGTTCCGATCGGGCCGCGAACGCAGCGGTTCGCGACGGCAGCCGCACCCGGCTATCTCGATCGACGCGGTCGCCCCACGCATCCGCGCGACCTGCTCGGCCACGCCTGCATGCGCGGCCGGTTTGCGAGCGGCGCCATGCCGCCGTGGGAATTCGAGCGTGATGGTGAAGTGGTCAACGTGGACCCATCTGGCCCGCTGCTCGTCCGTATTGGTGGCGCGACCGATCTTGTCGTGGATGCCGCCGTCGCCGGCGTCGGCATCGTCCACCTCTACGAAGACTGGCTGCGCCCGCATCTTGTGAGCGGGGCGCTCGAGCCCGTGCTCGAGGATTGGTGGCGGCCGTTCCCTGGGCCGTATCTCTACTACCCGGGACGGCGGCTCGTTCCGGCTCCGCTCCGGGCGTTCATCGATTTCATCAAGGCAGGGTCAGGCCAAGACGCCGTCTGAACCTTAGCAGCTGAGGTTCTCGCTACGGCATCACTGCTCCAACGAAAAAAACGCCCGCCGGCAGAACCGGTCGGGCGTTTTTTCTTACGAGCAAAGCGGTATCAGGCGCGTTGCGGCACGGCGCGCGGCGCACGCTTGGTGTCGTGCGCTTGCACGTCGTCATGTACGTGTTCGACTTCATCCAGATAGCGCGTGTGCCAGCCGCTGGCCACGCCCCAGTGATAGAAGAACAGCGAGAGCACCGCCACGATGCCCATGTCCCAGCCGTAGGGGATGTAGCCGTGGCCGCCGAACTCCGTGCTGCCGCAGTAGGACAGCGCGGCGATGGTCGGCAGGTAGGCGATCATCCACCACGCGCCCTTGAGTTCCGTCTTGAAGTCGGGCCAGCCGGCCTTGGCCTGGTAGTAGAAGTACACGGGCAGCGCCACCAGCATCAGCACGATGATCTCGCCCGTCAGCGGCCACTTGGCCCAGTACAGGATGAGCGATGCGCACACAAACGCGAACGGCGCGATGAGCGAGAGCCCCGGCAGACGCAGCGGGCGATGCAGTTGCGGCGACGTGCGGCGAAGCGACATCACGCTGATCGGGCCGGTCAGGTACGAAATGACCGTCGCCACCGAGATGACAGCCGCCAGCGCGCCCCAGCCACGGAAGAAGAACAGGAAGATGAACGACACCGCCAGGTTGAACCACATGGCCGGACGCGACACGCCAAACAGCGGATGCACGCGGCCGAAGATGGCCGGCATGGTGTTGTTGCGCTCCATCGCGTAGATCATGCGCGTGGTGGTGGCCATGTACGTGCTGCCGGTGCCCGACGGGCTGACGAACGCATCGATGTACAGCACGATGGCCAGCCAGTTCAGGTTCAGCGCAATCGCCAGTTGGGCGAACGGCGAGTGGTAATCAATGCCGTGCCAGCCATTGACGAGCGACTCAGGCGGCACCGCACCGAGGAAGGCCACCTGCAGCGCCACGTAGATCACCGCCGCCAGCAGGATCGAACCGATCACCGCGATGGGCACGTTGCGGCCCGGGTTGCGCGCCTCGCCCGCAAGGTTGATCGGGCTCTGGAATCCGTTGAACGCAAACACGATGCCGCTCGTGGCAATGGCGGTCAGCACCGCAGACCAGCCGTAGGGGGCGAACCCTTGTCCTGCCACATTCGCGGCCGTGCTACCGCCAAAGTTGCCCGGGTGGAAACCGGCTGCAACCAGCGCCACCGCTGTCGCGGCCGGAATGATGAACTTGAAGATCGTGATGGCGTTGTTCGCCTTGGCAAACACCTTCACGCCCCAGTAGTTCAGCAGGAAGTACACGACGACGAGCACGGCCGACAGCACCAGCCCAGGCGGCGTCAGCTCACCGTGCTGGAAGAGCGACTGCGCCCAGGGCCACGGCCAACTGCTCATGTACTGGATGGAGGCTTCGGCCTCGATGGGGATGACGGTGACGATGGCGATCCAGTTTGCCCAGGCCGCCACGAAGCCCACCAGTGAGCCATGCGAGTAGCGCGCATAGCGCACCATGCCGCCCGATTCCGGGAACATCGCGCCCAGTTCGGAATACGTCAGGGCAATGGCCAGGATGACGACTGCGCCGATGATCCAGGTGAAGATGGCAGCGGGGCCCGCCACCTTTGCAGCGTGGCCGGCGCCGAACAGCCAGCCGGAGCCGATGATCGAGCCCAGCCCGGTCAGCATCAATGCCCAGGCGCCCAGATTGCGTTGTACGTTTTTTTCCAAGAGGAGTCTCCGCCCCGGCGAGTCGGAAGTTCGACAGGGCATCGCGGTTGCTTACCAGTCCGCTTAGTTCTACCGAGGCGACGCTGTTTGGGCGTCGCCCGCCGTCCCGTGTGGTGGGTGTCACCAGCCTGGGACATGCGTGTGCCGGATGATGCGTAGCATCAACCGCACCCGTCCGGCCGCGATGAAAGGCAAAACACGGTGTCTGCCTTCCGGGGGGATTCGCGTATAGTCATCGACGACGTTGTGCGGGGTGCCGCACTTGCCGCCCGATTTCCGGAGCCCGCAATGGGGCGCAATGATAGCGAAATCGTGAACGGTTGCACCGCCTTTTTCATCGTTCCTCGCAGTTTTTTCTCCCCATGGAGTCCTCTTTCGCCACTTCGGTTGCACCTGCGTCACCTGCGCAGTGGCACCGGCGCGTGCTGACGCTGGCGTTTCCCATCGTGCTGGCCAACCTGACGCAGCCGATCCTCTCGGCGGTGGATACCGCCGTGGCCGGTCATCTGCCGGGGCCGGAATACATTGGCGGCGTGGCGCTGGGCGGGGTCTTCTTCAATTTTGTGTTCTGGGGCTTTGGCTTTCTGCGCATGGGCACCACGGGGCTGGTGTCGCAGGCACACGGCGCGGGCGACACGCAGGCGTTGCGGGCGAGCGTGGTGCGCGCGCTGCTGCTGGCCTTTGCCATTGGAGCGGCATTGCTGGTGCTGCAGGTGCCGGCGATCCGCATCACGCTGGCGCTGCTCGGTGCGAGCGAATCCGTCACCCGCATGGCCGAGATGTATTGCCACGCGCGCATCTGGTCGGCGCCGTTTGCGCTGGCCAACTACGTGGTGCTCGGCACGCTGCTCGGGCGTCAGCAGGTGCGGCGGGCGCTGCTGCTGCAGGTGTTCATCAACACCGTCAACATGGCGGCAGTGCTGGCTCTGGTGCTGGGGGCAGGCTTGGGCGTGGGCGGTATTGGCGCGGCAACGGCGCTGGCCGACATTGCGGGGTTTGGGCTCGGCATGCTGCTGCTCTGGCTGCAACGGCCCACTGGTCTGCCGACGCTCACCCTCGCTGAATTGCTGGCCCGCGACGCCTGGCGTCGCCTGATGGGCCTGAACACCGACATCTTCCTGCGCACGCTTTGCCTCCTGGCCGCCTTCGGCTGGTTTGCCCACGCGGGCGCCAAGCAGGGCGATGTGGTGCTGGCTGCCAACGCGCTGCTGCTCAATTTCCTGACCTTCATGGCCTACGGGTTGGACGGCTTCGCACACGCGGCCGAAGCGCTGGTGGGCGCCGCCATGGGTGCGCGGGACCGCGCTGCGCTGCGCATGGCGATTCGCGTGTCGACGTTCTGGTCGGTGCTTGGCGCTGGGCTTTTTGCCGCCGTGTATGCGCTGGCCGGCGCCGGCATCATCGGCGTGCTGACCGATCAGCCTGCCGTGCGCGAAGCCGCGCGCCACTATCTGGTGTGGGCGGCGTTGCTGCCGATCGTGTCGGTATGGGGCTTCCAGTTTGACGGCGTGTTCATCGGCGCGACGCGCACCCGTGAACTGCTGGTGACAATGGCCGCGGCGGCTGCCGCGTTCTGGGGCCTGTCGGTCACGCTGCAGCCGCTGTGGGGCAACCACGGGCTGTGGTTGTCGATGCTGGGGTTCATGGCCTTGCGCGGGCTGATGCTTGGGGTGCTGCTGCCGCGCGTGTGGCGCGCGCCCGAACTGCAGGCGGCCTAGGCGGCGCCAATCTGCAGCGCCTACTGCTGCGCGTATTCCACCACCAGCAACGCCGTCGCCACCGTCTTGCCGGCGTTCGAGATGGCGTGCTGCACATCCCCCGGATAGCGCGCCGATTCCCCGTGCCGCACCTTCTTCTCACTCGGGCCGGATTGCACCGTCACCGTGCCGCTGAGCACCGAGATGTGCTCCTTCGAGCCCAGCTCGTGAGGCTCTGACGCCAGCATGCCGCCGGGCTGGATCGCCAGTTCATACCATTCAAAGCGCGCCGCAAGGTCCACCGGGCCAAGAATCTTCAATTCGCACTTGCCATCCGGGCTTTTGATGACTGGGATGGAGTGAGCGGGAATGACCGTCACCGCGGGCGCCGCATCGGCCGCGCCTTCAGGCGAGAGGAAATCCGCCAGCCCGACGCCGAGCGCGGTGGCCAGGCGCCACAGCACCGCGACGGTCGGGTTGGCCAGGTTGCGCTCGACCTGCGAGAGCATGGATTTGGACACGCCCGCGCGCCGCGACAGTTCATCGAGCGACAGCTTGCGCGCCTGGCGCAGCGCTTGCAGCTTGGCGCCAACGGCGGGCGGCCCGTCGGCGAGGACATCGGTGGCGGGGGCTTGTGCCATCGGTTGGTATCTTGTAAATTGAACAAATTATTCGATATATCGAACATGTTCGATTTATCGATCAACGCAGTCTACAGGAGCAGCACCATGGGGACAACGCAAGCCAACGCCTCCACCGACGCTTTCTACGCGCACATCCGCCGCGAACTGGAGGCGATCGAGGAAGCCGGTCTCTACAAGACCGAGCGCATCATCACCTCGCCGCAGGGCGCCGTGATCCGCACGGCTGACGGCAAGGAGGTCATCAACCTCTGCGCCAACAATTACCTCGGCTTGTCGTCGCACCCGGAGGTGCTGAAGGCGGCGCACGAGGCGCTCGACACGCATGGCTTTGGCCTGAGCTCGGTGCGCTTCATCTGCGGCACGCAAGACCTGCACAAGACGCTGGAAGCGCGGCTGGCGAAGTTTCTCGGCACGGAAGACACCATCCTCTACGGCTCGGCATTCGATGCCAACGGTGGCTTGTTCGAAACGCTGCTTGGGGCCGAAGACGCCGTCATCAGCGACGAGTTGAACCACGCGTCCATCATTGATGGCATCCGCCTGTGCAAGGCGCAACGCTATCGCTACAAGCACAACGACCTGGAGGATCTGCGCGCGCAATTGCAGGCAGCCGATGCGGCGGGCGCGCGCTTCAAGCTTGTGTTTACTGACGGCGTGTTCTCGATGGACGGCACCATCGCGCGGCTGGATGAAATCCGCGCCATCTGCGACGAGTTCGGCGCGCTGCTCGGCATTGACGAATGCCATGCCACGGGCTTCCTTGGCAAGCGCGGCCGCGGCTCGCACGAGCACCGCGGCGTGTTCGGCAAGATCGACATCATTACCGGCACGCTGGGCAAGGGCCTGGGCGGCGCGTCGGGCGGTTTCACGAGCGCGCGCAAGGAAGTGGTGGCGCTGCTGCGCCAGCGCTCGCGGCCGTATCTGTTTTCGAACACGGTGGCGCCGTCCATTGTCGGGGCCACCATCAAGGTGCTCGATCTGCTGGAAGCCGACACCGCGCTGCGTGACAAGTTGGAAGACAGCGCGCTGTATTTCCGCCGCAAGATCGTCGAGCTGGGCTTCGATATCAAGCCGGGCGACCACCCGATCGTGCCGATCATGGTGTATGACGCGCAGAAGGCGCAGGCGCTGTCCAAACGCCTGCTGGAGTTAGGCGTGTATGTGGTTGGCTTCTTCTACCCGGTGGTGCCCAAGGGGCAGGCGCGCATCCGCGTGCAGATCAGCGCGGTGCACGAGCGCGCGCAACTCGACGCGGCGCTCAAGGCGTTTGAAACCGCCGGCAAGGAACTGGGGATCATCTGATGAGCACCGGTACGAGCGCGAATTTTGGAACGGCGCCGCGCATCCTCATCATCGGCGCCAATGGGCAATTGGGGACGGAGCTGGCCGCCGCGCTGGCCGAGCGCTATGGCACTGGCAACGTCGTGACGAGCGACATGGTGCCCCGTGGCCGCCACCCGCAGATCCGTCACGAAACGCTGGATGTGACCGATCGCGGCCAGTTGCGCGAGATCATCGAGCGCCACGGCATCACGCAGATCTATCACCTGGCTGCAGCGCTGTCGGCCGCGGCAGAGCAGTCGCCCACGTGGGGCTGGGCGCTCAATATGAACGGTCTGCTGAATGTGCTGGAGGCGGCGCGCAATCATCAGCTTGAGCGCATCTTCTGGCCCAGCTCGATTGCCGCGTTCGGGCCCACCACGCCTGCGGACAACACCCCGCAGAGCACGATCATGGAGCCCAAGACCGTCTATGGCATTTCCAAGCTGGCGGGCGAAGGCTGGTGCCGCTGGTATTTCGAGCACCACGGCGTCGATGTGCGCAGCCTGCGTTATCCGGGGCTGATCTCGTACAAGACCGCACCGGGCGGCGGCACGACGGACTACGCGATCGACATCTTCCATTCGGCCGTGAAGGGCGAGCGCTATACGTGCTTCCTGGAGCACGATGAGGCGCTTCCCATGATGTATATGCCGGACGCCGTGCGCGCCACCATCGAGTTGATGGAGGCCCCGGCCGAGCGCATCAGCCAGCGCGGCAGCTACAACCTGGCAGGCGTGAGCTTTACGCCCGAGCAACTGGCGGCCGAGATCCGCCGGCATCGTCCGTCGTTCGAGGTGGCGTATGCGCCGGATTTCCGCCAGGCGATCGCGGCCAGTTGGCCGAATTCCATCGACGATTCGGTCGCCCGGCGCGACTGGGGCTGGAAGCCCGAATACGGTGTGGCGGAGATGACGACCGACATGCTGCAGAACCTCGCCCACCTGGCTGCGCATCCAGCCTAGGCAGCTTCAGTTAGGGGAATTGCGGGCATTGCAGGGCGCTGTTTTGTGTTTCGCTTCGATCGGTTGTGTTCAACAATGCAGCATGGCCATCACTTCTCGTCCCTGCCGCATGTCTTGTTCGACACCCGACCCCGCGCCGCGCCATCGCGACGATCCGCAGCCCGCCAAGCGCACCTGGTGGGTGCCGGTGTTGCGCATGTCGGTGGCCGCGGGCGCGGTGGCGGCCATTCCACACACGTCGATCCAACTGCCCTTTTCCGACGGTGCCTGGATGCTGCATACGGCTGCGGGCATCATCTTCATGGTGGGCGCCATCGACAGCCTCTTCCTCTTTGCCATGCGCCATAAGCCCTGAAGGGGGCGCATCGGTCATCTATCCACCGCCGGCATGCCTGTGATGTGGCGTCTGCCGCGCTCGCTCGGTAAGTTTTAAAACAGGTTGTAAAAACGTTCAGTGGACAACCGGCGGCATGATCGGGCCGGTCGTCACACGTCGCGAATTCGTAACTGAATCGTTACAGAAATGAAGTGAATTTGCGGCATCGCACCAATCGATGCCGCGGCCCGCCAATCCTTTGCCACAGCGGGTTTCGCCCGCCTTCTGCACGTCATCATTTGTGCCGCAAGTGTAAGCAGATGTTGCGCTGCACGGAGGTGGCCCGATGCTTGCTCTATGTCGTGCGGTCACTCTGCATGTGCAAGGCAATTCCGCCACCTGCAGAACAGGTTTTTCCCATAAGCGGATCCGGAACCGGATTGGTCCCCACGGCCCCACGGTCCCCACGGCATTCGCACTTCGCTTCTCCAGAGCCGGCGCATCGCTGGCGGCAGGGCGCTTTCTCTCGGACGGTCCCGGGGTTTCGACGGTCATATGCGTGCTCGCCCGCAGCGGCTGGCTTGTGCGCGCCTGACCGGAATCGCTTCACAAGAAAACGAGGAAACCATGAAAGCAGTCCTGCTGGAGAATCATCCCTTGCTACGGGCCGGACTTGCGCAGTTGCTGGCGCATCCCACCCTCGGCCTGGAGGTCGTCGCCCCGGCATTGCCTGCGGGCATCCCTGGCGAACTGCACGCGTTCGATGAGCGAGCTGATCTGCTCGTCATCGGGCTGGACGAGGCCGAGGGCCCGTTCAACGCTGGTCAATTCGCTGCCCAATTGCGCGAAGCGATGGACGCCAGCGAGGCCAGCCGCGTGGTGCTGCTGGCCGCCAGCCTGTCTGCTGAAGAAGCGCACGCTGCCATGACGTGCGGTGTCGATGCCTACTGCGCCAAATCGCAATCGCCGGAAGTCTTGCTGGCCACGCTGCGGCTTGTGCTGGCCGGCGGCCAGTCGTATCCGGCCCTGATACCGCGTGCAGCCGATGCAGCCATGCCGATGCTCTCGCTGGATGCGTCCGAAGCGGCGCAGCGGCTGAATGTGTCGCTACGGCAGTACGAAGTGCTGGTGCTGCTCTCGCGCGGGCACTCCGTCAAGGGTGTCGGCCGCCTGCTGGGCATTTCGGAAGCCACCGTCAAGACGCATGCGTGCACGCTGTATCGACGCCTGAACGTGCGCAACAAGAGCGAAGCGGTGTATGCCGCCATGCGCTTGGGTATTCCGCTGGAACTGCAGGGCGGGGCTGCCGCCACCATTAGCGCTGCATCCGCACAGACATCGGTCCAGGTGTCTGGAGATGCGCAAGACGCAGACGTGTTCGTGCAAACCGCTGCACGCACATCGACTCCGCTCCAGGCCGGCGTACCGGCCCGAGATGCGGTGATGGCGTCTTCCTCCCCCCAGCCGGGGGCGTCCGAACGGACCACCACGTCGGTGACCGCATCGGGCGCTGAACTGGGCGCCGAATCGCGCTGGGCTGCCATGACGCGAGCCTTTGGGGGCGTGACGCCTGCCAAGCCGATGCGCGCCCCGGTGCGCGCCGCCAACGGTACGGCCCGCCTCGGCTGACTCAGCCCCGGCAGCCCTTCATGCAATGCGGATGGCGTGCGCCCGCACGCGCCGCCCACTGGACATGACAACAATGACAACCCACGAGCCACTCTCCTGGAGCCTGCCGGCCGCGCGCACCAGCGCGGCCGCGGCATGGCATCCCCGCCGCTGCGCTATTGCTGCTGCCACCGTTGTGGTGGTCGGCACGGTGCCGATGATCGCGCACGCCGCGACCGACGATGCTTCCAACGCGGCCACGCGCCGCTTGATCGATTCGCAACTGACCGACGCCGCCGCCAAGGGCCCGGCCACGTTTGCATCCACGACCGTCATCGCCGGAGGTGACGACGTGCCGGCGTCTCCGGCCAACACGCTGCTCGTTGCGCAACAGGCGGTGCCGCCGGCAGATTCGTCCGTCAAGACATCGCCCGCGGCAACCGCACCGGCCGCCGCCTCGCCAATGCCTGCTGTTGAGGCAGCGCCGCCCGCACCTCGGCCCGCATCGCCGTCGCCCACGGTGATCTTGCCGCCGGGCACGCCTGCACCGGATACGTCTGCACAGGCGCCGGCCATGCCTTCAGGCCCGAGCGCTCAAGGGCCCGGCGCGCTCGAACCGCTGCAGGTGTCGCCGGAAGCGGCCAATGCGGCGGCCACCCATGCCGCTGGCAATGCGCCCGACAACGCGCCCGTAGGCGCGATGCCAACCGACCGTCAGGCGTTCCACGACGAGGTCATGCGGGAGTCGCGCGAGGGCGCGGCCACGCTTGCGCAAGAAAACCTGCGCCAGCATCCGGACTGGTTCAAGGAAAGCGAATCGTGGCACGTCGACCATGCCGCCGCCGCGCAGCGCATCCGCTGGGGGCGTCAGCAGTTGAAGGTCATCAACGGGCCGGAGCGCTTCGTCATCATCGATCAGGCGGTGGCCGAAATCGAGGCGCTGCTTAAGAAGGTGCCCGATACGCCGGAAAACGCAGAGTTCCGCCAGCAGATCGTGGCCGATGAAGTGGTGGCACTGGCTTCGCGCGGGCGCATGAAAGACGCCGTCAAGCGCTACGAAGCCATGTCGCAGACGGGCAAGGTTCCGGCCTACACACGTGTGGCAGCAGGGGATGCCTACGCGTATCTCGATACGCCGGACAAGGCCGCCGACGCCTACGCCCGCGCGCTCAAGGATGCGAGCCCCGGCGAGATCGAAACGGGCGATGTTCAGGAAGGCCTGTTCTACGCCATGCTCGACACCGGCCGCTTTGAAGAGGCCCGCGCGCTGCTCGACAAGATGAAGGCCGACAACCCGGAATACGTGCGCCTGGCGCCGGAAGCCGGTACGCCCAATCCCGATTACTCGCGCATCAAGCGTCTGGAAGCGCAGTACCTGATCCTGACGGGCCGCACGCACCAGGGCATTGCCGAGCTGGACAAGTGGCGGCACGAAGCGCCGTTCGCCGCCTCGCTCGTCAGCGCACGTGCCGACGGCGCGATGGTGCAGACCGAGCCGTATCGCTCGCGTGACATGTACAAGACGGCGCTTGCAGAGCACCCGGATGACCTGAGCGTGGTGGCCGGCTATGGCCGCGCGTCGCTGGCGGTGGACGATCTGAAGACCGCCAAGAACGTCGCCAACGGGCTGGACGAACGCTTTCCGGAGAATGGCTCGGTGCGTGCGCTGCGCAAGGATCTGGACGTCTATCAGAGCCCGCAGCTCATCATCCAGTCGACGGCGGACAAGGGCAATTCGGCGTTCGCCAACAACGAGTACGGTATCGACACCAAGGCATACAGCGGGCCGTTTGCAGACCACTATCGGCTGTTCTTCCACAACTTTGCGGGCCGCGCGCAGTTTGACGGCGCATCGGAGAGCCGCGTGCGCAACGGCGCGGGCCTGCAGTGGTTCGACACCGGCGTCGAGGTGAACGGCGAGGTGCACCAGTCTGTCGGCGCGGCTGGCAAGACCGGCGGCACCCTGGATGCCACGTGGATACCCAGTGACCACTGGAAGGTGTCGGGCATGGTCACCAACGATGACCTGGAAGTGCCCTACAAGGCGTACCAGGTGGGCGTGACCGGCAAGAGCGTCAGCGGCAACGTTCGCTACACCTGGGACGAAACGCGCTACGCATCGCTCACGTACGGCGTGTCGCGCTACACCGACGACAACCTGCGCCAGCGCGTGGCAGCCAACTTCTACCAGCAGGTGTTCACCTCGCCGCGGCACACCATCGGCGTGTTGTTCGGGGCCGATACCAGCCGCAACACGATGACGGGCCTGAACTACTTCAGCCCGTCGCGCGACTACAGCGGCCAGGCCACGGCCATCTGGTCGTGGACGCCCTGGCGCTACGCCGACAAGTCGTTCACGCAGCGCGTGTACCTGACCGGTGGCATGTACAACCAGCAGTCGTTCGGCAGCAGCCCGATGGTCGAAGCGCGGCTGGAGCACGTGTGGCAAATCAATCGCAAGACGCAGGTGTCCTACGGCATCGGCTTTGGTCGCCATCGCTACGACGGCCAGCCCGAGAACCGCAAGTTCCTGTACCTGAACCTCAACATTCCGCTGTGATGCCCATGCAAGCTCTCCGACAACCGTCATTGCGACGATTCTTCGCCTGGATGGCACCGAGACTGGCGCTGGCCCTGACGTTGGCTTTCCTTGCCGCCGTTCGACCGGCCGCCGCCGTTCAGGTGGACTTCCTGCCCAAGCCCGATCCGGATGACGGCAAGACGTTCCGCGTGCTGTGCTTTCACGACATCCGCGACAACCTGCGTGCCAGTTTCGAGAAGCTGCCCGATGGGTTTGCCGTCGATACCAAGATGCTGACGAACATGTTCAGCTGGATCCAGGCCAACGGCTACCACCCGGTCACGCTCGCGCAGATCGACGCCGCGCGCCACGGCGGCAAGCCGCTGCCCAAGCGCCCGATCCTGCTGACGTTCGATGACGGCTATGAAAGCCACTACACGAAGGTCTTCCCGCTGCTCAAGCAGTTCCGGTTCCCCGCCGTGTTCGGGCTGGTCACGGAGTGGACCAACGCACCTGCGGGCGCGAAGATCAAGCTGTCGGACAAGCAGATCGTGCCACGTGACTTTTTCATGAACTGGAACCAGATCCGCGAGATGCAGGCCTCGGGGCTGGCCGAGTTCGCCACCCACACGGCGGACATGCACCACGGTGCGCTGGGCAACCCGCAGGGCAACGAGATGCCGGCGGCTACCACGCACGAATATCTGCGCAATCTGGGCCGTTATGAAACCGACGACGAGTACCGCAAGCGCGTGCATGACGACCTGCAGCGCAGCATCGACCTGATCCAGAAGAACGTGGGCACCAAGGTGCAGACGGTGGTGTGGCCGTATGGCGCCCACAACCAGATGCTCGACCAGGAAGCCGCCAACGTGGGCCTGAAGTACATGCTGACGCTGGAGCCGGGTCCGAACACGCCGGACGTGCCGCTCACCGCCATCCGCCGCAGCCTGATGGGCTACGACACCGACACCGGTGATCTGGAGCGCTCGCTGCGCGAGCCTGTGACGCACCACGGTGAGATCAACCCCGTGCAGCGCGTGGTTCAGGTCGACATGGATTACATCTACGACCCGGACCCGAAGCAGCAGGAAGCCAACCTCGGCAAGCTGATCGACCGCATCAAGGACCTCGCGCCGCGTGTGGTGTATCTGCAGGCATTCGCCGACCCGAAGGGCAACGGCGCAGTGGACGCCGTGTACTTCCCGAACCGGCACATGCCGATGCGTGCAGACCTGTTCTCGCGCGTGTCGTGGCAGTTGAAGACGCGTGCAAAGGTAGAGGTATACGCGTGGCTGCCGATGCTGTCGTACAAACTGCCGGCCAACAATCCGGCGGCCACGCACTTGGTGCAGTCGCTGCCGGGCGCGCCGCAGAAGCCGGGCACCGTCAAGCCGCCGCGCCTGTCGCCGTTCGATCCGCAGGCGCGCCAGATGATTCGGGACATCTATGAGGACCTGGCCAAGAACTCGATCATCGACGGCGTGCTGTTCCACGACGACGGCGTGCTCGACGACTACGAAGATGCCAGCCCCGCCGCGCTCAAGGCCTACGAGGCCATGGGCCTGCCCGGCGATATCAACAAGATTCGCCAGTCGCCCGAGCTGATGCAGAAGTGGTCGCGCGCCAAGACCGCTGCGTTGATCTCGTTCTCGAAAGAGCTGATCGCGGTGGCGCAGGGCTATCAGAACGGCCGCGACATGCTGACTGCGCGCAACATCTTTTCGGGGCCGGTGCTCGATCCGAAGGCTGAAACGTGGACGGCGCAGAACTATGACGACTTCCTGGAGGCGTACGACTACGTGGCGCTCGAAGCCATGCCGTACATGGAAGAGGCCAAGGACCCGAAGGACTGGATGAAGAAGCTGACCGCCGCCGTGGCCAAGCACAAGGATGGCCTGAAGAAGACCATCTTCGAGCTGCAGGCGGTGGACTGGCGCAATCAGGACAAGCCGATCCCCACGACCGAGTTGCGTGACCAGATGCGCGCACTGCGCTCGGCAGGGGCGCTCAACTATGGCTACTACCCGGATGACTTCATTGCCGGCCGGCCCGATACCGAGGTGCTGCGCGATGTGATGTCGCTCAAGACGTATATCGAGACGCGCAAGCCGCCCGGCGGCAATAAGGCCAGCGTTGAGAAGCTCGAGAGCAGCGCCGCACCGCAGAGCCCGTCGCCCAATGGCAACGCCGCGGGTGCAGACAAGAAGCCCGCGACCACCGAAGCGGCAGCGCCGTCCCACGCAAACAAGGCGGGAGGCTGAGATGGTGGACGCACTCACCGCCAAGCGCTGGATCTCTGGCTTTGTCTTCTACTACCCGTTCTTCATGTCGTATTTCTGGATGATCGGCGGGTTGCTGCACTACTTCCTGCTCGAGCGCGGCACGCAGAATGTGCGGCATCCGCTGGCACTCCTTGGGGTGAAGAGCTACCCCAAGGTGTCGATCATCGTGCCTTGCTACAACGAAGAGGCTAATGTGCGCGAGGTGATCAGCCACCTCGCACGCATGCGGTATCCGAACTACGACATCATCGCCGTGAACGACGGCAGCTCCGACCGCACCGGTGAACGACTCAACGAACTGGCTGCGGAATACCCGCAGCTGGTGGTGATCCACCAGTCGTCGAACCAGGGCAAGGCAATTGGCCTCACCACCGCCGCGCAGGTGACAGACGCCGAATACCTGATGTGCATCGATGGCGATTCGATCCTGGACGTGGATGCCATTGCCTGGATGATTCGCCACCTGATGGAGAACCCGACCATTGGCGCGGTGACGGGCAACCCGCGCATCCGCACGCGTTCCACCCTGCTGGGGCGCATGCAGGTGGGCGAGTTCTCGTCGATCGTGGGGCTCATCAAGCGCACGCAGCAGGTCTATGGCCGGCTGCTGACGGTGTCGGGCGTGGTCGTGATGTTCCGCAAGCACGCCATCGAGGATGTCGGCTACTGGAGCAATGACATGCTCACCGAGGACATCGACATCAGCTGGAAGCTGCAGGTGGGCGGCTGGATGATCCGCTACGAGCCGCGCGCGCTGTCGTGGATCCTGATGCCCGAGACCTTCCGCGGCCTCTACAAGCAGCGCCTGCGATGGGCCAAGGGCGGCATCCAGGCGCTCATCAAGTACGCGCCGGCCATGGCGAGCCTGCGGCAATCGATGATGTGGCCGATCTTCTTCGAGTACGCACTGTCGGTGGTGTGGGCGTACAACATGCTGATCGTCATCACGTGGTCGATGGTCGGCTTCTTCGTCGAGTTGCCTCCCGAATGGCGCATGGAAGCACTCCCGCGCTGGCATGGCACGCTGCTCTTCATCACCTGCGTGCTGCAGTTGCTGATCGGCTGCTTTATCGATCGCCGCTACGACGACAACATCCTGCGCTACTTCATCGACACCGTCTGGTATCCGGTTGCGTTCTGGATCCTGAACCTTGTCACCACGGTGGTCGGCTTTCCGGCCGTCGCCTTCCAGCGTACCCGTGCCCGTGCCCGCTGGACGAGCCCCGACCGGGGCATCCAACAACAACAGGGGAATTCGCCATGACCATGCTCGTCATTGATGTTTCGCGAAACTCGATCCGACAGTCGTTCTCGGACAAGGGTGTCGTCGGGACCTTGCACCATGTGCTGTGGTTCCGCATCTTCCGTCCGGTGCTCGTGATCTCGATCTGGGGCCTGCTGGGCCTGTACGTGGGCTACTCCATCAGCAGCGTGGGCCCCAGCGGCCTGCCATTCGAGCAACTGCGCATGTACGGCAACATCATCGCCGGCATGGGCGGGGTGCTCGTGGTGTGGATGGTTCTGTCGCGGCTGGATCGTGCCATTCGCCGCAGGCTCGTGCGTGCGCCGGCAATGCCGGCTCCATCCGCCGGGGCCGCAGCTCGCGCGTCGCGCGGGGCGTTGCATGCGCAGCAGCCCGCGTGGCAGCGTCCGCGCAACACGCGCCTGCTGGTGGTCGATCACGACGACGACGGCGATATCACCCATGTGCGCTCATGGCAGGAGTGGGCGGGCCGCCCTGCACCTGCCGGCACCGCCACGCCGCCCACACCCTTCACCCGCAGCCCGGAATACGACCCGGAAGAGCCGGTACTGGGCGCCCGCCCCGTCAGCGAGGCGATCGTGCTGGAGAACCTCGATCGGGAAGAGCCTTCGCTGGCGCGCGTTGATGCACCTGCACAACAACCGCGCGACGTGGTGAAGGCCGTGGATGCGGTGACAGCCGAGGCCTCGGGCTTCCATCGCTTCGGCTACCGCGGGCGTCTGGGCCGCAACGATTGGGTCGAGCCGCAAGCGCCCGAATCGGCTGCGTCCCCTGTGCAGACGTACGCGATGCGGCCCGGCATGGCCCGCCATTACGGCAGCGTGACCGCAGTGGTGCACGGCCGTGCTGCAGTGCACGCAGCGGACCGAGCCACAGAACGCCATCGCGCGCTGCATGCATTTGGTGCGCATGCACAACTGGACGATCCTTACGCGCGACTCCAACGCGTCGAACGCATTGACCCGCTGCACGGCTTTGGCCGACGCGCCAACATCGTCGCCGACGACGTGTAAGGTCAACGCTCCAGCGCAGCGTGCAGCGCCCCGGTGATGCGAGTCACCGGGGCGCATTCTTTTGTGCAATTGACTTAGCGCAAACGGAGGAGGGCGGCGTTCCCTGCACTGCGCAATCGTTACCGCCCGTGCGCTGTACTGCACGGCAAACGGTTGGTGCCCCATCATCGACCATTGGGTGACATGCCTCCAGTGGGCAACGCACCGATTTGCACTCTTGAATGCGGCTGCGAGCGTGCCTATGCTGGCTTTTCCTGCAAGCCCAGCTGCTCTCTCCCGGTGTTCTTGGCGGCTCTTGCAGTGCTCATGGTGTCAGTGAAAACCAAGCCCACCCCAGTCACGCGTCGCATGCCGTGACCAATAGACAAGCTGGAGACAACTGTGCTGAGTCCCCATGAATTTGCCGTTTTGCTTCTCGTCAACGACGGCGCTGAATCCGACGACCTGGATCGCGCCGATGTCGAAGCGCTCATCGAGCGACAGCTCGTTACGCTGGAGCGCCGTGGCCCCGATCACTGCTATGCCCGGGTAACCCTCCAGGGCTACGTCCTGCTCAAGGCTTCCGGACACGTTCGCACCAACGGCCGCCGTTCGATGGCCGTGTCCCACTAAGCGCACCTTTCTTCATTGCATGCAGCCAGTCGTTGCCTGGGCCTGAGCCCAAGGGCGAGTGACGTGCCTGCGATGTCCCCGCCCGGCGGCTAGCGCAGAAGGCGGGGCGCATCAGCCTCCACCAATCCCTTGAATGATCTTGCCGCTGCCCTCGCACATGGGGCAGGGGCTGCCGTCGTCGCGCTGACCGGTGCCGTTGCACACAGGGCAGACTGCCTCGCCGCTGCTGGGTGCCCCGGGCGCCGCTTCGTCGCCGGGTGCGACGGGCGCTGGAGGCGTGCCTGGGATGGGGTTTTCGTTGTTCATGAGGTGCTCCTGAATGCGCGCGAGTCGGTATGTGTTGCTTCAAGGGTGCGTGGCCGGAATGTTCGGCGGGGTCGCGGGCGGACGCTCGCGGCCGTGCGGGCTGCCCCCGGTTGATCTGTCCTTGACCACGTTGCCGTTTTTGTCCTGATGCGAACTGGAACCCGTTCGCGGAACGTACTCGCCGGAAGGATTGGCCCTGTCGGTGCGAGTGCGGTTGCGCGTGGCGTCACGCCCGGTGGGGCGATCGGTGCGGCTTGTGGTGCCCGTTGCGGTCGTGCTGTTTGCATTGGCTGCGGGTGCGTTGTCGCTGCTGCCGGACTGTGCACCTGTTGCTTGCGCGAACGCGTTGCCGCTGCCCAGGGCAACGAACAGTGCTGCCGCTGCGCAGAACGTGCGTGCGGCATATTGCGTGCAAATCATCATCTGCTCCGGTGAAGTGTCCGTGTCGGTTCCACCGACGCAACTCGCGCGCCCGCGCAGCTACTTGCCGGCAGCAAGCCGCCGCGCATGTTTGAGTGCGGTCACGATGTCGAGATAGGCGCTCTCACGCGCCGCCTGCTCTGGCGCGCGCAGCGCATATGACGGGTGCCATGTCGCCAACACCGTACGGCCTTCATGGCGCAGCGGCTGATTGAAATGCTCTTGCAGGCGCGCATGCGCATCGTCGAGCAACGCCTTCAACGCAGTCGCACCCAACGCCACCACCACCGCCGGCGCTTCCTGCTGCAGCTCGCGCTCCAGCCAGTACATGCAGGCTTGCACCTCGCGCTGGCCAGGCGTCTTGTGCAGACGCCGCTTGCCGCGCAGTTCCCATTTGAAGTGCTTGACCGCGTTGGTGATGAACACCTCGTCCCGCGGGATGCCGGCGTCTTCCAGCGCGCGGTCGAGCAGTTTCCCGGCAGGGCCCACAAACGGCTTGCCGGCCAGGTCTTCGCCGTCACCGGGCTGCTCGCCAACGAGCATGATGCGGGCGCGCCGCTTGCCCTCCCCCGGTACGGCCTGCGTGGCATGCCGCCATAGATCGCAACGGCGGCACGCGTCGAGCGAGTCCGGCTGTTGGTCGGGGTCGGTCTCGTTGCTGGCGGGCGGGGAGGCGGGAGGGGGCTTCTTCATGGGCAGGCAAATGAGAACAGCAACGACAAAGCAACCCGAATGCCACTGCGCCCATGTGGAACGCACGTTGCTTGGCCTCCCGCATGGACGAGGAGACCACTTTGGAAGCTGCACCGAATGTTCCGTTGGACCGGCGGCGCCGGCTCGGCAACTGGCTGCCGGAAGGCGAGGCACAACTTGCGGCGTTTCGCGCCGAGCTGGTTGCGCAAGCGCTGTCTCGTCCGTCAAAGACACCCTCAGTGGCCGCCGTGCGTGCGCTCGCTAATCTCATTGATGGCGAGCCGGCATTGCGCATGCACCTCGCGCGCGCCATCGACGAAGCGAAGGAGCGCGGATACGAACTCGGCTACCAGGACAGCGCAGAATTGCTGCTCGCCATCGACCATGTCGTCACGTGCGCGCCGCGTTTTAGCGAGAAGGCGCTGGTGGTCTGTCCGCTCAATGCATTGCTCGATTGGCCGATGTGCATGCCATCGGGCTACGCGCTGTTTCGTGACCGCCGCTTCAACGATGCGCTCGAGGCCGTGCTCAATGGCTGGAGCGCATTTCTCAGCGGCCCGCATTCGCGTGCCTATCTGAACACGCGCGAGCCCGACGGCTGGTTCAGCCCCGAGGCGACACGGCGTATCGGCATGGAGCAGTTCTTGTGCGATCCGTCGCAACCGTACTGGGGCTTTACCTCTTGGAATGACTTCTTTACGCGCCGCTTTCGTGCCGGCATGCGACCCGTCGCAGGCGAGGACGACAACAAGTTGATCGTCAGCGCTTGCGAGGCCGCCCCCTACAACATCAGCCACGATGCGCGCGATGAAGATGCGTTCTGGATCAAGGCGCAGCCCTATTCATTGCGCGACATCTTCGGACCGGGGAAGGCACACCTCGCCGAGCTGTTTTCGGGCGGCAGTGTCTACCAGGCCTTCCTGAGTGCCTACAACTACCACCGCTGGCATGCGCCCGTCGCCGGCACCATCGTCGATACCTTTCACGTAGATGGCACGTACTACTCGTGCGTGGAATCGGAAGGCGCTGACCCGGAAGGGCTGAACGATTCGCAAGGCTACAGCGCAGCCATGGCTGCACGCGCGGTCATCACCATTGCTTGCGACGATCCTGCCGTGGGCACCGTGGGTTGCGTGTTCATCGGCATGGCAGAGGTGTCTTCGTGCATGGTCGACGTGACACCGGGCCAGCACGTTTGCAAGGGCGAGGAGCTTGGCTACTTCCAGTACGGAGGCTCGACGTACTGCATGTTCTTTCAGCCAGGCGTGGTGGATGCCTTCGTCGTGCAGCCGCCGTTCTCGCACGATACGCCGCCAGTGCGCGTCAACGCCGCACTGGCGCGCGCCAGAGAGCGGCGTTGATCAAGCGTCGACCTCGGCCAGCGCGTTGAGGCCCACCGACAGCATCGCCAGATCGGCCGAGCCAGCAGCGACCTGATCGGCAATCACGCGGTTGTAGCGCGCCAGCGCTTCCTGTCGCGTACCGCGCCATGTGTCGATGAGGGCTTCCGCGCTCGCGCCAGGGGCTGCATTTTGCAACACCGACTGCGTGAGCCGACGCCGCAATTGCCCCAGTTCTTCGAGCAGCGTCGCGCGCGCCAGCATCTGCCAATGCGTTTGTGTCGGCAGGCCGAGAATGCCGCCTTGCAGCCACCCGTAACCCAGTGGCTGGTCGAGGGCAAAGTACACGCGTGCGGCGAGCCTCGCATCGCAGCCGCTGGCCGTAGCGACCTCCGCAATGTCGAGCAACGACACGCGTGCCGGCACGCCAGTTGCCACGCGCGCCAGTACTTCCGGCACACCGGCCTCGGTAAAGACCTGCCGCTGCTGAGCGGCGGCTTGCGCAGATTCCTCCGGTTGCAGCGCGTCAATCTCGGGTGCGAGCGCATCCACCGCAGACCGGAAGTGCTCGACCGCTGCCGGCACGTCCCCCACGCGCCGCCGCAGGAACCACAGCGTCGCGCGCTCGTGCAACTGCGCGAGCGCTGCGAACAGGGCGGTTTGCGTTTCGTGCGGCACCTGCGCATCCAGGGCATCGACCTGTTGCCAGAGCGCGTCGAGCCGGTAGACCGCGCGCGCGACGAGGCTGGCCCACACCACGGCAATCGGTTCTGCGCCGGTTTCTTCGGCCATCCGGTGCACGAAGGTCACGCCGGCACGGTTGACGAGCGCGTTGGCGTGCATCGTCGCCAGAATCTCGCGACGCAGCGTGTGCCGCGGGATCGAGGTCGCGCAACGCGTGTGCAGCGGTTGCGGGAAATACGCCGGCAGACCGTCGGCCACGAAAGGCTGGTCGGGCAGATCGCTACCGAGCAGCACGTCGTACAGCCACATCTTGCTGTAGGCCATCAGCACGGCGCGTTCGGGCGTGGTCAGGCCGCCGCCACTTGCCCGGCGGGCGTCGATCTCTTCATCGGCGGGCAGGAATTCGATCGCGCGGTTCAGGCGCCCGCCACGTTCCAGATAACGCATCAGCCGCGCCTCGGGGTCGAGCCACAACGCCGTGCGCGTGCGCGCCAGTGACAGCGCCTGCGTCTGGAAGTAGTTGTCGCGCAGCACCAGTTCGCCCACCTCGTCAGTCATCTCGGCCAGCAGCGTGTTGCGCTGCTTGAGCGTCATCTCGCCGTCGGCCACGACCAGCCCCAGCAGGATCTTGATGTTGACCTCGTGGTCGGAGCAATCCACGCCAGCGGAGTTGTCGATGGCATCGGTGTTGATGCGTCCGCCATGCTGCGCGTATTCGATGCGGCCGAGCTGCGTGCAGCCCAGGTTGCCACCCTCGGCCACGACCTTGCAGCGCAGCTCTGCGCCGTTCACGCGCAGGCCATCGTTGGCGCGGTCACCCACCTGGGCATGCGTTTCAGTGCTGGCCTTGATGTAGGTGCCGATGCCGCCGTTGTAGAGCAGATCGGCGGGCGCCTTGAGGATGGCGTGCAGCAGGTCGTTTGGCGCCATCTCGGTGGCCGTCACATCAAGCATGGCGCGCACCTCTGGCGTGAGCGGGATCGACTTGACCGTGCGCGGGAAGATGCCGCCGCCAGGGCTGATCAGCGCCCGGTCGTAATCGGCCCAGCTTGAACGCGGCAGGTTGAACAGGCGCTCGCGCTCTGCAAAGCTCGCGGCCGCATCGGGCGACGGGTCAAGAAAGATGTGCCGATGGTCGAACGCCGCCAGCAGGCGAATATGGCGCGAGAGCAGCATGCCGTTGCCGAACACATCGCCTGACATGTCGCCCACGCCCACAACGGTGAAATCCTGCGTTTGCGTATCGACGCCCATCTCGCTGAAGTGCCGCTTGACCGATTCCCATGCGCCGCGCGCGGTGATGGCCATCTTCTTGTGGTCGTAGCCCACCGAGCCGCCGGAGGCGAATGCATCGCCCAGCCAGAAGCCGTATTCGGCCGAGATGGCGTTGGCGTAGTCAGAGAATGTGGCCGTGCCCTTGTCGGCGGCAACGACTAGGTAGGGGTCGTCTTCGTCATAGCGCACGACATCGGGGGGCGGCACGACGCGGCCGTCGACGTAGTTATCGGTCAGGTCGAGCAGCCCGCGAAGGAAGGTCTGGTAGCACGCCACGCCTTCGGCCAGGTACGCATCGCGGTCGCTGGCCGGTGGCGGTTGCTTGACGACAAAGCCGCCCTTGGAGCCCACCGGGACGATGACCGTGTTCTTGACCATCTGCGCCTTGACCAGGCCCAGCACCTCGGTACGGAAATCCTCGCGCCGGTCAGACCAGCGCAAGCCCCCCCGCGCAACCTTGCCGCCGCGCAGGTGTACGCCCTCCACGCGCGGCGAATACACCCAGATCTCGAACATCGGCTTGGGTTCGGGCAGGCCGGGCACGCGCGCCGGGTCGAACTTGAACGACAGATAGGGCTTGGGCTGCTCCTGCCCGGCATCCGGCAGGCTCTGGAAATAGTTCGTGCGAAGTGTGGCTTCCACCACACCCAGGAACTGCCGCAGGATGCGGTCTTCATCCAGGTTGGGCACGTCTTCGAGCGCCTCGTCGATCTGCTTGCGCAGCGTTTCGCTTGCGCGCGAACGCTCGGCCTCGGCAAGGGCGGGGTCGAATCGCACCAGGAACAGCCGCACCAGCGCCCGCGCAATCGACGGGTTGCCGTTCAGCGCGCTCTCCATATATGTGTTGCTGAAGGTCGAACCGATCTGGCGGATGTAGCGCGCATACGCACGCAGGATGCGCACCTCGCGCCAGGTCAGGCCAGCCTGCAGCACGAGGCGGTTGAGATCGTCGTTCTCCAGCTCGCCGCTCCAGATGCGCGCGAAGGCGTCTTCAAAGCGCGCACGGGCTTCGTCCAGATCGACCTCGCTGCCGTCGATGGTCTCCATGCCGAAGTCGTGCATCCAGATGGGGGCGGCATCTGCGGGTTCGATGCAGTAGGGGCGCTCTTCGTTGACGCGCACGCCCAGGTGTTCAAGCATCGGCAGGCTGTGCGACAGCGATGTCGGCTGCCCCGCGCGGTAGATCTTGAAACGCAGCGCCCCGGGCGGCGCTTCGAGCGGCCGGTAGAGCTGCATGGTCAGCACGTTGTCCGCGGCGTTTGCGGCGAGCAGCGGCTCCATCAGTTCAATGTCGCGCACGGCAAGGCGCGCAGCGTAGTCCTCGCGGAAACCCGCTGGAAAGGCGCCCGCATAGCGGCGCAGCAGGCGGTTGCCGCGCTCTTCGCCGCCGCGTTCGAGCAGCGCGTCGGCCAGGTCGTCCTGCCAGCGCCGCGCCGCCTGCACGATGCGGTCTTCGAGTTCGGCAACGTCCACGTCTGGCACATTGCCCGGCTGCGTGCGCACGGTGATATGGATGCGCGCGAGCATTGATTCCGACAACTGCGGCGTGAACTCCACGGCGGTGCCGTGATACGCGGCCTGCAGCAGGCTCTGGATGCGCACGCGCAGGTCGGTGTTGAATTTTTCGCGCGGCACGAACACGAGGCACGACACGAAGCGGTCAAACGGATCACGGCGCACGAACAGGCGCGTGCGCTGGCGCTCCTGCAACCGCAGGATGCCGAGTGCGATGTCGTGCAGCGCTTCGGCATCCATCTGGAAGAGCTCATCGCGCGGGTATTGCTCCAGGATCGTGACCAGCGTCTTGGCCAGATGCCCGTCGGGAAGGAAGCCCGTGCGCCGGATCACGTCAGCCACCTTGCGGCGCACCAGCGGAATGTCTTCGGCCGGCACCATGTAGACGTTCGACGTGTACATCCCCAGAAAGCGCCGCTGCCCACAGACGCGGCCCTCGGCGTCGAACAGCTTGATGCCGACGTAGTCGAGATATCCGGGTCGGTGCACGGTGGCGCGCGAATTGGCCTTGGTGAGGAAGATGGGCTCGGGGGCGTCGATGAACTTGGCCGCGCCCGGTGCCAGGCGCGTCGTGTCCGGCGTGGAGGTGTCGCGCAGCGCTTCACGCAGCACGCCCAGGCCGGTGCCGGGTATGCCGCGCAGGTAATGGCCGTCGTCTTGCGTGATCAGTTCGTAATCACGATAGCCAAGGAAGGTGAAATGCCGCTCGAGCATCCAGCTGAGGAAGGCCTGTGTTTCGGTGATCTCGGCGCGTTCCACGTCACCGGTGGAGGGCTGTGCGGCGCGTACGGCCAGTGCGTCGATGGCGGCGTGGGCTGCGGCTTGCATCGGCTTCCAGTCTTCCACCGTGGCGCGCACGTCGCCCAACACTCGCATCAGGCCCTCGTGCAATGCCTGTAGGCGTTCGGGCTCGGAGAACCGATCGACTTCGATGTGGATGGTTGATTCGAAGCGGGCAACGCCGTGGGTTTCCCTGTCGGCATCGGCGGGCGTATCGGGCATGTCGCCCGCAAGGGCCGCCGGGCGCTGGACGCCGCCGCCCGCCGAAACCGCTACGCGCATGCCGGCTGCGTCGCGCTGTACGCGGTAGACGGGGTGGAAGGCGGAATGCAGCGCCAGCCCTTGCCGGTTGATCTCCATGGTCACGGAGTCGAACAGGAACGGCATGTCGTCGTTGACGATTTCAACGACCGTGTGGCCGCAGTACCAGCCGTGCTGTTCGAGGCTTGGGTTGTAGACGCGTACGCGCGGTTGCCCCGACACGAATTTCTGGCCCAGTTGCCAGTGCGCCATGGCCGCGCCGTAGAGGTCGGCAACGCTGCGCGAGATCACGTCTTCGGGGTCTGCCAGGCCGTAGTAATGCCGCAGGAACGGCTCGAACAGGTCGGCAATATCGGGCGCACGTTCGCGCGCCAGGGCCACTGCATCCGCCATGTGCTGGCGGACCTTGTCTTCGTGCTGGGCAGACATGAGGCGGCTCCCGAAGAAGGGCTGCCTCATGCTACGCCGCGTGCCCATGGCTGGCAATCAGCGTGCGCCGTGCACAGTTTTCCTGATGCCGGTGTGTGTGCAGTGCAGCGAGAGAACAGGTGGTTCACTCGCTACTTGCGGCGCGCATCAGCGAGGCGTCATCAGGCCTTGACGACGTTGATGCGCAGTGCCGGCTCACCTGCCGCGATGGCCAACAGGCGGTCTACATTCGGATGGGCGCCGGGGCGGTTGCGTGCGTCGATGGTGTGCTCGGCAAACACGGCCAGGCCGTGCTCGGCGGCCGTGGCGTCGAGCTGGCCGAACGTCTGCTGCAGGTAGTGATACACCGCCACCGAACCTTGCTTGCCGGGCTTGTTTTCGATGTCGGCCACCACGGCGCCCTGGCCATCGACCAGATCGATGCGCTCGATGCCGTCAATGGCAGGCAGTTGGGCGAGGTTGTCCTTGAATACGCTGGTCGGTTGAATCACTGCGGTTGCTCCGTTGGTTGATCAGGCGGGCCGCATGTTAACGGCTCCGGCCCTGCCCGCGCGAGCTTGTGCGTTCTTCAGCGTTTGGCGCCAGCCTTGTTCACGGCAATGGCCGCCTGGATAAGCGCCTTCAGCGCTTTCTCGTTCACCTTGTCGCCCTCGCGGAAATCGATGGCGCGGCGCGTGTTGCCGTCCAGGCTCGAATTGAAGAGACCGGCGGGGTCGGGCACAGAGGCGCCCTTGGCAAACGTCATCTTCACGGTCTGCTTGTAGGCCTCGCCGGTGCAGATCAGGCCATGGTGCGACCACACGGGCACGCTCCATTTCCATTCCTCCACTACGTCGGGGTCGGCCGCCCGGACGATGGCGCGCAGGCGGGCGAGCATGTCGCCGCGCCAGTCGTCCAGCTCAGCAATGCGCGCGTCGATCAGCTCGGACGCGGGTGCTGCGGTGTCCTGCGTGCTCTTCTTCATGTGTCTACCTCCGTGGTGGGCCCAAGCAGAACATTCTGGCAGGAACATGGGCCGGTAGCCACTTGGCAACGGTGGGCGAGAGACGCCATCAGGTTGCGCCGGGAAAATGAGAAACGCCTTTTTTCTGCTATTGGAATCAAGGCGAAAAATAATGCGCGAAATAAAAGAGAAAACAAGACGGCGCTGAGTTAACGGCGACAAGAAAAATAACTTTAGCGCTTTCGTGCAATTCCCCTACTTGAGTGGGGGAGCCAAACGATTTCGCCGGAAACCCAAGTGCCGAGCGGGTATGCGGCGCAATGCCTGCGCACGAAAATTCAATACCGCAATGCCCGGATGGTTGATGCGACGGTCATCGATTGGTCATCTTTCGGCTTCAATAATTGCGCCTCCGGTGTTCAGGAAAACATATTGAAGCACCCCTTCTTTCAGGGGGTGCCTGAATCGAGAGAATTTCAAATGACCATTCGTCATCGCATTACATTGCTCGTGGTGCTGATGTTTGCCGCATTGGCGGCCATCGGCGGATACGCCGTCTACCAGACCCGCGGCAGCGCTGCGGAGGTCCGCCAGGTGACGGAGGGCGTGGTGCCGAGTGCGCTGGCGTCGGCGGACCTCGTGTCGCTCGTGAAGGACGTGCAACTGGCGACGATGGTGCTGGTGTATGCGCCTGACGGCAACATCGTTGCACAGGCCCGAGACGACCTGAAGGCCAAGGAAGCGGCGCTGCGCACTGCATTGGATGTACAGGCCAAGCGCGCCAACAGCCAAGCACAGAAAGGCCTGGTCGCGCAGGCCAAGGAGACCATCGACAGCTACGTCGAGGCCATCCAGCAGACCACCGACATGAAGCTGGCGGGCAAGGATGAACTGGCGCAGGCTTTCCTGTTTGCCAACGTCGCCAGCTACCGCGACGTGCTGGAAAAGATTGTCGAGACGCTGCGCATCGAGAAGAACCGCGAGAAGGACGAAGCCATTGCCGGCCTGAACGGCAAGCTTGCGAGCACAGCCACCACCATTGGCGTGGTGAGCGGCGTGGCCATCGTGCTGCTCACGGCCATCGGCATGCTGCTGTATCGCCAGATCACCCGGCCGCTGACGCGTATGCAGGCCGAGATGAGCGAGATCGCCACCAGCCAGGACTTTACGCGCCGTGTGCCGGTGGGCCGCATGGACGAGATTGGCCACTCGGTCGTCGCGTTCAACCGGATGATCGAGAAGATCCAGGAGAACGCCGCGCTGCTCAAACAGAAGACGGCCGACATCCAGGCGATGCTGCAGAACATGCAGCAGGGCATCCTGACCGTGGTCGATGGCGGCGTGGTGCACGAGGAATATTCGGTCTACCTCGAATCGATCTTTGAGACGCAGGAGATTGCAGGCCGCAACTTGATGGAGCTGATCTTTGCCGATACCAGCCTGGGCGCCGATGCGCTGTCGCAGGTGGAAGCGGCGGTCGATGCATGCCTGGGGCAGGACATCATCAACTTCGCGTTCAACCAGCATCTGCTTGCGAGCGAGGTGGAAAAGCGCATGCCGGATGGGCGCGTGAAGACGCTCGACCTGTCGTGGTCGGCCATCACCGATGAGAGCGACACGATCCTGCGCCTGATGCTGTGCGTGCGCGATGTGACCGAACTGCGCAAGCTGGCGGCCGAGGCCAGCGAGCAGCGCCGCAACCTGGAGATGATCGGCGAGATCCTGGCGGTGAGCCAGGAGAAGTTCCAGCACTTCATCGACAGCTCCACGACCTTTGTGCACGAGAACGAGCGGATCATCCGCCAGTATTCGCAGGCGGACAGCGCGGCCATTGCGGCGCTGTTCCGCAACATGCACACCATCAAGGGCAATGCGCGCACGTACAACCTGCAGCATTTGACCAACGTGGTGCACGAGACCGAGCAGACCTACCACGCGCTGCGCGAGCCCGACAGCGAGCACACGTGGGACCAGGACTGGCTGATGGAAGAGCTGACGCGCGTGCGCGAGGCCATCGAGAACTACGCCCGCATCAACGAGGTGAAGCTTGGCCGCAAGGGCGATGCGGTATCGGGCAATACCATGCAGGCCGCCCCTGATGTGATGGCAGGCATTCAGGAAAGCCTGCGCCTGCTCGAGAGGGTCAACCCAGGCAACCTGGACGAACTGGTTGCGATGCGCGATTCCATTTATGAGCAGCTGCGCCTGCTGGGCAGCGAGACGGTGGACGCGCTGTTGTCCGGCGCATTGCAATCGCTGCCGTCGCTGGCGCAGGAACTGGGCAAGGAGCCCGTTGCCGTGCGCATCGACGACAACGGCTACCGCGTGCGCACGGAGGCCCGAGGCATCCTGCAGAACGTGTTCATGCACCTGCTGCGCAATTCAATCGACCACGGCATTGAACCCGCTGCTGAGCGCATTGCACACGGCAAGCCTGCAGCCGGCACGATCGACATCGAAGTGGGCGTTGATCAGGGCATGCTGCAGATCACGCTGTGCGACGACGGCCGAGGCCTGGCGCTCGACCGCATCCGCAGCATCGCGGCGGAGCGCGGCTGGATCGGCGCCGACCAACCCGCCAGTGACGAAGACATCGCGCAGTGCATTTTCCGCCCCGGCTTCTCGACTGCCGACAAGGTAACGGCAGTGTCCGGACGCGGCGTCGGCATGGATGCCGTGCAGGAGTTCCTCAAGCGTGAGCATGGCCGCATCGAACTGCGCTTTACCGACGACAACAAGGGTGCTGCGTTTCGCCAGTTCCAGACGGTGGTGTGCCTGCCCGAACGTCTTGCGGTCGACAGCGTGAACGCCGCGCTCGGCGCACAACGGGCAGTGCGTATGGACTTGGATAAGGAAGCATCGTGATGGGGACGATTGTTCTGGCCGTCATCACGGGCGGCTTGGTGGCCGGTGTGCTGGTGTGGCTGATCCGGCAACGGAAGGTGAATGCGATGGCGCGCACCTTGGGCGATGCCGATGGCCGCATCGCCGATCTGTCGGCTGATCTGGCGAAGCACGCTGCGCTGGTGGATACGGGCATGCGCGAGGTGGCCGCAATGGAAACCACTGTCGCCCAGATGCGCGATGCCGCTGCCGACCAACTGGAAGTGATCGAGCAGCTGCGGACCGAGTTGCAGTCGGCCACGGCAGCCAAGGAACAGTGGGCGAGCCGCGCCAGACAGATTGCCGAAGAAGCCGCACGCCTGCGCGGCCTGGCACTGACGTTCGAGCGGTGGCACGAGCAGATGATCTCGCTCATGGAGCAGAACCACGACATGCACACGAAGAACCAGGAGCTGCAGTCCATCGTGAGGCATGTGGTGATCGTCTCGCTCAATGCGTCTATCGAGGCGGCGCGTGCGGGCACGGCGGGCCGGGGTTTTGCCGTGGTGGCCAGCGAGGTGCGTGCGCTCGCCGCGCGTTCGGAAGAACTGTCGAAGAGCTATCGCAACAGCCTGCACTTGAACGATCTGACCACCACTGCCACGTTCCAGGACATCCAGGCGGGCGGCAAGATGATCACCGCGTCGCTGTCGAGCGTCGAGGCGCTGGCCAGCCAGTTTCAACACCAGCTTCACTAGGCAGGCCCGACGTGATCCGCAGCAACGCACAAGAGAGTTTCGATCGCATCTTCCGCAAGGCCGCACGTACGCGGCTCACGCGGCAGCCGGAAGACACCTGCCATATCGGCACCGCGGCCGAAGGCGGCACCCTGAATGGCGAGGACGCCCTGATCCTCACCATTTCGTCCATCGCATTCCGCCTCTTGCTGGTGCTGCGCTTTGATGACTCCGACGCCACGCGCGCCTACTTCACTGGTGAAGGTACGGGGCGATCGTTTGAAGAAGCGCGTCTGGAAATCGGCAACCTGTGCTGCGGCGCGCTCAACCAGGAGCTGCTGCAGGTGTTTCCCGACCTTGGCATGTCCACGCCCTATGTGGTGAGCGCGCGCTGCCTGCCGTATCTGGACGTGCTCAAGCCCGGTTACGTGGCCGCCTACACGGTCACCATCAACGACACCGTGCGCGTGAGCGCCACCGTGTGCGTGTGTACCCACGCCCCGCTGGATTTCGTGGCCGATGTGAGCGACGAAGTGGAATCCGGCGGGGAGTTGGAATTGTTTTGATTGGAAAGATTGAGAGCGAGGAAAGCGCTATGAGCAAGATTCTGGTTGTCGACGATTCGAGCACCGTCCGCGATGAGGTGGCCGGTTTCCTGAAGAAGCATGGTCTGGCGGTGGAAACCGCCGTGGACGGCAAGGACGGCCTGGCGAAGATCAAGGCCAACCCCGGCGTCAGACTCGTCATCAGCGATGTGAACATGCCCAACATGGACGGCCTGACCATGGTCGAAAAGGTGCGCGGCGAGCTGGGCAACAAGACGGTCAACGTCATCATGCTCACCACCGAAAGCAGCCCTGCCATGAAAGACCGCGGCAAGGCCGCCGGGGTCAAGGGCTGGATCGTCAAACCGTTCAAGGGCGACGCAGTGCTTGAAACCTTCAAGAAGCTGGCAGGCTGAAAGACGAAGCAGCGCAGCCGGGTGCGCCATGATCAACCCTGCGCCGCAGGGCATGGCGCCCGCGCGATTTTGGAGCCAAACTTGCTCGCTTGAAGGCTGGTTTGACCGAGGGAGCCATCATGCAAGAGCTCGCCTTTCGCACGCTGCTGTACCGCTACTTCTTCTTCGGCTGGCTGTTCAAGGATGCCAGCCGCGGCAACCTGTTCGAACGGTCTGCCGCGTGGCGTTTCAACCAGGCGCATGCGCACTGGTTGCTCGCTTATATGCGCCGCTGGCTCTGGTGCGGGTTGCTTTGCTACGCACTGGGCGGCGTGTTGGAACTGGGGCTCAACACGCCGGGCCTGTCGGTACTGTTCTACGTGCCCAGCGCGTTGAGCGTACCCGTCAACGTGGTCATCGGTGTGTTGTGGATTGGCCTGAAGGCACTGCCCGGGCCGCTGCGCGAGCGGTAGGCGGGCGCGCGGCTAGACCGTCGCCACCAGCAGCTCTTCGGCATTGCGGGGCGGACGCAGCCCATCGGTGCGGCCAGCAAAATAGCGCTCCGTCAACATGTCTGCCGAGATGTGCTGGGCATCGCGAAAGCCGTTTTCGCGGGCGAGTGCAAGCATGTCGGGCGGCGTGAAGAAGCTGATGAACGGGGTGCCGCTCGCGCGTGCACCTTTCTCCGCCATCTCAAGGCCGGGCCGGACGTCCGGGTCCGCCATCTCCAGCGGCAGCAGGAACGTCATCGCCAGCATCGAGCCCGGTGCAAGTGACGCCACCTGCCGTAGCGTGGCCGCATTCGCTTCTTTCGACAGATACATGCTCACGCCCGTGGACACCACGATGGCCGGTTGGCTCACATCAAACCCGGCCGCGACCAGCGCATCCTGCCAGGATTCGCGCGCCTCGAAATCCACCGGCACGAAGCGCAACCAATGCGGAATGCCGAAGCCCACCGCTTCCAGACGCTGGCGCTTCCAGGCTTGCGGGCTGGGCTGATCGACTTCAAACACCGTCATGCGCGATGCCACATCAGGCCGGCGTTGCGCAAAGCTGTCGAGCCCCGCCCCGAGAATCACATACTGGCTCACGCCACGGCCCGCTTGTTCGATGACGAGGTCTTCGATAAAGCGTGCACGCGCCACAATGGACGCACGAAACGGACGCGTGAACTGCGGGTCCATGTCGCCGCGTTGTTGCCAGTCGGGTTGGGGGTCGAGCAGCTTGAGGCCCACTTCGTCTTCCAGCACGTGCGGCGGTGCATCGCTGTGCACATGCAAGGCGCGCCACAACGCGACGCGCGCCGCGGTGCTGTCGGGGGATGCTGTCTGTGGTTCGTTCATTGCACACACGCCTCCATCGGTAGACCAGCCAGTCAATTGGGATGCTGATACTCGGGAAACACGGCAACGGCCTGCACGGGCTGCTTCGTCATGCAGACCTCGAACAAGCGGCTGGAGAGCCACTCGGCAAGCCAGGCCTGCACAGCGGGCAGCGGCTGGCCGGCAAACCAGTCCGGCTCCACCGCTGCAAACTGCCGCACGAACGGGAAGATCGCCAAGTCCGTCGCGCACGGCGTGGAGCCGCCAAGATAGCGTTGATCCAGCAAGCGGGATTCCAGCGGTATCAGCAGGGTTTCTGTTGCCCGGGCACGGGCTGTCTCACGCGGCGTGGTTTCTTGCGGATAGCGGTCGGGGTATTTGTAGCGATCGAGCTGGCGTTTGAACTCGCCATCGTTGGCGCGCAGCAGGGCGAGGTTGTCGTCGGATTGCGCGCGGCGCCACCAGCCTTCCGGGTCGCGTGCTTCAAATGCCCACTGCATGATGTCGAGGCTCTCTTCCAGCACGCCGCCGTCTGACAAACGCAAGACGGGAACTGTGCCCTTTGGTGACAGCGCCAACAGTTCGGCAGGCTTGTCGCGCATGACGATCTCAAACGTCTGGAAGCGGCGATGGGCCTGCAGCATCGCCAGGCGCGCGCGCATGGCATAGGGGCAGCGGCGATAGCTGTAGAGCAGGGGCAAGGCTGGAGTGTCGGACATTGGTACGAATGCGGGGCTACGGATTTCAGGCGCGTCAGGGTAGCGGATTCACGGGCGCGGCGGGCTGGACCACCAGGCGTGTGTGCCCGGATCGGCCCGAGCGCCGCACCGATTGCGGCGGCTGCCCGAACACGCGGATGAACGCGCGCCGCATGCGTTCGGGGTCAGCAAAGCCCACGGCGCGCGCGACTTGTTCCAGCGATTCATCACCGGCTTCCACGCGTGGCCGGGCGATTTCGGCACGGAGTTTTTCGATGGCCTTGGCGGGCGTCTGGCCCGTCTCGGCCACAAAGGCGCGGTCAAACTGGCGGCGGCTCAGGTGCGCGACTTCGGCCAGGCGGTCGACGTCCAGCGCTTCGTGCAGGTGCTCGCGCGCATAGCCCAGCGCACGCGCAATGCGGCTCGATGCCGGGTCCAGCTCCAGCAGGGTCGAGAACTGCGATTGCCCGCCGGGCCGCCGGTGATAGACCACCAGTTCGCGAGCCACAGCGCGCGATACGTCGACGCCCAGGTCTTCCTCGATGAGCGCCAGCGCCAGATCGATGCCTGACGAGATGCCGGCCGACGTCCACACCGGCCCGTCGTGGATGAAGATGTGGTCGCTCTGCACCTGCACGCGCGGATACCGCCGCTGCAACAGTGCCGCCATACGCCAATGCGTAGTGGCGCGGCGGCCATCAAGCAGGCCTGCCGCCGCCAGCGCAAACGCGCCGGAACATACGCTCGTCATGCGCCGTGAATGCTGCGCCGCTTCCCGCACGAAGGCGATCAGCCGGGGCGAGAACGCATCCTCACGCGGGCCATTGCCGCCCGAGATGATCAACGTATCAAAGGCCGGATCGTCCAGGCCCTGCGTCTGCATGACGAGGCCCGGCGCGCTCTGGACCAACGTGCCGCCTTCTGACAGCACGTCGATCCGGTACGCCGGCTGGGGTGCCAGGCGGTTCGCCACGTCAAAGGCCGTCAGCGGGCCGGTGAAATCGAGCAGGCTGCAGCCCGGAAACACCAAAAAGCCGATTCTGCGCATGATGTCTTGAAATGAGGGAATAACGTCATTTAGGCCTAATGTTGCTCCGCCAGACTGCTGCTGTCAAACGCATTTCTGGAGAGACGATCATGACAACCGCGATGGGCCTGCCGGCCACTTCGATGCCCCTGTCGCGCCATCACCGCTGGAAGGTGCTGGGCGTGGGTGTGGCGGCCAATGCGAGTTTTTCGGCAGCGTTCTCGGGCATCCCGACGACGGCCGTGTTCATCCGCTCGGCGTATCACCTGGGCAATGCGGAGCTGGGCGTGACGCTGGGCGCGCTGGGGCTGGGCATCGCCATCAGCGAATTGCCGTGGGGCTTGCTGACAGACCGCTGGGGCGATCGCACGGTGCTGCTGACGGGGCTTGGGCTGACCGCGCTGGCCCTGTTCGTGATGGCATGTTGCGTGGTGCCGCTGCATGGCAATGTGCCGCCGCTCGCGTGGCTGGTCGGCGGCATGCTGAGCGTCGGCCTGCTGGGCGGTAGCGTGAACGGTTCGAGCGGCCGCGCGGTCATGGGCTGGTTTCGCGAAGGCGAGCGCGGATTGGCCATGAGCATCCGCCAGACCGCCGTACCGCTGGGCGGCGGCGTTGGTGCCCTGGTGCTGCCGAGCCTGGCCGCGCACGCCGGGTTTGCGGCCGTGTATGGCGTGCTGGCGGCGGCGTGTGCGTTGACTGCGGCGCTCACGTGGCTGTGGGTGCATGACGCGCCGGCCACGGTGAATGGGGCAGCACAAACTGTAGCGCCTGGCGGCACGGGGCCGCTGCGCGATCCGATGCTGTTGCGCATGGCCCTGGCCATTGGGCTGCTGTGCGTGCCGCAAGGCGCGGTGGTGGCCTTCGCCACGGTGTTCCTGCGCGACTTTGCACACGCCAATGTGCTCACGCTCAGCCTGACCATGGCAGCGGTGCAGGGCGGGGCGGCCGTCATGCGCGTGTGGAGCGGCCGCTGGACCGACCGTCACGGCAATCGCCGCGCTTATCTGCTCGCGTGTGCACGGTTGAGCGTTGCGCTGTTCGTCGTGCTGGCCGGCGTGGCATGGATGACGTCGGCGCTGTCGATCGATCTGTCGATCATGCGCGTGGGGCTGGTGGCGGCCGTGGTGGCCGGCGGCATCTGCGTATCGGCGTGGCATGGCGTGGGCTACACCGAGCTGGCGACGCTGGCCGGTGCGCAGCGTGCCGGCACGGCGCTGGGTTTGGGCAACACGGGCGCGTTTGCGGCGCTGGGGCTGACATCGCTGTGTTTGCCGCAGGTGCTGGCCTGGTCGTCATGGCCGGTGGTGTGGCTCGTGGCGGCAGGCAGCGCGCTGATTGCGTGGCGTGTGCTGCCGGCGGCCCGTCCGTAGCCGCACGCAACGCCAATCCCCTTGTTTCTTCCTATAGTGAGCCGCAGGCGCCGCCCGGTGCGGCTCCGTAAAACGAAGCAACGCAACGAAACGAGGGGGCCACCATGGCAGGCTTGGGCGCAATCGAGCACGTGGTCGTGCTGATGTTGGAGAACCGGTCGTTCGACAACCTGTTCGGCACGCTGTATTCAAAGAGCGCGGAGTTCGACGGCCTGTCGGGCGAAGAAACCAACCCCGACGGTGGCGGCCAGCCCATCCGCGTGTGGACGACGCCCGCGCCGGCCAACGTGATGACGCTGCCCAATCCCGACCCGGGCGAACTTTTCACTGACATCAACCAGCAGCTCTTCGGCCAGCAGATGCCGCTGGGGCAGACGCCCACCATGCAGGGCTTCACCACCAACTACGCCAAGAACGGTGGCGACCCGCGCGACATCATGCATTTCTTCACGCCGGACCAAGTGCCCGCGCTCAGCACGCTGGCGCGCAATTACGCCGTGTGCGATGCGTGGTTTGCCTCGGCGCCGTGCCAGACGTGGCCCAACCGGTTTTTTGTGCACACCGGCACCGCGCACGGTTATCCGAACAACTCGCCGGTGCACTTTCCGTACTTGATGCCGACGCTGTTCAATGTGCTCGACGGCGTGGCGCCTGATGACTGGGCCGTCTATTACCATGACTTCGCGCAGTCGCTCACGCTCACGCGGCTGTGGCTGCATCTGGACCACTTCCACCTGTTCGACGATTTTCTCGACGATGCGTCCAGCGGCAAGCTGCCCTCGTACAGCTTTATCGAGCCGCGCTACTTTGCCGACCTCGACTGGCCCAACGACATGCACCCGCCGCATGACGTCGGCTACGGCGACGCGCTCGTCGCGCAGGTGTACAACGCGCTGCGCAGTTCGCCGCAGTGGCACCAGACGATGCTCATCATCACCTTCGACGAGCACGGCGGCTGTTTCGACCACGTGCCGCCGCCTGCCGTGGTGCCGCCGAGCCCGCCGCAGCCCGGGCAGCTCTTCGCGTTCGACCGGTTGGGTGTGCGCGTGCCGGCGGTGGTGGTGTCGCCATGGATTCCCAAGGGCACGATCTTCCGCTCGACCGTGGCGCAGCCGTACGATCACACCGCCATCATCAAGACGCTGCGCATGCGCTACAACATCCGGACGCCGCTCACTGCGCGCGATGCCAGCGCACCCGACCTGGGGCAGGTCTTGGAATTGAGTGCGCCAGATGACAACCGCGACCCAGTCGCCGCCCGCGCCATGGCGGCGAACCCAGCCGGTTTGCAGGCCGCCCGCAACGCGCCGCTCAATGACTTCCAGTGGGCCATGCACGAATCGGCGGCGATGCTCGCGCCACTTGGCACCGGCATCAGCATTGATGACCATGTGCGCAACCTGTCGACCGATCAACAGCCGCCCGTGCCCGCCGCGCAGAACGCCCAGCAGGCCGCGCAGCACATCAAGGATGTGCTTGCGTCGATGGACCTGCCGCATGCGGGGCAATGATCATGAACGCACCGCTTGAACAATCGACCGTTGTCATCCGCGCCTTCAGACCCGGTGACGAGCCCCTGTTGCATGCGGTCTTCCATTCCGCCGTGCACGGTCTGGCCGCCGCGCAATATACGCCGCAGCAGTGCGAAGCGTGGGCCCCGACCCACTACGACGTCGCACAATGGAATGAGCGCATCCGCCGCATCCAGCCCTTCGTGGCGGAACGCAACGGGCAGCCCGTGGCCTATGCCGATTTGCAGACCAACGGCTATATCGATCACTTCTTCGTATCGGCCGTGCACGCGCGAAGAGGTGTCGGGCAACAGCTCATGAGTCACATCCTCGAGTTGGCAGCGCAGCGTGACGTGCCGAGCGTGCAGGCGCATGTGAGTTTGAGCGCAGAACCCTTCTTTGCTCGCAACGGGTTTGGAGTGCTTGCACGCCAACGCGTCACGGTGCGCGGTGTCCTGCTCGATAACGCATTGATGGCGCGAACTCAGGCCGCGTGTTTCACACGTTGAACGCATGGACGTGCAGCGTGTGAAGCGCGTTTAACTACGTGTGGTTACGCGCCGTATATTCAGTACAAACCATTAGATCTTGATTAAAGATTACGGACTATCTGTCGTTACTTTGGCTTACGTCGGCGCCCCCACGGGCAGTCGCGACGTTTTGTCCTTAGCAATCCACGGCAGATATGAAGACGCTCTCCATCAAGGCTCGGCTGGCGCTGGTCCTGTTTGTTCTGGCTGTATTCCTTGCGGGCGTCGGCGCGCTGGGGCTGTACGGCAACATGCGCTCCAACAAGGCGCTGAAGGAAACCTATTCGAATCAGCTCGCCTCCACGCGCGCACTGGGTCAGGCCATTTCGAGGCTGGTGCAGGTCCGTACGGCGCTGGATCGTGCCGTCTATGAAACGGACGACGCCAAGATCGCAGACTTGGTGAAGGCCGCCCGCGAGCAGGTCAAGGCCAGCGACGATGGCTGGAATGCCTACAACGCGCTGCCGTTCGCCACGCCTGAAGAAGAGCAGACCGCTGGCGAGGCCAAGCGCCTGCGCGATGCGTTCTTCAACGAGGGTTTGAAGCCGGCTCTGGCAGCGTTTGACCGTCACGACTACGCAGCCGCGCGTCCGTTGGTGCTCGACAAGCTGTACGAACTGTTCGTGCCTTACGCCATCAAGGCCGATCGCCTGAACGCCATTCAAGCAGAGATTGCCGCGTCGGCTTACAGCAAGGCGCAGTCGTTCTTCGACGGTCTGGTTTGGGCGTTCATCATCGTGATTGCCGTGGGTATTGCGCTGGCGGCCGCCTGTTACCTGGTGCTGTCGCGCGCGATCTCTCGCCCGCTCGCAGAGATGCTCGTGCACTTCCATGAAATTTCGGGCGGTAACCTGACCACCGACGTGCGCATCCACTCGCGTGACGAGATGGGCCTGCTGATGGAAGGCCTGCAGCAGATGCAAGCCAAGCTGAAGGAGACCGTGGTGACGGTGCGTCGCGGCAGCGAGTCGATTGCGTCCGCCACGCAGCAGATCGCCGCAGGCAACACCAATCTTTCGCAACGCACCGAAGAGCAGGCCAGCTCGCTGGAGGAAACCGCATCCAGCATGGAAGAGCTGACGAGCATCGTGAAGCAGAACGCCGACAACGCCCGTCAGGCAAGCACGCTGGCTGTGACCGCCTCCGACATTGCCGTGCAGGGCGGTGCCGTGGTGCAAGACGTGGTGACCACGATGGGTGAGATCAGCGAATCGTCGCGCAAGATCACCGACATCATCGCTGTCATCGAAGGCATTGCGTTCCAGACCAACATCCTGGCGCTCAACGCTGCTGTGGAAGCCGCGCGTGCCGGGGAGCAGGGGCGCGGCTTTGCCGTGGTGGCCGGTGAAGTGCGCACGCTGGCACAGCGCAGCGGGGGTGCCGCTAAGGAGATCAAATCGTTGATCGAAGATTCCGCCACGCGTGTGGAATCCGGTTCGACGCTGGTGGCGCGTGCGGGCAAGACGATGGAAGAGATCGTCGTGGCCGTGAAGCGCGTGACCGACATCATGGGCGAGATCAGCGCGGGCTCGGCTGAGCAAAGTACCGGCATCGAGCAGATCAACGAAGCCGTCACGCAGATGGACGACGTGACGCAGCAGAACGCCGCGCTGGTGGAAGAAGCGGCTGCCGCTGCGCAGGCGCTGGAGGAACAAGCGGACGAACTGCGCCGCGCTGTGGCGGTGTTCCGCGTGGCGATGTAAAGCACGTTTCCTGATGGGTTGCCGTGGCAGCTAAATGGCTGTCGCGGCGCTACACTGCGGGGTCGGCCTTCGGGTCGGCCCCGCTTTGCTTTATGCGGTGCATCCAGAAGCCGCTCATGGTCCTGCCACGCCCCCCGAGCCACTCGCTACGAGCCATGAGCCGGTTCACATAACGATTATCCGGAGGTGTCATGCGTTTCCAGTGTCGTCGTGTTTCCGTTCGCGTCTTGGTGTCTGCCGCCGTGTTGGCATGCAGCGCCGGCGCATTCGCCCAGACCATCCCCGCCAGCAAGCCCGCGCCCACCACGCTCACGCCCGAGCAGCAGCGCTACCACGACATCTATAAGGAGCTGGTCGAGATCAACACGACGCATTCGGCGGGTGATACGACCAAGGCCGCGCATGCAATGGAAAAGCGCCTGCGCGACGCGGGCTTTGCCGCAGCCGACATGCAGGTGCTGGAGCCCTTTCCGAAAAAGGGCAACCTGGTGCTGCGCTTCAAGGGCACCGGCGCCAAGAAGCCGATGCTGCTGCTTGCCCACATTGACGTGGTGGAAGCCAAGCGTGAAGACTGGAAGACCGACCCCTTCAAGCTGCAGGAGACGGATGGCTACTTCACCGCGCGCGGTGCGATTGACGACAAGGCGATGGCCTCGGCCTTCGTGTCCGTGCTGGGTCAACTCAAACAGGAAGGCTTCAAGCCGTCGCGCGACATCATCCTGGCGTTGACCACCGACGAGGAACGCGGCGATGTGCCGACCAACGGCGCGTACTGGATCGTCAACAACAAGCCGGAGCTGGTGAAGGCCGAGTTCGGCATCAACGAAGGTGGCGGTGGGGAGCTGCGCAACGGCAAGCCGGTGCTCCACCGCATTCAGGTGGCCGAGAAGATGTACACGACGTACGAGCTGGAAGTGCGCGACGTGGGCGGCCACAGTTCGGTGCCGACAAAGACGAACCCGATCTATGCGTTGTCAGCCGCGCTGGACCGGCTGGGCGCGTATCAGTTTCCCGTCAAGCTGGCCGACGTGACGCAAACTTACTTCGCGCGCAGCGCACCGCTGGCCACGGGGCAACTGGCCGACGACATGCGTTCGGTCGGCACCGGCAAGCCGGACCAAGCTGCGATTGATCGGCTTTCGGCCATCCCGTTCTACAACGCGCAGTTGCGCACGACGTGCGTGGCCACCATGGTCAATGCCGGCCATGCCGAAAATGCGCTGCCGCAATCGGCCAAGGCCACCGTCAATTGCCGCATCCTGCCGCACGATGATCCGGCCGATATCGATCGCCAGCTGAAGCAGGTGATCGGCAACGAGAAGATCAGCGTGCGCTACGTCAACAAGCCGCTGGCGAGCCCCGCGTCGCCGCTCAATGGCGATCTGGTGAAAACGGTGGAGGCGCTGACGCAGCAGATGTGGAATGTGCCGGTGATTCCGGCGATGAGCACGGGCGCGACCGACAGCCGGTTCATGCGCAATGCCGGTATTCCGATGTATGGCGTGTCGGGGTTGTTTACCGAGCCGGCAGACCTGCGCACGCATGGTCTGGATGAGCGTATCGAGATTGCGCGGTTGTATGACGGGCGGGAGTTTCTTTATCGGCTTGTGAAGCAGTTGGCTGAGTAAATGGCTGGGCGCTGCGCTCGTGTTCTTTTTTTGCGGGCGCAGCTTGTTGGTGTGGGTTTATTGTTGGGTTTCGGCCCCTCGCGGGGCCGACTTACTTTCTTTGTCTTGCCAAAGAAAGGTAAGCAAAGAAAGGCGCGCCCGAGATGGCGACTTCCCCTTGGATTTTCGTCACGGGGAGGGAGGGGAGGCAAACTCGCCGCGCTCAGACAGCCTCCCCTCTTTTTCCTCCCCGCGACAAAAATCCAAGGCGCCATCTAGGGCAGGGTACGGCCACACCATCTGTATATCTGGGGTGGCGTCTTGGCCCGGCGTCCGTAGGAGAAGCGGGTTGTTAGATGAAGCCGCCGTCGGTCATCAGGGTGCGGCCGGTGATCCAGCGGGCGTCGTCGGAGGCCAGGAAGGCAATGGCGTCGGCGATGTCGTCCGGCTCTGCCAGCCGGCCCATCGGTGTCGATTCGCGCATGCGCGCTTTGACTTCATCGGGAATCGGCGCGGTCATGTCGGTGCGCGTGAGCGCGGGTGCCACGGCGTTGACCGTGATGTTGCGCGCGCCCAGTTCTACGGCAAACGCGTGGGTGAGGGCGCTGACGGCGGCCTTGCTTGCCGCATACACCGCCAGCCCTGCGCGGGGCCGGTACGCGAGGCTGGAAGACACGTTCACGATATGCCCGCCGCGTGCCGGCACATGCGGCAGCACCGCTTGCGTCACGAGAATCGTCGAGAAGGCATTGGTGCGGAACTGCGCGTCGAACGATGCGAGATCGACGCGGCCCACCGGCTGGTTTTCCAGGATGCCGGCGTTGTTGACGAGGATGTCGATGGCGCCGAAGGCCTCTCGCACGGTGCTCACCATCGCGTCAACGGACACGGCATCGCTCACATCGGCTTGTACGGCAATCGCTTGCGCGCCGGTGCTGCGGATGGTGTTGACCACCGCGTCGGCTTCTGCTGCATTGCTGCGATAGACCACGGCCACGCGCGCGCCGTCGGCGGCCAGCCGATGCGCCACGGCGGCGCCGATGCCGCGCGAGCCGCCGGTGACGATGGCGGTGCGGCCTGCGAGGCGTTGCGTGATCGTGGATGGGGTGGCTTGCGTTGCGGACATGCTGTTCTCCTGATTGGGTGCGATGTTTCGGGAGAACAGGTTACGAACCAGCAGACGTGCGCGCAGCCCGTTTGGCCGCGACGCGGCGTTCCAGCATTGGAACGACGGAAGGCCGATCAGCCCTGCTGGCGTTTGCGGTACTCCGCCACCTTATGCCGGTTGCCGCAGAGAGCCATGCTGCACCAGCGACGCTTGTGCGACTTGGTGCGGTCGTAAAACCACAGCGTGCATTCGGGGTGTTCGCACACGCGCACGAGCTGGAAATCGCCTTCGGCGAGCAGATGCGCGGCGGCTTCCGCCAGCGGCGCCAGACATTGCTCGACCGAATCGGTGGGGCGCAGGCGTTCGACGCGCGGGGTGCCGTTTTCCCAGACCAATACGGGATGGCTGGGCGCTTGCCGCAGGAACACATTGAGCGCATCGGCGCTGGCAGCACGGCCCGACTTGCGCGCCTCCACCAATGTGCGAATCACTTCGCGCAGGTGCCGCGCCACCGCCAGCAGCACGCCGGGCGGATAACGACCTGCCACGGGCTCCGCAAGCCAGCCGGCGCGAACCAGCCAATCGGAGACATCGGCGTCGTTCTGCCAGAAATCGTGCGGCTCGCCGTTGACGTTGGCGACGGTGTTGAGCATGTCCAGCACCGGATCGTCGGCGATCAGCAGGGGGGCATCGGTGGCAGCTGCAGGTGCGGGCATGGCGGTGTTCAAAAAGGCGGTGGATTAAATTGTAACCAATTTAAATTGTTATTCCAGTTACTTGTTGCGCATGCGTTTCAATGGATCAATCCGGTGAAAAGTCCGCCGCATTACCATGTGTCATCCAAGTAACTTGCCGGAGACGATCATGAGCGCATGGCCCGATGCACGCGTGCTGGAACTGTTCAATATCGAGGTGCCCATCGTGCTGGGGCCGATGGCGGGGGTGGCCGGCGTGGAGCTGGCGATTGCCGTGGCGCGCGGCGGTGGCCTCGGCTCGTTGCCGTGCGCGATGCTGAATGTCGAGCAGATTCGCCAGCAGGTCGAGCAGTTTCGGGCGGCCGTGCGCGGCCCCATCAACTTGAATTTCTTCTGCCACACGCCGCCGCGCCCGGACCCCGAGCGCGATGCCAAATGGCGTGCCCATCTGGCCCCGTACTACGCCGAGTTCGGTATCGATTTGAACGCGCAAGCGCCGGCCGTCAACCGCGCCCCGTTCGACGAAGCGACCTGCGCGCTGGTGGAGGAACTGAAGCCGGAGGTGGTGAGCTTCCACTTCGGATTGCCCGCGCCGGAATTGCAGGCCCGCGTGGAGGCCGCGGGGGCGAAGGTCATCTCCGCCGCCACCACGGTGGAAGAGGCGCGGTGGCTGGAAGCACGCGGGGTCGACGCGATCATCGCCATGGGGAACGAGGCGGGCGGCCATCGCGGCATGTTCCTCGCCAAGACGATCGAATCGCAGGTGGGCACCTTCGCACTGGTGCCGCAGGTGGCCGATGCGGTGAAGGTGCCGATCATTGCAGCGGGCGGCATTGGCGATGCACGCGGTGTGGTGGCGGCGTTGGCGCTGGGGGCATCGGCGGTGCAGATCGGCACGGCCTACATGTTGTCGCCGGAGGCCAAGACCTCGGCCATTCATCGCGCAGCGCTCAAGCAGGCAACCGATGCCGACACCGCGCTCACTAACCTGTTCACCGGCCGACCGGCGCGCGGCATCGTCAACCGGCTGATGCGCGAGATCGGCCCCATGAGCCCGTTTGCGCCGGCCTTTCCGACAGCCGGCGGCGCGTTGGCGCCGCTGCGCGCCAAGACGGAGCCGACTGGCTCGGGTGATTTCATCAACCTGTGGTCAGGCCAAGCCGGCCGGCTGGCCACGGAAGCGTCGGCCGAAGCCATCACGCGGCGCATTGCCGCCCAGGCGCTCGAGCGGCTCATCTGAGCTTTCCTGCTGCATCGTTTCCCGCGCGGGCACGCCAGACGGCGTGCCCGTTTTGTTTCGCATCACAAATCGGCATGCGAGCAATGGGAAAATTTTATGTAACTTGAAAAACAGTGTTTACGGGGTTACTATGGTTTCGCTGCTTTCTCGAAACCCATCCGGAGTCTTGCCATGAACGCCCCTGTCCGCGCCGCTGATCTGGTTGTCGATGCGTATGCCCCCACCGCTGTACGTCATCGCACGGTGGATGTCGAAGGTGTGCGCGTGTTCTATCGGGAGGCCGGCCCGGCCGATGCGCCGACCGTGCTGTTGCTGCACGGCTTTCCCAGCGCATCGCATATGTTCCGCAACCTGATTCCGCAGTTGGCTGCGCGCTATCACGTGGTGGCACCGGACTTTCCCGGCTTTGGCCTGACGCAGGTGCCGAGCGGCTTCCGCTACACGTTCGACAACCTGGCGCATGTGGTCGACGGCTTTACGCAGGCGATCGGCCTGTCGCGGTATGCGATCTACGTGTTCGACTACGGCGCGCCGGTTGGCTGGCGCCTGGCGATGGCCCATCCGGAGCGCATCAGCGCCATCGTCACGCAGAACGGCAACGGCTATGAGGAAGGCCTGGGCGAAGGTCCGTGGGCGCCAATCAAGGCGTATTGGAACAACCCGGACGAAGCGCATCGCCGCGAGCTGCATGCAATCGTGTCGGATGAGATGACGCAGTGGCAATACCTGAACGGCGTGCCGGATCCGACGCGCGTGGCGCCGGATGGCTACCTGCTGGATCAATATTTTCTGAGCCGTCCGGGCCAGCTCGACATCCAGATGGATCTGTTCCTGGATTACGCGAGCAATGTGGCACTGTATCCGGCGCTGCATGCGTACTTCCGCGCGCATCGCCCGCCGCTGCTGGCGGTGTGGGGACGCAATGACACCATCTTCATTCCGTCGGGTGCGGAGGCTTTCAAGCGCGACCTGCCGGATGCGGAGATCCACTTTGTCGACAGCGGCCACTTTGCGCTGGAGACGCACCATGCGGAAATTGGTGCGCGCATGCTCGACTTTCTTGGCCGCGTGATGAAGTAACGCGCGGCGTCAGGGCATCGGCTGCATGGTGGCTTCGGCGGCAAAGCGCTCGCGCAGGAACGCCACCAGCGCCTTCACTGAAGGCGGCACGCCTGCGCGCGACGGATAGAGAGCGTGCAGGTCGGCCGGCTCGGGGGTCCAGCCTGGCAGCACCGTACGCAGGCGGCCGCTGACAAGCGCCGCATGACAGCAATGCAGCGGCAGGACAGCTAGCCCGAGCCCTGCGGTGGCCGCTTCGCGCAGGGCGATGATGTTGTCGCTGGCAAAGCGAGGGCGAATCGGCAGCGAGATCCGGTGCCCACGCGCATCCTGCAGCACCCAATCGCGGCTGCGTGTGAGCGAGCCTTGCCCCAGGCAAGGGAAATCTTCCAGCGCCGCGGGCGTGTCGGGCTCACCCACACGGGAAAGCAACGCGGGGCTGGCCACCAGAACACGCGGCGAGACCGCCAGATGCCGCGCCACCACATCGCGCGAGGGCAGTGGCCCCGTGGCTGCTCGGATCGCCACGTCAATGCGCTGCTCGATCAGATCGACGTACGTATTGGACAAATCCAGCTCGATGCGCAGCTTCGGATGCGCATCGGCAAACTCGGCAAGCCAGCCTGCCACCAACGTCTCTGCCAGCAACGGCGATGTGCCGACGCGCAGCACGCCGGCCGGTTCGCTGCGTGCTGCGCCGGTCAGCGCTTCAATGGCGGCAGATGCGTCGGCCATGTCGCGCGCATGCCGATACACCGCTTCACCCACGGGCGTGACCGATACGCGATGGCTCGATCGCTGCAGCAGCCGCGTGCCGAGCTGAACCTCCAGTTCGGCAATGCGCCGGCTCAAACGCGACTTGGGAATGCCCGTGGCGCGCTCGGCGGCGGAAAAGCCACCGGCTTCCACCACGCGTGTGAAGAGGTACAGGTCGTCGAAGCGCTTCATATTCGGTCGGGGTTGCGGTCGAACCGCATTGAAGCATAGGCGCGGGCCGGACATTGTCGCGTGCAATGGATCAGCGCTGTACAGTGTCGCAGGGCCGGTTTGCGCGCGTCGGAATACCGTGCAGACCGGATCGGAGTCTGGCACGCCTGCGCCGCTCGCGCGGGCATCAATGCAAGGAGAAGGCATGGACAGGCAAGGCACGCAAACGCAGGGGATGTCCCGTGATCGGCTGGAACGGGTCGAGCGCTTCATCGATGACGCCTACATTGCGACCGGCAAGCTACCCGGCGCGCTCGTCCAGGTGTGGCGGCGCGGCGAACTGGCCTTGAACTCCGTGCTGGGCTTGGCCGACCGCGAGCGCCAGGTGCCGCTGGCTGAAGATTCGATCTTCCGCATCTACTCGATGACCAAGCCCATCACGTCGGTGGCGTTCATGATGCTGGTGGAGGAATGCAAGGTTGCGCTGGACGATCCGGTCAGCAAGTTCATCCCCGCGTGGGCGAACCTGGGCGTGCACGCCGGCGGCTTCATGGAGGGCTTCCAGTCGCGCCCGGTCAAGCGCCCCATGCGCATGGTCGACCTGCTGCGCCACACCTCCGGGCTGACCTATGGCTTCCACCAGAACACGAATGTCGACGCAGCGTACCGCCGGCTCAAGCTGGGCGACATTGCCACCGACGGCACGCTCGACGAGATGATCGAAAAGCTGGCCGGCGTGCCGCTGGAGTTCTCGCCGGGCGACGCGTGGAACTACTCCGTTTCCACCGATGTGCTCGGCTACCTGGTCGGCAAGATCAGCGGCATGCCGTTCGAGACCTTCCTGAAGGAGCGGATTTTCGATCCGTTGGGCATGGTCGATACGGCCTTTCATGTGCCGGAAGAGAAGGCGTCGCGCTTCTGTGCGTGCTATGCGGTGGGCGCGATGGGCTCGAAGGTGGTGTCCGATCGTGGGCCGGTCTTGCAGGACGATCCGCACACCAGCCCCTATCTGAAGCCGCCCAGCTTCGTCTCCGGCGGCGGTGGTTTGGTTTCCACCGCGGCGGATTACCTGCGCTTCTCACGCATGCTGCTGCAGGGCGGCGAGCTGGACGGCGTGCGCCTGCTGGGGCCCAAAACGCTGGCGCTGATGACGGCCAACCATCTGCCGGGCGGGCGCGACATGTCGAGCCTGTCGTCGCCTTCGATGTTCAGCGAGGCCGCCTATGACGGCGTCGGATTCGGGTTGGGTTTCGCGACCACGATCTCGCAGGCTGCCACGTTGATTCCCGGTAGCACGGGCGACTTCTTCTGGGGCGGCGCGGCCGGCACGTTCTTCTGGGTGGATCCGCGGGAAGACCTCATCGGCCTGTTCCTGACGCAGGTGCTGCCGTCGTCTGCCTACCCCGTGCGCCGGCAGTTGCGCACGCTGGTCTACAGCGCGATCACGGAAGTGGGTGGCGCGGTGCGTTGAACATCAGGGCGGCGGAGCATCGCGCGCCGCCGCCCGAACATCACACCGATCAGGCGCGGATCAAACGTCGAACCGGACGCCCTGCGCCAGCGGCAGCGCGCCGCTGTAGTTGACGGTGTTGGTGGCGCGGCGCATGTAGCCCTTCCACGCATCCGAGCCGGATTCACGCCCGCCGCCGGTTTCCTTTTCCCCGCCGAATGCGCCGCCGATCTCGGCGCCCGACGTGCCGATGTTGACGTTGGCGATGCCGCAGTCGCTGCCTGCCGACGACATGAAGCGTTCGGCATCGCTCAGGTTGGCCGTGAAGATCGCAGACGACAGGCCCTGCGGCACGCCGTTCTGGATCGCGATGGCCTGCTCGGTGTCGCCGTCATACGTCACGACATAGAGGATGGGCGCGAAGGTTTCGCTTTCCATCACCTTCGTCGGCTTCGGCATCTTGACCAGCGCAGGGCGCACGTACCAGGCATCGGCGCCGAGGTCTTCACGCACGCGCTCGCCACCCAATACTTCGCCGCCTTCAGCGCGCGCCTGCGCCAGTGCCTGCTGCATGCCGTCGAAGGCAGCCTGGTCGATCAACGGGCCGACCAGCGTGCCGTCGGCCAGCGGGTCGCCAATGGCAATGCTCTGGTAGATCTTTTCGAGGCGAGCCAGCAGCGTGTCGGCCACCGAGCGGTGCACGATCAGGCGACGCAACGACGTGCAGCGTTGGCCCGCCGTGCCGACGGCGGCAAAGGTGATGGCGCGCGCCGCCAATTCCAGGTCCGCCGAGGGCGTGACGATCATCGCGTTGTTGCCGCCCAGCTCCAGGATCGAGCGGCCGAAGCGCTCCGCCACCTTCACGCCCACCTGGCGGCCCATGCGCGTCGAGCCCGTGGCGCTGACCACCGGCACAAGGTGGCTGGCCACCAGCGCTTCGCCCACGTCGCGCCCGCCGATCAGCAACTGGCTCAGACCAGCAGGAATCGCCCCCGGCTTTTCGGCATTGAACGCGTCGACCACCTGTTGCATCAGATGCTGACAAGCGATGGCGGTGAGCGGCGTTTTCTCCGACGGCTTCCACACGATGGCGTTGCCGCACACGAGGGCGAGCGCGGCGTTCCACGACCACACCGCCACCGGAAAGTTGAACGCCGAAATAATGCCCACCACGCCCATCGGATGCCACGTTTCCATCATCCGGTGCCCAGGGCGCTCGCTGGCGATGGTCAGGCCATGCAGTTGCCGCGACAGGCCGACGGCAAAGTCGCAGATGTCGATCATCTCCTGTACTTCGCCCAGGCCTTCGGAGGTGATCTTGCCGGCCTCCAACGACACCAGTTCGCCAAGCGCCGCTTTGTGCGTGCGCAGAACCTCGCCCAGGCGGCGCACGAGTTCGCCGCGCACGGGCGCCGGCACGATGCGCCATGCCAGATACGCCTGATGCGCGTTCTGGATGGCAGCCTCGGCCTCGCTGGCGGTATGCGATTTCACGGTCGCCAGTACCGCTCCGTCGCGCGGGGCGCGGCTTGTCCAGTCCGGCCCTTCGTATGCCTTCAGGTCCAGGCCGAGGGCCTTCAGTACGGTCTGCAATCGTGTTCGTGAATCTGACATGGCGTGAATCCTTGCTCTTCTCTCGTGTTCAATCGAAAAACTGTTGCGGTGCGGTGATGTGTAACGCTCAACGCTCGACGACGCGGTTCCAGCGCTTGCTCCACTCGGGGCGCTCGGCGTTGATCACATCCCAGTCCAGCGCAACGGCCGTCTTCAGGATGGTGTTCATCTTGTTCTGCTCTTCGGCCGCCTTGCCCTTGAGCGGGGCCTTGGGATTGACTGGATTGTAGGAGCCGTTTTCCATGGCGAGCGCCTGTGCCTCGGGGCTGATCAGGTAATCCACGAGCTTCTGCGCCAGGTCGGCATCTGGGTTGTTGGCCAGCACGCATTGCGCCGTCAGCAGGACCACAGCGCCTTCCTTGGGCGCGACGAATTCCATCGGGATGCCCTTGGACTTCATCAGCTCCACCTGCGTGAGCGTGTACGGGAACAGCGCTGCATCGCCGGCCTGCATCATCTCCACCACCTTCGACGAGTTGGGGATGTACTCGACCACGTTCGGGCCGATGGTGGTCGGCCATGCCTTGAAAGCCGGTTCGACGTTCTTTTCCGTGCCGCCCTTGAGGCGGTTGAACATCAGGAAGGCGTCCAGCCCGAACGACGAAGCCGGCATGGATTGCACGACCACCTTGCCCTTGTATTTCGGGTCAGCCAGATCGCCCCACGAGGTGGGCGGCGTCCAGCCCTTGTCGGCAAAGATCTTGGTGCTGTAGGCTAGGCCCGTCAGGCCCATCGACAAGCCCACCGCGTAGTCACCCTTGAGGTGCGCAATGGCCGGCACGGTCGACAGGTTGGCCGAAGGCTTGAGTTTTTCGCACAGCCCCATGCCGATGGCGCGGAACATGACACCGTCGTCCAGCGTCATCACATGCATCTGTGCGCGGCCCTTGGTCGCCTGCGCCTTGGCGAGGATGTCGGTCGAGGTGCCGGGCACGACAACGACCTTGACGTTGTTGGCCTTCTCGAACGGCGGGAATACGAACTGGGTGTAGGTGCGTTCCATGTTGCCGCCGTTCATGCCGATGTACAGCGTCTTGGTGTCGGCGTGGGCGGTGCCCGCGGCGAGCAGCGCCATACCGGCAGCCGCAGCAATGACGGACGTGAACGATGTTTTCGCGTGTTTCACAAGCATGGTGGTCTCCTGGGGCATCAAGTGCATCAAGCTGCGGGTGGCAGAAAGCGTTGGATGGAAAAGGGTTCGATCGGTGTGGTGGTGCGGCCTTCGGCAATCAGTTCGGCCATGACATCGCCCACGCCGGGGCCGAGTTGGAAGCCGGCGCCGGCAAAGCCGAACGCGTGGAACAGGCCGGGGCGGCGGGCACTGGGGCCAATCACGGGTTGGTCGTCGGGCAGGTTGCCTTCGGTGCCGCTCCAGGTGCGGATGATGTGCGCGCCCGTGAGTTGCGGCAGCAGGGCCGCCAATTGCGGCAGCTGGCGCAGGATCGCCACGTGCGACGAGCGTGCGCGCTGGTCGTCCAGCACGTAGCCGCGCCCGCCGCCGAACACCACATTGCCGCGCCGCACCTGGCGGCAATAGATGCCGCCGCCTTCCACGCCCAGGCTCCAGGGCAGGAAGAACGGCAGCGGCTCGGTCACGCCCATGGTGGGCGGGATGGTGAACATGGGCACGGGCTCGCCCCATTGCGCGGCAAACTGGGCGGCCCACGCCCCGGCACAGTTGACCAGCGCGGAGGCTTTGACCTCCAGATCGCGATCATGCTGGCGTGCATGGACGACGAAGCGCGCACCATCGTGCTCGACCGATTGCACCGGCGCGTGCTCGCGCACATCGGCACCGGCAGCCTGCGCGGCGTGTGCAAATGCGGGCGACAGCAGGCGCGGATTGGCTTGTCCGTCTTCCGGGCACAGCGAGCCGCCGACGATCTGATCGCCGCCCATCGGAAAATACTTCTGCAGCGCGGTCCGGCCTTCAATGAGCTGCAAGCCGAGGCCAAACCCCTCGCTGCGCGCCGCATAACCGGCCAGCGATTCCATGTCGGCCACGCTGCGCGCGATCTTGAAGTGCCCGCTGCGTTCGTACTCGGCCTCGGTGCCGATCAGCTCGGTCAGGCGCCCCCAGATCTGGTGCGAACGCTGCGCTAGCGGCAATTGCTCAATGGACCGCCCCTGGCGGCGCACACCGCCAAAGTTGACGCCGCTGGAGCGTGAGCCGCACAGGTCGCGTTCGAGCAAGGTGACGGTCAGCCCGCGCCGCCGCAGGAACAGCGCGGTGGCGCTGCCCATGATGCCGCCGCCGATGATGGCCACGTCGCATGCAAGCTGCTCACGCATGGTGGCCCTCCGGTTCGATCACCTCGGTCACATCCAGCGGCAGCGGCTTGATCGGTGCCTGCCCGCGCAATCGGCCCACCTGTTCCAGCGGCACGGACTGCGCGTGCGCCAAAATTTCCGCCGCCGCCGCGCCGCACATCCGGCCCTGGCAGCGGCCCATGCCGACCCGGCACAGCGCCTTGAGCCGGTTCAGCTCGTGCACGCCGCATTCGGCTGCCGTCTGGCGCAGGGTGCCCGCGGTGACGTTTTCGCAGCGGCATACCACCAGGTCGTCGCTGGCGTGCGCGGCCCAGTCATCGGGAAACGGGAAGGCGATTTCCAGCGCGTGGCGGAACCGCTCGATCTTCTGCAGGCGCTGGCGTAGCGCAGCCAAGCGATCGTCATCGACCGTGATTTGCCGATCCTGCAACAAGGCGAGCGCGGCCAATTCGCCGGAGTACTCGGCTGCATCGGCGCCCATGATGCCCGCGCCATCGCCTGCCAGATAGACGCCAGCGACCGAGCTGCGCCGCATGGCGTCGATGCGCGGCACGTGGCAGCGGTGCAGTGCAGAAAACTCGAACGCGCAGCTCAGCAGATCGGCGAGCTGTGTTTCCGGCCGCAGCGCGTAACCCATGCCCACGGCGGAACATGCAGTGTGCTGCTCGCGGCCGGCGCTGTCTTGCCACACGAGTTGTTCCACCGCCGCATCGCCTTCGGCGCGCAGCAATCGCACGCCGTGGTGCATCGGAATGCCATGTAGCTTGAGCCAGCCGACCAGTGCCAACCCCTTGGCCATGACGGCGGGCTGGCCCAGCATGGCAGGCGCCGCCTTGTAGCGCGCGGAGGCAGGCGCGCTGTCGAGCACCGCCACAACGTTCGCGCCGGCCTTGGCGTACTGGCAGGCCACCAGATACAGCAGCGGGCCGGTGCCGGCAAACACGACGGCATCGCCAATCGCGCAGCCCTGGTACTTGAGCGCGACTTGCGCGCCGCCCAGCGTATAGACGCCAGGCAGCGTCCAACCCGGGATGGGCAGCACGCGGTCGGTGGCGCCGGTGGCGACGATCACATCGCGCCAGGGCAGGCTGCTGACCGCGCGCGTTGGCACATGCAGCAGGTCGAGCAGATCGGGCTGGGCATTCCAGACCAGGGTCTGCGGGTGGTAATCGATCTGCAGTTGGAGCTGGTCGAAGGTGCGGTGTATGGCCTGAGCGCGGTCGGCTTCGGTGCCGTACAGATCAGCGGCGCTGCGGCTAAAGCCATCCGGCTGGCGGCGATAGATCTGGCCGCCCGAGCGCGGCGCCTCATCCAGCACGATGGGTTTGAGGCCATGTGCCAGCAAGGTTTGCGCCGCGCGCACGCCTGCCGGGCCGGCACCGATGATGACGGGCTGCAGGTCCTGTTGCGATTGCCGCTGCAGTGTGGGGGCGGGTTGCGTCATCACGCGGCGCCCTCACTGCCGGCCGGTTGCGTGCAGATGTGCATGCCCGGTTCGATCATGGTCTGGCAGGCGCGCAGCGATTTGCCGTCGGCCAGGCGCACCCAGCAGTCCTGGCATGCGCCCATCAGGCAGAAGCCGGCGCGCGGCTGCTTACTGAATTCATTGATGCGCAACTGGCGCGTTTGCGTGAGCACGGCCGTCAGAACGGTATCGCCGGCCAGCGCTTCGGCGGGGTGGCCGTCCAGCACGAAGGCCACCGTGGGGCGATTGCGCTCTTTGAGGCGCTGGAGCTGCGCGCGGGCAGAGCGGTTTGCAGGAGCATTCATCGTGATCTCTGTCTCAATGCTTGCCGATCAGAATTCGGTCCAGGCCATAGACCTTGTCCAGCAGCAGCATCAGCGCGAGCGTGAGGAAGACGATCAGCGCCGAGACGGCGGCCATCATCGGGTCGAGCGATTCCGTGGCGTACATGTACATGCGCACCGGCAGCGTGACGGTGGCGGGCGACACCACGAAGATCGACATCGTCAGCTCATCAAAGCTGTTGATGAAGGCCAGCAGCCAGCCGCCCGTGATGCCCGGCAGGATCATCGGCAGCGTCATGCGGTGGAACACCGTAAAGCTGCTTGCGCCCAGCGAATAAGCAGCATGCTCGACCGAGTGGTCAAAGCCCACGAGCGCCGCCATCACCAGCCGCATCGTGTACGGCGTGACGATCAGCGCGTGCGCGAAGATCAGCCAGCCGAAGCTGCCTTGCCCACCCACCAGCGAGAACATGCGCAGCAACGCCACGCCCAGCACAAGGTGCGGAATGATCAGCGGCGACAGAAACACGCCTTGCAGATACTGCAGCCCCGGCGCACGGAAGCGCACGATGGCCATGGCAGCCGGCACCGCCAGCGCGGTCGACAGCGTGGCCGCCGCGAGGCCCAGCCAGAGGCTGTTCCAGAACGACTGCACGAAGTCGGGGTGATGCAGCACCTGGTCGAACCAGCGCAGCGAGAAATGGTGGGTCGGCAGCGTGAGCGTTTCTTCGGGCGTGAAGGCGACGATGCACACGATCACCAGCGGTGCCACCATGAAGGTGATGACGAGCGCGTTGAAGATGAGCGCGAGCGGTCCGTTCTTTTGCATGTGCGCTCCTTCAGCCCAACGTCTTCTTGTAGCGGCCTTCGATCATGCGGTTCCAGCCCAGCATGATGACGAGGTTGGCCGCCAGCAGAATCAGCGCGATGGCTGCGCCCAGCGGCCAGTTCAGTTCGTTCAGGTATTCGTCGTAGATGAGCGTGGCGACCATCTTCACGCGGCGCCCGCCGAGCAGGCCCGGAATGGCGAATGAGCTGGCCGCCAGCCCAAACACGATCAGGCTGCCCGACAGAATGCCCGGCATGACTTGCGGCAGCACCACGCGGCGCAACGTGGTGAAGTGCGATGCGGACAACGACAGCGCGGCGTTTTCCACCCACGGGTCGAGCTTTTGCAGCGAGGTCCACACCGGAATCACCATGAACGGCAGCATCACGTGCACCAGCGCAATCACCACGGCCGTCTCGTTGTACAGCAGCTTGACCGGGCCGATGCCGACCGCCTTGAACACGGCGTTGACCAACCCTTCGGGCCCGAGCAGCATGCTCCAGCCGAAGGCGCGCACCACAACGGAGATCAGCAGCGGCGCCAGGATGATGAGCAGGAAAATCGAGCGCCAGGGCTTGCGCATCCGGCTCAGGATGTAGGCCTCGGGCGCGCCGATCAGGATGCAGATCAGCGTCACGAGCGCTGAAACGCGCAGCGTGCGCCAGAAGATTTCGTAGTAGTACGGGTCTTGCACCACATGCAGGTAGTGCGCAAACGTGAAGGTGCCCGCAATTGGGCCCTTGTCGGCGTCGAACGCGTTGAACGACAGCATCACGCTCAGCGCGAGCGGCACGAAGAGCATCACGCCGAAGAGCGCCAGCGCCGGGCCGGTCATGCTCCACGGCACCCAGATCGGTCTGCGGCTCATGCTGCAGTCCCCTCGGTACCGATCACGCGGACATAGCGGTCTTGCCAATCCACGCCGACGGTCTGGCCCACTTCGCGCGGGGCATCGCCATCGTTGACGGCAGAGACCAGCATCGCGCCAAGCGGCGTGTCGACGGTGTACATCCACTGGTTGCCGAGGAAGAAGCGTTCGGTCACGCGGCCTTCGCAGCGGCCGGTGCCGTCGGCGGTGCACGTCATCTTTTCGGGGCGCAGCGCCAGCACGACCTTGCTGCCCACCGGCGTGCCCGGCGGCAGCGCGAGTTGCACGGACCCGACCGATGCACGAAGCTCGCCGTCAGCGCCGGACACCACTGCCGCATGCAGCAGGTTGGCCTTGCCGACAAAGGTGGAGATGAACGCATTGCGCGGATGCTCATACACCGCCAGCGGCGTATCCACCTGCGTGATGCGGCCTGCCTCCATGACGACCACACGGTCGCTGATCGACATGGCTTCGGCCTGGTCGTGGGTGACCATGATGGTGGTCGTGCCCACCTTGCGCTGGATCTCACGCAGCTCGAACTGCATCTCTTCGCGCAGCTTGGCGTCCAGGTTCGACAGCGGCTCGTCCAGCAGCAGCACCGGCGGCTTGATGACCAGCGCGCGTGCCAGGGCGACGCGCTGGCGCTGGCCGCCCGACAGCTCGCGCGGGTAGCGGTCAACGTGCTTGTCCAGATGCACGAGCGCCAGCGTCTGCAGGGCGCGCTCGCGGCGTTCGGCCGGCGGGCACTTGCGCATCTCCAGCCCGAACTCCACGTTCTCGCGCACCGTCATGTGCGGAAACAGCGCGTAGGTCTGGAACACGATGCCCAGGCCGCGCGCGTTGGCTTTCGCACGGGTGATGTCCTTGCCGTCCAGCTCGATCGAACCCTCGGTCACCTCCGCGAAGCCCGCAATCATCTGCAGCGTCGTCGTCTTGCCGCAGCCCGACGGACCCAGCAGCGAGACAAACTCACCCTTGTGCACGTTCAGGTTGAAGTCCTGTACGACCCGTAGGTCGCCGTACTGCTTGGAGACATGGTTCAGGCGCAGAAAACTCATCGGTGATCCTTTGCGATCGGGGGCGTCGCCAGACTCTTCCAATTGAACAATATGGCTATGCTATTGCAACAGGTGTGCCAAAACATCGATCAATCCTAGGTGTATACGCTGTGATTGGAATTTTTATCGTATTTATTCCGTCTGGCGGAATACAATCGATCCACCAAATTCAGTCCATTCCAGCTTTATGTCCGTAGATTCCGACGACGACGCGCATCAGCGCAGCGCCATGCACCGCACTTTCCAGATCCTGCGCACCATGGCGGAGCAGCAGCACCAAGGTGTGCGCGTCACCTACCTGGCCAAGACGCTGGGAATGACCCCGGCCACCACGCACCGCCTGCTGCAGGGGCTCACGCAAGAGGGCATGGTCGAGCAGGATCAGCAGAACAAGCTGTACCGGCTCAGCCTGGATCTTTTCTGCCTGGCGGCCCAGGCGGGCGCGGTGAACGACTTGCGCTCCGTCGCCCGGCCGGCGCTCTTGCGCCTGAACGCCAGCCTGGGCGACACCGTGCTGCTGCTGGTGCGCTCGGGTTTCGACGCCGTGTGTCTGGATCGCGTGGAAGGGCAGTACCCAATTCGCACCTTCACCGGCGATGTGGGCGGACGCATCGAACTCGGTGTCGGCCAGGGCGCGCTGGTGATCCTCGCGCACCTGCCAGAGGCCGAGCAGGAGGAGGTGCTGCGCTACAACCTGCCGCGCATCCGGCACTACAGCGTCTACGACGAGGTCTATCTGCGCTCCGAGGTCAGGAAGGCACGCGAGCGCGGCTACAGCGCCAAGACGGACGGGCTGCTCGAAGGCATGGCGGGCATTGCGGTGCCCGTGTTCGATCGCAATGGCAACGTCGTCGCCGCGCTTTCCGTCGGCACGCTCGCCAACCGCCTGAGCCCCGAGCGCCTGCCCATCGTCTACGACATGCTGCTGCGCGAAGCGAATCGCCTGACCACGCAGATCAACCCGTTCGATCCGACGCTGCGTCGCCCGATGCAATCGATGGCCGTGAGCGATACCTATCGCGCCATCTGACCCGGCGGCCGTTCGAGCACGCGTCCCGGGTTCAGCAGGCATTTCGGGTCGAGCGCCTGTTTGATGGTGCGCATCAAGTGCAGGGCCACCGGCGCCTTGTAGTGCGGAAGGTGGTCGCGCTTGAGCGCGCCGATGCCATGCTCAGCCGAGATCGAGCCGCCAAAGCGGTGGACGGACTGGTACACCGCATCGCCAATCGCAGCCTCATGCGCGGCAACGAACGCAGCGGCGTCCGCACCCGCTGGCGGCTGCACGTTGTAGTGCAGGTTCCCATCGCCCAGGTGCCCGAAGTTGATGAGCCGCAGCCCGGGCGCAAGCGCCTGCAGTTGCGCATCGGTCTGGGCCACAAACTCGGGAATGCGTGAGATCGGCACCGAAACATCGTGTTTGATGTTGGGACCTTCAGCCGCCTGGGCCAGCGTGATGCTCTCGCGGATGTGCCACAGGTCGTGCGCTTGCCGGATGTTCTCGGCGATGATCGCGTCGGTCACGATGCCGTCTTCCATCGCGGTTTCCAGCAGGTGTTCAAACTGCGCGCGGGCGTGCGCCTCGGATTCACTATCGGACGCCTCCAGCAGCACGCACCACATCGTTTCGCGCCACATCGGCACGCGCAGATGCGGATAGTGCGTGTCGACCAGCTTCAGCCCCTCCTGACTCATGACCTCAAAGCCCGTGAGCGCGGCAGACAGATGCCGGTGCGACAGGGCCAGCAACGCTGTGGAGGCTTGCAGCGAAGGCACGGCTGCCCACGCTGTCAATTGCGCGGCCGGTTGCGGATAGAGGCGCAGTGTGGCCGCCGTGATGATGCCCAGCGTGCCCTCGCTGCCGATGAACAGATTGCGCAGGTCATAACCGGTGTTGTCCTTGCGCAGGCCTTGCAGGTTTTCCCAGACTTGGCCGTCGGCCAGCACGACTTCAAGCCCCAGGCAAAGCTCGCGCGCATTGCCGTAGCGCAGCACCTGCGTACCGCCCGCGTTGGTTGCCAGGTTGCCGCCGATGGTGCAACTGCCTTCCGCACCCAGACTCAGCGGGAACAGCATGCCGGCTTCGCGTGCAACCTCCTGCAGCGATTGGAGTACGCAACCGGCATCCACCGTCATCGTCATGTTGGCGGCGTCGATGGCGCGCACGGCTTGCATGCGGCGCAGGCTCACGATGATCTGCTCGCCGCTGGCATCGGGCACCGAGCCTTCCACCAGGCCCGTATTGCCTCCCTGCGGCACGATGGACACACCGGCTTGTGCGCACGCGCGCACGACCGCAGCCACGTCGGCCGTGCAGCCGGGCCGCACCACGCACAGCGCCTTGCCGCGCACGCGCTGGCGCCAATCGGATTCGTATTCGGCGCAGTCGTCGCCGGTCAGAACATGGGCGGCCCCCACGATGTCGCGCAAGGCCGGAATCAGGTTGTCGGGTGTCATGGCAATGACGATGAAGGTTGTCTGTTTGATGGCGCTGTCAACGCATGGCCAGCGTTACCGCCGCAGCCAGCCGCTGCACGGCCTGCTCGATTTGCGGCACCTCGGGCGCGGCAAACGACAGGCGCATGGTGTTCAGTTGCGCGTTGTCCGGATAGAACGCCTTGCCCGGCACATAGAGCACCTGCTGCGACACGGCGGCATCGAAGAGCGCCTGCGGGTCGATCGACGGCGCGAACGTGGCCCAGACAAACATGCCGCCCGCCGGCGTGGCGCACTGCACATGGCCATTCAACTGCGTAGCGATACCTTGCACCAGGGCCTGCATGCGCTGCTGATACTCGATGCGCGCGCGCTGCACCGTGGCCGGATAGCGGCCGCTTTCCAGATAGCGCGCCGCCACCATCTGCGCCAGCGGAGACGTACACAGGTCCACCGTCTGCTTGGCGATGGCGCAGCGGCGCAGCAGGCCGGCATCGGCCAGCATCCAGCCGATCCGCAGCGCAGGCGCGACGGTCTTGGACAGGCTGGAGAGATACACCACCGGGTTCGTGCCGCCTGCGGCAAGCCGATCGCCCACTGCGCGCAGCGCGGGTGGCATGGCAGAGGCGTCGCCCTCTGCCGTATCAAAGCGCAGCTCGCCGTAGGGATCGTCTTCCACCACCCAGAAGCCGTGCGTGCAGGCTAGCTGCACCAGGGCTTCGCGCCGCTGGGCAGCGAGCAGCGTGCCGCGCGGGTTGGAAAAATTCGGGACGGTGTAGAGCAGCTTGGGGCGCTGCGTGGCGGGCAACTGATGCAGCAGGTCGGCCAGCGCATCGGTTTGCAGGCCGTGTTCGTCCATCGGTATCGGCACGATGCGGGCCTGCGCCAGGCGCAAGGCTTGCAGCGTTGCAGGGTAGGCGGGCACTTCCACCAACACCGTATCCCCCGGTTCGATCAACGTACGCACCAGCAAGTCGAACGCTTGCTGCGAGCCCGTGGTGACCATCATCTGTTCAGCGCGGGCCTGGATGCCGCGCGCATCCATCAATGCCGCTAGCGCCGAGCGCAGGATAGGCAGCCCTTCAGTCGCGCCGTACTGCAAGGCCTGGGCGTCGCCCGCCATGGCTTGGGCGGTGGCGTGCGCCAGCCCTTCGGCGTCGAACAGGCTGGGCGACGGGTAACCGCCCGCCAGCGAGATCATCCCCGGCTGGCTGAGGTACGGAAACAGTTCACGGATGGGCGAGCCGGCGGGGTTTGCAAACGGGGCGGCAAAGCCCGGCAGGGCGGCAGGCGTGTGCGGGCCGGTCATGCGGCATCCACCACGGGCGTGCCGCGCAGCACGGCGCGCACCTGATCGATGGAGCGCTGCTGCGCCGCTTCGTACAGCGCGATTTCATCGTGCACGCGCGCGCCCAGCGCGGCCTCAAACGCCTGCTGCGAGGCGTGGGCCTGATACTGCTTCTGCTCTTCGCCGCCCAGGTTGGACTGGAAGATGCCTGCCGCGCTGACCGGCAAGAAATCTTCATACGTGATGGGGTCGGCCTGCACCCAGCCCTTGGCCAGGAGTTCATCCAACGACAAATCGGCTGCCGTGGCTGCGTCGGCCTCTGCCTGGCCCGACGGCGTAAGCGTGTAGCGATAGAACGCCAGCCCTTGCGCACGCAGCGCGTCATGGCTGTCGGGAAAGGCGCGGAACGCCTGTGCCAATCGGCTTCCGTAGTTGGGTGCAGCATTGCCGGCATTGCCCATGCTGCGCACCTCGGCCAGCAGTTGGTCATACAGCGCGCGACCCTTGCGCGTGAGGGCCACGCCGCGCTGCTCGATTTCGCCAAAGCGCGCCGTGTGGGCGCCTGCGTCGTCGGTAAAGTGCACCGCTTCTTGCAGTGCCTTGAAGCTGGTCTGGCGCAGCAGGATGGGGCAGTTGCGGCGCGGGGGGCCTTCCACCACATCCTTGGCGTCCATGCCGCGTGTGGGCATCGCGGCCTGGGCGGCGTCGATGTCGAGCGTGCGTGGTGTGAGGTGGTTGATGTGGGGGCCGCGGAAGCACACCACGTCGGCCACCAAGCGGTGGGCGGCTTGCAGCGCGCGATACGTCTCGGCGTCGACCGTGGCCGTGCTGTGCCAGCGGAAGGTCTCTAGCGCCTCGCGTACGAACGCGTCGGCATCTGCGTCAGCCAGCCCGCCCTCGGCTTCGCATTGGGCGATCAGTTCCAGCACGCGCGGCGTAAAGATCTGCCGGCGCGCCAGGATGGCAGCGGCTTTCTCGCGCAGGGCAGCGTCGGCAATCAGCTCAAGCCGCAGCAACGACGTGAACACGCGGAACGGGTTGGCCAGCAACGCGGCATCGCCCACCGGGCGGAACGCCGTCGAATGCACTGGCACGCCAGCCACCGACAGATCGTAGTAGCCCACCGGCTCCATGCCCATGACGGCAAACAGCCGGCGCAGCGTGGCCAGCTCGGCGGCCGTGCCGACGCGGATGGCGCCGTGGCGCTCGACGTCCAGCCGCTCCAACTCGCCGGACTGCGCCATCTGCGCGTGCAGCGCGGGCTGGGCCTCCAGCGTGCGAGCGTTGATGTCAGCCACCAGCTCGACCAGGGTGCCGTACTGCGGCACCTCCTCGCGATACATGGCGGACATGGCGCGCGAAAAGCGCGAGCGTATTTCGTTGGCGTTGACGAAGTGGAAGGCCGAAGGTTGATGCAAAGCGCTCATGACTGGGTTCGATTTGGCAGGGGCAAAGCGATGCTAGGGTGGCCAATGAAGCCCGGTCAAACGATAATCCGGGCGTAGATCATTCCAATCGAGAATGACTTGGCGACTTTCGCATCGCACAATTTCCGCGCTCCCATGTTCCTGTCACGCCGCTTTCTGCCGCCGATGTCCCTGCTATGCGCGTTCGAGGCCGCCGCGCGCCACCAGAGCTTCACGGCTGCCGCCGCTGAACTGCATCTCACGCAAAGTGCCGTCAGTCGCCAGATCCGCGCGCTGGAAGAGCGCCTGGGTGCAGAACTGTTCGTGCGCGAACGCCAGACCGTGCGCCTGAGCGCGGCGGGTCAGGCGTATGCGGAGGAAATACGCGCCGCGTTGATGCGCATCTCCAGCGCCACGGTTGGGTTCCGAGCCAATCCGCAGGGCGGCAGCTTGAATCTGGCCATCCTGCCGACGTTCGGCACCCGCTGGCTGGCACCGCGCCTGCCGGCTTTTTTCGACGAGCACCCCGGCATCACCATCAATCTGACGACGCGGCTGTCGCAGTTCGACTTTCAACTGGAAGCGGTGGATGCGGCCATTCACTTCGGTACGCCGCACTGGCCGGGGGCAGAACTGGCCTTGCTGATGAGCGAAACCGTCGTACCCGCTTGCAGCCCGGCGCTGCTGGCCCGCTACGACTTTGCGCAGCCGCGCGACCTGCTGCATGCGCCGCTGTTGCACCTGGCCTCCCGCCCCGATGCTTGGCCGCGCTGGCTGGCCAGTCATCAGGTAACAGGGGCAGAACCCCAGGGCATGCTGTTCGACCAATTTGCCACCGCCGCGCAAGCTGCCGTTGCGGGCCTGGGCGTGGCGTTGCTGCCGCGTTTTCTGATCACCCACGAGCTGCAGCAAGGCGACCTGGTCCAGGCGTTGCCGCATGTACCCGAGATGGAGAGCGCAGAGCGTTACTACCTCGCCTGGCCCACGAACCGCGCTGACTACCCGCCGCTGCAAGCGCTGCGGACATGGCTGGTGAAAGCGGCGCAAGATTTCATGATCACGCAGCCTGCAAGGTAAGGCGCCGCGCTTTCGCAAGTGCACAGAGCAAGCAGAACGCGCGCGTTCGGCACCAAACCAACGGTGGCGAAGCAGTGCATGACTCGCCCATCGGGGTTCTGTAAAGTTCGCAGATCGAATTTGTCGGATCGGGCCAGCCATGCTCAAAGCCCAGTCCGACGCAAAACAAAGCTGACGTTATCTCTCGCCCATGTCCATCCAGCATGCACCATGAGCCGCAAATGGCGTAGCCATGCGGGTTGTTCAATAGGTGTTCAAAATTCGTTCAAAATCACTGTCCCGAGATGGCGACCTTGACGGGCGCAACGCCGCGGGGGTTGGCATAGGTGTTGGACGCTGATTCGGACAGGTGGCCGAGCAGGGCCTTTGTGTCGACATTGCCTTGTTCCATGTAGAGCCGCTTGGCCAAGCTTCGAATCTCATGAAATGTCGGGGCCCCTTTCTCGTCGATCGATGCAAGGCGCCGTGCCCGAGCAAATGCCGCTGAAATAGCATTAAGGGCGATCGGCGAACCGCGTTTGGTGGCGCCGTTCGTTCTAACGTGGTGAATCAAATACTTGCTGACGACGCCGGTGCTTTTGCACCTGGCGATGACGTCCCGCAGGGAAAGGCCGATCACGTCGAGGCGAATGTCTAAGGGGATCGCAATGTCGAGCTCAGTCTTGGATCGTCGGACGACCGCGAAATCTTCCTGAACCGATGTGCGCTTCCAGTTCGCAATTGTTGAGCGATCCTGCCCGCTTACAAGCGCAAGCAGCATGGCCCTCTCAAGCCATGGTGTTACCTCCGGCGCTTTCTCTAAGATCCGATTAAACGTCTCCAGCGTGAGGCGCTTCCGTTGCACTTTCACGCTGAACTTCTCGATGACCTCGACGGGATTCGACTGCATCCAGCCTAAGGCCATGCCCTTTCGACACACGATGTAAAGGCGCCCTCGGATCATCTGGGCCAAGCGCTTCTTGCCGGCGTCCTTCATCTCTTCGATGAAGTCGGAGACGGCTTTGATGGTGAGCTCGTTGCACCGAACGTCGCCAAGCGCCTCGGCGATGCGTGAATCCTGCGTTTTCAGGCTCGCCAGAGTTGTCGGTTTGAGCCCGTCTTTGGGCATCTTTGCGAGAAGGTCGCGTACCGTTTCCGTGCCAGGGTTCTGAATGCGGTCGATCAGTTTGCGTGGTGCAGAGACGATAGCGGCGTTCGCTTCATGCACCTCGAAGATTGCTTGTGCCAATGGAATGCGGCCGAGCACGTGGACCTTGCCGTCGCGCGGGTCGCGGAACGTGTAATAGCCCTCGCGCGGCTCGTGCAGGTTCTCAGGCCAGTTGGCGCGCTTGCGGATTCGTGGGCGTGCGGCCATTACGCAGCGATCCGATGGACAAGCCGCCGGCGCGCGTCCTTTGAAAAGACAGCGTGCTCGTCAACGTAGTAAGCCTTGCCGACTTTCTCGGCCGGAGGATAGATCTTGCCCTGGCGCGCCCACGCGCGGAGCGTGTCGATGTGCGGCGGCGGGTCATAGTTTCGGGCTGCCCATTTCTCAAGACTGACTTTCATTATTTACTCCACTCCCAATACAGCCGGGTGTTTCATTGATTTTTGCGGCTCCGTAAAGCTCACACCGGTGCTCCGTGCTTTGTCGCTATCCCTTCGGTCATCAGTCGTTGGTTCATGATGTGCTCCGTGTGCGGCCGGGTCGTTTCGATGATTCGTGCTGCTGCGTTGGTCATTTGTTGCCGGTGTTACGATGTTCGAAATAGCGGGAGGTGTAGATGGCGTACTACGGCATTACCCACGCGCGTATTGACGACGCAACGGGGCGTGCGACCCATGTTCGCTATGCGCTGATCAACCCACAGACGAACTCGTGGGGATCTCCATTTGCAGATGTAGACATCGACCAGATCATCATGCTTCTTATGAGCGGTGATCATGTCTACGCGCTCCACACCATCCAAGGGCTCAGAGTGCCCGGCCCGAAAGTGGGTGTCGTTGTTGGCGACAGCGGCTATGAGTGGATCGAGGTCGAGGCGCCTGAAAAGCACGAAGGGCGGTTGCTTCGCGATCTGCCTGCTATGTAGGTTCTTCTTCAGTAACCTCGTCAGTGCCGCTTGGCCCGTTGAAGTCATTGACCTACCCGGATAGAGGCGGCGAGCAGTTGTTCACGTGCATTCACTAAAGCCCGGTAGGTGCGAGGGCCGTGGCATCCATGCTCGATGCACCATGTCAGCTCGGCCAGCGCTTCAGGCTCGCCCGTCTTCGGCGCGGCCTGCTCCTCAACCATTTTGTTGACCTCAACAGAATGGTCGGTAACAAACGGCTCAGCGTTCGGAGCGGGGCTTCGTGCAAGCGCGGACGCGATCTGCAGCAGTGCCGTTCGGTACCGCCCCATCGTTTGGAACGTGGCGGCAAAGCCATCATCTGCGATCAGTGCGCGCAGCTTTGCGAGCTCCGTTGAGCCGGCCGGGGGATTGAGCGTGCTTTCCTTCGGGCTTTCCGTGGCCGTCATCACAGCGCCCCCCGCTTCGGCCGAACAGCGCCGTTGATCTTCTGCATACCCATCCGGCGCCCACCACGGCGTGCGGCCTGCATGACTTCCTCCTGACACGAGCGGTGCGTTTTGACGGCGCCGTCGAGATCTCGCGCGCAGGGGATGCTGATGCTCTCCCACACGACAACGCCGTCGACGCGCAGGGTGTAACTGCAATGCAGCGAGCCGGGCACGGGGCGGCGTTGCACGTCGTGCTTGCCGATGCGAAGGGTGGCGGGGGTACGGTTCATTATGCGATGCATGGTTGGTCTCCGTTGCGGCTGGTCAGTCGTCGAAGTCGCCTGCAGCCAGTTTCTTGAGGTCGACCCACACGCGGCGGGTCGTGCGAATGCGCGGATGGGTGCGGGCGTGCGCGGATGCCTCGATGGCGGTGCGGACGGGGCCCGCGGCCAGGGCCTGCGCGTCGGTGCAGATGAGGCGCAGCTTGTTGCGCTCGGCGAGCACGGCCGCGTCTGCGATGGGGCGCGGAGGCATGTCAGCCCCCGAGCACCATTGCGGCTTCGGGCGCGATGGCGCCGGCGAGGCCGAACGCGAAGAGCACTACGGCAAGGCCGAGGACAGGGTGGTGGCTGAAGTAGCCGGACGCGAGGCGGTGGAGGGCGGAACGGTGCATCGTGTCCTCCTCATGCCTGGCGCTGGGTGATGCGCGTGGGCTCTGTCTCGGATGATTCGTCGAGATGGAGGGCGTATGCGTGGAGGGCTAGGACTACGCCGAGGGTGATGACGTAGGCGACAAGGTACTTAAAACGGCACAGGGTATGCATTTGCACTCCACTTTGTTGGTGGAGCAAAGATACCTACAGGTATTTATTGCTTCAATACCTTTGGGAGATTTCCATGTAGAGAAGTGTGACCGGTTGTGGGCGGCTTGCTCGAATTGGGGCGCTGCGGTTGCAGTCCGACGGACGGTCGTCGCCCCTACACTTCGAACGGGTCTGGCTTCCTTAGCCCAAGCCAAAGAGCCAGAGATCTGCGCAAAACCCTTAAAGCCTCCTCCTGCGCCGGGTATTGTGCGGGGTCTAGTGCATCCGACCTTTCTTTCGCCAAGTCGATTCCAATGAAATCCTCAATGGCCTGTCTGCTGAAGGTATTGTGCGGGGAAGCAACCCGATCCCCCGCTGAATAGCGGGTTCCGCGGCTCATCAACCGCGATGCCATCTCTGCAAAGCTGTCGTCAGTCCGAATAGCCTCCAGCATCCACTCGCGCGGGCCGTCTAAAGAACCTGAGTAGTCCCTCCAGCGGTAGAGCAGATTCACCAGATCCGGTGCGGTGTATAGGGTGCCGTTCGCGGCGCGGCTTCTTACCAAGCGTAACCATTCGTCTTTCAGCGCCGCCACCGTGTCAAGGTCTAGCGTTGGATCGAATGTTTCATCTGTGCCTTCTTTTCGATCTGCAGGATCGTTCAAATGAATCAAGATTGCCGCGACAGACAGCGCTTCCGTCTCGCGGAGCGCCGCGAGCGCGAGATCGCCACGCAATTCCTCCGGGACCCGCTTCAGAAACCAAGTTACCGCTCGCCATGCCGATATCCAAGGGGATCTGAAGGGATCCAGGTTCCCACCAGCAAATTTTTCGGCGATCCTGAACAATGCCGGCAATAGCACCTGTGCATTCTCGATTGGCAAGCGGCTGACTGACTCGTCTATCCTTGCAGCAAGCGAGGGCAAAAGGCCGGCCTGCTCAATTTCCTCTATCGCCGAAGACAGTGCGTCTGCTGTTCCGGTTGCGTCAAGAAATGCAACGAAACGGCTTTCTGACATTTCCCCATCTGCTGTCTGGAGTTCGAAGTAGCGAGGGAAGTAGCGTGTGGTGCATACACGCTTGGCAGTGAGCCAGTGGGCATGGAAATCTTCAGCGTAGTATGTCCCACCGTAAGCCCATTCAAGCGTGGGGAACAACTCCTTGAGCGCTGCTTTAGCTGTTTCTCGGCGCCGCTCAGGGAGCAGTTCTAAAAGTCGCTCAGCCGCCGCCTTATCGGCGTCTCGCCTTCCCTGTCCGAAGCGAAACTCTTGCAATACCAATTCCCTCTCTCGGAACAGCGCTGCGTGGAGGTCTGGTTCAAAAACACGAAGCGCTTCCAGAACAAGGAAGTCGATGATGTTCACCTCGAACACGCCATCGGCCGAATGCAATGGCATATGAATAGAAACAGACGAGAGCAGCCGCCGCGCATCGCGCAAGTTGCGCAGCAGGGGCTGGACGGAGCCGATAAGGGCGTTGCCCCAACGTGTCTGCGAGAACCCGTTGGCTTCTGTTGCGTACGGACTGACGAGCTTGCCGAGTTCTTCCCCGAAAATTTGATGTACGGTCGAAGTAGGCGTAGCTGGTAGATCGAAGTTCGCCTGCACAATCTTTTCTAGGAAGGCTCGGCCGTCTCCATTTGCTACAGGATCCAATGCCCTCTCGACGATGTTGGGTTGGAAAAGAAGGACGAAGACAATATTAGGAAGGTTTGCATTCGCCTTCACTTGTCGCAACAGCATCCGTATCTGCTTCGGCTCTAGGCGGTCGAGGTCATCCACAAATACGATTAGTGGGCGATCGAGTTCGCGAAGTCGAGTCTCAAGCGCTTCTCGTACTTTCCCCAGTGGTTCCCCGGTTCGGTCACGTCCGAGATGCAGCAGTAGACGCCCGATAAATGGTACGGCGACAGCAAGAAAGGCAAGACCGGCAGCAACTGCCGCCGCGGTGGGAAGATGCAGGCCGACGGCAGTAGCAACAGCGATGACGGATGCGTTAGTCAGAACAGTAGAAATGATCTGTCCAGAGGCGCTCGCTTTCTTGAACGGCGCGCCGGATCCTGTGAGGATTGCACCGTAGCGTCGTAATGCCTCAGCGCGCGCAACTGCGGACCTTGAATGCTCTCCGCCTAGTCGATCCGCGATTTGACCAAATAGGGCACGAGCAATTGCGTCGCCATCGCCCCATTGCCAAGGATTGAAGTCTACCCAGTCAGCTGTGTCGCGTCGTGCGTCAAGCTGCTCAGTGACCAAATTTTTTAGGGAAGACTTGCCGAAGCCCCATCCGCCGCGAATCGCGAAAACTCTCCCTTCACGCAGGCTGAGCTCAGAAAGCACAACGGCAATATGCGCCGCAAAGTCGGTCCTGCGTAGGCCATCCTCAGACGCAGTACGAATCGGCGCTTCCGCACCGATTCCCTCATCCGGTCGCTCGGCTCTTGCGGCTTGTGCGGCGAGTTTGGCGCGACGGCGGGCCCACCATGTTGTAACGCGCAGCAGCGACCATTTCATTGGCCAGGCCCACCCAATGCGGCCTCGGCTCCTCGAAGCGATGGCCCGACGTTGATCGCGCGACGGACGCGTACCGCGCTCGTATGCTGGACGAAAAACTCCACCGCCATAATCCCATCCCGGTATCTTGTAGTGTATGAAGTGGCCCTCTGTTTGGGGCCACATGTCTCCTAATACTACATGCTACACAGCGTGTTATGTGCCTACGGCTTCAACTGTGACCTCGCCTACAAGGCGCTTTAATGAGGACTCCACTTCGTGCAATAGCGCATCCCCATCAATCACCATCTCCTCCGAAAGAGCGCTAACGTTCGAGGCGAAATACGCCGCTTCCAGACCGGCGGGCGGCATCCAGGCAGACACCTGTGCGCGTACGTTCCGAAATAGCTGAATTGCATTTAACGTATCAAGTTTCGTCTGCGGTGTTGCTCGTCCTGGCTGACGCACAAGCTCCCAAAGACAGTTCGCTACCGTTTCGATGTGCAGCTGTGTGATGCTCAGCAGGATGGCCGTTGTTTCCGGCGATGCGCGCAACTGCTTACTGAACGCCAGACGAAGCATGTGCTCGCAGCGGTGATAGCGTGCAGTGGTTTCGTTCCATTTTTCTTGCAGAGTAGCTTGCATAGCTTGGTCTAAGGCTTCTGTTTGGTGGTGACGTGGGTGCTGGGGAGGGTTGGGCGTATCACGGCGCTGCGGCTCTGGCCCTTGCTCCTTCGCTCGCAGCTTGATCGCAAGACGCAACTGCATTGCTGCATCGGCAGCCTCGGTTAGCTTGTGCCTGTAGAAGCCGCCGACGACGAAGGCTGGCTTGTGCCCCGGCGACGTCGGTTTCAGGATGAGCGCGACGCCGTCGTATGCGTCGCTCTGAACGTGGTCGAGCAACAGGGCCACCGCGCGATCGAGGTCGCGTCGATACGCGGCAGCAAGACGGGCATCTTGAGTTTCGCTCTGGCTTGATGGAGGTCTTCCAGGCGGTGTGCGCGTGCCTGGCTGCGGAAACTGAATGAGGGTGCCCATTGGTGATTCGACTGACTGCCCGCGCGGGCAGCAATGTTGTTAGCGGGCGGCCAACAATAGAATATGAATTCCCCTATTCGCATTCGTCTCAACACGAAAAGAATCCCGCCAAAGCGGGATTCTTTAACTGGCGCGCTTGCGCTGAGCCTTTGCTTTGGGAAGAGGGGGGTAGCCGTAGTCGGATGGCTCGGCAACTTCTGCCGGCGCTTCCTCGAAGCGCTTTGCCTTCGGTCCGTCTGACCCGACAAGCCGCGCGCCGCCTTTGAGCTGCTTTTTCGCAGCAAGCACTGCTTCAAGGGTCGCAATCGCGGCTTCGATTTCTCGCTCGGACAAATTATTCAGTGCACTGATTGCCAGTGCGCCAAGGTCCGGCGCTGGCGGCGCCTCGTCTTCTGCATCGAGGGAGAAAGGCGGCAGGTGGAGCGCTTGCTCGATCTCGCGTGCGACGTCTTCACCGATGCGCTTGCCACCGGCTTTGCCTTCTTCGTACAGCATGCGCCCGACGTATGACGGCGCTTTGCCGATTGCTTGCGCGAGTTTGACGATCGAGCCCTCGAAGCGCGAGGCGCGAATCTGGTCCAGCCGCTGCCGACGTCGTTCGTACTTATCCATTCTTTACAAATTCCGGCCCTGTTTTTCGCGGATACGGCCCGTCAAGGTATTGAGATAAAAAATACCCGTGGGTACCATCGTCGCATGGAAAACCTGCGGGCTTACTTAAACGCAATGGCCCCGGATGAACAGGCGGAATTCGCGCGCTTGTGTGGCACGACGATCCGCTATCTGCGCAAGGCAATCAGCCTTTGCATCCGGCTGGGGCCGCTGTTCTGCGTCGGCATTGAGAGGGAGACGTGTGCGCTCGTTACGCGCAAACACCTTCGTCCCGATGACTGGCATCTGATCTGGCCCGAGCTTGTCTCTGTCCGCGCGCCGTCCACACGGCTACACCAACGGCCAATGCGGCCCAAGCCTCGAATGATACCGGCTGTGGCATCGCGGGGCCGTCTTCGGCGCATTCATCGCGTGAGTCGGGCAAGCAGTGCCTGCTCGGCAACGAGGGCATTCAGCCGTCAGCTTCTGGGCGCTGGATCTTGCCATTCCAACGATGAGGCAAGTGTACGCGCCCACCAAAACCGCCGGTAGTGCGACCCGCACAGCCCGCCCATGACAGCTTCTTTAGGAGAGACAAATTGAGCCACCACTATTCCGAGATCAACCAACACGACGCGCTCTACTGGGTGGCGCGTGGTTACCCCGGCGGCGTTGAAGGATTGGCCGCGCGGATGGACAAGTCGGCCGCGGTGCTGCGCAACAAGCTGCTGCCGCACGTGCAGACGAACTACGTGTCGTTTGAAGAGGTGTCGGTGATTGTGGAGCACGCGGAGGGCGCTGGTGTGCCGAACGCGAAGCTGCCGATTCAGGCGCTGTGCTGGCGTCACGGGATGGTGGCGATTCCGCTGCCGGAGGTAGCCCGTGAGGATCTGCCGAATACGGATCTGTATGAGGCGCTTTGCATCGTGCTTGCCGAAGTGGGCGATGTGAGCCGCGCGATGTCTGCGGCGCTGGCGGACAACCATCTCTCCGAGGGTGAGATGCGGAAGCTGGAGCGGGAGTTTGAAGAGGCGACGGCTTCTGTGATGGTGCTGCGTGAGCTGCTGCGCGTGCGTGCGCAGCGTGATGCGGAGCGGTTGCAGCGGTTGCGTGGCAAGGCGTGATTCGCCTGATGTTTGTTCGTTGTGCATGTGTCAGCCGATGCGGGTGCGTTGGCTGTTTTTTGAGCGCGTGAGCGCATAGGAGAAGTAATGCAAGGCTGTAAAGAAAATTGCGGTGGGCAGGCGAAGTTGTCGCCTGAGCATGCCAAGAAAATTGCTGATGTGCTGTGCGCGAAAGTGGTGGCGGACATTGACCCACTTCTCGATATGCCCGCGCGTCTAACGGTGGCTCGTGAGGCCCTGACGCGCGAGCTAAGGCTACTGGCCGAGGTTACTCGGTCGTTTTGACAAGGTAGGCGGCGTAGGTCTCGATAAACATCGAGCAGAAATGCGCCGCAGTCTCGCCAGCGCGCCCGTTGGGAGCGTTCGCAGATCCAAACATGGCGGGCTGTTGCTCAATTAGTGTCATGAGCAATTTCTTTGCGTCATCGCGTGCGTCTTTGAGTTCCATGCTTCCTCGTTGAAAGGGTTGGCGTTTGGTCGGGTTCATCGATCCGACGACGGAGTGTTGCCGCCAGCAGTTCGGGCGGCAACCTGCAACGCCACGTTGTATCGATTTTTGACAGGGTTCGGCATCGCATGACACAGAAGCAAGACAACACGCCACGCTTTTCACACGGTATGACGTGCTGCAAGGCGGGGCGTGTTGCTGTGGGCCTGTCGTGCGAGCGGGTGGACCAGATGTGTTGTGCGTGGCATCGCATTGCGGGGGCGTTCAAGCCTCGCGGGTTGCCGGTGCTGTCGAAGTTTGCGGAGCATCTTCTTGATGCTTGCGCGTGGCCGTTGGCTGATGTGTTTTGGCCGTTCAATGCGGCTGGTGAGTCTTCTGCGCTGGCGTTGGCCTGCGCGTCGCGTTATCGCGCGATTTCTACTGAGGCGGAGCGCCTCGCTTTTCGATCCACTGTTGTTGCGTCGACGTCGCCGGAGTTTGTGGCGGTGTTTGATGTGCTGTGTAAGGCCGCACCGCTGCGGTTGTAAGGGCGATTCCATGGACATTCCTATCGAGGCCGTTGGCGCTGTTTGGGCCAAGGGCAGGGCGGCTGCATTGTCTGGCCGCGCGTTGGATGAGGCGAACGAGTATCCGGTTGGCAGCGCGCATCACGCGGCGTGGCTGGCGGGGTATATGGGCTTGACGCGCACCTATGGAGGCGAGGGTGTCGGCGTATCGCATCAATGATCTTGAGTTGAGCGCGCTGGCTGGGGCGGGTGCGGAGATCGCGCATCTGTACCTGGTGGCGCTGCGCCCGCGTATGGACTTCCGTACGGGTGTGGTGGGCCGCGTGGTGCGGATCTCGTATCAGGCGCTGCGTGAGTGGACGGAGCGCACTGCGCGCCGTGGCGTGCGCTACCTGGCGCATGACAAGTCGAAGCTGCAGCGGATGCTGGCGCAGTTGGAGAAGCTGGGGCTGCTGCGCCGGCTTGGCGGGCAGTACGAGCTTGTTTTTGCGTGCCCGTTGGCGGATACGGATTCGTGCGTCCAAAAGAAAGCCGGTCGAGGTTCGATACACCGGCAGGATGGCTACGAGTTCAATGCTGACGCGGGTTTTAAGGATGTGCCCGAGTCTGTGGATAACGCGAAAGCCGCCACACATCCGTATTCCGGTAACACCCTTAAAACCAACCCCCCTAACCCCCCACGCCGGGGGCGTGAGAAGAAGGAGATTGAGTCCCCCACGCCTGCGGCGCGGGAGGATCGAAACGGCCCCCAACACCGTCGGGGCACGCGGCGGCACCGGCTCTCAGAGGAACGTGGTCAGAACGCGAGTGTGGTTGGGGATGGGCTTGCAGAGAGTGAGGATGGGCAAGGCGTGGCGTGGCAAGCAGACCTTGCTTGGCCGGTTGACCTGAGAGGGCCGGAGCGGGCGCGTGTTGCGCAGATTGTGGCCAGGGCACCCATGGCCATGCGGCAGGTGGTGATCGACGAATGGCGGGGCCGTATGGCGGCTGGTGGTGTGGACGATCCGTTTGCGATGTTGGCGTACCACGCGAAGCGGGCGAGCGATCCGGATTGGGTGCCGTCGTATGCCAATGCCGTGCGGGAATCGCGAGAGCGGGCGAGGGCGCTGCGGCTTCAGCAGGATGAGGCGTTGGCGCGGTTGCAGGCGCAGGCGGAGCAGGCGGTGGCTGGGCTGCCGTGGCATGCGGGGCGGTTGCGGCCGGCGAGCTTGCAGCGAGGTGCGGCATGACGGCTGAGGAAGCGTTCAACGCGGCGGCGCTGGCGGCGTGCGGCAAAGGTGAGTGGCCGTCGCGGGCGGTGTTCTGGTCGGCGGTGCGGTTTGGGATGCGTGCCGTTGGGGCGGCGCGCTGGGCTGATGCGGAGGAGCGGTGGACTGCGCTCTGGCGGGTGGCGGTGGTGGAGCATCTGCCGCCGATTCCGCAGGCGCCGTTGGTGGGGGCGCCGCCGTCTGTGGTGCAGGCAGAGCAGCAACTTGCGCGCATGCGCGAAATCGTCGGATCGAGGAGGCAGGATGTATTGCGTTAAGCCGCGTGAGGTGACGAGGCGATCTGCGTTGGTGACGAGCGAGGATCAGGCGCTCGATGATCTGCTGTTCGCGTGGTTCTGCTGGGAGGCGCAGTACTCAGGCGAGAAGTGGTATTCGAACCGGGATGCGACGTGCGGCGGGTCGGCCAGCTCGCGGCAGTGGATGTCGACGGATGACATCCACGAGGCGAGCGTGGATGCGTGGCAGATGCAGCAGGTGGCGGCGGCGATTGAGGCGATCTCGGGCGACCATGCGCTGGCGATTCGGGTGGAGTGTCGGAACCGGCGTGGGCCGGGTGTCTGGCGGAACCCGCGTGCGGGGCTGCGGCAGCCGTTGGTGTATGCGGCGGCGAAGATGGCGATCAGGCCTTGGATTGTTAAATTCGGTGTCGAGTATTGATGGGGTGCGGGGGCGTCGCTTAAAGTTCGGTTCGTGGGACGACGCACGCCCATAGAAAACGAAAGCCCGACCGGTTGTCCGTGTCGGGCTTTTTGTTTGCGCGCTCGCTGGAGCTCGGCGGACTGCCGGGCGGGGCGTCGGGCCACGCGAGCTCACGGGCCTCGCCCCCCCCGGAAAGCCAGGGGGCCCCTCGGCTCATGGGGTACTGCGGGTGAGCGGACCCGCGATTCTTCGTTAGCGGCCAGTTTTCCAGCTTAGTGAAATTCACCTCCGGCGAGGTGAAATGGTGAAATCATGATTGAAACGATCCTCCTGACGCGCTCTGCGTTCGCGGCGCGCCAGAACTGGTCGCCCAGCTACGTCACCAAGCTCGGCAAAGAAGGGAAGCTGGTCACCACGACCGACGGCAAGCTCGTCGATGTCGATGCCACGCTCGCGAAGATCAAACGCGGCGCAGACCCAGCCAAAGAAGCCGTCCGCGCCCGCCACGAAGCCGCACGCATCGACCGCGACGTCTACAGCGCCAGAGACACAACGCCCGACGCCGACCCATCGCTCGGCCACGACTTCCAAGCCGCCCGCGCCGAACGCGAGTACTACCAGGCACAGCTTGCCCGCACTGAATACCAATGGGTCTCCGGCCTACTGGTCAGCCGCATTGCCGTAGAAGACGCCGCCGAAAAGATCGGCGCCAACCTGCGCGATCGCATCATGGGCCTACCGCGCCAGATCGCCCCCGAGCTGGCTTCGATGACCGACCCATGGGCCGTCGAGCGCCACCTCGAAGCCGCATTGCGCAAGGTGCTCGACGACATGATCTCCCACGGCGCAAACGTGCTTTCTGAATCCATCAACGATCCCGACCGCGGCAAGTTGGCCGACCTGTCACGCGCGGGGAAAGAGAGGTACGGCTCCATGGAGCCCATCGACACATCGTGAGCCATCCCGACGGAGCCGCACTGTTCGCCCGCGCCTTCCTGGCCGGCCTCAAGCCTGACCCCGAGCTGTGGGTAGACCAGTGGTCCGAAGAATTCATGGTGATCCCCGATGAGTCGGGCGCCGCCGAAACCGGGCCATACCGCTCCGCGCGCACGCCATACGCCGTCGAGCCCATGCAGTGCCTGTCGCCTGCGCACCCGTGTTTGCGCGTGGTCGCCATGGTCGCGTCGCAGTTGTTCAAGACGCAGATCGGGTTGAACTGGATCTCGGCGACGATCCATCGCGCCCCGGCCAATTTTCTCGCGCTGCAACCGACGCTCAGCCTCACACGCCGCTTCTCCGCCCGTGTGGCAAAGACGCTCGATGTCGTACCGGTCCTGCGTGAACGCATCGCATCTGCCCGCTCGCGCGACGCCGCCAACACCGCCGAGCGCAAAGACTTCCGCAAGGGCACGCTGTTCATCAACACAGCCGGCTCTGCCGCCAACCTGGCCGAGGTCTCCGCGCGCTACGTGTACGGCGACGAAATCGACCGCTGGGTGCGCGACCTCAACAACGAAGGCGACCCCATCGGCATCGCCGAAAAGCGCGCCAGCACCTTCGGCCGCAACGCCAAGTTTTACTACTCGAGTTCGCCCACCATCGACGGCGCCTCGCGCATCGCCGAGCTGTACGCGCAGAGCGACCAGCGCCACTACTACGTGGCCTGCCCGCACTGCGGCCACGAGCACATCCTCGAATTCGAGCAGCTGCGCGCCAGTGACGATCTGAGCGACGTCTACTGCGAATGCCCCGCGTGCTTCTACAAGATCCGCGAGCACGAAAAGCCCGCGCTCTACAAGACCGGCCGCTGGATCGCCCACGGGCAGGGCGACGGAGAGACCGTGGGTTTCCACCTGTCGACGATGTACGCGCCGCTCGGCTGGGTGTCCTGGCGCGCCCTCGTTAAAGAACATCGCGAGGCCAAGCTCGCGATGGAAAAGGGCGATCCCGGCCTGATGCAGGTGTTCTACAACACGCGCCTCGCCCGCCTGTGGGACAACGCCCAGCAGCGCACCAGCGCAGACGAGCTGCGCGACCGCGCCGAGGACTACCGCCTGCGCACCGTCCCCGCCGGCGCGCTGCTGCTGACCGCCGCCGTCGATACCCAAGACGACCGCCTCGAACTGCTCATCATGGGCTGGGGCGAGGGCATGGAGCGTTGGACGATCGACCACCAGGTCTTCATGGGCGACCCGTCGGACGCCACGCTGTGGGCCACGCTGGACGAAGCTCTGCAGGCTACGTTCCTGCACGCCTCGGGCAAAGAGATGCAGATCCGCGCCGTGGCCATCGACTCCGGCGGCAGCCACACGCAAGACGTGTATCACTTCACGCGCCTGCGTCAGTGGCGCCACGTGCTGGCAGTAAAGGGCGCCAGCAAGCCCAACCGGCCCGTGATCGCGCAGCGCCCGTCGCGCGTGGATGTCACATGGCAAGGCACCACCGAAGTCGACGGCGCTGAGCTTTGGATCGTCGGCACCGACACCGCCAAGGATTGGATCTACAACCGCTTCAAGCTGACCAGCGGCCCCGGCGCGCTGCACTTCTCGAATGATCTCCCCATGGAGTTCTACAAGCAGCTCACCGCCGAGAAGCAGATCGTGCGCTACGTGAAAGGCTTCCCGCGCACCGAATGGGTCAAGGCGCGCGGCGACCGTAACGAGATCCTGGACTTGAACGTCTACAACCTCGCCGCCGCGTATTACCTCGGCGTGCACAAGTATCAGGAACCCGACTGGCGCCGCCTGCGGCTGCACTTCGATCAAGGCAGCCTGTTCACCGCCGCGCCCGTCAACGCTGAAGCACCACAAGAGGCTGCCGCACCACTGGCCATCGAGCCGCCGCGCGCCGCGCACACACGCCGCCGCGTGGCCGCATCGCGCTACCTCAAACGACGATAGAGAACCGCATGGCTTATACAAAGCAAGATCTCCAGCGCATCGAGCGTGCACTGGTGAAGGGCGAGCTCGAGGTTCAGTTTCAGGACCGGCGCGCCCGCTACCGCTCCGTGGACGAAATGCTGCGCATCCGTAGCGAGATCGTCCGCAATCTTGAAGACGCCGCACCGGCATCGCGCGTGATCCGGCTGCGCTCGGCGGGCAAGGGGGTCACATGACCCGTTTCCCTGCGCTGGGCCAGCTTGGTTTCGTCTTGCCGGCGGAGCGGGCGGTTCGGGCGCAGGCGTATGAAGCGGGCGGCACCACCGGCAGCCGTGGTCGCGCCTGGCGCACCTCGGGCGCCGGGCCAAACGCCTCTGTCACACAGAATCTGGGCACCATCCGCACGCGCGCCCGTGGCGCCGTCCGTAATGACCCGTGGGCCAAAAAGGCGATTGCCGGCCTTGTGGCCAACGCTATCGGCACCGGCATCGTCCCGCACCCGATGCATCCGGATCTCGAAGTGCGCACGACGCTCAAAGAGCTTTGGAGCGACTGGGTACCGGAAGCCGACGCCGATGGCCTGCTCGACTTCTACGGCCTGCAGACGCTGGCTGCGCGCTCCCTGTTCACCGATGGGGAGGTTCTGAACCGCGTCCGCCCCCGCCGCCCGGAACGTGGCCTGTGCGTGCCGCTGCAGGTGCAGCTTTTCGAAGCCGACCACCTGCCGGCCAACTTGAATCAGATGCTGCCCAACGGCGGCGAGATCGTCTCCGGCGTCGAGTTCGACCGCGATGGCGATCGCGTTGCCTACCACCTGCACCGGCGGCACCCCGGCGAGGCAGGCCGGGCCACCACGCAGGCCGGCACGGTCCGCGTGCCAGCCGCCGAGATCCAGCATGTATTCGAGCCGGTGCGGCCGGGTGCAGTGCGCGGGTGCTCGTCGCTGGCGACGGTGCTCCTGCGCTTGCACACGCTCGACAGCTTCGACGACGCTGTGCTCGTGCGGCAGGAGGTGGCGAACCTGTTCGCCGGCTTTATCACCCGGCCAGCGCCCACCAGCGTGAAGCTGGATACGTTGACGGGCCAGCCAGTCGAGTTCGACGGCGACGGCACAGCGCTCACATCCATGGAGCCCGGTTCCCTGCAGGAACTGCTCCCCGGCGAGGAAGTGCAGTTCGCCGAACCGCCGGGCGCTGGCACCGATTACGGCCCCTTCATGCGCCAGCAACTCATGGCTGCAGCCGCATCCGTCGGCCTGCCGTACGAAGTGCTCACCGGCGACCTGCGCGACGTTAGCGACCGTGCCTTGCGCGTGATCCTCGGTGAATTCCGGCGCCAGCTCGAGCAGTTGCAGTGGAACGTCTTCATCCACCAGTACTGCCGCCCCGTGTGGGCCGCCTGGACGGATGCAGTCGCGCTGTCGGGTGTGTTGCCCATGCCCAACTACTACCGGGACCGGCGCCTCTATTTGCGCGTGCGCTGGGTGCCGCAAGGCTGGCCGTACATCAACCCGCTGCAAGACGTGCAGGCCCAGCGCATCGCCATCCGCGCCGGGCTGGCCAGCCGCTCGGCCACGATCCTCGCCCAAGGCGAGGACCCGGAAACCACCGATGCCGAGTACGCGGCCGACTTCGAACGCGCAGACCGGCTCGGCCTCGTTTTCGACTCTGATCCGCGCATGCGTGACAGCGCCGGCAACGTGACCGACAACCAGGAACACACCAACGATGAAAGCTAAACAGAGGAAGTGGTACGACCTCAAGGCCGCGCGCAACGCCGCCGGCAAGACGGTCGCGGAATTGCGCATCTATGACGACATCGGCTTTTGGGGCACCACCGCCAAGGCCTTCGTCAACGAGCTGGACGCCGTGGCGAAGGACGCCGACGAGATCCTCGTGGCCGTCAATTCCGGCGGTGGCGATGTGTTCGACGGCTTCGCCATCTACAACGCGCTGCGCCGCTACAGCGGCAAGGTGACGGCGCGCGTAGATGGCATTGCCGCCTCCGCCGCCTCGCTCGTCGTCATGGCGGGTGACACCATCGTCATGCCCGAGAACGCCATGATGATGATCCACAACGCCTGGACCATCGCCGCCGGCGACGCCGCGCAAATGCGCAAGACCGCCGAACTGCTCGACAAAACGCGCGATGGCATCGTCGCCGCCTACCGCAACAAGTGCGGCCTGACCGACGACGAGATCGTCGCCATGATGGACGCAGAGACGTGGATGACGGCCAGCGAGGCGAAGGATCGCGGCTTTGCCGATCAGATCGAGGCGCCCGTCAAGCTGCAGGCGTCTGTGCGCACCGAAGAGCTGCTCGCACGCTTCGAGCACACGCCGGAGGCGTTGCTGAAAGCGCTCGAAGCCCCGCCGGCAGAGCCGCCGCAAGCGGCCGCACCAGCAGCGCCAGTCGCCACCACGCCGCCGCCCGATCCTGGCGCGCTGGCGCAACACGCCTTCGCAGCGTGCCGCGCCGCAGGCCTGCCGCAACTGGCCGAGGCGGTCGTGTCATCCAGCGCGCTCGCCAGCACCGAAGCCATCGACGCCGTTGTCGCCCGCGCCAAAGACATCGCCGGCCTCTGCACGGCAGCGCACCTGCCCGAACTGGCTGCGCAATTCGTTGCTGACGGTTTAAACGCTGAGCAGGTGCGCGCCCGGCTGTACGACCGCGTCATGGCCAGCAGCACGCCCGGCCTGTCCAACCGCCAGCCGGTGGCAGGGCAGGAAACCACCGAGCGCAAGACCGGCCCGCACGGCCCGAGCATCTACAGCGCTCGCCGCAAGAAAACCGCTTCGGCGTTCGCCTGAAGCCACCCATTGGAGTCACCAAGATGCAGATCCAGACACAAGGCGTACAGACCGCCGAATTCCTGCTGACCGAAGCGCCGGGCAGCCTCTCGCGCGAGCAAATCACTGTCGCCGCCGGCGACGCGCTGCCTGCGGGCCAACTGCTCGAGCACGCGGCCGATGGCACCGGCTACGTCCCGTACGGCACCGCCGACGACGGCAAGGCCGCCGCCATCCTCTACGCACCGCTGAGCGCCTCGGAAACCGTCCGCCGCGCCACCGGCATCGTGCGCCTGGCGGAAGTGGCCGAAGCCCGCTTGACCGGCCTTGACGCTAAAGCGCGCACCGACCTGCTCGCGGCCTTCATCGCCGTTCGCTAAGCACACCCACCCGAATTCAGGAGATCCCCATGGCTGATATGGCCCTGTTCAATGACGACGCCTTTTCCATGACGTCGCTCACCGCCAGCATCAACGAGCTGGAAACCACGCCCTCGCGGCTGGCCGCCCTCGGCCTGTTCGAAGAAGAGGGCATGACCGTCACCACTGCGCAGATCGAGCGCGACGGTGAACAACTGCAGCTCGTTGCGTCGGCAGAGCGTGGCTCGCCCGGGCAGGTTGTGGTCGGCAGCAAGCGTCAGGTGATTCCGTTCAACGCCGTGCACCTGCCGGAAATCGCCACCATCAAGGCCGACGAGGTGCAGAACCTACGCGCCTTCGGCGAAGAAACCGAACTGGAAGCCCTGCAGAGCGTGGTCAGCAAGCGCCTGCAGAAGATGCGCCGCCAGCTCGACGCCACGCACGAGTTCCACCGCATCGGCGCCATCAAGGGCCAGATCCTCGACTCGGATGGCAAGTCCGTCCTGGTTGATCTGTTCGAGCGTTTCGGGCTGAAGCAACAGCAACTGCCCATCCTCATCGGCGACGTGCGTTCCTCCACGCTGGAACTGCTCGACATGATCGAGGATTCGTTGGGCGCCACGCCGCATACCGGCGTGCGCGCGCTGTGCGGGCGCAACTTCTGGCGTCAGCTGATGACGTCCAAGGACATCCGCGAGACGTACCTCAACACCCAGATGGCCGCCGCTCTGCGTGGCGACCCGCGCGACACCTTCGACTTCGGTGGCGTCACGTGGGAGCGCTATCGCGGCCGCGTCGGCAACATCGGCTACATCGGCGACGACGAAGCCTACGCCGTGCCCGAAGGCGTGCCCGAACTGTTCATCACCCGCTTCGCGCCGGCGGACTACATGGAAGCCGTCAACACCAACGGGCTGCCGTACTACGCCAAGCAGGAAGCCGGCAAGTTCGGCAAGGCCGTCGAGCTGGAAGCGCAGTCCAACCCGCTGCACCTGTGCACGCGCCCGCGCGCCGTAATCAAGCTGGCGGCCACCACGGGCAAGGCCGCCTGACATGACGTTTCGTGACCACGTGGCCGACCTCGATACGGCGGTCTTCGAAGCGCTGTCCGACGAGGTGCAGATCGACGGCAAGACTGATCCGGTGATGGGCATGTTCTATTCGCCATGGCTGGACGTCGAGCCCATACGCGGCCAGCGCTCGGGGCTACGCGAGCCGTTCGTGATCCTGCGTGATGCCGATGCCGCAGGCGTCCGCCCGCGCACGCGCGTGCGCGCCATGGGCGACGTGTTCAGCGTGGTCGAACTGCAGCCGGACGGCTCCGGCATGACCAAACTCGTATTGAGGCCAGAACCATGTCCGTCACGTTAAAGGCCGAGCTGGACATTGCCGCAGCGCTCGCGCCGCTCGCAAGCCTTGGCAAAGACGCCATGCGCAACGCCTGGCGCCGCGCGTTGAAGAAAAGCGCCAACTGGGTGAAAGGCCAGACCGCAAAGCACGTCTCCGCAGAGATGCACATCACGCAGAAACTGGTTCGCCAGCGGCTCTATTTCTTCCTGCGCAGCGCCGACAAAGGCAAGGTCTGGCTCGGCCTCAACGCCGTCGAGGCACACCGGCTCGGCAACCCGCGCCAAACGCGGCGCGGCGTGTCTGTCGGCCGGCACCGCTTTGACAAGGCATGGATCTATCGAAGTGCGCGCGGCAGCAAGAGCGACGGCAAGGTGTTCCGCCGCGTTGGTAAGGCGCGCATGCCGATCACGGCCGTCAAACTCGACTGGGCAGACAAGGGGGAAGCCGCCTTCCGCAAAGGCGCGGCTGAGATCGAAGCGCGCCTCATGGTCCTCTTGGAGCAAGAAGTGAAATACGAAATCCTCAAGGCCACCCGCCATGCTCGCTGATCTGCAGCAACTGTTCGACGCCGTGGAATCGCACCTCAAAGCGCAATTCCCCGACGTCGCCCTCATCGGCTGGGCACCTGAAATCGAAGACAGCATGCCGCTGCCCGCCATCCTGCTGTACGTCGGCGCGCTGCGCCCGGGTACCGACACCGGCACAGGCCAACCGCCCATCAACATCGTGATCGAGCTGCGCGTCGTTGGCGACCCGACCGAGCCGAACGCCGAGGCCGCCATGTGGGCACTCGCCGCACGGCTCATCAAGGTTCTGCACCACCAGACGTGGGGCCTGCCCGTCACCATGGCCGAGCTGGAAAGCGACGGTTTCCACCCAGACGGCATGCGTCCGGATCTCGACGGCTACAGCGTCATCGCTGCCGAATGGAAACACGAGTTCGACCTCGGCCCGCCCGAATGGGCGTTTGAAGACACCAGCGGCGCGACCGTCGATTTCGACATCCAGCCGCGCCACACCGAGGCCGACTATGAGCTACGAAGCGGGTGAAACCGACCGGCGCCTCGCCTGCATCGTGCAGGCCGGCGTCATCGCAGCGGTGGACGTCGTTGCCGCCCGCTGCACCGTCACCGTCGCTGACTGGACGTCTGACTGGTTGCCGTGGTGGTCGCGTGCCGCCGGCGCCGTGCGTGAGTGGCGCCCGCCATCACCGGGCGAGCAGGCATTGCTCGTCTCGCCATCAGGCTGCCTCGAAGGCGGCTTCGTCCTGGCCGGCTTCTACACAGACCAGCATGGCGGTGCGAATGGCGATTCGGCAGACGTTACCGCCTCCGACTACCCGGACGGCGCTCGCGAGCATTACGACCACGCCGCACACGAATATCGGCTCGCCGTCCCGGCCGGCGGTCAAATCGTCCTGCAGGTCGGGGATACGTCGCTCACGCTGCGCAGCGACGGCGCAGAGTTGAAGGCGCCGCAACTGCTGGCCGACGTGCCGGCGTCCACCTTCACTGGTAATGCCTTGGTGGAGAAGGCGCTGGCGTTCCTCGGGGGGCTGACCGGGCAGGGCGCCGCAGGCGGTACCGCAGTCGCCATTCAAGGCGGCATCCAGGCCACCGACGATGTGGTTGCCGGTGATGTTTCGCTGCGCGGCCACTCGCACATGGAGCAGGGCGACGGCGCCCCGGTGGGCGAGCCGTTCTAGTTTCCCCAATCATCAATCGCAAGGCGGCCATGTGCCACCTTTTTTCGTTGGAGGCACTGTGGCCATCGTCGGCATGAACAGACGCACGGGCGCGCTGCTCTCGGGCATGGACCACTTGCTGCAGAGCCTGACCGACATCCTCAGCACACGACGCGGCACGCGCCGCGAGCGGCCCGACTACGGCAGCGATCTGCCCGACCGGGTGGACCTGCCCATTACGCGCGGCTGGGTTGCCGCAGCACAGGCCGAAGCCGCACGCGCCATCACACGCTGGGAGCCGCGTCTACGTCTCTCCCGTGTGCGGGTGGAGGGCATTGAAGACGGCAAAGTGGTCTGGCATGTCGTCGGCATCTACAACGAGCGAGCCGTCGATCTGAAGGTGTTGTCATGAGCGTAATCGACCTGTCCGCACTGCCACCGCCCGACGTCGTTGAACCGCTCGACTTTGAAGCGTCCTACCAGCGGCTCCTGGCAACGTTCATGGGGCTGTGTCCCGAGTGGTCCGCCACCATGGAATCCGACCCCGTGGTCAAGCTTCTCGAGCTGCTCGCGTACGTCGACCTACAACAGCGCGCGCACGTGAATGACTCAGCGCGCTCGACCATGCTGGGCTTTGCTGTCGGCGCCGATCTCGAACACCTTGCCGCCGGTCTGGACACGAAACGGCTTGTGGCCGTGCCGGGCGACCCGGAAGCGTTCCCGCCCGTCGCACCCATCATGGAGTCGGAAGCCAGCTTGCGCACGCGCGCACAGGGCGCATTCGAACGCCTTTCCGTCGCCGGCCCGCGCGCCGCGTATGAGCTACACGCACGCGCCGCAGACGGCCGCGTGGCAGACGCGCGGGCAATCTCGCCGGCGCCTGCGGAGATTGTCGTTTCCGTGCTCAGCAACGAAGGCGACGGCACCGCATCTGACGAGCTCGTCGAGCGCGTCCGGCTGGCGTTAAGCGATGAAGACGTCCGCCCGCTGGCCGACCGGTTGACCGTACAAGCGGCGCGCATCCTGCGGTACCGGCTGCGCGTCGTGCTGTACCACTACCCGGGCCCGGAGGCTGAGCCCATGGTGGCGGCCGCATGGGACCGGCTCCAAGCCTATGCGCAAGAGCAGCGCCGCATCGGTCGGGACGTCCGGCGCTCTGCCATCTTCGCCGCCGCGCACGTAGCAGGCGTGCAGCGCGTCGAAGTGACCGCGCCTGCGGAAGACATCATTGTCGACCTGACAGAGGCGTCTTACTGCACCGGCATCGACGTTGTTGTCGGGGGCGCGGATGAGTGACAAAACGCTGCTGCCGGCCAACGCAACGCCGCTCGAGCGGGCACTGGCGCAAACCATCCTGACGCTGCTCGATACGCCCGTTCCGCTCAATCAATTGTGGGATGCGGACACGTGCCCCGTGTCGCTGCTGCCATACCTCGCAAGCGCCCGCTCGGTTGACCGCTGGAACGCCAACTGGCCCGAAGAGGTCAAGCGGCGCGTCGTGCGAGACGCATTCGCCGTGCACCAGCGCAAGGGCACGGCAGGCGCGCTGCGTCGCGCCCTTGAACCGCTGGGATACCGGTTGACCGTTCGGGAGTGGTGGCAGACGCAGCCACCTGGCAGGCGCGGCACGTTCTCACTCGACGTCGGCATCGAAAACACGGGCGCTACTGAAGCGACGTACGACGAAATCGAGCAGATCGTCGACGACGTGCGGCCGCTATCAAGACACCTGACAGGGCTCACGCTCAGTGCAGAGATTGCCGGTTACGCCGGCACGCACGCCGCCTGCCTGGAGGGCGACACGGTGACGGTGTACCCGTACATGCCCACGGCAATTGCCACAGAGGGCGCCACGCACATCGCGGTGGCCGCCCACGTTGTTGAAATCACTACGGTATCGAATGGCTAAGTACTTTGCGACTTTGACGGAGACGGGCGAGGCCAAGATGGCCCGCACGCTCGTCTCCAACACGATGGTCCCGCTCACCGAAATGGCCGTGGGCGATGGCGGCATCGATGGCGGCGCGGATGCGGATGTGATGCCCAGCGCCGCGCAACGCGCACTCGTGCGCGAACGCCACCGCCGGCCGCTGAATCGCCTCGTCCGCGACGAGAAGAACCCGAGCATCGTGATCGCCGAGGTCTACCTGCCTGAAGAGGTCGGCGGCTGGTGGTCTCGCGAGCTGGGCTTGTACGACGAAGACGGCGAGCTCTTCGCGGTCGCCAACGTGCCGCCCAGCTACAAGCCCGTGCTTGCAGAGGGCTCCGGGCGCGGCCAGTTCTTCCGCATGATGCTGATCCACAAGGCGGCCGGCAATATCGTTCTGAAGATCGATCCGGCCGTGGTCGTGGCAACGCGCGAGTATGTCGACGACGAGGTACAGGAGCTGCGCCTCGCCCTCGAGGAGAAGGCGGATAAGGCCACCACCCTCGCGGGCTACGGCATTGCCGATGCCGTGACGATCTTGCAAGGCACGGCGGCGGGTATCGGCGCAGATCTGAGCCTGACCAACGGCATTGTGGGAGATCTGAACGCGGTGACAGCGCCCGGCGAGTACTACTACAACACGACGAACATCAATGGGCCCTCCGTCTGCGGCCTGCTGAAGGTATGGCGCGAGCACGGAACCACCGTCTATCAGGTTGCGCATGCAGACACCAATGATGTCTATACGCGTCGCCTGCTAGACGGGGCGTGGGTGCCTTGGCGCAAGCTTGCGGCAACCGACAGCCCCGAGTTCACCGGTACACCGCGGGTGCCGACGCCTGCCATCGGCGATAACAGCCTACAGGCAGCAAACACCGCCTTCGTGCGCGCCTACGTGGCTTCTGCAGTCACCGGCAACGAGGTTGGGCGCATCTTCTTTGAGGTGCGCACGCTGCCTCGCGCGGGCTGCTTGCGGCTCAACGGAGCGTTGCTCATGCGCGCTGACTATCCGGAGCTCTTCGCCTATGCGTCGGGTACCGGCGCCATGGTTACCGAGGCCGAGTGGTCTGCGAACGCGTGGGGCTGCTTTTCCATTGGAGACGGACAGTCCACCTTCCGACTGCCGGAGTTCCGGGGCGAAGGTTTGCGGTGTTGGGATGATGGGCGTGGCATCGATGCCAAGCGCGGCGTCGGCAGGTGGCAAGACAGCCAGAACCGGCAGCACACGCACACCGGCGCCAGCGCTGCGGCGGGCGAACACGCGCACTTGGCGTGGACCGACGCCCAGGGGTGGCACGCTCACACCGGCTCCACGTCGGTGGGCGGCGCGCATGCCCACGGTATCGGCGGTGGCATACCCGTCGCCCCGGTGGGCGCTTGGTCATACCGCGATGCGGGCGGAAGTTGGTCGGTCACCAGTACCACCGACGGCAACCACAGCCACACCGTGTACCTGGACGGCAACGGTTCGCACGGCCACAACGTCGGCATCGGCGCCAACGGTTCTCATAGCCACGTCATCACCATCAACGCGGACGGGGGCACCGAGGCGCGCATGCGCAATGTCGCCTTGCTCGCCATGATCCGTGCATTCTGAGGGTTCACATGTTGATTCACCATTACGACAACCAGACCGGCCAATATTGCGGCAGTCAACTGGCCGATGCAGATCCGCGCGCTCCGGGGCGCTGGCTGCTGCCGGCCTTCGCAACGGATCAGGTGCTACCGGAGCGCACCGCCGAAACCTGGCCGTTCTTCCGTGACGGCGCATGGATGCTGCTGCCGGATTTTCGGGGCAAAGTGCTGTATCGAACCGACACAGGCGAGCAGGCCGAGATCGTCGCGCCCGGGATCCGCCCGCAAGACATCGGGCTGACAGTTGACCCGCGTCCCTCCGCTGAACATATCTGGAAAGACGGCAGGTGGCAGTTGTCCGCCGAGCAGGTTGCCAAGCGAGCGCGCGATGAGGCGATGGCCGTCTTCAACGGAAAGATGGAAATCGCAAGACTGGCCAACGCCGGCAAAGCCGATGCCTACGCCGCAGGACTGCTGTCCGATGTGGAGGTGGCAATCTTTAAAGCGTGGGCTGCGTATCAGATGGATCTTGTGCGCGTCCTGTCTGCGCCGACCTTCCCCGCGGGCATTGATTGGCCTGATGAACCCGATGTAGAAGCCGTGACGGCCCAGGTGCTCGCCGAACAGGCGGCGGCAGAGCAGCTTGAGAGAAAGCGCGCCGAGGAGGCAGCCGCCGCGGAGGCGGCCCAGGCGCCGGTGGATGCCGACAACACCGACACCCAGACCTCCGACACATGACGCAAGCCCCATAGGAAACCGACGCGCCGCTCCCTACCGTAACGAGAGTCATCGGCGTGCGTCATGCACATGCGCCCATGACGACCCTTTCACGCTGAACAGTTGAGGAGCAATCATGGCAAAAGTCGTCGTCACCCTTGTGGGGCACAACAAAGAGAATCTCGTCGGGCCGGCCGTCACCGTCGGTACGGCGCGCTGGGGCCATAACGGCGTCGATTTCGGCAAGGAAATCGAGATCGCCGAGGGCACTTACACCGTCACGGTGTACAGCGCAGGGAAATCCATACACACGCAGCAGGCGCATGTGCCGCGCGACGGGCGCTATCCCATCGAGATCGACATCGACAACTAAGTCGACATAGTGCGCTGGCCCGTCAGCGCGCTAACCCTGTACCCAGCAAGCCCCGCCATCGAGCGGGGCTTTTTCATTTCCACATCCCATCGAGGAGCCGCATGGCATCTTCATTCTTCCACGGCATCACCACCACGATCGTCGACACCGGCCCGCGCCCGATCGCGGTGCCGTCCTCGTCCATCATCGGCCTGGTAGACACCTACACCCCCGGCCCGGATCTCGTGCAGCCCGATGTGCCGGTGCAAATCACCAACCCGCGCGAGGCGGCGCAGGCCTTCGGCCAGGACAGCGCCATCACGCGCGCCATCAACGCCATCTATACCCGCACCTCTGCGGTCATCGTCGCCACCGGCGTCGCGCAGTCCGACGATGCTGATGCGCTCACATCGAGCGTGATTGGCGGCACCACCGGCGCCGGCATGCGCACGGGCCTGCAATCGCTGCTCGATGCCAAATCCCGCTTCAACGTGCAGCCGCGTTTGCTGATCGCGCCGCAGTTCACCGCGCGCCAGCCGGTCGCCACGGCCGTTGATGCCCTGGCCTCCAAGCTGCGCGCCATCGGCATCATCGACAGCCCGAACACCACCGACGAAGCCGCGCTCGCGTACGCACGCAACTTCGGCTCCAAGCGCCTCTACATGGTCGATCCGGGTGTGCGCACGTGGGACACCGCGGCCAATGCGGAGGTCGATGCACCGGCATCTGCCTACGTGGCTGGCCTGTTTGCGTACACCGATGCGGAGTACGGCTACTGGGCGTCGCCGTCCAACAAGGAATTCGTCGGCATCACCGGCACCGGCCGGCCCATCGAGTTTCTTGACAACGATCCGACCTGCCGCGCCAACCTGCTCAACGAGGCCCGCATCGCCACCATCATCCGTGATGGCGGGTATCGCCTGTGGGGCAACCGCACGTTGTCGGCCGATCCGAAATGGTCGTTTGTCACGCGCGTGCGCACGCTCGACATCCTCATGGATGCAGCGCAGGCCGGTCACAAATGGGCCATCGACCGTGGCATCACCAAAACGTACGTCCACGACGTCACCGAAGGCCTGCAGGCGTTCATGCGCGACCAGCGCAACGCGGGTGCCCTGATCAACTTCGAGGTCTACGCAGACCCGGTGCTGAACACCGCCAGCCAGATCGAGCAGGGCCGCGTCGTGTGGAACGTGCGCTTTACCGACGTCATCCCGGCAGAGAACCCGATCTTCCGCTTCGAAGTCACCAACGAGTGGCTGACCGAAGTGCTCGACACCAAATAACGGAGGTGCATGTTGGTACCCGAGACACTCTACAACTTCAACCTGTTTGTGGATGGCAACAGCCTTGCCGGCAAGGCGCCTGAGGTCACGCCGCCCAAGCTGAAGATCAAGACCGAGGACTACCGCGCCGGCGGCATGGATGCGCCCGTCAAGCTGGACATGGGCATGGAGGCGATGGAAGCGTCGTTCTCGCTCGTCACGCTCGCGCCCGCTGTACTGAAACTGTTCGGCCTTGCGGATCAAAACGCCTTCAACGGTACTTTCCGCGGCGCTTTTCGCACGACCGATGGCAAGACGCGCCGCGTCGTGCTCGTCCTGCGCGGCATGCTGTATGAGGTCGATCCGGGCTCCTGGAAGCCGGGCGAGAAGTCCGAATCCAAGTACTCCCTGAGCGTCAACTACTACAAGCTCGAAATCGACGGCCGCGTCTGGCATGAGATCGACGTGCTCGGCTGCAAGCGCGTCATTGACGGCGTCGACCAGCTCGCCGAAGTGCGCGCCGCCATCGGCCTGTAAGCCACCACACGAGACACACCACCATGCAAACCACCACCATCAAGCTGAAGTTTCCCGCCGTCGTCAACGGCGTCAAGGTCGATGCGCTCACGCTGCGTCAGCCCACCGTGCGCGACATGCGCGTCGCCGGCCAGCAGGCGGGCGGCGATGAAGAGCTGCGCGAGATCCTGCTCTTCGCGTCGCTCGCCACCGCCGGCCAGAACGACATCGAGGGCCTGACCTACGTCGACTACCAACGCGTGCAGCGCGGCTACTTTCGGCTGCTGGCCGACCGCGAGGCTACCGATGCCGGACATCAAGCGGCTGACCAAGCGCCTGCTGTCGATGGGCGTCAGCCCACGTGACATTGACGCCATGACGGTCGACGACATGGTGTGGTGGTTGACCGACTGACGCGGCAACGCAGCGCCACACAGCAGGAGCACGGATGGCAACAAAAGACATAGCGCTTGGCATCCTCATCGGTGGCGCGGTCAGCTCAACCTTGGGCCGTGCCGTCAACGAGGTGGGCACCAAGCTGGATGCACTCAAGAAGCGCGCTGGCGAGGCGCGCGTCTGGCAGAACACCATCGGCGAGACGCAGCGCCTGCAGCGTGAGTTTCGCGACTTGCACGCCGCCGGCGACAAGGCCGCCGATGCAGTGCGGCGCAAGATCGAGCGCAATACCCGCGCGCTGCGCGATGCCGGGTTCGAGGTCGACCGCCTAGACCGCTCGTATCAACGCCTCGGCCGCACCGCACGCGGGCTGGAACTGCGCGCCCGTGGTACTGCACTTGTGGCAGATGGCCGAGACCGCCTGCGCAACACCATCGGCGACACCACCAAGTTTGTCGCCGCAGCGGCGGTACCGACCGCCATCTCGGCCGGCTACGAGGCCATCATCCGCGACATCGCCATCAAGGCCGGTGCCGCGCGCACCGACAAAGAGCGCGAGATGAGCAGCGGCATTGCCGCCTCCGCGCAGCAAAGCGGCATCGGCCGCAACGTGCTGGCAGATGCCGTCAACCAGATGGTGTCGGCCGGCATGGACGTCGACCGCGCGCTGTCGTTCGCGCCGCTGGTGGGCAAGTTCTCCGTCAGCCAGGGCGCGGACCCGAAGGAAACCGCCCGGATGATCCAGGCGCTCGAGCAGAACGCCAAGATCGCCGACCCGGCCAAGATGGCGCAAGCGCTGGAAACCATCGCGTTTCAGGGCAAGGAAGGGTCGTTCGAATCGAGCGACATGGCCCGCTGGTTCCCCGTGCTGCTGGCTGACATGCAGAAGCTGGGCATTGTCGGCAACTCCTCCGTCGAGCAGCTCGGCGCGCTGCTGCAGGTGCAGATGAAAACTGCCGGCAGTGCAGATGAGGCCGCCAACAACACCAAGAATTGGTTCTCCAAGATCGGCAGCGGAGAAACGGCCGGCAACTACGCCAAGGCTGGCATCGACTACGAAGCCAAGATGCGCGAGGCCATCGGCAAGGGCTGGAGCACGATGGAAGCATCGTTTGTGCTGGCCCGCGCCTACATCGAGCAGGCCGACCCCGAGAAAGCCAAGCAGCTTGCCGCCGCCGCGCAGCAGTTCAATAGCGAATCCGACCCCGCCAAGCGCGAAGCGCAGATGCGTGCGTTTGCCGAAACGATGAAGACGGGCGACCTCTTCAACGACATGCAGGTCAAAGCCGCACTCACGGCCTACATGCAGAACGCCGATCTGTATCAGCGCCTGAAAACCGAGGGCGCCAAGGCCGCGGGCGAGATCGAGAAAGACCTGGCCGACCGCCGCGATAGTTCCAAACAGAAATGGGCCGAGGTCGGGCAGGCGTGGGATGAAGCCATGCGCCGCATTGGCGATGCGCTCAAGCCCGTAACGGATTCGGTGGCGGATCTCGCCGCTGGCGCCGGCACCTCTGTCGGCAAGCTGGCGGCCGAGTCGCCCAAAGCCACGGTCGCCATCGGCGGTGTGCTGGCGTCGATTCTGGCGTTCAGGACCGGCCGGGCTGTATGGAAGATCGGCAAGGGCGTGGCTGACATCGGGCGGGGCACTGCCGTTGCAGCAGGCGTTGGCCGCGCGGCCGAGGTGGCTGGCACCGCCGCCAAAGTGGCGCCGGCCGCAGCGAAGGCGCCGGGCGTGTTCGGTGCTTCGGGCCGGTTCCTGAAAGGGGCAGCGCCCAAGCTGGGCAAGATTGGCGGTGTCGCTGGCGTTCTGGCGCTGGTGGGCACGGCCGGCATGGCAAGCGCCGAAGCGGCCGAGCGCCCTGGCTCCAAGGCTGACAAAGCCAAAGCCATCGCCGGCATTGGCGCAGGCCTCGCGGGTGAGCTTGCTGGCGGTGCAGCAGGCCGCGCCATTGGCGCCGTGGCCGGTACCGCCATTGCAGGGCCCATCGGCACCGTTGTTGGCGGGCTGCTTGGCGGCATGCTCGGTTCGTACCTGGGCGGCAAGGCCAGCACTGCGCTGGCCGACCGTGCCCTCAACGACAAGAAGCCCGAGGCAGCACCCACAGCAGGCGCGCCCGTCCTGCCTGCCGGCGCGCAGGAAGCGCTCGGTACCGCCCAGGCAGCCGCCAATGCGCCGCCGCCACGGTTGCAAGTCGACCAGCGGTTCGAGTTCGCACCAAAGATCGACCTCACGGTCAACGGCGACGTCAAAGACCCGCGCAAGCTCGCTGAAGAACTGATGCCGCACTTGCGCCGCCAGTTCGATGACTACGCCGCGCAGCAACGCCGGGCCGCCATGTCGGACGGCTCGCACGTGTAACGGAACAGATCATGGATTTTCAGAAGTTCGCATCCGCAGCGGCAACGCATGCGGCGCGCGCGGCCGAGCATGTCCGGCAGATGGAGCGCTTGCTCGACAAGCCTGACGGCAGCGGCGATGCAAACGCACGCCGCCGCGAGGCGCAGGCCTTGGGCGACCTAGGCAGCGCTGGCAGCGCGCTTGCCGCCGCCGGCGAGGCCATCGGCGGTACCGGTCGCGTGACGGCGGTTAGAGGCGCGGCACAGCGTGCTCTCAACCTGACAGACGCCGCGCTGGGCGCCATCCACCGCACCGCCGTTGGCGAGCGGTTCAACACTGTCCTGCGCGCCGCCCAAACCACCGGCGACGCACTGGCCACCGTGCGCCGCCGCCTCGATGCCGTGCTGCCCGCCGTCACGCCCAACGTGCGCAGCCTGGTGCCCAGCTACGCGCTGGGCCCGGACAAGATCCTCGGCGCTGGCCAAACCGCTGGCGCCACCGAACGCCTGCTCGTGCTGTCCACCGACGACGGCGAGCAATTCCAGTTCGGCCTCTCGACCGCGGCATACGACCGCCTACGCCGCGAGACCCGCTACAACATCGCCGCGCAAGAACGCATCCAGCGGCAAGAGGCATTGCAGGCCGTGGGCGCCGGCGGCGACACCATCACCGTATCGGGCGCCATCTTCACCGCCGGCGGCGCCGGGGCAGGGCAGCTTGACCGCCTGCGCGCCATCGGCGCCGCGCTCAAGCCCGTGCAGCTCACCACCGGCTCGGGCGACGTGCTCGGCCGCTACTTCCTCGACCGCGTTGGCGAAGAGCAAGACGGCCTGCTTGCCGATGGCACGCCGCGCAAACAGGGTTTCGATTTGGAGTTCCGACGCTATGGCGATGACTATCAGAACATCTGACGGCGATGTGCTGGACGTGCTGTGCTACCGCGCATACGGCACGCTGGCCGGCACGGTGGAGGCTGTGCTCGATGCCAACCCCGGCCTCGCCGCGCGGCGCCAGCCGTACGCTGCCGGCGTGGAGATCTTCCTGCCCGACCTCACGCCCGCGCGTGACGAGCCCATCCAGCTTTGGACGTAGCGTATGGAAGCCCAATTCGAAGTCCTGGCAGACGGCAAAGACATCACCGCGCTGCTGCGCGATCGCGTGCTGGAAATCCGCCTGACCGACAAGCCCGGCATGGAAGCGGACCGCTGCGAGATCCGCCTGGATGACCGCGACGGCAAAATCGCCTTCCCGCCCAAGGGCGCCAAGCTGCGTATCTCGTTCGGTTGGGCGGGCAAGGGCCTGTCCACGCGCGGCACGTACGCCGTTGACGAGATCGAACTGAGCGGCCCACCGGCCACCATCGTCATACGCGGCAAGCCGGCCGACATGCGCGCCACCGCCAAGGCCCAGCGCAACGCCAGCTATACCGGCACCACGCTGGCCGCCATCGTGGCGAGCGTGGCCGCGCGGCACGGCTGGAAGCCCGCTTGCACGAGCGAGGCGCAGATCGAACGCGCCGACCAGTTTGGCGAGAGCGACCTGCACTTCATCACCCGGCTTGCTCGCCAGTACGGCGGCACGGCAACGGTCAAGGGCGGCAGGCTCATCGTTGCCCCGCGCGGCGGCGGCAAGTCGGCAGACGGCAAGCCGCTGGCGCCCATCGTGCTGCGGCCGACCGACCTCATGCGCTACCGCCTGACGTTTCCTGATCGCAGCAGCGTGGGCGGCGTCAGAACCCGCGCGCACGATGCCAAGACCGGCCGCAAGATCGATCTGTACATCCCCAACCCGGAAGCGCCCAACGGCCCACCGGCGCAGGCCACGCACACCGACCGGCACGTGCACGCCAGCCCGCAGGCAGCAAAAGCCGCCGCCAAAGCCAAGCTGCAAGACATGAATCGCAGCACCGCCGAAGGCGAGGTGGAGATGATGGGCCGCGGCGATATCAGTGCCGAGAAAACGCTGCGCCTGGAAGGCTTCAAAGCCCAGGCCGACGGCGACTACCTGGCCGAAACCGTCACGCACATCTACGCCAACAAAAGCTGGCTGGTGAACGTGAGCCTGAACGGCGGCAACAGCGGCAAGGCCAAGGCGGGGCAGGGCAAAGCCAAGAAGGCGACCAAGGTGACCAACCTGGTCATTCCGGCGCCACCCAAGCAATAAAACACACGCGTTCGCTGTTGCGAGCGCATCCAAGACAGCCCGCCACCCGGCGGGCTTTTTCATTTCCAAGCCATGAACAAACACTCCTTCAGCAAGGCAGCCGCCTTGCCGCCGGCGCTTGCCGATCGCTGGTGGCCGCACATCGATGCCACGTGCAAACGCTTCGGCATCACCACGCCCGCACAGCAGGCAGCGTTTATCGCGCAGATCGGGCATGAGTCCGCCGGCTTCACGCGCGTCACGGAATCCTTCAACTACGCCGTGGCAGCGCTGCCCGCCATGTTCTCGCGCGTCACGCCCGCCTTGGCCGCGACGCTCGGCCGACACCCGGGCGAGCGCGCGGTGCCGCTCGAGCGGCAGCAGCGCATTGCCAACATCGCTTACGCCAACCGCTACGGCAATGGCGATGCCGCCAGCGGCGACGGCTGGCGATACCGGGGCCGCGGGCTCAAGCAAATCACCTTCCGGGCCAACTACCGCGAGTGCGGACACGCGCTGGATATCGACCTCGTTGCGCGGCCCGAGCTGCTGGAGCGGGACGAATACGCCGCGCTCTCCGCCGGCTGGTACTGGTGGGCCTTTGGGCTCGGCAAGCTGGCCGACGCCGGCAAGTTTGACGAGATCACGCGCCGCATCAACGGCCTGGCCATGGAAGGCGCAGAGGCACGCCGTGCGCGCTGGGCGGTCGCCAAACAAGCATTGGGAGCATAGATGGCACAGCCAACAGGTTGGGGCGCGCTGCTGCGCGTGTTGGACACGATTTTGCCCAGTGCGGCCGGCGCGCTGGTGTCGTTGCGGTTCATTCCGGGCACGCCGGTGCAGCGCGTGGCTTCGCTGCTGCTGGGCATTGTGTGCGCGCATTACCTCGGCAACGGCGTCATCGGCTTCTGGCAGGTGCCAACGGGGCTGGTGTCGGATGCCGTCAAGTTCATCGCCGGCGTGTTCGGGCTGACCATCGTCGGCTACGCATACGGCGAGCTTCCGGCGCTGCGGCGCCTGGTGCACGACTGGCTGCAGCAGGCAGCGCAACGCTGGACAGGAGGCCGCAAGGAATGACGCTCACCCAAAACGACGTGCTCACCGCCATCGACATCGTGGCGCTCGTGGCCATCTGCGCGGGCGCGGCGTGGTCTGCCCTCACGCAGGCCATTCCGCACGGGCTGCGCGGTGCGCTGCTGCTGTGCGCCGTCGCCCTGTGCGCGCTAGGCAGCGCCGCCGCAGCACTCCACGCCCATCGCGACATCGCCACCGTGCAACTGCATTGCGTGCTGGCGGTGGCGGGCCTGTGGGTCACGTACATCATCCGACAAGGCAAAGCCAATGAACTTCGCAATCGCCCGGCTCCTGGCAGTGGCAGCGGTGGCTGCAGCAGCTGCGTGGGGCTGGCAAGCCAACCGCTACGAAACCGCCATCGCGCAGATCCAGCGCGACCACACCATCGAGCGCCAGACCGCCGTCGATACCGTCGTGACGGCGCTCCAGGCTGCCATCGCCCGCCACCGGCAGCTTACCGACCAGCTCGACGCGCTCGACCGTACCCATTTCTCGGAGATGCAACGTGCCACCGCTGAAAACACGCGTCTGCAGCGCGCTCTTGCTGCAGGTGATGTACGGATGTCAGTGCGCGCCCGTTGCCAACCCGACGCCCGTGCCGGCGCAAGTGAAGATAAGCCCGGCCCCGGCCTGGGCGATGGAGCCGCCGGCCGATGTGAGCTATCTGGAGAGGATGCGGCGGATCTTGTCGATCTCTTCGCCGGGGCAGAGCGGGATGCCGAGAAACTGAGATACTTGCAGGCGCGTGAGCGTGCGGTTGAGGGGGCTGGTGTTTGTGTTCAGCCGTGACGGGGGTGCAACAGCTCGGGCGAACGTGAACGTCCGCAGCCAGAAGTAGACCTTCGACAGTCACGAATGAATTGGCGACAATCCGGAATCGAATTTTCCTTCTCCATCTACGCACCCGGCAAATATGACGACTCTGGCTACCGATCGGCTGACACTTCGTAGGCTTGCGATCCAAGACATCGACGTGTTCCTGACCATGGAGTCAGATCCGGAGGTGATGCGTTACACAACCGGTCTTATAGAGCCGACCCCGAGGCGCCGCGATGAGCTTTTGGCGGCAGTTTGCGCCGCCAACGCCGATGGTTTGGGGCACTGGTGCGTGGAGCGAGACGGGGTTGCGATTGGGTGGACCAGTCTGACACCGCTCGAAGAAACTGGGCGAATTCAGCTTGCCTACCGCTTCGTTCGCACGGCTTGGGGGAAGGGCTATGCCACTGAAGCTGGGCTAGCGATGGTCAAATACTCGCAGTCTGTACTTGAACTGCCGGAATGTGTTGCCGTGGTCTGGCCGGGCAACAATGCTTCTATTCGTGTTTTATGCAAACTGCAGTTCCGCCGCGAGGGTGCGGCTTGTCACCATGGATGTGAAGTGGAGGTCTATCGCAGCTCGTATTGATGCGGGCCCCTGTGCTCGAGCGAGACTTTCACTGCATTTTTGGGGATGTCTGTGCGGCCGTTGTTGGAATGGCCGAGTTCGGCCAACAACGGCCATTCTGGACGGCCGCACCGCCGCCAATCGCCCAGCGATGCGAGCCCCATCCCAGCCCCTACACCCCCGCCTCAATCAAATCCGAAATCTGCACCGACGCGCGCGCAAAGTCGGTCAGCGCGCGGGCGCGCTTGTGCCGATAGCTGCCGGCGGAGATGACGACGGGTTCTTTGGCTTCGTCGTCCTGCAGGACGATGAGCATGCCGGTGTAGCGGTCTGCCTGGTAGATGTGTTTGTTGAGCAGTTGCAGCGCGCGCTCGACGTCGGCGGGGTAGAGGCTGGCGAGGTCGGCGGGTGTGCGGGCGGCGGCGGGCGCGTCGTCGATGCACGGTTGAGCCGTGAACTGGCCGGTCTTGCGGATGGCCGGCAGGACGATGGATGTGACCCACTTGCGGAAGCGGTGCGGTACGGTGCCGGGTTTCATGGCGTCGCGGCAGCGCAGGACGAGCGTGTACATGCCGGATTCGCTGATGACGTTGGCCTGATCGTTCCCCCGGGATAAGCCCTGAATTGAAGTTAGGGCTTTCTCGTCGGCATCGAGAGAAAGAAGCGCCTTGGTCGGATTCGTGAGTTGCAGCGCGCGGCACACGTCGGCTGCAACGAACCACGGCTCATCGTCACGCATGACAACGCGGACCGCATGGGATTCGAAATTGAAGGTGTTGGGGGTAGGGGCGAGCGCGGACGCGCCAATAGACGTACCAGTCATGGCATGACTCCGAAGTAGCGGTGTGTGAACCGCCAACCCGACGCCAATCGGGTGGGCGGAACTGTGCAGGTTGGCGTACCGGTACTTCGGAACCGGCAGGGCCGAAGCCCTCCTGCACAGCCCGCCCGAAGGAGAACCATGCTGCGCAAACAAAAAGCCGCGACCAATGTGTAGGCGCGGCTCGTATGCGCCGAAGTATACCGGGACGCCAATCCCGTGTGCCGGTGTTTCCGGCGACCGGCCGAGTATACGGCTGGTTGGGGTTACGTGCAAACAAACGGGTTAATGCAAAGAAATCAGCCGCTGACCGACTTGTTGGACCGGCTCACCCCTATTTTGAGTATTGCGCGGAGCTTCAGCCCTATGCCAAGCTAATCCGGCCCAATAATGGGGACTTCTTAAGGAGGGCCGAATGTTGACCCAATTTTTGAATACCCCAACCGTTCGCGCTGGCGGCATCCAGTGAGGGTCTGATCCTATGGGGTGATGTTCTGGGAGTAACGTCAAAAGCGGCATTCTGTGCGCTACCTTCACAGGCGTGCTCAGACCCGCTTCCATTCGACCATGCCGGGTCCGATGGAGTGCAGTTCGACATAAGACGGGAGACGGCGGGTCAGACCGCTGCTTTGAAGGAGCCCTACAGGCGGATGCCTGCGGGATAACTCACGACGGCAGTGCCGAACAGGGCTGTCTCCTTCCCACCTTCCCCAGTCAGATAAAGAAATGAAATTCATCCCTGGCGATGAAACGGACGCGAACCTTTGCCGAATGCTACGGCATGAGTATTTGCGGTGCACCGAAGCGTTTCATGACTTCGTGACCGCAGCTCGGCAGTTGCAGGATGGCGAGCAAGGGCGCGAGCTTGCCTATCGGGCATACAATTCCTACGCACGTTTCATCTTCCACCTCTACGAATTCATATTGGCTTGTGATCAGCGCACGCGGGGCGATACCTCTTCAATTCAGGGAGAGGCCGCTGAGGGGGTGATCGCAGCTTGCGCGCAACGCGCTTTCAGGGTCGGGACGTCATCCATCAACTCCGCACCGCTCGGTTCGTCTGTGCTGGGCTCAGGAATTAGCGTGTCGCTTCAGGAGATGAGGGACCTCGCAAAAGCGTTCCGAAAAGCTCGCAACATTGCGATGGGACACGTAAAGCATGAGCGTGCGGGCCTAAAACTATCGGAGTTCTACGGCAAGTATCACAAGTATCTCGTCGCGCTCCATCGCGCCTCAGTCACCATGTGGGGTGATTTCGGGGAGGAATTTCCGGACCTGGGTGAGGTGACTGCGTTTTCTGTGCTGGTCAAATGCACCCCACCTAGTTCCATTTGCTAGCGGCGCGGGAGAAAAAAGGGGGCGTCCAACCGGCCGCCCGTCCTACCCACTTCACATCGGGTGATACTTGCCAAAGCCCATGTAGTCATAGAAGACCTGATTGGCCTCCTCCCAACTGCGGCCTCGAACGTTTTCACCAACACCGAATCTTCTTCGAAGGCTTGCGGTTGCTTCTCTTTGGTTCCTTTCTCAACCAAGATCGGATCTCGCCGGAGAGACGGCGGTGAGGCCCAGATTTCATAAGTCGTCATGGCAATCGGCATCACGCGTTATGGTCACAGGACAACGACGGCCGAAAGCCCTGGCAGCCCAAAAGGCATAGGCTATTCGGCGTACCGTAGGTTATGAAGCCGACAAGGCGCGGGTCAGCACATCCGCCAGAGGCTGCAGGAATGTTGGTTCGTTTGCAATCAGCCACTCGGTGATCTCCACGGAATGGGTCGTCTTGCGGTATTGCTCGGGCTGTTCAGGAAGGGCTGCGAAAAGGTCCTTGAGGAGCTTGGGGGCGTGCACTCGCGTCAACCAAACGCTCGAAGAAAGGAGATCAGCTTCGTCCGGAATGTCGGTCGTCGACGATAGATAGCTCTGTTGGCGCCCGTTTTCTTCGATCCAATTTTTGATGGCGTCGGCGCCGAATGTTTGCTTCGTTGAGCTCGATAGCGTCTCCGCAATCGCTTGCGGGTGGAGAATAAAGTTCTCAAAACAAAGGCGAGGAAGGAAATGTACCAGTCCGTTAGATGCGGCGGACAAGCTCGATATCTCGTGGCTCGGTCTTCCTTCGCTGTCAAAAATGAATCCGACCGCCGGAGGCAATAGTGCGCCTGCCTTGCTTAGGTTGGTGTACACATCAAAGATCATGCGCGGGCGCGTTTTCCTAGATTCAAAATCGCCCGTCGAGTTGACTTTCAAGATGGAGATGCCAATTGTTTTGATCTTCGCAATTTCAGAGGCTATGCGTGGGAACGCTAGCTCTTCCGTTTCGCCCTCTACCCACAGAATCTGATCGGCACCATAGACGTCTGAAAGTTTGGCCCCAATGTTTGCGAGTCCTTTCTGGATGTCATCAAGATTGGTGGGGTCGAGTGACAGTGTCTTTGATACGCCGAGGTCATTGACCACATTTGTAATGGTACTTGCTTCCGAAGAGCGAATGACCTCGGGTGAGTGTGTTGTGATGATGTATTGGTGCTTTATGTCTAGGTCATTCAGAATCTGTAGGAGGGTGCGTACTGCCTTCGGGTGGAGGAAACTATTAGGCTCATCAATTGCGATCGAGAGCGGTAAGGTTGCGCTCATGGAAACATAAAGTATCGCAAGAACTTGGCCAATTCCTGTTCCACACTGTGAAAGCGGGATGGAGATGTCGGGGCGGCGCGATTTTGGTGGAACCAGCCACACCCGAATTTCGAACTGCTGCGCCTGATATGGTGTTGCTTGTACGCGATACACGCTCGGGAAGACCCGCGATACTAATGCGTTGTATTCGTTGAAGAGGTCAGGGTTGTGCGACTGCAAATAATTCAGGCATTCCGGGAGATTGCTCGCATCAGATCTTAATTGTCCTGATGCGCCAAAGTTGTGGCGATCAACATTTAGGCGCTCTGCTTTAAATCGATAGAGCTTGGAGAGCAGTGATGTGCTTTGTTGTTGCAGTAAGGAAAATGTATTCGAGTAGTTCGAAATTTTTAATTTGTCTATGGCTTTAAAGTTTACATAGCAAAGATTGTGTGAGTCATGGTTTTGGTTCGCGGGGCCATATGCTTTGTTATTTACTAGGATTTGAAATCCAATCGCGGTACCAGTGATTTGTAGATTCGTTGTAATTAGGAACTGAAGGTCGGTCGAATTGTTTATGTAATAGGCGAAATCAACTGCGATATTTTTTTGATCGTCTGGAACTGGTATGTATGCTTGTTCTCCCAGGTATCTGGAAAGTTCTTCTTTTTTGATTGAGAAAGTTAGTCTAATCGTGGAGGTTGATGGCGGCGTGTCTGTGGGGTGCGGTTTTGTTATTTCTGAAAGATGTGGAATTGCTTGGGCTTCTTTTGGTATAAGTGCATCAAGAATAGAGCTCTTGCCAGAATTGTTTTCCCCGAGAATTAGATTTATTCCTGGTGAAAGAAATATCTCGGTTTCATTGTGGAAGCTCTTGTAGTTTTCGATGCTGATCTTCGTGATGTGCATTTCTTGTTCCTTTGACTGCTCTACGAAGGATTAAACTTGATGTCCATAAGGTAGACCCCCAGCCCGCTGACCTTCTCGGTGACGCTGACCGTGCCGCGCTCAGGGACGGGGTGGAGGCCCCACAGCGAAGCGCACGTCCGGATTGTGCCGGCCCGCCCAGGATCATCAAATTCGATGGCGTAGCGGCAGCTTTTGAACCCCGGCACTCTCACATACGACGCCTGCGATGTGAGTACGCGGTTAGATGTAATCCTCGGCAGCGCGGTGGCCCACATCCACGCAGCCAAGAACCCGACCAACCCGAAGCAGACGAACTGCTCCACGGGCATCCTCTTTTTCGTTGGAAATGGTTTTTGCCCTTGAAGCTCGATTAGGGTGAACACCATTCCTACAACGATCCCTCCGGCCAATGCGATGTAGAACCGGGGGAACAGCGATGCGGCATGGCAATCGGCTGACAGGTAGATGCCGAAGCCTGTGAGGAACAGCAGAACGAGAAGGGCGGCTGCAGTCAGAGCTGCATTGTGTCGCGCGGGCATGCTTTGAGTCGTTGTGCTCTAGGCTTCTGGTAGCCGAAAAGCCAAGCATACGCCGCTTGTTGGCGGGCCAACAGTGTGTGGTTGTCCTTGGGGTGGCAGTTGCAGCTCTTGGACGATAGCGTGCCCGTTACCATGCCGCCAATGAGCGAGAATCATCGCTTTGCAACGACTGGTGCGCCTCAATGGATCTCGAGTACCAATGCGGCTGCTGTGACTACTTCACCGTGGGCGTGAGAGGGGAGTGGGAAATCTGTCCTGTGTGCTTTTGGGAAGATGACGGCTTCGAATTGGATGACCTCGATTCGTGGTCGGGCGCAAACCACGGCCTCACCCTGCGGCAAGCGCGGGCGAATTTTGCGCACATAGGGGCGTGCTGTGAGGCGATGCGGTCCAAGGTTCTGCCGGTTGATGAGCGGGGCCGCTATCGGCATGTGCCTCGTCAGGTTTGACGCAGCCTGCAGAATGTCCGCTTCCGGCCAGCTGCCGTCGTTCGACTTGATTGCCACAATCATCGAAAATCGGACGACTTTCCTACCAGAGCGAGTTTCGATGGAGGCCCGTGTGCCGTGCCAACAATGTGCAGACCTTTGTGTTCGCTACGCAATCCGACATCCCCGCGAGCTGCACAAAGCAATAAAAATCGCTGCGCAGAACATCGCGGATGGGATACTTGTCGAAACGATTCCTGATCCGCGATGTGTCTCCGTCCCGTTCGAGGAGCTCCTTAGAGGAGAAAAGTGGGACGACTACGTTGAATACCATTTTCGCTGCCTGCATTGCAGTGAGGAGTTCTGGCTGCGCGCGGAAACGTATCATGGTAGCGGCGGCTACTGGGAGCCCAAAAATTCGAAGTCGATACGAGAAGACATCTCGAATTGACCGTGCGTCCGTTCTCGGCCAATAGCAGTCATTGTAAGTGGCCCGCGTCGTCGCCAGCCGCCCAGCGATGCGAGCCCCATCCCACCCGCTTTACACCCCCGCCTCAATCAAATCCGAAATCTGCACCGACGCCCGCGCAAAGTCAGTCAGCGCGCGGGCGCGCTTGTGCCGATAGCTGCCGGCGGAGATGACGACGGGTTCTTTGGCTTCGTCGTCCTGCAGGACGATGAGCATGCCGGTGTAGCGGTCTGCCTGGTAGATGTGTTTGTTAAGCAGTTGCAGCGCGCGCTCGACGTCGGCGGGGTAGAGGCTGGCGAGGTCGGCGGGTGTGCGGGCGGCGGCGGGCGCGGCGTCGATGCACGGTTGTGCCGTGAAGTGGCCGGTCTTGCGGATGGCCGGCAGGACGATGGACGTGACCCACTTGCGGAAGCGGTGTGGCACGGTGCCGGGGTTGATGGCGTCGCGGCAGCGCAGGACTAGGGTGTACATGCCGGATTCGCTCACGATATGGGCTGCGCCCTGACGACCTATGTTGAACATAGACCGTTCATCTTGATCAAGCCGGGCAATGACTTGCGAGGCGTTTTGAATCTTGAGCGCGCCGCAGATGTCGGTCGCGACAAACCACGGCTCATCGTCACGCATGACAACGCGCACCGCGTGCGATTCGAAATTGAAGGTGTTCGGGGTAGGGGCGAGCGCGGGCGCGCTGCTGAGATTTCCAGTCATAGCAGACTCCTGAGTTGCGGTAAGTGGGCCGCCCCGCTCGCTGTCAATCGAGGGTGGGGCGGAACCGAACAGGTTGACAGACCGGAACTCAGGAACCGGCAGGGCCGAAGCCCTCCTATCCGGCCCGCCCATAGGAGTGCCAGACGTGCGCAAACAAAAAGCCGCGCGTAAAGACAAAGCGCGGCTGATGTGCGCCTGAGTATTCCGGGCTGTCACCCCCGTGTGCCGCTGTTTCGGCAACTGGCCGAGTATACGGCGGGCTGCAGTTACGTGCAAACCGGCGGCTTACCGACAGCTCGACGCGCTCGACTGTAGGGCCAAGCAACTGGAAGAAGTTGGCACACCACTTGGCTGATGACCTGCATTTCAAGCAAAAAAATGCGCCCTGTACAAGGGCGCAGACGTTTTTGCTTTCGAAACGGACGTCGAAAGACGCAGGCCTAGAGGAGCACTATCGCGGGGTGGGTGGATAGCCTGCGTAGGCTTATCTTCGGCGACCCACAGCAGAACGCAATTCAAATACGCGCTCGCATTGATTACTTGGTAGCGCTGAATCGGAACTGAGTAGGATCTTGGTTCTCATAGCTGGTGTCTGCTCCCGACTGCGGATTCAACCGATCAAAGCAAATGGCCCGCACCGCCGCCCACCCGGCCAGCGATGCGAGCCCCATCCCGCTCCCTACACCCCCGCCTCAATCAAATCCGAAATCTGCACCGACGCCCGCGCGAAGTCAGTCAGCGCGCGGGCGCGCTTGTGCCGATAGCTGCCGGCGGAGATGACGACGGGTTCTTTGGCTTCGTCGTCCTGCAGGACGATGAGCATGCCGGTGTAGCGGTCTGCCTGGTAGATGTGTTTGTTGAGCAGTTGCAGCGCGCGCTCGACGTCGGCGGGGTAGAGGCTGGCGAGGTCGGCGGGTGTGCGGGCGGCGGCGGGCGCGTCGTCGATGCACGGTTGTGCCGCGAACTGGCCGGTCTTGCGGATGGCCGGCAGGACGATGGACGTGACCCACTTGCGGAAGCGGTGCGGTACGGTGCCGGGCTTCACGGCGTCGCGGCAGCGCAGGACTAGGGTGTACATGCCGGATTCGCTGATGATCGTCTGAAGACGCGCTCCACCACGTCGGCCGGAATGACCCTCAGTTAAGCTGAGGGTCATTCGCTCGTCACTATCGAGCGACCGCATGGCTTCGCTCGGATTCGACAATCCCAACGCCATGCAGACATCTGTGGCAACGAACCACGGCTCGTCGTCGCGCATGACGACGCGCACGCTGTGGGATTCGAAATTGAAGGTGTTCGGGGTGGAGGCGAGCGCGGACGCGCTGCTGAGATTTATAGTCATAGCAGACTCCTGTGGTGCGGTTTTTGTACCGCCCACCACGCGGCCAAGCGTGGGGGGTGGACCGAAGCGGGGTTGGCCGACCGGACCACAGGCTCCGGCACCCCCGAAGGAGTCCCCACCCGGCCCACCATAGGAGTTGCCAAGCGTGCGCAAACAAAGTCCCGCGAGCAACACGCCTCGCCAACGCAATATCAAAATTGCGATTACAGAAACGAGGTGCGGGCGTTACAGCGATGCTACCGATTCGCCGGGGACCAAACCATTGATAACGTCTTCGCCGAACTTGAGCACGCCCCGTCTTGCGGTGCCGACGTTCCCCCACGCGGTGGGAGTCATCCGAAAGACGCGCGAGTGTTCACTTCCAGGCGGATGACCTGCGCGGCAGATCACTACAGATGCGTTGAAAGTACGTTCGAGACGCGTGCGTGGCCAGGACGGAACCGTCTCAGTCCGGTACACCAATGGATACAGATCGAACCCTTTGTACGTGGCAGACGGGCTTGTAATCATGACTGGCTTCTACCGGTGGCGTTCGTCATCAATGCCCGGCTAGGCATCGATTTTGACTGCTAGCAGTACCCGCTCACGGCTGCGGCGGTCATGCGTCCGCTAGTTGATCTACGGTGATCACGAGCAACCCATCTCCATGGTCCGCTTGGGCATGCAGGCCCAACTGCGACCGCAGAACTCGGTCAAGCATGCACTGCAGCTGACAGAGGTCTTGCCGATCTGCGTGCATCAATTGATTCATGACTTCGTGAGTGAATGCGATCGTCAGCGTTCTCCCACGCCAGATACGGCTGTCGAACTCAGGTACTTGCCAGTTTGCACCGAGCACACACGGCGCGGAGTGCCAGGTCCGCAGATCCTGGCCGGTTATTTCATCCAGTATCGGTTTTGTAAACGCGACAAGGTCGAGCATCACGGGTCTCCATGACTTACATCGCCAGTCGGAGCATCAACGGGCAAGAGACCGTGTGCGGAACGGGAGGATGGTGTCCCACTGTACTCCCATATATGCATGGCTGCGTATCTGGTGCGAGCACGAAAAAAAACCCCGCATCGCGGGGTTCTTCCTGGCAGGGGGATCGATCACATCCCTTCGATCTTATTGTCCGAGGAATGCACGCCGGGAATGTCCGGCACCGTGACGCTATAGACGCTTCCCTTGTCTTTGTGAATCGCGGTGGGGAATTGCACGGCCTTTCTTCCTAGTTTGTTACGCGACGGGTTTTGCACCTCTGCGAAAAACCGCCGGCCTCACTTCAGGCGGCACCACTAATCGTGCTGCTGTGCAATTCAGCGAATGGCGACTGCGTTCCTGCCTGCCCGTTTGGCGTCGTAGAGTGCCATATCGGCCCTAGCGAGGACTTCTGCTGTCGCGCGCGCGGACATGCCGCCGTGGGTGTGGTCTGCGACCGCGTGCTGCGCTGGAATATCCGTCGCCACCCCAACACTTACTGTAACAACACCGCCCATCGTTGGCGCAGGCAAGGCGGCTGCTTCGACGTCGCGGCGTACTCGCTCTGCAACCTGCTGTGCGCCAGGGCGTCCGGTGTTTGGAAGGAGAACGATGAACTCTTCGCCGCCATAGCGGGCAACGAAGTCCGTCCCCCGCCGAGCTGCGATTTGCGAGAGGACACTCGCAACGGCTATCAGATATGCATCTCCACGACCATGGCCGAAGGTATCGTTGATCTGCTTGAAATGGTCGATGTCGATCATGAGAATCGAGAGCGGTGTTCCCTCCCGCTCTGCTCTTCGCCACTCTGTGTCCCATCGATTAGCGAAAGCCTGTCGATTCGCAATCTGGGTCAAACCATCCAATGACGCCTGCTGTTCGAGTCTTCTGTTTGCGGCAATCAGAGCACCGTACAGCCGCTTGATTTCAGCAATCAGCATAGATAGCACAACCGCCGACGAAATCACGCTCAACACCCGTGCCGCATACCAGCCCAATGTGAATCGTGCTCCGCCGTGCAGCGTGAGTACCGAATCCGCGAGGCTGACGACCAGTGCAACAGCCACCCATACGTCCACCGAACGGCGCAGCCTGGTCAGCGACAGGTATCCAATAAGCGCAACGACATTCGCGCCGATAACTGGCACACCCAAGATGTGGACGAGGTTGGCGTAAGTTCCACCCTGAATGAGTTGTGGAAGAAGGCTCGTGCCCCAGATGGAAAGCGGCACAATGACTGCGGCAACCACCGGACCGGTCCAACGGAGAGCCCTAAGAGTGGCTGAGACAGACTGATGCGGTTGTGCGCGTTCGTGGAAATGTCGGCTCAGCCCCGCCAGCAACGCCAAAAGCGGGTATCCAGAGTGCCAGAACGTCCAAAGCCATACAGCCGTTTGCGGGCCAGCGCCGAAAAGGCCGGTCTCCGATAAGAGACCAGGAAAGGCGGGCAGTTGAGCTGCCGCTGCCGAGGCAGTAAAGATGTAAGCGCCGGCAAGAACTCCGTAGAACGGCGTACCAGCTAGGCGCGCACGCTGCAGCAGGAGATAGCCGGTCAAGCCCTCAAACAGGACCACCATTGTCAGGAAGATGGGCAGGAATGACCTGACCTCTGGCAATTGAATACGTGCACCAATGAAAGAGGCGATTGCCAAGGCAATAATGGTCGCCGACACGACTGCAGCAGCATGGAGCTCGTGGCGGGAAGGGGAGGCGCCTTCCACTTGAAGGGTTTCGGTCATAAACGCGGCGCGCGGGTTGTCAACATGAAGTATCGACGGCCTTGGCGCAATATTTAGTGTCCGACGTGTCCCGTTTCGAGATTTCCTGTGTCGGCAATCCTGGTCATCCAAGTTTTTACGATAAGGCCTCGATCCGGTGCGCTCAACGAGAAGTCAGCACCCGGCCCACCGTTGGACACGGAGTCAGCAATTTTAGACTCGTAATGAGGGCAGGCGGACAGAACACGTTGGCAGACCGGAGGAGTGGCCGGCAGGGCCCGAAGCCCTCATGTCTGTCCGCCCCGAGAGAATCAAACGTGCGCAGCAATCAGCCTGCGCACGCTTGAAACGGCTGGTAATCGCTGGCCCCGTTGAGCCTTGTCAACCTAGTCTGGCACCCCATGACTATGCTCCAGTGAAAGGCACGCGTGGGTGCGCAGGAAGGATGGATAGAGCATGGAACGGCAAGACTTAGATGCCATTCGCTGCGCTGCGCATGGCGAACTCCGCACTGCGATCCTTGGGGTACTTCCAGAAAACGCGGTGTTGCGACTCGAAGAGGACTATCTATCAGAACTGTACGTTCACGCGTGGTGGCGGGTGGGCACCATTGATGGGCAGGAGGCAGTGAATTCGCTGTCCTTCTATCTCTCTTCGGCGATGTTGGCGACCTACCTGCAATTGCCACAGGCTGAACGCGCTGACCGATGTTCTCGGCTGAAAGCATGGGCAGCGTGGGCGCTCGATAGTGGCCCCCGTGTGAGTGACGGGGAGGAGGGGTTCGATATCAGTGTCGTCGTACCCCTAAACGTGTTCTGGCCAGATAGGACGTCTGCGATATGAACAGTCCCAACGGGGGGACTGCTACCAAAGTTGCGCGGGTGCGGCACATCAGGCGCTCTGGTTGATTTGTTTCCTATACCCCAACTCGCTTTCGAGCCCTCGGTGGATCTGTCCGACGACATCGGGCAAGGCGTCGAAGGGATGCGCGATTTCAGGTGGTACTGACATGCCATTGATTACTTCTGCCATGGCAATGTGCGTCGCTAACTTACCTTCGAGTGCGCGTAGAAAATCCGTGGCTTGTCATCCAAAATCGCGTCCACGGCATCGAGGTCGCGCGGCTCCGGGTTCAGCCACGCATCAAAGTTCTCCGGCTTGATCGGCACCGGGCAGCGGTCGTGCCCGGCCTCGGCAATCTCCGGCGTCGGGTCGTCGGTGATGATGGCGAACGACAGCAGATCCGTTTCGCCGGGCTTGGTCGCGCGCCAGTGTGACCACACGCAGGCAACGAGCAGCGTTTGCGGCGGGTCGGGGCGGAATTCGAGGATGACGTTTTTGCCATCTGGCCCGGTCACGTTCTCGTAGAACGCGTCGACCAGGACCAGGCCGTGTGTGTGGCCGTACTGGCCTTTCCAGAAGCCGCGCAGGTTGTCACGGCGGGCGTTGTAGGTGCCGGGGTACTGTTCGTCGTAGAAGGCCGGCTTGCCGGCGGGGCGGCACTGGTAGCGCATCGGTTTGACGACGCGCCGGCCGTTCTCCATGACCATCACGGGCGCGTACCAGCCGGGGTAGATGCGCGAGTCGCGCGGCTTGAGTTCGGTGCTCTTGAGTTCTTCGAGTTTGCCTTTGGCCGCCGCGATCTTGTTGGTGGCGATGCGGACGTCGTCAGCGGCCTTCTTGGTGGCCTTGGCGGCGAGGCTCTGCTGGGCTTTCTCCAGCCGTTCGGTCTGCTTGGCCAGCTCCTGCAGCAGCGCGATCTCGTCTGCGGCCATGCGCGCGCGGATGACCTCGGCGATTTTCTTTTCTTCGTCAGTCTCGGGCGATTCGAGGAAGTGCGCGGTCATCGCCCTCGGCACGCGCATCTTCGGGTTGGCGAAGTACTCCATCACCATCCGCGTGAAATCGTCGAGCGACATGATGGCGCCGTACTCGTGTACGAACCGTCGATAGTCGGCTTCGATTTGGGCGGAGTAGCACATGGAGGCACACCCATGCGGTGGGGTGTCTGATGATACTGCCCGCGCCGATGCGACAGCGCGACGGTATACCCGCATCAGCCCAGGCCCGTATGGGAAGGCGCTGCGAAAGGCGTATCGATTCACCAGACCGCGTAAACGTTTGCTGCGAACCGGAAAAAAACGCCCTGCACACGCGGGCGTGACGCTCCCCCCTCGAAAGGAAGCGGCATAAAATGCAGGAGACGCAAAAGTACGGGCCAATGAGCATCCTGCGTACCTTCATTATCGGTGATTGAAACAGAAACCAAACCACCAAGAAGGGGGAGCATCCGGCTTGTATTAGGCAGTCACCGCCGGTCGGCTGGCGGTCGCTTGCCTCTGACCTTGTCGATCATCTCTGACAGCCAGCTCTCTTGTTGCAGCACCGCCCGCAAGGCTAAAAGCGCAGCGCCGAGCGGGTTGTCGGGGTAGACAAAATACTCTTCCGTTTCTACGCGCCAGGCGTGGTAGCCGACGTTGTGGAGCGCGCGGATCTCCCAGAGGAGCCGCATCACGGTTTCGTTGTCTCGGTGCTCTTCGGCCAGCTTGTGCAGCTCGGCAAGGGTGAGCGCGGGAAAGCGCTCGCGGATGTATTTCGCCATGGGTGCACCGTCACCATTTGCGAGCGTTGCGCATGGCCCGGCGGTCATGGGGCGCGGGCTCGGCGGGGAGGGACGCGCGGTATGCCTCTTTCTCTGCAACGTGCTCGTGGAACCATGTCTCTGCCGCGAGCTCTTCGTGCAGCGCTGCGACGGCAATGCCGAACGCGTCTGTTCGTCCGCCGGGCCCGGCCGCCTGAGCGACCTGGTGCACGCGGAAGACGAGGTTGCGCAGGGCCTGCACTTCCATGACCAGCCGCCGCACGACGGGGTCGTGGCCATAGCGGTCGCCGATGGCCGTCAGTTGCTCGGTGCTGAGCGCGGGGTATTCGATGCGGAGGGGGTAGGGCATGGCGCAGATACTGTATGAATATACAGTATCGTGGGCCGGATGCTACGCGTCAACGTAGACAATGCAGACGTGGAGGGAAGGGCACTGCGTGGCGAATGCGCCTTTGATCACCTAGAGCTCTGCTCGGCGGCTGCCGGCGCGAGCCGGAGGGGGCAATTACTGTTCAAAACCCCCTGGCAAGTCATTGATTTTATTACCAAGGAAAACCTTGATTTGGTGGGAAAAAATCCTCCACTTGAGGGCCGCTCTGCATTTAGAATCAACGGCTTACAAAAAAAATTCCACCATGTCCATCCAACACGCACTGCTGACATCCCTGCTGGAAAAGCCCTCGTCGGGCTACGAGCTTGCCCGACGCTTTGACAAGTCGATGGGCTATTTCTGGAGCGCCACGCATCAGCAGATCTACCGCGAGCTCGGCCGTATGGCCGAAGCAGGCTGGGTGAGCGTGGAAGAAGAGGAAGACAGCCGCAAGAAGACGTACACCGTACTGCCGCCGGGCCGGGACGAACTCGCCCGCTGGGTGCTGGAGCCGACCGTGTCGTCGGACAATCGAGAAGAAGTGCTGGTGAAGCTGCGTGCCGAGGCCGTGATCGGCCCGCTCGGTTTTGCCGACGAGATGCAGCGCCTGATCGAGCAGCACCGCACGCGCCTGAACACCTTCCGCGAAATCGAGCAGCGCGATTTTTTGCGGGCTGATCTCACACGTGCGCAGCAGTTGCAGCACGCGGTGCTTCAGCGCGGCATCGTTTACGAAGAAGGCTGGCTCGCATGGGCAGACGATGTGCTGCCGTTGCTGGAGCCAGCCTCAGTCACCGCTTAAAACTCAAGCCGTCGCCTTGCTACCGGCCGGAGCGCGCAGCGCTTCGATGTTGTTCAGGCGACGGCGCGCCACTTCGAACTCCTCGGCAAAGCGCTTGACGAGTTCCTCTGCCGGCACGACGCGCTTGACCGCGCCCACGCCCTGGCCGGCGCCCCAGATGTCTTTCCATGCCTTGGCCTTGGCGCCGCCGCCCGAGCCGAAGTTCATCTTGCTCGGGTCGGATTCCGGAAGCGCGTCGGGGTCAAGGCCGGCGCCTTCGATGCTCTTGCGCAGGTAGTTGCCGTGCACGCCGGTGAACAGGTTCGTGTAGACGATATCGCTGGCGGTGCTTTCCACGATCGCTTGCTTGTAGCCCTCGATTGCGTTGGCTTCTTCGGTGGCGATGAACGCGGATCCGACGTAGGCCAGGTCCGCGCCCGCTGCCAACGCCGCCAGGATCGCATTGCCGTTGGCGATGGCGCCCGACAGCAGCAGCGGGCCGTCAAACCATTCGCGAATTTCGTGGATCAGCGCAAACGGCGAGGTCGTGCCCGCATGGCCGCCCGCGCCCGCCGCCACCGCAATCAAGCCATCCGCGCCTTTCTCGATCGCCTTCTTGGCAAATTTGTTGTTGATGACATCGTGCAGCACGATGCCGCCGTAGCTGTGCACCGCCTGGTTCACGTCTTCACGCGCGCCCAGCGAGGTGATGACGATGGGCACCTTGTACTTCACGCACAGCTCCAGGTCGTGCTCCAGGCGGTCGTTCGACTTGTGCACGATCTGGTTGACGGCAAACGGTGCCGACGGCTTGTCGGGGTGCTGCGCGTCGTATTCGGCCAGCTCCGTGGTAATGCGCTGCAGCCAGGTCTCCAGCAGCTCTGCCGGTCGCGCATTCAGCGCCGGGAACGAGCCGACCACGCCCGCCTTGCACTGCGCGATCACGAGGTCGGGGTTGGAAATGATGAACAGCGGCGAGCCCACCACGGGCACGGACAGGCGGTTTTGCAGGATCGGGGGCAGCGACATGGCAGTCTCCGTTGGAATCGTTATGGAATGAGGGAAAGGGGGCGAGCGGGTCTCAGGCTTCAGCCTTGAGCAGTGCGAGCTTGTCGCCCAGCTTGGCGCCCATGGCTGCGCCGAGTGCCTGCAAGCCGGTGGCCGGACGGACCATGACTTCAAATTCGACGATCTTGCCTTCAGCGTTGAAGCGCACCATGTCGATGCCCTTGAGGGCCTTGCCGCTCACGTTGGCGCTGAATTCCAGCACCACGCTGGCGCCATCGTCGGTGGCGAAGCTGCGGTGGTATTTGAAGTCTTCAAAGACGGTGTTGACGGTGCGCAGCACCAGCGTGGTTGCAGTGCGGCCCGGGTAAGGCGTGTGCGCCACGGGCGAGCGGAAGACCACTTCGTCGGCGAACAGCCGGTCGAGATCGTCCATGTTGCCGCTGTCGAGCATGGCGTGCCACGCCTCGAGCGTGGCTTGCGCGGGGGCGTTCAATGTCTGGGGAATCGGCTGCGGCATGCTGGCTCCTGAGCAGAAAGTGCAACGGATTGCATCAACGTGGGACGCAACATAGCACAGCCAACTTTCTCTATGCAACAAGTTGCATAGTGGGGCCCTTCGACTTCAGTCGTTGTCAGCCGGCAGCGTTCTGGGGGTGCGGTGCACGTACCACGATGACGGTGCGGTGCGACAGGCGCGCCGTGCGCTCGGCCACACTGCCCAGCAGAAGGCGCGCGAGCCCGTGCTTGCCGTGCGAGCCCACCACGATGGTGTCGGCCTGCCACCGCTCGGCCTCGTGCTCGAGCGCGAGGCCGATGTCGTCGTCGGTGGAGTCAAGCATCAGCACGCCAGTTTCAGCAGCGGTGCCGTCAGCGTCGAACAGGCGTTGCACTTCGACCAGCGATGCGCTGGCCGTGCGGTGGGCCTCTTCACGCAACTTGTCGACGCTGTAGATTTCGCGCGACTCCGGCATGGCCGGCGAGCCGATCGCCCAGACGACCCGGACTCGGCCGTTGAATGCGCGGGCAAGGGCGGCGGCTTCCTCCACCGCCAGGTGGGATTCATGGGTGCCGTCGAAGGCAGCAAGAATGCGTTGATGCATGGGGGCGCTCCGCAGAATCGGAATGGGAATGCCTCACTGTAGCAGCGCAGGTGGGGGATGCTGCACCCGGATGTGCCCGGGTTGCGCCGCATCAAACAGACGCCGTCGTGTGCGCGGGGTGCGCCAGCAGCAAGTCGAGCAGCCCTTGCGCCGCCACCGACAGGCTGCGCCCGTCGCGTCGGATGACATACAGCGTACGCACGAGCCCAGGCAGCGGCAGCGGCCGCACCACCAACTCCGGCAGGCGGAACTGGAACAGCGCCAGCGCAGGAATGACGGTGATGCCCAGGTTGGCCGCCACAAGCGCCGCCGCCGTGGCCAGGTGCTCGACTTCCATGCCGCTGCGCAGCTTGGTCGGGTGCAACGCCGCATCCAGGTATTGGCGGATGCTGGTGTTGCGCGCGAGGTGGATGAACGGCGTATCGACGAGGTCGCCCACGGCCAGCGCCGGCTTGCGCGCCAGCGGGTGATCCTGGTGGCAGACGAGGTGGAAGTCGTCGGTGCAGAACGGTTGCGCGGTCAGGCCCGCCATGTCGGCGCCCATGGCCGCAATGGCGAAGTCCGCTGACCCGCGCCGGACCATGTCGATGCACGGGTCCGACAGTTGATCGTGCAGCGCCAGTTGAATGCCCGGATGCTGTGCAGAGAACGCGGCCAGCACGCCCGGCAGAATGCCCGCCGCGATCGACGGCAAGGCGGCCACCGTTACGCGTCCCGTGCGGGCTGCGGCGCGATCGCGCAGCTCGGAAAACGTCGCCTCGAAATCGGCCAGCAGCCGCAGCGCCGATTCTGCAAAGGCTTCGCCCTCGGGCGTCAGTTCAACATGGCGCGTATTCCGGTCGAACAGGCGCACGCCTGCGTCGGCCTCCAGGTTCTGAATGAGCGCGCTGAAGGCCGACTGCGACAGGTGACACGTCTGTGCCGCCTGCGTGAAGTTCTTGTGCTCGCGTAGCGCGGCAAAGGCGCGGAGCTGCTTGACGGAAAGGTTCATGGCGATGGCGGGCGTGGTTGCGCCAGCTTAGCCCGGAATCTCCAGCGTGAGCAGCGCGCTGGACAGCGACTTGCCATGCGCATCCAGCGCCAGCGAGCGCGTCACGCCACCGGCCAACGCACCGTGCAGCACAAAGTTGAGCGCGCCGAGCTGGGGCAGCACGTAGCGCTCGACATCGCCGCGGACGAGTTCAGCGAAATGCGCGCGCACGCGCTCGGCCGTCACGTGTTGTTCGAGCACGGCGAAGTCTTCGGCGCATTCCGGACGAAGTGCGATGACGGAGATGCACGAGATGTCGCCCTTGTCGCCGGCGCGGGTGTGGGCGAGGTCGCGGAGGGTGCGGGGCATATCAGCTCTCCAGAATGTGCACGGCGTGCGGGGCGAGTTCAGCGGGAATCAACGTCGACGCCACGGCGATGATCTCGCGCGCACTCTTCGTTGCGCCGCCGCCGCCGGACGGGCCGCACGTCAGCAGGGTTTCGACTTCGTTGCCAATGCGCACGGCTTCGGCCATCGACTCGGTGCGCGCGGCCACGCGCACGCGCACTTCGTACGGTTCGGCATCGGTGCGAGAGAGGGCTGCACCGTGCAGCGCATCCACGCCGATCAGCTCGAAGCGCGTTTCCGTCATCTGCACGCCGGTCAGCGCCAATCGCTCGCGCACGATGTCGAGCGCCAGCTTGCCGCGCGCCACCGCGTTGGGGCCGGCATAGCTGATCTGGCCTTCGCCGATATAGCTGTCGAGATAGCCGATCGAGACCTTCAACTGGCCCGTGCGCGGTGTGCCGGTGGCGCCTTCAATGACGACGCGGTCTTTGCCGCCGCTGTGCATGCGCACGTTGGAGAAGTCCGCCACCACGTCAGGCGTGAGGTACCGCGCAGGGTCATGGATCTCGTACAGCAACTGCTCCTTGCACGTGGCTTCGGTGACGAGGCCGCCAGCCGAGGCGACCTTGGTGATCAGCACCGAGCCGTCTTCACCCACTTCGCCAATCGGAAAGCCCAGGCGCGCAAGGTCGGGTACGTCCTTGATGCCGGGGTCGGCAAAGTAGCCGCCGGTGATTTGCCCCGCGCATTCGAGCAAATGCCCGGCAAGCGTGCCGCAGCCCAGGCGGTGCCAATCGTCCATGCGCCATCCAAAGGCGTGGATGAGCGGCCCGAGCGCGAGCGCCGGATCGGCCACGCGCCCGGTGATGACGACGTCCGCGCCTTGCGCCAGCGCATCGACAATGCCTTGCGCACCGAGATACGCATTGGCTGACACCATGCGCGCGTGCAGCGATGTGACCGGTGCGCCGCCATCCATCAGCGTGAAGTCCTGGCCGCGGGCTTGCAGAAGGTCGAACACATCGTCGCCGGTCACGGCCGCCACGCGCAGCTTCAGGCCCAGCTCGCGGGCGATGTCGCGCGTGCGCTCCGCCGCCGCCTGCGGGTTGGCCGCGCCCATGTTGGTGACGATGCGGATGCCGCGCGCCGCGCATGCCGGCAGCACGGCGCGCATGCGCGCTTCGAGCAGCGGGTCGTAGCCGTGCGATGGGTCTTTGCGGCGCATCTGCTGCGCCAGCGCGATGGTGCGCTCGGCCAGGCACTCGAACATCAGCACGTCGATGTCGCCGTGCTCTGCGAGTTCCAGCGCCGGTTCGATGCGGTCGCCGGAATAACCGGCGCCGCCGCCGATGCGGAATGTTTTCAACGCGGTCTGCATGCTATCACCACGGAAGCACGCCCAGCACCACGGCCACTGCGGTCATCAGCAGCGAGGCACCGAACAGGAAGGGGATCGAGAATTTTTGGTGATCCGCCAGCTCGATGCCGCACAGGCCCACCACGAGGAAGGTCGCCGGCGTGAGCGGGCTGACCGGGAAGCCGGTAGTCATCTGGCCAAGCACGGCGGCCTGCGCCACATGCACCGGTGCAACCCCCAGCATCTTCGAGGCTTCTGCCACAACCGGCAGCACACCGAAGTAGAACGAATCCGGATCGAACAACAGCGACAGCGGCATCGACAGCACGCCCAGCACCACCGGAATGTGGTGTGCCATGCCGGGCGGAATGAAGTCGACCGCCGTCTTCGCCATCGCCGTGAGCATGCCGGACTTGCTCATGATGCCGGTGAACACGCCTGCCGCCAGCAGAATGCTCGCCATCATCAACGCGGCCTTGGCGTGGGCGTCCACGCGCTGGCGTTGCTGATCGACATTCGGGTAGTTGATGAGCAGCGCGGCCACCACGCCCAGCATGAACATCACCACCGGGTCGACCTTGCCGCTCACCATCACGCCCATCACGACGACGGTGAGGATGATGTTGATCCAGAAATTGCGCGGGCGGCGCAGCGCTTGTTCCGCATCTGACAGCGGGCGCGCGACGACTTGCGCGCCGTCGGCGTGGTTGGTGAGGCCCAGGCGTTTTTCTTCACGCTTGCCCAGCAGCCATGCGCACGCGAACACGAAGATGAGCCCCGCAATCTGCACCGGGATCAGCGGGTTGAAGATGTCCGTGACGGGCATGTGCAGGGATGCGGATGCGCGAATCATTGGCCCGGTCCACGGAAGGAAGTTCACGCCGCAGGCCATTGACGTCACGCACGCCAGGATGCGGCGGTCCATGCCGAGCCGGTCATACAGCGGCAGCATTGCCGGAATGGTGATCAGAAACGCCACCGCGCCCGAGCCGTCCAGGTGAATCAGCAGGGCCAGCAGCGCAGAGCCAACCACGATGCGCGGCGGGCGGCTGCCCACAGTGCGCAGGATGCGGTCGATGATCGGGTCCAGCATGCCGGCGTCAGTGACGATGCCGAAGTACAGGATGGCGAAGATGAACATCCCCGCCACGGGCGCGACGTCCTTGATGCCGCCGATGATGAACTTGCTGGTGTTGAGCCCGAAGCCGCCCACAAGCGCGGCGATGACGGGAATGGCGATGAGCGCGACCAGCGGTGACATGCGCTTCGTCAGGATGACGACAAACAGCGCCACGATGGTCAGCAGCCCGAGCAGTGCGAGCATGGTCTCCTCCGAGTTTTTTGGATTCGGAATCCCTGTTGGCGGGATTTAGGAGCGACTGTAGAAGTTGGCGATCTGCCTGTGAAACAGAATATTTGGATCGATTGTGCGGACTTGCCGATGAGTGGTGCCTACGCCGCCTGCCAAATCGCGGCAGAATGTCTCGCATTCCCCATCTGCCTATCCAACGCCGGAGCCCCCGTGAGCGCTACCCCGACCGTCTTGATCCTGCCCGGCTGGCAGAACTCCGGCCCCGAGCATTGGCAATCGCGCTGGGAACGCCTGCATGGTGACCGCCGTGTTCAACAGCGCGACTGGTTTGCCCCGAAGCGTGCGGATTGGGTGGCCGCGCTGGAAGCCGAAGTCAGCGCGGCGCCTGGCGATGTCGTATTGGTGGCGCACAGCCTCGGCTGCGTGCTGACGGCGCATTGGGCGGCCACTTCAGCTCGTGCGGTGCGCGTGCGCGGCGCCTTGCTGGTCGCACCGCCGCAGATTGATCGCGCCGACATGCCGCCGGAGCTGGCCGACTTCCGGCCCATTCCGCAACAGCGTTTGCCATTTCCCGCTGTGCTCGTCTCCAGCACCGATGACCCGTTCAGTGACGCAGCCTGGAGCGATGGCCAGGCCGAAGTGTGGGGAGCCGAGCCCGTCAACCTCGGCGCGCGCGGCCATATCAATGCCGAATCGGGGCTGGGCGATTGGCCGGAAGCCCGTGCCATCGTCACCAAGTGGATGAAAGACCTCATCTGACGCCACGGGAACATGGGGCTTGACCCTGAAGCTTCTTCAGGGTTTTGAATGGAGGCATGAAACCCGATCTCGCCTCCACCCTGCCTGTCCACGACCACGCCAAGCCGGAAGCCTCCGGCTGTGGCGGTTGCTGCGGTCATGCGCAACCGGTCGCAAGGGACACCGCTCAACATGCGCATGATCATGAGCACGACCACCACGATCATGACCACGGCCACGCGCCCGAAGCCGCTGCCCCCGTCGATGCCGAAGCGCGCGCAGCCGCCACCGGCCGCACCGTCCTGCGCATCGAGCAGATGGATTGCCCAACCGAAGAGCGCATGATCCGCGCCAAGCTGGGCAATGCGGAGGGCGTTGTCGCGCTGGATTTCAATTTGCTGGAGCGTCATCTCACCATCCACCACACCGTTGACGATGTCGCGCCCTTCCTGGAAGCGCTGCGCGCCATCGGCATGGACGGCGAGGTGCTTGAGCAGCGCGATCGCCTGGCTGCAACACCTGTTGAGCCGGCCCGCATCTCGCGCCGCACCTGGCTGCTCGGCATCGGTGGCGTGACCGCATTCGGCGCCGAGGCCATCGCCTGGTCGCTCGGTGATCACGCATGGCCGGTACTGGCGCTGGCGCTTGCTTCTATTGCACTGGCCGGCGGCCCGACGCTGCGCAAGGGCTGGATCGCCGTGCGCGCACTCACGTTCAACATCAACTTCCTGATGGCGGTGGCCGTCATCGGCGCGCTGCTGATCGGCAAGTGGGCCGAAGCGGCCATGGTGATCTTCCTGTTTGCCGTGGCAGAAGCCATCGAAGCGCGCGCGCTGGTGCGTGCCCGCGATGCCGTGCGCGCGCTGACGGCCATCGCGCCGGACACCGCCGAGTTAGCCGATGGGGCGGGCGGCTGGCGCGATGTGGCGGTCGACAGCGTTGCCGTTGGCGCGCGCCTGCGTGTGCGCACCGGCAGCCGCGTGCCTGTCGACGCGCGCATCGTGAGCGGCCGCGCCGCGCTGGACGAATCGCCAGTCACGGGCGAAAGCCTGCCGGTGGAAAAAGCCGTTGGCGACTCCATCCTTGCCGGCACCATCGTCACCGACGGCGTGGTCGAGGCGCAAGCCACGGCGGTGGCTGCGGACAGCACGCTGGCGCGTATCGCCGGGGCTATCCAGCAAGCGCAATCGCAGCGCGCGCCCACGCAGCGCTTTGTCGACAAGTTCTCGTCCATCTACACGCCCGCGATGATGTTGCTGGCGTTGGCGGTGGCCGTCATCGGCCCGCTGGTCACGGCCGACGGTTGGCTGGCGTGGACGTATCGCGCGCTGGTGTTGCTGGTGATCGCCTGCCCGTGCGCGCTGGTGATCTCCACGCCCGTCACGGTCGTCAGCGGCCTGGCCGCCGCCGCGCGCCGCGGCATCGTCGTGAAGGGCGGTGTGTATCTGGAAAGCGGCCGGCGCCTGCGCGCGTTGGCGCTGGACAAGACCGGTACGCTCACTGCCGGCCGCCCGGTGCTGGATACGGTGATGCTGCCCGACGGCGCACGCCGCGCCGTCGCGGATTTGAACGCCGCAACCGACGCGACGCAGTTGCAAGCATTGGCAGTGGCCGCGGCGCTCGATGCCAACACCACGCACCCGATTGCCGTGGCCATCGTGCAGGCCGCTGCGGCGCACGGCGCGGTCGATGCGAATTCGGTGGAAGACCTGTCGGTCCTGCCGGGCCGCGGTGTGGCGGGCACGCTCAATGGCGTGCGTTGGCATCTGGGCAACGCGGCGCTTGTCGCAGAGCGTGGCTTCGACACGTCCGACTGGCGCGCTGCTGCCGAGTCGCTGCAAGCGGAAGGCATGTCTGCCGTCACGCTGTGCGATGCGAACGGCGCAGTTGCGCTCTTTGGCGTGCGAGATCGCGAGCGCCCCGAAAGCGCCGAAGCCATCGCTGCTTTGCGCGCACTGGACGTGACGCCCGTCATGCTCACCGGCGACGACCGCCGCGCTGCGCAGGCCATCGCCAAGACGGTCGGCATCGACAGCGTGCACGCAGAACAGCTACCCGCCGATAAGCAACGCGTGGTGGGTGAGCTTGCCGCACAGCACCGCTTCGTCGGCATGGTCGGCGATGGCATCAACGATGCCCCCGCACTTGCGCGCGCCGATATCGGTTTCGCCATGGGCGCCGCAGGTACCGCTACCGCGCTGGAAGCGGCCGACGTGGCCATCATGGACGACGACCCGCGCAAGCTCGCCAGCTTCATCCGCATCAGCCGTCGCACGGTGGCCGTGCTGCGTCAGAACATCGTGCTGGCGCTGGGCATCAAGGCAGTGTTTCTCGCGTTGGCCGTGATGGGCGAGGCCACGTTGTGGATGGCGATCTTTGCCGACGTGGGCGCGAGCCTGCTGGTGGTGTTCAACGGCCTGCGGGTGATGCGCACGCACGCCTGATTGGCCGGCGCGCGCGGCAACGCGATCAGCGCAAGCCGGTGATGCGCGCGTCTTTCGGATAGGTGATCTGGTAGTCGGCGGAGAAACGTGCGCTTTCGCCGGCCGGAATCGTCTGCTCCCACGCGATCACGCCAGGGCGGCGTTCCCAGTTGCGCTTGGCGGGTTCGGGCGAGAAGGTCGAGCGCACGCTGATATCGTCGGACTGGCTGACCGGCGTGGCTTCCAGGATCTGCACGTCGATCGCGTCGCGGTGTCGGTTACGTACCGTGTACAGCGCCGCCAATTGGCGCTCGTTGCGGTTGTCGAGCAGGCCCACACTGCGCTGGAAGGTCTTCGGCGCTTCCACCACCACGTTCACGAGATCGTCGCGCCCAAAGGGCAGCGTGACTTTCTGGTCTTCGCCTGCCGGATTCCACTGCGTGCTGCCCACTACCGCGCCGTCGCGGCGTAACTGCATGTTGCCTGCGGGCCAGATGCCTTGCGGGCGGTCCACCGTGGCGACCAGGTAGGCTGTGGCGTCCATGCGCGGCGTGCTTCGCGCGGCCAGCTTGGCGGGCAGCGTTTCGCTCGCCAGCGTGAGCGTGATCCTCTGCGCGTCGGAGGGCAGCTCGGCCGCGCCCGGCACATCGAACTCGGTGGCAAAGGCGGTCTGGACGGCGTTCACTTCGAACAGCGGTTCGCTATCGGCCTCGCGTTGCTCGTTGTTTCGGCCGATTCTGGCCTTCGGCGCGGGCGCCATCGCGGCTGCGGGTGCGGCCGGGTAGGGCAGGGTTTGCGGTGGCGGTTGGATGTCCAATTGCCACGCATACGGTTCCGGCCCGCGCGGCGTGTTGCGCGGCTGGCCGGTCGATAGGCGCAGATGCACGCCCCGCCAGTCCTCGCCGGTGGATTGCGCAAGCGTGGCTTGCCGTTCGACAACGACATTCGAACGCACTGAATCGACACTCGCCTGATAGGCCGGCCGCCAGCCTGCACGCGACGTCTGATAGCTGACGCGCAACTCACCGCCGCGCGGTGCCGCCACGGCAATGCGCACCGTGCGCAGCGTGCTCGACGCCGAGCCATGCGTGCGTTGCAGCGCGTCGAGTTGCGCCTTCAATTCAGCGTCGCGCTTCTTCAGATGTTCCTGGCGGGTAAAGACGTCTTGCGCGTTACGTGCCAGCGCGTCGGTCGCGCGGCCCAGCGTTGAAAAATCGGTGGCCGGTGCGCGGCCATCGCCGCCCGTGCGCTCGCTCACGGCCTTCAGGTAGCTGGCCGACAGCGCATTCGCCTGGATCTGCACGCCAAGTGCGGCGCGCTGGTCTTCCAGCGTGCGGATTTGCGTGTCCAGCGCCGTTCTCGCACAGCCACTGCCTTCGCTGGGAACGCTCTCCACGCGCACATCGCCCACACGGATGCTGCTGCCGCCTTCCACGCGCACGCTATCCGCGTCGAACGTCATTGGCAGGCAGGTCAGTTCTACGCTGCGGGCGCCTGCGGCCACCGTGGCCGTGCGGACGACGGTGGCGCTATCCGGATACAACGTGACATCGGTGATGCGCGAAGGCGTCGCTGCCTGCGCCGTGATAGCCGCAACTGCCGCAATCGCGCCAAGCGCCGCGTGTGCCTTGCGCTGTCGATGCTGGATTCGTGCTGCCGCCGCTGGTTTTGCCTTCATCGCCCCACCCCACGTGTCGTGAAATGCGGCGAGTATGGCACGTCAACGCGCACGTCAAAGTGATGTGCCCGGTATGGGAAAAGACCGCTCAGCGATGCACGCCGCGAATATGCCGGTGCGCGTGTTCGCCCTCGCCATGTTCATGGCTGTGCCCGTGATGATTGGCGGCGACGGGCTCTTCGTGCAGCGATTGCAGCACGCCGCACTCAGCCACCGAAGCGGCCGTCGTGCAGCGCTGCCCGATCGCCTCGATCTGGCCTTTGAGGTCGGTCAGCTCGGCGATGCGCGCTTCAACGTGACGCAGGTGTTCGTCCAGCAGGTTGTTGATCTCTTCGCACGACGCCTGCGGGTTGGCCTGCAGTTCGAGCAGGCGGCGGATTTCCGTATGCGCCATGTCGAGCGACCGGCACTTCGCAATGAAGGCCAACTGCTCGACATGCTCGGGTGTGTAGACGCGGTAGTTGTTGGCGGCGCGCGCAGCCGGAGGCAGCAGGCCCTGCGCTTCATAGAAGCGGATGGTCTCGATGCTGATGCCCGTGCGCTGGGCGAGTTCGCCAATTTTCATACGCGTTGAAAAAAGAATCAAAAAACAGTCGGCTCCGCGGTGACCGCTTCGACGCCGGCGACTTTCAGGCAGGCGTCCATGCAGGCGCGGCAGGCCGTTGCGCAGGCGCTGCAATGGCCTTGGCCGTGATGATCGCATTCTTCCGCGCATTGGGAGCAGATCTCGGCGCAGTCTTCGAGAAGCAGGTCTGCGAATTCGCTGTTGCGCTCCAGGAATTTGCGCGTGAGGGCACAGTATTCCGCGCAATCCGTGCACACGCTGATGCAGCGGGCCATGGCTTCAGCGTGGCCATTCTTGCCGCATTCCGTCGCGCAATGAGTGCAAGCGGCCTCGCATGCCTGCAGCGCCTGGATCACACTGGCAAAACGCTTGGCATTCTCTTTCGCGGTCGGACGAGTGGTCATGTCGGTTCTCCTGTGGCAGTGGATGTGCACGCGGGCGCGCTTGGAAAGGGATGAGCCCGGGCGCGGCCCGAGACTCATCTTTCCAATTTAGCAACTCGCGCTCCACTGTGTGAGCCCGACTTGTGCGTTACACCGCTTGCGCCTCGCTTTTGCCGCTGCGCAGCATGCTGCTACCGGCGCGTGCGATCAGGCGATTGACCCCGCCCACCACGGCGCGAATCGACGCGGTGGTCAGGTTGGCATCCACGCCCACGCCGAATACGCTGCCCGCCACGTCCGGTGCAGCCATTTCTGCAAATGCGATGGCATCGGCATTGGCGCCCTGGCCCAGCGCACGTTCTTCGTAATGATGGATTGACACGGGGGACGCCAGCACGTGCGACAGCGCATGCACCAGCGCATCGAGCGGCCCGTTGCCGCTGCCTTCGCAAATGTGCTCGCGGTCAGCGATGTTGACGACCAGGCGGATGTGCTGGCTGCCGTCATCGCGCTCGGTCAGGCGGTGCGATACGTAGCCGATCGCGCCGTCGCCGCGCAGATAGGTCTGCTGAAACAGCGCCCAGATGTCGGCGCCCGTCGCTTCGCGGCCGCTCTCATCGGTCAACTGCTGCACGGTGCTGCTGAACTCCACCTGCAGGCGGCGCGGCATGGCCACGCCATAGCCGGATTCCAGCAGATAGGCGATGCCGCCCTTGCCCGACTGGCTGTTCACGCGAATGATCGAGTCATACGTGCGGCCCACGTCGGCCGGGTCAATCGGCAGGTAGGGCATTTCCCACAGCGCATCGGGTTTCTGCACCGCAAAGCCCTTCTTGATTGCGTCCTGGTGCGAGCCCGAGAACGCCGTGAACACCAGGTCGCCCACGTACGGGTGACGCGGATGCACCGGCAGTTGCGTGCAGTCTTCGCAGGTCCGTGCCACGTCATTGATGTGCGAGAAATCCAGCTCCGGATCCACGCCTTGCGAATACAGGTTCAACGCCAGCGTGACGAGATCCACGTTTCCGGTGCGCTCGCCGTTGCCGAACAGGCAACCTTCCACGCGATCGGCGCCGGCCATCACGGCCAGTTCAGCCGCTGCCACGGCCGTGCCGCGGTCATTGTGCGGATGCACGGACAGGATGATCGAATCGCGGCGCGCCAGGTTGCGATGCATCCATTCGATCTGGTCGGCGTAGATGTTTGGCGTGGCCATCTCCACCGTGGCAGGCAGGTTGAAGATGATCTTGTGCTCGGGCGTCGGCTCCCAGACCTCGGTCACCGCGTTGCACACCTCCAGCGCGAAATCCAGTTCGGTGCCGCTGAAGACTTCGGGGCTGTATTGGTACGTCCACTGCGTCTCGGGCATCGTCTGAGCAATCTCGCGGATCAGCTTGGCGCTTTGCACGGCAATGCGCTTGACGCCCTCGCGGTCGGTGTTGAACACCGTGCGGCGGAACACCGGCGCGGTTGCGTTGTAGACGTGGATGATGGCGCGTTTGGCACCGCGCAGCGATTCCATCGTGCGGCGGATCAGGTCTTCGCGTGCCTGCGTGAGCACTTCGATGGCCACGCCGTCGGGGATGTGTCCACCCTCGATCAGCTCGCGCACAAAATCAAAATCGGTTTGAGAGGCGGCGGGGAAAGCGGCTTCGATTTCCTTGAAGCCGATCTGCACGAGCATCTTGAACATGCGCATCTTGCGCTCGGCGTTCATGGGCTCGAACAAGGCCTGATTGCCATCGCGCAGGTCCGTGCTCATCCAGATCGGGGCACGGGTGATCGTCTTGTTGGGCCAAGTGCGATCGGCGAGGGCGATAGCGGGGAAGGGGCGGTACTTGGTGGCGGGGTTCTTCAACATGGTGAGTGCGTCCTGTGAGATCGAGATCGGTTTCGTACAACGGGGTCGGCCGCGCGGGCGGCGTCCGGGGTGGCCGGAATCGGGTTCGGGATGTGGCGGCCAGACAGCCACGGGCGCGTGGTCTGGCAACCGGTCGGTAGTCGTAGCGAAAGCGGGATCGAGGCGGGCATGAGAGGCTCCAACGATTCGGCGCACGGACTGCGCCACACACAAGGCCCGTCGCCGCTTAGGGCACGGACCGGTCAAACACCGGAACGAGGGGGAAATAGAGGTCTACGCGCTTACACGCGTAGTAGAGAAGCGGATAGCAGACCGCGCACGCACAAGAGGGTGCGGGCAGGAGCGGTTTGGAGGGTGGTCTGCTGAGAATGCATTCGGCGATAGTGATGGGGAAGGCCGGGGGCTGTCAAGTTGCTTTGGCGGATAGAGGTCGGTTTTTTGGGGCAGATGAAACACCAGATCCAACGCCAACGAAAACGTGTGCTACCCGCCAGAAGCCATGTGACGTGGGCGCCAGCAGAACCCATCCGAACCTGCTTTAATACACCCCGTCCATGCCGCCAGCCCGCTATGTCAACGGCTTTATAACGGCAAGACCCCCTCACGCCCCACAAGGAGAATCCCCCAATGGTCACGTTGAACATCAACGGCAAACCAGTGGAAGTTGATGCTGATCCGTCGACGCCGCTGCTCTGGGCGCTGCGCGACAACCTCGGTCTGACTGGCACGAAATTCGGTTGCGGTGTCGCATCGTGCGGCGCCTGCACGGTGCACCTGAACGGCCAGCCCACGCGCAGCTGCGTGCTGCCGATCTCTGCGGTGGCCGGCCAGCAGATCACCACGTCTGAACACATCGCCGATGACAAGGTCGGCAAGGCCGTGCTCGACGCCTGGGTCAAGCACGACGTGGCGCAATGCGGCTACTGCCAGAGCGGCCAGATGATGAGCGCGGTGGGTTTGCTGCGCACCAAGAAGAAGCCGACCGACGCCGATATCGACAGCGCGATGGCCGGCAACCTGTGCCGTTGCGCAACGTACCAACGCATTCGCGCGGCCATTCACGACGCAGCGAAATCGCTGGCCTGAACCCCACCGGAGAATTCACGATGCGTATTCGAAATCTTGAAGCGCTGGCCGGTGGCGGCGCGCAACATCAACCGGCGTCTGCGGATGCCGGGTCGGCCACGTTTGATCGCCGCAGCTTTCTGAAACTCACGACGCTGGCGGGCGGCGGTCTGGCGCTGGGTGTGGCGCCGATGCTGGCCGGAGCGCAGGACGCCAAGGCCAAGCCGCCCTCGCCGCCGCAGGCGTTCATCATCATTGCGCCGGACAACACTGTCACCGTGGCGGTCAACCGTCTTGAGTTCGGTCAGGGCGTGCACACGGCATTGCCGATGGCGCTGGCCGAAGAACTCGACGTGGATTGGCGCAACGTGCGTGGCATGCTCGCGCCCGCGGGCGATCCGTACAAGGACCCGGGCTTTGGTATCCAGATGACGGGCGGCTCGACCGCGCTGAACCACTCGTTCCAGCAATACCGCGAGCTGGGCGGTCGCGCGCGTGCCATGTTGATCTCGGCGGCGGCCGAGCGCTGGAAGGTCGATCCGTCCACATGCCGCACGGCCAACGGCGTGGTTACGTCGGGCAGCCACCGCGCTACGTACGGCGAGCTTGCACAGGCCGCGATGGCGCTGCCGGTGCCGGCCCAGGTCACGCTGAAGAACCCGTCGCAGTTCCGCATTGTCGGCAAGCCGACGGCGCGCCTGGATGCGCGCGCAAAGCTCGACAGCTCGCTCAAGTTTGGCCTCGACACGCGCCTGCCCAACATGAAGGTCGCCGTGCTGGCGCGCCCGCCGCGCTTTGGCGGCAAGGTGGCCAAGTACGACGCGGCTGCGGCCAAGGCGGTGAAGGGCGTGGTCGACGTGCTGCAGATCCCGACCGACCGTGGCGGCACGGGCGTGGCCGTCATTGCCGACGGATACTGGCCGGCCAAGCAGGGCCGCGACGCGCTGCAGGTCACGTGGGAAGACGCCGGCTCGACGGTGTCCACGCCGGCGTTGATGGCGGAGTACAAGAAGCTCGCCGGCCAGCCCGGCACGGTGGCCAAGGCCGCCGACATGAGCGCCATCCAATCCGCCGCAACGCGCATCCAGGCCGACTACGAATTTCCGTACCTCGCGCACGCGCCAATGGAGCCGCTGAACTGCACGATCGATCTGCAGAAAGACGGTGGCAAGACCACGGGCGCGAAGGTGTGGGTCGGCTCGCAATTCCAGACCATCGACCAGGGAGCCATCGCCAAGGTACTCGGCGTATCGCCCGAGAAGATCGAGCTGAACACGATGATGGCGGGCGGCGGCTTTGGCCGGCGCGCGATCACCACGTCGGACTACGTAGTGGAAGCCGCCAACGTGGCGAAGGCCTATGCGGCGGCCGGGCACAACGGTCCCGTCAAGGTGATCTGGAGCCGCGAAGACGACATCCGCGGCGGCTACTACCGCCCGATGCATCTGCACCGTGTCAACGTGGGCGTGGACAACAGTGGCAAGGTCGTCGGCTGGGACCACGTGATCGTCGGTCAGTCGATCCTCAAGGGCACGCCGTTCGAAGCCTTCATGGTCAAGAACGGTGTGGACGAGACCATGGTCGAGGGCGTGGTCGAAAACGACTACGGCTTCCCGATGCAGCTGACGGTGCACCATCCGGACGTGAACGTGCCGGTGCTGTGGTGGCGTTCCGTGGGCCACACGCATACGGCGTACGTGATGGAAACGATGGTCGACGAGGTTGCGCATGCAGCCAAGCAGGACCCGGTCGCTTTCCGTCTCGCGCGCTTTACCGGCAAGGAACATGAGCGCCATCGCGCCGCACTGCAACTCGCCGTCGACAAGTCCGGCTACGGCAAGCGCAAGCTGCCCAAGGGCCAGGCCTGGGGCGTAGCGGTGCATGCGTCGTTCGAGTCGGTGGTGGCGTACGTTGTGGAGGTGTCGGTCGACCAGGGCAAGCCGCGCGTGCATCGTGTCACCGCAGGCGTGCATGCCAACCGCGTGGTCAACCCGATGGGTGCGGAAGCGCAGATCCAGGGCGCTTGCGTGTTCGGCCTGGCGATGATCCAGCCCGGCTTTGCCATCGACATCGAAAACGGTGCCACCAAGAACAGCAACTTCACCGACTTCCCGCCCGTGCGCATGCCGGACGCGCCGCCGGTGAACGTGTTCTTCGTGCCGTCGGAAGACAACCCGACCGGACTGGGCGAGCCTGGCACGCCGCCGATTGCACCGGCGGTGGCCAACGCGCTGTTCACCCTGACCGGCAAGCGTCAGCGCAAGCTGCCGTTCGATACGGTGTGATTGTCATCATCGCGTGATGAGATAGAAGCCGGTATGCAGTGATGTGTGCCGGCTTTCTTGTTCTTGCAGCCTCGTATCCCCCAGTATTGCGGACCGATTCTTGCGTCCGCGGTTGCGTTGTTCACCCCCGGAGGAGCATGTCATGGCATTGAATATTCTGTACACCGCCCACGCCAAGGCCACAGGCGGCCGCAACGGCCACACGCAAACCGACGACGGCCAGGTCTCGCACGACCTGTCGGTGCCCAAGGCCATGGGCGGCCCCGGCAAGCCCAACACCACCACGCCCGAAGACCTCTTTGCCGCAGGCTATGCCGCTTGCTTTGGCTCGGCGTGCGACTTTGTCGCCAAGAGCATGCTCAAACTCAATCCGAGCAACATCGAGATCCACTGCGACGTGGGTATCGGCACGCGTGAGGAGGGCGGTTTCGGCCTGAAGGTGGGGCTGACCGCGCGGATCAGCGGCCTGTCGCAAGCCGATGCCGAGAAGCTGGTGGCCCAGGCGCATCAGGTCTGCCCCTATTCGAACGCCACGCGTAACAACGTGGAAGTCACGCTCAAGACCGAGGTGGTCTGATGCCGCAGCGGCCTGTTGTTGGTGTGTTGCTGGCCGCAGGCCGCGGCAGCCGGTTTGATGCGGCGGGCGTGGCCAACAAGCTGCTTGCCCTGCTGCCCGATGGCACCCCCGTGGCAGTCCAAGCCGCGCGCCATCTGAAGCAGGCATTGGGCGACGTGGTGGCAGTGGTGCCCGCCGCTGCCACGCATGGCGCGCAGGTCGAGCAATTGGTAGCGCTCTTGCGCGAAGCAGGCTGTGAAGTCCTGCGGTATGCCGAGGCCGCACGTGGCATGGGTGCCAGCCTGGCTGCCGGTGTGGCCGCGCGCCCGCAAGCCGGCGGGTGGGTCATCGCGCTGGCCGATATGCCGTGGATTGCACCCGAGACCATCACTCAAGTTACCAACGCACTCGACTCGCACTCTTGCGTTGCGCCCTTTCACGCCGGGCAGCGGGGCCACCCCATCGGCTTCGGCGCCGACTTCTTCGCAGGGCTGACATCGCTCGACGGCGACGAGGGCGCGCGGCGACTGATCGATCCCCACAAGCTCATCCGCATCGAGACCGATGACGCCGGCATCTTGCGCGATGTCGATACGCCGGCCGATCTGACCCCGTGATCTAACGGGATTGACTCACAACGAGGCGCCGCCGCGGATCACGATCTGCTGACCGGTGAGATCGTCATGATCGGATTGGCCCGAAATGCTCCGGAACCCGATCACGCTGGGCGTATGTCCGTCCGATGCATGCGGCGATCGGCCATCGGCCAAGCAGATCCAGCGCAACGCGCCCCGCCGGTTGACTGCGGCTTGCCCAGCGCCGCTGTGTTGGGTGCGTGTGCCGATCTCAAACATTCGATTGCGATAGTCCGACACCGGCACGTCACCGTTAAACAGTGGTGCACGGCCCTCAGGGGTCCGGACTCGGCCCAAAAACATCCGACCCATTGGACCTCCGAGAGCCGAGCTTCGCCATCAAAGACTCGACGTCGACTCGTTCAGGCCGAAGCGCCACTGTCCGAGGGTGGGAGCCGGTTGTCAGAGGTCGAAAATTTCGAGCTCGAACATCCGAATGCGACTGTTTGAGGGTCGTCGTCCGCTCGCAGAGGTTCGACGCCGACAGTTGAGCGCGCGTGTTCGAGCGTCAAACGCTCGTGGACGGGTGTTTTAGGCCGACGCTCGCCCGTGGGCGTGCGGTTCCTGCGGCGGTCGGCAAACCGGCCCGGCGCTTCCGGCCGGCACAACTTGTCCACAGTAGCGCGCACACTGCTTGCAGAACCCATCGCAAACGCTTGACGCACAAGGGTTTGTTGCACGATGTAACAGCCCCTGCCGATGTGGATAACTTGCGCTGCACGCACACGTTTTACGTGATCTGCACGTTTGCCCAAACCCGTCAAGCCCTTTTGTGACTTGGGTCTTCGCCGTTTGGGCAGGTTATGCACAGAACATGTGGATAAGTCTGTGGGAAACATCATCCGACCCGCGTGGTGACGGGTTTTGATCGGCGCTGCTCGCGAATGTGGCAAGCGCTTGTCGGAAGACGCCGGTCTGCACATTGCAACGATTGATTACAACTTGAAACAGCATATTGAGCGCCCGTTGGCCAGACTTCCGATACGCGATGGCTTGATCGCGACCGACGCATTCAAGGAGAAGAACATGGTTCGGGTACTGACGATTCTGCTGGCCGGTGCCACGCTGCTGACTGCAACCGGCTGTGCCGACATGACGGCACGTCAACGCAATACCGCCATCGGCGCGGGTGTGGGCGGGTTGGCCGGCGCTGCGCTGATTGGCGGCCCCGGTGCTACGCTGGGCGGCGCCGCGCTGGGCGGCCTGGTGGGCAACGTATCGACGCGTTGATTTCGGTTCGACCCGGGCGTCGACCTGAAAAGAAACGGACCCGAGGCTAAACCTCGGGTCCGTTTTTTATGCCTGCGCGCGGCTACGGGTGCGCAGCAACTCTTCCAGTGCAGACACTTCAAGGGGCCGCCCAAACAGGAAGCCCTGCACCTCGTCGCATGCATGCGCAGACAAAAAGGCCGATTGCTCGGGGGTTTCCACACCTTCGGCCGTGACGGTCATGTTCAGCGCGCGGGCCATTGCGATGATGGTCTTGGTGAGTGCCACGCAGTCGGCCACCCCAGGTACGCCGCTGATGAACGATCGATCGATCTTGATGTTGTGGATCGGCAAGCTGCGCAGATACGACAGCGACGAGAACCCGATGCCGAAATCATCGAGCGAGATGCGCACGCCCCGCGCGGCCAGGCTCATCAGCAGACGCTGTGTCGATTGCCTGTCGGCCAGCAGCACGCTTTCGGTCAATTCAAGCTCCAGCCGGCCCGGCGCCATGCCCGAGGCCTTGAGTGCCTCGTCGACGTCGCGCTCGATCACGCCGGCATCGCACTGCCGTGCGGATACGTTGACCGCCATGCGACCTGTGAAGCCGAACTTTCGCGCCCATGCCTCGCCTTGCGCGCAGGCCTGCATGAGCGCCCAGCGGCCGAGCTCGAGGATGTAGCCCGACTCCTCCGCCACGTCGATGAACTCGCTGGGTGACACCGCGCCCAACTCGGGGTCCGACCACCGCATCAGCGCCTCAACCGCCACCAGTTCACCCGAGTCGAGTGCGTACTTGGGTTGATACACCAGCCGCACCTGACCACGCCCCAGCGCACGCCGCATGCGCTCGTTGAGCGTGAAGCGGCGCAGCATCTGGGTTTCCAGCGTGCGCGAATACCGGGTGATGCGGTTACGGCCGCTTTCCTTGGCGCGGTACATGGCGGCTTCAGCGTGACTGACCAGCGTGGCCGCGTCACCGCCGTCTTCGGGGTAGGCCGCCACGCCAATGCTGGCGGACAGATGCACCTCGCGCTCGCCGCCGGTGAAGGGGCGGGCCAGCGCGTCGAGCACCTGTTGGGCGAGTGTGTCGGCGGCCTTCGGGTCATCGATGGCCACGCAGAACTGATCGCCCCCCAATCGTGCCAGCAACGCGCGTTGGCCCGCCTGGCTGCGGATGCGCTGCGCCGCCATGTTGAGCACCTGGTTGCCCACGTGGTGCCCCATCGCCTCGTTCACGGTCTTGAAGTGGTCCAGCCCGATATACAGCAGTGCGGATTCCCCGGTCGACGGCAGCGCCAGCCGCGCATCGAGCCGCTCGATGAATGCCGCGCGGTTGGGCAGGCCGGTAAGCGAATCCTTGGTCTCCAGCAGGCGCAACTGCTCGTAGGCGGAACGCTCGGCCGTGATGTCGGTAAAGATGAGCAGCACCGCGTGCGGTGACGCGCTGTCCGGCGAGAACATCGGCAGCACCGACTCACGCAGCCACACGATCTGCCCATTGCCGGCCGGCACACCCACGACGACGTTGCTGATCGCGCGTCCCGTGCGGGCCGCCAGTGTGGACGGCCATGCCGCGCGGGGCAGGATGGCGCCGTCTTCGCCCAGCATCATGTCGTTCAGTGCCACACGCGGGCGGCCTTTCCATGACGCGCCCGACATGCGAAGGATCTCGGCCGCGCTGCGGTTGTACGACAGCACGCGGCCATCGGTGGACAGCGTCAGCACGCCCTCGCTCAGATGGTTGACGACCAGCCGGTACTGGTCGCGCAACTCGCGGGACTGGCGATATTCATTCTCCAGGCGCAGCAGCTTGACCAACGCGGCGATGTAGCGGCCGCACACTGCGCGCAACGTTGCGTCGTCGGTCGGGTTGGCCGTGGGGAAGAAGAGGCAGAGCAGATCATCGGCGACGGCCATGCCGCCATGCTGGGCCGGGATGCGGCATAGCCATGTCGGCTGCGCGGTCTCCAGCACGCGCACGAGCGCATCGCGCACAGCCGTGGGCGCATTGGTTTCGCGAATCAGCTCGATGGGCGCCAGCTCATTGAGCAGCGGCGCGATGCGGGCGAGTTCGATATCGAATTCACCGTGCGCTGTGGGAGGCTGGTGCGCTGCACGATCGTCGCGCAACGCCAGCTTCGCACGCGCGCGCTGCGTGCCATAGAGCCGCGCGCGGCCGGAGACGACACGCACCACTACGCACAGCGTCGAGGGCAACGCTGCCTCCAGCGCCCGCAACGCAGCATGCAGCCGCTCGCCCAGCGACGCGGAGGACGGCAGCGTGGAAAGCAGGTGATCGAGATGCTCGTGCGGCAGCGCTGCGCCAATCGCTTCGGCGCTGAGCACGCGCTCGCCGGCCTTGCCGGGCAGTTGCGCATCGAGCGGCAGCGGCAATCCGTGCACCACCACCTGCTGTGCCGGCAGCCCGTCAAAGCGGGTTGGCGTGACCGTCAGTCGAACGCTGACCACCTCGTTGGAGTCGCCTGCGCAAAGGGCGGAGACAAGTTGCGCTGCCGACGTGGCCCCAGCATCGGGCGGGCCTGCATCGGTGTCGCCGCCGGCATGGGTCTCGAGCCACGCAGGCACGTCCTGGAAGAAGCGCGAAAAGGGCTCGCCGAGCAGTTGGTCGGACGAAAGCGCCCGCACCATGCAAACGCCGGCTGCATTGGCAAAGACGATGCGGCCTTCGAGCACCACATAGAGCGGAACCGGAAGGCTTTGCGCCGACAACGGGTAGGAAATTTCGTCTGGCATCCCACGCTCCAACCTGAGGTATTGCCCAATATCTCACTCAGCATGGACCTCGGGCGACGCTGGCCACGAGAACGCCGGCTACTGGAAGCCGGGGGCAATGCTCTTCATCATGCGCAAAAGTCGTGCGCGGCGCAAAGTCTAGTTTGTGGTCGATACAACACATTCTGAGCGCGCTTTGTCGACCTCGCTGTGGCTCTTTTGGGTTACGGGTTTCAAAACGGTTTGCTGCGGCTCGGTCGGGGGTGCGCGTTCTATTTCAGTATCCGCGCCATTCCCACGTTCTGGCGCGGCGAAATGCTGATCGATCCAGCGATGCGTCAGTGCTCCCCCGATTGCACACATCAAAACGCATGTTCCCATTGTCAGGAGGAAGTAAGCGCTGATTCGTTCGGCTGAACGTTCGGGAAAGAAAAACGTCGCGGCGACAAACAGGGAGCCGACCAGCGCGCCAAAGACCAAAAGCAGATAGTAAAAACGACGTGGCAAGAGCGAATTCATCGTTGTCTCATCCAACTGCAACCTGGAAGGTGGTGCTTTGAATCGTTTTACGGCCACGCCAAATGGGCATGCCTTGGCGAGCGCCATCGCGGTGCAATGGCACACCTGGCCGGCGACTTGCATATGAATTGATATTGCGTTTGCTGCGATGCTGCGGATTGCCGCTTGCGGCAAAAGCCGGAATTGCGGGACCCGGCGGCGCTTGCTATGGTGGTGGCACTGAAATGCAGCGCGATACCAGTTTGTGGCCTTGCATGATCGCGTACGCTAATCCGATACGTCAATCCGACTTTCCGGTTGAAACTGAGCATCCGGTGTGTTGCGAGTTGATTCCAGGCTTAGTGGCGCGGTTTGAAGGGGCAGGATCAAAAACGTTGAAATTTGATTTCAGTTATGAATACAATTGATCTAATATCTGATCCACACCAGACTTCACACCAGAATTTATTGGGAGCGCATATGGCGACATACAAGGAATTGATTGCACAAAAGGCCAAACTGGAAGAGCAGATCGAAACTGCGCGTGCCAAGGAGCTGGAAGCGGTGATCCAGCAAGTGCGCCAGACGGTTGCCGAATATGGCCTGACGGCTGAAGACCTGGGCCTCGCTCAGCGTCGCGGCCGCCGTGCCGGTGCGAAGGCGCCGGTGCCGGCCAAGTACCGTGACCCGAAGACGGGCGCAACGTGGTCCGGCCGCGGCCGTGCTCCGGCCTGGATCGGCAAGAACCGCGATAAATTCCTGATCGCCTGATCTGCCAGGCCCTGCCTGGCGCGCACGCAAGCGTGCAACGCAAATGGCCCACCTGCCCGGTGGGCCATTTGCGTTGCTGCGCGCGATGAGCGTTCCTGTATAACGACGGCATGACGCCCCGCCTGCCCAAATACCTCGAACTGGCCGACCGCATTCGGCTCGACATCCTGCACGGAACGCTGCCGGCGGGCAGCATCGCGCCCAGCGAGAACGAAGTCGCCCAGCGCTATGGCGTCTCGCGCTTGACGGCGCGCCGCACGCTGAATGAGCTGGCGGCCCGCGGGTTGCTCAAGCGCTCGCGGGGGCAGCGCAGCGTGGTGCTCGATCGCGTGGGGCCGCATCGGCCGGTGCTGTATGCGCCGGGCCAGTCAGATGCGGCGCTCGAATACGTGCCGGGCGCGGTCTATACGGTCAGTGCTTTTCGACTGGAGGCGGCCGACGAGACCGTGGCCGCCGCGCTCGACCTGGCGGTGGGCGCGCAGGTGGCGTTTGTCGAGCGGCGCGCCCAGGTGGAGGGGCAGCCGATCATGCTGCTGCGCACGTGGCTGACGACGCGGCTGGCGGCGATGCTGGAGGCGCGCGACTTTGAAGATCGCCTGTTCGTGCAGGTCTTCCAGCGCGCCAACCTGACCATCGCGCGCTCACGCGAGGCGCCGCTTGCCTGTGTGGCCGATGCACACCAGGCCGCCCAGCTCGGCGTGCAAGCGGGTGTGCCGCTGGTGCGCGTGCGCCGCATTGGCTACAGCGTGGCCGACGTGCCGATCTCCCTCACGTACTGCGATTTTTCCCCCGAGCGCTACACACGCGAAGTCGACATCCGCGTGCTCCAAAACGACTGAAAGCGCACTGCGCCAGACCGGTGCAGAAACGGCGCCACACACCCCGCGATGGGGACTTGTCCGCCTAAAGTATTCAAGCTAGTCTGCGCCCCTTCCCCAGAAAACGTATTTATTTGTGAAGCGACGCTTTGCCGACAACGTATTGGCACGGCAGTTGCATTCACGGCCCCATCTCAGCGGCGGCGGGTTGAGCCACCTGCCGCCTCAACGCTGATTCAGTCGATTCAACACACCGGAACCACAAGAGGGAGAAATCAACAATGCAACTCAAGCGACGTTTTTCGCTGGCCGCACTGGCTGCTGCCGCGGCCCTGACTGCAGGCGCGGCGCAGGCCCAATCGTCTGTGACGCTGTATGGCCAGGTGGATGCCTGGGCGGGCGCCACCAAGAACCTGGGCCAGGACCGCGCCTGGGGTGTCAACTCGGGCGGCATGTCGACGTCGTACTGGGGCATGAAGGGCAGCGAAGACCTGGGCAACGGCCTGAAGGCCATCTTCACGCTGGAAGCGTTCTTCCGCCCCGACACGGGCAAGTCCGGCCGCTTTGATGGCGACCACTTCTTCGCACGTAATTCGTTTGTCGGTCTGCAGTCGAACAGCTGGGGCTCGATCAAGCTCGGCCGTAACACCCCGCCGTACTTCGTTTCGACGATCCTGTTTAACCCGTTCATCGATTCGTACACGTTCTCGCCGATGGTGTTCCACACCTACCTCGGCAACGGCCGTACGGGCGCCGCAGGTATCTCGGGCCTGGTGGGCGATTCGGGCTGGGACAACTCGATCATGTACTCCACGCCGGACATGGGCGGCCTGACGGCCAACCTGATCTACGGCGCGGGCGAGCAAGCCGGCCACAACGGTCAGAACAAGTGGGGCGGCAGCCTGCTGTATTTCCGTGGCAACTTTGCGGCCACGGCGGCGTTCCAGCAGGTGCGCTACGACGGCGCGCCTGGCGACCTGAACAGCCTGGTGGCTGGCTTTGCGCGCCAGACGGCGGGGCAGTTGGGTGCCACGTACGACTTTGGCGTGGTCAAGCTGTACGGCCAATACCAGTACATCAAGAACACGATCAGCACCGGCGACGCCAAGAGCAACGGCGGTCAGCTGGGCGTGTCGATTCCGGTGGGCCCGGGCGCCGTGCTGGCATCGTATGCCTACACGAAGACCTCGGGTGCAGCCGACGTGAAGCGCAACACCTGGGCGGTCGGTTACGACTATTCGCTGTCCAAGCGCACCGATGTGTATGCGGCTTACTTCCGCGACAAGGTGTCGGATCTCTCGACGGCTGACACCTTCGGTGTAGGCATCCGCGCAAAGTTCTAAGCCTTCGCGTTCTGCTTTTCCTTGTCACCGCCCGCGTCTCGACAGCGTGGGTGGGCATTTTCAACGGCGTCCGGATTCCGGGCGCCGTTTTTTGTTATGGGCAAAAGCCGAAAGGGCGGCGGTGTCAGCCGGTGCGCGCCAGGCGCAACGGCGGCGATAGCGGCGCCGGAGCCTCGGCTCCAATGTTTGGCTGATTCAGCAGCATGGCGCCGCGCTGCGTGGCCACGAACACAGCCTCGGTACGGCTGCGCACTTCCAGCCGGCGATACAGCGCGTTGATATGCGCCTTGGTTGTCGCCTCGGAAATACTCAGCATGCGGCTGATGGTTTTGACCGGATGCCCGCGCGAGAGCAAGACGAGAATTTCATATTGACGCTGCGTCAGGCCGAGTAACGCGCCATCGTCATTACCGTTGGCCGAACCTGCCCCAATCGCTTCAGGCCGTGTCAGCACGATCGACGCCGGCACATAACGGCCGCCCGCGAGCACCAATTCCAATGCCGCTGCAATCAATTTGCCGGAATAGCTTTTCAGCAGATAGGCCGACACATTCAATTGCATCAGCGTGCGCACGTGCGCAGCGGAATCGGTTTCGCCCAGTACGGCGACATGTCGGGGATGCGGCTGTTGCAGCAGCCGGGAGAGCGCTGGCAGATCGTCGATGCCAGGCAAGGGCAGGCCGATCAGGGCCAGTTCGGCGTCCGCATGCGCCGCGAGGTTTTCAAAGAGAGCTTCGTCCGGCTCGACGCTGACCACTTCGGTGATGGCCGGCAAGGATTGCAACACATGGGTCGCGCCGGCACGCACCAAAGGGTGTGCCTCCACTACGATTGATTTCACTGCGCCGCCTGTCTGGTTATGGTTTGTTTGCCCATTTCCGGAATCAGCTCGTTGCCGCGTCTATTTGGACCAGCCGGTCGAAAATCAACGTGGGCGTGCGTGTGGAAATGCTTCTGACGTGCGGTCTCGGTATATTTCCCCGTTCAACCGGCAGTCACCGCAGTGCGGTGCCACCGGGCCGAAACCTTGGCACGCCATTCAGGCGCAAATCCTTCCGGTTTTTCTTGTTTATGTCGCCAGGCGCGGAGGATTAACCCCGCCAAAATCGCAGAATAAATCCCCAGCATGCTTGTTGCACCCATCAATGGGATGTAAACCTTTTTGTTTACCCCGATCGGTGGTGTGCTAGACCCCTCTATACATAGCAGGATCAGGCAGCAGCAGCTAGCCCCACTTCACGCCCATTGACGTAAGCGTAAAGCGGGGCTTTTGTACCCAAAAAACGTGTTGTGGTGGCTTATTGCGCGACGACCGAGAAGCGTGGCATCGACAGCGGTTGTTTGCCGTCGCGGCCGTAGGGTGTACCGCCGCCGTTGTTGGCAGCATGCAGGACAGACAGCGCGTTCTGCGTGGCACGCAGGCGCAGGTCGATCAGGGTGCCGTTGTCGATGTTGCGCTGGCGCAGCAGGCGGGCCAGGGCCAGGTTCTCGTCGAACAGGCGGCTGGCAGTCTCATCGGTGCGCAGGTATTTGACCAGCCCGTACGGATCGGCGCCGCCGTGCTGGGCCCACCAAAGGCGGCGGTCCCGGTCGGCTTCGCCCAGCGCGGCGAGCTGTTTCTGCTTGGTCTGGGTGATGCGCTCGAGTTCGACCATGTCGCCATCGCGCAACGCCTGCGCTTCGGCATCCAGGGTGAGGGTGGCTGCGCGCAGCAGTTCCTGCTCGTCGGCAAGGGTGCGGATCAGCAGTGTGTTGTCCATGGTGACTACCTCAGGCTCAGGCTTGGAAGCTTGGGCAGCCGCCGGCTGGCACACCGCCCCGCCGCGATCGGTCGAGAGTCGGAAACCCTCGGACCGGCGGCGTCAGAAAATACAGGGGACGGACGACGGGAAACCCCCGTCAGACCTTCTTGGAGCGCGTGGAGAGCAGCGATTGCGCGTCGGAAAGCGCCGCATCGGCGATCTTGCCGGCGTCCATCTTGAGCGTGCCGTTCTGGATGGCACTGCGGATCTGCTCGACGCGTGCGGCGTCGAAGTCGCCGCTGCCCACTTGGCGCGAGACTTGTTGGACCGACAGCGACGGTGCATCGCCGGTGTGGCGCGTGGTGCCCGAAGCCGTCGTAGCGGCCGGGGACGAACCGGTCGCGCGCGTCGACCCGGACGCAGCGTCCTTGGTCGGCGCAACGGCCGGCGTGTTGTTCACGATATGGTTGATTTTCACGGGTGTCTCCGAAGAGCGCGTTCATCCTATCACCCATATCGGCCAACCCCGGCCCAAACTTTAGCGGCAGGTATCGATCAAGCATCACAATCGAAAAGTGATCTGTCGTTATCAATCTGATCTTAGAACTGGATTGCCACGACGCCGGCAGACTGCGCGATGCCGGAGACGACATTGCCGTTGGCCGTGCGCACCTGCGCCACCTGCCCCACGGCGGCCTGGTTCAAGGCCCGGCCGTCGCTGCTGACCTGGAAGCCGCCGCCCTCGGCGATGAGCTTGACGGTCTGGCCGGCTTGCACGGCAATTGGCAGGCGCAGGCTTTCGGCGCGCAGCGGCTGATTGGCGGCCACGCTCGTGAGCAGTACACGCCCCACCACATCGGCCGGCTGTTGCACGACCGAGGCCGGCAGCATCGACAGGTCGCCCGTGCGGGCTTCCAGATCGCCCATATCGAGCGTCTTGCCCGGCGAGAGCTGGTGCGAGGCGACGTAATACGTCCCCGTAATCTGAATTGTGGCCGGTACCCAAGCCGCCCAGGCATGCGGCGAGCGGCAGCGCACGCCCACTTGTATACGGCCGCGCAGGCGGTTGGCCGCCGGCAGCATCAGGTCGATCTGGTCGCAGGGCTGGTTGGCCACGCGGGCATCTACCGGGCCGACCTCGACCGACGCACGTGGCGCTCCCGTCTCATTTGTGCCGCCCAGGATGTCCAGTTGCGACTGCAGTTGCTGCTGAATCTGCATCTGAATGGCGTTCGGCCCCTGGATTGTGGTGGGCTGCATGGGCTGCATGGGCTGCTGTACGGCTTGGGCGGGCGGATACCCGACCCGCACCATGCCCTGTGCGTGCGCCAGGATCGGGTGCACGACGCTGGCCAGCAGGCCCAGCGCCAGGATCAACAACAGCTTGCGCTGGCGCCCAGCCAGCGGCGTGGCCGTGGTGGCAGGTTGGGTCGGGTGGTGCGCGCTGCGTGCAAACCGCGTGGACATGGAGAGCCCCTTCATCAAAAGTCCGGTGAAGTTTAGCCACGCGTGCGCGAGCGCCAAATGCGGAAATGTCGGCCAATCCCCCCCTTATTCGGACGAATGGTCTTGCACACCCGCCCCTAGACTTTGCAACGTGGTGAAGTCCCTGGCGTTGTGCGGTTCCTGGCCGTACAGCCTGCCCCGGGGGAGGGTTTCCCGGCCAATCTCTGGATTCGCAGACAGGTCTTTTCCACTGAGGTTGCATGACGGCAACTCAGCATGACAAGCGGTTCAGCGGTTTTGGAGACGGCATCGGCGGTTTTGAAGGGGCCGCTGATGCCGAGTTCTCCAGCCGAAGGGAACGCGCAACACACAAACGCAAGACAGAACGCAACCCCGGCGGGTGGCAGCAATCACCAGGACGCCACACGCAAGGAATGACAGACATGGTCGACAAGCTGGATCAGTTGTTCGGTTTTCAGGAGCAGGCGCTGCACTTGCGCTCGCAGCGTCACCAGATCCTGGCCTCGAACATCGCCAACGCCGATACGCCCAACTACAAGGCGCGCGACTTCGATTTTCAGTCGGCGCTGCAGAAGGCGGTCGGCCAGCAAAGCGGAAACAGCCTGCCGATGACGGCAACGGCTGCGGGGCACCTGACAGTGGATGGCGCACCGGCCGGCGATGTGTCGCTGATGCAGGCGTCGCTGTCGCAGCAAACCAAGGCGCTGCAGGGTGAAGTGCAGTACCGCACGTCGCAGCAGCCGTCCATCGACGGCAACACGGTGGACATGGATGGCGAGCGCATGCGCTTTGCCGATAATACCGTGCGCTACGAGGCCGATCTGAGCATCGTGACGCAGAAGATCAAGTCGATGCTGGCGGCCATTCAGAACAGCTAGCGCGCGATGTAGCAACAGCAGCAAGAGCATCAAGAGCAGCAGACAGGCATTAAGACGACCGCGCAGCAGTCACGCGCGGCGAAAGAGGGGCGGGAACTGTGTGGCGCTCCGGGCCGGGAAAGATCGGTCCGGAGCAAGCCGCCATACAGAACAACCGGATCGGTCCGGCAGCAGTGCCGGCAACAGTATTTGAAGACATCGGAATCAACATGTCGCTATTCAAGGTGATGGATGTAGCTGGCAGCGCGCTCACCGCGCAGTCCAAGCGCATGAACGTGGTCGCCTCCAACCTGGCCAACGCCGAAAGCGTGACGGGCCCGGACGGCAAGGCGTACCGCGCCAAGCAGGTGGTGTTCTCGCCCGTGCAGGAGTCTGACGACTACGCCACGGGCGTGTCGGTCGACCGCGTGGTCGAAGACACCGTCACCCCCATGAAGCGCATGCACCAGCCGGGCAACCCGCTGGCCGATGCCGACGGCTACGTGACCATGCCGAACGTCGATGTGGTGGACGAAATGGTCAACATGATTTCTGCGTCGCGCTCGTACCAGGCCAACGTGGAAGTCGCCAACACCACCAAGACGATGGCCTCCAAGGCTCTGACCCTGGGCCAGTAAGCGGCACATTCCTAGCGAGACACGAACATGACCGTCAGCTCAACCAGCAGCACCACCGGCACCTCGAGCACGACCTCCGGCAACCAGCTTGCCATCACCAGCGGCACCGATCTGCAGAACACGTTCATGCAGTTGCTGGTCGCGCAGTTGCAGAACCAGGATCCGCTCAACCCGATGGACAACTCGCAGATGACCTCGCAGCTTGCGCAGATCAACACTGTGAACGGTATCCAGCAACTGAACACCACCATGTCGAGCATGGCGACGCAGAGCGCGGCCACGCAGGCTTCGTCACTGATCGGCCGTACCGTGCAGGTGCCGTCGTCCAACCTGACGCTGGCCTCCGGCACGGCCAACTTCGGCATCTCGGTACCCAACGGCGCCGACGATGTGGTCGTGACCATCAAGGATGCCAACGGCAACACCGTGCGTTCGGTCGATCTGGGCCAGATGTCCGCCGGCAGCGGCAACTACACCTGGAACGGCAAGAACGACAGCGGCACCACGGTGGCCGACGGCTCTTACTCCATCTCGGTTTCTGCCACGCTTGGCGGCAAGATCACAACGGCCAACGCCACCGGCGCCGACAAGGTAACGGGCGTGACCATCACCAACGGAACGACGCAGCTGCAACTGGCCTCGGGCAACACGGCCAAGCTGTCGGACGTCACCACCATTCAGTAACGGGTCGAACCCGCTTTTTTATCTACGGGAGAACATTATGGGATTCCAGCAAGGCCTCAGCGGTCTCGACGCCGCCTCTGCAAACCTCGACGTGATCGGCAGCAACGTGGCAAACGCCAACACTGTCGGCTACAAGAAATCGACCGCCGAGTTTGGCGACGTGTACGCACGCTCGCTGGTGGGTGCGTCCGACAACCAGATCGGCCAGGGCGTGAGCGTGACCAAGGTCTCGCAGTCGTTCACGCAGGGCAACGTGACCAACACCGGCAACCCGCTGGACATCGCCATCAACGGCACGGGCTTCTACCGCATGGTCGACCCGTCAAGCGGCCAGGTGTCGTACACGCGTAACGGCCAGTTCCAGACCGACAAGAACGGCTTCATCATCTCGGCCACCGGCCAGAACCTGACCGGCTACGGCGTGGATTCCACCGGTAAGGTCAACACCGCCGTGCTGACCAACTTGAAGATTCCCGTCAACGACCTGGCGCCGCTGGCCACCACCAACACGGCGTTCGGCGTGAACCTGGACGCCGCCGCCACGGCGCCGACCACCACGCCGTTCTCGCCCACCAACTCGGCAACGTTCAACCACTCCGTTTCGGAACAGGTGTACGACGGCACGGGCACGGCCCACATGCTGACCAATTACTACGTGCGCACCGCTTCGGGCTGGGATGTGTACTCGCAAGTTGACGGCAACAACCCGACCGGCGGCAACCCGGTGACGTCGCTCACGTTCAACAGCAGCGGCCAGCTCACCTCGACGCCAAGCAAGATCGCCACGGCCTTCCCCGGGATGAGCATCGCGAGCATGGATTTCACGGGCACCACGCAGTACGGCGGCGGCTACAACGACACCGCTCCGGGCGTGACCCAAGACGGTTACGCCACCGGCCGCCTGGCCAGCTACTCGGTCGGTACCGATGGCACTGTCACCGCGCGCTACTCCAACGGCCGCACGGCAACGCTGGGCCAGGTCGCCATGGCCAATTTCAAGGCACCGGAAGGCCTGCAGAACATCGGTGGCAACCAGTGGGTGGAAACGTCCAACTCGGGCGCCCCCAACCTGGGTACGCCGGGCATGGGTTCGTTCGGCCTGCTGCAGTCGTCGGCGGTGGAGCAATCCAACGTGGACCTGTCTGCCGAGCTGGTCAACATGATCATTGCCCAGCGCTCGTATCAGGCCAACGCGCAGACCATCAAGACGCAGGACACCATCCTGCAGACCCTGGTGACGATGTAATCGTCGTTGCCCGAAGCTGACTGACCGCACACCAAGGACACTCGCATGGACCGCTCGATCTACGTGTCGATGACTGGCGTAAAGCACCTGTTCGACCAACAGGCTGCCAGCGCCAACAACCTCGCCAACGCCAGCACCACCGGCTTCAAGGCGCAGATCGATGCGTTCCATACGGTGGGTGTGCAAGGCGATGGCTCGCCCACGCGCAGCTACGTGATGGCCTCGGCCATCGGGACGGACCTCGCGCCCGGCCCGATCGAGACCACCGGCCGCAGCCTGGACGTGGCCATCGACGGGCAAGGCTTCTTTGCCGTGCAGACGCCTGATGGCAGCGAGGCTTACACCCGCGCCGGTACGTTCCAGCTCGGTCCTGACGGCACGATCCAGACGCTCTCCGGCCAGCCCGTGCTGGGTGATGGCGGCCCGATCACGCTGCCGCCCGATACCACGGTGCAGTTTGCCAAGGACGGTACGGTCAACGCGATCAGCGCCGACAGCCGTACGCCGCCCGTGTCGCTGGGCCGCCTGAAGCTGGTGAGCATCGACCCGTCGAACATCGACCGCGGCGCCGACGGCCTGTTCCGCCAGCGCGACGGCCAGGACGCCGACGTGGATGAAAAAGTTCGTGTGACCGGCGGGGCGCTGGAAGGCAGCAACGTCAACCTGACCGACTCGCTGGTCAACATGATCGAAATCTCGCGCCAACTGGAAATGCAGATGAAGTCGCTGCACACGAGCGACACGAACGCCCAGTCGGCCAATGAACTGCTGCGCCACGCCTGAACGGCCGGCGCATTGAATTGAATCAACCAAGGACTCGAACATGATTCGCTCCCTGTGGATTTCCAAGACCGGGATGGATGCCCAGCAATCGCAGCTGGATGTCATCTCGAACAACCTGGCGAACGTCAACACGACGGGCTTCAAGCGCTCGCGCGCCGTGTTCGAAGACTTGCTGTACCAGAACGTGCGCGAGCCGGGTGCGCAGTCGTCGCAACAGACCACGCTGCCTTCGGGCATGCAGATCGGTACCGGTACGCGCATCGTCGCCACCGAGCGTCTGCACACGCAGGGCAACCTGCAGCAGACCGGCAACTCGACCGACGTGGCCATCAACGGCAACGGCTTCTTCCAGGTGCAGATGCCCGACGGCACGCTGGCCTACACGCGTGACGGCAGCTTCCAGATCAACGCGCAGGGCCAGCTTGTGACCTCGAGCGGTTACCCGGTCCAGCCGGCCGTGACGGTGCCGCAGAACGCCACCAGCCTGACCATCGGCAAGGACGGCGTCGTGACGGTCACCACGCCGGGCACGGTCAACAACACGCAGGTGGGCACGTTCCAGCTGGCCAACTTCATCAACCCGGCCGGCCTGCGCAGCATGGGCGAAAACCTGTACGCCGAAACCGAAGCGTCGGGCACGGCCAACCTGGCCAACCCGGGCTCGAACGGCGTGGGCGCGCTCAATCAGAACTACGTTGAAACGTCCAACGTGAACGTGGTGGAAGAAATGGTCAACATGATCCAGACGCAGCGTGCGTACGAGATCAACAGCAAGTCGGTCCAGACGTCGGACCAGATGCTGGAGAAGCTGTCTCAGCTTTGAGCTGACGGCGCAGTTTTTGAGGATGTAGTGCGATGCATACCCCCCCGGTTTACTCGCTCCAGAATGGCAAGCACAGCGGCCGCGCTGTGCCGGCTGCTCGAGTCGTTCGATTGGCCGTGCTTGGCACGGCCGCCTTGCTCGCTACGGCGTGCGGCATGCTGCCGCCGCCGGCCCCGATCGTGCAGGGTCCGACAACCGCGCGCCCACCGATGCCGGTGATGGCGCCGCGCCAGAACGGGGCGATCTACCAGGAAGTGGCATCGGGCAGCGGTGGTTTCCGCGGCATGTTCGAAGACCGCCGCGCCCACATGGTGGGTGACACGATCACCATCGTGATCACCGAGAACACGGCGGCCAGCAAGCAGACCTCCGGCAGCGTCAACCGCACGGGCAGCATGAGCGCTTCGGTGCCGACCTTCGCCGGCATGAACGCGGGCGTGCTCTCTCTGCTGGGTGTGTCGGCCAGCGACGCCAACAAGTTCGACAGCAAGGGCGCCAACGGTGCACAGAACAACTTCACGGCCACGATTACGGTGACGGTGGTGGAAGTGCTGGGCAACGGCAACCTGGTGGTGAGCGGCGAGAAGCAGATGGCCGTGGGCCAGGGCACCGAGTCGATCAAGTTCTCCGGCGTGGTCAACCCGACCACCGTCAACAATCAAAACACCGTGTTGTCTACCCAGGTGGCGGACGCACGCATGGAATACCGCGGCACGGGCTACGTTGCCGAGTCGCAGCAGATGGGCTGGCTGTCGCGGTTCTTCCTGACCGTGTCACCGTTCTGAGGGATCTGCCATGACTTTGCATCGCATCATCGGCGCGGCCCTGGTGGCACTGAGCGCAATTTCGGCGGTTGTTCCGAGCACGGCACACGCTGACCGCATCAAGGATCTGACCACCGTTGCCGGCGTGCGCGACAACGCGCTGATCGGCTACGGCCTGGTCGTGGGCCTGGACGGTAGCGGCGACCAGACCACGCAAACCCCGTTCACGGTCCAGAGCTTCAACAACATGCTCACGCAGTTCGGCATCAATGTGCCGGCCGGCGCGAGCATCCAGCTGAAAAACACCGCCGCCGTGGTGGTGACGGCCACGCTGCCTGCCTTTGTGCGGCCGGGCCAGACCATCGACGTGACGGTGTCGTCCATCGGTAACGCCAAGAGCCTGCGTGGCGGCACGCTGCTGCTCACGCCGCTCAAGGGCGTGGACGGCCAGCTCTACGCATTGGCACAGGGCAACGTGGTGATTGGCGGCGCAGGCGCATCGGCCAATGGCAGCAAGGTGCAGATCAACCAGCTTGGCGCCGGCCGCATCGCCAATGGCGCCACGGTGGAGCGCGCCGTGCAGGCCACGGTGGGCGAGGCCGGCAGCATCCAGCTCGATACCGGCACGACGGATTTCGGCACCGTGCAGAACATCGTTACCGCCATCAACAAGCAGTTCGGCACGGATACGGCGCAAGCCGCGGACGGCCGCACGATCAACGTGCGGGCACCGGCCCTGGCGTCGGACCGCGTCGGCTTCCTGGCCAAGCTGCAGAACATTGACGTGACGCCGGCGTTGGCCGCCGCGCGTGTGGTGATCAACGCCCGTACGGGCTCGGTGGTGATGAACCAGCTCGTCAAGCTCGAGCCCTGCGCGGTGGCGCATGGCAGCCTGTCGGTCACCATCAGCACCGACCCGGTTGTGAGCCAGCCGGCGCCGTTCTCGCAAGGGCAGACGGTGGCGGCGGCGCGCTCGAGCATCGAGGTCAAGCAGCAAGGGGGCAGCCTCATCAGCGTGAAGGGCGGTACCAACCTTGCGGACGTGGTCAAGGCCATCAACGCGATCGGTGCCAACCCGCAAGACCTGATCTCGATCCTGCAGGCGATGAAGGCGGCCAACGCGCTGCGCGCCGATCTGGAAATCATCTGACGCTGGGGAGGCCACGATGAACCAAACCGACCTCACCAGCCGCCTGGCGCTCGATTCCAAGGGTTTCGAGTCGCTCAAGCAAACGGCGCGTACCGATCCGACCGGCGCCGCCAAGACCGTCGCCAAGCAGTTCGACGCGATCTTCGTGAACATGATGCTCAAGCAGATGCGCGATGCATCGCCGCAGAACGGGCCGCTCGATTCGTCGTCGAGCAAGATGTACACGTCGATGCTCGATCAGCAGCTTTCGCAGACCATGGCCTCGCGCGGCGTGGGCGTTGCAGACCAGCTTCTGAAGCAGATGCTGCGTCAGGCCACGCATGTGAACCCGGATGCGGGCGGCAAAGTGAACACCGCCCTGTCGAACACGACGGCCACCAATACCGCGCTGCCGGGTGCTGCTGGTGCCGCCGGTGCCACGAGCGATGCCGCCAAGGCCATCGCCCGTTCGTCGCTCAACAGCATGGCGGCCGCCGTGGCGCCGGGCACGGAAGACGACGGCTCGGGCATCAGCACTGTGCCGCGCCCCGGCTTGGAAGAACGCGTGCAACGTGCACTGGCCGCCCTGCGCAAGCAGGCAGATGCGCAGGCACAGACCCCGAGCGCACCGCCCGAGGTTGACCTGTCGACGGTGGCGTCCGAGCCGCGCGGCGAGCGCATGACCAGCTTCTACAACAAGCTGATCGGCCACGCATCGCAGGCCGCGCAGGAAACCGGCATTCCGGCCAACTTCATGATCGGGCATGCCGCGCTGGAGTCCGGCTGGGGCCGTCGCGAGATCAAGGCACGCGACGGCACGATCACGCACAACCTGTTCGGCATCAAGGCCGGCAGCTCGTGGGCCGGCAAGACTGCCACGGTGACCACCACCGAATACATCGGCGGCGTCGCCCACAAGGTGCAGGAGAAGTTCCGCGCGTACAGCTCGTACGCCGAGGCCTTCAAGGACTACGCCAACCTGCTGGCCAACAACCCGCGCTACAGCAACGTCGTGGCAGCCGGCAACGGCAACGATGCGGCGTCGTTCGCCAAGGGGCTGCAGCGCGCCGGCTACGCCACCGACCCGAACTACGCCCACAAGATCATGGCGGTGCTCAAGCAGATCGTTTGAGTGATTTAAAAAGCATATTTTGGCGACGACGGCCGGCTCAAGTTTCCGCTTGTCCGGCCGATGTTGTTTCTAGAGCTTATTTCGGCGGCTTCGTGCTGCCCGCACCGAGACAACTATGAGCAGCTCCCTTCTGAATATTGGCGCGTCCGGCCTGCGGGTGGCCGATATCAACCTGCAGGTGACCGGCAACAACATCGCCAACGCCAGCACGCCCGGTTATTCGCGCCAGGAAGCCGTGCAGACGGAAAACATTCCGCTGTACGCCGGCGTGGGCTATCTCGGCCAGGGCGCCAACGTCACGACCGTCAAGCGCATCTATGACCAGTTTCTGACCGCGCAGGTGCAAAGCGGCCAGGCCTCGACCAGTGCGGCCGACCAGCTCAACAGCCTGGTGTCGGGCCTGAGCAAGTACATGTCGGACAGCAACAGCGGCCTGACTTCGTCGCTCACCAGCTTCTTCAATGCCGCCGATGGCCTGGCCTCCAAGCCGTCGGACACCACCGCGCGCCAGGTCTTCCTGAACGCTGCGGCCGGCCTGCAGAGCCGTTTCAATTCGATTGCCGGGCAGCTGAGTTCGCTCAACAACCAGGTCAATACGCAGGTGCAGACGCAGATCAGCTCCGTCAATGGCACCGCGCAGCAGATCGCCTCGTTGAACGACCAGATTTCCAAGGCCGAAGCGTCGACCGGCCAGCCGGCCAATGATTTGCGTGATCAGCGCGACCAGCTTGTCCAGACGCTCAATCAGTCGATCAAGGCCAGCGTGGTGCAGACCGGCGACGGCCAGTTCAACATCTACGTGGGCAACGGCCAGGCGCTTGTGCAGGGCAACCAGAGCTACCAGCTGACGGCGGTGCCGTCGCAGTACGACCCGACGCAACTGTCGGTGGGCTACAAGAGCCCGGGCGGCACGGTCAACATCGACGACAGCCAGCTCGGCGGCGGTGCGCTGGGCGGCCTGATGGACTTCCGCAACAACACGCTCATTCCGGCGCAGAACAGCCTGGGCCGCCTGGCCACGGCCGTGACGGCCGACGTGAATGCGCAGAACAAGCTGGGCATGGACGCCAACGGCAAGATGGGCACGGACCTCTTCTCCGTGGCCAGCCCCAGCGTCGCGCCCAGCACGAACAACACCGGCAGCGGCACGCTCACGGCCAGCATCACCAACGCCAATGCGGGGCAGGGCTACGACTACCAGGTCAAGTATCAGGGCGGCGCCTATACCGTTTCGCACTATCCGGACGGCTCCGGCTCCGTGACGGTGTCGAGCTGGCCGACCACGATCGACGGCGTCACGCTGAACCTGTCGGGCACGATGAACAGCGGTGACTCCTTCCTGGTGCGCCCGACCGCCAACGCGGCCGCCACCATGCAGACGCTCACCACCGACTACCACAACGTGGCGGCGGCCTCGCCCGTGGTGCTCAACCAGGGCAGCAACAACACGGGCAGCGCCGCGGTGTCGTCGTTGGGCGTGGACAGCACGTATGCCGGCTCGCCGCTCACGTCGCCGATCAACCTGACGTACAGCTCGGCAGTCGGCGGCTCGCTGTCGGGGTTCCCGGGCAGCGTCACTGTCACGGTGGGTGGTACGTCGACCACGTACACGGGCGGTACGGCGCCGTACACGCAGGGCGCGACGTACGCTTTCAACGGCGTGCAGATGACGCTTTCGGGCTCGCCCGGCAACGGCGACACGTTCACCATTTCGGCCAACACCGCCAACAGCACCGACAACGGCAACGCCAGCGCGCTGGCCAAGCTGCGCAACAGCAACCTGCTGGACGGCGGCACGACGTCGATCGGCTCGGCGTGGAACAACCTCGTCACCCAGGTGGGTGTGCAGGCCAACCGCGCCAGCACCAACCTGACCTCGCAGAAGGCGCTGCTGGCCAGCTCCACGCAACAGCAGCAGTCGGTGTCGGGGGTGAATCTCGATGACGAGGCGATGAACCTGATGAAGTACCAGCAGGCCTACCAGGCCTCCGCCAAGGTGATGCAGACGGCCAATTCGCTGTTCGACAGCCTGCTGTCGATTGCCGGCGGCTGATCGGGGCAGCTGAAGAAATCGCCCCGCCTGCCGATAACGTCCTAAAGCCCTTCGTCCGGACCGATCATGCGAGTCAGTAGCGCCCAATTCTTTGCAGCGTCTTCCGCTTCGATGCAGAACACGCAATCGAACCTGCTCACGCTGCAGCAGCAGATTGCGAGCGGCATCGCGCTCAACAGCGCGGGCGACAACCCCAGCGCGTTCGGCCAGATGGCGCAACTGCAACAAACGCAGGACGCCAACGATCAGTACCAAGCCAATCGCGACACCACCGACGCACGCCTGACCAGCGTGTCTTCGGCGCTCACCAACCTGGTGACCACGCTGCAGCAAGGCAAGCAGACATTGGTGGGGGCCAACACCTCGCTGATGACGGATTCGCAGCGCATTGGCGTGCTGGCGCAGGTCAAGCAGCAGTATCAGCAGCTACTGTCGACGGCCAACCAGCGCGATGCGTCAGGCGTGGCCCTGTTTGGCGGTGCCAACGGCACGACCGATCCTTTCACCAGCACCAGCGGTTCCGTGCAGTACGTCGGCAGCGGTCAGCCGCCGGTAGTGCAGGTTTCGCAGAACATCTCGATGCCGAATTCGGTGTCGGGCGATTCGGTGTTCGTGCGCATCCCCAACTCGGATACGTCCAACCCGAACACCAACCAGAGCATTTTCAAGACGTACGAGAACCTGATCACGGCGCTGTCGACCCCGATCAACGCTGCCACCCAGGCCACCGACGTCGCGAACCTGCAAAAGGCCGTGCAGACGGCGCAGGGCAATCTGGACAACGCTTATCAGGTCGCCCTGCAAGCGCAGGTGACGGTGGGCACGCAGCAAGCGCAGATCACAACGCTCAACAGCAGCGGCTCGAACTACGGCGAGCAGTTGAAGGAGCAGATCTCGAAGCTGCAGTCGGTGGATTACACCACCGCCATCTCGCAGTTCTCTCAGCAGCAGGTGTCGCTGCAGGCCGCGCAGAAGACGTTCACGGCCATGCAGGGCATGTCGCTGTTCCAGTACATCAATCCTTGATGCGGCGCGGGCAGACGGTGGGGTGGCGCGGCGTATCATGTCGGCTCACCTACCGTCAGGACTGGTCATGCCCATCCAGTATCTTCGCCGCCTGACCAGCCCAGAACGCTCAGAGGACGCCAACCGGCGCCTCGGTCAGTCGCTGGCCTTCGTGGCGGGCGCCGCCAACGCAGGCGGATTTCTCGCCGTCAAGCAATACACCTCGCACATGTCTGGCATCGTCTCGACGATGGCCGACGCGCTCGTGCTGGGCGATATCGTCCTCGTGCTCGCCGGATTCGCTTCGCTGCTGGCATTCCTTTGTGGTGCCGCCTGCACGGCGGTGCTCGTCAACTGGGGCCGCCGGCGCAGCACGCAGAGCGAATTCGCGTTGCCGCTCATGCTCGAAGCCGCGCTGCTGTTGCTGTTCGGCTTGATGGGCACATCGCTGGGGCAATACCGGGTCGTGTTCGTGCCGGCCACCGTGGCGCTGCTGTGCTTCCTGATGGGGCTGCAGAACGCCATCATCACCAAGATTTCGAAAGCCGAGATCCGTACCACGCACGTGACCGGCCTGGCCACCGACATCGGCATCGAAGTCGGCAAGGCGCTCTACTGGAACCACGGGCACCGGAACCTGCCGGCCGTCGTGGCCAATCGGCCCAAGCTGCGACTGCTGGCGTCGTTGCTGGGGATGTTCTTCGTGGGCGGCGTGGCGGGTGCGTTGGGCTTCAAGTATCTGGGTTATGCCGCCACGATTCCGCTGGCATCCATCCTGATGCTGCTGGCCGTTGTGCCGGTGGTGGATGATTTGTTGGCGCGCAGGCGGTAAGCGGGCCAGGGCTGCATCGGCCTGCGCGCGCGGCGCCTCTCTCAGGCCATTTCCCGCCGGCATACCTCGTGCAGCGTATTCAGACGCCGCTCTGGATTGACCACAAACGGATTCGTTTCGTCCCAGGCGTAGCCCGCCAGGATGGCGCTGATCATGCGGCGGATGCCCGGCGAATGGCGCGGGTGGAAAATGATGTCCTGTAACTCGCCCGAGTACCACCGATCAACGAAGGCGCGGAACGTATCGACGCCTTTGCGCAGCGGCTTGTCGTAATCGGCAAGCCAATCGACGGTTTCGCCGTTGAGTTGGCGTACGAGGACGCGCGTCGCCAGGTCCGCCGAGCGCAATGCAATCGTTACGCCTGACGAGAACACCGGGTCCAGGAACTCGCCAGCATTGCCCAGCAACGCATAGCCCGGCCCGTAGAGACGCTCCACGTTGGCGGCGTAGCCCCCAATCTGGCGCACGGGCATAAGAAACGGCGCATCGCCGATCAGCGCTGCGATATTGGGTTCGGCCCGGATCAGTTTGCGCAACGTCGCTTCGCGTTCTGCTTCCGGTACGTCGAGAAAACTCGCTTCGGCTACGCAGCCGACTGAAGAGCGACCGTTGGCCAGCGGGATCATCCAATACCAGACATCGCGCCGCTCCGGGTGGACAGCGATGCAGATCTTGTCGCGATCGGTGCTGCCGGCCGGTAAGGCGTCGCGCACATGGCTGAACAGTGCCGCACGCGTTGGCATGCGGGTCGGCGCTTCAAGATTCAGCAGGCGTGGTAGCACGCGGCCAAAGCCGCTTGCGTCCAGCACGAAGCGGGCGTGGACGGCGTAAGCGACCCCGGCTTCGTCTTCCACTTCCAGCCCAGGTGCGTCGCCAGGATGCATGGAGCGTACGGTGTGGCCAAAGCGAACCTCCGCGCCTTGCTCGGCCGCACACCGGATCAGCGTCTGGTCAAACACCGCGCGTTCGACCTGATACGTCGTGCCCCAGCCCGCTGAATGCTTGTCTCGGAAATCGAAGGAGGCGTGCCTGTCCTGATGTACGAAATACGCCCCGTTCTTGTACTGGAATCCTGCTTCCACAACGGCTTGCAGCATGCCCGCCGCTTCAAGGTAGGCCATGCTTTGGGGCAGCAAGCTTTCTCCAATGGAGAAGCGCGGGAATTGCTGGCGTTCGAGCACCAGCACGTTGTGGCCCGCCTTTCGCAGCAAGGCCGCAGCAACAGCACCGGAGGGGCCGGCGCCGATGATGGCGACGTCGACGTGTGTTGCTTCAGCGGTCATCAGATCATGCCTCCGTTTACGCCGATCACTTGTCGCGTCACATACGACGCTGCATCCGACATCAGGAAGGCGACCACGGAAGCCACCTCTGCGGGTTGGCCGACACGTTGCATCGGCACGGCTTGCAGGGCTTGGTCGATGTGTTCCATGTGGGCCAGCATGTCGGTTTCAATCAGGCCTGGTGCCACACAGTTGACGGTGATCTTGCGCGACGCCAGTTCGACGGCCAGCGCCTTGGTTGCGCCGATCAGCCCGGCCTTGGCAGCGCTGTAGTTCACCTGCCCGCGATTGCCCATCACCCCAGAGACAGATGCGATGGTGACGATGCGCCCGCCCTGGCGTGCTCGCACCATCGGCATGGTGAGCGGGTGGACGACGTTGTAGAAGCCATCCAGGCCGGTCTCGAGAACGATGTCCCAGTCTTCGTCGGTCAGGGCAGGGAAGGCGGCGTCGCGGGTGACGCCTGCACACAGGACGATGCCGTAGTAGGCACCGTGGGCTTCCACGTCGGCGTCAAGCTCGGTGCGGCATGCGGCGCGGTCGCGCACGTCGAATTGCAACACGCGAGCGCTGCCGTTTTTGGCTTGGATGTCGGCAACGATGGCTTCGGCCTCGGCACGGCCGCTGCGGCAATGCACGGACACGTCAAACCCGTCGGAGGCCAATTGGTAGGCGATGGCGCGGCCAATGCCGCGGCTGGCACCCGTCACAAGAACGCGGCGGCTCATGTGGTGAGACTCCCTTGAAGATCGGTCGGCGGAATACCGCGATCATCGCACGCGCGGCAGGTATTGCTGCTGGCGCGCGGTGCCTATCGAGGCAGGGTGCTGAACTGGCTGAACGCCCGCCCACCCAAGTCCAGCGCATCCATCACAGACCGCTCCACTACCGGCGCCAGCGACGTCATCATCACCATGACGAGCATCAGCCCCACCACCAGCGTGGCGGCGATGCCGACCGCAAACGGGTTGAGCGCCTGTGCCGTGCGCGAGAGCACGGCAAAGCCAAGGTTGACGATCATCATGATCGCGATGATGGGCAGGGCGATGCGCAGGGCCAGCGCAAAGACGATCGTGCCGCCGCCGGCCAGCGTTTGCCAGCCCGGGTTGCCCAGCGGCGCCGCCGAGACGGGCAGGGCGGTAAAGCTGTCGAACAGGGCGTGCAGCAGTACGAGATGGCCGTCGCCGGCAATGAACGCCGTGACGGCCGTGAGGCTGAGGAAGCGGCCAAGCAGCATGCTGCTCTCGGTTTGCGTCGGGTCGAGCAGGGACGCAAAGCCCAGGCCCATCTGCACCGACATCACCTCGCCGGCACCGCTGATGGCCGAGAATACGAGCTGCACGCAAAAGCCCAGCGCCAGCCCGATCAACACCTGCACCAGCGTGATCCACAGCCCTTCGTACGAGCCCACCGACACGCCTGCGGGCACCGGCAGCATGGGCGCCAGCGCCACCGTGATGACCACGCCGAATGCCACCTTGATCGACGTCGGGATCTCGGTATTGGCAAACGGGGGCGCAATGGCGATGAACGCGAGCACGCGCACCAGCGGCCACCAGTACATGGCGATCCAGCCGTTGAGCTGCGTGGCGGTGAATTGGATCATCGGTGTCGGTGCCCTGCGCGCTACGTCGCGTTAGTTGACGTAGTTGGGGATATTGGTCAGCACGCCGCGCGTGTAGTCGACGATCACGGCGACGATCCACGGGCCAGCGAGCACCATCGTGGCAGCCACGGCCAGCAGCTTGGGGATGAACGACAGCGTCTGCTCGTTGAGCTGCGTGGCGGCCTGGAACACGGCCACCAGCAGACCGACGACGAGCGACACCAGCAACATCGGCGCGCCCACCATCATGGCGACCTGCATGGCCTGACGGGCCATGTCCAGAACGTATTCGGGTGTCATGTCGGTTTCCTATCGGCGCTTATTGCACAAAGCTCTGCGCCAGCGAGCCCAGCAGCAGGTGCCAGCCATCCACCAGCACGAACAGCATGATCTTGAACGGAAGCGAGAAGATCGACGGCGTGACCATCATCATCCCCATCGACATCAGCACGGCCGCCACCACGATGTCGATTACCAGGAACGGAATGAAGATGGCAAACCCGATCTGGAACGCGCTTTTCAGCTCGCTCGTGACGAAGGCCGGGATGAGCGCACGCATGGGCGTTTGCTCGGGCGAGGCAATGGCCGGCATGTTGCCCATCTTGACGAACAGGGCGAGGTCCGGCTCGCGCGTCTGCTTGAGCATGAACTGGCGCAGCGGCGTGGCGGCGGTGTCCATGGCCTGCTCGACGGTGATCTTGTTGTCACGCAGCGGCACGTAGGCGTCGGTGTAGACCTTGTCGAGCACCGGCGACATGACGAAGAACGTGAGGAACAGCGCCAGCCCGATCAGCACCTGGTTGGGCGGCGTGGTTTGTGTGCCTAGCGCATGGCGCAGCAGCGACAGCACGATGATGATGCGCGTGAAGCTGCTCATCATCAGGATGATGGCCGGCAGAAACCCGAGCGACGTCAGGAAGACCAGCGTCTGGACGGGCAGCGAATAGCTTTGACCGCCGGCGGTGCCCGTGAGCAGCGGCAGACCGGGTTGCGCCTGGGCGAACACGGCGGGCGCGGCGCCCAGCAGCGCCAGGGCAATCAGGCAGCGGAAGAAGGTGCGCGCGTTCATTCCGACTTTCCCGTCAGGTGACGCTTGAGCTGGATGGACAGCGCGTCGGCAAAGCGGGGCGGCTTGCCGGAGCCGGAAGTGCCGTCGCCGGACGGGTCGTCCGGCGTGGAAGCGGCTTCTGCGGGGCGCGGCAGCGTGTGGAGCGTCTGCACGTGCTGCTGCGTGACGCCCAGCACGAGCCATGTGCCTTCCACGTCGACGACGACGACCTTCTCGCGGGCGCCCAGCATCTGCTGCGCGACCACGGTGATCACCTGACTGCGGCGCCGGCCTAAACCGCCGGGGCCCATGCCCGCGCGCTGCTGCAGACGGCGCAGCAGCCAGCCGGCCGCCACGATCATCGCCAACACTACAAACAGCCCGCCTAGGGTGCGGGCCCAATCAACTGCATGGTTCATTTCAACACCTTGCCCGGGGGGAGCACTGGTTGCTGTCAGGGTGCCGATGGACGGCGCGCGTGTATGGCTTATCGGTTCAACTTACGGATCCGCTCCGACGGCGTAATGATGTCGGTGAGGCGGATACCGAACTTCTCGTTGACCACCACCACTTCACCTTGGGCGATCAGGTAGCCGTTGACAAGTACATCCATCGGTTCACCGGCCAGTGCGTCGAGTTCCACCACCGAACCTTGCGCAAGCTGCAGCAGGTTCTTGATGGGCACCTTGGTGCGGCCCAGCTCCACCGTCAACTGCACGGGGATGTCCAGGATCATGTCGATGTCGTTGCGCTGGGCACCGCCCAGGCCGTCGGCCGTCAGGGGCTTGAACACCGGGCTGGATTCGGCGGCGGCGGGCGCGGCGGCCGGCGGGTTTGCCGCAGCACGCTGCGCGGCTTCCAGGGCCATGGCCTCTTCCATCGTCATCTCGACATCGATGTCGTCGGCGTTGGCTTCGGGGTTCATGGTCGGTTCAGTTGTCATCGTCAGACTCCGTGGCAGCGTCGCTGCCGCTCATATTCAGCATGCGGTTGACCCGCAGCGCGTATTGGCCGTTGAACGTGCCGTAGTTGCATTCCATGACGGGCACGCCGTCTACCTTGGCGGTCACGCTGTCATCCAGCTCCAGCGGAATGACGTCGCCCACCTTCATGTTCAGGATGTCGGATACCTGCACCTTGGCCGTGGCGAGGTCGGCAATCAGCTCCACCTCGGCGGTCTGCACCTGTTGCGAGAGCAGCCGCAGCCAGCGCTTGTCCACTTCCAGCGCTTCGCCCTGGATGGCCGATGTGAGCCGGTCGCGGATCGGCTCGATCATCGTGTAGGGCATGCAGATGTGCACGTCGCCGCCGTTGTTGCCCAGCTCGATGCTGAAGCTGGTGGTGACCACCACTTCATTGGGCGTGGCCACGTTGGCGAACTCGGTGTGCATTTCCATGCGCAGGAATTCGAAATCGATCGGGTAGACCGGCTGCCACGCCTTGGCGTAGTGCTCGAACACGAGCTGCAGCATGCGCTGGATGATGCGCTGCTCCACATCGGTAAAGTCCCGGCCTTCCACGCGCATGTGGAAGCGGCCGTCGCCACCGAACAGGTTGTCGACCACCAGGAAGATCAGGTTGGGGTCGAATACGAACAGCGCCGTGCCGCGCAGCGGCTTGACGTGCACAAGGTTGAGCGAGGTCGGCACCACCAGGTTGCGGATGAACTCGCTGTACTTCTGCACCTTCACCGGCCCGACGGAGATTTCCGCGTTGCGCCGCATGAAGTTGAACAGCCCGATGCGCCAGTTGCGCGCGAACCGCTCGTTGATGATTTCCAGCGTGGGCATGCGCCCACGGACGATGCGCTCCTGCGAGCCCAGGTTGTACGAGCGTATGCCCGAGGGATCGGCGGCTTCGACGGGGTCGTCGTCCGCGTCATCGGACACGCCTTTCAGGAGCGCGTCGATTTCCTCCTGGGAAAGAAACTCTTCCTTGAGCATGTCACTGAATCACAAAGTTGGTGAACAAGACGTCTGCCACGGGCGATTCCTTGCCGACAGCCTTGAAGACGTGTTCGCACAGTTCAACGATTTCCTTGGCCAGCTTGACCTTGCCGTCCGCCGGATACAGCTCGGTAGGGGTCTTGCTGGCCAGGAGCATCAGGACCTTGCTGCGCAGCTCGGGCGTATAGGTCTTGATCTCTTCTTCGGCATGCTTGTCGAAGCTCTTGAACGTGATGCCGATCTGCAGGTAACGGTCGTTGCCTTCTTCGGGCTGCAGGTTGACGGTCAGGGTTTCCATGGCCACGAACACCGGCTCTTTGGGCTTGGGCGGTGCGGCGGGGCCGGATGCGGCGTGATTGCCGCCTCCGAGGAAGAACCAGGCGGCACCGCCGCCCATGCCGACGAGCAGGAGCACGATCAGGATGATCAGCAGCAGCTTGGTGGAGCCGCCCTTTGCTGGGGCGGGGGCGGTAGTGGCGGCAGCGGCTTCGGCCATGGGGATCACTCGGGGACTAAGGGGGGGTGGGCTTTCCCGGCTCGCGTCGCGCAACACACCGTAAAAAACAACGCAAAGCACAGAGTCGGGTTCTCGGATGGCATTCTTCCCCACCTCTGTCCAGCTCATTCCAGCAAGAAACGCGGTCAATCCTGCTTATCTCGGGCGTTTGCGACGTGCGGTGCAAAGCCGTACGATTTTATAAGTGACTCAGAGTGCACTTTATGTGGGGGGTTACGTTGCCCCGGGCGCCTGACCGGTACCCCTGTTCGCCTCTTGCACCGCAAAAGTGACGTTGGTCCGAAAGATTTGCCCGCGCTTGCCGTTGTAAGGAAAGAACAGGCCGGCATGGTCCGGCCCTGCATACCTGCATTGTTTTGCCGGAAGCCGCCTTGAATTCCTTGCCCTTTTCCACCCGTATTGACCTGGCGCTTGTCGATGCCGATGGCTTGCCGGCCGACTGTCCTGCGCGCGGCGAGCCGCCGGGCTTCTGCCCGAAGCTGGATCTGCTGTCGATGGTCAACGCGCTGACAGAGGGCATCCTCGTGTGTGGGTCGGACCGCCGCGTCACCTACGCCAATCCGAGCGCCGCGCGGCTGCTGGGTTTGCCGGTGGAGGCCCTGCTGGGGCGTTTGCTGCCCACGGTCGTCAATGCCGCGGTGGACGAGTTCGACGCGTCCATCCACGAGGCCGACTGGCCCGATCAAGAAGTGATCGCCGAAGGGCAGCCGCAGCTGAACCAGATTTTCGGGATGCACTGCGTGGATGGCCGCACGGTGTGGGTTTCGAGCAACTGGACGCCGCTGTATGCCGATGGCGGTCATTCGATGACGGCCTCTCCGCGGGCTTCGGAGGCCGGTGCAACGCCATATTCGGTGCTGGTGTCGCTGGTCGACATCACGCAGATCCGCGAAGCGCAGCAGCGCATCCGGCATCTGGCCACGCACGACACGCTGACGGGGTTGCTGAACCGCTCCGCGCTGGAAGATCGCCTGGAGCATGCTTTGGCGATTGCCCGCCGCAACCGCTCGCGCGTCTCGGTCATGTTCCTCGACCTCGATCGTTTCAAGAACGTCAACGACACGCTGGGCCACCAGTTTGGCGACATGCTGTTGCGCGAAGTGGCGGCCCGCCTGCAGGCCTGCGCGCGCGAAGCCGACACCGTGGCGCGCCTGGGCGGTGACGAATTTGTCGTCATGCTTGAAGCGCTTGATGGCCTGGGCACGCGGCGCGTGGCCGAACGCATTCTCTCGGCCATCAGCGCGCCGTTCCATATCGAGGGGCAGGAGCTGTACCTGGGTGTGTCGATCGGGATTGCCGTGGCGCCGCACGACGGCGACGACCCAAACACGCTGCTGCGCAAGGCCGATGCCGCCATGTACCTGGCAAAGGAGCGCGGCCGCAACAACTTCCAAACCTTTACGAGCGACCTGGACGATCGCGTCTCGCGCCGCTTCCGTATTGAATCGGGCCTGCGGCGTGCGAGCGACCGCAACGAGTTCTACGCCGACTACCAGCCGCGCGTGGATGTGCGCAGCGGACGCATCGTCGGCGTGGAAGCGCTCATCCGCTGGAACTCGGCCGATTTCGGCCGCATGATGCCCGGCCAGTTCATCCAGGACGCCGAAGAAACCGGCCTGATCGTCGAGATCGACCGCTGGATTCTGCGCGCCGCCTGCGACCAGCTTGCACGCTGGCGCCGCATCGGGCTGCCAGACCTGCGCATGTCGATCAACCTTTCGGGTCAGGCATTCAGCTCGGGGCAGTTGAGTGCGATGGTGCGTGGTGCGCTATCGACCAGCGGCTTGCCGGGTAACGCGGTGGAACTGGAGATGACCGAAGGCATCCTGATTCGCGACGATCCGTCATTGCATGCGCTGCTGACCGAGCTGCGCGCGATGGGCGTATCGCTGGCGCTGGACGATTTCGGTACCGGATATTCATCGCTGTCGTACCTGCACCGCTTCCCGATCGATACGCTGAAGATCGACCGTTCGTTCGTGCAAGACCTGCCGCATGTGGCCGAGCGCGCGGCCATCACGCGGGCCATCATCATGATGGCGCAGGCCATGGGCATGAAGACCGTGGCCGAAGGCGTGGAGACCACCGGCCAGCTTGAATTCCTGCGGAAAGTCGGCTGCGACGAGTTTCAGGGCTATCTGCTCACGCGGCCACTGGAGCCGACGGCGGTGCAGGATCTCGTGCGCGAGAACGCGCGCCGCTACGGCGAGCGCGTCCCCCGGTTTCTGTAAATATCGAGTTCATTTAGGGGACCCCGGAAAGCGTAGCGAGCGCCCCGAGGTTGGCGTGAGAAGCACAGCCGTACACGTGTACGGCGAGCATCGCAAGGCCAAGATCGGGGTGCGCAGTAGCTTTACGGGGCACCCTAGAGTTGGAGGCCGTTGCTGACCACGTACATGGTCAGCTCGGCGTTGTTGCGCAGCTTCATTTTCGAGAGCACGCGCCCCCGGTACACGCTGACCGTCTTGACGCTGATCTGCAGTGCCTCGGCAATCTCGCCCAGCGTGCGGCCGGAGCCCAGCATGCGCAGCGTCTGGAATTCGCGGTCGGATAGGATGTCGTGGCGGGGCTTGTCCCAGTCGACGTTCAGGTTGTCGGCCAGGACTTCCACAAGGTCCGAAGGCAGGTATTTCTTGCCCTTGGAGATGGCGTTGACGGCGGCCAGCAACTGCGGCTGGCTGGCGTCCATTGGCAGATAGCCGGCGGCGCCCGCCTTCAGCGCCCGGACGGCAAGCAGCGCTTCGGGGTGACGGCCCAGTGCCAGCACGGCCAGGCGCGCATGCTGCTGGCGCACGGTCTTGATGGTCTGGAATTCGTCCCCGGTGGCCGATTCCACCGAGAAAAGCATGACGTCCCACTCGCGCTGGGCGAGCAGGTCGTTATTGGCATCGCGCAGGTCCGGCACGGCCTCGATCTGCCGGGCCAGGCGCGAATCCTTGAGGATCTGGCGCAGGCCGACACGGGCAATATCGTGCGGTTCGACGATCAGGACATTGAGCATGGTGGGTGTTGCGGGTCAAACGCGGGCTCGCATCGAGCTCTTCTTTCCGCCGGCAGGCTGTTGGGCCGACCTGGCAGGCTTGCAACTCCCCATCTGTGCACTGTGTGGCGCTCTATATAGAGAAGGATGCTGGCGCCTATGGACTGGTCGATCGAGTATAGCCGAGGGCCTGCAGGCCAAGAAGCAGGCTCACCGCCTCTTTTGGAGGGGTGCCTAAAGTCAGGCGCCCGCAAGCCCAAACCGCCGCCGACGCACAAATTTGTCAAGGCGACCCTAAACTTTCCTCAGAGGCCACCGATAACCTGAGTACAACGCAGACCTGATCCCCTTCAAGTTGCAGGTCACGTTGCCCGGCCTAGCCGGAATTAGCAAACACGGGCAACAAACCATCGGGAAACTTAGGAGCCGTCATGTCCCTCAGCCTCAATACCAACATCTCGTCCCTGCAAACGCAGCAAGCTCTGTCGCAATCGCAGTCCGCTCTGCAAACGTCGCTGCAACGTCTGTCGACCGGCCTGCGCGTGAACAGCGCCAAGGACGATGCCGCCGCTTACGCTGTGTCGTCGAGCCTGACCACCACGCTGAACTCGCAAACCCAAGGTATCCAGAACGCCAACAACGCTCAGTCGTACCTGCAAACGGCTGACTCGTACCTGGGCCAGGTTGAAAACAACCTGCAACGTATGCGCCAACTGGCTGTGGAAGCCAACAACGGCGGTCTGTCGACCACCGACCAGGCCAACCTGGACAAGGAATACCAACAGCTGGCCACCGCCAACAAGAACATCGAAACGAACGCCAACTACAACGGCGCCAAGCTGTTCGATGGTTCGGTGACTTCGACCACGTTCCAGTACGGCCAAAGCGCATCGACCGACGTCGCCACCGTCACCAACGCCAACCTGGCCAGCTTCGGTACGCTGTCGAGCACGAGCGTGACCTCGACTGCCAACGCAACGGCAGCTCAGGCGGCCATCGATACCGATCTGGCTAACCTGAAGTCGGCACGTGCCAGCCTGGGTGCACAGCAAAGCGGTCTGAGCTCGACCATCAACACGCTGACCTCGTCGAACACCGCCCTGTCGGCTGCCAAGTCGGCCATGATCGATACCGACTATGCGTCGGAAACGTCGAACATGACCCGCCAGAACATCCTGCAGCAAGCGGGTACGGCGATGCTGGCGCAAGCCAACTCGGCACCGAACAGCATCCTGAGCCTGCTGAAGGGTTAATCAGTAAGTTGGATGCAGCCTCGCCGCCTCGCGGTTGGGCCAAGGGCCGGCGCTCCTCGGGGCGTCGGCCTTTTTTCTTTTGTCGGATACCCCACTTTTTCGTGGGTGGCGCCTGCATAACCTGCCCTAAAGAAGCTGCGGCCAGTGCCGTTGTGTAGAGAGACTTCCGCCGGCGCAGATGCTTATCGGACCCGATCATGGCGACTACCACTACCACCTCCTCAACCAGCAGCTACGTTCCGCCGATCTCCATTCCCGGTATCGGGACGAGCATCGATGTCAATTCGCTGGTGTCCAGCCTCATGAAGGTGGAAAGCCAGCCGCTGACGCAACTGCAGACGCAGCAAAGCTCGTACCAGACGCAGCTGTCGGCCGTTGGTTCGCTCAAGAGTGCGCTATCGACCTTCCAGACCGCGTTGTCAAACCTGACGAGCGCGTCGAACTACAGCGCGATGAAGGCCAGCGGCTACGACACGTCGATGCTGAGTGCGTCGGTGACGGGCTCGGCGCCTGCAGGTTCCTACGCGGTCAATGTCACGCAGCTTGCGCAATCGCAGGTGCTGGCGGCGCAGGGGCAGACGTCCACCACGACCGCCATCGGCAGCGGTGCCTCGACCACGATTTCGTTCTCGTTCGGCTCGGTGTCGGGCGGCTCGTTTTCCGGTGGCAAGTACACCGGTTCGACGTTCACGCAGAACGGCAATCTGGCGGGTGGCTCGATCACGATCGATTCTTCCAACAACACGCTGGCGGGCATCCGTGACGCGATCAACTCGGCCAACCTGGGTGTGTCGGCCAGCATCGTGAACGACGGCAGCGGCAGCCCGTACCGTCTGGTGCTGACGTCCACCGCAGGAGGCTCCAGCTCGGAGATGAAGATTTCGGTGTCGGGCGACTCGACGCTGCAATCGCTGCTCTCGCAAGACCCGGCTGGCACGCAGAACATGACCGAGGTGACCACGGGCCAGAACGCCCTGGCCACCATCAACGGCATTGCCGTGCAGAGCCCGACCAACACGTTGTCGAACGTGGTGGACGGTACGTCCTTCACGCTCTCAAAGACGGGCAGCACCAACGTGACGGTGGGCAACGACCCGACCGCCACCACCACCGCCGTCACCAACTTCGTGAACGGCTACAACGCGCTGCGCACGCAACTGAATTCGCTCACCAAGATCGACACCGCCAACAGCGCCAACAACGGCCCGCTGGCGGGCGATGTGAGCACCAAGACGCTCATCAACCAGATTACCGACGTGCTGGGCCAGGCGGTCGGCAACGGCAATTACCAGTCGCTGGGCAGCGTGGGTGTGACGATGAATTCCGACGGCACGCTGTCGGTTGACAACACCAAGCTGTCGGCAGCGGTTGCAAAGTCGCCCAGCCAGGTGGCGGGCTTGTTTGCCGGTACCGGCACGGCCACCGATTCGCTCGTCAGCGTGCCGACGTTTTCGGATTCCACGCAGGCCGGCACCTACGCCGTCAACGTGACGCAGTTGGCCACGCAGGGCACGCTCACGGGTTCTGCCGCCGCCAACACGACCATCACGGCGGGTGTGAATGACACGCTCGCGTTCAACATCAGCGGCATGTCCGTCAACGTGACGTTGGCGGCCGGCAGCTACACCGCAGCGACCCTGGCTGCGCAGATCCAGAGCCAGATCAACGCATCGACCACGCTGCAGAGCGCCAAGGTCACTGCGTCGGTGTCGGCTGACGCCAGCGGCGTGCTGAGCGTGACCGATAGCCAGTTCGGCTCGGTGTCGGCGGTGTCGGTATCAGGCGCGGGGGCTTCATCGCTCTTCGGCGCGAGCCCGACGGCCACCAACGGTCTGGATGTGCAGGGCACCATCAACGGCGTTGCTGCCACCAGTTCGGGGCAGAACCTGTATGGGGTCAGCGGTTCGGCCACCGACGGCTTGACGGTGCAGGTGGCCGGCGGCCCGCTGGGCGCCCGTGGCACGGTCACGGTGCAGCGCGGTTACGCCGCCCAGCTCAATACGGTGATGACGAGCCTGCTGTCGTCCAGCGGCATGGTGCAGAACGAGACGGACGCGATCAACAGTTCGCTCACTTCGCTTGCCAGCCAGATCACCGCCATGCAGACGCGGCTGGATAACAAGCAGGCGCTGTACTACACGCAGTTCAACGCGTTGTCGGCAGCGGTGGCGAGCATGACGAACACAAGCAATTACCTGACGACGCAGCTCGCGGCCATTGCGAAGCAAACTTCGAGCAGCAACTAAGCCAGGTTCAGGTTTAGAGCACAACCCAAAACAAAACAGACTACAGCGAGGACCTTTTCCATGTACGCTGCACGCCGTGCCATCGGTGCCTATGCGCAAGTCGGCATCGAGACGTCCGTGGTAGACGCCAATCCGCACCGCCTCATCGCCATGCTGTTCGAAGGCGCGCGCGCCGCCATCAACCTGGCCGGCGCCGCCATCCAGCGCGGCGACGTGCTGGCCAAGGTGCGGGCGTTCGACAAGGCCATCTCGATCATCGGCCAGGGCCTGCAGGCCAGCCTCGATCACCAGCGCGGCGGCGACATCGCTGTGCAACTGAACACGCTGTACGACTACATGCTGCGCCGCCTGCTGGTGGCCAACGGCAACAACGATCTGACAATCCTCGCAGAGGTGGACGCCTTGTTGGTCCCGCTGCAGGATGCGTGGCTCGCCATCGGCCAGACCGGCCAGCCGGCTGCCGCCGCGGCGAACAGCCATCTGAGCGTTGTGAGCTGATTGCCGGTCGTTTGTAGGAACGCGACCTTTGACTGAATTCGGCCCAACTGGAGCCAATATGCACCGCAACATCCCGATCAAGGACAGCGAAAGTCTGTTCACCTGCTACGAAGCCATCGCACGCCTGACCGCCGAAATGGTCAGCGCGGCCGAAGTGGGTAACTGGGAAGTCGTCAGTACGCTGGAACGCGAGAGCGCCGCCTATGTGGATGCGCTGCGCCGTTCCGAGCCGCATCCGCAGCTCTCGCGTGCAGACGTGGAGCGCAAGCGCACGCTGCTCGTGCGCATTCTGGAAGATGACGCCCGCGTGCGCGCCATGGTGTATCCGCGCCTGGACCGCCTGCAGAAGCGCATCGACACGGCGCGCCGCGCCACCACCGCAAGCAACGCTTACGGCAGCATGGCGCGTTATTGAGACGAAGCGTCCTGCAGCTGTTTTGACAGCGTCAGATAGTGCTCGGACTTGCGTGCGAGCGCGTGACTCTGCATCTGGTACACGATCGCCAGTTGCTGGGCAGCGAGGAAGCTGCCCCGGCCGACGACGCTGCCGTCCATCTCCGGTTGATCGCCGATCTCAAGGCAACGGTTGAAGACCTGCTCTGCCAACGGTAGCCACCGGGCGCCTGCCTCATCAGGCTGCTTGGCCGCCGCATCCAGCAACACCAATCCCAGCGCAAAGCACAGATCAGGAAAGTCCGGCCACGTCTGGATGGCGACATCGCCTTGCGCGAGCGCCTCTTCAACGCGGTCGGCCTTGCCGAGGCTGTACACATAGCGCAGCGCGAGGTTGCGGCGGTAGGGCGCGTCAGGCGGCGCCAGGCTGAAGGCGCGTGCGTAGTACGTTGCGGCCTTTGCGTAGTCTTCATGGTGCAGCTCGGTTTCCTTGCCGAGCTGATACAGCACGTATGGGTCGTCCGGCCGGTGCGCGAGCTCATCGAGCAGCAGTTGCGTATTGCGCTCGCCTTTCTTCTGCATCTTGGCCGCGGTATAGCCGTCGTGGCGGACCACGATCGGCACGCGCGCCGCTGGCAATGACGACACCGGCTGCTCGTGAATGCGCCCCGTATAGTGCACGCCACGCGGCAGCACGCGCGGGATCCACGCAATCAGTTGGCTGGCGGCTTCGGCCGCATCGGTATCGTTCTTGACGCACACCACGCCCACGGACGGCTCTCGGCCGCAGAGCGTGCGGAGGTGCTCGCCGCCACTCTCCAGCCATTCGTCAGCGTCGAGGACGAGATTCCAGTCGGCATTGGCAGCCTGCAGCGCGGTGTTGCGCGCGGCCGAGAAATCGTTCGTCCAGGCCATGTGGCTGACGAGCGCGCCGCACGACTGGGCAATGGCTACGGTGTCGTCGGTCGAGCCCGTATCCAGCACCACCATGCGATCGACAAACGGCTTGGCGCTGAGCAGGCAGCGCGCAATGCTGGCGGCTTCATTGCGGGCGATGACAACCAGCGCCACATCGGCGGAAGCGGACGGTGCGCTCATTCGCGGTCGTCCGCCGTAGCCAGTGCGTCGAGCAGCTTGCGCAGCACGTTGCGCGTGGCGCCAATCTCGTCCAATTCCAGCGGAATCTTGCAGACAAGGGCTTCGGGCACCTTGGCAGCGCGCTCGCGCAGCCCGCGGCCGGCATCGGTCAGCTCGATGACGACGCGGCGCTGATCCTCGGGATCGCGCGTGCGGGTGACGAGGCCTTGTTCTTCCAGGCGCTTGAGCAACGGGGTCAGCGTACCCGTATCGAGGTACAGCGTGCGGCCGAGGTCACCTACGGCGCACGGCGCCTGCTGCCAGCACGCCAGCATCACGAGGTATTGCGGATAGGTCAGGCCCAGCTCATCCAGCAGCGGCCGATAGAGGCGCGTCAGTAGATGGCCTGCGGCATACAAAGGAAAGCAGAGCTGCTGATCGAGCGCCAGCACGTCGTTCACGGAAAACTCCCGGGGGGACGGTCTGGCGCCCGAGCGGCGAGTGCCGCATCGGCCCTGAAAAGGCTAAGCGAGGCTCAGCGCGTGACCGTGTTCAATTGGACGTCAATATTGCCACGGACGGCATGCGAATAGGGGCATACACCATGTGCGGCAGCCACAAGCGCCTCCGCCGTCGCCTGATCAACGCCGCTCAGGGTGGCCGCCAGCGACACCGTCAACGCAAACCCGCCGTCTTCGCGCGGGCCGATGCCGACCGTGGCCGTGACCGATGTCGACGCCAGCTTGATCTGCTTGGCACGTGCAACATGCAGCACTGCATTTTCAAAGCAGGCGGCGTAACCGGCGGCAAACAGTTGCTCAGGGTTGGTGGCGGCACCGCCAGCGCCGCCGAGTTCGCGCGGCAGCGACAGGGGCAGGTCAAGCGTGCCGTCGGCGCTGCGAACATGGCCGGCGCGGCCGCCTTCAGCGGTGACTTGGGTCTGGTAAAGCGTCTTCATGGTCGGGTCCTCTTGCTGGGAAACCCGGTCGGCGACATGTCGGCCGGGAGATCGATGTCGGAAATCGATGATGCAATTATATTGCGTGCAATATAAATCGCAAGGGCGACCGCAAACCCTTTTCCCAAACGTGGAAAAAGGGGGAGGGGAGAGTGATCTCAGATCGACATGCTCATGATGCTTTGATAGGCCGAGACCAGCTTGTTGCGCACCTGTACGGCCGTCTGCATGTCGATGTTGGCCTTCTGCAGCGAGAGCATCACGTCGTGCAGGTCGACGTCGTTGTTGCCCATTTCAAAGCTGCGAGAGATGGACTCGGCCTTCTGCTGTGAAGCGTCGACGCGGTCCAGCGACGACTTCAGCACGGAGCCGAAGTCGACGCTGGGTTTGCCGGTTTCGCCACTGGCTGTGCTGCCGCCGACAGTGGACGGCGCCAGCACGCTGTTCATCAGCGAGACCACGGAATGGGCGTTGGAGAGATCCATGTGGGTGTGACCAGTGACTCAGGGGAATTTGGCGAGCGTTTCGAGTTCCGACACGAAACGGACTTCGCGGCCGGCCGGCACCGCAATGTCCATCGGGATCGGCGTGACGACGATGGTGTGATGCGGAATGGCGTCATCGTCGTCGAGCACCAGGAACTCCGTGTCGGCAAAGCCGTGCGCGTGGTGGAAGACCTGCAGCGGCGCGCGGCGCAGCGTGGCGTACTTCGGCGGCTCGGGCTTGAACGGGTCGAGCTTGGTCACGTATTCGAACGCCGCGTTGACACGGTACAGGTCATACGGTGCGGGAAGATCGGACACTTCACCCAGCGCGCGGACGCGGTTCGCGATGTAGTAGTTGTCGATCCAGTTGCCGCCTTCATGCGTGCGCAGGCGCAGCGCAACCTTCATGCGTGCCAGCACGAACTGGTTGATGGCGTTCAGCCATTCGGGGCGCTCGGCGGCCGGCAGCGTGTGCGAGAACTTGCCGAACAGATATTCGAGACCACCGCGATAGCGGTCCCACGCGTGTTTCACTTCTTCGTTGCCGGCCTGGGCGCGGGTCTCGTCGGCAAAGTAGCGCGAGACCGAACGATAGAACGGCGTCTTGCTGAAGTACACCGCGCTGGAGCCGAGCATTTCCGCCGCGTGCACGAAGGCGTAGAACGCAGGTTCCGGCGCGCTGAAGTAGATGCGGTCCATCACCTCGCGGCGCGCCAGGTAGATCTCCGGAAAGAGGTGGTGCGACAACACCAGTGCCAGCAGCTTGGCGTAGTCGTGCTGCTCGATCAGGTAGTTGTCGTCCTGGCGATAGAACGCGGTGACGTCCTGCCGCGTCGGCAAGTCGTGAATGAACCACGGCGCAAAGATGACATCCACGCCCGGGTTGCGCTCGAAGATGTCGATGTTGTTGTTGATTTCGGCCAGGATCGGGAGGTCGTCATCGGCGTGGTAGAGCACGTACTTGCCCTGCGCGCTGCGATAGAGCTGGTTCAGGTTTTCTGCCGAGCCGAGGTTCGACGGGCGGCGGAAATACCGGATGTTCAGCTTGTCCTGGTAGCGGCCCACGACCTCTTCGGTGGCGTCGGTCGAGCAGTTGTCGCCGATCAGCAATTCGTAGCTGAACTTCAGCTCGCCAATCTGCGAGACGAGTTCTGCAAGCAGATTCTCGAGATAGCGGGCGCGGTTGTAGGTCGGGATGCAGACGCTCAGCGCAACCTGCTGGATGACCGCGTCGTGCTTCACGGGCGCGATGTCCTGCAGCGCTTCGGTTTGGATTGCTTCGATCTCACTCATTGGATGAACTCGCGCCAGTGGAGGGTCTGAGGGCACATGTACTGCTTGCCGGCCGGGCCGTGGTTGGCAATCAGGTCCAGGCTGCTGACAAACGGGGTGAACGCGCCATGCAGTTGCGGATACGGCCGCATGGCGTAATTCATGTATTCGACTGCAACGCCTTGCTGCTCGAACTCGGCGTGGGCCAGGTAGTTCTTGGCGCCGTGTCCAGTGATGTAGGTGTCGCCTTGCAGCTTCTTCACGATGGCGAGTACGCGGTCGCTGTTGCGGCCGGGAATGTCCAGCTCAGGCGAGTCGACAAACTTGCTGTCCAGGTCGATGCCCAGGTAGCGGCACACCGCGCGCATGGACGCCAGTGCCAGCGCACCCATGTTGGCGTACTCGGCCTCGTACACCGTGCGCACCAGCGCCAGCATGTCGCTTGCATGCGGTGCGGCTTCGTAGGCCTGCTCCAGCATGCGCAGATGCTGCGCACGCCAGTCGACATTGGTAGCGGGTTTGACTTCATCAATGCGCGCACCGAGGTGGAACTTCTCCAGCGGCACCGTCATCCAGCGCGTGCCGGCCGGCTCCTTGATCTGCACCCGGTTGGTGAAGCTGCCCTTGGAGAACTGCACGTCAGCGTAATTGACGAGCACATCCGCCAGCATGATCTGCTCGAGCAGACCCACCCACGGGAACAGCATCGGTTGTGTGATCACGACCTTCATGACGCCAGCATCCGTTCCATCAGGACAACGTCATGCCAACGGTTGTCTTGCAGGTAGTGGCCGGCCAACGTGCCGATGGTGCGGAAGTCGAGCTTCTCGTACAGCGCGATGGCGCGTGTGTTTTCGGCCAGCACCTCCAGCGTGATCTTGCGCAGGCACAGCGTTTCGCTGGCGTACGCAAACGCGGCTTCGCATGCGGCCCGCCCGTGGCCCTTGCCTTGCGCGGACGACGCCAGGCAGATGCCCAGCGAAGCGTGTCGATTGACCGCATCGATGTGGTTCAACTGCAGATAGCCCAGCACGCTGTCATCTGCTTGGCTGGCAATGACGAAGAGCACCAGGTCGCTCTGCTTCGATTTCGCGATCAGCCAGTCGCGCACACTCGCAGCCGAGTTTGGCCGCGGGCGCGTCATGAGCTGCAGCTGCGTCGGCACGTCGTTGCGCAGCGGCAGCAGTTGGGCGATGTCGCTCTCGCGCCATTCCCGAAGAACGAGTGAACCGCGCGCGATCATGGCTGGAAACGGAAATAGCGGAAGCGATTCGGATACGCGGCTTCCACGGTGTGCCGCACTTCATCGGCAATGACCGGGTTCACGGCCAGGTACACCACTTCAACTTCGTCCGGAATGCTGTCGAGCGCCACCACCGGCTTGCCGGCCAGGGACGACCCTTGCAGGTACGGGTTCTGATCGACAAACGCGCGCAGGGCATGCGGCTGTTGCAGGTTGCTTGCGGTGTAGGCGCCGTAGAACCCGGCACCGTAAATCACAGCGGGCGCGCTGCCGTGCTGCGTTTCAAAGTCCGTCAGATGGCTGGAGGCTTGCTGCCAGAAACCCGCAAGCTTGCGAGCGGCGCGCTGCGTGTCGGCCAATTCTTGTGTGTCGAGCATCGGCGCGACTTTGCTGTCACCAGGACGGCGCACGGCGGTCACGACGAACGCGCCACGATGGCTTTGGGCGTCGGCCTCGAGCAGATCAAACCCGTGGTTGGCCAGCAGCGTCTGCAGCGACGTGTGCGTGAAATGGTTGACGTGATCGGCCACCAGAAAGTCGACCGAGTTGGTGAACGTGTTTGGCACGATCGCGTACAGCCGGCCGCCGTCACGCAGCAGGCTGTGGATGTTGCGCAGCGCGGTCGTCAGGTCGGGGATGTGCTCCAGCGAGAAGAACGAGCTGACGACATCGAACGAACGCTGCCATGCCGGCGGAATCGTGTACGTCGCCCATTGTTCGGGGCTCAGGAACTTTTCCCAGAAGCCGACGTAGCGGTCGCTGATATCGAACAGGTGGACGTTTACGTCGGGGCGCTGCTGTTTCAGCAGGCGCATAGTGGCGCTTTTTGCGCAGCCGAAGTCGACCACCCGAGCGCCTTCCGGCAGGGCCAGCTTGCGTTGGAACGTGGCGACCTGGTGGTCGGCACGGAAGATCTTCTGGCCGTTCTCAACCGCGTAGATCTGGTCTTCTTCCTCGCTGCCCACGAGGATGTCGTACTCCGTGTCGTAGAAGCTGCCGTTGTCACACAGCTCGGCGGTCTGGATATGGCCGCACGCGGCACAGCAGAAGACTTCCAGCGTGCCGTCCATGGCACGACGCAGGGAAGACAGCGAGCTTTGCGGCGCAGCGCGGTAAATCGGTTCGGCCAGCGGTTGCTGGCAGACATTGCAGGGCAGTGCACCTTGGGTCATGGTCAGGCTTCCACGGAGAGTTCTGGGTGGACGGTACGGAAGTCGACGCCGTTGGCGTACGAGCCCTTCCAGCCGTGCGAGCGCCCGGTCGGCTCGCAAAAATTGAAGTAGCGGAACTGCATCGACCAGCGCGATCGCTGGCTCGTGTTGTGGCCCGAGGCGTGCAGCACCAGGAAGTCTACCATCACCAGATCGCCCGGCTTGGTCAACGGCTGCACGTGCGGATAGCGCGCGAGGTAGCTCGCCTCGTCCTTGATCAGCAATGCGTAGGCGCCTTGCTTGCCGGCGTTGTCCGGGTCGGCGCTGAAGACGGGCAGCGGTCCTTCGACGTGCGAGCCCGGGCAGAACTCCACGGGCCCGATCTCGGGCGTGATGTCGACGAGCGGGCTCCAGAACACCACGCCGTCCAGGCTGCGCAACTGGGCCGGATACTCCTGATGCCAGTTGGCGCGAAATTTCTCTTCGCGCGGGTTGTCGATGCGGATGCCGGAGCCCGCGTGCGCAATGCCCGGCAGCGCGCCGGGGCGCACTTGGCGAACGAGCTGCTCATGGCGCTCGTCGCCCAGCAGGCGGACAAACGCGGGGATCTGCTTGACGGCGTCGTACACCTCCGCGCCATATTTGCGATTGGCCTTGATGACGGCCTGATAACCGTCGTCGAACCGCTCCGGCGCAAACGGTGCGCGCTCGATGTCGAGACTGTATTTGTCGATCACCAGACCGATGATGTCGTAGATGGCGCGCTGAATCGGCTCGACCTGCGACGGCGCATAGAAGTCGCGCAGGATCAGCAGGCCATCGCGCCGGAAGGTCTCGATCTGATCGGGGCTCAGGATGCCAGGCATGTCAGCGTCTCCTGATGGGCCTTCACGAGATCGAGCACCACGTTGCACACCGTCTCGATGTTCTCGCTCGACATGTCGTGGTACGAGGGCAAGTTGATGGCGCGCTCGGCAATCGCGTAGCTGTTGGGCGCCTTGTGGCGCCCGGTGGCCTCGGACGTGCCGAACAACTCCGTCTGGCTTAGCGGATAGAAGAACACGCGCGCATCGATGCCGCAGCGCGAGAACGCGGCCAGCAGCCCGTCGCGCGTAATGCCCAGCGCTTCGTCAAACACGACGGTGGGCATCCAGTAGCTGTTGAGCGTGCCGGGTGCCTCGGGGTTGAGCGCCAAGCCGGCAACGCCGCCAAGGTGCGCCTGATATTCGGCAAAGATCTCGCGCTTGCGCGCCACCAGCGCGTCGATACGCTCAAGCTGCGCGCAGCCGATCGCGGCCTGCACGTTGGAAATCCGGTACTTGAAGCCGATGAAGTCGGACCAGAACTGCTTGCCGCCCGGCACGCGGCCGTGGTTGTTCAGCGTCATCACGCGGTCGTACAGCGCGCGGTCGTTGGTGACGAACATGCCGCCTTCGCCCGTCGTCATGGTCTTGGTGCCATGGAACGAGAACGTGCCGAAGATGCCTTGCGCACCCGTTGCATGCCCGTGCCAGCGCGAGCCCACAGCCTCGGCTGCGTCTTCGATGACAGGAATGCCGTGGCGCTTGCCGATATCCAGCAGGCGGTCCATCTCGCACAGGTTGCCGTAGAGGTGCGTGGCGATGATGGCTTTCGTGCGCGGCGTGATGGCGGCTTCCACGAGCGCCGGGTCCAGGCACCACGTGTCCGGCAGGATGTCGACAAACACGGGCGTGGCGCCCACGTAAGTGATGGGCGACGCCGTGGCGATCCAGTTCGTGTCGGCCAGGATCACCTCATCGCCGGCGCCGATGCCGAGCGCGGCCAGGCCCATGTGCATGGCACCGGTGCAGCTTGAGGTCGCAATGGCGTACTGCGTGCCGACAAACTCGGCAAACTGCTTTTCGAAGCGGTTGATGTAGGCGTAGCACTGGTCGCCCCAGCCGTTGCGTGCGGCGTCGGTGGCGTATTCGACTTCCAGCTCGGTGATCGACGGCTTGGAGTACAGAATCTTCTGGGTCATGGCTGTTCCTGCAGTTCAGGATTCTGGGCACGCAACGTGATGCCCGCAAATGCGTCGGTCAGCGGCGGATGGTTGCGGTCCCGGTCGGAGCATTCGGTAATGTCGAGCGGCCAGGCAATGCCCAGGCGGCTGTCGGTCGGGTTAAGGCCGTCTTCAGCGGCTTGCGCGTACGGCGTCGAGGTCAGATACAGCAGCTCGCAATCGTCTTCCAGCGCCTGGAAGCCGTGGGCAAAGCCGCGCGGCACCAGCAGGCTGTTGTGGCGTTCGGCGGATAACTCCACCGCATGCCATTGCAGGAACGTTGGTGAGCCAGCACGCAGGTCAACGGCCACGTCGAACACGCGACCGCGCACGCAACTCACCAGCTTGATCTCGGCATGTGGCGGGTATTGAAAATGCAGCCCACGCACGGTGCCGCGCTTGGCGGAATACGAGTGATTGATTTGCGCGATCGGGCTGTCAAAGCCGGCGGCGGCAAGTTCATCTGCGCAGAAGAAGCGCGTGAAGTAACCGCGATGGTCACCGATGACCTTGCGGCTGATTTCAACCACGCCGTCCAGCGGTGTCGGTTGGATGCTGAAGCGGCTCATGCGGCGCTCCTGGGTGTGGCAGCAGATGCGGCAGCGGTGAAGCGGTCGATCTGTTGGTCGCACAGCGCGCGCGCATCCGCGGTTCTTTCATGCAGATGCCGGTACCACGCGGCGGTTTGTTCCAGCGCGGTCTCGAACGGCCACGCCGTCTGCCAGCCTAGTTGCTGGCGTGCCCGGCTGGCGTCGAGATGCAGCATGCCGGCCTCGTGCTTGCCGGTGGCGGCATTGGCGTCCAGTTGCCAGATCAGTGCGGGCCAATGTTGCTGCAAGCCTTGCAAGACCTGTTCGACCGTGCGCGTGGCGGCGCTGTCCGGGCCGAAGTTCCAGGCGGTTGCGCACGCGGCGTCGCCGGCCAACAGCCGTTGCGCGAGCACCAGGTACCCATGCAGGCAGTCCAGAACGTGCTGCCACGGCCGCGTGGCGTGCGGTGAGCGGATCACCAGCGGCGTACCGGCACGCATCGCGCGCTCGACATCGGGGATGAGCCGGTCTTCCGACCAGTCGCCGCCGCCGATCACATTGCCTGCGCGGCCGGTGGCCAGCAACGGGCCGTTGGCGAAGAAGGCGCGCCGGTAGCTTGCGGCCACCAGTTCGGCGCAGGCCTTGGAGGCGCTGTACGGGTCATGGCCGCCGAGTGCATCTGTCTCGCGGTAGCCCCAGGCCCACTCGCGGTTGTCGTAGCACTTGTCGGTGGTGGCGACCACGATGGCGGACAGGTTCGTGCAGCCGCGCGCGGCCTCCAGCACGTTCACGGTGCCCATTACGTTGGTGGCGTAGGTGCCGACTGGGTCGTTGTACGACGCGCGCACCAGCGGTTGCGCGGCCAGGTGAAAGACGACGTCGGGTCGCGCCGCGGTCATGGCGGCACGCAAGGCATCCGCGTCACGGATATCGCCGAGCGTATGGCCGGCCAAGGCGGATTTCACCTCGGCCAGCGTAAAGAGATTGGGGTGCGTTTCGGGCGCCAGGCTGTAGCCGGTCACCTCGGCGCCAAGCTGGCGCAGCCACAGTGCCAGCCAGCTGCCCTTGAAGCCGGTGTGCCCGGTCAGGAAGACGCGCTTGCCGGCCCACGCACGCGGGTCGAGCGTCACCACTTTTTCCACGGTGCACTCCCCGCTTGCCAAAGGGCTTCCAGACTGTTCTTGTCGCGCAGCGTGTCCATCGGCTGCCAGAAGCCGTGGTGCTCGAACGTGTTCAGTTCGCCCATCTCGGCTAGGCGCGTCATGGGCGCGCCTTCCCACGGCGTGTCTTCGCTCGCGATGTATTCGATGACCGACGGATTGAGCACGAAGAAGCCGCCGTTGATCCAGCTGCCGCCGTCGCCGGGCGGCTTTTCGGTAAAGCCGGTCACGCGGGCGCCGTCGCGCTGGAGCATGCCGTAGCGGCCCGGCGGCTGCACGGCCGTCACGGTCGCCATCTTGCCGTGTTCGCGGTGGAAGGCGATCTTGCTCGTGATGTCGATGTCGGACACGCCGTCGCCGTAGGTGAAGCAGAACGGCTCGTTCGGGTCCAGGTAGGCGGCCACGCGCTTCAGGCGCCCGCCGGTCTGCGATTGCTCGCCGGTGTCGACCAGCGTGACGCGCCAGGGCTCGGCGTGGCGCTCATGCACGGTCACTTCGTTCTTCGACATATCGAACGTCACGTCCGACATGTGCAGGAAGTAGTTGGCGAAGTACTCCTTGATGACGTAGCCCTTGTAGCCGAGGCAGATGATGAAGTCGTTGATGCCGTGGGCGGCATAGATCTTCATGATGTGCCACAGGATCGGGCGGCCACCAATTTCGATCATCGGCTTGGGCCGCAGGTGCGATTCCTCGCTGATGCGTGTGCCGAGGCCCCCGGCCAGGATCACTGTCTTCATGATTGCGTACTCATGCGGCGGCGACTGCGCTGCGTTCCTGCATCTGCCGCGCGAGGTCGGAATATTGGTTCGACTTGATGGCCAGTGTGTCGGCCAGGGCGCGGTAGGTCAGCGCCAGGTACTTTGCGGCGGCAAAGCTGCCGCGCCCGAACACGGCAGCGTCCAGCTTGGGCTGCTCGCCAATCTCCAGGCACTTCAGGAAGGCGTTTTCCGCCATCGGCAGCCATTGCTTTTCTGCCTCGGCCGGGTGCTTGGCGGCGGCTTCAAACATCAGGTGGCCGAGCAGGTAGAAGTAGTCGGGCGAGCCCGACCATTCGTCCATCCACTCGCCGGCCAGGGTGATGGCCTCGTCGAGTTGTCCGGTCTGGCTCAGGCACGCCAGCAGGCAGATACACAGGTCGTGCCGATAGGGCGACTGCTTGGGTGCCGTCGCCACGGCGCGGCGGTAATACTCGGCGGCCTGGGCTGCATCGCCCTGGTTGATCTGGAAATCCTTGCCGAGCTGGTAAAGCACGTACGGATCGTCCGGACGCGCGGCCAGCTCTAGCTGCAGCAGGGTGTGGTTGCGCCCGCGCTTCTTGTCGAGCTTGACGTCTAGGTAGCCGTCGTGGCCAATCACCAGCGGCAGGCGAACCCGTTGCAGGTCGGCATCGGGTTGCTCGTGGATGCGGCCCTTGTAGCGCACGCCGCGCGGCAGCAAGCGCGCAATCCAGCTGTTGGATTGCTCCACCTTGCCCGAGACTTCAAACCCGCTGCGGATGCACACCACGCCCAGCAACGGGCCGAAGGTGCAGGCGTCGCGCAGCTCGTCCGTGCCGGCCTCGATCCATTCGTCGGCGTCCAGCACGAGGTTCCAGTCCGCATTGGCGGCGGCCAGCGCGGCGTTGCGGGCGGCGGAAAAGTCATCCACCCACGTGAAATGGTGCACCTGCGCGCCGCACGCCTTGGCAATCGCCACGGTGTCGTCGGTCGAGCCGGTGTCCAGCACGATCATGCGGTCGACGTGCGGCTTGGCGCTCATCAGGCAGCGCTCGATGCACGCGGCCTCGTCGCGGGCGATGACGACCAGCGCAAGAGTGCTCTTGGCGAGCTTGGCGCGGTGTTTGGCGTGTTTGGACATGCGGCGCGAAAAAAAGAAAGCGTGAAAAGTGACGTCAGATAGACATACTCATGATGCTCTGGTACGCCGAGACGAACTTGTTGCGCACCTGCACCGCGGTCTGCATGTCGATGTTGGCCTTCTGCAGCGAGAGCATCACGTCGTGCAGGTCGACGTCGTTGTTGCCCATTTCGAAGCTGCGCGAGACGGATTCGGCCTTCTGCTGCGACGCATCCACCCGGTCCAGCGACGACTTGAGCACCGCGCCGAAGTCGACGCTGACCTTGGCGTCATCGCCCGAACCGACGCCCGCCCCAATGCCACCCACCGTCTTCGACGGCGCCAGCACGCTGTTCATCAGCGAAACCACTGAATTGGCGTTCGTAATATCCATGTGAAGACAACTCCTCTTTGCTTGTATTGCTTGCGGCGCCGCCGTTTAGCTGCCTGGGCCGGCTTTCTGGGGTGTTTCCCGTCCCGGCCGGTTGGTCGCTATGGCGCCACGGTGATGCAAAGGTAGCCGCCAGGCCGCCGTTCCCAAGCGCCCAAAAGAACGGGAAAAGGCCCTCTTCTTGCCGATTTGCTTGCGCGCCCACTGCCGATAATGGCAACCACGGAGCCATGCCCAGACATTGGGTGAGCGCTCAAGCAACGTAGTCAGTCAGGAGATTTGGGATGCCAACGACAGCCGATTCGGTTGCTGTCGCCGACACGCTCGGTACGGTGGATATGCCGGCGGTGGGCCAGGGCGCGATGACGCGCCAGAAAGCGGGAGGTGCAGGTGCGCTGGGCGCCCTGGGCCCGCTCGGCCGTCTGTCGCCGCGCCTGCTGATGATGATCGGCGGTGCCGCACTGGTGGCCGTCATTGCCGCCGCGATGCTGTGGAGCCGCGCTCCGGACTATCGCGTCCTGTACAGCAATGTGTCCGACAGCGACGGCGGGGCGATCATCGCTGCGCTGCAACAAATGAACGTGCCGTACCGCTTTGCCGAAGGCGGCACCGCCATCATGGTGCCCGAGGCGAGCGTGCATGAAGCGCGTCTGAAGCTTGCTTCGCAAGGCCTGCCCAAGGGCGGCCAGGCCGGCTTCGAGCTGATGGAGAACCAGAAATTCGGCACCAGCCAGTTTGCCGAACAAGTCAATTACCAGCGCGCCCTGGAAGGCGAGCTGGCCCGCACCATCCAGGCCATGCAGGAGGTGCAATCCGCCCGCGTGCATCTGGCCATGACCAAGCCGTCGGTGTTCGTGCGCGAACAGGCCAAGCCCAGCGCCTCGGTGCTGCTCAAGCTGTATCCGGGCCGCATGATCGACCGCTCGCAGGTGCAGGCGATTGGCCACCTGGTGTCGAGCAGCGTGCCGAACCTGCCGCTGGCCAACGTGACGGTGGTCGACCAATCCGGCCGCCTGCTGTCGTCGTCGTTCCAGGACAACGCCTCGGGCCTTGACCCGACGCAGCTGAGCTACGTGCGCGACGTCGAGCAGGGCTACATTAAGCGCATCGAAGCCATCCTCGGCCCCGTGGTGGGCGAAGACAACGTACGCGCGCAGGTGACGGCCGACGTCGATCTGGACAACACCGAGCAGATGGCCGAGACGTACCGTCCGAACCAGGACCCGGCCAACGCAGCCGTGCGTAGCACGCACACCGCTGAAGCCACGCAGAACAAGGCCGACGCCCAGGGTGGCGTGCCCGGCGCGCTGTCCAACCAACCGCCGACCGCGCCGCGCATGCTGCCGACCGCACCGGCGCCGGCCTCGGCGTCGCAACCGGCTGCAACGGGCCCGAACGGCCAACCGCAACAAGCAGCGGCTGCCAACACGAGCGGCACCGCAACCAGCGGTAACTCGTCGAGCACCCGCGACACGACGACCAACTACGAAGTCGACAAGACCGTGCGCCGCACCCGCGCCGCAGTGGGCACCGTGCGCCGCCTGTCGGTGGCCGTGGTCGTCAACTACCGTGGCGACGGCAAGACCTGGAAGCCGTTGTCGGAAGCCGAGATGGCCAACCTCAACGCGCTGGTCAAGGATGCCGTGGGCTTTGACGCCAAGCGCGGCGACTCCGTGAACGTGGTCAACAGCCAGTTCTCGGGCACGCTGCCGATGGCCAAGGACGACCTGCCGCTGTGGAAGCAGCCGGAGATGATCCAGTACGCCATCCAGGCCGCCAAGTATCTGGCGCTGGCCATCGGCTTCCTTATCCTGGTGTTTGCGGTGATCCGTCCGGCGATCCGCTCGATGGGCAAGAAGGACGACGCGGCCACGCCCACCTTCGTCGGCCGCGAAGGCGAAGATCCGAACGCGCCGATCATCACCGGTGCCGCGGCTTCGGCCGGGCCGGAGCTGGAAGGGCCGGGAACTGCCGGCACCGATTCCGAAGAGCTGCCGGACGCGCTGCCGCAACTCAAGAACAACGACTTCGAGAAGAAGCTCGAGACCATGCGCCGCGTGGCGCAGAGCAACCCGCGCGCCGTCGCGGCCGTCATCAAACAATGGGTGAGTAACGAATGAGCGCCGAAGGACTCCAACGCAGCGCCATCCTCATGATGTCGCTGGGCGAAAGCGAAGCCGCCGAAGTGCTCAAGCACCTCGGCCCGCGCGAAGTGCAGAAGCTGGGCGCGACCATGGCCGCGCTGAAGAACGTGTCGCGCGAGCGTGTGCTCGACGCCTTTGACGCGTTCTTTGTGGAAGCCGAAGACCTGCCGCTGGACGTGGATTCGAACGAGTACATCCGCACCGTCTTCCGCAAGGCACTGGGCGATGACCGCGCCGCCAACATCATCGACCGCATCCTATCGGGCGGTGACACCAGCGGCATCGAAGGCCTGAAGTGGATGGATGCATCGTCGGTGGCGGAACTGATCCGTAACGAGCACCCGCAGATCATCGCCACGATCCTGGTCCACCTGGATCGTGATCAGGCTTCGGAAATCCTGACCTATTTCACCGAGCGCCTGCGCAACGACACCATCCTGCGTATCGCCACGCTCGACGGCATTCAGCCCAGCGCCCTGCGCGAGCTGAACGACGTGCTGACCAAGCTGCTGCAAGGCAACGACCACCGCAAGAAGAACGCGATGGGCGGCGTGCTCACGGCTGCGGAAATCCTCAACCTGGTGCCGAGCGCCGTGGAAAGCTCCGTCATCGAAGGCGTGCGCTCGCGCGATCCGGAACTGGCCGATGCCATCGTCGAGAAGATGTTCGTGTTCGACAACCTGATCGATCTGGATGGCCGTGCGCTGCAGACGCTGCTGCGCGAGATCAGCCAGGACGTTCTGGTGGTGGCCCTCAAGGGCGCCAAGCAGGAGTTCCGCGACAAGGTGTTCGCCAACATGTCGCAGCGTGCCGGCACGATGCTCAAGGAAGAGCTGGAAGTGCTGGGGCCCGTCAAGGTGTCGGAAGTCGAAGCGCAGCAGAAGGAAATCCTGGTCGTTGCGCGCCGCCTGGCCGACGAAGGCGAGATCACCATCGGCCGCAAGGCGGAGGACGCCTATGTCTGACCGCGCTGGCCGCATTGTTTTGATGGGGCGCTGAGATGCCGCGTCCTCCGATCATCCCGCGCGACACATTGCTCGAATACCAGGCGTGGGAGCCGACCGACTTCCGGCGGCAGGCCGCAGAGGCTGCTGCTGCAGCCGCGCCGCCGCCTCCGCCGCCTGAGCCCGAAGAACCGCCCATTTCCGAAGAGGAATGGCAGGCCGCGCTGGACGCCGAGCTTGCCACCGCCCGCGACGAAGGCCGCCGCGATGGTTTCGCGCAAGGCTTTCAGGATGGCTTTGAACAAGGCCGCCGCCAGGGCGAGGAAGATTCCAAGCACATCGCCACGCTCATGCAGTCCGTGCGCGAGGCGATCGACCAACTGAACGGCAGCGTTGCCGAAGAGCTGGTGGATCTGGCGCTGCAACTCGCGCAGCAGTTTCTGCGCGGCGCGCTGCATGCCCAGCCCGAACGCATCCTGCCGATGATTCGCGAAGTACTGGGCGACGCGCCGACCGCACCGGCACCGGCCATGCTGCGCGTGCACGCCGATGATGCCGAATTGATCCGTCAGACGCTGGGCACCGAGCTGGCCGCGGCCGGCTGGACGCTCATCGTCGATGCCGCCATCGAGCGCGGCGGCTGCCGTGTGCAGACCCGCTTTGGCGAAACCGATGCCACGCTGCAAACCCGCTGGGCCGAACTGACCCGCGCGCTGGGCCGCGATACCGCATGGCTTGCCAGCGAACGCTCTGAAGCCGAGCGCGTGGCAGGAGGAGCACTCCATGTCGCCTGAGACCGTGCAGCCCGCCGCCAACAACCCGAACGTGCGCGTTTGGCAAACCCACCTGCAGCAGACTGCGCAGCGTGCGCGTCTGGCGCGCCCGGTGGTGACGTGCGGCAAGCTCACGCGCGTGGCCGGCCTGGTCATGGAAGCCGTTGGCCTGAAGCTGCCGGTGGGCAGCGCTTGCCGCGTAGAACTCCCGCACGGCCGCCACGTGCTGGCCGAAGTGGTGGGCTTTGCCGAAGAGCGTGCCTTCCTGATGCCGCAAACGGATCTGGTGGGCGTGGTGCCCGGCGCGCGCGTGTTCCCGATGGAGCCGCAACGCCTGCCGGTGTCGAGCGAAGACGGCGCCGACCCGACGATTTCGCACAGCAAGTTCTTGCCCGTGGGTCCGCGCCTGCTGGGCCGTGTGGTGGACGCCAACGGCGAGCCGCTCGATGGCAAGGGGCCGCTGGGCGCGCACGAAGACCTGGCCTGGGGCACGTTGAACCCCGCACCGCTGAACCCGCTCAAGCGCAAGCCGATCGAGCATGTGCTGGACGTGGGCGTGCGTGCCATCAATGGTCTGCTGACTGTTGGCCAAGGCCAGCGTCTGGGCCTGTTTGCCGGCTCCGGCGTGGGCAAGAGCGTGCTGCTGGGCATGATGGCCCGCTACACGCAGGCCGACGTGGTGGTGGTGGGCCTGATCGGCGAGCGCGGCCGCGAAGTGAAGGAATTCATCGACGAGATTCTTGGCGACGAAGGCTTGGCACGCTCGGCCGTGGTGGCTGCGCCTGCCGACACCTCGCCGCTGATGCGCCTGCAGGGTGCCGCTTACGCCCACACCATTGCCGAATACTTCCGCGACCGCGGCTGCAACGTGCTGCTGATCGTCGATTCGCTCACGCGTTATGCGATGGCGCAGCGCGAGATCGCCCTGGCCATCGGCGAGCCGCCGGCCACCAAGGGCTATCCGCCCTCGGCGTTTGCCAAGCTGCCCGCGCTGGTTGAGCGTGCCGGCAACGGCATGGTGGATGCCAACGGCCGCGGCGGCTCCATCACGGCGTTCTACACGGTGCTGGCCGAAGGCGATGACCAGCAGGACCCGATTGCCGATGCGGCGCGCGCCATTCTGGACGGCCACTTCGTGCTCTCGCGCAAGCTGGCGGAGCAGGGCCACTACCCGGCCATCGATATCGAACAGTCGATCAGCCGCGTGATGTCGGCCATCGTGCCGCGCGAGCAGCTCGACACGGCGCGCCGCTTCAAGCAGCTCTACGCCCGCTATCAGCGCAACCGCGACCTGATTGCCGTAGGCGCCTACGCACGTGGCAGCGACCCGGTGACCGACCAGGCCATCGCGCGCTACCCCGACATGGAAGCATTCCTGCAGCAAGGCATGTTCGAGAACGAAAGCCGCGAGCACACGCTGCAGAAGATGCAGGGAGTGCTGGCGTGATGTGCCCGCTTGACACTGTGAAGCCGCAAGCGTTGCGCAAACCGGAGGCTAAAGCTGCCGGGTTTGCGTCCGATGGGTTGATGTAACGGGAAGCTGGAGGGTCGACCGATGACCACCATGAACAAGCCGTTCCGCCTCGAAACCGTGCTGGAACTGGCCCAGAAGGACACCGAGAAAGCCACGCAGGAAGTCGGCCGCCTGATGAACACGCGCGAGGCTGCCACGCAAAAGCTGGCGCTGCTGTCCGACTACCGCAACAACTACCACCAGCAGATGCTGAGCAGCGCCGAAGGCGGCATGGACGTGACGCGCCTGCGCAACTACGCGGCTTTTATCGACCGCCTGGGCAATGCCGTGCACCAGCAGAAGGGCACCATCAATGCGCTGGAGCAGCAGCTCGCAATGAGCCGTGCCAACTGGCTGGAAAAGCAGCGCCGCGAACAGTCGTTCGACATCCTGCGCCAGCGCCACATTGAAGAGCAGCGCCTGGACGAAGAACGCCGAGCCCAGCGCGACAACGACGAACACGCCGCCAAGGTGATCCGCATGCGTGCGGCGCAGGGCGGTAATTGAAGACGAACGCGAACACGCAGTCGCAAGATGGAGTCAACGTGGGCTTGAGTGCCACCCCCAACACCGCCGCCAAGGACCTGGGCGCCATGCTGTCGGCCGGCAATACTGCCGCCGCAGACAAGACGCAGGCTTCTTCGTCGGGCACCGATACCTTCGGCAACCTGTTGTCCGACCGCCTGGCTCAGGACGCCGCGCGCCGTCGCGCCGATGCGCAATCCACCGCCGACGATGCCAGCCGCCGAGCCGACATCGCCCGCAAGGATGTCGCACGCACCGGCGCCGCGCGCAACGATCAGGATGCGAAACCGGCCGATGCCAACACGCCGGAACAGGCCATCACCACGCCGGCCAGCACCGCCGATACGGCCAGCGCCAAGCCGGCGCAGCCTGCCAACGCCAAGGATCTCGATACCGCTGCGCAACAGGCGGTGGTCGATCCGGCCGCACAACTGGCTGCGCAGATCGAGGCCGCTCGCCAGGCTGCGCAGCAGGCCGCAGCCACGCAACTGCCGCTTGCCCAGCCCGCAGCTCAATCAAATACCAACGCCGACACAGACGCGACGACGCAGGCTGCTGGCAAATCGTCCACAAATGACGCCGCCGCACTGGCTGCCGCAACTGCGGCTGCCAACGGGACGCAGGGCGCCGCAGATCCGGCCGCGACGGCACAGGTTGGCCAAGCCGGACTGCCTGCCGCCAAGGACGCCAAAGCCAACGCCGCAAACACGCCGACGCCGCCTGCCACCGCACTGCCTGACAGCGGCACGCTGGCCCAGGCCATGGCCCGCACGCGCGCCGTTGCCGACAACACGCCGGCCACCGTGCGTCAGCTCGGCTGCACGTCGGCTGCAAAAGGCGCCGATGTCGACCGGGGCCTGCCGCGTCGCAGCGATTTGAGCGCACACAACGCCACCGCGCAAACGCCTGCCGCCGCCGTGACCGATGCCACCAGCCACGCCAGCAATGGCGGTAACACGGGCAATTCGGATAACGCCGGCACGCAAGCCAATGCGCAGGGCAACGGTGCGCAGTTCCAGGGCGTGCTGTCGCGCGCCAATGGCGACGCGGGCATGGCCGCACCGACCTTTGCGGTGGGCGGCGCCAACGCAGGCGCGGCGGCAGGGGCATCGATCACGCCACAGCAAGTGCACACGCTGCCCACCTTTGGCGATGCCGCATGGCCGCAAAGCATGGCCAGCCAGCTTGCCTTCATGCAGGTACATCGCCAATCGTCAGCCGAGCTGCAGTTGAACCCGGCCGAGCTGGGGGGCATGCACGTCAAGCTGGAGGTGGACAACGGCGCCGTCAACGCGAGCTTTGTCTGCCAGCACCAAGCCGTGGCCGAACTCGTGCAGGACGCCATGCCGCGCCTGCGCGACGCCATGCAGCAAGGCGGGATGCAGCTTGCGCAAACGTCTGTCAGCACGGGCGACTTCAGCCAGCAGCAGAGTGCATCGCAAGGCTCGTCGGCGCAAAACCAAGGTGGCGGTTCAGGCAACGGTGGCAGCGGCAGCCGGTATGGCAGCAGCGGCTCGCAAGACCGCGCCGATACGCTGACGGTGGCGCCGCGCCGGGTTTCCAGCCACGAAGGCGTGATTGATACATTCGCCTGACGATTGCGGACGGCGCCTAAAGTTTGAGGTCAGCCGGCCGTTAGTACGCACGAGTGCCATGCAAAAATGGCCAGCCGCAAGGCAACGAAAGAAGGACGGGAAATAACAATGCGAGCACGCCGCGCACAGGTTTGGCGCGGCAGCGTTGCAAATGAATAACAAGGGGGTCAAGTCCGACTGGCGAAGAAGGGATCAAACGGGGATCATTTCGCCACATCCGTCTTCGGGCGGATGCACACGGACCGATGCGGGGTGTCCGAGCCGGGGGGCTGGCGCACCGCATGTTTGCCGTACTTACGGGAGAGCGCACCGCGAGGTGCGCTTTTTGTTTTTGTGCGCCAGCGGGAAAGCCTCAGGCGCCCGCTTCCGCCGTTGCCAATGTGGCGGGCGTGACCGACACCACGTGCTCCACACCATAGCCGCGCGCCACCCATGCATCGATCCCGCCATGCAGCGGACGCACGCGCTTGAAGCCGCGCCCCATCAGCGTGCGCGCCAGCATCACGGCAGACGCCTCGTTGGGGCAGGCGCAGTAGATGATGATCTCGCGGTCGGGGCCATCGATCTCGATCGCGCGGTGGCTGGCGGACATGTCGTACAGCATTGCCCCCGGAATGCGCTGCGGCTGCAGCATGCGCGAGCTGTCGGCGCGCACGTCGATGATGACGGGAGCCGCGCCCGATTCGATCAGTGCGTGCAGCTCATCGGGCGAGATGCGTGCCATCTCCAGCATCTTGCGAAAGCGCCAACGCTGCAGCCAACGTGCAGCCACATACACCGCCGCCAGCAACGCGATCAGCAGTATGGCGCGCGTGCCGAGCTGGTCGAGCTGGCGCAGCGCCTGGTCGATGCTGTCATGCGCCACGCGGCCCAGCATCAACCAGAGCGTTGCCCAAACTGCGGAGCCCACCAGGTTGTACAGCGCAAACGTGCTGAACGGCGTGCGCATTGTTCCCAGTAGCGCAGAGGATACGGTCGACAAACCCGGAACGAATTTCGCAATGAGCAGCATCGGCGCGCCCCAGCGCTCGAACTGTGTGCGCGTGCGCCGCACGCACGAATCGGGCGACAGGGACACACGGCACAGCAGTGCCATGACGTGCCGGCCATAGCGCTTGCCTGCGAAGTACCACAGGCCGTCGCCCAGCAGCGCGCCGGACACGGCGGCGGGCGCCAGCTCCATCAGGTAGAGCGGTCCATGGAACGTAAGCGCACCGGCCACCAGCAGCGTTGGCACGGCCGGCAGCGGCGCACCGGCTTGCGTCAGCAGCACATTGAGGAATACGGCAAACGCGCCGTATTCGGCGATCAGGGGAAACAGGTCGTGCATGGCAGGAAGGGCGCGGCGGGCGGGGGCGAAAGCGTCTGCCAAGTTACCGCATTCCGGCGCCGCCCGATAGCCATGTCACCGGAATGCGCTCGGCGATCTGCGGTTCGAGTGAAATTGGCGTGACAATGAGCACTTCATACCGCTTCTGAATTGCCGCCATGTCTTCTGCAATGCCCATCGACGCCGCTACCGTGGACGAATCTGGTGCCATCGCTATTCGCGCAGCTACCGTAGCGGATTTGCCGACCATCGTCGGCATCTACGCACATCATGTGCGTACTGGCACCGCCAGCTTTGAGATCGACGCTCCCGATCTGGCCGAGATGACGCGCCGCTTTCACGCATTGCAGGATGCCGGCATGCCCTACGTTGTGGCCGAAGCGGGTGGCGCGTTGCTCGGCTACGCGTATGCCGGCCCGCATCGTGCGCGGCCTGCGTATCGCCATACGGTGGAAGATTCCATTTATCTTGATACTGCTGCGCAGGGCCGGGGCGTGGGGACGTTGCTGCTGGAGGCGCTGATACGCGAATGCCAGGCGCGGGGTTTCAAGCAGATGGTGGCCGTGGTGGGCGGCGGCCGTGAGAACCCGGGGTCAGCCAAGTTGCACGCGCGCTGCGGGTTTCGCGAGGTGGGCGTGCTGGAGGCGGTGGGCTACAAGTTTGGACGCTGGCTGGATTGTCTGCTGATGCAGCGGGCCCTGTGAGGTGAGAGCAGGGTCGCCGAGTCGCACGGCCGGTAGGCACCATGCCTTGCGGGTCGCTTCAAGAATACGGTCGAGTGTTTCGGTTTCAGTCATTCAGTTTGCGATAGGTTGGTTGAGCGCTGCGCGTTCAGTAAGTGATGCGCACGAGCAAGGCCAGATACATCGCGCCGCCGGCGAACAGCCCCATGACGATGACGAGCAGCCAGTCGACGAAGGCCGTGTGCCCGCTGGCCACGGGCGGTGGGTCTGCATGCGGTACGTGCTTCATGAGGGTCTCGGTGTCAGAGCAGTTGCCCTAGCCCGCGCAGCACTGCGCCAAGCAGCGCCAGCACGATCACCAGATCGATCTGCCGGTTGCGCATCCATGCGCGACGCCGGAGGTGGTGGTTCACGCTGCCAGGGGCCATGCCCCATGTTTGTTGGTGGCTGTGCCGACCATCATGCCCCCTCCTGGCGACCTTGTCTCGAACGTGTCGCACACCGATATTTTAGATATTTCTAATTTTATGTCAAGAAATGTCTACTTTTCTCGATTAGAACGTTGCGGCGTGGCACGAAAAAACCCGCCGAAGCGGGTTTGCATGTTGAGAACTGGGGGGCTGGAAGGCTCAAAAATCGCCCATGCCAGACCGGTACTTGACGCGACCGACGATGTCGATGTGTTCGAGCTGGTCCGGCGTCACGATGAATGGGTCGTGCTTCTCCTTGTTGTCGCTGACCACCCGGATGGAGCCGTCAGGCAAGCGAAACAGTCGCTTCACCAGCATCTCGCCGCAATACACCAGGGCAAACACGCCGCCGCCCGTGGGGATGCGCCGATCCGCCTTATCGACGACCACCGTGTCGTCATCAAACAGGCGCGGCTCCATGCTGTCGCCGCGCACTTTCACCGCCACGAGGTGCTTGGGGCTGGCGTCCAGCCGGCGGACGTAATCGGCCTGGAACGGCAGCGGTTCCTTCTCTTCAACGTGCCACGTTTCGCGTCCGTTGCCGGCAGATAGCGCCACGTCGACATGCGTGATCAAGATGGTGGTCTCGGCCGGCAGTTCGTCCAGGCTGTTGTACGTCGTGATGGGGCGCGCGGGAAAGCCCTTGCTGTGCGCCGATGCGCCAGCACTCGTGCGGACGATGTCCCCCGCGCTGCCGCCGGCGGCCTGCGCGGCGGCATCGGAGAAGGGTGTGTCCATCACGCGGTCGGCAAACCCCAGCTTCTTCTCAAGACGTCGCGCGGCGATGTCGCCGATGCTGCGTCCATCCTGATAGGTGCGCGACAGGAACTGCGCCACCTGTGAGCGCGAATACCCATACAGACGCTCGAACGCCGAGCGGTCTCCGTTGACGAGGGTCTGGATCCAGTAGGTCAGCCACTGGCGGCGGTTGTCGTAGATGTCCATGGGTCGCATTAGAGCAAGAAATTTCTAATTTGTGTATTAGAAGTGTCTTGACGCAACAGTTTAGAACAATCTAAACTTCTCTGCATCGGCTCGGCGCCCATCCACTGTGGGCGGCTCGGCCGATCGGAATCTTGTTCAATCCGCGCGCCACGCCGCGCCGACTGGAGCCTCTTCCCATGACCGCCACCCAAATTTCGATGGATGCTTTTCGACGTGACCGTGCCACGTCCACGGCCAAGCTGCAGTGCGATCGCATTGCCGACTACGTCGCCCGTAGTGGCACCGCCACGATTGCCGAGATCGCGCAGGCGCTGCGTATTGAAAAATCGAGCGTCTCTGCGCGCCGCAGTGAATTGATCGCCGCCAAGCGGCTTGAGCTCGATGAGGAACGCAAATGCGGCGTCACAGGCCGCTGGGTGCAATCGGTGCGTGCGGTGCCTGCGCAGGTGCGCGTTTTCCAATAGGCGCATGCATCGTCGTGTTCTCGCGCTGTCCGGAGTGTGCAAGGCGACGGCGCGAGGGCCAAGTGATGCAGCCCGATATCGGCATCAACGAGCAATGAACATACGAGGACAAGGGACATGGGAATCGAAGACCGTCTGGAGAACTGGAGTCGCGTCGTGCGCGACCCTAGCTGGCAACCGCAGTACTGCGCTTCGTGGGCACGCCTGGCCGTCGCCATGCGCGATGCAGAAAGCGGCGCGCCGCAGGCCATTGTCAGCATCGACGTGAACGACGGCTGGCTGGTGGAGCATGCTTGGCAAAAAATCGCCGACCCCGTAGCCAAGCGGCTATTGCAGTATCACTACGTGCATCGCATGCCGGCAGAGATGGTGTGCCGCATTCTTGTGCGCAAGTACGGCGCGTCGCCGCACACGCTCAAGCACTGGAAGGTCCGGCTTGCAAAGGCGCAGTCGATCATGTCGCACGTCATCGATTCGGAGGTCGCCCGTGTGCAGATGACGAAGGCCGTGCGTGCAGCGGCTGCTGCTGCGACTGTGACTGCGGCTCCGTTGGCTGCCTGAAATTTTTTTTCGGAATTTTTTCTTCAGCCCACTTGCACGGTTTATATCCCCTTCGTATTCTGTTTCCCAGATGTTCGATTGCCCTCGCGGCGTAACCGGTTCAGACCGAGACATGCACCCCACTGGGGTGCATTGACTTACCCAGACGAAGCGCAGACATCGCGAAGAAAAGCCCGCCACCCAGCGGGCTTTTTTGTTTCTCGGCTTCGCTCGCTGACGTATTCGCACGCAATACATGCCTCGATGTCGCTGCACGGTGAGGAACCGAGCGCGGCTGTCTCAATCCTGGATGCAACTCACTCGATCGATCACGCATTGCAGCGCGCATCGATGAAGGCACTTGTCCTATGGCAGATCTCTCCGATGTTTCCAACGCACTCGTCACGCTGATCACTGGCGTGGTCTATCCGAACGGAACCAGCCAGCCATCGATCACGGGCAATCCGGTGGTGGTCTACAGCGGCTGGCCCAACATGACGCAACTGAAGACTGACCTGCAAGCCAACAAGGCACACGTGTCGATCTTTCCGACCACGAGTCATCAAAGGCACGCAAACACCGCGTTCTCCGATTGGACCGTCGCCACACCGCCAGCAAACACACTTGCCTTGAGCGTGACCGCCCAGACCGTCATGGTGAACGGTACCGTCAGCACGCCGCAGAACGTTGTGCTGTTGGTGGATGGCCGCGCATATGCCTACGCCGTGCAGGCGAGTGATACACCGGCCAGCATTGCGACGGCGCTGGCTACGCTGGTTGCTGTTGACCGACCTGCAACGGCTGCTGATTCGTCGATCACCATTCCGAATGCGACATACATCTCGGCGCGCGTGGGCGGCATCGGTACGGTACAGCGCGAGACGCGCCGGCAAGAGCGCACGTTCCTTATCTCGGCTTGGGCGAATGGTGCTGCGCCCCGCGACCTCATCGCGGGTAAGGTCGATGCAGTGCTCTCGGGCATCGTGCGATTGACGTTGCCGGACCAGGGCGCCGCGCTGCGCTATAAGCGCGGCCATCAATACGACGACCTGACCAATGGCATCTACCGGCGTGACCTGCGCTATGCCGTCGAGTACGCGACCATCGTGACCGATACGGCGTACCAGATTGCGACGGGCGTAGAGAACGTGACCGCTGGCGCGGCGATGGACGGGCAGTTTCCTGTTCGAACACTCGTGCAGTAGCGCAGCCGTAGCCGTATTGCGGTCGAAGTCACCCCACCGTGCCGCCCGTTTTAACTAGGGCGGTTTTTTTTTATGTCCGGCCGCCTTTGTGCGGCCTTTTGCTTTTCTCACTCGGAGGCACGCATGCCGATCGTCCAGCAGGGCAGCATCAATACCACTGCACTCATCGTTCCGGACCTGTACGTCCAGATTGTTCCGCCGCAGGTCACCCTGCTCAACGGCGTTCCCACCAACGTGCTTGGCGTGGTCGGCACGGCCACCTGGGGCCCCGTCAACTCGCCGACGCTGATCGGCAATATGGCCATGTACGCGCAGACGTTCGGTGCGATCCAGAACCGCACCTACGATATGGGTACGGCCGTGGCCGTGGCGGTTCAGCAGGGCGCCAACAACTTCCGCTGTGTGCGCGTGACCGACGGCACCGACACCGCCGCCACGGTGGTCGCGCAAACCAACGGCGTGACGTTCACGGCCAAGTACACGGGTTCGCTCGGCAACACCGTCACGGTGGCGCTGACGGCCGGCTCCGCCGCCAACACGTGGAAGGTGACCGTGGCCGCTCCGACGCTGGCGCCTGAGGTGTTCGACAACATCGGTGCCGGTCAGACCGGCAATGCGTTGTGGATCGCAATTGCCAACGCCATCAACAACGGCGTGAGCGTGATGCGCGGCGCGTCGCAAATCATCACTGCCACCGCAGGCGCGAGCACCACCGCACCGACGGCCGCCACGCTGCAACTGGCGGGCGGTACGGACGGCGCGGCCACCATCACCGGCGCCGTGCTGCTCGGTCAGGATACCGTGCCGCGTAAGGGCATGTACGCGCTGCGCAACCAGGGCGTGTCGATTGCCATGCTCGCCGACTGCACCGACGCAACGACCTGGCCGACCCAGGTGGCGTTCGGCCTGTCCGAAGGCATCTACATGATCGGCACAGGTCCGAGCGGCGACACCATCGCCAATGCCGTCACGGCGAAGAGCACCGCCGGCATCGATTCGTACGCCTTCAAGCTGCTGTTTGGCGATTGGGTGTATTGGCTCGATACCGTCAACGGTGTAACGCGCCTGGTGTCGCCGCAAGGCTTCGTTGCGGGCTTGCTGGCCAACCTGTCACCGCAGAGCAGCAGCCTGAACAAGCAGATCTACGGCGTGGTGGGCACGCAGAAGACGTTCGCCAACCAGAGCTACAGCTCGGCCGAGTTACAAGCCTTGATCCAGGCCGGCATCGATGTCGTGACGAATCCCGTGCCGGGCGGCGCGTACTTCGGTTGCCGGGCGGGGCACAACACCAGCTCCAACGCGCTCACGCAGGGCGACAACTACACGCGCATGACCAACTACATCGCCAGCACGATCAACGCCGGCATGGGCAAGTATGTCGGCCAGCTGCAGTCGGCCACGGTGCGCGCGCAGGCCGCAGCCACGCTGTCGAACTTCCTCAGCTCGATGGAGCAGCAAGGAATGATCGGCGCGGTCAATGGCGGCCCGGCGTTCTCCGTGCAGATCGATGCCAACAACAATCCGATGAATCGCGTTGCGCTGGGCTACATGCAGGCCGACGTGAAGGTGGTCTACCTGTCAGTCATCGAGAAGTTCCTGGTGAACGTGGAAGGCTCGCAGGCCACGGTGATCCGCACGTCGACGGCAAATCAGTAACACGCGCGTCAGGCGCTTCACCCTTCGCATATCCATCAATCTTCTCGCCCCGCATGACGTGGGGCTTTTCTTTTGGAGAACGTTATGCCGATTCAAGGCTACTCCGTGGGCCGCGACTACACCCTGGTCATCCAGACCGCAGGCGGCACGCTGCAACCGAACAAGATCACCGCATTCAAGAGCAAGCAGGACGTAACCGACGTGCGCGTCAAACGCCTGGGCGGCATCACCGATCATGTGCGCTTCTTCGACGGCTGGTCGGGTTCGTTCGACGTGGAGCGCCAGGACGCGACGCTCGACAACTACTTTGCGCAGCTCGAAGCAGGCTTCTACGCGGGCCTGAACGAGGCCCCCGCGCAGATCTACGAAACGATCCAGGAGGCCAACGGCTCGGTCTCGCAGTTCCGCTATGACGGGGTGCTCATGACGCTGGCCGACGCAGGCAACCGCGCCGGCGATGCCACCATCAAGCAGTCCGTCAACTTCGTGGCTTCGCGCCGCATCAAGGTGTCCTGATGACCAACGTGACGATCACTCCCTCCGAACAGATCATCAAGGCCGCCGCGAAAGAGCAGGTGGTCGACGATGCATTGGGCCGCAAGATCACGCTGCGCAAACCGAGCCCGCTGGCGAACCTCGACTTTGCCAAGGCCGCGGGCGGCAGTGAGTTGAACATGCTGTACCTGGCCGAGGTTGCGCATCTGAAGTTCGTCTGCGCCATTGACGGTGAACCGGTGCCGACGCCCGCCTCGGAAGCCCAGTTGCGTGCGCTGTATCAACGCCTGGGCGAAGAGGGCAACGAGGCCGCGCAGCGCGGTGTGGCGGCCAGCTTCATCAACGTTGCCACGTCGGAGTCCGAGCTAAAAAACTCCTGACGAACGGCCCGTTTCACGAGGCAATGTGGCTCGTGCATAACGGTGTTCCGTTCGACGTGGCGTTTTCACTGGACGACACCATGCGTCAGGCGATGGCCATCAAATGCAGCGAATTCCATGGCGCGGAGTTCGACCTGAAGACGATGTCTTTCAAGGAGCGCGAATGAACCTCTCGTTGATTGAGATGTCGCGTCGCCTGACGGCGTTGGAGGCGCGGGTGCCGGAGGCGCTGTCGCAGGGGCTGGCCTCAGCCACAGCAGCAATGGAGCAGGCGGCCCGCGCCAAGGCGATGGAAAGCGCAGCAGCCGCCGGCATCACGGATGCGGCGCACGTGAATGCATTGCGCGATTCCATCGGCCGGGAAGCCAAGGGGTTGGAGGCGGCCATCGGCTCCAACGCCAACCGGGCCGTCGTCCTGGAGCTTGGCAGTGCGCAGACGCCACCGCATCCATTTTTGGGTGCGGTGGCAGACGCGCACGCGGATGCTGTGCAAAAGAGTGTGGGTGATGCGGTGACGGCGGTGCTGAAGGGCCGCCCGTTGGCTTCCGCCGCAAGCGCGCACACGTGAGATCGGTGGCCTCAACAGACGAACAAGGATTCCCATGAGCCTCGATGCTTACAAAATCGGGATACAGATTGCGTTGGTCGATAACGTGTCGCGCGGGTTGTTGGCGATCGCCGCGCAGTTCGACTCCGTCAACAAGAGTGCGGAGAAGTTGGAGACCCGGCTGGAGAGGGTTAAGAAGCTGACCGAGTTCGGCAGCGGTCTGTTCAAGGCCGGCAACGAAGCCGCCCACATGTGGGACAAGCAGGTGGATGCTGCTTCGAAGTACCACGCTGTTCTTGAACGGATCAGCCGCTTTGACGCCGGGGCTGCGGCGGCGAACGAGAAGTTCCTCAAAGGGCTCGACATCAAGGGCATGTCGCTCACCGATGTCGGTCAGCTGTTTGGCGGAGCGCAGACCATTCTGCAGAGTTCGACCCAAGCACAGGACGTGACGAAACTGCTGGCCCAGGCGCGGACGGCCTTTGGTTCGGCAACAGGTATCAAGGACGGCGCGCAACTTGACAGCATGACGCTGACCGCGCTGAAGGTTGCGCAGATGCGCGACGGCGTGATCGGCAGAGACGGCAAGATCGATACGAAGAAGGTGGAAGAGACCTTCAATATGCTCGTCAATACGGCGATGGCGAGCGGCGGCGGTGTGCTGCCCAAGGACTACCTGGAGGCCATGCAAGGCGGCAAGCTGTCTGGTGCACTGAAGCCGTCTGAGGCCGCGGTGTTTGGGCTGAAGCAGTTCATGCAAGCCAATGGCGGCACGAAGGCCGGCGTTGAGGCCATGTCGGCGCTCCAAGGCTGGGTGGCGGGGAATATGTCCGCGACCGTTGTGCATGAGCTCGAACGCGTCAAGCTGCTGGACCCCAAGGCCGTGCGTCGCGACAAGGCTGGGCACATCACCGGCGTGGATGCGACGGGCGTCAAGGACGCGGAGAGCTTCGCCAAGAATCCGCTCCAGTATTTGTTGGACGAGATCGTGCCGGCGCTGCAGAAGCGCGGATATGCCGGAGACAGTCTCAACGCCAAGCTGGGCAACCTGCTCGGCATACAGGGCGAGAAGAACATCCTGGAGCAGCTTCAGCACGACAAGGAGCGAGCTGGGCTGTACCTCGCCAATGCCGGAAAAGGACCGGGCGCGGTCAAGCTTTACGAGAAGGATAACGAAGGGCTCGAAGGCAAGCTGAAGGACTACGAGGCCAAGAAGGCGAATCTCAATATCGCACTTGGCGAACATGTTTTGCCGTTGGCAATTGCCGGGTTGGAGAAATTCAATGGCTTGATTGGGGGCATCACCCACCTTGCACAGGAGTTTCCGGGCACAACGAAGGCGATCATGGCGTTCGCCACGGGACTCGCTTTCCTACACAAGGTCAGCTCCACGCTGTCGGTGCCTTTGCCGGGCGGCGGCGGAGCGATGCGTGGCGGTGGTTTCGCACGCGGCGTAGCGCGTATGGTGAGGTCTGCAGCCACCAGCGCACTTTGGCTGGGAGCCGGTGTGGGGCGGGCAAGCCTGTCTATGGTTCGCGCGGGCGGTGGAGTGGGCCGCGGTCTGCTGAGCGCTGCAGGAACGCTGATGGAATCGCCGCTTGCGTCGAAGGCGCTGGGGGTGCTGGGGGTGCTGGGGCGAGGCAGCGGCCTCATCACCGCGGCATACGGCGGTTACAAGCTCGGTGGTTACGTTAACGACAACGTCATCAGTCCATTGATCGAGCGGGTCAGCGGAGTCAAGGGTGCGACGCTGGGCACGTTTCTGTACGACGTACTTCACGGAGACACCGTGAGGAAATTGCCAGCCACCAAGCCGGACTCCAGCCATGGCACAAGCGCGCCCAGCACCGCCGTGAAGGTCGCCGAGCCCAAGTTCGTCTACCTAAAAGGCGACGTGACCATGGACGGCCGCTCCGTTGGCCAGGTGGTCTGGAAGCAGATCGAAGGGCACCTGGCGCGCCCGCAGACTGGCTTCAGCACTTTCAATACCGGCATGCAGCTCATGCCATCCGGACTCTGATTGACCATGCCCGACTTCGCTCTCAAACTCGGAAACTTCCAGTTCAAGGATCTGGAAGTCCCTGAAAGCATCCCGTTTGGCGGGACGCAGAAACTCGCCATGCACGACTTGGTGGGCGGCACGCGCGTGATCGATTCGATGGGGGCGTTCTGCGGACCGGTCGAATGGTCCGGCTGGCTGCTCGGCAAGGATGCGTTGGCGCGCGCGCGGCAGTTGGACGATCTGCGCGAACGTGGCGCCTCGCTGTTGTTGCAGTGGTCCGAGATCTACTACGCCGTCGTCATTCGCGACTTTCGTGCAGATTTTCAGCGCGCTTACAAGATCCCATACAAGATCGTGTGCGAAGTGGCGAGCGATCTGTCGAAATTTGCAGGCAGTGATGCGGGCCAGAGCATTGATCGCCAGATCAAAAGCGATGCCGCTGCAGTGACGGATATGGGCAGCGCGATTGGTGATGGCACGCTGTCTGGTCTGATCGACTCGGCCAACTCGGCCATCGACACCGTGGCGAGCTTTGCCAACGCCGCGCAGTCCACGCTCAGCAACGTGCTGCAGAAGGTGACGGCCGTGCGGGATCGTGCGCAGGCATTGGTGGCGTCAGCCAACAGCGAACTGATGAAGGTGGCAACGCTGGGCGGCATCCTGCCGAACAATCCGGTGGCGCAGCAGGTGGCGAAGCTCAACGGGCAGATCAACTCGGCGCTGAGATTGCCCGTGCTGGTGCAACTGGATCGCGTTGCGGGCCGCATGCAGACGAATATCGCGTCGGTCTACAAGAGCGCCAAGCATGTGGTGACAGCCGGTGGTGATCTGATGAAGCTGGCCGCCAAGGAGTACGACGACGCGATGGCATGGACCAGCCTCGCCAAGGCCAACCCCGAGTTGTTGTGGGACCCCCTGGTGGAAGGCGTCAAGACACTGATGGTGCCGCTCCACAAAGACACGGCCGGTGGTTTGCCGAATCCATAGCGCACCGCTCTCATCAACCGGACAGCCCCGCCACGCGGGGCTTTTTCTTATGAGCCTGAACAAGCTACCCGTGATACCCGATGTGCGGCAGCCACGCACGGTCGTGAAGGTGGGCGGCGAACGTGTGCCCGCGTGTGTGAGCTGGTCGGTCCTGAGCAACTCGTATGAGCAAGCGGACACATTCCAGATCACGCTGGCGGCGAGTGCTCTGCCTCCCGATCGCGATGCGAACTGGTTTTCCAACCAGCTTGCGCTGGACGTTGAAATCTTTGCCGGCTTTCCGCCGAATCCGCTGCAGTACGACGAGACCACGCTCCAAAGCCTCATCTACGGACGTGTGGATAGCGTCGAGCTGGACCCGGTTTCCGCGCAACTCACGCTCAGTGGCCGAGACCTGACTGCGTTGTTCATCGATGCGCAGGTGACGCTGCAGTTTCAGAACATGACGGCATCGCAGGTCGTTGCAAAGCTGGCTGCGGCACACGGCCTGCAAACCGTCGGGCCGGAGACGAAGCGGCTGATCGGCAAGACCTACGCGCACGACAACGTCAGCCTGACCGCGCAACGTACCGAATGGGACCTGCTTGCCGCGTTGGCGCGCGAAGAGGACTTCCTCTGGTACGTGAGTGGCAAGACGCTCTACTTCGCGCCGCGCTTGCAAGGGCCTGCGTTGCCCTACGAGTTGCGATGGGCGCGTGACGAAAACGGCAACCCGGCCGCCAACGTCTCGAGTCTGCAACTGTCGCGCGACCTGACGGTAGCCAAGGGCGTGACGGTGGAGGCGCGTTCGTGGAACCCAAAGCAAGGCAAGAAGTTCACGGCCCGCTACAGCAATGCGCCCGGTGGTGGCAATGGCCAGAAGCCGACGCACACCGTCGAGCGTAACGGACTCGACCAGGCCGGCGTCAAGCGTTTGGCCAAGCAGAAGTTCGACGAGGTCGCGCAGCACGAAATGAAGCTGCGTGCGCGCTTGCCCGCCGACCACTTCCTCACACCAACCGACATCGTCAGCCTGACCGGCACCGGGACGAACTTCGATCAGGACTACCTCATCGACAGCATCACCCGCAGCATGAGCTTGAGCGAAGGCTACGTGATGGAGGTGTCGGCCAAGAACATCAACAAGGACACGAGCCAATGATCCAACAGCTTCGCAACCAGATGGTGCTCGCCGCAATGATGGCGCAGTCCAATCGCGCGGAGAACCGCATGGGCATCGTTACTAGCTACGACCCGGGGACGGCCTCTGCGCGCGTACGTCTCCAACCTGAAGACCCCGCCGACCCAGCGCGCTCGCTGACCGGTTGGATGCCCGTTGCCACTGCCTGGGTCGGCAATGGCTGGGGCATCGATGCGCCGGTCAGCCCGGGCGATCAGGTAGAGGTGCAGTTCGTGGGCGGCGACATCGAGAACGGCGTCATCTGCGCGCGCCTGTTCAGTGATCAGGCACGGCCCACAGGTGCGCAGTCGGGCGAGTTTTTCCTGACACATGCATCGGGCTCCAAGCTGCAGTTCCACAACGACGGCACGGTCACGCTCGTCAGCGCGGGCACGCTCACCAGCCAGGCGCCGCAGTGGAACCACACGGGGCCTGTGCAGATCGACGGCACGCTGGTGGTCATGCAAACCATCACGGGCCAGGCGGGCATGGCCGTGTCGGGCAACAACGGTACGGGCAACTCGATGAGCATCAGCGGCAATACGCAGTTCAGCGGCCAGGTCTCGGCAAATGGCCGCCGGATCGACGATACGCACCGCCATACAGGTGTGCAGCCCGGGTCCGGCAATACAGGGAGCGTGGCATGACGCAGCAACTTTTGAACGATGTGAACCACTGGGTGGGTGGCGACATCACCGTGTCGCCCACCGGCGATCTGGGCCTTGCCAGTGCGGACCTGCGAACGCAGCAACGCATCGTGCGGCGCCTCGTCACCAACCCCGGCGACTACATCTTCCACACCGACTATGGCGCAGGCCTGCCGCAGAAGATCGGCGAGACGCTTGACGTGCCCGCGCTGCGCGGCTTGATCCGTTCGCAAATCCTGCAGGAAGCCGGGGTCGCGCAAGACCCTGAGCCGCAGGTGGACGTGGCCGCCATCACAGGCGGCGTGAGCGTGCGCATCTTGTACAGCAGTGCAGTCACGCGTGAGCCGGTGTCCCTTCAATTCAATGTGAGCAAATGATCGATATGTCCATTCAGACGCAAGACTGGGTGACGCTCGTGCGCAACCAGGTGGCGGCCATCCAGGGCTATGCCAAGGTGCTGGTCGACCTGACCGTCGGATCGGTGCTGCGCGCCGTCGTTGAAGCCAACGCGGCGGTCACAGTGTGGCTGCAAGGGTTGATCCTGCAGGTGCTGGCAATCACCCGGGCGGCAACCTCAAGCGGCGCCGATCTCGATACGTGGATGGCCGATTTCGGTTTGACACGCCTGGCGGCGGTGCCGGCCACGGGCACTGTCACGTTCTCGCGCTTCACTGTCACGCAGCAAGTGCTGGTACCGCTGACCGCCGTGGTACAGACGGGCGATGGCACGCAGCAGTTCAACGTGGTGGGCGATACGACCAACCCTGCCTACAGCGCCACGCTGGGCGGCTACGTGATTGCTGCCGGTACGGCGAGTGTGAACGTGCCGGTGCAAGCTGTGACGCCCGGTGCGGCGGGCAATGCGGTGGCGGGAGCGGTGTCGACGATCGTCGGCGCTATCTCCGGGGTGGACACCGTCAGCAATGCAGTGACGTTCGTGAATGGCGCGGATGCTGAGCCTGACACGGCGTTCCGTTCACGCTTCATTGCTTACGTGGCGAGCCTGTCAAAAGCCACGAAGACGGCCATCGGCTCGGCCATCGCCAGCGTCAAGCAAGGGTTGACGTACGTGATCCTGGAGAACCAGACCTACGCCGGGTTGCCGCAGAACGGCACTTTCATCGTGATCGTGGATGACGGCTCGGGGACGCCCACGTCTACATTGCTCGCCAGCGTGAGCAACGCCGTGGATGCCGTGCGACCAGTGACCAGTACGTTCTACGTGTATGGGCCGGTCGTCGTGAACGCGACGGTCTCCATGAGCATTACCACCGCCGCGGGCTACACGCATCAGACGATCACGGCGCAGGTGCAGGCGGCGTTGCTGAACTACATCAACAGCCTGCCGCTGGGTATGGCGTTGGCGTACTCGCGGCTGGCCCAGGTGGCGTATGACGCGTCGCCCGCGGTGACCAACGTTACCAGCGCACTGCTCAACGGCAGCACTGCAGACTTGCCTGCCACGAGCTTGCAGGTCATCAAGACCACCGCCAACTCGATCACGGTGACGTAATGGCAACCGGTGACCAACAGGACATCATCGCGCGCATCCGCGGTTACCTGCCGCGCTGGTTTGGCGATGTGGCGCAGTCGCCCATCATCAACGGGGTGCTTCAGGGCCTCGCGTACAGCGGCGCATACATCTACAGCCTGTATGCCTATGCGAAACAGCAGACGCGCATCCTGACCGCGTCCGATGGCTGGCTCGACATGATTGCGGCGGATTTTTTCGGCCTGTCGATCAGGCGCAGGACCGGCCAGTCCGACGCATCGTTTCGCGCCAACATCGTCGCCAACCTGTTTCGTGAGCGGGGCACGCGCAACGCGATCATCCGCGTACTGACCGACCTGACCGGACGCGCGCCTACGATCATCGAGCCCAGTCGCCCCGCAGACTGCGGTGCCTACGATGCGCCCAACAGCGGCTACGGCATGGCGGGTGCGTATGGGCAGGTCTCATTGACGTATCAGGCATTTGTGCAGGCGTATCGGCCGCTCGGCAGCGGCATCCCGAACGTGGCCGGCTACAGCATCGTCACCACCGGCTACAGCGCGCCGTCGCAAGGCGAATACGTTGACGCGTCGATGAGCAGCAACAACGTATCAGACGCTGACATCTATGCCGCCATCGAATCGGTACGGCCCGCGGCTTCGATCATCTGGACGCGCATCAGCTCCTAGGTGCGCACACACGCTTTCCTAACCACCGACAGCCCGGCACTACGCCGGGTTTTTCTTTTGGAGAACAGTCTTGGATCGTCAGATTGTCTACAGCGGCCAGGTGCCGCAAACCACAGACCTGCTGAACACGAACAGGCAGACCATGAACGCGCTGGCAAAGCTCTGCGCCGATCTGTTTGGCACGTCCACCGTCATCTCTGGCCTGGGCTGCGCGCCCACCACGCCCGCATCGATGAGCGTGACCATCAACCCGGGGCAGATCTACCAGCTCGCCAATGTGGACGGCACGCCGTACAGCGCGCTGCCGCAAGATACTGCGCACAGCGTCCTGAAGCAGGGCATCCTGATGGACGCGCAGTCCTTCGTCCTCACAACGCCCGCCACATCGGGCTACAGCCAGAACTACCTGATCCAGGCGGCTTACCTTGAGACCGACGTCAACAACGTCGTGCTGCCGTACTACAACAGCGCGAATCCGTCGCAGGCGTTCAACGGGCCGGGCGGCAGCGGCAATGCGCAACCGACCACGCGGGCGGGGCAGGTGTCGTTGCAGCTCGTGGCCGGCACCGCCGCGGCCACCGGCACGCAGACGACGCCTGCAGTCACCGCCGGCTACGTGGGCTTGGCCGTCATCACGGTTGCCAACGGCCAGAGCACGATCACCAGCGCCAGCATCGTCCCGTATCCGAGCGCGCCAACGGCACCGACGGGCGGCTTCCTTGCGGCCATTGGTGAGCGATATTCCAGCATTCAAAACGTCGCCGTATCGAGCACGCTCAGCACGGCGGCGCTCGGCGCACTGGTGAACGTTACGGCCACCGGCCAGACCGTCACGCTGCCGCCCGCAGCCAACTGCCCGAATGGCACCAGTATCTGCGTGACGTACATGCAGGCGAGCGGGTCCACCGCCGTCACGCGCAATGGCACCGACACGCTGTCGTTCGGCCAAGGCAGCAGCGCAAACAGCCTCACGCTCAATCCCGGCGAGGCTGTGCAGTTTGTGTCGAACGGCGTGAATGGGTGGGTCAGCGCCGGCCAGACGTTGACGACGGGGGCGACGCCGGCGCAGTTTGATAGCAGTGGGAAGTTGGCTACGACGGCGTTTGTGAAGAGCGCAGGGCTACAGCTTGGGGACTACGTCGGCTTCAGCGTGAACACCACATTGCCTGTATCTGTCTGCGGAAAAGTGGTCACGGTGGTGGGTAACGGGATCACATTGACATTGCCTCTGCTGTCGTCTGTTTCCGTTGGCTCAACCATCACTTTTCACCCTGGTGGTGCTTCAGGAACCGTCATTCAGCGTCAAGGTGCGGACACCATTTTTGGGCAAGGCGGCAATATCTCGGCTTTTCCCCTGGCTGGTAACGATTCGATAACCTTGCTTGCTTCGACTGTCTGCTGGTTGCCGATTACAGGCTCCGGGCAGGCGCAGTTTTCCTCCCAGTTCGGGTCATCGCTTGGAGGGGCGGGCTATCAGAAGCTGCCAAGCGGATTGATTATTCAGTGGGGAGTCACCAGCTTCCCGGCTAGTGGTACCACGCAGGTTATCAACTACACGCCGCCAATCGCATTCCCCAGTACGTTGTTGTTTGCCTCCGTTAGCAGTATTGAGAATGGCAACAACAACGATGCCCCCGTTCAATGGCGCTCGAGCGGTTCCAGCCGGTCCAACATTCAAATCTATTGCTATTCGACGATCGCGAACTCGACGGGCGCTTCCATTATCGCTTTGGGCTATTAATCTGGAGTTTTCATGACCCAAAAATTCGCAGCATACGACTCCCAAGGCCACATCACCGCCTACTACGACAGCATCGATAGTCCCGTTCCCCCGGGCGTGACCAACGTAATTGAGATTACGCAGGACGAATGGCTTGCCTGTATCAACCAGCCCGGCTACACAGTGGTGAACGGTGCATTGGCCGCACCATTGCCGCCGACGAATGAGGAACTTCTGGCACAAGCGAAAGCGTTGCAAACCACCAAAGCCAGCATCGCCTGCGCCTCGGCCCTCACCGCCGGCTTCCCCTCATCCGCCCTCGGCACAACCCACACCTACCCATCCCAAGACGACGACCAACGCAACCTCCAAAGCGCCGTCAGCGCTGCGATTGTCGCTCCGTCAAACTGGACGACGCCCATCTGGTGTGCCAGCAACGATGCCTGGTCCTTCACCGCGCACACCGCCGCACAAGTCCAGCAAGTCAACGTCGACTGGCTGGCCCACCGCGTCGCTGCGCAGCAGAAGTACGCCGACCTGATCGCAAGGATCAACGCAGCAACGAGCATTGCAGAGGTGCAGGCCATCGACTGGTAAGTACCTCCATCTCAGCAACTGAGCCCGCCTTTGCGCGGGCGTTTTCATTTCCGGGAGACACCATGTCAGAACCCATTACCAGCACCGCCGCAGCGGGGGTTGCGGGTGCGGCGGCCTTCAAGGCGCTTGGCGGGTTCGCAGCCGTGGCCGGCGCTGCGACTGTGCTCGCCACCATTGTCGTCATGGTCATGACGTTGCCGCGCGCGCGCGGGGAGTGGGCCGTTGCGCTCATCTCCACCGTCATCGCCAGCCTGGGCGGTGGCGCCACCGTTATCCAGTACTTCGGGGTGGCGCATTGGATCGGCTCGAGCAACGGCGCCATGGCACTCGGCGGCATCTATTTCGTCTGCGGCCTGCCCGGCTGGGCGTTCGTGCGCTGGGTCTTCAATTTCATTAACAAGCGGCGCGATGCCGACCTCGCCGAGGTCGTCGACGACGTGCGCGAATCCCTGCACAAGGCAAACCATGGCTGAACCGCTTATCACCGCGGCGCAACTGCGCGCCGTCATGCCCAACGCCGGCGGACGCGCCGATGTGTTCGCTCCCATCCTCGCCGACGTTTTGCTCTTCCGGCAGATCAACACGCCCGCCCGCATTGCCGCGTTTCTCGCGCAGGTTGGGCACGAATCCGGGCAACTGCGCTACGTGCGCGAGCTGTGGGGGCCGACGCTGGCGCAGCGCGGCTATGAGGGGCGCGCCGACCTCGGCAATACGCAACCCGGCGACGGCAAGCGCTTTCTTGGCCGTGGCCTTATCCAGATCACCGGTCGCGTCAACTACCGTGCCTGCGGCATCGCATTGGGCCTCGATCTGGAAACGCAGCCCGAGCTGCTAGAGACGCCCGCAAACGCCGCTGCATCGGCCGCGTGGTTCTGGCTGAGCAATGGGCTCAACCGCTTTGCAGATCAGGACACCGACGCCGCATTTGTGCAGCTGACGCGCCGCATCAATGGCGGCACGAATGGCCTCGATGATCGGCGCGCGCTGTGGTCGCGCGCTCGCGCTGTGCTGACTGGAGGCGCCGCGTCATGAGCCTGCTCGACCCACGCTTCTGGGCGTGCACCATCCTGGCGCTGGTGTTCGCGTTCGGCCTTGGCTACGGCGCCGGCGATCTGCATCGGCTTCAGGTCGAGCGATCGCACGCGCTGCAAGCCAAGGTGGCAGTCGCACAAACCGAAACGCGCCAGGCAAATGTCAGCGCGCACGTGGCCGATCAAGCAGCCCAGGCCCAGACGCGCATCCAGACCGTCTTCCGAGACCGCATCCTTTACCGAGACCGTGAGGTACCCCATGAAATCGTTGTGCACGACGATGCTGCTTGCCGTATCCCTAGCCGCTTTGTCGGCATGTGGAACTCCGCCAATCGCGCCGAGCTTCCCTCCGCCGCCGGCCTCCTTGATGAAGCCGCCAGTGGCGTTGTCCTCTCTGACGTTGAAGCCCAGCATGAGCGCGAGGCCGAAGCTTTCCACAGAAACGCCCAGCAACTGAAGGACTTGCAGGATTGGGTGATTCAGCAGAGGGAGGCTGCGAAACCTCAATAGATGTTTGGGCGGGCTGCAGCCAATGATGCTCAATCGATGATGTCGGCGCAGGCGTCGGTGGGCGCGGCCGCCACATGCCCCACCAACGGCACCATCTTCAGGCCCGCCGATGCCACGCGGCATGGCGCGGCCACCACGCCGCAGCCCGAAAGGAGTGCAGCACCAAGCAGGGACACTGCGAGCAGAAGGCGTTTCATCGTCGGTGGGTTTGAAAGAGAATGCCGCGCAGTGTGACACAGAGTCATTCGCCAACCTGTGCGCGTTTGTATCGGGAAATGACAATCTGTGCGGGTCTCGAAACCATGATGCGATGCGTCAGAGCGCAACAATAAAACCCGTTCGAGAGTCGCACAACGCTGGCTTTTGACGAAAAAGTCACATTCTGTATTTGCGCAAATTAGCCCGCCGGCCTTTGGTACAGGCCGCAAAACCACTGTTGATGCGGGTTTTCCCGTAATTTCACATATCGCAACAATAAATTGTCTGTCGCGACATTTATTGTCTGAACAGGCTCGCCTACGATGACTCCATCGAATGCGGCGCCGCAGCGAAAAAGAAGATCCAGGAAATGCCCGGATCACCTGCCCGACGCGCTGCGCCCATCTGGAGAAGACATCATGAAAGCCCAACGTACCCTGATTGCTGCCCTGATCGCCCTGGCAAGTGTGCCGGCCCTGGCAGCAGCCAAGTTTGACGTGTACACGCAAGGTGCCACGCAAGTCAGCCAACGTTTCGACGTGTATTTGGATGGCGCCAAGGCTGGCGACAAGTTCGATCCGTACACGCAAGGCGCCAAGTCCGGCAGCAAGTTTGATCCGTACACCGAAGGTGCACTGGCTCGTGCCGGCAAGTTTGATACGTACACCGAAGGTGCCAAGGCTGGCAGCAAGTTCGACCCGTACACCGAAGGTGCACTGGCTCGTGCCGGCAAGTTTGATACGTACACCGAAGGTGCCAAGGCTGGCAGCAAGTTCGACCCGTACACCGAAGGTGCACTGGCTCGTGCCGGCAAGTTCGATACCTACACCGAAGGTGCCAAGGCCGGTAGCAAGTTCGACCCGTACACCGAAGGCGCCGTGGCCTGAGCCTGGTTCGTCCCGCAAAAGCGCCCGCACACAGCGGGCGTTTTTGTTTGCGTCACCGGGAAGCGCGATGATTGCGAACCGAGTTGCCATTGCGGCGTCTTACTCTCATCGCAACCAGGAAGCCATGATGATTCGTTTCCGTCGTCCGACCCGCTCCCTCCTGTGCCCTACGCTGGCCGCGGCTGCCATGCTGGCTGGCTGTGCGACCGTCACGCCGGGCCCATTCCAGATCACCGTGCGTGATGCCGATGACACGGTGCTGGAGCAATTCCAGTTCCAGGCCGGCTCGCAGGGGTCGCTTGAGACCGCCATGATCGGCATGTGCCGCGTGTATCCGGAAGCCACCGTCATCGCAGAGCAGCTCTCAACGCACGAGCGCCTGCAGGAGCGCTGCAAGCGCTCGTTTGCTTCAATGCTCTCTCTGTCCTGATGCTGCGCTGAAGCGGCTACCATGTCGCCTCATCGGCTGGCGTTGCCGGCCTTGTGTGAACACCCCCATCACGCACCTGAGGCGCACGTGAACCCGCAAGACAAGTCCTCCGAGATCTCCCAGGTTTCCCGCTTTGCAGCGACACGGCCGCGGCTGCTGTCGGCGTTTGCGTTGGGCGCTGTAGCGGTCGCTGTTGTGCCAGCGCATGGGTGGCTTGCGCGTCTGCTGCTCGGCTGGGACATCGCCGTGTGGGCGTACCTCATCCTGATCACGTTGATGATGCTGGGCGCAGATCCACGCCGCATCCGCGCCGTCGCCCGCCGCGAAGACGAGCGCGCCTCGGCCGTGCTGGCAGTGGTCTGCTTGGGGGTGGTGGCCAGCATGGTGGCCATTGCGTTTGAACTCGCGACGGCCAAGTCGGCGGGGCATGCGCAGTCGTCGCACTACCTGTTCACCGGTATCACGGTGCTGGGCGCGTGGCTCATGGTGCCGATGATGTTCACGGTGCACTACGCGCATCTGTATTACCGTGCGTCCCACGAGCCGCCATTGCGGTTTCCCGACGACCAGATCGAGCCCGATTACTGGGATTTCCTCTACTTCTCCTTTACGATCGCGGTCGCCAGCCAGACGGCCGATATCAGCATTCGTTCGCGTGCGATGCGGCGGGCGGTGCTGGGGCAATCGCTGCTGTCGTTCTTCTTCAATACGAGCATCCTCGCGCTCTCCATCAACATTGCTGCCGGCCTGTTTTCATGACGATGCTGCCTCCCGAGCTTCCCTCCAGCGCACCCGCTCGCTCCATCAACGCTGTCAGCTACGTGCTGGTTGCGGCGATGATTGCTGCCGTGCTGTGGCTGCACCTCTTGCCGGCCGCCATTGCCGGCTTTCTTGTCTATGCATTGGCGCGCAAGCTGGAGGCGCGCTTGCGCGAGCGCAGCAGGCTGTCCCAGCGCGCGAAGTCGATTGCCGTGATCTGCGTGTCCGTCATTGCCGCCCTTATTCTGGCTGGCCTCGGCACCGGGATCGGCCGCCTGGTCGAGCATGGGCATGGGTTGGAAGGGATGCTCACGCACATTGCCGACGTGCTCGACAACGTTCGGGAATCGTTGCCGGCGGCGGTGGTCAATTACGTTCCGCAATCGGTGACCGAGCTGCGTGTGCAGCTTGTGCAGATGATCAAGGAGCATGGCCACCAGGTGTCGACTCTCGGTATCGACGGGTTGCGTGCCAGCGCATTGATGCTGGTCGGGCTGATCCTGGGGGCGATGGTGGCGTGGTCGGATACGCTTGACCCCGAGCACCACAAGCCGCTGGCCGCAGCACTGGTGAACCGGCTGAGCCGGTTGACCGATGCGTTCGAAGCCGTGGTGTTTGCCCAGGTGAAAATCTCGGCGCTCAACACGGCGCTCGCCGCCATCTACCTGCTGGGTGCGCTGCCGCTGTTCGGCCAGCACGTGCCGTATTCCAAATCGCTGATCCTGCTGACCTTTGTGGCAGGGCTGATTCCGGTGGCGGGCAATCTCATCTCCAACACGGCCATCGTGGTGATGAGCGTGACCGCATCGTTGGAGCTGGCGGTGGCATCGCTCATCTTTCTGGTGGTGGTGCACAAGCTGGAATACTTCGTGAACGCGCGCATCATCGGCAGCCGCATCGATGCGCGCGCGTGGGAGCTGATCCTCGCGCTGATCGTGATGGAGGCGTTGTTTGGTTTGGGTGGCGTGATTGCCGCGCCCGTGGTGTACGCCTATATGAAGCGCGAGCTGACGGACGCCGAGCTGATCGGCTGAAACATCTATCGCTTGGGTTGAGGTGCGGGGTGACCCGCCAGCGCCCCCGCGCTGACGGCATCGGCAGAAAAGAGCGCGCCCTACGGGACGAGGGGCGCGCAATAACTCGCTGACCGAGAGACGTCAGCGAGCCGAGGGTCGGTACACGGGAACGAAGCGGGCGGCGGGCGCGTGGCGTTGCCGGTGACATCCACGGCTTCGGACGTGACGAAGCAGCAGACGACCCGGTCGTCGAGCAGGGCCTGATAGAAAAGGTCTCCCATCGCGCGGCATAGCGTTCCCGTTAGCAGGATCATCATGGCTCCCCTCCCATGTTGGCCGATGTGCGGCATCTCGATGCTGGTCATCGGTTCGGTTTGCGGATCGTTGTGCGTGTGAAATTGCTTGCGCAGCGGGTTCCGTCAGGCTGTCGGCACTGGCGCCTTGCGCTTGCTTCTGGCGTCGTTCTGCAGTCCATGCTGGCGAGTATAGAAAGCGTCTCCTGAGCGGCCATGCTCCGAACGGAGTAGCCCCGGGCGAGAAAACGGCTAACACGTTAGCTACCTGCCAGGGCAAGCTGGGCAAGGGTTTGCGGGAAGAGGGGCGGTGTTTTGGTGGAAATGGCGCCGCGCGGGCTGACGCTTCTGCCCCGACAGTAATTTGTCCGGTTTGCGTTAATCGTTGTCGAATTTGCGGTAACACGCCTGCACCGTTTAGGCGCAAGATTGAGCGCTTCCTTGCCTCATCCTCGTGACCTCAAACCATCATGCAAACCACCGCAAACGGCACGGCCGCTGCATCGGCAGCCCCCGCCGCGCAGGCCGACAAGACCGGCTTTGGCGTGATCGGCGCCATCAGCTTCGCGCACTTCCTCAACGACATGATGCAGTCGTTGATCCTGGCGATCTATCCGCTGCTCAAGGGCAACTTCCACCTCGATTTTTCGCAGATCGGGCTGATCACGCTCACGTACCAGATCACGGCGTCGCTGCTGCAGCCGATGGTCGGGCTGTATACCGACAAGCATCCGAAGCCGTATTCGCTGTCGGTGGGCATGGGCTTTACGCTGGTGGGGCTGGTGCTGCTGTCGGTGGCGCCCAACTTTGGCACGGTGCTGCTGGCGGCGGCGCTGGTGGGCACCGGCTCGTCGATCTTCCATCCGGAATCGTCGCGCGTGGCGCGTATGGCCTCGGGTGGCCGTCATGGGCTGGCGCAATCGCTGTTCCAGGTGGGCGGCAATGTGGGCAGCGCGATGGGGCCGCTGCTCGCGGCAATCATCATCATGCCGTATGGGCAGCACAGCCTGGCATGGTTTTCGATTGCTGCGCTGATCGCTATCTTCGTGCTTTACCACGTAGGCGGCTGGTACAAGCGTGAACGTGCCGCGGGCCATGGTCGCAAGGCGGGTGGCCGAGCGCATGCCGCGGTCAAGCTGTCGGGCAAGCAGGTGGCGTTTGCGATGACGCTGCTGGTTGTGCTGCTGTTCTCCAAGTACTTCTACCTGGCGAGCCTGAACAGCTATTACACGTTTTTCCTGATCACCAAGTTCCACTTGTCGGCGCAGACGTCGCAGCTGTTCCTGTTCCTCTTCCTGTTCTCGGTGGCGGTGGGCACGATCGTGGGCGGGCCGATTGGTGATCGGGTGGGCCGCAAGGTCGTGATCTGGGTGTCGATCCTTGGCGTGGCGCCCTTTACGCTGCTGCTGCCGTACGCCAACCTGTTCTGGACCGCCGTGCTGACGGTGATCATCGGGCTGGTGCTGGCCTCGGCGTTCTCGGCCATCCTCGTATATGCGCAGGAGCTGATTCCCGGCAAGGTCGGGATGGTGTCGGGCCTGTTCTTCGGGTTTGCGTTCGGCCTGGGTGGCATTGGCGCCGCGGTGCTCGGCAAGCTGGCCGATGCGACCGACATCTACAACGTCTACCACCTCTGTTCGTTCCTGCCGCTTATCGGCTTGTTGACGGTGTTCCTGCCGGATATCGAACGCAAGCGCCAGCAGGCGGCGTAACGCGACCCACACCACTTACAGATGCAGCGCGGCGGACGTCCCCTCCCGGAAGATCCGCCGCTTTGCTTTCTGCCTTTGGGCGTTACTTCTCGACGGCGTGGGTCGGGCCCGGCCACACGCCCGTCATCTCGATCTCGCGCCGGCCGGTCAGCCACTGGCCGAGCGGGTTGGGCCAGCGGAACGAATAGTTGTCGCTGTTCACGACGCCCTGGAATTTCACGTCGACCTGGATATCGGTGGCGTTGAGCGGGATGTTCGCGACCGTCTTGGAGATACCGCCGCTGAGCGAGAACTCATCGCTGCGCGGGCCCTGCGGCGTGTTGTAGCGCAGCTTGATATGCGTGACGTAGGTGCAGCCCGGCTTGTTGTTGAAGTAGATCTCGAAGCCGCCCAGGCGCGTGATCCAGTTCGGGATCAGCAGGTTGCCGTCGAACGACGCAAACGTGTAGGCGACCGGAATGGGCGCCGGCGCCTGCTTGCCCGGCTCGAACGGCCACAGGTGCTGGTCGACGCTCTTGGTCTGGTTGACCGACACGAACGATCCCTTACCCGTCGCGCTGCCGAGCATGTCATGCACGGCACCCGCCGAGCCCGTGATCGAGAACGACGAGTTGTTGTCTTGCGACCCCACGTTCAGCCCGCTGTTGGCCAGGATCACACTGGTCACCACACCGAAGCCCTGCGCAATGTTGCCGCCCGAGCCCATGCTCACGGACTGCGCCTGCTCGGCCAGCCACTTGATCGTGTCGGGCCGCGTGAGCTGCGTGAGGTCGTTGATGTACGACTCCGAGGCAATGCCGAACTCCGAGGCAATCGACCCGACGGACGAGAACTCCCATTTCACTTCGACGCCGGCGTTGATCTTGGTGCCGCTCTCAGGATCGGTGGCCGAGCCATCGAGTTTGACGTTGGTCTCGGTGCGGTGGACGTTGTTGGTCGACAGCTTCCATTGATTCGGTACGGTGCGCGTGTTGATGGCCACGCCCGGCGTTTCTGGCTTGACGGGCGTGAAGTCGCCGGTGTCGGGCGACACAAAACCCACGGCGCCGGGTTTGATTGTGGGCGCGAGCGTCCAGTTGCCCCAGTAAGCTGCGCGGCCGTTGCGGATGAGGTCGGTGAAGGCGCGATTCCATTGCATGGTTGCACTCCAGGTGTGAGGTTGTGCTGCGAGTCAGGTTTGCGCGGTGGCCTTCATCGCCGCGTGGCGACGGGCAGGGCGCGAGGGCACTGTCTCAAACGGGCTGGCGCCTGTTAATGCAGCAGAAGACCTGGGACGGACGGCATGGATACAGGCATGGGAAGGCCGCCGTGCATGACATCACGCAAGCCGCGCGAGTCCCAGCGCCAATCCCAACCCGATCAGGATCACGCCAATCACACGGTCCACGATGCGCTGCCGTGCCAGCAGCGAACGTCGCAACGTACCTGACGCAAACACCGTTGCCACCAATGCAAACCACGCCGCATGCGCTGCTGACATGAACACGCCGTAGCCGAACTGCGCGACCAGCGGTGTGCCCGCGTGAACGACCTGCGTGTACGTGCTGACCACGAACAGCGTCGTTTTGGGATTGAGCGCATTGGTAAGAAAGCCCATGCGCAGTGCGGCGAGGGTCGATAGCGTCGGCGTGCCGACGCCGTGGGCGCTTGCCTCACTGCTGGCCAACGCCTTGTCCGACAGCGTCCTCCAGCCAATCCACACCAAGTACGCCGCGCCTACCAGCTTGATGCCGTGCAGAAGCGCGGGAGCATGCGCAATCAGCAGCCCGACGCCAAACATTGTGTAGAACACGTGCACCTGCACGCCCAGCGCAATGCCCAGTGCGCAGAGCGCGCCTGCGCGCCGCCCATGCAGCAGGCTGTTGCGCGTGACCATGGCAAAGTCCGCGCCCGGACTGATGACGGCCAGGATGGTGATGACGGCAACAGCAAGGAGTTCGGTCATGTCGAGCGCAATTGCAAAGTGAGGATGCGCCGATTCTGGAGGCCTCCGCCATCGCTGAAAATCGATTTATGATGCCGTTTTTCAGTGAGAAAAACTGACAGATGGCGCTGCCTCCACTCAATACCTTGCGCGTGTTTGAAGCCGCCGCCCGACATGGCAGCTTCGTGCGCGCGGCGCAGGAATTGCACGTGACACATGGTGCGGTCAGCCGCCAGATACGGCAGTTGGAAGCATCTTTGGGGGTGGAGCTGTTCGAGCGGCGCAACCGGGCAGTCTTCTTGACGCCGTCGGGCGAACAGTTGCGGCTCGCTGCTACCGATGCGTTCTCTATTCTCACGGATAGCATCGACCGGATTGCGCGCCGGGCAACGTCATCGGCGCTGGTGGTGTCATGCGAACCGACGCTGGCGATGCGGTGGTTGATCCCGCGGCTGTCGCGCTTTCAGGCCCGGCATCCGGCCATCCAGGTGCATCTGTTTGCCGCGGGCGGCCCAATCGATTTCGCACGCACCGGTGTGGACGTGGCAGTGCGCCGTGATGACTTTGCATGGCCCGCGCACGTGCATGCAGCGCCCATTTGCGATGAGTGGATCGGCCCGGTGCACGCTCCGCAAGCGGATATCGCCGCGCGCCGGCGACTGCTGCATACCGCCACGCGCCCCGATGCTTGGCAGGCGTGGTGGCGGGCCAGCAGCACGGCGCGGCCGCGTGGCCGGTTACCCGAGGGGCGCTACGAACATTTCTATCTGAGCTTGCAGGCGGCCCTGGCGGGGCAGGGCACCGCCATCGCATCAAAGCTGATGGCCATTGATGACCTGAAAGATGGGCGGCTGATTGCGCCCGAAGGGTTCCGGCGTGATGGCTCGCGCTATTACCTGCTGGCCGATGCGCCTATTGCGGCCGATAGCGCGGCCGGCACGTGGCTGGCCTGGTTGCGCGAAGAAACGGCCGCCACGCTTGCTGACTAACGCACGCCAGCCTTACGCCGCCGCGTGCCCGCCGCCCAGGATGCCGCGAATGGTAGCCAGATAGGCCTCGCCAACGGCCCGGTTGAGCGGTCGCGCACGCGGTGTCGCCCGCTTGCGCGGCGGCGGCGTCAGGCCCAGGGTACGGCAGACTCCCGACGCATAGGGCCGCCCGCGCACATCCATGCGCAACACGACTTCGTTCAGCGCCTGTTCACCCAGGCGCTCGCGCAGCCAGAGCACCGTCTGGCGGTCGTACTCGTTTTCGATGCGGATCAGATCGTCCATGGTGAATGCTGTATAAATTTACAGTTACTGTAAATATATACAGGTATTCACAGATTTCAAGGACGATGTTGCGGCCGCGCCGCACTAGTGTGACAGGCGGCTCAGCCGATGCGGTAAGCGCCCCATTGTCAGACCGTCATGCCGCCATCGACGACGATGCACTCGCCGTTGGTGTAGCTCGCTGCATCTGACACGAGGTAAAGCACCGTGCCGGCCATCTCGCGCGGCTCGGCGTGGCGGCGCATCGGGATCTCGCTGATCCAGCGGTCGTACGTAGCCTTGTCTTCGAACAGGGCGCCCGCGAACTTGGTCTTGGTCAGCCCCGGCAGCAGCGCGTTCACGCGAATGCCGAAGGGCCCGCATTCCTTGGCGAACGCGCGCGTCATGTGGGCCACGGCGGCCTTGGTGATGGAGTAGATGCCCTGCTTGTCGCCCGGGTGCAGCGCATTGACCGACGCCGTATTGACGATCGCGCCGCCGCCCTGCGCCTTCATCATCTTGCCGGCTTCGACCGACATGAAGAAGTAGCCGCGGATGTTCACCTCCACGGTCTTCTCGTAGGCCGCCAGATCCGTGTCGAGGATGTGGCCGAAGTGCGGGTTTGCCGCCGCGTTGTTGATGAGAATGTCTAGCCGGCCGTGCGTGCGGCGGATGGTGTCGAACGCCGCCGCAATGTCTTCCATGCGCCCGACGTGGCAGGCGAGGGCTTCAGCTTTGCCGCCGGCTTCGCGGATGCGTTCGGCCACGACCTCGCAGTCGCCCAGCTTGCGGCTCGACACGATCACGTGCGCGCCTTGTTCTGCCAGCAGCTTGGCAATCTCCTCGCCAATGCCGCGGCTGGCGCCGGTGACCAGGGCGATCTTTCCGGTCAGGTCGAACAGGTTCGTGCTCATGGTGTGCTCCTCCAATGGTTTTGTGTTTTGGTCGGCCGCCAGGGCGATCAACCGTATGTCTGGAAAGCGCGTCGCGTCGGATCGTCCAGATGCGGGATGCTGTTGAAGGTGGCGAGCTGAAACGATTCGGCGTTGAAGAAATATTGCGAGACGCTGCTGTTGCGGATCTGCAGGTTCAGCGCAATGGCGCTGGTGGGCGGTGCGGCTAGCACCTGCTGTGCGGTCACGGCGATGGGGCCGCCAGAACTGATCGCCAGCACACGCTGCCCGCCGCCGGCCTGGATCGCGGCGCGTGCATCGGCCACGCGCTGCTGGAAGGCGGCCCACGTCTCTGGCAGCGGTCCGCGGATCTTGTCGTCCGACCACAGGTGCAGCACCTGCTTGAGCGCCCGGTAGTGATCGCGCATCGAGCCCGAAGCCAGTTGCGTCAGCTCTGGAAAATCTTCGCCGAGCGCGGCAAACAGCCCCTGGAAGTCGTATTCGTTCAGCCCGGCATGCTGCTCTACCGCCATGCCCGAAGTGCCCATGCCGCGCAGGATGCCGTCGACGGTCTGCTCATGTCGGCGCAGGGTGCCGCAGATGACGCGATCAAAAACGATGTCATGTCGCGCGAAATATTCACCAAGCCAGAGGCTCTGCTGCTCGCCGCGTTCGGAGAGCCGGTCGTAATCTGCCGCGCCAAACGAGGCTTGTCCGTGCCGTACGAGATAAAGCTCCGCCATCGTCTGCTCGCCAAATCAAAGAGGATCAGATTAGCGGCGCACGCATTATTTGTGAAATTTATTCTTTGAATGACCGGTAATGCATGCGATGAATAGTCCTGGTCGCATGCCCCAGGTCTCGTCACCCATCCATTGCGCAAGGTCCGTATCCAGGTGGAAACGGTGCGCGCCACGCCGGAAGGGGCACCAACGTCCGCGTTGCTTTGCTGCCTGTGCGGGCGCTACGAAGGCAACGGCGAAAGCATGCCAAGCCACGCCACAAGCGCCAGGATCAGCGTGGCAAGACAGGTTTCCACCAGCAGGCTGGTGCGCAGCGTCTTGATAGCGCCCGTGTAGTCGCCCGTGCGGATGGCGGCTGCAAGCCGGGGGCTCAATCGATAGCGGTTGCCTGCAGCCAGCGCGAGCATCAACGCAAACAGCGTGAGCTTGCCAAGCAGTAACCATCCATACGGCATGGTGAAGAGTGGATCGAACGTTGGGCCGGCGACAAACACGTAGTTGACGACGCCCGTGGCGACCAACATCCCAACGATGCACGTACCGATGGTCGCGAAGCCGCGTGCGGCACGGCTGAGTGTTTGCACCGAATCTGGCGTGCTGGCCTCCGCAGCCGACGACAGCAACACGAAAGCGACCAGCGCACCCACCCACATGCCAGCCGCCAGCAGATGTGCGATGTCGGCGGCGAGATGGAACATGCCGCGCGCGCCGTCGTCCATGGCGCCGTGCCCGGCCCACGCAAGCGTGGCGAGTGCGATGGCGCCCGAAGCAGCAAACCCCGCTCGTTGGCGGCGGGTATTTCCGCGCCATGCGATTCCCACGACCAGACCGGCGGCAAGCACCACTACGCGCACCAGCCATGCCGCGCCGACTGCCGTGCCGGTCAGGATCATGTCGAAGACATGGCGGGTCAGCTCGCTGTAGCGCGTGGCGCCGGTCATCGCTTCGGCCATGGCCACCACATCCCAGATCGACAGCACGATGCCGGCCAATACCGATGCTTCGGTCACCCTGCCGTACAACCGCGAGATGGCCGACGGCCGATCGGTTGGGTGCAGCGCGTAAAGGCTGAAGAGCGATACGCCAAAGAGCACCATCAAATCCAGATACAGCGCAAAGCGCAGGGTGACGGCCAGCCAGTCCTCCGGCATTGCGTTACTTCACCTGGAACGTGAGGTTGCCGGCCACGCGGTGGGTGTCTGCGGCCACGACATGCCAGTCGACGCGGTAGGCCCCGGGCGCGAGGGGCTGCGTGGGGGATACGGTCAGCGTGCGCCCGTCGCTGCCGGTGGCAATCTTGGCGGCCACAGTTGTGGGGCCGGATGCTGCCGTCATGACCAGCGTTGCGTCGCAGAACTGCGCGACCAGTTTTTCCGAGAAATGGAGCGCAATCTGGGCCGGCGCAGGTCCCGTCGATTTGTCGGCAGGATTGGCCGAGAGCAGCTTCGGATGGGCCAGCGCCAGCGTGGTGACGAGGGCGGCACCCACGGCCACGCACGCTTGGGCAAGTCGGGAAGTTCTGGGCATAGACATGCGGGTTTCCTGCGAAGTTGCGAGATGGCGGTTAGCGTAACGCATTGTTTTCCGCTGGGGTTGCCCGCCGGCCCATGTGCGCGTGGGAGCGCAAGGTCAAAGTAGATGTAAACGACCACATCCTGCGCCCCGCATTGCCAGGCCGATGTGCTATCGTCGCCGCCACGAAAAATTCACACATTCCGGGTATGCACGACGTCGTTATCAGCGGCACGGGCCTGTGGGTCGCGCCCGAGGTCATCACCAACGAGGAGCTGGTCGCCTCCTACAACGCATACGCACAGCTCTACAACGCGCAGCACGCCGCAGCGATTGCTGCGGGCGAGTTGACGGCGCTGGCGGAGTCGTCGGCGGAGTTCATCGAGAAGGCGTCGGGTATTCGCCAGCGCTACGTGGTCGACAAGGCCGGCGTGCTGGACCCCACGCGCATGCGCCCGCATCTGACGCCGCGCCCGGACGATGCGCTGTCGCTGCAAGCCGAGATTGGCGTGGCCGCCGCGCGCGATGCATTGGCCGCCGCCGGCCGCGATGCCGCACACGTCGACATGCTGCTGTGCGCGACGTCCAACTTCCAACGCCCGTATCCGGCATTGGGCGTGGAGATCCAGAACGGCATTGGCGCGGGCGGTTATGCGTTCGACATGAACGTCGCGTGCTCGTCGGCCACCTTCGGGCTGGAGCAGGCCATCAATGCCGTGCGCAGCGGCACGGCGCGCGCCGCGCTGGTGGTGAGCCCGGAAATCACCTCCGGCCACCTCGATTGGAAAGACCGCGATTGCCACTTCATCTTTGGCGACGTGTGCACGGCCGTGCTGGTCGAGCGCGCCGAAGACACGCGCTCGGCCGACGCCTGGCGCGTGCTCGGCACCAAATGCGCGACGAGCTTTTCCAACAACATCCGCAACAACGCCGGCTACCTCTCGCGCAGCGAAGACCGCAACCCGGACGATCGCGATCAGCTCTTCCGCCAGGAAGGCCGCAAGGTCTTCAAGGAAGTCTGCCCGATGGCCGCCGAACACATTGCCGGCCATCTGCAGCAACTGGGCCACGCCCCGGCCGACGTGCGCCGCTTCTGGCTGCATCAGGCCAACCTGGCGATGAACCAGCTGATCGGCAAGCGCCTGCTTGGGCACGATGCATCGGCCGACGAGGCGCCAGTCATTCTGGATGAGTTCGCCAACACCGCATCAGCAGGTTCCATCATTGCGTTCCACCGTCATCGTGCCGACCTGAAGTCGGGCGATCTGGGCATGATCTGCTCGTTTGGCGCGGGCTATTCGATCGGCAGCGTGGCAGTGCAGAAGCTGTAATCACTCGCATCGAATCGCCGGCGATGCTCAGCTTTGAGCGGGCAGCGTCGCCCCGAAAAAGTCCAGCGCCCGGCGCACGGCCTGGGCATGTACCGCATCGCGATCCACGCCGGGGTTGTCCTTGCACAGCAGCGGCACATGGGATGCGGCGCCGGGCAGGCACGTATCCATGAACGTGTAGTGCGACGCGCCCGGCACCAGCAGCAGATCGGCCTTGGGCAGCATCTTGGCGACGCGTCGCACGTTGGTGTCGACGGGCACGGTGACATCCGCGTCTCCGGCCATCAGTGAGACCGGAATGCTGATGTTGCCGAGCGACGTGGCGTCCATCGCCATGCCCAGTGCAGGCGCCATCGCAAAGACGGCTTTGATGCGTGCGTCGCGGTAAGACGCACCGGAGCGGGCGAGGGACGCTTCCGTCTGCGGTGACCTCGTTGTGTCGGCAGCCGGGTTGATCTGCGCGCGGGCCATCTCCGGCGGATGGCAGATTGCATCGCCCTTTGGCGAGCTGCAGAACGCCATGAAGGCGGCGACATCCGTGCGCGCACCGGCCAGCTCCAGCACGGTATAGCCGCCCAATGAAAAGCCCACTGCGCCGATGCGCGTGCGATCGACATGCGCGTCCAATACGGGATCGGCGAGCACGCCATCCAACACTTCGCTCACATCGGTGGCGCGCTCCCACCACAGCATGAAGCCGTCGTGCGTGAGCGGTTCCAGCGCCGTGTTGCCCGGGTGGTTCACGCCCGCGACGATGTAGCCGTGCGCGGCCAGAGCAGCGGCCATCCAATCGAGGCTCCCAGCCGTGCCGCCGGTGCCATGTGAAAGCAGCAGCAAGGGATATTGCGCCTGCGCTGACGCGACGGGCGCTTCGCCCGCAGATGGCTGCATGCGGAACGGCGACCGGCCCGGTGCATCGACGTTGTGCGAAACCTCCGGCAGAGAAACGTCCACCGGATACCAGACGTTGGTAATGAGCGCCCGCGTACGTGCGCCGCGCCAATGGCGTTCAGCCTGCGGGTGGAACGCGCGGGTAGTTTCACCCACGTGGTACGGCGCTGCGGGCTCGTCAGCGGAACCGCCATAGGCAGCGCCCATGGCAAAGGCCGCCAGCGCGGCGGCAAGGCAACGACGCAACATCTTTACTCCTTGCGGATGGGGATCATCAAGTCAGTCACGCAGGCGCGAGGCGGGTGGTGCCGCCCGGGGCTGCGATACAACTCAAGCGCCGGCCGGTCGTCCGGTTCGAAGCCGTAGCTTGGGAGGCAACCGCCGTAGAGCGCCTGCATGGTGGGCGCGATCAGCGCATAGGGGCCGATCAGCCGATGGCAAGCGTAGAAACCGCCTTCGATGCGCATCGGCAGCAGGCGGCCAGTGATCGCGCGCGGCGTATCGAGGATCACGCCCGCGAAGTATTCGAACGAGCCAGGCGTTTCCGGGTCGCCATAGCAAACGCCAATGCGGTCAGGCGCATCCGCCGATTCCATATCGATGCCAAGCAGTTGCCGCAGCATGACAAACGTCTGGCGAATGGTCGCAACGGGGCCGTCGTGGCGCAGGCAGAGCGCGTGCAGAGGCGGCTGTTCGATCAGCTCGATGGGCGGCAGGTCTGCAGTCTCGGTGCTGCGCGCATTCAGCGCCTGCTGCCGGGTCTGGAACGCGCGCGGGCTCACGCCGGTGAACTCGCGAAAGGCGCGAGCGAATGCCTGCGGGCTTCCATAGCCGACGTTGAGCGCGACGTCGGTGACGGAATCTTCTGCGCCGCTCAACCGGTGCGCAGCCTGCGCCAGCCGCATGCGCTGGACGGTCTCAAACACCCCTTCGCCAGTGAGCGCCCGGTAAATGCGATGAAAATGAAACGGAGACAGGTGCGCCACCGCCGCCAGGCTCTGCACGGTATGCGGCGCTGCAGGGTCGGCCAGGATCGCCTCGATCACGCGGGCGATGCGGCGGTGGTAGTCGTGTTCAGTGCGGGGCTTCATGCGGCAAAGCATAGTCGCCCCGCAGGCGCTGTGCGGCGCAGCGATTGCGCAAAATGCGCGTGGGGGGAAGGGCGTTCCGCTACCGTCCGCCCGTGGCCCGCAAGGTGGAGGCGAAGGTCCGCAGCGCCTTCTTTGCAGTCGGATCGGCGAGCCGCGAATGCAGCACCACGCTGCGCGATGGAAGCGGCGGCAGACCGAGCGCTTCGCCCACATCGATGGTGCCGGCGGGTGCCACGCGTCGGCTCAATGCCGCGACTGCTAGACCGGCTGCCACCGCCGCGCCAATGGTGGCGACGCCGCCGCCGATAAACACCTCTTGCCAGGCGATGCCCGCGGCGTCCAATGCCGTCGTTGCCATTTGCCGTATGCGGCACGTTTCGGTCTGATTCGCCAAGCGGAGGGGTTCGCCCGCGCGGTGCTCGAAATCCGGTGCGGCCATCCAGCCGAACGGCTCTTCCATGAGGACTTCGCCGTCGGTGCGCCGGTTGTCGTGGCGCAGCACGATGGCGGCATCCAACACGCCGGCTTCGAACATCTCCAGGACTTCCCAGGAACTGGCGATGCGGATCTCCAGTGTGAGCGTCGGTTCGGCCCGGCCCATCTGTCGCAGCAGGCGCGGCAGTTCCGCGCCGACGATGTGGTGGCTCATCCCGACCGACAAGCGTCGCCGTTCCACGCCAAACGAGCCCAGGGCGCCTTCGTGCGCAGCGACCAGGTCACGCGCTGCCGCCAGAAACGCCGCGCCATCCTGAGACAGCCGCACGAGACGCGGCGTGCGTTCCAGAAGCCGGCGGCCCAGCACCTCTTCCAGCCGCTTGATCTTCAGGCTCACGGCGGATTGCGTGGAATCCATGGCCTGCGCCGCGCGCGTGAAGCTCTTCAGATCGGCGGTCAGCACGAAGGCCTGGACGGCCTCCAGATCGAGCATCCTCATGGTTCAATCATTTTGAAATCGAATGATTGAAATAGCTTAGGATGCCTTTTTTCAATGATCAACGTGGGGCATTCTGTGGTCACTGCAAACCAAGGAGTGGACCATGCCTCTCGTTCAAGTGTCGCTGCGGCGCGGCAAGCCTGCCGCTTATCACCAGGCCCTCTTCGACGGCGTCTATCGCGCCATGCGCGAGACGTTCAACGTGCCGGAAGACGACCGCTTCATGACGCTGACCGAGCACGACGCCAGCACCTTCAGCGTCAGCCCGAACTACTTCGGCATCGCGCGCAGCGACGACGTGGTGATCATCCAGATCACCGCGAACAACACGCGCAACCTGCAGCAGAAGCAGGCGCTCTATCGCCGCATCGTCGAGTTGCTGGGCGACAAGCCCGGCGTGCGGCCCGAAGACGTGTTCATCAACCTGGTGGAGGTGCTGCCCGAGAACTGGTCGTTCGGTAACGGTCTCGCGCAGTACGCGAAATGACGCCGCGCCAGGCGCTGCTGGCGCACCTGGGCGGTGTGTTGTGGGCAGCAGTGTTGATCGTCGGCGCGGCGGTCACGTTGGCGGCCGTCGCGCGCGACGTATTGCACAGGCTCAGTCCTTGAGCGAGTTGCCCAGCATGTCGAGCAGGAACTGCGTGCCGCGCTCGCGCGATCCGGAATCGTCGTAGCCATCCAGGAAGGCGCCTTGCTCGGTCATGACGAGGTGCGTGCCGCCGGAGCCGTCCTTGGGCTCACGCAACTCCAACGTGGCGAGCGAGGCGGAGATCTTGCGATCGTCCAGGTGCATCACGTACGAATAGACGACGCGTTCGTTCGGGATGACGTCGTGATACAGCGCCTCGAAGCTGGAGACGACACCGCTGTCCCAACGGCCCTTGACGATTTCGCGGCCGCCGGGCGTGGCGTCCATCTCACGCACGAGCAGCGTGTAGCCGTTGCCGCCGGCAAACCACTTGGCCTTGGCGGCCGGGTCGGTCAACGCCTTGAACACGCGCGCGCGCGGCGCATCGTACGTGCGCTCCACCGTGAAGGTGGCATGCACGACCGAGCGCTGGATGCCATCGGCCACCGGCACGCTTGCGGCTTCGCGATCCAGCTTGTCGAGCGTCTGCTTCCAGCCTTCGGACGCGCCCTTGATCATCATCTCGGCAATCGGGGCGAGCGGCGTGTGGGTTTGCGTGACTTCCATGCGTGTGCCCCCGCACTCTTCGGCAAACGTGACGACGGTGTGGGCGTTCATCAGCGGGCGGTTGTCGCCGTCTACAACGTTCATGTCGATGACGAGGCGCGCGTTAGGCACGATCTCAAGAAAGTGGCCGCGCGACCAGTGGTCTTGCCCCTCGGGCGAGCGCATGCAGACGTCAAATTTGCCGCCCACGCGAAACTCGACCGTCGCTTCGGGCACCGTGAAGTGCGTCGGGCAGAACCATCGCTTGATGTGCTCGGCGGTGCTCCACGCCTTGAACACCCAGTCGCGCGATACGGGGAAGGTGCGCGAGATCACGAGGGGGCGCAGGGTCGTGCCGGCGGGGCTGTCAATGGTCGTCGTCATGCAAGTCTCCTTCAGTTTTCAGAGTTTCCAGATAGGCGCCGAGGCGGTCGAAGTGCTGTTCCCACTCCAGGCGCCGCTGGTTGATCCACTGCTCTGCGAGGCTCAGCGCCTCGGGTTCGATACGGCAAGTCCGCACGCGGCCCACCTTTTCCGATCGCACGAGACCGGAGTGCTCTAGCACCGCCAGGTGCTGCATCACCGCAGGCAGCGAGATATCGAGAGGTTGGGCAAGTTCGCTCACCGACGCCGGCCCGCGCACGAGCTGGACCAGCATCGCGCGCCGGTTGCCGTCGGCCAGCGCCTGGAAGGCGAGATTGAGGGAAGTGTCATGGTTAAGCATGTGGTTAACTATAGCGACTCTGAATAGTTAAGCAAGTACTTTATCTTTCCGTGTTTGACACACCGATTTACTTCGCATACAAAGTAAAACACTTCGCATACGAACTAAATCGACGTCATGGACAGCACGCCGCAAACGATTCTCGCCACCGACGCCTACCCGCTGGGCGCCATGCTCTGGACGGCTGCCAGCACGCCGCAGGGCGTGGTGGTCATGCATCCGGCCACGGGCGTGCCGCAGCGCATCTATCAAGCGTTTGCCAAGTTTCTGGCCGAGCGCGGCTTTCACACGATTACGTACGACTACCGTGGCATCGGCGCATCCCGGCCCAAGAGCCTGCGGCGTTTTGCGGCCCGCATGCGCGACTGGGCGCTGCTCGACGCAGAAGGCGTGATGCGATGGGCGAAGGCGCGTTATCCGGAACTGCCGCAACTGGCGGTCGGACACTCGGTCGGCGGCCACGCCATCGGCCTGTGCTGCGCCGACTGGGATGTCGCGGGCGTGGTGCAAGTAGCCTGCCACACGGGCAACTCGCGCTTCATCCGCCAACGCGGCGAACGCTGGCGCGTGGAGCTGATCCTGCGCGCCGTTGGCCCGTTGATGGCCCGGCTGATCGGCTACGTGCCCGGCAAGCGCCTCGGCCTGGGCGAAGACCTGCCGGGCGGCGTCGCCATTGAATGGGGCGCATGGGCTGGCATGCAGCGCTACTTTTTTGATGACCCCACGCTCGGCGCCATCGAGCGATTCAACCGCGTGACGCACCCCGTGCTCGTCTACGGCTTTGACGACGACCCGTGGGCCACGCCCGCCGCCATCAACGCGTTGACCATGCACTTCACGAACACGTGGGTCGAGCGCCGGCAGATCGCGCCTGCGCAGGCCGGCGGCGCGGTGGGGCACATGGGCTTCTTCCGTTCGCAGTTTGCCGCCACGCTGTGGCCAGGTCTGGTGGATTGGCTGCGCGAGCGTGCCGCCGCCACACGCAACGAAGCGGAGGCCGCATGACAGCACCCGACCGCCGCCTCGTCTATCTGATCAGCGTTGGGCAACGCCGCCTGCAGCGCTGGATTCAATCGCGCACCGGCGAGGGTGTGACCGCCGCGCAATCCGGCCTGCTGTTCTTCCTGGAGAAGAACGACGGCGCGTTGATGCGCGAAGCCGGCGGCGCGTTGGACCTCGGCCCCTCCGCCATGAGCGGCCTGGTCGATCGCTCTGTCGACGCGGGCCTCATCGAGCGCCGCGCCGATGCCAAGGATGGCCGCGCGTGGCAGCTCTGGATCACGCCGGCCGGCCGCGACGCTTTGGCCGAAACACGCAACGGCCTGGCCGAATTGAACGCGCGGCTGACCGAAGGTTTTACCGACGCCGAGATCGACGTTGTCGCACGCTGGCTGGCCAGTCTGCAAACCAAGTTCCCCACCGGAGACGAGCAATGAGTGAACACATCCAGAGCCACAACGCCGACGGCGTTTTGACGCTCACCCTGGCACGCGCCGACAAGAAGAACGCCATCACCGATGCGATGTACGGCGCGCTGGCCGATGCGCTGAGCGCCGCCGAACGCGACAACACTGTGCGCGTAGTGTTGCTGCGCGCCGAAGGCGACATGTTCTCCGCCGGCAACGACATCGGCGAATTCGCATCGATTGCCATGACTGGCGGCAAAGGCGGTGGTGAACGCAACGTCATCCGCTTCCTGCATGCACTGGCGCGGGCCACGCGTCCGCTGGTGGCTGCGGTGCAAGGTCGCGCGGTCGGCATCGGCACGACCATGCTGCTGCATTGCGACTTCGTGCTGTTGGCGGACAACGCGCAGCTTTCCACGCCGTTCGTCAATCTGGCGCTGGTGCCCGAAGCGGCATCGAGCCTGCTGATGCCCGCCCGACTGGGCCACGTGCGCGCGTTCGAGATGTTCGCGCTGGGCGATGCGGTGAGCGCGGAATCGGCGCTCGCGTGGGGTTTGGCGAATCGGGTGGTGCCGCTGTACCAGCTTGGCACGGAGGCGCAGGCCATTGCGGCGCGATTGGCGCGCCAGCCGCTGGGCGCCCTGACCGAAACCAAGCGCCTGATGCGCGATGCCGAACTGCTCAAGCAGCAGATGGATGCGGAGAGCGCCTGCTTTGCGCAGCGGCTGCAGTCTCCGGAGGCGCATGAAGCCTTCCGGGCGTTTGTCGATCGACGGCCGCCCAATTTCAACGCCGTGGCGCATTGAGCGCGGCGGTGTCTCCTTCGGCGGCCCTGGTCCGGCCGCCTTTTTTCATTCAAACCGCCAAGCGCCCTTGCGTGGCCGCCACGGAAATCGTCGCTTCCATGCCGGCGGTAAAACGCAGGTAATCGGCCTCCATGCCATCGGAAAAGATCACGCCGTTCTCCGGCATGCGCGAGCGCAGCTTGAGCGGTTGATCCGCATCCACATGCCCGAACACTAGCGTGGCCTGCGATGCGCGGCTCGGAAACGGCTCGCGCACGGCGAACGTCAGTTGCGGGGTGTCCCACGGTTCGGGTTCGTAGCGGAAGCCGTCTCCGCCGGCATGCATTGCGCGTGCGACGCCTATCGAGCCGGTCACGATGCTCTTCAACCACGCCGTCGAACCCAGTCCTGTGGCGACGATGATGCCCGACGACGATTGCGCTTCACGCTGCTCACCCAGCTCGATTTCATACAGCGCAGACGCATGCGTGCGCGGTCCGATAAACAGGTCGTTGACGGCGCGCAGCACCTGTCCGTCGGACAGGCGCGCTTCGGCCATCGTCACGGCTTTGGTGGGGCGCTTGTCGCGCGCCACGTCGGCCAGCACGGTGCCGAGATCTTTCGGCTCGAAGGGCAGCAGCACGCCGTCCCAGCGGCCGGGCTCGGGGTTCAGGCCGATCAGCGGCTGGCCGTCGAGATACTTCATCGAGTTGGCGACCAGCCCGTCTTGCCCGAGCGCTACGACGATATCGTCCGGCGCAAAGATGAAGTTGGGCAGGTAGCCGCGATCCACCACCTGATAGCGGCCCCAGGTTTCCAGCGCGCGCACGGTGATTTCGAGGCTGCGTGCGTAGGCGGCGTTCTCGGCCAGGTAGTCGGAAAAATCGGCGCCCAGGTGTTCCAGATAGAACTTCGCCTGTGCCAGCGTGTGGTGGCGCGCCACCAGCTCTTCAAGCCGGGTGCGGCGCGTCACCAGCACAACCTTGCGGCCTTCGTTGCTCATGATGCGGCCCGTGCGGTGGCGTTGGGCGGGGTGGCGTTCATCAGCCCTTGCAGCAGGTCCGGCGACACGTTCAATTGGCCGATGCGTTCCGCACGTTCGGCAATGCCGCCAAAGGCCTGCGCGATGAGCTGGCCGGGCTGCATGCCGGCCGCAGCCAGCGCGTTGACGATGCGCGGGTCGGCCTTTTCCAGCGCCTGCATGACAGCGGCCACGCGGTAGGCCTCGGCTTCGGCCAGCGTGCGGCTGTTCTCGGCCTGGCCGGCCACGAAGGCCTTGCGCTGGCCTTCGAGTTCCACATCGGCGGCCATCTGTTCGTTGCGCAGGGCGTTCTCCTTGCGCATCAGCGTGGCCTTGGCTTCCATCTGCGTCTCGCGGATCTGGCGCTTCTTCTGCTCAACCGCAATGTCGGTGTCCAGCTCGTTCTGACGGATGGCGCGTTCGTTTTCCACGGCCGACATGCGGCGCAAATAGACAGCGTCATCCGCGGCCTTGAGGTTGGATTCGCGCGCTTCGGCTTCCAGTGCGCGGGCGATGTCAGGCGTCGGCTTGACCGCCATGACCGACACGCCCAGGATCTCCAGCCCCAATGCGGCAATTTCAGGCTGCGCAGCCAACTCGGCTTGCGCGGTGCGTGCGATGGCCGCCGATGCGCGCAGCGCGGCCTTCAGCTCCATGGCCTGCACGGCCTGCTGCACGATCACTTCCACCTGCTGCGCTACACGGTCACCCAAGCGGGTCGGGTCTTCGGACACGTAGCTCTGGCCATTCTTGGCGAGCGAGAAATCCATCATCGCGGCGGTGCGGCGCGGGTCGCTGATGCGGTACGTCACCTGGCCCTGTACGGTCACGCTCTGGAAGTCGGCCGTCACCAGTTCAAGGATGAAAGGGCGGTCCTGGCTGGCTACCGGCACCGCCACCAGCGTGGTCGTCGGGCCGTAATAGAAGAACGACAGGCCCGAGCCTTCGCGCACGACCTTGCCGGCGCGGAACTGCATGAGGTGAACGGTGGGCTGCGACTTGATGAAGCGGATGCCGAACATGATGACCTCCTTGTTGTTTTGAGTTGTACAGTACAACTTGTATGGGTTGGACAATACAACTTACTATTGGGGCCGTCAAGACATTTGTGATCTGCCATGGCCACCCGACCTTCCGTGAAGTCCTTCCCGCTGCCATTCGCCACCGTGGATGTCGTCATCTTTACGGTGCTGGACGACGTGTTGCGCGTGCTGCTCGTGCAGCGTCCCAATGCGGAAGGGGAGCCCTATTCCGGCGCGTGGGCGTTGCCGGGCGGATTTGTCGATACGGCCGTCGATGCCACGCTGGAAGATTGCGCGCGCCGCAAGCTGCTGGAGAAGACCGGCGTGGGCAGCCCGTATCTGGAGCAGTTGGGCAGCTGGGGCAGCGCCACGCGTGACCCGCGCGGCTGGTCTGCCACGCATGTCTACTTTGCGTTGATACCGGCGCAGGGTGTGGCGCTTGCCAAGGGCGCCAATGCGGCTGAGGTGGCGTGGTTTGCGGTGGACGATGTACTGCGCGCGCCAGAACTGGCGTTCGACCATGCAGAGATTTTGCGCACCGCCGTAGAGCGTTTGCGCAGCAAGGTCGAATACACATCGTTGCCGGCGTTTCTGCTGGCCGAGCCGTTCTCGCTGCCGCAGTTGCAGCGCATGTACGAGATCGTGCTCGGCCGTCCGGTCGACAAAAGCGGCTTCCGCACCCGCATGCTGGCTGCCAACTTTTTGGAAGAAGCGGGCGTGGCAGAAGGCGATTCGTATCGCCCTGCCAAGGGCTACCGCCTGATTGACCGAAGCACGCCGGTCGTTTTTCCGCGCACCTTCAGCCCACGCGGAGCGGATTCAAACGCCTGAGCGCAGGCTTGAGCACGAACTCGCAGGCAAGGTCTGAGGCAGGGCGTCAGCACGGCACGTTAAGGCTGCTCGTCGTCTTCCAGCGAAAACCGCTGCGCCGCGCGCGTGCCGTTGCGGGCCGTTTCATCGACCACGCCGCGCATGACCACGTGCTGGCCGGGCTCCGTCGCAATGGTCGGACGCCCCTGGTTAGGCCGGCTGTCGATCCCTGCGATGGGCGCTGCCGGGTCGGGCTCGGGGCGGCTGTTCTCCAGCGACGCGTTTGAGTAGATGACGTTGTCTTGCCATTGTGATGGGCTCTTCGCTGCCTCCAGGCCCTTGCCGTCTGTGTCGATGGTGTTGTCAGATGCTTCGGCGCCTGCGGCGTCGACGGAGCGGATGCGACGGGAGGCGCGCGCAAGCGGGTCGTCGCGCGGCGAGTCGGGTGGTGGCTCCGTCAGCTTGGAGCCCTCCGGTCGGTGAGTCACCGGCTCTTCGGGTTGGGGTTGCGCTTGGTTGTGCTCGGCGTTGTGCATGATCGGGCTCCTGCGCCGCTGCATGCGGCATGAACCTCGACAGCGCCGCAACGCGCGTGCCCGACCCCGAGGCTTCAGGCCCGCTTGCGCGAAGGCCGGCGCCCTGCCTCCTGCAGGAACCCCACCGCACGCGGCTCCGTTGCGTACGCGCTATTGATGCGCACCCATGGCGATACTTCCAGGTTCGGGCGAAAGTAGTGCCCCGGCGCCAGCGTCACACCGTGCTTTTCGGCAGTAGCCGCCAGATCGCGCGAGTCCTCCACATGCGGCACCCGCGCCCACAGGAAGTTGCCGCCCGACGGATGGTGAAACACCTCCCAGCCCGCATCCGCCAACACATCGAGCGACGCGATGACGGAGTCACCCGCGCGTTGGCGAAGCCGCTCCACATATTTGCGATAGGCGCCGCGCTCCAGCAGCGTGCTCACCACGGCCTCGGCAAAGCGCGAGCCGCCCACGCTGGTGAGCATCTTCACGTTGGTCAGGTCATGCACCAGTTCACGCTTGGCAATCAGGTAACCCACCGGCAGTGACGCCGACACCGTCTTGGAAAACCCGCCCACGTAGATCACATGGTCGAGCTGGTCCAGCGTCGCCAGCCGCGCGGTCGGATCGGCCTGCAGGTCGGCAAAGATGTCGTCTTCCAGAAAGGTGAAGCCGTGGCGACGCGCCAGCTCCAGCAGCCGAAACGCGACCGGCGGCGACACGACCGAGCCGGTGGGATTCTGCAGCACGCTGTTGATGAAGAACAGCTTGGGCCGGTGCTCGCGCAGCATCGCTTCGGTGACTTCCACGTCGGGCCCGTCGCTGCGGCGCGGAATGCCGACCAGCTTCACCCCGTGCAACCGCAGTAGGCCAAACACGGTGTAATAGCCCGGGTCTTCCACAAACACCGTGTCGCCGGGCTTGAGCAGGTGGCGCATCACCAAGTCGATCGCCTGGCTCGTGCCGGCGGTGATGAGCACATTGGGCTGGTCTGCCTGGATGCCGAGCTGGCGTGCTCGCATCATGACCTGATGACGCAGCGCGGTGTTGCCAAGCGGTGACGAATAGTCGATGACGGCGTGCGTGTCGGTGCGGGAGACCTGGCGGATGGCCTGCGTCAGGCCTTCCACATCGCGCCAGTCGGCCGGCACGAACCCGCCGCCGAGCTTGAGCATGCCGTCGGGGTAACTGAACTGCTCGAAGATGTGCTTGGACTCGGCCTCCGCCCGGCGCGGGTCCGACCAGCCGCGCCCGTCGCGCCCGGTGAGGTTGCTCTCCGCCACGTAGAAACCGGAGCCGTGCCGCGAGTCCAGCAGCCCCAGCGACACCAGCCGGTCATACGCCTCGATCACGGGGAAGCGGCTAATGCCGTAGTCCGCCGCCAGTTGCCGGATCGACGGCAGCTTGGCGCCGGGGCGCACGTCATTGCCGCCGATCCATGCCTGCACGCCGGCCACGATCTGGTCGGAGATGGGGACGCGGGTGGCGGGGTCGATCTGGAGTTTCATGGCGCGAACGGCTGTAGAGCGTGAAAGCTACGAGACAGTTGGCAAAGACTGTTCACAACTGTTCAGCGCATTGTAATCCTGGGAAACCCAGCCCCCGGGCAAGTGGCGAATGCACCGAGTTGCAGTGATACTTGCGTTCCTGGTTCAACAACTGCGCATACCGAAAGAGAGGGGAGACGAATGAAGGCTTCGTTCAAGCGACGTCATGGGATGGCAGGCCGCGTTGTCGGCCGCTTGTTGTTGGCGGTTGCCGTCGTCCTGCTGGCACTGGCGGCTGCCGTCGCCGTCAATACATGGCGGCACAGCTCGCGGCAGCTCGATGTGCCCGCCGTTACGCCGGTCGCCGTGGATGGCCCGACGGCTGCGGCTCACCTGGCGGAAGCCGTGCGCGCACGCACCGTGTCGAGCGCGACCGATGCGCAACTGAATGCCGACCAGTTCCGCCAGTTGCACGCCATGCTCGAGGCCCGTTATCCCAAGGCGCATGCCGTGCTGCAGCGTGAGCAAGTGGGCGACTTTGCGTTGCTCTACACCTGGAAGGGCTCCGACCCGTCGCTCAAGCCCATCATGCTGATGGCGCACCAGGACGTCGTGCCCATCGCCCCCGGTACGGAAGGCGACTGGGCCCAACCACCTTTTGACGGCGTGGTGAAAGACGGCATGGTCTGGGGCCGCGGCGCGTGGGACGACAAGGGCAACCTGATCTCGCAGATGGAAGCCATCGAGCTGCTGGCCGCCAGCGGTTTCAAGCCGCGCCGCACCATCCACCTGGCCTTTGGTGCCGACGAGGAAGTGGGCGGCGAGCGTGGTGCCAAGCAAATTGCCGCGCTGCTTAAATCGCGCGGCGAGCGTCTCGACTTCGTGATCGACGAAGGGCTGCTGATTACCGAGGGCGTGCTGCCGGGGCTCACCAAACCGGCGGCGCTGATTGGCGTGGCAGAGAAGGGCTTTCTCTCCGTACAGCTCAAGGTCGGGGCCACGCCGGGGCATTCGTCGATGCCGCCGCCGCACGGGCAGAGCGCCATCGCCATGATGAGCGCCACGCTCAAGCGGTTGGATGACGATCAATTGCCCGCCGGCATTCGCGGCGTTGCGCAGGAGATGTTTGCAACGCTGGCACCCGAGATGCAGGGGTTCAGCCGCGTGGCACTGTCGAACCTGTGGCTGTTCGGGCCGCTGGTGCAGAAGCAACTGGAAGCATCGGGCAGCTCCAACGCCATGCTGCGTACCACCACCGCGCTGACCATCGTGCAGGCCGGCAACAAAGACAACGTGTTGCCCGGCCGCGCCGAGGCCACGGTCAACTTCCGCCTGCTGCCCGGCGACACCATCGCCTCCGTCACCGCGCACGTGGAAGACGCCGCCAAGGCGGCCGCGCCCAAAGGCAAGTTCGAGCTGACCCGGCTGCCGGGTTCCAGCGAAGCGTCGCCGGTGTCGCCCACGCAGTCGGCGTCGTATCAGTTGATCAACAAGACGGTGCGCGAGCTGTTCCCGGGCACGGTCGTGGCGCCCGGGCTGATGATTGGGGCGACGGATTCGCGCCACATGATCGAAATTGCCGACCATGTGTATCGGTTCTCGCCGGTGCGCGCCAAGCCCGAAGACCTGCCGCGCTTTCACGGCACCAACGAGCGGATCACCGAGGCCAACCTGGTGGAGCTGATCCGGTTCTACCACCGGTTGGTGCAGCAGGCGGCCGGGGCTTGATGTCAGTGCGAGGCCGCCAGCAGCGTGTCGATGTGCGCGTCGTTGGTGGCTTCGGGGCGGCGCAGTTGCGTGCTGCGGCTGCCGTCCACTGAGATGGCCGTGTCGCCATGCACGGTCACGCGGCGTACCAGGCGCGGCTGGTTGCCGTAATCGTTGATGGCGTAGTGCTGCGTGGCGCGGTTGTCCCAGATGGCGACGTCGTGCTGGCGCCATTGCCATCGCACGGTGTTGTCCAGCCGCGTCACGCGGTTCTGCAGCAGTTCGAACAGCCGCGTCGATTCGCTGCCCGACAGCCCGGTGAAGCGTTTGACGAAGTGCCCGAGCAGCAGGGCGCGTTCGCTGGTCTCCGGGTGCACGTGCACCACGGGGTGCGAGGCTTCATACACCGAGGCGGTAAACACATCGCGATGATGCCGCAGGCGTGCGCTATCGATTTGAGTGCGCTCGGCGCCGTAGTCGTAATCGTTGGTGTGCACGGCCCAGAACTGCTCGGCAAGCTGTTTGAGCGGGTCGGGCAACTGTTCATAGGCGCGGGCGGTGTTGGCCCAGACCGTGTCGCCGCCGAAAGCCGGAATCGTCACCGCGCGCAGGATCGACACCTTCGGAAACGCATCGAGAAACGTCACGTCGGTATGCCACGAGTCTGCACGGCCGCCACCCTTTGACGCGTCGAGTTCAAACAGTTGCGTGCCGGTAGGCGCCGGCACGGTCGGGTGGGCGACGATGCGGCCAAAGCGTTTGCCGAAGGCCTGGTGCCGGTCATCGTCCAGATGCTGCTGGTCGCGAAAGAACAACACCTTGTACTTGAGCAGCGCCGCATACAGGCTCGCGAACGTGTCTTCTGCCAACTCCGCGCCGAGCTTGAGGTCGAGCACCTCCCCGCCGATATGTCCGGCCACCCGGCGTACGCGCAGGGTGCCGAACGTGGTGTCGATGGCGGCGTTGTGATCGTCTGGCATGGCGGCTCCGGCAAAAGATGGCGATGGACCATGCTAATGAGCCCGCGCCCCGCCGAGAACGAACGGTTTGACATATCCAAATGCAGTTCTGTCGGTCATGCCGATGAACTGTTCGTGAAAGATGCTGAACAGTTCAGCCAAACTGTTCGCAACTGTTCATGTCATCGGTTTGATCTGCCGCGCAAGATGGAACCGTGCCGATCCGCAGTCCCCATAAAAATCCACCACGAACCCCGGCACAGGAGTCTCAATCATGCGCGAAATCAGAATCTTCGAACTGGACCGGCCGGGCGTGCCGGTGAGCTGGCGGTCGGCACGGGCCCAAACCATCGCCGCACAAGCCGGGCTGTTGTGGGTCACGCAAGAGCATCAGCGGCAGGACATCTGGCTCAAGCCAGGCCAGTCGATCGACGTGCCGGCGGGCGTGCGCTTCTGGCTCTCCGGTGAGCCGGTCGACGGTACGCCGGCGCGCTTTGCCGTGACCGAAGATATCAACGCCCCGCGCCGCCTGCTGCGTTTTATCGGCTTGCTGGTGGTGGCTGCGTATCGGCAGATTCTGCGTGACGACGGGCAGGATGCCGCGCGTACGCCGTCGGCACAGCGGATCGGCACCTAAGCCTTGCGTCAAGCCGGAAACACGAGCCGGAATTCGGTCCGCCCACCCGGCGGGCTGCTGGCGTGCACGCTACCGCCGTGCAGGTCCATGATGGTCTTGACGATGGCCAGTCCCAACCCGGTGGACTGGCTCGATTGCGCCCCGGATTGCGCGCGCGCGGGGTCGCCCCGGTAGAACCGCTCGAATAGCAGCGGCAGGGCCGCAGCCGGAATGCCCGTTCCAGGGTTGCGCACGGCGATTGCGATCCCCTGCGGCGCTGCCGCGATCGTCACGTCGATGCGCTCGCCGGTAGGGGTGTGACGCAGCGCGTTGTCGAGCAGGTTGTTGATCGCCCGGCGCAGCAACGTGGCGTCTGCGTGCAGCCGCGCATCACCGTGCACATCGATGGCGATATCACGATCGGCGGCCACCGCCTCGAAGTAGTCGACCAGCACCTGCACCTCGTGCCGCGCATCCAGCGGCGCGATGGACAGCGCCACGCGTGCATGGTCGGCGCGCGCCAGGAACAGCATGTCTTCGATCATGTGCGACAGGCGCGCGTATTCCTCCAGGTTGGATTCGAGCACGCTGCGGTATTCCTCGACCGTGCGCGGGTGTGCGAGTGTGACTTCCGTCTGGCCCACCAGATTGGCCAGCGGCGTGCGGAAGTCATGCGCCAGGTCCGCAGAGAACTGCGACAGCCGCGCAAAGCCGTCCTGCAGGCGCGTGAGCATGGCGTTGAGCGATGCCAGCAGGTCCGCCAATTCGCGCGGCGCGCCCTGCAGCGTGAGACGCGTGTCGAGCTGGCTCGGCACCACGGCCGCGGCCTGATTGCCGATGCGTGCCAAACCGCGCAGCGTGCCCCGCACGAGCAGCAGGCTCAGCAGTGCCACCGCGGCCACGCCGCCAAGCACGGCAAACACGATGTGGCGCTGATACTGGGTCAGCAACGCTGCACGGCTGTCGCCATCCTGCGCCACCAGCACGACGACTTTTGCGGTGTTCTGCCCCAGCCATGCCTCCGCGGCCACGGCGCGTGATGCCATGCCAGTCATCGACGTCCAAGTCTGTACGGAAGACTCCGACGGCGGCACCGCAGCCGCAACCACGTGCGGCATCTTCACCTGTTCCCCCTCGGGGTTCACCTCCACCAGGGTGCGGCCTTCGGGCGTGGCAATGCGCAGGATCAGCCCATCGTGGCCCGACACCACATCGGTATAGCGGTGCGCGGTGCGCGCCAGATCGTCGGCGTTGAGCGCCTCACTGGCCAGGTGGCGCAGTTGCGTGATCTTGCCGAGCAGCATTGCATCGTCAGCCACGCGCAGTTGCGCGTTGAGTGCGAAGTACAGATACGTGCCGGCTGCCGTGAGCGTGACCGACGCCACCACCACAAACGCCAGCACGAGCCGGCCGGCAAGGGATGCAGGCCAGCGCATCAACGGCCCACCGCGTCCAGCACGTAGCCCATGCCGCGCAAGGTGTGGATCAGCTTGTGCTCGAACGGATCGTCCACCTTGGCGCGCAGACGCCGGATCGACACATCCACCACGTTGGTGTTGCTGTCGAAGTTCACGTCCCACACCTGCGAGGCGATCAGCGAGCGCGAGAGGACCTCGCCCGCGCGGCGCGCCAGCAGATGCAGCAGCGCGTATTCCTTGGCGGTCAGGTCGATGCGCTGGCCTGCGCGTGTCACGCGGCGCTTGATCGTGTCGATCGTCAGGTCGGCAATTTCGAGGATCTCGCTTTCACGCAGCGGGCCGCGCCGCAGGATGGTGCGCACGCGCGCCACCAGCTCGGCAAAGGCGAAGGGTTTGACGAGGTAGTCGTCCGCGCCCAGCTCCAGGCCCTTCAGGCGGTCGGCCAGTTCATCGCGCGCGGTCAGGCACAGCACCGGCGTGCTCTTGCGGCGGCGCAGTTCCTGCAGCACCTGCCAGCCGTCCATGCCGGGCAGCATGACGTCGAGCACGATCAGGTCGTAGTCATGCTCCATGGCCTGGAACAGGCCATCGGGGCCTGTGCGGGCGAGGTCGGCCACAAAGCCGGATTCCGTCAGGCCCTTGAGCAGGTAATCGCCCGCTTTGGGCTCGTCTTCAACAATGAGCAGTCGCATGATGAAAAATGGCGCGCGCTTGATGCATCCGCCAGTGCCGCCACGATATGCCAAAACCCCCGACGGGGGCACAAAGATGACAAGTTTGTCATCTTCGAGTCATGCCCGCGTGGTGCACCGCTCCCTAGACTGGCCCCACTGACATCGCCCCCCTTCCTGTTTGCTGATGTCAGGCCTTTTGAAGGAGATTCTCATGGCGATTCGATTCCAACGTGTGCTGTCCCTGGCGGCTCTGGCCGCAATGCTGGCAACCGGCACCGCCGTTGCCGCGCAAGACAACCAGTCTGCCTGCTGCGCTCCGCAGATCAAGTCGATGGCCGCGCCGCTGGCCAAGGCCGGCGCGCGTGACCCGTACACCGATGGCGCCAAGTCCGGTACCCGCGACCCCTACACCGACGGCGGCAAAACCGGCGCCCGCGATCCTTACACGGACGGTGCAGCACAAACGGCGCTCGAGGCCCGCGTTGGCGCCCGCGATCCTTACACCGATGGCGGCTTGAGCAGCCCGCGCAGCCCGGATCCGTACACCGACGGCGCGATTGCGTAATGCGTTGTTTCCAGACCGCCGGGGCGGCTCTCATCTGCCTTTTGGCTGCCCCGTTGGCCACCGCAGCGGTGCCGGACCCCGTCGCTCCGGTGGCCCTTTCTATGCCAGGCGGGCCTGCGGCTGCGTCATCCGAACGCGTGACGCTGCAGCAAGCCGTTGAACGCGCGGTGCAGTCGCATCCGGCGCTGGCCGCTGCCGGGTATGAGGTGGCCGCCAGCGAGGGCGCACTCGACCAGGCCCGCCGGCTGCGCAATCCCGACGCCGCCTTCACGACAGAAGACGTCCGGCGCGACCGCGCCACGATGACGGCGCAACTGAATATCCCGTTGGAACTGGGCGGCAAGCGTGGTGCCCGCACGCGCGCCGCACAAATCACCCGGGACGCCACGGCGCAAGATGCCGCCGTGCTGCAGGCCGAGTTGCGTGCGGATGTCACGCGCGCGTTCTTCGACCTGGTGATCGCGCAGGAGCGCCTGGCGCTCGCGCAGGCGTCGGATGCGTTGGCCGCTCAGGCCGAATCCGCGGCCGCGCGGCGCGTGCAAGCGGGGAAAGTCTCGCCGGTGGAGCAGACCAAGGCTGGCGTGGCCCGCGCCAGTGCTGCCATCGAACTGCGTGACGCGAATGCCGAACTGTTGGTCGCTCAACGTGCATTGGCGGCCTTCTGGGGCACGCCTTCTGCCGCGCCTGAAGCCGACGGAAGCGCGGAGACGCTGCCCGTCGTGCCGCCCGAAGCGCGCCAAGCCACCGGTGCACTGGAAAATACGCCCCGTGCCGTCCGTGCCCGTCTGGAGATCGACCGCCGCCAGGCACTTGCCAACGTGGAGCGCAGCAAACGCGTGCCCGACGTGACGCTCACGGTGGGCGCCAAGCGCGACAGCGCCGCGAACAACAACATGGCGGTGCTCGGCATTGCCGTGCCTTTGCCGCTGTTTGATCGCAACCAGGGCAGCCAGCTCGAAGCACAGCGGTTGGCCGACAAGGCCTTTGAAGACTACCGCGCCCTGCAGCTTGAACAGAACGCCACGCTCGCGCAGGACGTGGCACGGCTCGACGCAGCGCGCGCCGCCGTGCAGTCGCTGCGGCAAGACGTGTTGCCAGGTGCGCAGCGCGCGTATGACGCCGCACGCATCGGCTTTGATGCGGGCAAGTTCAATTTTCTCGATGTGCTGGACGCCCAGCGCACGCTGTTCCAGGCGCGCGCGCAATACCTGGCCGCGCTGTCGCGCGCGCATCAGGCGGCCGCCGGTATCGATCGCATCCTCGGCCGGTAATGCGGCCGCTCTCTTTCCGCTGACATGACACTTCCACCGCAACAACGGCGCGCCATCGCGCTCATCGTCGTGCTTGGCGCGCTGGCCGCTGCCGGGCTCTGGTTCGGTACGGGCGCGCGCCAGGCTGCGACGCCCGAGGCCGAGGCGGCACCTGCACCCGCCACCACCGAGCAGCCTGACGCACCGCACGCCGAAACGCTTGCCATGACGGCTGAAGCCATCGCCAATGCGAAGATCGGCGTGGAAAGCGCAGGCGCCGCCGAGCTGCGAACGGAGGTTGTCCTGCCCGGTGAAATTCGCCTGAACGAAGACCGCACCGCCCACGTGGTCCCCCGTGTGGCGGGCGTGGCGGAGAAGGTGGCGGTGGAGCTTGGCCAACCGGTGGCGCGCGGCCAACTGCTGGCCGTGCTGTCCAGCCCCGCGCTGTCGGATCAACGCAGCGAACTGCAGGCGGCCCAGCAACGCCTTGCGCTCGCGCAGGAAACACACGCACGCGAAAAGCGCCTGTGGGAGCAGGGCATCGCTGCCGAACAGGATTACCAGCAGGCGCGTACATCACTGCAGGAAGCGCGCATTGCCGCGGACAACGCCCGCCAGAAGCTGACAGCCATTGGTGCCGCGCCGGCGGGCTCGGCGTTGAATCGCTTCGAGCTGCGTGCGCCGTTTGATGGCGTGGTGGTTGCCAAGCACTTGTCGCAGGGCGAAGCAGTGCAGGCGGAAACAGCCGTCTTTACGGTGGCGGACCTGCGCACCGTCTGGGCCGATTTCTCTGTCACCGCCAAGGATCTGGAGGCGGTCACCGCCAACGCGTCGGCCACTGTGCGTGCCACGGCCACCGGTACCGCCGTGCAAGGCAAGGTCGCTTACGTTGGCGCATTGCTTGGCGAGCAGACCCGCACCGCGCCCGCCCGCGTCACGCTCGACAACCCTAAGCTCGCATGGCGCCCGGGCATGTTCGTCAACGTGTCCGTTGAATCGGGGCGCGTGCAGGTGCCCGTGGCTGTGCGCGCCGATGCCGTGCAGACCGTCGATGACAAGCCGTCGGTGTTCGTGCCCGTGCCGACCGGCTTCGAGGTGCGCCCCGTCAAGACAGGCCGCACTGACGGCAGTTGGACGGAAATCCTGGAGGGCCTTCCCGCCGGCACGCGCTACGCTGCGGCCAACAGCTACGTGCTGAAGGCCGAAGCCGGCAAGTCCGCTGACCACGGCCACTGAAAGGAGGCGCCATGTTTGAACGCCTCTTGCGCACCGTCATCGCGCAGCGCTGGCTGGTGTTGATGGCCGTGCTGGCGGCCGCCGCGTTTGGCGCGTACAGCTATACGCGCCTGTCGATCGACGCGGTGCCCGACATCACCAACGTGCAGGTGCAGATCAACACGCCGGCACCGGGCTATTCGCCGCTGGAAACCGAACAGCGCATCACGTATGCGCTGGAAACCGCCATGGCCGGCTTACCGAAGCTGGAGCAGACGCGCTCGCTCTCGCGCTACGGCCTGTCGCAGGTGACGGTGATCTTCAAGGAAGGCACCGACATCTACTTCGCGCGCCAGTTGGTGAGCGAACGCCTGCAGGCCGCAAAGGAACAGTTGCCCGATGGTATTTCGCCAAGCATGGGGCCCGTCTCCACGGGCCTGGGCGAAATCTACCTGTGGACCGTGGAGGCCGACGCCAACGCGCGCAAGCCCGACGGCACCGCCTACACCCCCGCAGATTTGCGCGAGTTGCAGGACTGGGTGATCCGCCCGCAGATCCGCAACGTGCCGGGCGTGACGGAGGTCAACACCATCGGCGGCTTTGCAAAGGAATTCCTGGTGGCAACAAGCCCGGAACGCCTGGCTTCGTACAAGCTCACACTGGCCGATGTGGTGGCCGCGCTGGAGCGCAACAACGCCAACATCGGCGCCGGCTATATCGAACGCAAGGGCGAGCAATACCTCGTGCGCGCGCCCGGCCAGCTGCGTGACGCGGCCGACATCGGCAACGTGGTGCTTGCCAGCCCGAACGGCACGCCGGTGCGCTTGCGTGACGTCGCCACCATCGAAAGCGGCAGCGAGTTGCGCACGGGCGCCGCCACCAGCAATGGGCGCGAGGTGGTGCTCGGCACGGCATTCCTGTTGATGGGTGAGAACAGCCGCACGGTTTCGCAGGCCGTGGACAAGCGCATGCAGGAGATCCGCAAGACGCTGCCGCCGGGCATTCGGGTGGAGTCGGTGTACGACCGCACGGTACTCGTCGACAAGGCCATCGCCACGGTCAAGAAGAACCTGCTGGAAGGCGCCATTTTGGTGATGGCGGTGCTGTTTCTCTTCCTGGGCAACCTGCGTGCAGCCGTGCTGACCGCGCTGGTGATTCCCCTGTCGATGCTGATGACGTTCAGCGGCATGGTGTCGGCCAAGGTGAGCGCCAATCTGATGAGTCTGGGCGCGCTGGACTTCGGCATCATCGTCGACGGTGCCGTGGTGATCGTCGAGAACTGCGTGCGGCGCCTTGCGCATGCGCAGGAGGCACGTGGTCGACCGCTCACGCGCGCCGAGCGTTTCGACGAGGTATTTGAAGCCGCCCGCGAGGCACGCCGCCCGTTGCTGTATGGCCAGCTCATCATCATGGTGGTGTACCTGCCGATCTTTGCGCTCTCGGGTGTGGAAGGGAAGATGTTTCACCCGATGGCGATCACGGTGGTGCTGGCGCTGGCTGCGGCCATGATCCTCTCCATCACGTTTGTGCCCGCTGCCGTGGCGTTGTTCATTGGCGAACGCGTGGCCGAGAAGGAGAACCGCCTGATGGGCTGGGCGCGCCGTGTGTATGCGCCGCTGCTCGAACGCGTGCTGGCCGCACCCGCCGTGGTGTTGACGTTTGCCGCGGTAGCCGTGTCGGTCTCGCTGGTGGCTGCCACGCGCCTGGGCGCAGAGTTCGTGCCCAACCTGAACGAAGGCGATCTTTCCATTCAGGCCATGCGCGTGCCGGGCACGGGCCTGGCGCAATCGCTGGACATGCAGATGCAGATCGAGCGCGCGCTCAAGGCTAAGTTTCCCGAGATCGAGCGTGTATTCGCGCGCACAGGCACCGCAGAAGTCGCGACCGACGTGATGCCGCCCAGCATCTCCGACGGCTACATCATGCTCAAGCCCGAGCGCGACTGGCCGGCCGGCGCCGATGGCAAACGCCGCAACCGGGATCAGTTGCTCGCCGACATTCGTGCCACGGTGGAAGCACTGCCCGGCAATGCGTACGAGTTCTCGCAGCCGATTCAGCTGCGCTTCAACGAGCTGATCTCGGGCGTGCGCAGCGACGTGGCTGTCAAGCTTTTCGGCGATGACATGGGCGTGCTTGAGGCGCAGGCCAGGATCATTGCCGCGCAGCTCGGCAAGCTGGCCGGCGCCACCGAGGTGAAGATCGAACAGACCGGCGGACTGCCTTTCCTGAACGTCGACATTGATCGCGACAAGGCTGCACGCTACGGCCTCTCCATCGGTGCGATCCAGGACACGGTGTCCGCGGCCATCGGCGGTAAGGATGCGGGCACGGTATTCCAGGGCGACCGTCGTTTCGGCATCGTCGTGCGCCTGCCGGAAACCGCACGCAGTGATCCGGCAGCACTGGGCCGCCTGCCGCTGGCGTTGCCCAACGGGCAGGGTTACGTGCCACTGGCGGATGTGGCCACGCTCAACGAAATCACGGGCCCCAACCAGGTCAGCCGCGAAGACGGCAAGCGCCGCATCGTCGTCAGCGCAAATGTGCGTGGGCGCGACATCGCCTCGTTTGTGGAGGAAGCGCAGGCGGTGCTCGATGCGCAGGTGCGTCTGCCGGCCGGTTACTGGATGGCGTGGGGCGGGCAGTTCGAGCAGTTGCAGTCGGCTACCGAACGCCTGCAGATCGTGGTGCCGCTGGCGCTGGCCATGGTGCTCACGCTGCTGTTCATGATGTTCGGCAACCTGAAGGACGGTTTGCTGGTGTTCTCCGGTATTCCGTTCGCGCTGTCGGGCGCCATTCTGGCGCTGGCGTTGCGCGGTATTCCGCTGTCGATTTCAGCGGCGGTGGGCTTCATCGCGCTGTCGGGCGTGGCGGTGCTCAACGGGCTGGTGATGCTGAGCTTTATCCGCGGCCTGCGAGAGAACGGCAAGTCGGTCGACGAGGCCGTGCGTGAGGGCGCCCTCACACGCTTGCGCCCGGTGTTGATGACCGCGCTGGTGGCGTCGCTCGGCTTCGTGCCGATGGCGCTGGCAACCGGTACGGGCGCGGAAGTGCAGCGTCCGCTGGCCACGGTGGTGATCGGAGGGATTCTGTCGTCGACGGCGCTAACGCTGCTGGTGTTGCCGGTGCTGTATCGGCTGGCTTATCGACGGGAGGGCGGACGAGAAGGCGCCACGGCGCAGGCGGATTCGGCAGTGCCGTCCGCTGCGCCGTGACGGGGGCGCTTATTCCGCTTGCAGTGCGGCGATGATCTTCTCGGCGTGGGCCTTGAGCTTGTCGCTGTCGGCCTGCACGCGGGCGTGGGGTTGCAGCGGCGTATCGCTGTAGCGCGGCAGCACGTGAAAGTGCACATGCGGCACCGTCTGCCCGGCAGCGCTGCCGTTGAGCTGGAAGACCGCGATGCCCGGCGGCGTGAACGCAGCGCGCACGGCGCGCGCCAGCTTGCGCGTGGTGCGGATGGCGGCCGATGCAGCATCATCCGACAGGTCGAACAGCTCTGCCGCGCCTTCCTTGGGCAGCACCAGCACGTGGCCGTCGGCCTGCGGCATGATGTCCATGAAAGCGATGGTGTGGTCGTCTTCGTACACCTTGATGCACGGCAGCTCGCCGCGCAGGATCTTGGCGAAAATGTTCTGGTTGTCGTAAGTCGCGTCAGGCATGGGTGTCTCCAGTAAGCGGGAAATGCACGGGAAAGCGCTGCGCGAAAGTATATAGGCGACCGGCGGGGACGCGCGTGGCGCCGGTTTGGCGCAGATCAAGCCGGGCTGTCGTCCACCGACAGCGGCGCAGCCACGTGTTCCAGGGGTTTGCGTTCGGCCGCCGTCCCCCAGCAAGCCTGCACAACGGCAGCCAGCAGCATCAGCACGGCACCGAATGCGTAGCCGCCGAACACGGCGCCGCGCGAGTGCGTATCGATCAGCCAGCCGAACAGCGCGGGCCCGGCCACGCCGCCAAGCCCCGTGCCCACGGCATAGAACAGCGCAATGGCCAGCGCGCGCACCTCAAGCGGAAAGGTTTCGCTCACTGTCAGATATGCCGAGCTGGCAGCGGCCGATGCAAAGAAGAACACCACGGTCCACGCGATGGTCTGCGTGGTGCCATCAAGCACACCGGCCTTGAACAGCGCGCCGCTTGCCAGCAACAGCACGCCGCTGATTGCGTAGGTCGCTGCAATCATCGTGCGCCGGCCCACCACGTCAAACAATCGCCCGAGCAGCAGCGGCCCGAGAAAATTGCCCAGTGCGAACGGCAGCAGGTACGTGCCGACCTTCGTTGCGGGCACGTCATAAAAATCCGTCAGCACCAGCGCGTAGGTGAAGAAAATCGCGTTGTAGAAAAACGCCTGTGCCGCCATCAGCGCGAGGCCCACCAGCGCGCGTTGCCGGTGCAGCATGAACAGCACGCGTGCGACTTCCATCAAGCGTGGATGGCCGCGGCGGCGCATGCGCAATGCAGGCAGCGGCGCGGTATCGAAGCGATGGCCGCGTGCGGCAATTTCGCTTTCGATGTCCTGCACGATGGTCTGTGCTTCTTCGTGCCGGCCGCGCGTGATGAGCCAGCGCGGGCTTTCCGGAATCCAGAAACGCATCACCAGGATGATGAGCCCCAGCAGGGCGCCAATGAAGAAGCACAGCCGCCAGCCGGTATCGATGCTCATGTGCGCCGGATCCAGCAGCCACAACGATGCACCTGCGCCCAACGCGGCACCGATCCAGAACGTGCCGTTGATGGCGAGGTCAGTCCAGCCGCGCACGCGTGCCGGCGTTAGCTCCTGGATGGTCGAGTTGATGGCCGCGTATTCACCGCCGATGCCTGCGCCTGTGAGCACCCGAAACACGACCAGGCTGGCAAAGCTCCATGAGAACGCCGTAGCCAGCGTGGCCAGGATGTAGACGCCCAACGTGATGAAGAACAGCTTGCGACGGCCGAGTCGGTCCGTCATCCAGCCGAACAGCAGCGCCCCGAATACCGCCCCGACCAGGTATGCGCTGCTGGCAATGCCGACCTGCGCGTTGGTGAGATGTAGGGCAGGGCTTTGCTTGAGTGCGCCCGCCACAGCACCGGCCAGTGTCACCTCCAGGCCGTCGAGCAGCCACGTAATGCCCAGCGCAATGACCACGCGCGTGTGAAAGCGGCTCCACGGCAGGCGATCGAGCCGGCTGGGAAGGTCGGATGTGTGAAAGGCTGGCGATTCGGGCATCGCGGCGCACTCGGAGGGGAATGCGCCCCATGCAGCACGAATTATTCCTGCGACGGGGCGGACGAACCTTCAGAGGGTGCACCCGCGAGCAGCGTGTCTTCAAAGAAGCGGCGGCGCGCGTCCTTGTCGGGCTTGCTGCCCTGGTGCCAGAGCGTGGCCTCCGATAGCTGGTAGGCGTAGAGCATGAAGGCGCGCGTCTTGGCGTCCTTGCGCGCAAAGCCGATCGCCTGGAAATGCTGGACGTAGTAGTCCATGCGATGCTCGTCCACCGCTTCGACGGCTTCTTGCGCCATCGGGTCGCGCCGCGCCCAGGCACGGATGGCGAATTCGATCATGGCTGTGCGGCGGGCGCTGCGTCCGCGAAACGGCAGCGCGAGCAGATCGCGCACCAGGCCCTGCACCGACGGGTTTTGCCGCTCCAGCTTGGGGCCCACGCGCGTGCGCTCGCTCCAGTCCTGCAATACCTGGTGCAGCAGATCGTCGCGGTTCTTGAAGTGCCAGTAGAAGCTGCCGCGCGTCACGTCCAGCTGCTTGGCAAGCACGTCCACGCGCACGGCATCGATGCTCTTTGTCACAAGCAGATCGGTAGCGGCGCGCACCCAGTCGTCAGGCGTGAGCTGTGTACGCGGCGCGGCGGGGGAGGCGGAATCGGCATCGACTTCGACGGCTTCGTCGCGTTCGTCGATCTGCAGGGATGGCTTTGGCATGAAGGCGGATTCTAGCCCCGCTGGCGGGGCTGTCCAGCGCTTAAATCGTGCTGAGGCCCCCAGGTTTGCGCGGGTTGACACGGCAACAAACGCCCTCCTACCATGCACATACGTTTGTGTATGGAAGGATCGAGCTACCGCAAGCCTTGGTTTGCGGCTTAGTGTAAGAACCATGCTCGACGATGCCTTCTGCACGGCGTCAAACGATAAGACATCAGGAGACATTTGCATGAAGGCATTCCGACTCGCGCTGTGCGCGGCGGCAGCAGTTAGCACATTCGCAGGCGCATTTTGCCCGGGCACCGTCCACGCCGAGACCGTCAAGATCGCGTGGATCGATCCGCTGTCCGGGCTGATGGGCGCGCTGGGCCAGAACCAGCTGCGCAGCTGGCAATACGCGGCTGATCTGGCCAACCAGCAGAACTGGAGCGGCAACGGCACCAAATTTGAAGTCGTCGGCTTTGACAACAAGGTGTCGCCGCAAGAGAGCCTGACGATCCTCAAGCAGATCACCGACCAGGGCATCCGTTACGTTGCCCAGGGCGACGGTTCCAGCGTGGGCATGGCGCTGCAGGACGCCATCGCCAAGTACAACGACCGCAACCCGGGCAAGGAGATCATCTATCTCAACTACGCCGCGGTCGACCCGGACATGACCAACAGCAAGTGCAACTACTGGCACTTCCGCCTGGACGCCAACTCCGACATGAAGATGGAGGCCCTGACGAGCTATCTCGCCAAGGACCAGAACATCAAGAAGGTCTACCTGCTGAACCAGAACTACTCGTTCGGCCACCAGGTGGCGCGTGCAGCCAAGGAATACCTCAAGCGCAAGCGTCCGGACATCCAGGTGGTGGGTGAAGATCTGCACCCGCTTGCGCAGGTGAAGGACTTTTCGCCGTATGTCGCGAAGATTCGTGCGTCCGGCGCCGATACCGTCATCACCGGCAACTGGGGGAGCGATCTGGCGCTGCTGATCCGCGCATCGAAAGATGCGGGCCTGACCACCAATTTCTATACGTACTATGCCGGCACAACCGGTGTGCCCACGGCGATGGGCGCCTCAGGCGCGGATCGCGTGAAGGTCATCAGCTACTTTGCCCCGAACGACGGCAACGCCAAGACGAGCGCCGTGCTCGACGGCTTCAAGAAGAAGTACAACGACGACTTCTTTAATGCCGATGTCTACACCGGCATCGCCTTCCTGGCCAAGGCCATCAAGACCAGCGGTTCGGCCGAGCCGGCCAAGGTGGCCAAGGTGATGGAAGGCATGACGGTCGATGGCCTCAATGGTCCGATCGAAATGCGCAAGACCGATCACCAGGCGCAGCAGACGCTGTACGTGACCACCTGGGTAAAGGCCGACGGCAAGAAGATCAAGTACGACCAGGAAAACACCGGCTACGGCTGGCGTACCGACGTCACGCTGGAACCGCACCTCGCGGCCCAGCCGACGTCGTGCCAGATGAAGCGTCCGGCGTCGTAACCGCGTGATCGTGGTGTCCCCGGGTCAGTTCATTAGACCGGGGACACCACGCCTGTGCCCGCCAGATGTCCGCGGGCGTTCTCCAGAAAGCGATCTACCGTGGCCTGCACCGATTCCGGCGACCAGCCGGCAATGTGCGGCGTCAGAACGACCTGCTCCAGGTCAAGCAGTCCGGCTGGCGGCTTGGGCTCGCTCTCATACACATCCAGCCCCGCGCCACCCAGCTTGCCTGCGCGGATGGCCGCTTCCAGCGCCGCCGTATCCACCACGCTGCCGCGCGCAATGTTGACCACGTAGCCGTTGGGGCCCAGCGCTTCCAGGATCGGCTGGTTGACGAGGTGCTTGGTCTGCGCACCGCCTGGCGTGGCAACGATCAGGAAGTCAGCCCACTCGGCCATGTCCTTGAGCGCATCGAAGTAGCGGTACGACACGCCGTCGCGTGGCTTGCGGTTGTGATAGCCGATCTGCATGTCGAAGCCGGCAGCGCGGCGCGCGATCTGCATGCCGATGGTGCCGAGACCTACGATGCCCAGGCGCTTGCCGCATACGCCGGGCTGCAGCGGAATGTCGTCGCGCCAGACGCCGTTGCGTGTGGACCGGTCCAGCTTGGGAATGCCGCGCACGGTGGCCAGCAGCAAGCCAAAGGCGTGGTCGGCCACGCAGGCGTCGTTGGTGCCGGCGCCGTTGGCCACCACCACGCCGCGGGCGCGGGCGGCCTCTACATCGATGTTCTCGTAGCCAGCGCCCAGCGCGCAGGCGAGCTCCAGCTTGGGCATCGCGGCGATCTCTGCACCGGTCAGGCCCGTCGAGCCATTGGTCAGCACGATGCGGACGTTTTTCCCCTCGCGCGCGATGGCGGCATCGCGTTCGGCGCGGGTGGGTGCATGGATGACGTGAAAATATTCAGCGATCTGCGCCACGTTATCGGGCGTCATCGCAATGAGGAGCAGCAGGGTCGGTTGCATGGTCAGGAGAGAAGGCGGACCGCATCAATGGGGGCGAGACCCCGATCGGCAAGGAGGTGCGTCGCACGGCGCCTGGCGATGATAGCGCGCGCCCCCAGCGCCTTGCCCAAAGCCACGGCGGCGATGCGGTTACACCCCGTTACCGATGAGCAGGTTTGGTTGCACGGGTTTGCAGGGCTGCGGCATAGACTTTGCGGCAAGAGGCGCATGGCCGCAGGCCGCAGAACAGACTGCAGGTCCGGCGCAGACGCCTCGTTCACAAGACGGGAATCATCATGCGAGCAACGAACAAGTCGGACCGTGCAGGGCGCGCAGCGCGTTGGGTGACAGCAGCCACATTGGCTGCCGTGGCAGCCGGGCTGACAGGCTGCGTGACAGCACCTGCGTACCCCGGTTATGGAGCGGGCTATGGGGCGGGTTATGCCGCGGGCAGTAATGCTTATGGCAACAGCGTCGGCCCGGCCACTTACAGCAGCGGCTATACCAGCGGGTACGACAACACGTACAACAATGGCTACGGTACGAACGCGCCGCAGCCGTATCCACAGCAGCCGGCGCCGACCTATTCGCAGCCACAGCCGGCTTACTCGCAGCCGAACTATTCGCCGTATCCGAGCAACGGCGATCCGTCTTACCAAGCACCGGCGGATAACCGCTACGGCGTTGTCGAATACGTCGAAGCGGTGCCCGTGCGGGGCCAGTCGAGCGGCGTGGGTGCCGTGCTCGGCGGCGTGGTGGGCGGCTTGCTTGGCCACCAGGTTGGCGGCGGGCGCGGCAACACCGTGGCCACCATCGGCGGTGCGGTGGCGGGCGCCATGGCGGGCAACGCCGTGGAAGGCAACACGGTGGTCGGCCAGACCTACCGCGTGACCATGCGGCTGAACGACAACTCGCGCGTGACGCTCACGCAGAACAACCCGAACGGCCTGCGCGTGGGGGATCGCGCCCGCATCGAAAACAACATGGCAGTGCCGTACTAGCCACATCCTGCATGGGATGTGCCCGCGCCGGGCTTCAGAAACGGCGCGGGCCGACCGATATAGCGGAGGCGATAACCCCGCGGTGATTCCCATGCTCAATCGACTTTCCATCCGTTTCCGTCTCAACGCAGCGCTGACGCTGCTCGCCTTGCTGCTCACGATTACGGGCACCATTGGCGTGATCGGGATGCGCGCCTCCGACGCAAATATCAACGAGATCTACTCCAATCAGCTCGCTTCGGCATCGCTGATGGGCAAGGCGCAGCTGAATGCCGCGATCGTGCGTACGACGCTTGATCGGGCGGTCTTCCATCCGGATGCGGCCGACGTGCCGGCCATCATCGAGAAGGCCAACGCTTACCGCGCCAAGTCGGAAGGCGCGTGGAAGCAATACAAGGCGCTGCCCATGACCGCGGAGGAAGCGCGCCTGGCCGCGGACGTTGAAGCCAAACGCGCCGCGTTGTTCCGCGACGGCATCGAGCCCCTGATGAGCGCACTGCGCGCGCACGATGCCGCTGCCGCAGACAAGGTGGTCATGACCGTCATCCCGCCGCAGTTTGTGGCGCTGTCTGCGGCCGTTGACGTGCTGGATCGCAGCCAGGCTGAGCAGGCCAAGACAGCCTACGAAGGCGCGGTCGCCCGCTCGCACGCATTCCTGATGCTGATCGTCGGCGCCATCGTGGTGGGTATTGCCGCAGCGCTGGGCTGCGCATTTGGCCTGCACCGTGCGATCTCGGTGCCGCTCTCAAAGATGCTGGGCCACTTCAGCGCGATCTCGCAGGGCAACCTGACCGAGCGCATCACCGTCAGCAGCAAGGACGAAATGGGTGCGCTCACGCAAGGTCTTATCGACATGCAGCACGGCCTGATCCGCACCATCGTGACGATGCGCGGCGGCAGCGAATCCATCGCCAGCGCCACCAAGCAGATTGCGGCCGGCAACATGGACCTGTCTCAGCGCACCGAAGAGCAGGCTTCGTCGCTGGAAGAGACGGCGTCGAGCATGGAAGAGCTGACGAGCATCGTGCGTCAGAACGCCGACAACGCTCGCCAGGCCAGCCAACTCGCGGGCAACGCATCGGACATCGCCGTCAAGGGCGGTGAGGTGGTAGGCCGCGTGATCGAGACGATGTCGGGCATCAACGACAGCAGCAAGAAGATCGCAGACATCATCGGCGTGATCGAAGGCATCGCGTTCCAGACGAACATTCTGGCATTGAATGCGGCGGTGGAAGCCGCGCGCGCGGGCGAGCAGGGCCGTGGGTTTGCGGTGGTGGCGGGCGAGGTGCGCAGCCTGGCGCAGCGCTCGGCCACGGCAGCCAAGGAGATCAAGGAGTTGATCAGCGATTCAGTGGGCCGTGTCGAGAACGGCTCGACGCTGGTGACCGAAGCCGGGGCGGTGATTGACGAAGTGGTGGTGGCAGTCAAGCGCGTGACCGACATCATGGGCGAGATCAGCTCTGCATCGGACGAGCAAAGCGCCGGTATCGAGCAAGTCAACCAGGCCGTCACGCAGATGGACGAGGTGACCCAGCAGAACGCCGCGCTGGTAGAAGAGGCTGCTGCTGCTGCGCAATCGCTGGAAGAGCAGGCTGGCGTGCTGCGCGAGGCGGTGGCATCGTTCCGCCTGCCTGCAGCGGGTGTGCACGCTGAACCCGTGCTGGTGCCCGTGGTTGCAAAGGCGGCGCCTGCCGCGTCGGCTGCGTCGAATACATCGGCCGTGCCCAGCCCGGTCGCTAAACCGGCGGCACGCAAACCTGCCGTGGCGACGGTGCGTTCGGCCAGCAAGCGCGCCGCTGCGCGGGTCAAGCCGGCTGCTGTGCCGGCTCAGAGCGTGAAGGTAGCGCCTGCCATGGCAGCCGACCCCAAGCCTGGCAAGCTTGCCTTGGCTGCGGCCTCCAACGATGCCGACGACTGGGAACAGTTCTGACGCAGAAGTCGACGCGTTCATCTCAACAAGCCGCGCCCCGAGCGCGGCTTTGTGTTTCAGCGCTGTAACGGATTTGCGGAATTGCTTGGGCCGATGTTGTCGGCCTGGATTGCGATTCGCGCGACAACGTAGCGCGCGCCTAGGCAGCCTGCGTGGTCGGCATGCCTGCGGTGTGAGATCCCCCTGGCGGATCCTTTATGCACAAGGCTTTGCGAGCCGCGTCCCGTTGCGCGCCGACGTGCATGCGGCAACATGCGAACCGTGCCGGTCTGGCGGGCGCTGTGCTCGCCTAACCCAAACACCCTGCACCTGACCGCTCTGCGCCTCCGTCATTCGTAGGGAGGCCTTGTCCGCTGCCCGGACGAATGTCCCAGCTCATTTGATGGCGTTGCATGCCGTGGCGTTGATCTTGCCACCCTTGCCGCCCGCGTCTTGCGTTCACGCATGCAACAACCTGGCGTATCCGGCACGTGTCCGAAGACGTCTGTGGTGCGCTGCACCGCATAACCGTGCGCTTTGGTGGGCGTTGGTATGGTCCTCGCGTTCTCCCTCGCCGGAAGCAGGCTAGAGGGCGACGCATCAACCCGGTCGACAGTAGGTGAACGGGTCGGATGCCACGGCGCAAAGCGGTTGCGCCGCAAGTCGAAAAGACCTTGGGGGAAGCATGAGCGCCGCAGCGCAAGGCGGAAGGTACGCCGGACACTGGCAACGCGCCCGTCGGGTGGGAGCAGGGGAGCAGCCATGAGCGATCTGCCATGGGAGCTTTACCTGGCGTTGCTCAACACCTTGACGGTGGCGACCACACTCGTCATCTTCATCAGCACCGCCGACGATTTTTTCCTGGACGCCTTTTACTGGGTGCGGGAACTGTGGCTGTGGCCGCAGCGTGGGCGCACGCCGGTCACGATCTCGGCGCAATCGTTGCGCGAGCGCGAAGAGCAATGGCTCGCGATCATGGTGCCGGCGTGGAAGGAGTACGACGTCATCGCCAAGATGGTCGAGAACACCCTGGCGACGATGGAGTACACGCGCTTCATCATCTTTGCTGGTGCGTACCGCAACGATGCGGAAACCACCACTGAAGTCGAGCGCATGGTGCGCCGCTATCCGGGCCGTGTGGTGCGCGCAGCCGTCACGCACGATGGCCCGACGTGCAAGGCCGACTGCCTGAACACCATCATCCAGACCATCATCCGGCACGAGGCAGGCCACGGCATCCGCTTTGCGGGCGTGATCATGCACGACTGCGAAGACGTGATCCACCCGCTGGAGCTGAAGTACTTCAACTACTTCATCCGCGATCAGGATCTCGTGCAGTTGCCGGTGCTATCGCTTGAGCGCAAGTGGTACGAGTGGGTGGCCGGTACGTACATGGATGATTTTTCCGAGACGCACCAGAAAGACCTGGTGGCGCGCCAGGCACTGACCGGCACGGTGCCCGGGGCCGGTGTTGCGCTGTGCTACAGCCGCCGTGCCATAGAAGCGGTGATGAAGGTGCGCGGTGATTCTCCGTTCAACACCAGCACGCTCACCGAAGACTACGACTTCAGCTTCCGGCTGCGCGAACTCGGCATGCGTGAAGCGTTCGTGCATTTCCCGATCTGCGAGAACGCAGAGCCGACTGAAGACGCTCAGGGCAAGACAAGAACACGCTGGCGTTTTGGGCGGCGCAAGGGCGCCCGCCCGCAACTGCTGGCCACGCGTGAGTACTTTCCGAGCACGTTCCGCACGGCGTACCGCCAGCGCGCACGCTGGGTGCTCGGCATTGCGTTCCAGGGCTGGTTGCAGATGGGCTGGAACGGCAACCTCATCACCCGCTACATGTTCTTCCGGGACCGCAAGGGCGTGCTGACGGCGCTGTTCTCGATCCTGGCCTATGTGTTGTCGCTGAACTATCTGGCGCTGGCCGCGCTTTCCGCCAAAGGTGTGATGACCATTCCGGATGGCACGTTCGTGGTCGGCAGCATCTGGATGCAGGATCTGCTGGCCGTCAACGCCGCGTTGCTCTTCAACCGGCTGGCGCAGCGCGTGTACTTTGTCGGGCGGCTCAACGGCCCGCTGCAGGGTGTGCTGTGTCTGCCCAGGCTGGTGGTGAACAACTTCATCAACTTCTTCTCGGTATGCCGGGCGTGGAAGATCTTCCTGATCTACTGCCTGACCGGCAAGCCCATCGCCTGGGACAAGACGCAGCACACGTACCTGTCGAACGACGCGCTGGGCCGCACGCGCTGCAAGCTGGGCGAGACGCTCGTCAAGTGGGAAGTGCTCACGCAGGAGCAGCTGGATGCCGCACTTGCTATCCAGCGCCAGACCGGGCGCCGGCTCGGGCAAGTGCTGATCGAGCAGGGGCTGGTCACGCCCGACACGCTGGCCGATGCGCTGGCCGAGCAGGTCGACCTGCCGCGCGTGAGCCTGACCAACGTCGTGCTCGGTGCGCTGGCCGATTGCCTGCCGCGTGACCTGGCTGTGCGGCATCACGTGGTGCCGTTCTCGATTGGCGAAGACGGTTCGCTCAACATCGCCGTGTCGGAGTTGCCCAACGGCGAAGTGCTGGAAGAGTTGGCCCGTGCGGCCGGTCGCAAGGTCGCGTGCTTCATGGCGTGCGATCACGAAATGTCGGCCGAGCTGGCGCAGATGGCTGATCCCAACCGCCGTACCACGGTCGTGTTCGGCCCGGCGGCGCATTCGGCCATGCTGGCCATTGAATCCATGACGGGCGCCGGCCCAGAAGCTGTAGCCGGCACGGCACCCGCACCCGAGGCTTCCACCATCCCCCCGATTCCTGTGCCGCCGGACCTGCCCCCTGGGCCCGACCCGCGGCCGAACCCATCTGTTGCGGGAGGTGTGGCATGACACACGAGAGAGCCAACCTTTTAAACGTGCGCCGTCTGCGCTGGCCGATTGCCGCGGCAGTCTGGGCGCTGTGTCATGGCGTATCGCTGGCAGAGCAGCCCGCGCCGTTGCAGCCCGATGCCTACTTTCGCGCCGACCGCGCCTATCACGCCATCGATGCCAACAAGCTTGACGATGCCGAAGCCGCCACGCGTGCGGCATTGGCCGTGCAGCCTGACAGCCTGCAACTGAACCTGCTGCTGCTGGATGTGCTCACGCGCAAGGGCCAGTTGGATTCGGCACGTGCGCAGGCCGATGCGCTGCTGCGGAAGTATCCCGACGAGCCACGCGTATACGCGCAGCACGGGTTCCTCGCGCAGAAGGCCAACGACCCCGCTGTCGCTGAACAGGACTTTGCGCACGCTGTACAAGGCACCGACTGGACTGCACAGGAGCAGCGCAACCTGCATCTGGCCTGGTCGGACAGCGCGTATTCCGCAAAGCATCCGCAGGCCGCGCTGGATGCGCTCAGCGGCATGAAGGACGACCCCGATGCTGACGTGCAAGTGCGCCTCGCGCAGTCACGCCTGCAATTGGGCGACCGGGATGGCGCAACCCAGGCGGCCACGCTGGCCGTCGAGCACGCTGCGGATCCGGCGCGCCAGCGCTACGCCAAGGCGCTGCTTGCCCAGGCGATGGCGCCGGAAGCGCAGGGCGACGCCACGTCCGCCAATGACCCGCGCGTGGTCGGCCAGCGCGAGTTGAACGAGGCCTACAGCCACTTGCGTGCGCGTGACGATCGCGCTGCATTGGCAGCGTTCCAGCGTGGCTTCGCTACGGGCGAGGGCACCTGGACACACTACGCAGATGCCGCCTACGCAGCCAAGCGCCTGGGCGACAACCCGACCGCCATCAAGCTCTTCCGGGAAAGCCTTGACCATGCCGATGCCGATGCCAAGAGCGACACCGGTGGCAACGGCGACGACCGCCTCCAGCCAGACCGCCGCTTCGGCTACCGGCGCGAAGTCGAGCAGATGCAGCGCACCTTCGGCATGGTGCTCTCGGGTGCGTATCAGACTTCAGCGTTTGGGCTGCCCAACACCGTCAGCGCAGCGCAGGCGGGCGCGGAGGTGTACTGGCAGCCGCCGGGCATCGGTTATCGAGACGGCAGCATCTTCCAGCTCTTCGCGCGTGGCTACGACAGCGTGTACGACCGCAACGGCAACACCGGCCTGCCAACCGCGCAGGGTTCGGTGGGCGCACGCTACAAGCCGATCAAGGACATCAACCTGGTGTTCACCGCCGAACGGCTCTTTCGCATCGGGCAACTGACCACCAACGACACGCTGCTGCGCATTGGATTTTCGACCGATCAGGGGCTCGATCTGCAGGTCACCAAGCCGCGCTGGCAGACGTGGCAGGTGTACGGCGAGGGCGCGTACTTCCTCAACCAGGGCCGCATGATCATCAGCACTGAAATGCGCTACGGACACACGTGGTTGCTCAACTCGATCAGCGATCGCCTGACGGTGTATCCGCATATCGTGCTGGCGGGCGATCACGACAACAAGGCGATCGGGCAGCGGCTTGCGCTGGGTGTTGGCCCAGGCATCAACTTCCGCTACTGGTTTCGGGAGTCGCACTACGCAGCGCCAGCCAGTTGGCTGGATTTGACCGTGCAGTACCGCTTGCCATTGACGCACGCGGATCGAGCAAAGGGGGTGGTCGCGCGAGCCATTCTTTGGTTCTAAGGCAACACCGTATTCAAGCAGACCCCAGTCAGAGGTGTCGCAGATGAAACGTTTTTGACCGCCGAGGGAAACGGGTAACAAAGAGAACCGGCAGCGACGTCCGCAGGATGGCGTCGCGGCGCCGTGGTGGGTCAAAGCGGGATGCATGGCACGGCCTTCGCTCAGTGGCGAAGTCTGCGCCGGCGTCAGAAGCGGCACGCACGTCCTCGTGCCTGTCGCGCTTTGCAGGCGCGCCGAGCAGATGACAGGGGAATGCAGTGATGATGGGAAAGATCTTGACCGTGTTCGGCACGCGCCCGGAGGCCATCAAGATGGCGCCGCTGGTGCAGGCATTGCAGGCCGAGGCAGGCTTTGCTTCGGCGGTGTGCGTCAGCGCGCAGCACCGGCAGATGCTGGATCAAGTGCTGGAACTCTTCGGCATCGTGCCGGAGTTTGACCTCAATCTGATGCGGCCGGGGCAGACGCTGTCCGACATCACGTCCAACGTGTTGGGCGGCATCGACGGCGTGCTCGATGCCTACAAGCCCGATGCCGTGCTCGTGCACGGCGACACGACAACCACGCTGGCGGCAAGTCTGGCCGCGTTCTACCGGCGCATTCCGGTGGGGCATGTGGAAGCGGGTTTGCGTACCGGCAACATCTGGTCGCCATGGCCGGAAGAGCTGAACCGGCGCGTCACCGATTCCGTGACCACATGGCACTTCGCGCCCACCGCCGAATCGCGCCAGAACTTGCTGGACGAGGGCATTGACCCCGAGCAGGTCACGCTTACCGGCAACACCGTCATCGATGCGCTGCTGGCCGTGAAGCAACGGCTGGACATCGACGCCGCGCTGTCCGCCCAGATGGCGGCGCGCTATCCGTTTCTGGAGGCCAGGCGTCGGATGATCCTGGTGACTGGCCATCGCCGCGAGAACTTCGGCGAGCCATTCGAGAACTTCTGCGTGGCGCTGCGCCTGCTGGCGGCGCGTCATCCGGATGTGCAGATTGTGTATCCGGTGCACCTGAACCCGAACGTGCAGCAGCCCGTCAACGCCATCCTATCCGGCCATGACAACGTTCACCTGATTGCGCCACAGGACTACCTGCCGTTCGTCTACCTGATGGACCGCGCCTACCTGATCGTCACCGATTCCGGTGGCATCCAGGAAGAGGCGCCCGCGCTGGGCAAGCCGGTGCTGGTGACGCGCGACACCACCGAGCGGCCGGAGGCCGTTGCATCGGGCACCGCGCGGCTGGTCGGCACCGATACGCAACGCATCGTCGACGAAGCAGAAACGCTGCTCAACAACACTGCCGAATACGAGCGCATGGCACAGGCCCACAACCCCTACGGCGACGGCCACGCCTGCCGGCGCATTGTCGATGCGCTGAAGAAGGCGTTCACCACACAGCCGCAGAAGGTGGCGCGCGGCCCGCAACTCATTCGCAAACCGGCCACCGAGGCCGAAATCATCGATCTGGAAGCGGCGCGCGCCACCGCGCAAGGGTCGTCAACGCAGCAGCGCCTGAACGGTTAGGAGGCTTTGATGAAAGCGAAGCAAATCGGGGGCGGCGTGTTGGTTGCGTCCGCACTTGTTGCCGGGTGGCTGATCGTCGCGCCGCCGTGGGCTGGTGATGGAGGTGTCCCCGCCATCGTGGCCGGCGCGACTGGCCAGGGCAACCTCAGTACCGACACAGACAAGAAAGCCCCAGCGCCCGCGTCTTCCAGGGCGACGGCCACGGCTGCGCAACCCATGCAACCCACCGTTGTGGCAGCAGTCACACCCAGGCCCGTGACTGGAGGCGGCCGCGCCTACGGCTACGGCGTCATGGACGAGAACGGACAGGTCATCCCACCGCCGCGCCCGGCAGTCATGACCGAAGTCCGCCCCGGCACGCCGGAAAACGAGGCGGCAGGTACAGACCGTGGCCACGATCGTGGCCCCAACTTCAACCTCGGGCTCTACCGCCAAGCGGACGGCTCGTTCTATCGCCCATGATTGCCATGAGTCGGAGAGTCATCATGAAGACATTGCTACGAAAGTTCCTGTGCGCGCTCGTCTTTGCGAGCGGCCTGCTTGGCATATCGCTGACAGCGCCAGCGCAGGCCGCAACCTGCACGATCGGCCTCGGCACCATCTGTGTGACGGTGGGCGGGACGACAACCAGCACGCCAGCTCCCATGCTGGTGCTGTACGACGCGCCGCCCAACGACCAGTACACCAATCTGGGCAAGGCATACGCGATCATGCTCTACAACCTGCTCGCGCACTTCAACACCACCATCACCATGCTGCCCGTGCAGAACTACACGGCTGGCATGACCGAGCAGTACACCGCCATCTTCTATATGGGGAGTTACTACAACAACCCCATCCCGGCGGCGTTCCTGTCGGATGTGACCACCACGCAGAAGACCGTCGTCTGGTTCAAGTACAACCTGTGGGAACTTGCCTGGAACACGGCGTATCCGTTCACGTCACGTTACGGCATCAACTTCGTTGGTCTGCGCGGCATGAACGCGGCACCGTCGGCGAGCGCGCCGAACCCCGGCTTCTTCGATACGGTGTCGTACAAGAACCAGACCATGACCAAGTACTACGCCTTCAATGCCACGACCGGCGCCATCAGCGCGGATCCGGACATTGGCGTGACCTCCGTGGCTGACCCGACCAAGGCCAGCAGCGTGGTGACGATCACCAACTCGGTGACGCAGGAGACGGCGCCATACATCATGCGGTCGGGTAATTTCTGGTACGTGGCGGACATGCCGTTCTCGTATATCGGCCCACGCGATCGCTATCTGGCGATGTGCGACATGCTGCATGACATCCTGGGTACCAATGCGCCTACGCTGCACCGCGCGCTGGTGCGCCTGGAAGACGTCAACGCGACGAATACCGTGACGTCCATCAACACGCTGACGGACTACCTCTACAGCAAGAAGATCCCATTCTCGATCGCCACCATCCCGCTGTACAAAGACCCGAACGGCGTCTACAACGGCGGCGTGTCGCAGACCATCCACCTGGTCAACGCGACGGGGCTCAAGTCAGCGCTCAACCATGCGTTGCCACGTGGCGGGAAGATCCTGATGCACGGCTACACCCACCAGTACAGCAACATCCCGAACCTCATCAACGCCGTCAGCGCGAACGACTTCGAGTTCTGGCTCGCCACGCAGAACCGGCCTGTGAACGAGGACTCGACGCAATGGGCAGCCGGGCGGTTGTCGTCGGGTTTGCTGGAGTTCCAGCTCAATGGCTATGCGCCGTTTGCCTGGGAGGCGCCGCACTATCAATCGTCTCCGTTGTCCATCAAGGCCGTGCCGCAGTACTTCAAGAACACGTATCAGCGCGTGGTGTATTACACATCGGACAACCCGCAGACCTTGAACTCGACCGCCGCAGGACATGATTTTTCGGTTGGCCAGTTCTTCCCCTACATCATTCAGAAGGACTACTACAACCAGCGCATCATTCCGGAAAACCTCGGCAACGTGGAATACAACATCTGCAATATCGATCCGTCGTCATGCCTGACGTACACCGCACAGGACATCCTGACCAACGCGACGTATGCACAGGTGGTACGAGACGGCTTTGCCTCGTTCTTCTTCCATCCGTTCTGGCTGGAGCCGGATCTTGGTACGCCGGGCTATACCGACTTCCAGACCATCATCACGGGTATCACCAGCATGGGGTACACCTGGGCGGACGCGAGCACGGTGAAGTGACGATGAGGCGGATGCGCTTGTTACTGGCGACTGTCATGCTGGCATTGAGCGCATCCTCTGAGGCCGCAGGGTCGGTGGGCGAAATGCCTGCCGGCCCTGTGCCGTTGTATGGCGTGACGGTTGACGCAGTGGACAACGTGCCTGCCGTGGTGGACGCGTTGTCGCATCTCTCGCGCACGCCCACAGTGCGCGTCGTCTTTGATGAAGGCATGGATGCACCGCATTACGTCGGGCCGGTGGCCGCAATCCGGGACGTAGCGTATGTGATGGGCGAACTGGTGGACTCCTCCACGCTCAAGCAATACACCGCACAGCAACTGCGCGAGCGTGCCGCCGCCTACCTGCACACGCTCGGCACCAACGTCGACGTCTGGGAAGTGGGCAACGAGATCAACGGCGAGTGGACGGGCCCCACACGCGACGTGATCGACAAGACCATGGCGGCCTATGAAGTCATCAGAGCCGGCGGCGGCCGCACTGCGCTCACGCTGTACTACAACGAAGGCTGCGCCGAGCAGCCGTCACGCGCGATGTTCGAGTGGGTGCAACGTAATGTGCCGCTGCGCCTGCGCGATGGGCTCGATTACGTCTTCATCAGCTTCTATGAAGACGACTGCAAGATCCCGCCGCCCGACTGGAACGCTGTGTTCACCCGGCTAGGCGGACTGTTTTCGCATGCCGCGCTCGGGTTTGGAGAGGTCGGGACGCGACATGCCGCACGCAAGCCGGCGCTCGTTGCGCATTACTACGGGCTCGCGGTCACGCATCCTCGCTTTGTCGGCGGCTACTTCTGGTGGTACTTCCGCCAGGACATGGTGCCGCGCTCAAGGCCGCTGTGGCGCAGCCTCGATGCGGCGTTCCTCAGCATGCCCGTGGCGGTCAGCCGCTAGCTCGCGCGCTGACGCGTTGTGTACTCGTGGTTGATTTACGGCCTGCCAGGTCTTCGGGTTCAACGGGCTCACCGTCACGACGCACGAGCTGGATCGTGCGTGTGGGCAGTGCGAACGAGGTGCCGAGGTTTTCCAGCCCCTCCAGGATGGTCAGGTTGATGCGCTGCTGAATATCCATATAGAGGTTGAAGTCCGGATCGGTCACGAAATACACGACCTCGAAGTTCAGCGCGTTCTCGCCAAATTCCTTGAAGTGCGCGCGATCAAACCGCGTGTTGCCGGCGGCTTCCACCGCGCGGCGCACGATGTCCGGAATCTTCTGCAGCTGTGCGGCACGCGCATCGTAGGTCACCCCAAAGGTGAAGACGATACGTCGTTCCGACATTCGTTTGTAATTGTGAATCGTGCTCTTGAGCAGCGCCGTGTTGGAAGCGACGATCTCTTCGCCCGACAGGCTGCGGATGCGCGTGGTCTTGAGGCCAACGTGCTGCACCGTGCCGGCAATCGATTCAAAGACGATGAAGTCTCCGATCTCGAACGGCTTGTCCAGCCCAATGGCGAGCGAGGCAAACAGGTCACTCAGGATGCTCTGCACCGCCAGCGCCACCGCCACGCCGCCCACACCCAGGCTGGCGACAAAGGCGGTGATGTTGACGCCCACATTGGCCAGGATGGCCAGCAGCAGCATCGACCACAGTGCAAAGCGCAGCACCCATGCCGTCATGGAAGTGATCACCGGGTTGCGCGTCGCGTGGGTCTGCGTCGACAGCCGATCACGCGCCCACAGCTTCACGCCGCGGTTGAGCCACAGGGCGATCTGGAAGCCGATGATGACGAACCAGATGTGATCGAGCTTGTTGGCAATGCGCGTGGGCAGATCGATGAAGTACGAACCTGCAAGTAAGGCGGCCAGCGCAATGAACAGCGGGTGTGTATCGCGTAGCACCGCCGTGACGAGAATGTCGAAGCGGTAGCCGGTGCGGCGCGCGCGCGCATCAAACCGGTTGCAGATCAGGTGCAACACGCTGGACAGCAACACGTATGCAGCGATCACAGTCAATGCGGCGGCGGCCCAATCGCGGGCCGGCACGCGCAGGAAGGTGTGGGCGTTGAGCCACTCCATGGGCATCTCCGTGCAGAAAACACGGATGCTGCGCCGCACATAGCGTGCCTGCCTTACTGCCGCAATGTTGCCTTCGGCTCTGCGTCGGTCGGCACGCACACGCGGTTGCGGCCCTGTCGCTTGGCTTCCATCAGGCCGAGATCGGCATCGGCCAAAAGACGCGCCAGATCTTGCCCGGGGCGCAGCGGCGCGGCCCCCACGCTCACTGTCAGCGGCCCCACGGGCGTTTGCGTGCCTGCCACGGCCGTCTTGAGCCGTTCCACCACGGCAAGCGCGCCGGTCAGGCCGCAGCCCGGCAGCAGCACGGCAAACTCGTCTCCGCCCAGACGGCCGAACAGGTCGGCCGGGCGCAGCACGCCCGCCAGCGCATCGGACAACGCGACGAGTGCATCGTCACCGGCGGCATGTCCCCACGTATCGTTGATGGATTTGAAGTGATCGACGTCGAGGTACAGCGCGCACAACGGCTCGGCATGATGCTGCGCGCGCTCGACCGCAAAGGTGCCCAGCTCGAAGAAGCGTTGCCGCGCGAGCATGCCGGTCAGGTGGTCGGTGTTGGCGCGATCGGCCAGGCTGCGTTCGGCCGCAAAGTGCCGCGCCATGGCGCGCAGCAGGTAGTGGTGAATGACGGCGGCCGCAGCCATGCAGATCGGCAGATAAAGCACCAGCCCCAGCCAGCCGTGGTGGATTGCCGTGGCGGGTTCTGGCGCGATCAGCAGCGCGACGATGGGCCCGGCCGTGCACAGCGCCATGGCGATGCAGAAATCACGCCGGTTGAGCCACGCGGGGCTGGTCGCAAGCGGCATTAGATAGAACGCCGGCAGTACCCATTGGAGCCCCGCCTGATGACCGAACGCGATGATGGCCACTTCCTCTGCCAGCAGGTGCGTAAGCGCCAGCACCCCCCACAAGCCGGTGTGCCGATACCGCTGTGCCACCACCACGATTGCCATCAGCAGCAAGAGCAGCGCAAGCAGCGGCTCCGGCCGATGCAGCAGCCCGACCGACCAGCCCAGCACGATCGCGAAGGCGTAACCGAGCACGCCGCATTTGCTCAGCGCGATGATCATCGGCACAAAATGGCGCGCCTGATAGTCACGCGAGGGTGTGCGAGCGTCGGGCAGGTCGGAGGCGGTAGGCAGGTTCGCGCTCAAGGCAGGGCAAGAGAGACCCTCTGGCGCGACGGGATGATGCGGGCGCGGGCGGGGCCGGATTGCGCAACAAAGCGCGCATTCTAATAGCGGTGGCCAACCCCGTGCGCGGTTTTTTAGTGGGGGGAATCCCGCAATGTACGACTCAGCCTGTCAGCACCTGCCACACCAGCCACACGTTGGCGACGCTGATGACGATGAATAACCCCCACGCCAGCCAAGACGTTAACCGGCTGCTCACAAACACGCCCATCAGCGTGCGATCGCCCGTCATGCGGATCAGCGGAAGCATCGCAAACGGCAGTTGCAGGCCGAGCACCACCTGGCTGATGACAAGCAGTTTGCCGATGGCGTGGTCGCCGAGCATCGCCACACCGATGAACGCGGGGACCAGCGCCAGCGCCCGCGTGATCAAACGCCGCTGCCAGCAGGGGATGCGCAAGTCGAGGAAGCCCTCCATCAGAACCTGCCCCGCGATGGTGCCGGTAAAGGTGGAGCTTTGCCCCGCCGCCAGCAGCGCGATGCCAAACAGCAGCCCGGCCAGCGCCGTTCCGACGATGGGCTCCAGCAGGTGGTAGGCGTCCTCGATGTCAGCCACGTTCTGATGGCCGTGCGCGTTGAATGCCGCTGCCGCCATGATCAGGATTGCGCCGTTCACAAGCAGGGCCAGGCCCAGCGACGCGATGGTGTCCAGCCGCGACAGGCCGATGGCCTCGCGCTTGGCATCTTCGGTGTTGGCCGTCATGCGCGTCTGCACGATGGACGAGTGCAGGTACAGGTTATGCGGCATCACCGTGGCGCCGAGGATGCCGATGGCCAGATACAGCGGCTCGCGCTGGCTCACGGCCTGCCACGAGGGCATCAGCCCGGCCGCCACTGAAGGCCAGTGCGGTTTGATGAGCACGAGTTCAACGAAGTAACACAGCCCGATCGTGAGAATGAGCCCCAGCACGATGGCTTCCAGTTGGCGGAAGTTTTTGCCCTTCAGGCCAAGCACGATCAGCGTGTCCAGCGCGGTGAGCGCCACGCCCCACAGGATCGGCACGCCCAGCAGCAGATGGAAGGCCAGCGCGCAGCCCAGCACCTCGGCCAGGTCGCATGCAATGATGGACAGCTCTGCCAGAAGCCATTGCACGCGCAATGCGCCGGGCTGATAGCGGTTGCGGGAAGCACGCGCCAAGTCCATGCCGGTGACGATGCCCAACCGCGCCGACAGGCACTGCAGCACCATGGCCGCCAGGCTGGAGAGCAACACCACGAACAGCAGCGCATAGCCGTAGCGCGAGCCGGCTTCGATGTCGGTGGCCCAGTTGCCCGGGTCCATATAACCGACCGACACCAGCAGCCCCGGCCCCGCAAAGCGCAGCAGCTTCTTCCACAGCGGCAGGCCGGGCGGCACGGCAACCGTGCCGCGCACCTCGGATGGACAGAACGGCGCGGTGGCGGTGGTGGGCAGGCGGAACATGCGCGGCGGTTTAAGGAAAATGCAATCGGAATTTTGGAATGATAGCTAAATGCAACGTTGCATGCCCGGACCCGCGTCCGGTATGTGTTCGCGAGGCGACTTTCTCGTCACGTGTCTCAACACATTTAAGGCAAAGCTCAGTCCGTTGCGGTAGATTTCGACCTTCGCCGGCGCCTGTTTTCAAGGTGCCGGTTGTCCGTTTACCGTCATTACCGCCGCCGAGATTCCCGCGCATGAACGCCATCCTCCTTATCGAAGACGATTTGCCGCTGGGCACCGCACTGGCCCGCGCGCTGCGTCAGGCCGGCTACAACGCGACCTGGGTGCGCCGCCTGGTCGACGCGCAGAAATGGATCACCACCAACACCTTCGAAGCCATCGTGCTCGACCTGGGGCTGCCCGATGGTGAGGGTCATACGTTCCTGGAAGAACTGCGCGCCGCGCACAGCGACGTGCCCGTCATCATTGCGAGCGCGCGCGATGCGCTGTCGGAACGGCTGAAAGGGCTCGATTCCGGCGCGGACGATTTTCTGGTCAAGCCGTTTCCCGTGGACGAACTCATCGCCCGCCTGCGTGCCGTGCTGCGTCGCCATGCGGGGCAGAGCACCAATCAGTGGAACGTCGGCAACCTGGTGGTGGAGCCCTCGCAGAAGCGCGTGACGCAAGAGGGCCAGGTCATCGAACTCACGCCGCGCGAATACCAACTGCTGCTTGAACTTGTGCGCCGCGCCCACCGCTGGGTGCCGCGCGAAACGCTCATGGACGCGCTTTATCGTGAGGGCGACAGCGTCAGTGCCAACGCGCTCGAAGTCGTCATCCACCACCTGCGCCGCAAGCTCGGCAACGAAACCATCCAGACCATTCGCGGTGTCGGCTACATGATCGGCGGCAACCGTGGGGCCGCCCAATGAAGCTGGCGGTTCCAGCCATCCTGCGGGTTCGCTCGCTGTCATTCCGCCTGTATGTGCTGATCCTGCTGGCGCTGGTGTTGATGCTGCTGGTGCAGCTCGTCATCGCGCATCTGGAAATCTCGCGCACCAACAGCCGCCAGGTGGTGAGCGATCTGCGCATGTCGGCCCAGGCCTATGCGGACCTCACCACGCTCAACATGGATGACGTGCCGCGCCGCGAAGAATTCCTGCGCCGCCTCACCGACATCAAACTGGGCCTGTCGCTGCCCAACATCCTGCCGGGCGAATTCCGCTACGTGCTGTGCGATCGCGCCGGCAATGTCATCACCGCCTTCCCCGGTGCGCCTAACATGCCATGCGGCAAGGCGCAAGGCACCGTCGTCGAGATCATGCTGGAAGGCAAGCCGTGGCGCAGCTACACGGTCGACAGCGTCGACGGCAAGATTTCCGCCACGGTGGCGCAGCCGCTGACGGCCTACGAGCGCGCCATCCGCGATCTCTTCCAGGAAGTGGCGGTGGCGCTGGCCATCCTGGCGAGCGCGCTGATGGTGATGGTCGGCTGGGCCGCACACCAGGGCCTCAAGCCCCTGCGCACGCTCACGCGTCAGGTCGAGGCGCGCGATTCTGCCGACCTCGACCCCGTGCAGAGCGTGGAACATGCCGAGCTGAAACCGCTGGTCGACGCTTTGAACGCACTGTTCGCGCGCGTGCGTCGCGGCATCGAGGCGGATCGCCGTTTCTTTGCCGATGCCGCGCACGAGCTGCGCACGCCGCTCGCTGCCATTCAGGCGCAGGCGTATGTCGTGTCGCATTCCGACAGCGAAGACGATCGTTCCACCGCGCTGCGCGAATTTGATCGCGGCATATCGCGCGCAACGCAGTCGCTTGCCAAGCTGCTCGCCATCGCGCGGCTGGACGCGCGCCGCGTGGAGGCGCAACTTGCGCAGGGCGCATTGTCCGACTTGGCGGGGTGCGCGCGCAGCGGCGTGATCCAGCAGGCTTCGCGCGCCGAGCGCCGCAACATCACGCTGTCGTACGACGGCGCCAACCAGGCGTGGGTCTCGGTATCGCACGAAGACGCTGCGACGCTGGTGGAAAACGTGCTCGACAACGCCGTGCGCGAAACGCCCAACGGCGGCGAGGTGCGCCTGGCCGTCAAGCGTATCGAGCAAGCCGGTGCGCCGATGGTCGAACTGCGCATAGAAGACTCCGGCCCCGGTATCCCGCCCGACGAGCGCGATCGCGTGTTCGAGCGTTTCTACCGCCCGCGCACCAGCCAGTCGCAGGGCAGCGGCCTGGGCCTGGCGATCGTGCGCCGTATCGTTGAACTGGGGAATGGCTCGGTGGCAATCGAAGACGGCCTGGCCCATGCAGACGGCAGAGGCTGCGCGATCGTGATCCGCCTGCCGGCGCTGGATTCCACGCCCGAGCCGATCGAGCCCGATGACGCGCCTCCCGGCATGGCCGACACGCCCAGCCATTGATTGGCGCGCGCCGGCACAGACCTCCAGCTGCCGCTGATCAGTAACCGACCGTGAAACGCTGGCGCGGGTGTGCCGGCTTTTCTGTTTCGTCGAGGAAGGCGATGGCGAAGTCCTCCATCGAAATCCAGGGCTTGCCGTTCGCATCCACCAGCAGCGAATCCTTGCCGACGCGGAAGTGCCCCGTGCGCTCGCCCGGCTCGAAGATGGCCGACGGCGACACGAACGTCCAATTCAACTCGGTTTCCTTGCGCAGCGCGTTGAGGAAATCGCGGCCGGCCGAAGCTTCGTCAAAGTACTCCTTGGGGAACTGCGGCGTGTCGATCAGCGCGACGCCCGGGGCTACTTCCAGGCTGCCCGCGCCACCGACCACCAGCAGGCGCGGCACGGCGGCCTTCTTCACCGCACCAACAATCTGCTCGGCATTGGCTTGCAAGAAACGCACGGTGCTATAGACCACATCGTTGCCGGCAAGCGCGGCAACGAGGCCAGCCTGGTCGGCCACGTCGACATCCTTGGTGGTCAGCCCCGCGCGTGCGGGCAGTTTCGACGCGGTGCGCGCAATGGCCGTCACCTGATGGCCTCGGCGTAGCGCTTCGTCGATCAGGCGGGTGCCCACGTGCCCCGTGGCGCCGATGATTGCGATCTTCATGGTCAATTCCTTATAGTTGGGTGGGTGGCTGAAACGTTATATGTAATTGCTGTGGTTACATATAGGGGTAAAAAAATAGGCCGTCATGCGGCCCGGCTAGGCCCGGCGACGGCGGCGCTGTGCGTGTCCGACCTCGCTGAGGATGCCGGCGATGGTTTGTGCCGCCAGCTCGGCTTCCAGCGCGGCTTGCGCGCGTTCCGTCACGCGCTCCAGCACGCCGGTGATCTCGCGGCCGACCTCGCACGCCGGGTTGGGCGCATTGGGTGGCAGCGCAATCAGCACCGGAGATTCCACCACGCGAAAGACGTCGAGCAGCGTGATGCGATCTGCCGGCCGCGCCAGCTTGGCGCCGCCTGTTGCGCCCATCTGCGAGGTCACGAAACCGGCGTCGGCCAACTGCGCCACCAACCGCCGGATGAGCGCCGGGTTCGTTCCTACGCTGCCAGCGATGAGCGATGACGGCACCGGCCCCTCCGTACTGGCGAGCAGGGTCAGGATGTGTACGGCGACGGCGAAGCGGCTGCTGGTAGACATGGTGGTAAGCGCAAAGTGTAACCATAGTAGATACACTTTGGTATGCAGTCAACCCGGCTAGAAGATGTGCGCTTCAGAAGGCTGCGCCCAACGCCGCCGCCCGCGCGTTTGCGTCGGCCTTGGTCGCCGCGAGCAGATCGGGCGCCGTCAGCGTGGGGGCGGCGCTGATCTCCGTCACGTCTTCAATGCCGAGAAAACGCAGCCAGCGGCGCAGATAGGGCTTCTGGAAATCGTCGGGCGATTCGCTCGCGCCTTCCGTGTGCGCTGCGTATGCGCCGGCGCTGGCGTAGATAAGCGCCGCCTTCTTGCCCGAGAGCAGCGCCTGATAGCCCGTGGCGGCCGACCAGTTCCAGTTCTGCCCCGGCAGCGTCACCACATCAATGAAGTGCTTGAGCCGATACGGCACTCCGAAATTCCACATCGGAACGGAAAAGAGGTAATGATCGGCCGCGTTGAAGCGCTGCGACAACGCCACGGCGCGCTGCCATTGCGCATGCTGTTCCGGCGTGGCGTTCTGGGAGCGCAGGACGGCAAACTTGGCGCCGATCATGTCGGCGTCGAACTCGGGCAGGTCGATGCTCTTGCTCCACAAGTCGATCGTGTCCATCTCGTGGCCGGGGTGCGCGGTGCGGTAGGCGTTGAGAAACTGCTTGGCCACGTCGATGGAGTGGGACAGCGTTTTCATGGGTGAAGCTTCGATATAAAGCAGGCGGGTCATGATGGGATCCTGATACGTTTTACGCAGCGTTGAAGAAGTTGAGGCCCACCGTGCCGGCAATCACGAGCCCGATGCAGGCCAGGCGCGCGGGCTGCATGCTCTCGCCAAAGAGCACGATGCCGAGCACCGTCACCCCCACCGAGCCGATGCCCGTCCAGATGGCGTAGGCCGTGCCGGCAGGCAGGCCGCGCATGGCATGCGTGAGCAAGAAGACGCTGACAAGCGCCGTCACGATGCCGAGCACGCTGGGGATGGGTCGCGTCCACCCTTGCGCAAATTTGAGCGAGATCGCCATGGCGATCTCCACAGCGCCGGCTGCCAGCAGCCAGAGCCAGGCGGTTTGAAGCATGGGGCCTCCGTGGTTTCCGTTGCCGGGCCGGCAAGCGGATGCGTTGCGATGCACCCAGAGTAAGGACGGTGCGGCGCGGCAACAAGTACGCACCTGGAGGTAACCACCACGGGCGGCGCGGTTAAGGGTGTCCGGGCCTCCGGGCCTCCGGACGTCCGGGCGCCCACCAAACGATCTGTGCGCTGCGTCGGCAAAAACGCAATTCGCTGCCGTGTCGCGGCGCGCGATCGGCACCATCGTCGGCGCCGCTGCTCCTAAGCTAGACGCCATGCAAGGCGGCTTGCCGCCACCCTTGGATTCATTCTCGCGTTCAACCACTCAGGAGCGTTGTCATGGCCCTTCGGGATTTCAAAGTGCTGACTTTCGACGTCGTCGGAACGTTGATCGATTTCGAGGGCGGCATGCTCGCCTACCTGCGCCGTGCGGTGCCCGACAGCAAGGTTACCGACGAGGATTTTCTGAGCGCCTATCGGGCCGCACGCAAACGCGGCCAGACCGAGTGGTACCCCGACGACCTGGTACCGTGCTGGCACATCGTCGCGCAGCAGCTTGGTTTGCCCGATACCGATACGCTGGCCCGCGGCTTTCGCGATTCGGTGGCCGAATGGCCGGCGTTTCCCGATTCGGTGGAGGCGCTGCAGCGGTTGGGCAAGCACTTCAAGCTCGTCACCATGACCAACGCGCAATCGTGGGCGCTCGACCATTTTCAACGGACGCTCGGCGCACCGTTCGATCTGCTGCTCAGCTGCGACGATGCCTTGTGCGAGAAGCCCGATGCGCGGTATTTCGCCTACGCACGCGGCCGCTATGAAGGCGCGTGGGGCTTCAAGCAGGGCGACAACCTGCACGTGGCGCAGAGCCAGTACCACGACATCGGCATCGCGAAGCGCCTCGGCATCACCACCTGCTGGATCGAGCGCCGGCACGGCATGAAGGATTCGGGCGGCACCATCGAATCCGAGCACACCGTGCCTGACTACCATTTCCATACGCTGGCCCAGTTGGCCGATGCGGTCGAGGCCGGCAAGTGAAGCACGACGACATTGCCGAGCCGGTCGCCGATCTGCTGCCGGACCTCGTGGCACTGCGCCGCGACCTGCACGCGAATCCGGAGCTCGCCTACGAAGAACACCGTACGGCGGGCATCGTCGCGCAGTCGCTGCGGGTGTTGGGGCTGGCGGTGGAGGAGGGCATCGGCGGCACCGGCGTAGTAGGTACGCTGCGCGGCGGCCAGGGCACACGCAGCGTTGCGCTGCGTGCCGACATGGATGCACTGCCGATGGTGGAGCTGGGCCGCTCAGCGCACGCGAGCCGCATGCAGGGCAGGCACCACGGCTGCGGGCATGACGGTCACACCAGCATGCTGATCGGCGCGGCGCGCCAGCTTGCGCGAACGGGCGTCGACGGCACGGTCCACTTCATCTTCCAGCCAGCCGAAGAGGGCCAGGCCGGCGCGCGCCGGATGATTGAAGACGGCCTGTTCGAGCGTTTTCCGTGCGACAGCGTCTATGCGCTGCATAACTGGCCGGATCTGCCGCTGGGGCACGCGCAGACGCGGCCCGGCCCGATCATGGCGGCGGCAGACCGGTTCGACATCACCGTGCGCGGGCGTGGCGGGCATGCGGCCCAGCCCCACCACACGCCGGATGCCATCCTCGCGGCCAGCCAGCTGGTGGCGCAGCTGCACACCATCGTGTCGCGGCGGATTGATCCGAACGAATCGGCGGTGTTGTCCGTCACGCGCATCGAAGGCGGCCACAGCCACAACGTGTTGCCGGCCGAAGTGCGCATCACCGGCACCGTGCGCAGCTTTGATGCCGTATCGCAGGATCGCATCGAGGCGGCGCTGCGCGACACGGCCAATGGCATCGCGCTGGGCAGCGGCACGCAGGTGGAGGTGGACTACCGCCGCTATTACCCGGCCACCATCAACACGCCGGCCGAGGCGCTGCTCGCGTTGGACGCGGCGCAAGCGATCGGCCTGGAGGCTGCAGAGGCACCACGCGCTGCATTCACCTCAGAAGACTTCGCTTTCATGTTGCAGCGCAAGCCTGGCGCCTATCTCTGGCTCGGCCAATGCCGTGCCGGCGCCGGCCCCGATGGCGAATACCCGCTGCACCACCCGTGCTACGACTTCAACGACGACGCGTTGCCGCTGGGCGTGCGCTGGTTTTGCGAAGTCGCCCGCCGCGCGTTGGCCGCCGTTCCATCTGCTTCTTGAACCGCGGCCACGCGCGTCGCCTTGCCGATATTGCTGCCTTAGAAATCTGCGACCTTGCCCCAGGCCGAGTGCTTGAAACGCGCCGGGTCGTAGGGGGCAGGGTCGAAGATCGGCTTTTCACCGGTCACCAGATCGGCGATCAGATGACCGGCGCCGGGGCCGATTCCGAACCCGTGACCCGAGAAGCCCGCGGCCAAAATGAACCCGGGAATCTCCGGCACTTCACCGATGCCCGGCACGCCGTCCGGGGTGTTGTCCACGAAACCGGCCCAGGCGTTGGCGACGCCTGCTTGGCCCAGCACCGGCAGCAGTTCAACAGCGCGGTTGTAGGTTTGTCTGACGGCCGCTGCATCGGGCCGCGGGTCGAGGATGCGCATGCGCTCCATGGGCGTGGGGGCATCGAGCCGCCACCGCGCGAGTGTTTCGTGGCCGGCGCGAATGCCTTCCAATCCGCCCGGAAACACATTGCGCCAGCGCTTTGCGAACATCGGCAGAAACTGCGGGGCGAAGCGCAGCAACTGCGCGGTTGGGTCCACGCGCCCGCGCCCGCTGATGGCCAGGTTGTAGCTGCCATCGCTGCGGCGGGTGATGGAAACGCGTGCAGTGTGCAAGGCGTCTGGCACCGGCTCGGTCACGCCCGTCACCCGCACGATGGACTGGCGAACGGTGGCCTGCGGAAAGCGGATGCCCAATTGGCGACAGAACGACGAGGCCCAAGCGCCGCCGGCAAACACCACGGTGCGGGTCTTGATGGTTCCGGCTTCCGTGACGACGCCGCTCACGCGGCCGCCCGCGACCTCAATGCCCCGTGCGGCGCAGTTCTGGTGAACGGTCCCGCCGAGCTTCATGAGCGCAGCCGCCACAGATGGCGCCGCCTTGGCAGGGTCCGCCGTGCCGTCACTCGGTGAGAACACGCCGCCCTTCCAAGCGCGGCCTGTGAGACGGCCACGCTCGGACGCTTCTTGGCTGCTCAGCATGTGCGTGGTCACGCCGGCCGTCTTTGCGAAATCGCGCCACTTCGTCCAGCGGGCAAGTTCTTCTTCGTCGTTGCTCAGATAGAGCAGGCCGCACCGGCGGAAACCCGTGTCTTCTCCCGTGTCAGCGGCAAACTGCTCCCACAGTTCAAGGCTCTTGGTGGCCATCGGTAGTTCACGTGCATCGCGGTTTTGCTGTCGGCACCAGCCCCAATTGCGGCTCGACTGTTCGGCCCCGATGCGGCCCTTTTCGACCACGGCCACCGACACGCCGCGCTTGGCCAGGTAATAGGCAGCAAAGACGCCGATGATGCCGCCGCCGACCACGACGACGTCGGCCTGCGCTGGAAGGGAAGAGGCGCTCTCGATGAGGCGCAACGGCTGGGACATGACTCGTGCTCCTCGTTCGTTCAGGCTTGTGCGTTCTGCACCACGTAGAACTTGGCGACGCGCTCTGTGCTTTGCCATCCCATGGCGGTGCCCTGCGGCACGAAGATGGCATCGCCGGTGCCAACGGACAGCACGTTGCCATCCGGGCCAGCGAATTGCACACCGCCATCGAGCACGTACATGAACTCGTTCACCGGATGCGCGCGCACGATGCGGTGATACGGCGTCGAGTCCCACGTGCCCGCACGGTATTGCGTTGGCTCGTCGGTGAAGACGTTATCGCTGCGACACTGCGGAACCGGCCCGATCAGCACTTCGGGCGCGGGTCCACCCGACGGTTTGAAGTCCGCATCGGCGTGCAGCGGGATGAGCGCCGGCGTGGTCGGTGTGTTGATGACAGCAGCGCAGAACACGAATCGAACGCCGGCGGCAGCCTCGATGCGCACCGCTGTGCCGGATGCAATGACCGCGCCGGAGCCCGCACCGATCACCTGCGGTGCCGAGCCCGGCGCCGTGAGCGTCAACTCGCCCTCCACGACGGCGAGCGTCTCCGTATGCGGAAAGCTAGCGACATCCCGCTCGCCGACAAAGGTCGCCCGCCCCGCGCTCATTGCGTTTGGCCCTTCCCAGGCAATCTCCCGTTCTTGCGCGAAGGGGTCGTTTGGGCTCAGGGCGGCTTGCCGGAACTCGGTTGAGATTGGGGCGCCGTCGGCGCGGTGCAGCATCAGGGCGGTTGTCATGCAGGGTGGGTCCTCACCGTATCCAACAGTGGACTCGGTTTCGAGAGGCGTCAGCGTTGGTTGGGAAAGAGCCGTTCGATCGGACAGTGCGTTTTGATGAACGGCGATTTGATGACGATGTAGCTGAAATACTTGGCAATGCCGATGTTGCGTTCCAACAGGTCTTCAATCACTTCCTGGTAGTGGTTGACGCCTCGCGTGATGAAGCGCAGCAGGTAGTCGTAGCCGCCGGAGAGCAGGTGGCATTCGAGCACTTCGTCCACCTCGCGGATGGCAGCTTCGAAGCGCACGAAGGTTTCGCGGTGGTGGTCCGACAGCGTGACCTCGGTGAAGACGGTCAGCGTGTCGCCCAGCTTTTCCAGGCGGATGTGCGCGCCGTAGCCGGAGATGTAGCCGGCCTGCTCCAGGCGCTTGACGCGGATCAGGCACGGGCTGGGCGACAGGCCCACGGCGTCGGCCAGGTCCACGTTCGTCATGCGCCCGTTCTTCTGTAGTTGGGCGAGGATGCGCAGGTCCAGACGATCGATCTTGAGAGCTTCGGTCATGGCAGGGGCGAAGGCGTGGAAGATAGATCCGATTCTGCGGCAGCCGGTGTCTTTTGTGTCAGCTTGTTGGGCCTGTTGCTACTGGTTGCATCAGGCGAGCGCCGCACGCACGGCCGGCATGGCCAGCACGTCGTCGAGCGTCTTTTTCAGGCGCGCGAAGAGTTGGGCGAATTCGTCTTCGGTGTAGGTCAGCGCGGGGGCAAAGCCGAGGATGTTGTCGCCAAACGCGCGGAACACGAGGCCGTTGCCATAGGCAGCCGAGGCAATCAGGTTGGGCAGGCCAAGTGCGGCATCGAAGCCGAGCTTGGTGGCCTTGTCGCTCACGAGTTCCAGCGCGCCCAGCAGGCCGCGATGGCGTGAGTCGCCCACCAGCGGATGCGTGAGCAACCCGTCCAGTCCCGCCGCAAAACTGGCCGCGCCGCGCTGGCCGTTGGCGAGGATGCCGCCTTCTTCGTACAGGCGCAGCACTTCGAGCGCCACGGCCGCGCTCACCGGGTGGGCCGAATACGTCGCCCCATGGCCGATCGGCACACCGGCAGGAGCGCCGTCGGCAATGCCCGCGTAGATCTGGTCGGAAATCAGCGTCGCGCCCATCGGCACGTAGCCTGCCGTGAGCCCCTTGGCCATCGTCATGATGTCGGGGTCGACGCCTTCGGCATCGCAGGCAAACATCGGGCCGGTGCGCCCGAAGCCGGTGATGACTTCATCCACGACGAACAGGATGCCCAGTTCGCGCGTGGCGTCGCGCATGGCCTTGAGCCAGCCCTTGGGCGGGACGATCACGCCGCCGGAGCCCTGGATCGGCTCACAGAAGAATGCGGCGACGTTGTCTGCGCCCAGCTCCGCCACCTTGGCGCGCAATGCCGCCACCGATGCCGCGATGATGCCCTGCGAGTCTGCCGGATTGGCCGCGCGGTACGGGTTGGGCGAAGGGATGTAATGCTGCGTCGGCAGCGGCAGGTCGAAACCGCGATGGAACGCAGGCAGCGCCGTCAGCCCCGCGCCCGTGGACGACGAGCCGTGGTACCCGCGCTCCAGCGAAATGAAATGCTTCTTCGCCGGCTTGCCGATGGCATTGAAGTACTGGACGATAAAACGCACCGCTGCATCCACCGCCTCAGACCCACCCAGCGTGAGATAGACGTGATTGAGCGAGCGCGGCGTGATCTGCACGAGCTTGTCGGCCAGGCGGATGGCGGGCTCGCTGCTGAAATGGAAGTAGCCCGTGGCGTAGGGCAGCCGGCGCATCTGCTCGGCGGCGGCCTGCACCACGCTCTCCTGGCCATAGCCGACGTTGACACACCAGAGGCCCGCGAAGGCGTCGAGTAACTCGTTGCCGTGCGCGTCGGTCAGCCACGCACCGCGTCCGGATGTCAGCACGGTCGGCCCGCGTTGCTCGTGGGTGCGCCAGGCGGCGACCGGGTGAATCAGGTGCGCGCGGTCGATGGCGTCAAGCGAGGCAAGCTGGGGCAGATCGGTGAGCTGGGTCATGGCAGAGTCCGTTCGTGCAGTGAAGGCAATCAATGGACTCAAGAGTAGGCTGTACGGCCTGAGGCTTGGTGCTGCTTTGCGCGGGAAGAACGCAGCGTGCTGCTGTTGTTCGGCGCGCAGCAGCAGATCGTGCGGCGCGCCGTTTGATGCGGGGTTTCAGTAGCCGCGCGAGCGGTCCACAAGCCCGACCATGGGTTCGCCGGCGGTAAAGCGACGCAGGTTGTCGATGACCACCGCTGCTGCGGAAAGCGGTTGCGTCATGCTGGCAATGTGCGGCGTGATGTGGATGCGCGGATGGCGCCACAACGCATGGCCGGCGGGCAGCGGTTCGGGGTCGGTCACGTCGAGCATGGCTTCGCTGAGCTGCCCACTGTCAAGCGCTGCAAGCAGGTCGTCGCTCACCAGTTGCGGGCCGCGGCCAACGTGCACCAGCGCGGCGCCTTGCGGCAATTGTGCGAACAGCGCTGCGTTCAGCACGCCGCGCGTGGCATCGGTCAACGGCATCAGGCAGATGAGGATGTCGGTGCGCGCCAGGAAGGCTTCCAGTTCCTCTTGCCCGGCAAAGCAATGCACGCCGTCGATGGCATGGCGCGATCGGCTCCAGCCCGCGCAGTCGAAATCGAAACCCTTCAACTGGGCCAGCACGGCCTGCCCAAGCGAGCCGAGCCCGAGCACACCAATGCGGCGTTCATTGGCGGGCCGTACCGGCAGCGGGCGCCACTGTTCCGCCTGCTGCTGGCGGCGGTAGGCGGGAATATCGCGGTGCAGGCCCAGCACGGCATGCGTGACGTACTCCACCATGCCGCGCACGATTCCGGGTTCCACCATGCGCACCACGGGCAGTGCGGGCGGCAGCGCGGCAAAGTTGAATTGATCGACCCCCGCGCCCGAAGAGAACAGCACCTCCAGGTGCGGGAACTGCGTCGCGATATCGGCGGGCGGCTCCCAGGCTGCAAGAAAGCGCACCCGTAGCGGATCGCCGATGTCGGGCCAGATGCGGAAGTCGATGTCGGGCGCGTGCTGGCGGAAGACCTCCGCCCATTGCCGGCCGCGAACAGGGTCGGACTTGTAGAGGAACGTGGTGGTCACGATGAGCGATCGGCGCGGTGTTCGGGGCTCAACCCATTGCCTGGGTCACGATGGCAAACAGCGCGGGCGCGCCGGGTGGTGTGGCCAGCGGCTCGCCGCGCACCATGGTGGTGGGGGCGTCCACGCGCAGCAGGCCGATGCTCTCCAGCCACTCGGCCAGGCCGCTGTCGAAGTCGATGTCGATGCGGGTGAAGTGGCCGGCGTTGATGCCCGCCAGATGCGCGATCAGCGCCTTGGCGCTCTCGGCGTCCGGGGCGACCACGGGGCCGATGGCGTGGCCGCGCCCGAATCGGCGCAGCATCGCAAAGCCGCGCGCCTCGCCGTCGTCGTCCAGCACGACGCAGGCGTCTGCGCTGGCGAGCAGATCGTCGATCAGTGCATCGCGCGGCATGCCCCGCGCCTGCGCATCGAGCCGGCGCAAATCCGCAGCCTCATTGAGCCCGGCAGGGCGCAAGCGCCAGCCTGTGGGCAGGGCGATCAGCGGCGTGGGTTGCGCAACGCCCTGGTGCTGGCGGATCTCGCCGGTGCGCACAAAGCCCAGTCGCTCATACAAGCCGCGCCCTTCTGCGGTGGCATGCAGCAGCACGGTGTGGTTGTCCAGGCCGTCGAGCAGCGCGCTCATCAAGCGATGGCCGATGCGCCGGCCCTGGCATGCCGGTGTCACGATGACCAGCCCGATGGTGGCGTGGCGGGGGCCCCAGCGCCAGCGTTGTGCGGTGGCGATGATCTGGCCGTCGCGCTCGGCGACGATGCCCTCGGCATGCGCAAAACTCTGCGCCCAGTCGGCCGGGCGGTGCGGCCAGCGCTGCTCTTCTGACAGGGCATGCGCCTGGGCCAGATCGTCGGCAGTCATGGGGCGCAGCACCACGCCGTCGTCGGCGGGCAGGTTCTGGGCAGGTACGGACGAGGAAGACATGGGAGGTTCCTTCCGGCGAAGGATGAAGGTGGCACCGGCACTCATCTTGGACGACATCGCCGCCGGGAGCCAGATCGAATTCGGGTTTGCCCGCAATTTGCAAGCATCGTCTGTCGAGGGTGTGGGTTTCGCAATTCGATGCGGTAGCGCCCCCGGTTACGAAACCAAATGCCGAGCCTTCCTGCCTAGCATCAATGACCTCATTTCGATATGGGTGCCGGGCTTCGGCGCCCCCAATTTCGTGGCCAAATTTGACCCCCAGACCATCCGCGTGCCTTCCGGCCATTTCATCGGCGGCAGGCTTGTGCCCGACGCCGGCCGCATCACTGTACGCCGCCCTTCCGACAACGCTGTGCATGCGGAGCTGCCGCTGGCGGACGCTTCCACCGTGGACGCTGCCGTGCAAGATGCGTGGCAGGCGTGGCGCACGACGGACTGGGCGCGCCGTGCACCGCGTGACCGGGCGCGCGTGCTGCGCCGCTGGGCTGATCTGATCGACGCCGACGTGGCCAACATGGCGCCGCTCGAGGCCGTGTGCTCCACCCGCCCGCTGCGTGACGCCGCCGCCTGGGACGTGCCATTCACCGCCGAGGGCCTGCGCTTCTTTGCCGAATACGCCGACAAGCTCGGCGGCGACGTGGCAGCCACGCGTCACGACAACCTCGGCATGGTGGTGGCCGAACCCTATGGCGTAGTCGGTGCGATCACGCCGTGGAATTTTCCGCTGGTGATGGTCTCGTGGAAGGTCGGTGCGGCGTTGGCCGCCGGCAACGCGGTCGTGCTCAAACCTTCCGAATTGACGCCGTATTCCGCTATCCGGCTGGCTGAACTCGCCATCGAAGCGGGCGTGCCACCGGGCCTCTTCAACGTGGTGCAGGGAGATGGCCGCACCACGGGCGACGCGCTCACGCGGCATCTGCTGATCTCCAAGATGACCTTCACCGGCTCGACCCGCACCGGCGCCGCCATCATGGCGACCTGCGCCTCGCATGGCCCGAAGCCCGTCACGTTGGAGCTGGGCGGCAAGAGCCCTCAGCTCGTCTTTGCCGACGCGCCCGACATCGACCGGGTGGCCGGCATTGTCGCGGGTGCCATCACCGGCAACGCGGGGCAGGTGTGCGTGGCGGGCTCGCGCCTGATCGTGCAACGGCAGATTGCCCAGGCATTGATCGAGCGCATCACCGCACGCTTTGCCGCGTTGCGGCCCGGCGCCACCTGGGACGACACCGCCACGCTGCCGCCGATCATTTCGGCGGCGCAGGCGGGGCGCATTCTCGACATCGTGGAGCGGTCACGCGATGCCGGCGCGCAGGTGCGCTGCGGCGGCGGCCTGTTTGGCGACGGCCCCGGCGGGGCGTATTTCCAGCCCACGGTGCTCGAAGGCGTGCGCGCAGACAACCCCGCCGTGCAGGAAGAAATCTTCGGCCCTGTGCTGACGGTGCAAACCTTCGATGACGAAGAGGAAGGCCTGGCACTCGCCGCACACGAACACTACGGCCTGGCCGCCGGCGTGCACACCGCAGATATCGGACGCGCGCTGCGCGCCATGCGTGGCATCGCAGCGGGTACGGTCTGGATCAACCGCTATGGACGCAGCGCAGATTTCGTCATCCCCACCGGCGGCTATCACCAGTCGGGTATCGGCAAGGATCTGGGCCGGCAAGCCGTGGAGGCCAACCTGCGCTTCAAAAGTGTGCTGATCGATTTTGCTGCGACGCACTAGCGTGCCTTGGCGGTGCGTGCGGCACGCCAGCGGTGCAGACCGCATGGCATGCCGCGAGTGCCATCGGAAACAGCAGCTTTCTCACGTGAGACCGCGCATTTCCCTACAACCGTGACGAGTCTGCGTGCTTCAATGATTTCGTCATAACCGTGCTGCAAAGACTGCATAACAGCAGCCACCTTCAGGACCTTAGGACCTCAAACCATGACCTTCCGCCCCAAGTACATCACCTTTGACTGCTATGGCACGCTCACGCGCTTCCGCATGGGCGAGATGACGCGCGAGCTGTTTGCCGATCGCATTCCGGCCGAGCAGATGGAGCAGTTCATCGCCGACTTCACTGCCTACCGCTTCGACGAGGTGCTGGGCGACTGGAAACCGTACGAGGTCGTGCTGAAGAACGCTGTGCGCCGCCTGTGCAAGAAATGGAAGATCCAATACTTCGACACCGATGGCCAGGCTTACTACGATGCCGTGCCGACGTGGGACCCGCATGCCGACGTGCCGGCAGGTCTGGCCAAGGTCGCCAAGGAAATCCCGCTGGTGATCCTGTCCAACGCCGATGACTCGCAGATCCAGAAGAATGTGGCGATGCTCGGTGCGCCGTTCCACCGCGTGTACACGGCGCAGCAGGCTCAGGCCTACAAGCCGCGCCTGAAGGCGTTCGAATACATGTTCGATTCATTGGGCTGCAATCCGGAAGACGTGCTGCACGTGTCGTCCAGCCTGCGCTACGACCTGATGTCGGCCGATGACCTCGGCATCGTCAACAAGGTGTTCGTCAACCGCGGTCACGGCCCCGGCAATCCGGCGTACCGTTACACCGAGATCCAGGACATCGGCGGCCTGCCCGGTGTTGTTGGCCTCTAAGCTGCGTCTCGATCGCCACCCCACATGACCTCCATGAAACTCGACTCCTACTGGAACGACTCGGTGCCCGCGCTGGCGCTGGACGCGCACGATCTGCCGGCGCAGGCAGACGTGGTGATTGTCGGCGGTGGTTTCACGGGGTTGTCGGCCGCGCTGGCGCTGGCCCGGCGTGGCGCCAGCGTGGTCGTGCTGGAAGCGGGCGAGAGGGTGGCGCCCGAGGCGTCGGGGCGGAACGGCGGCCACGTGAACAACGGCCTGGCAGTGGATTACGCCGACCTGGCCGCCAAGGTGGGCGTGGACCGCGCCCGCGCCTGGTATCACGCCTACGACGCCGCCGTGGATACGGTGGAGCGCATCGTGCGCGAGGAGGGCATCGCCTGCGACTTCCAGCGCAACGGCAAGCTCAAGCTCGCCACCAAGCTGTATCAGATGGACGCCCTGCAACGCAGTGCGGACCGGCTGATCGCGGATGGTGTGGATCGGGATGTCGAGATACTCGATGCTGCCCGCGTGCGCGCTGAAATCCAGAGCGAGCGCTTTCATGGCGGCCTGCTCTACAAGCGCAGCGGGCAGATGCACATGGGCCGCTTTGCGCAGGGCCTGGCCATGGCGGCACAGCGTCAGGGTGCTCAAGTTCATACGCGCACGTGCGTGCAACGCGTCGAGCGTGTGCAAGGGCAGGTGCATCGTGTCCACACCACGCGCGGCACGGTGCTGGCCAAACAGGTGCTGCTGGCGACGGGCGCGTCGCGCCACGGCGGTTATGGCACGTTCGGCTGGCTGCGTCGGCGCATCGTCCCGATTGGCAGCTTTATCGTCACCACCGAACCGCTCGGTGCGGAGCGTGCGCACGCGTTGCTGGCAGCGCGCCGCACGTATGTGACGGTGGCGAATATTCACCATTACTTCCGCCTCACGCCAGACCACCGGTTGGTGTTTGGTGGCCGCGCACGCTTTGCGGTGTCGAGCCCGCAGCAGGATGCGATGAGCGGCGAGGTGCTCCGCGCCGGCCTGACGGAAACCTTCCCGCAGTTGCGCGATGTGCGCCTCGATTACTGCTGGGGCGGCCTTGTCGACATGACGCAAGATCGCCTGCCGCATGCGGGTGAACGTGACGGCCTGTTCTACTCCATGGGCTACAGCGGGCATGGCACGCAGATGTCCGTGCACATGGGCGAGCGCATGGCCGAAGTCATGGCCGGCGACGCTGCTGCCAACCCGTGGCGAGATCGCGCGTGGAGCGCCATTCCCGGTCACTTTGGCCCGCCGTGGTTTTTGCCCGCGGTCGGCATGTACTACCAGCTCAAAGACCGGTTTGCCTGAGCGGTGCCGCAAACGCAGTCTTCCGCAGTATCCAACGATCGCAACGCATTCCAATCAGACCAGATCCATCAGGAGCCCCACCATGAGCGACAGCCATAACGAGTTCGAGAACCTTGTCGGTCCCGCCGAAAGCCAGCGGGTGATGGCGTCGCTCAAGCGCGGTGCCTCGCGACGCGACGTGTTGAAGATGCTGATGGCCGGTGGCATGCAGGCCACGCTCGCCGGCAGCCTGGCGGGCACGGCCGTCAGCGCGTATGCGCAGACGCCGCGCCGTGGTGGACGCATCCGCGTGGCGGCGGCCACCGCAGCAGCGACCGACACGCTCGACCCGGCCAAGCAGTCGAACCAGAACGACTACGTGCGCTGCAACATGGTCTACAACGGCCTGTTCGTGCTGGACGGCAGCCTCACGCCGCGCCCTGCGCTGGCCGAGTCGTACCACACGGCCGATGCCAAGACCTGGGTGCTGACGCTGCGCAAGGGTGTGACCTTCCACGATGGCAAGGCCCTGTCCCCGGCAGACGTGGTGTATTCCGTCATGCGCCACAAGGATCCGGCCACTGCCTCGAAGGCCAAGGTGCTGGCCGACCAGATCGAGAGCGTCAAGGCGACCGGGCCGAACGAGGTGACGGTGGTGCTGACCGCTCCGAACGCCGACTTGCCCGTGATCCTCGGCACCTTCCACTTCCATATCGTCAAGGACGGCACGACCGATTTCAGCGGCGGCATCGGCACCGGCCCGTACAAGATCAAGGAGTTTAAGCCCGGCGTGCGTACCGTCGTCGTGCGCAACGACGGGTACTGGAAACCGGGCAAGCCGTATCTGGACGAGATCGAGTTTGTCGGCATCGGCGATGAAAGCGCGCGCGTCAACGCGCTGCTCTCGGGCGGGATGGACCTGGTGGCGTCCGTCAACCCGCGTGCCGTGGCACGCGTCAAGAGCACGCCAGGCTACGCCATCTTCACGACGCAATCGGGCCAGTACTCTGACCTGATCATGCGCAAGGATATGGGCCCGGGCGCGAACCCCGATTTCGTGATGGCGATGAAGTACCTGTTCGACCGCGAACAGATGAAGAAGACCATCGCGCTGGACTACGCGGTGCTCGGCAACGACCAGCCGATCGACCCGACCAACCGCTTCTATTTCAAGGGGCTGCCGCAGCGCGCGTTTGACATCGAGAAGGCGAAATTCCACCTGCAGAAGTCGGGCGTGACCGGCAAAATTCCTGTTGTGGCATCACCGGCGGCCCAGTATTCGGTCGAGATTGCACTGGTGCTGCAGCAGACCGCACAGCGCATCGGCCTGGACCTCGACGTCAAGCGCATGCCGGCCGACGGTTACTGGTCCAACCACTGGCTGAGCAGCCCGGTCGGTTTTGGCAACGTCAATCCACGCCCGAGCGCCGACACCATCCTCACGCAGTTCTTCAAATCCGATGCGGCGTGGAACGAGTCGCGCTGGAAAAGCCCGAAGTTCGACCAGTTGCTCGTCGCCGCCCGCGCCGAGACCGATGTCGCCAAGCGCAAGCAGATGTACGCCGACATGCAGACCATGATCCACGGGGAAGCGGGCATCGGCATTCCGCTGTTCCTGGCCAGCATCGATGGGCACACGACCAAGCTCAAGGGCCTGGCCCCGATCCCGCTGGGTGGACTGATGGGCTACTCGTTTGCCGAGAACGTCTGGCTTGAAGCCTGACGGTGCGATGGTGGCGTTCTTGCCGAAGGTGATGAAGGGGCTGTCATGAATCGAGTCATCCTTAAGCTGCTTGTGCGGCGCGTGGCGCTGGCGCTGCTGTCGTTGCTGGCGGTGTCGGTCATCGTGTTCTCGATCACCGCTGTGCTGCCCGGCGACGCCGCGCAAGAACAGTTGGGGCAGGACGCCACGCCCGAAGCCCTGGCCGCGCTGCGTGCGCAGATGGGCCTGAACGTGCCGGCGCCGCAGCGCTATGTGCATTGGCTCGCCGGCATTGCGCGCGGCGACCTCGGGCAATCGACCACCACGCAGATGCCAGTGGCCGAACTCGTGGCAAGCCGATTGCCAAACTCGCTCCTGCTGGCGGCGGTGACGGCGTTGTTCTCGGTGCCGATCGCGCTCAGCCTTGGTGTTGCTTCGGCCGTCTGGCGCGGCTCATGGTTCGACAGGGTGGCCTCCACGGCATCCGTGGCCGTGGTGTCGGTGCCGGAGTTTCTGGTGGCGACGCTCGCTGTGCTGGTGTTCGCCGTCAAGCTGCGCTGGCTGCCAGCGCTGTCGTACGTCAACGACATCGAATCGCTGGGCCACATGCTGAAGGCGTTTGCCATGCCGGTGCTCAGCCTGTGCTGCGTGATCGTTGCGCAGATGATGCGGATGAGCCGCGCCGCGGTCATCGACCAGCTCGAGGCGCCGTACATCGAAATGGTGCGTCTGAAGGGCGCCTCGCCGATGCGCGTGGTGCTTGCGCATGCGCTGCCCAATGCCGTGGGTCCGATCGCCAATGCGGTGGCGCTGTCGCTGTCGTACCTGCTGGGTGGCGTGATCATCATCGAGACGATCTTCAACTATCCCGGCATCGCCAAGTTGATGGTGGATGGCGTGTCGCAGCGTGACATGCCGCTCGTCCAGGCCTGCGCCATGATTTTCTGTGCGGGCTACCTGCTGCTCGTGACCACGGCCGATGTGCTGGGCATTGTCGCCAACCCGCGTCTGCGCCACCGTTGATGCTGATCCTATGAACAAGAGCCTGACGATGGAAACCACGCCAACTTCCCCTACGTTGCCGGCCGGCACGCCACCCGCGCCGCCCGCACCGCGCCACCCCATACGGCGCCTGCTGAGCAGCTTCGGTGTCACGGGCCTCATCGGCCTGGCCGTGCTGGTGTTCTGGGTGCTCGCGGCGCTGGTCGGCCCCGCGCTGCTGCCCGCACACCTGATTACCAGCGGCGACGGCAACGGCGATGTATTCGGCCCCATGAGCGCGGCCCACTGGTTCGGCACCGATTACCTCGGCCGCGACATGTTCGTCCGCGTAGTGGAAGGCGCGCGCTACACGGTGGGTGTGGCGCTCGTGGCCACCGTGCTGGCCAGCGGCACGGGCACGGTGCTGGCGCTGTTTGCCGCTGCCATGGGTGGTCTGGTCGACGCCACGTTGAGCCGCGTGCTCGATACGCTCACGGCCATCCCGAGCAAGATGTTCGCGCTGCTCATGGTGGCGGGCTTCGGTTCTTCGGTGACGATGCTGGTGGTGACCGCCGCCATCATCTACGTGCCCGGCGCGTATCGCATCGCACGCTCGCTGGCGGTCAACATCAACGCGCTCGACTACGTGACCGTGGCGCGCACACGAGGCGAGGGCACGCTGTACATCATGCTGCGCGAGATCCTGCCCAACATCCTCGGGCCCATGCTGGCCGATCTGGGCCTGCGCTTCGTGTACGTCGTGCTGCTGCTGGCGAGCCTCAGCTTCCTGGGCCTCGGCATTCAGCCACCGTCGGCCGACTGGGGCTCGCTGGTGCGCGAGAACATCGGCGCGCTGCCGGATGCGGGCGCTTCGGTCATCGTGCCGGCGCTGGCCATTGCGAGCCTGACCATTGCGGTCAATATCGTCATCGACAACCTGCCGGGCCGAGGTCGTTCTCGGGCCCGCGAACGCGGAGGGCGTTGAACATGGGCGCGTCCGTCGTCGTAGAAGGCCTGCGCATTACCGCAGGCGAACAGACCCTCGTAGACAACCTCAGCTTTGCCATCCAGCCCGGCGAAGTGCTGGCGCTGATTGGCGAGTCGGGCTCCGGCAAGACCACCACCGCGCTTGCACTGATGGGCTATGCGCGCCGCGGCTGCGAGATCGCATCGGGCAGCGTGCGCATTGGCGATATCGACGTGCTGCACCTGCCGCCCGCAGAGCAGCGCGCGCTGCGCGGGCGCACCGTGGCCTACATCGCGCAGAGCGCAGCGGCGTCGTTCAACCCGTCGCGCACGATCCTGGATCAGGTGGTGGAGCCTGCGCGCATTCACCGTACGATGTCGCGGGCAGAAGCTGAGGCCAAAGCCGTGGAGTTGTTCCGCGAACTGGCGCTGCCCAATCCCGAAACCATTGGCGAGCGGTATCCGCATCAGGTGTCGGGCGGGCAGTTGCAACGGCTCATGGCTGCCATGGCGCTGATCATCGATCCGGATCTGGTGATCCTGGACGAACCGACCACCGCGCTGGACGTGACCACGCAGATCGAAGTGCTCCGTGCGTTCCGCCGCGTGGTGCGCGAGCGCCGCGCTACCGCCGTCTACGTGAGCCATGACCTGGCCGTGGTGGCGCAGATGGCCGATCACATCCTGGTGCTGCGCGGCGGCCAGATGCAGGAGATCAACCCGACCGCGCACATTCTCGCCACGCCCGATCACGACTACACCCGGAGCCTGCTGGCGGCGGCACGGCCAAAGGCGCGCCCGGCAGAGCACTGCCTGGGCGAGGGCGAATTGCTGCTCGATGTGCAGGGGTTGGGCGCCGGCTACGGGGCGGTGGATGCCAAGGGCCAGCCCGCCACGCGCATCCTCGACGACATCAACTTCAAGCTCTATCGGGGGCAGGCCATCGGCGTGATCGGTGAATCCGGCTCGGGCAAGACCACGCTGGCCCGCGCCATTGCGGGGTTGATTGCGCCGTGCGAGGGCAGCATGACGTTCCACGGCAAGGCGCTCGAACCACTGCTTGCAAAACGTTCGCCCGACGCGCTGCGCCGCATCCAGATCGTCTTCCAGATGGCCGACACGGCGCTCAACCCGTCGCACACCATCGAGCGCATTCTGGCGCGGCCCCTGCAGTTCTATAAGGGGTTGAAGGGCGAAGCATTGCAGCGGCGGATTCGCGAGCTGCTCGATCTGGTGCGCTTGCCGCACAGTGTGGCTCAACGCTTGCCGGGCGGGCTCTCGGGCGGACAGAAGCAGCGCGTGAACCTGGCGCGTGCCCTGGCGGCCGAGCCTGACCTGATCCTCTGCGACGAGGTGACTTCCGCGCTCGACACCGTGGTCGGCGCCGCCGTGCTCAACCTCATGGCCGACCTGCGGCGCGATCTGGGCGTGTCGTACCTCTTCATCAGCCACGATCTGCACACGGTGCGCGCGGTGTGCGACGAGATCGTCGTCATGCAGCACGGCCGCAAGCTCACGCAGGTGGCGCGTGCCGATTTCGATCGCGGCCCGCACCATCCGTACTACGAACAACTTGCCAACTCGGTGCCCGAACTGCGCCAGGGCTGGCTTGACGAGCGGGACCGCACGGTAGCCCATGCCGCGGCGGTCTCCATCTAACAGAGAAAAAAAGGAACGACATGATTCCAGCATTCCGCATCGCGATCATTCCCGGAGACGGCATCGGCCGCGAGGTCATGCCCGAAGGCCTGCGCGTCATCCAGGCGGCGGCCGAGCGCTTTGGCTTCGAGCTTGAGTGCCACACCATCGATTGGGCCAGCTGCGACTACTACCAGCAGCACGGCACGATGATGCCCGACGACTGGAAGGCGCAACTGAAAGGCATGGACGCGATTTTCTTTGGCGCGGTCGGCTGGCCGGCGACCGTGCCCGATCACGTCTCGCTGTGGGGCTCGCTGCTCAAGTTCCGCCGCGAGTTCGACCAATACATCAACCTGCGCCCCGTGCGTTTGTTTGAAGGTGTGCCGTGCCCCCTCGCCAATCGCAAGCCGGGCGACATCGACTACTACGTCGTGCGCGAGAACACCGAAGGCGAATACACATCGCTCGGCGGCATCATGTATGAAGGCACCGACCGCGAAATCGTGATCCAGGAATCGGTCTACTCGCGCAAGGGTGCAGAGCGGCTGCTGAAGTTCGCCTTCGACCTTGCGCAGAGCCGCGAGCGCAAGCACGTGACGCTCGCCACCAAGAGCAACGGCATCGCCATCAGCATGCCGTGGTGGGACAAGCGTGCAGATGAAGTCGCGCAGCAATACCCCGACGTCACGCTCGACAAGCAGCACATCGACATCCTGACCGCACGCTTCGTGCTGCAGCCGGGCCGCTTCGATGTGGTGGCCGCCACCAACCTGTTTGGCGACATCCTGTCCGATCTTGGCCCCGCAACGACGGGCACGATCGGCCTGGCACCTTCCGCCAACCTGAACCCCGATCGCACGTTCCCCTCGCTGTTCGAGCCGGTGCACGGTTCGGCGCCGGACATCTACGGCAAGAACATCGCCAACCCGATTGCGATGATCTGGTCGGGCGCGTTGATGCTGGATTTCCTGACGCAAGGGCAGGGCGCGGGGCGTGCGGCGCACGACGCCATCGTCGCGGCCATCGAAGCCGTGTTGAAGGACGGCCCGCGCACTCCGGATCTGGGCGGCACCGCCAACACCACGCAGGTGGGCGAGGCGATTGCCGCGCACGTTGCGGGTGCCTGATTTTCATTTGCTGTGGACCAAAAGACGATGTCTCTCTCACTCGAACGCGCGGACTTGATCCGCAGCGGCAACTACATTTCCGGCGAATGGCTGAGCGCAACCGGGCCGCTGCTGGACGTGACAAATCCTGCCACTGGCGACCTCATCACACGCGTGCCCGACTCCGGCGCGGATGAGGCACGGGCTGCCCTTGACGCCGCGCATGCCGCCTTCCCGGCGTGGCGCAAGGTGCCCGCCAAGCAGCGCGCGCAGATCATCAAACGCTGGAACGATCTCGTGCTGGCGCATCAGGATGATCTCGGCAAGCTGATCTCGCTGGAGCAGGGCAAGCCGCTCGCCGAAGGCAAGGGCGAGGTGGCCTACGCCGCGAGCTACATCGAATGGTTTGGCGAACAAGCCACGCGCATGAACGGCGAGGTCATACCCGCGCCCGTGCCGGGCCGGCGCATGTTTGCACTCAAGGAGCCGGTGGGCGTGGTGGCGGCCATCACGCCGTGGAACTTCCCGGCGGCGATGATCGCGCGCAAGATTGCGCCGGCGTTGGCCGTGGGCTGCACTGTGGTCTGCAAGCCCGCCGAAGACACGCCGTTGACTTCACTCGCGCTAGTGCGCCTCGCGCAGGAAGCGGGCGTGCCGCCGGGCGTGCTCAACATCGTCACCGCGTCGCGCGAACGCACGCCCGAGGTGGTGGACGTTTGGCTGGACGATGCCCGTGTGCGCAAGATCACCTTCACGGGCTCGACGCCGGTCGGCAAGCATCTGGCGCGCCGCAGCGCCGACACGCTCAAGAAGCTCTCGCTCGAACTCGGCGGCAATGCGCCCTTTATCGTGTTCGAGGATGCGGACATCGATGCCGCCGTGGACGGCTTCATGGCAGCCAAATTTCGCAACGGCGGGCAGACCTGTGTGTGCCCGAACCGCGTGTTCGTGCACGACGCGGTGCACGATGCATTTGCCGCCAAGTTGGCCGCACGCGTGGCTGCACTCAAGGTCGGACAGGCCAGCGACCCCGCTTCGCAGATCGGCCCGATGATCAACGCACGCGCGGTCGAGAAGATTGACCGGCACGTGCAGGACGCCATCGCCAAGGGCGCCAAGGTGTTGACTGGCGGCGCACGCCTGACCCAGCTCGGCGCCAATTACTACGCACCCACGGTGCTGATCAACGCCGATGCCACCATGGCCTGCGCGTGCGAAGAAACTTTCGGCCCCGTCGCGCCGCTCACGCGTTTCACCACCGAAGAGGACGTGATTGCCGCCGCCAACGACACGCCGTTTGGCTTGGCCGCTTACTTCTACAGCCAGGACGTGCGTCGCATCTGGCGCGTGGCCGAAGCGCTGGAGACAGGCATTGTCGGCATCAATGAGGGCGCGCTGGCAGCCGAGGCCGCGCCGTTTGGCGGCGTGAAGGAATCCGGCTACGGCCGGGAAGGCTCCGTCCACGGGTTGGACGACTACCTTCACACCAAGTACGTTTGCCAGGGCCAGCTCGACTGACGGGGCGCGTTGCAGGGTGGCACGATTGACGGTACGGTCACGCGTATCCCAATCGTGTTCCGGAGGCCCCATGGCCGACAACATGGCTTCTTCTTCAACGCAGGAAAACCCGTCTGAAGGCACCGCCGGCGCCTGTCCGTCTACGCGCGCACTCAAACTGGTAGCCGGCAAATGGGCGTTGCGCATTTTCCCGGCGCTGGAAAACGGTCCCGTGCGCAACAACGAACTCCTGCGCCGCGTGGGCGACGGCATCTCCCAAAAAATGCTCACGCAAACGCTGCGCGAGCTGGAAGCCAACGGCCTCATCCTGCGCACCATCTACGACAGCGTCCCGCCGCACGTCGAATATCGTCTCAGCCCGCTCGGTGAATCGCTCAACCGGACGCTCGTCGGCCTGGACGACTGGGTGCGCGCGCATTGGCCCGAAATGGAACGGATCCGGAAAACGCAGGTCGATTCCGATTGACATCCGCGCGATCTGCCCGACGTTGTGTGCGGATGCAGCATTTTTCCGATAGTATTCGGGGCCCATGTTTGTGACGACTCTCTCCTCCGCCTTGCCGACGTTGTCTCGCGCCACCGCGCGGGGCGTGCTGTCGCGCGTGCGCGGCGTACGTTGGATCGTCACGATCTGGTGCCTGTTGTTTACGGTGTCGGTGTTCTCGGCCACGCACTTCCCAGATGGCCAGGCTGCGGACGACGCGCTGGAAGCCATCGAAGCCGTGGTCGACGACGTGCCGGGCGATGCGCTGCAGACGGCCAAGCCCGGCAAGGGTTTCGAGCGTGCCATCAAGGTTGCGCTCGGCAAGGCGGTCAAGCAGCCCGGCCAGTGTTTCAGCGTTGAGCATTGGGTGGCGCATGCGTCCGATGCGCCGGATATGCCAACGAGCAGCGCCGCCGCCCCCGATCACCCCAGCGACGCGCCGGAACTCTGGCTGCCGCCGCCTCCGATGGCGTTGATGCCCGGCTTGCGTGTCGCGCGCGTCCGCGTCTCTCTTCCTCCGTTCCAGGCTGGCCCCACGCCGGCCCCCATGCTGCGTCCTCCCGCACGCGTCTGACTTCCGGCATGCGCCGGAAACCATCCCCTTGAGTTGCTAGTGCTGCGCCAACTGGTCTGTTGACCGGCTGCGCGCTCGCGCTTGCCTGTTCTTCTTTTTCAGGATGATTTCGGATGTTGTCCAATCAGGATGCGGCCACTCCGCGCCCCGCAGCCGGTGCGCGCGCGTCGCGACGTGCTGTTCTTTTCGCTGTGCTGGCCGCAATGGCCGTCCACGCCAATGCAGCGCCGCCAGTGCCTTCACCGCGTGGTGCCCAGACCGCCACTGCCCGCGCTGACGAGGCGCTTCCGCAGCCGCGCTACACCTTGCCGCAGTTGCTGGAGTTAGCCCGCGCCAACCACCCGGCGCTCGCCGCTTCGCAGGCGCAGGTGCAGGCCGCGCAGGCGGGCACTGCCACCGCGCGCGCCTGGCCCAACCCCGAGGTGGAAGCCATGGCCGGCCGCCAGCGTGCCCGCATGCCGGGTGCGGCGGAAGGCCGCACCAATAGCGTGTCGATCACGCAAAAGCTCGACTTGCCGTGGCAGCGCGCGGCCCGCACGCAAGCCGCCGATGCCGCGTACGAGGCGTCGCAGGCGACTGCCCGGTCGCAGGCACGTGACGTAGAGGCCGATCTCAAGCTGCGCTTCTACGACGTGGTGCGCCGCGAGGCCGAGCAGCGCAACGCGCGCGAAGACGTGACGCTGGTCGAGCAGATCCGCCGTGGCGTGGCCGTGCGTGTGGAAACCGGCGAGGCCCCGCGCTATGAACTCATCCGTGGCGACGCGGAGTTGCTCAACGCGCAGCGCAATGAACAGGCCGCCGCACTGCGCGTGCAACAGGCGCTGGCGGAACTGCGCCGCGCCGTGGGCGCCGATCTGCCGCTGACGTTCGATGTCGATGCCGGTGCGGAGACCCCTCCGGTGGCGCATCTGCCGCCTCTGGCGGATCTCGTCAGCACGGTCCTTGCCACGCATCCGGAGCTGGAGGCCGACCGTGCCGCCGTGCGCGAGGCCGAAGCGCGTCTCGCGCACGAGCGCAGCCAACGCTGGCCGTCGCTCGCGCTGCGCGGATCGGTCGATCGCCAGCCCGATCTGCAGGACAGCCGCGTGGGCCTGGTGATGTCGATTCCGCTGTTCGACCGACGTGAAGGCCCGGTGGGCGAAGCCGTGGCTGCCCGCGAACGCGCCCGCGCCCTGTTGCGCGACCGCGAGTTGCGTGTGCGGCAGGCGGTGGAGTCCGCCTATCGCCAATACGAGATTGCAGAGTCGCAAGTCAGCGCGCTCGAATCCGGCGTCATCAAGCAGGCCGAATCGGCGCTGCGCGTGGCCGAAGCCGCATACCGCCACGGCGAGCGCGGGATTCTCGACTACCTCGATGCCCAGCGCGTCTTCCGCCAGGCACGCAATGACCTGATTGCCGCACGCGCAGACCTGCGCACCGCCGCCGTTGAACTCGACCGCCTGCGCCCGGAGGCCCAATGACACGCCCGAGCCATCGCGTTGCCTCCCGAACCCATGAATCCAGCCTCACCATGAACGCACCTGCTTCCTTCTCTTCTTCGATCCGGCTGGCCGGCGTTGCCCTTGCGGCGATGTTGTTGCTTGGCGCCTGCGGCAAAGACGCTGCCAACGATGCCAAGGCCGCGCAACAGGCCGTCGACCCGAATCTCGTGGTTGCACAACCCACGCTGGTGCAGCGCCTGAAAGTGGCGCCGGTGGGCAAGCAGCCGATTGCCGAGCGCTTGCGCGTGCCGGGGCAGATCGCGTTTGACGAACAGCGCGTGGCGCGTATTGGTGCCACCGTCACGGGTCGTGTGACGGAGCTGGTCGCCACGCCGGGGCAGAGCGTCAAGGCAGGCGACATCCTCGCGCAATTGCACAGCACCGAGCTTGGCGCCGCGCAGCTTGCCTATCAGAAGGCTGCTGCGCAGCGTGATTTGCAGGCACGTGCGCTGGAGCGCGCCAAGCTGCTGCTGGCCGCCGACGTGATCGGCTCAGCCGAGCTCCAGAAGCGCCAGAGCGAACTGGCGATGGCCGATGCCGAAGTGCGCGCGGCCGTCGACCAACTGCGCGTGATGGGCGTGTCGCCCGGCACGCTGGCAAAGATGCGCACGGGCGGCATGTCGTCGATCTCGCCCGTGGTGGCAAGCATCAGCGGCACGGTGGTGGAGCGCAAGGTGACGCGCGGCCAAGTCGTGCAGCCAGCCGATGAGCTGTTCACCGTGGCCGACCTGTCGCGCGTGTGGGTGGTGGGCGAAGTGCCCGAAAACGCCGCTGCGGGCGTGCGCGCAGGCCAGGCCGTGGAGATCGACACCGGCGCCGGCGACCGCATTGTCGGCAAGCTGATCTGGGTGTCGGACATTGTCGACCCGCAAACGCGGACGGTCACGGTGCGCACCGAAGTGGACAACGCAGAGCGCACGCTCAAGCCGTCGATGCTGGCCACGCTGCTCATCCAGTCGCGCCCGGAAGAGCGGGTGGTGGTGCCAACCTCCGCCGTGGTGCGTGAAGACAACCGCGACTACGTATTCGTGCGCGCCAGCGAGACGAACTACCGGCTCACGCCGGTCAAGCTCGGCGATGAATCGAACGGTGTGCGCCCGGTCATCTCCGGCGTGCAGGCCGGGCAGCCGATCGTCGTTGAAGGCGGCTTCCATCTGAACAATGAGCGCAAGCGCGCCGAGATGGAGGGCGCATGATCGACGCATTGATTCGCGGCGCGCTCAAGCAACGGCTCGTGGTGGCGGTGATCGCCGCCGTGCTGCTGTTCTTCGGGTTGGACGCCGCACGCAAGCTCTCGCTTGACGCCTTTCCGGATGTGACCAACGTGCAGGTGCAGATCGCTACGGAGGCGCCTGGGCGCTCACCCGAAGAGGTCGAGCGCTTTGTGACCGTGCCGGTGGAAATGGCCATGACAGGCCTGCCGGCGCTGACCGAGATGCGCTCGCTCAACAAGCCGGGCCTGTCGCTCATCACGCTCGTCTTTACCGACGAGACCGACGTGTACTTCGCGCGCCAGCTGGTGATGGAGCGGTTGATCGAGGTGCAGTCCCGTATGCCGGCGGGTGTGACGCCGGTGCTGGGTCCTGTATCGACGGGGCTGGGCGAGGTGTATCAGTACACGCTCGACAAACCGGATGACGGCGACAAGGAGCTTTCGGTGGAGGAACTCACCCAGCGCCGCATTGCGCAGGACTGGGTGGTGCGTCCGCTGCTGCGCTCCATTCCGGGCGTGGCCGAGATCAACTCGCAGGGCGGTTACGAGAAGCAGTACCAGGTGCTCGTCAACCCGGAACGCCTGCGCCACCACAACGTGACGGTCAAGCAGGTATTCGAGGCGCTGGCCGCCAACAACGCCAACTCGGGTGGCGGCGTGCTGCCGCACTTTGCAGAGCAGTACCTGATTCGCGGCGTGGGTTTGGTGCGCGACACCAACGACATTGGCGCCATCGTGCTCAAGGAGGTCAACGGTACGCCGCTCACGATTCGCGACGTGGCTGAGGTGAAGATCGGCACGGCGGTGCGTGCGGGGGCGGTGGTCAAGAACGGCGTGACGGAATCCGTTGGCGGTGTGGTGATGATGATGCGCGGCGGCAATGCCAAGGAAGTCGTCGCCCGCATCCAGGATCGCGTCAAGGCCATCAACAACGACGGCATGCTGCCCGATGGCCTGAAGATCGTGCCGTACTACGAGCGTTCAGAGCTGGTCGATTCAGCCTTGCAGACCGTCATCAAGGTGCTGGCCGAAGGCGTGGTGCTGGTGGTGATCGTGCTGCTGCTGTTCCTGGGTGACATACGTTCATCGCTCATCGTGGTCGGCACGCTGATCCTCACGCCGTTGCTGACGTTCATGGCGATGAACAAGCTCGGCATCTCGGCCAATTTGATGTCATTGGGCGGGTTGGCCATCGCCATCGGCTTGATGGTCGATGGCTCCGTGGTCGTGGTGGAAAACGCCTTTGCGCATCTGGCCAAGCCGCGCGACCCGAACGAGAGCCGCGCCCGCATCATCCTGCATGCGGTGACGGAAGTGGCGACGCCCGTGATCTTTGGCGTGGGCATCATCATCCTGGTGTTCCTGCCGCTGATGACGCTGGAGGGCATGGAAGGCAAGATGTTTGCGCCGCTAGCCTTCACGATTGCGATTGCGCTGTTCTTCTCGCTGGTGCTGTCGCTGACGCTGACGCCTGTGCTGTCGTCGTATCTGCTCAAGCCCAAGGCGCACAAACACGTGGAAGGCGAACACAGCGATGACCCACACGCCGAGCACGATGCGCACGATACGTGGCTGATTCGGAAGATGAAAAAGCCGTATCTGCGCTTGCTGGAGCTGAGCCTGAACAACGGCCGCAAGACCGTCATCGTGGCTGTGGCGGTGTTTCTCGCCACCGGCGCGCTGATGCCATTCCTGGGTACGGCGTTCATTCCGGAAATGAAGGAGGGCTCGGTGGTGCCAGGCATCAACCGCGCGCCGAATATCTCGCTGGAAGAGTCGATCCGCATGGAGATGGAAGCCATGCGCCTAGTGATGCAAGTGCCGGGCGTGAAGTCGGCGGTTTCCGGTGTGGGCCGAGGCGAGTCTCCGGCCGACCCGCAGGGCCAGAATGAATCGACGCCGATCGTGTCATTGAAGCCGCGCGACGAATGGCCCAAGGGCTGGAATCAGGACGACATTGCCGAGGCGATGCGCAAGGCGCTGCAGGTGTTGCCCGGCGTGCAGATCGTGATGGCGCAGCCGATCTCCGACCGCGTGGACGAGATGGTGACCGGCGTGCGTTCCGACGTGGCCATCAAGGTGTTCGGCGACGACCTGAACACGCTGCGCGAAAAGGCCGAGGCGATTGCCAAGGTGGCGCAGGGCATCCAGGGTGCGCAGGACATGCGTGTCGAGCGCATTACCGGCCAGCAGTATCTGCAGATCGCGATCGACCGCCAGGCCATCGCGCGTCACGGCCTGAACGCGGCCGACGTGCACAACGTGATCGAGACCGCCATCGGCGGCAAGGAAGCCACGGAAATCTTCGAAGGCGAGCGCCGCTTCAGCGCGGTGGTGCGTCTGCCGGACGCATATCGCGGCAGCGTGGAGGCCGTCCGCAACCTGATCGTGGCCGCCCCCAATGGCGCACAGGTGCCGATGGAAAGCATCGCCCGCATTGATGTGACCGACGGCCCCGCGCAGATCAGCCGTGAGCTGGGCAAGCGCCGCGTGGTGGTGGGCGTGAATGTGCGCGACCGCGACTTGGGCGGCTTCGTGGCCGAGTTGCAGGCGGCCGTCGCGCAGAAGGTCAAGCTGCCCGAGGGCTACTACCTGGAGTGGGGCGGCCAGTTCCAGAACATGGAACGCGCCATGGGCCACCTGAAGGTGATCGTGCCGATTACGGTGGCCGCCATCTTCTTCCTGCTCTTCCTGCTGTTCAACTCGGTGCGCTACGCCACGCTGATCATTCTGGTGCTGCCGTTTGCCTCGGTGGGCGGGATCATCGGCCTGTTTGTCACGGGTGAGTACCTGTCTGTGCCAGCATCGGTGGGTTTTGTGGCGCTTTGGGGCATCGCGGTGCTCAACGGCGTGGTGCTGGTCAGCACGATCCGCAGTCTGCGCGAGCAGGGCATGTCGGTGGAGGAATCGGTGCGGCTGGGCTCGCGCATGCGTTTCCGGCCCGTGATGATGACGGCCACGGTGGCCATGCTGGGCTTGATCCCGTTCCTGTTTGCCACGGGGCCGGGTTCAGAGGTGCAACGGCCGCTGGCCATCGTGGTGATCGGCGGTCTGTTGACCTGCACGCTGCTCACGCTGGTGATGCTGCCCACGCTGTACAAATGGTTTGATGAGGAGTCGAAGGCATGAAGGAAATCCGCATCGTAGTGCGCCCGCAACTGCTGGAACGCATGCATGAAGCGCTGCGCAGTTGCCCGGGGTTTCCCGGTATGACGGTGGCCGAAGTGAATGCCTATCCGCCAACGGCTTCGCAGGCTGGCGCGCATTCCATCAAGGAAGACCTGACGGAGTTTGTGCCGCGCGTACGCATCGAGATCGTGGCCTCCGATGCGCTGGCCGGCGTGCTGTTCGAAAGCGCCGTCAAGGTGCTGGAACACGGCCAGACCGGTGACAGCGCCATCTGGATGACCGATGTGATTCAGGCCACCTTCCTGCATCGCACGGGTTGAAGATCGTGTGATGCGCACATGAAAAACGGCGGACCATGTCCGCCGAAAATCAGGAGCCAACGTTGCAGCGGGCTGCTTCCTAAGACACACGGGAAGCGGCCCGCTTGCTTTGGTGCTTACCGCTTGATGTCGGTCAGATGCTTCATGAGACCTTCGTAGCGGAACTTGTGGATCGGGCGATCCATGTTCTGCATCTGTTGCAGCTGCACCGCTTGCGGACGCAGCGAGCCCGTCGGCGTCACAGCCTGTGCACGCAGCGTTGCGACGGCCGGCTGCATGTTCTGGATGCCGACGATCTGGTCATACAGCGCCTTGTCGATGATCTGCGCGTTGTACAGCTGCGTTGCATCGCCGGCGATGTTGGTCGTCGTCGCCTTGTTGGTGATGGTGCCGGCCTGCGCCAGCAGCGCACTCCACAGCGTCGGGCTGTAGTTGGTCACGTAGTAGTCCAGGCCCGTGGGGTTCGCCAGCACGGCCGAGCAGGTCGGCAGCGTGACCTGTGCGGTCTGCTGATCCAGCACCACCGTCTGCGTCTGCGCCAGCCCATCGCCGTAGGCGATCGTGAGCGGAATATTCCACTGATAGCCGGAATAGACGTTCTTGTTCGGGAACGCCTTCTGCGTGATCGTCAGTACGTTCTGGTTGGTGGCCGGGTTGCACTGCGCGTCGATGCTGACGAGCGGCACGCCCGTCTGGCGCACAAAGCTGTCGCCCACCTTGCCGACAGGCTTGCCGCTGGCGGCTTCAAGCTCTGCCCACAGGCGCGGCGGTGTGCCGTTGCCGAACTTGTACTTGTTCAGGTAGCTCTGCAGCCCCTTGCGCATGGCGTCCTTGCCGACGTAGTTCTCGATCATCTGCAGGACATGGCCGCCCTTGTTGTAGGCAAAGCGGTCGAGGAAGTCCATCGAGCCGGCATCACTCAAGTTGTGCTGCACCGGCACCGAGGTCGGCTGCAGGTCGAGCGTGTAGACGCGCTGCTTGACGGCCGCATAGTCGGCCCACGTGTTGCCCTGGAACTCCGGGTGCAGTGCGATCTTGGTGACGTTCTCGAACCAGTTGGCAAAGGATTCGTTCAACCAGATGTCGTCCCACCAGTCCAGCGTGACGAGGTCGCCAAACCATTGGTGCGCCAGTTCATGCGACACAACAACGAACGAGCGTGCCTTGCCCATCGAGTGGACGGTCGTCGGTGCGCCATCGGGCGGCACCAGCACCTGGTCGGCAAATTCGAAGATGGCGCCCCAGTTCTCCATCCCGCCAAAGCCGGCATTCTTGTTGTCGTAGCTGTCGTTCGCGACGATGGTGTCCATCTTGTCGAACGGCAGCGGGATCTGGAAGTAGTTGTAGTAGTGGTTCAGCGCTTCCTTCGTGAACTGCATGCCGGCCACCGCCGAGTGCGCCTCGCCAGGCGGCACCCACCAGCGCAGGCGCATGCTGCTGCCATCGAGCGGGTTGGTGAACTGGTCTTCCAGGATGTCGAACTTGCCGCCGCCGAAGAACAGCAGGTACGCCGGCATCGACGGCGTCTTGGCAAACGACACCTGCTGATAGCCATCCGGCAGCTTGGTGGCACCCGTCTGCCTGCCGTTGGCCACGGCCTTCCAGTCGCCCGGAATTTCCGCCGTCACCTCGAAGGTGTTGCGGAAGGCCGGCTCATCCCAGCTCGGGAACCACTCGCGCGCGAAGTTCGATTCGCCCTGCGTGACGATGGCGTCGGAACTCTCACCCGTTGCCGCCTGCAGGCCCAGCTTGAAGATGCCCTCGGCCTTGGTGAAGTTGATCGTGCCCGTCCATTCCATGTGCAGCACGTAGTTGCCGGGCTTGATGTCTCCAGTCGGGTCGCGCAGGTCGTAGAAGGCCCCTTGCGATTGCGGAATCGGCACCAGCACGCGCGATGCACCGCCGCCCGAGGTGGGCGTGAGCGTCAGGCGCGAGGCGTCGAGCTTCAGGTCACGCACGGCCAGCGTCACGGCGCCGGTCTGCTTGGTGACCTTGATCTCCACGTCGGCGCGGCCCGAGAAGCTGTTCAGGTCTGCGCTCGGGCGGAACCACAGTTTGTAGTTGACGGGCTTGATGGTGTCCGGCAGTTCAACCGGGGGCACCGATGCGTCGACGGCCGGCGCCTGCGCATTGGTGTTGCCGGTATTGGTATTGCCCTGCTGCTGCGAGCCGTTTGCGTCCAGCTTGCCGCCGGACGGGGTCAGCGCGTCATCTCCGCCGCCGCCGCATGCGGCCAGAATCAGCGCTGCCGCAGCCTGGGCCACGAGTGCCAGCTTGAACGAGCGACGTGTCCGGGCGCTGTGCGCGCGTCCGGTGCGTGTCGTGGCCGTACGACGGAAGGTTGTCGAATCCCGCATTGCATTTCTCCTGAGGTGGAAACGAATCGGCGGCCCAGGGCTCAAAAGAAAAGTGGGGGGCAGGCCGCAGAATCGGGACAAGGAATTACCCGCTTCTTGCGCGGTGCAAATCACAGCCCGCGCACGGGATGCACGGATTCTGGAGGAAACGGCCTGCGAATCGAGACGAAGTTTTTTAAATCACGTGCAAGAGAATGCGCTGGGGGCTTTGCAGTTTTCGGTATGCCTATCTGCAAAGCTGCGGCGGCTTTCCGGGGTGAAGGGCGACTTCTGCAAAGCGCGTTGAAAAAATGAAATGCGCTTCGCGATTCGTGAAAATATCTTAAAAATCGAAACGGATATTTTTACAACGCCAGATAAAGCAAAACTAAATACGGAGTGGGAGTCGAAAATCGCGCTGGGGAACTTTCCACGTATTCGGCAAGGTATTGCGCTGCAGCAGTTGATCAGCGTCGTCTGCCTGGGGGTAATCCTTCCGGATGAGGCCGGCGCTGTGCGCGGTGTTACACAAAACCGGTACGCTCGCAAGGTTCGCAAAGTGTTTTCTGTCTTCCGTAGAGCGATTCATGCAATCCGCGTCCGATAGCGTCAGCAGCCCGGCGGCTGTGGGTGTCAACCTGATCGACTTTTTCGATGTCACGCCCACGTCATTGTGGCTGGAGGACTACAGCGATCTGCACCGCCTCTTCGCCCAATGGCGCGCCGCCGGCGTGACCGATCTGCAGCGCTTTCTGGAAGAAGACGTCTCACGCGTGGCGGCGTGTTCGGCCTGCATCAAGGTGCTGCGCGTGAACCGGCGCACGTTGTCCATGTACGCCGCCCCGGATGCCGAAACCCTGACCGCGCGCCTGGCAGACGTGCTGCGCGACGACATGCTCGAAGCCCACGTGGGCGAACTCGTGCAGCTTTGGTCGGGCGAGTCGTCGTTCGAGAGCCGCAGCGTCAACTACACGCTCGACGGCCGCCGTCTGGACATCCTGCTCAAGGGCGTGGTCCTGCCCGACCACGAGCAGCCGTGGGACCGCGTGCTGGTGGCCGTGGACGACATCACCGAACTTGAAGACGCCCGCCGCCGCGTCGCGGCCAGCCAGCTCTACGCGCGCGGCGTGTTCGAGCACGCGCCTGTGTCGCTGTGGGTGGAAAACTTCAGCACCATCAAGATGCTGCTGGACGAAGTGCGCATGCAGGGCATCACCGATTTCCGCACCTTTACCGACGTGCACCCTGAGTTTGTCGAGCGCTGCATGCAGGAGATCCAGGTGCTCGACGTCAACGGCTTTACGCTGGAGATGTTCAAGGCCCGCAACCGCAACGACTTGCTTGGCCGCTTGCCGGAGGTGTTTCGCGACGACATGCGCTCGCACTTTCGCGAGCAGTTGATCGACCTGTGGGACGGCAGGCTGTTCCAGCAGCGCGAGGTCATCAACTATGGGCTCGATGGCAACCCGCTGAACATCCACCTGCAGTTCTCCGTCTTCCCCGGTCGCGAGAAGGATTGGGACATGGTGCTGCTGGCGCTGACCGACATCACGGCGCGCAAGAAGGCCGAGTCGTACCTCGAATATCTGGGCAAGCACGACGTGCTGACCAAGCTGAAGAACCGCTCGTTCTACGTGGACGAGATCAACCGGCTGGAGCGCAAGGGCCCGTTCCCGGTCACGGTCATCATGATCGACCTGAACGACTTGAAGAGCGTGAACGACCAGCTCGGCCACGCCGCAGGCGACGCGCTACTGCGCCGCGCCGGCGAGGTGCTCGGCAAGGCCATCGACAAGCCCGCACACGCCGCGCGCATTGGCGGCGATGAGTTTGCCGTGCTGCTGCCCGGCGCCGACGCACAGGCCGGTGCGGCACTGGTGGAAAGCTTGCGCAAGCTGGTGGAACTCAACAACCAGTTCTATCCGGGCGCGGTGCTCGGCTTTTCCATGGGTTGCGCCACCTGCCACGAAGGCGGGCGCCTGGAAGAAACGCTGCGCGAAGCCGATGTGGCCATGTACGAAGACAAGCGGGTGCAGCACGAAGGTAGACGCCCGGCATAACCGCGGCGTCCCACTTCTTCAAGAGCCAGCCGGCGCAAAGAACCGCTCGTGCAGTTCTCCCAGTCCCAGCGTGCTGATCACCTCGTTCAGCCGCTCGGTCGGGCGGCGGCGCGGCAGGTCTTTGTACTGCGCGATGATCAGCTCGTTCTTCATCGAGTGTTCCCACCCGACGAGTTCCGTTACGCTGACCTGATAGCCGTGCGCCTCAAGCTGCAGGCAGCGCAGCACGTTGGTGACCTGGCTGCCGAATTCACGCGTGTGCAGCGGGTGGCGCCAGATTTCCGTGAGCGCATTGCCGAGCGATTTGCCTTTGTTCTTGCGCAGCACGCCGGCCACCTCCGCCTGGCAGCACGGCACGAGCACGATGTACTGCGCATGCTTTTCGAGCGCAAAGCGGATCGCATCGTCCGTGGCGGTATTGCACGCATGCAGTGCGGTCACGATGTCGATCGTGGCCGGCAGTCGGTCAGACGTGATCGATTCTGCCACCGACAGGTTCAGGAACGACATCCCCTTGAAGCCGAGCCTCGCGGCAAGTTCGGTCGACTTGGCGACCAGCTCTTCGCGCGTCTCAATGCCGTAAATGTGGGACGTGCCATCGCCCGGCTGTTCCTTGCAGAACAGGTCGTACAGGATGAAGCCGAGGTACGACTTGCCCGCGCCGTGGTCGACGAGCGTGACGTGCCCCTTGGCTTGCTGCACGTCGGCCATCAGCGGCTCGATGAACTGGTACAGGTGATAGACCTGCTTGAGCTTGCGCCGGCTGTCCTGGTTCATCTTGCCGTCGCGCGTCAGGATGTGCAGTTCCTTGAGCAGCTCGATCGACTGGTTGGGGCGGATTTCGTGGGTCTTGTTGGACATCGTCAGGACAGCTTGGGCGACATGTCGCACGGAAGGGGATCGGTGCGGCGGCGCGGAGAAAAAGCGGAAAGAGGGCGCCAGTTTACCGAAAAGCGCAGTGGGCGACGGCAAGCGCACGTCAGTGGCCGCCACCCGCGGCCTCGTTTGCCCGCGCTCGGGCAGGATGTGACAATAGCGCCCCGCTTGTCTGTCCCGCATGAACCCGTCCACCCCGCATGTCAGAAACACCTAACGCTCCTCTCGTTGCCGTGATCGGTGCCGGCCCTGCCGGGCTGATGGCCGCTGAAGTCCTGTCGCGCAACGGCGTGCGTGTGGAAGTGTTCGATGCCATGCCTTCGGCCGGGCGCAAGTTCCTGCTGGCGGGCATTGGGGGGATGAACATCACGCATTCCGAGCCGATCGACGCGTTCCTCGGGCGCTATCGCACTCGGCGCGAGGCGCTGGCGCCGTTCATCGGCCGCTTCAGCCCGGACGCTCTGCGTGCGTGGATTCATGAGCTGGGCATCGACACGTTTGTCGGCAGTTCGGGGCGGGTGTTTCCGACCGAGATGAAGGCCGCGCCCCTGCTGCGCGCATGGCTGCACCGGCTGCGCGAGGCGGGCGTGCAGTTGCACATGCGGCATCGCTGGGTAGGGTGGGCAGAACCGTCGGACCACGCGCAGGTGCTGCGCTTTGAAACCGCCGATGTTGAACGGCTGGTGCAAGCCGATGCCGTGGTGCTGGCCATGGGCGGCGGCAGTTGGCCGCGCCTGGGCTCCGACGGCGCCTGGGTGCCGTTGCTGGAGGCGCGCGGCGTGCAGGTGCAGCCATTGCAGCCTGCCAACTGCGGGTTTGATGCCGATTGGAGCGCGTATTTCCAGGAGCGTTTTGCGGGGCAGCCGGTCAAGTCGGTCGCCATCGGTTTGCCGTCGGGCAATGAGGGTGCGCTGCAATTCCGCCAGGGCGAGTTCGTCGTCACGCAGACCGGCATTGAAGGCAGCCTCGTCTATGCGTTGTCAGCCCCGATTCGCGATGCGCTGGCCGCAGAGGGCAGTGCGACGATCTGGCTTGACCTTGCGCCAGGCTGGAGCGCGCAACGTGTGAGCGATGAACTGATGCGCCCGCGCGGCGCGCGTTCGATGTCGAGTCATCTGCAAAGCAAGCTGAATATCACGGGCGTAAAGCTCGGCCTGCTGCGCGAGTGCCTGAGCAAGGAGGCGTTTGCCGATCTTGCGCAACTGGCCAAGGCCATCAAGGCGTTGCCGTTGCGGCTCACACGCACTCGGCCCATCGACGAGGCGATCAGCACCGCAGGCGGCGTGGCGTTCGAAGCGCTGGATGCAAAGCTGATGATCGAGCGGCTGCCGGGCGTGTTCTGCGCAGGCGAGATGCTCGACTGGGAGGCACCGACCGGCGGCTATCTGCTGACGGCGTGCTTCGCGAGCGGCGCCGCTGCAGGGCAGGGCGCGCTCGACTACCTGGCGAAGATGGCGCGCTGAATTGCTGGCCTATTGGCGCGCCTTCAAGCGCCACAACGATGTCACCTCGGCAACACGGGCGCGATAGAGCGGGTCGTTCTCATCGGACGCCTTCGGGTGCTTCGGCTTGATGTCTTCCCGGCTAACAACCTGCAGGCCGGCAGCGTCGATCATGGCCAGCAGGGCATCGCGCGTGCGCAAGCCCAGGTGCTCGGCAAAGTCCGACAGGATCAACCAGCCTTCGCCATTGGGCTCCAGGTGGGCGGCCAGCCCGTCCAGGAAGCCGCGCAGCATGCGGCTGTCAGGGTCGTAAACGGCGCGCTCGATGGGCGAGCTTGGCCGCGCGGGCAGCCACGGCGGGTTGCACACGATCAGCGGGGCACGCCCTTCGGGAAACAGATCGGCCTCAACAATATCGACCTGGGTTTGCAGCCCAAGGCGCGCCACGTTCTCACGGGCGCAGGCCAGGGCACGCGGGTCCTGGTCCGTGCCGATGACGCGCTTCACGCCGCGTTTGGCCAGCACCGCTGCCAGCACACCTGTACCCGTGCCGATGTCGAATGCCAGCGCTTTTGAAGGCAACGGCGCCTTCGCCACCAGTTCGATGTATTCCCCGCGCACGGGCGAGAACACGCCATAGTGCGGGTGAATGCGCTCACCACCGAGCGCGGGAATCTCGACCCCTTTCTTGCGCCACTCATGCGCGCCGATCAGGCCCAGCAGCTCACGCAGCGAGACGACGGAAGCGGCGTTGCTCGTGTTGTAGGCCTCCGTGCAGGCCTCGCGCATGTCGGGGGCGCGGCGCAGCGGGATCGTGTAATCCGCATCCAGCGGAATCAGCAGCATGCCGAGCGTGCGGGCGCGCTGCGATTGCGCCTGCCGGTGCAGGTTGAACGCATCGATGGGCGAGGTGGGTTCCTTGCGTGCCTTGCCGGGTTTGCGATCGGTGCGGCGGGACATCGCCTGCAGCAGTTGGCGCGCGTTCTGGAAATCGCCCTGCCATAGCAGTGCGGTGCCTTCGCACGCGAGGCGGTAGGCGGCATCGGCGGTGGTCCGATCGTCGGCGATGACCACGCGCTTGGGCGGCGGATTGCCGGCTTCGGAGCGCCAGAGGGCGGTATGGACGGCGTCGCTGCTGGCTTCAGGGCGGTCGTCGGTCCAGGTCAGGGTGGGGTGGTCGGTCACGGGGGAAATGGGCGGAAGGCGGGGGAGGGTGCGGTCGTGGGCGACACGATACCGCTGTCGGCGTGATCGCACAAATGTGGGCGGGCGACCCGAGCGTCGCTGCACTGACGCGGTTTCGATGGGGCCTGTGTCAGAAAAAGACCCGATGCCAGGCTATGCGCGCGAAGAGGCGGGCCGCTATCGGCGGCGAGCCGATGGATCGCTGCAATTCTTCGGGCGAAGTGATTCTTCTGCCACCCAAAGACGCCAGTCCGACCCGGCAGGCAGTGTAAACTCCAGCCTTTTTTCGGCACTCGTAGCATGGCGCACGTCCAGCAACGCAGGGCGCTCAGCGCCCCTGCGCTGATCCGCATTCTTGCTCGCCTGGCGGACGTCGACGTTTCCGCATCCGCGCAGCCGCTTTCCGACCGGTTGAGCCAATGGCTCAGTTGGACGGATGCCATCACGCTGTCGTCGGCATTGAGCGCGGCACCGCCGGCCAGTGCCTCCAGCAGGCGGCCTGTCGGTCCCGACGCCGAGACCATCGGCAGCCGTGTCCGTGCGGCGCTGACGAAATCCATCGCGTCCAGTTGCGCGCCAGAGACGAGGCCTGGGCCACGCGCGCCGATTCAGAACCCATCGGTACCGTTGGTGGTCGACTATGCCGATTTTCGGCAGCGCTATGTGTTGATGCAGCAGACCATGGAACTGGAGATCGGCGACCTGCGTGCCCGTCTGCGTCGCCTGCTGGCTGCCAGGACGCCCGACCTCGCGCGGCTTGCGGTGCTGGATGCCAGCATGGAGCAGGCGCTCGCCGGCCGCGAACGTTCGTTGCTGGGGGCCATTCCGTCGATGCTGGGGCCGTACTTCGAGCGCTTGCGCGCGGCTGAGCAGCAGCGGCAGGCCGAGTTGCCCGCAGAGGGCCAGGCCACCCCATCCACATCCCGCGCCTGGCTGGACGCGTTCCGCAAGGATATGCAGAGCGTGCTCCTGGCCGAGCTTGATGTTCGTTTTCAACCGATCGACGGGTTGCTCGCAGCCCTTCGCCCCCGCTAAGCGGGACAGACACCATTCATGTCCAGACTTCACCTGAATCTCATCGTTTTCTTTGTCGGGCTGGCGGCCTTGGGGTGGATTGCCGGCGGCTACGTCGTCGGCGGAAACCTGCTGGCGCTGGCGGTCACGCTCGTGATCGGTGCCGTCTATGTAACAGGCGCGCTCGAGCTGCGCCGCTATCGTCAGGCCACGAGCACCGTTGCGCAGGCCGTGACGGGGCTGTCCGAGGCACCGCCCAATCTGGCTACCTGGCTGGACCAACTGCACCCGAGTCTGCGCAATGCCGTGCGCCTGCGCGTGGAAGGCGAGCGCGTTGCGCTGCCTGCGCCCGCGTTGACACCGTATCTGGTGGGCTTGCTGGTGCTGCTCGGTATGCTGGGCACGCTGCTCGGTATGGTGGTGACGCTCAAAGGCACAGGTGCGGCGCTGGAGAGCGCGACGGATCTGCAGGCGATCCGCGCATCGCTGGCCGCCCCCATCAAGGGGTTGGGATTCTCGTTCGGCACCTCGATTGCCGGTGTGGCGACATCCGCCATGCTGGGGTTGCTCTCGGCGCTGTGCCGGCGCGAGCGGCTGCAGGCAGTCCAGGCGCTCGACACGAAGATCGCGACCACGCTGCGCATCTATTCGCACGCGCATCAGCGTGAAGAGACGTTCAAGCTCCTGCAGCGGCAATCCGATGTGATGCCCGCACTGGTTGACCGGTTGCAGGCGATGATGGCGTCGCTGGAGCAGCAGAGTGCGGCCAGCGGCGCGCGACAGATCACCGCCCAGCAGGCATTTCTCGACAAGACGGAAGCCGCCTACAGCCAGCTTGCATCCTCGGTGGGGCAGTCGTTGAAAGACAGCGCATCGGAGAGCGCCCGCCTTGCGACCGCCGCCCTGCAGCCTGTGGTGGAAACGACGATGGCGGGGCTCGCCCGTGAATCGGCGGCGCTGCAGGAAACGGTCACGCACGCGGTGCAGCGTCAGCTGGATGGCCTGTCGACCCGCTTTGAAGCCACGGCCGAGACGGTTTCCGGCATCTGGAACAACGCCCTGTCGGCGCATCAACGTTCCAGCGAAGCCCTGGTTGGCCAAGTCGGTGCCTCGCTCGACCGGTTTGCTGAAACATTCGAGCAACGCTCGGCGCGGTTGCTCGATGGCGTAACCGACCGCCTGAACGCCACGGCGGGCGGCTTGTCCACCGCTTGGGCGGATGCGCTTGCCCGCCAAGATCAGGCCCACGCCGAACTGGCCGCCCGGAACCAGCGCGCGCTGGAGGCCGCTGCCGCCACGTTCGAGCAACACGCCGTGGCGTTGCAAGACGCGTCGCGCCAGTCGCATACGGCGCTGCAAGCCGCACTGGAAGCACGGGACGCGCAACGTCTGGCGGTCTGGACCGAGGCGCTCGGCGCCACGGGCGAGAAGCTGAGCCAGGCGTGGGAGAAAGCGGGCGCCGATACGGCAAATCGTCAGCAAGACATCTGCAATGCGCTGGCGCAGACCGCGCGCGATATCGCTTCGCAGCAGGACGCATCGCGCCAATCGCATGCCACGCTGCAAGCTGCGCTGGAAGCGCGCGACGCGCAACGTCTGGCGGCCTGGACCGATGCACTCGGCACGATGGCCGCCAAGCTGAGCGAGGCGTGGGAGAAGACAGGCGCCGATACCGCGAGCCGTCAGCAACAGATTTGCGACGCACTGGCGCAAACCGCGCGCGATATCTCCGCGCAAACGCAGGCGCACGCCAACAACACGATCGGCGAGATTTCTCGCCTGGTGCAGGCCGCATCGGAAGCACCAAAGGCGGCAGCGGAAGTGGTGGCCGAACTGCGCCAGAAGCTGTCCGACAGCATGGTGCGCGATACCGCGATGCTGGACGAGCGTGCGCGCCTGCTGGGTACGCTGGAAACGCTGCTCGATGCGGTCAACCATGCGTCGACCGAGCAGCGCACGGCGGTGGATGCGCTGGTGGCAACGTCGGCAGATCTGCTGGAGCGCGTGGGCGTGCGGTTTACCGATCGGGTGGAAGCCGAGACCGGCAAGCTTGGCGCGGTGGCGGCGCAGGTGACCGGCAGCGCGGTCGAGGTGGCGAGCCTGGGCGAGGCCTTTGGTGCGGCTGTGCAGCTGTTTGGCGAATCGAACGACAAGCTTGCGGCACAGCTTCAGCGCATCGAAGCCGCGCTCGACAAGTCGCTCACCCGCAGCGACGAACAGCTTGCCTACTACGTGGCGCAGGCGCGTGAGGTGATCGACCTGAGCATGCTGTCTCAGAAGCAGATCCTGGAAGACCTGCAGCGGCTGGGTGATCAGCGCGCGCTGGCCGGGACCGAAGCGGCATGAACGACGAGATTGACGGTGGCATCGACGCCACAGCGCCGGTCTGGGCCGCGTTTGGCGATCTGATGTCGGTGCTGCTGGGCGCGTTCGTGCTGATCCTGGTGGGCGTGATCGGCGTGCAGCTGGAGCTGTCGTCCAAGCTGGAGAACGAGGTCAAGCAGCGCGAGGCCGAAGCGCAGCGCCGCAAGACGCTGGAGCAGGCGCTGGCCGGCCCGCTGGCGGCGGGGCGCGTGACACTCGTCAACGGGCGCATTGGCATCAATGGCAATGTGCTGTTCGCGATCAACTCCGACCAGCTGCAGCCCGAGGGCCGCGCGCTGATGAAGAGCTTGGCGGGGCCGCTGGCCGCGTATCTCACATCGCGTGAAGAGATCCTGATGGTGAGCGGCTTTTCTGACGACCAGCAGGTGCGTGCTGGCAACCGCCTGTTTGCAGATAACTGGGAGCTGTCCGCCAAGCGCGCACTGACCGTAACGCGCGCGCTGATTGACGAAGGCATTCCCGCGTCGAGCGTGTTTGCGGCAGCGTTTGGTTCGCAGCAGCCGGTGAGTTCCAATGCAGACGACGTGGGGCGCGCCAAGAACCGGCGGGTGGAGATCGCGCCTGTTCCAAGGCAGGCCGCTTCCAACGGTGGACGCCGTGAGCCGCACTGATTTGCCCACGCTAGCCACGCTCGACAGTTGGCGCGCAAGTGGCGCGGACCGCCTGGACCGCGTGCGCTTTTGCTTTATCGAAGCGCTGCATCGGCGCACGGCCGATCAAACCGGCGAGGCGCGGCGCATTCTCGATGCGCGCCTGGGCGCGCTGATGGCGGCTTATGCAAAAGAGGTCGATCGCGCGACGGTGATGTCCGATGCGACCGGCGCAGAGGCACCTTCCGGCAGCGTGCTGTCCGAACTGCTGCGTGATATTGCCAACCGTGAACGCACGGATGTCGTGAGCGCTGCGGACGGCGGTCCGGGGCATCATCTGCACGCATTGCCGGAACTGAAGATTCTCGAAGACGTGCGGGACACCTGGTCCCGCGTCAGCGCCGAGAAACAGTTGCGCGATGCGTTGGACAAGGTGCCGGTGAATGCCGGTCCGCTGAATTCGAGCAGTCTTGTGCACCGGTCATTGCTATTGATGCGCGAGGTGTCCCCCGATTATCTGCGGCAGTTTTTGTCGTATGTGGACGCGCTTTCGTGGCTGGAGCGCATGAGCGGGGACGGCCCCTTCGTTGGCCAGGACGCTGCCCGCGGCGGCGGCAAGGCCGCGCGGGGCAAGGCGCGCTAGCCGTCACAGCAGTAAATCCTTTGAAAGGCGACATAGGTTAACAAACGATCACCGTTGAAATGAGATAGATCGGTATATTTTCATTTCATCGATGTGCCGCTGCGCCGGATGAGGCGCGGCTGGATTCCAAAATCCGTTTGTTTCTCTGCCGAGGTGAACTTATGAAAACCGTTGCGCTCATTGCGCTGACTTGTGTTGCGCTCACGGCTTGTGGTGGTGGCGATTCGTCCTCCACGGTAGCGACCGGCTCCGGGTCGGGTTCCGGTACTGGTGCAGGCACGGGTTCGGGTTCGGGCTCGGGATCCGGCAGTGGTGGTGGCACCTCAGGCAGCACGCTGACGTTGCGCTACGAAGCGCTGACGCCCGCACCCGACGCAGCGAGTTTTCTGACGCAGGTGAATGCTGAAGGCGCAAAGGGCTTCCGCTATCTGAGCGATATGTTCAACGCAACGACCAACACGACGAGTTCGATCTTCGTCAACGACGGCGCTGCGCAAACGTATACGTACGAACTGGCCGCGGCGCAGACGACTCAGTCGACCTTCATCGCGCAAGCAAACGGCGAGGGCGCGCGCGGCTACCGCTTTGAAGGGCCGCTGACATACGGAAACCTCTATCGCAAGGATGGCGGCTCGTCAGCGACTTACACCTACGTGGCCGCTGCTTGGCCGACGAGTCAGGCAGCGTTTCTCACACAGGCGAACGGCCAGGGGCAGTCGGGCTATTGGCTGGTGGGCCCGATCATGCTGGGCTCGACCAGCGCGAGCCTGTACATGAAGAACAACGCGTCCAGCGCGACGTATACGTACGACGCGCTGGCGCCGCAAGCCAGCGCGGCGAGTTTCCTCGCACAGGCAAATAGCGAAGGCGCCAAGGGCTATCGCGGGAAGGGTGAGTTGGCGTTCGGCACCGATGTGGCCTGGATCTACGTGAAGGATCAGACGCAATCGCCGACGTTCACGTATCAGTCGGCCGCCATGCAAGCGAGCAGCGCGGCGTTCGTGCAGCAGTCGAATACGCTCGGCGCGCAGGGCATCGCCTACTTTGGCGACCTCGCGCTCGGGACGGCTGCGTCGTATTACTTCCAGCCCACGAACTGCGCGGGGTTCTTGTGCACGGCACTTAACCCGCTGACACAGAACTGAGCCTCACTTCCGGTTAGTCCAGCCGGCAGACACGCAAAAAAAAAGGGAGCCGAAGCTCCCTTTTTTTTGTGGCTGCGCTCAGCCGTTGATGGCTGCGTCCTTGACCTTCTTCAGGGCGCGGACCTTGACACGCACGGTTGCCGGTTTGGCTTCGAACCACTGGTCCACGCCAGTAAAGGGGTTCTTGCCGAAGCGGCGCTTGGTTGCCGGCACCTTGACCGACGTCACCTTGAACAGGCCCGGCAGCGTGAATTCACCGGCGCCCTTCTTGTGCAGCGAAGCCACGATGGTGTTCTCCAGATGGAGCAGCACCGCCTTCACCGCCTTGGCGTCGACGGCAGCTTGTTCAGCCAGATGGCTCACCAGGCTCGCCTTGGTGAACGTGTCCTTCAAAGGCTTGAGGGTCGGCGTCGTTGCGGCAGGCTTCTTTGCCGGAGCGGCCTTCTTAGCCGGCGAGGCCTTCTTTGCAGCGGTCTTGGCAGCGGTCTTGGTTTTGGTGGCCATAGTGAGAATAGATGGTTGAGTAAAGTTGACCATTCAATGGAAGCAACGCTGTGCAGCGCGCTTCGAGCAAGCATAGCAAAGGTTCAGCGCCGTTGAGGTGTTATCTCCACTGTCCGGTGGGCAGGGAACGCTTATTGCATGCGGTTTGGGGTGTCCATCAACCAGATCAAGCGTGCCAAGTTCAGCACAAGCATGGCCCAACGAAAATCGTCGCGTAGCGTGGTGAGCCCCAAGAATCGCGCGCCCGTGCTCACCCGGCTGCGTCAATCCAAGATGACGCGCTCGACCCATGCGTACGTTCGCGGCAGTACCGTGAGGTTTTACGAGTGGTTGAGCGAGGTGCAGCCGCACACGTTCCCAGAAGGGCCCATCATCTGGATTTGCGGCGATTGCCATGTCGGAAACCTTGGCCCCGTTGGCGATGCCTCTGGCGCCACGCACATACAGATCCGGGATATGGACCAGACCGTACTGGGCAATCCCGCGCACGACTTGATTCGGCTTGGCGTGTCGCTGGCGACGGCCGCCCGCGGGTCGGACCTGCCCGGCATCGTGACCGCACGCATGGTGGAAGCGCTGATGGCGGGCTACCTGCACGGTATCGATCCGGATGCGGCGGCGCACCTGCCGCCGCGCCCCGCGTCCGTGCGCACGGCCATGAAGGCAGCGATAGCGCGCACGTGGAAAGAACTGGCCAAGGACCGGCTCGACGGCACGTCCCCCACCATTCCTCTCGGGCGCCATTTCTGGCCGCTCTCTCGCGAGGAACGGCGCGAACTGAAACAACTCGTGAGCCAGCACGAAGTGCTTGCCCTGGTGGCGCGCCTTTACGAAATGCCTGGGGAAGCCTCCGTCAGCATCGTCGATGCGGCGTACTGGGTCAAAGGTTGCAGCTCGCTCGGGCAGCGGCGCTATGCCGTCTTGCTGGCAGTCGACCAGGATCGCGGGCCGCGGTATCGGCTGATCGACATCAAGGAGGCGGGAAAAGCCGCAGCGCCCAGTGCCTGCGCACGCGATATGCCCCGGATCAACGGCGAGCGCGTGGTCACGGGCGCGCGTCGTCTCTCTCCCGACCTGGGTGATCGCATGGCATGGGGACGCATGCTCGGCAGCAGCTTTTTCATGCGTGAGCTTCAACCGCAAGATATGAAGCTGTCCGTCGACAAGCTGGAGCACAAGGACGCCACGGTATTGGCTGCGTATCTGGGCAATGTCGTGGGCCTTGCACACGGCAGCCAGATGCCGCGAGATGTCGCCATGGCCTGGCACCGCGAGCTGGAGGCGCGTCACGGACGTTCCATCAATGCGCCGTTCTGGCTGTGGTCTTCGATTGTCGATCTGCTCGGGCTGCACGAGCGCCAGTATCTTGAGCACTGTCGCGCCTGGGCTGATTGATCCGATGCGCTGCCACGCATCCATCCGCAGGCACAAACGCTGCTTGCGAGGCATTCAGACCATCGCAAGTCATCCATGGCGATGGCGCTGGGCTGCTCGGGTACGCAGCCAAGACATCAAGGAGACGCGCGATGTACGTGGTGATGGGTGCAACCGGACACGTGGGGGGCGCCGTTGCGCAAACGCTGCTGGCGAGCGGGGAACAGGTGACGATCCTGACCCGGAGGCCCGAGCGCGCAGGTCGCTGGCGGGACAAAGGTGCATCGGTCGCGATGGCCGACGTGGAGGACGTCGATTCGTTAAGGGCGGCATTCCGGCGCGGGCGGCGCGCATTCCTCCTCAACCCGCCTGCCGATATTGCCGGCGACACCGATGCGGCGGAGCGCCGGACGATCGCCAACATTCTCGCGGCACTGGAGGATTCAGGGCTGGAGAAGGTGGTGGCCGCGTCAACCTATGGCGCGCGCCCCGGGCAGGGCATCGGCGACCTGACGACGTTGTGGGAATTGGAGGAGGGCTTGCGTCGCCAGCCAATCCCGGCCGCAATCAATCGTGGCGCCTATTACATGACCAACTGGGCCGGCCTGCTTGAGACGGTTACGCAGACGGGCAAGCTGCCGAGCATGTTCCCCGCCGACATGCCGATGCCGATGGTGGCACCGGCCGACCTGGGCGAGACAGCGGCGGCGCGGCTCCTGACACCAGTGGAAGACGTGGGCGTGCGCTATGTGGAGGGCCCGCAGCGCTACACACCGCAGGATGTTGCACAAGCCATGGCGCGCACGCTTGGCCGTGGTGTGGCGGTGGAAGTTGCGCCACGCGACCGTTGGGAAACGATCTACAAAGGGCTCGGCTTCTCTGATGAAGCTGCCCGCGCCTACGTACGGATGACCGCCGTGACTCTGGACGAGGGTTTCGACATGTTGAGCGACGTTGTGCGCGGCCATGTCTCATTGGCAGATTTCATTGCAGCGGCGGTAGTGCAGGCGGCGCTCGCATGATCAGGCCGCCGAAATGAGCGCCGTCGCACATTGCTAGGCGACGAGATGGGCAAGCAGCGCACAGTTCAACCCCGCAACCAGCACGGCGCCCACCGCAGCCAGCACTACCAGACCGTGACCGGCTGCATGCTGTCCCATCAAGTCGGGCCGGCGCGCCAACCAGATCAGCGCCGCCATGGGAAACGGCACCACCATGCTCAGAATGACTTGGCTCAGCACGAGGGCGCGCGTGACATCCATACCTGCCCCGATGACGATGAACGCAGGCACCATGGTGATCAGCCGGCGCATCCACACCGGCAAGCGCGCACGCAGGAAACCCTGCAGTACCATCTGCCCCGCCAGTGTGCCGACCACCGAGCTGGACAACCCCGACGCGATCAGCCCAACCAGAAACACCAGCCCGGCTGATGCCCCGAACAGCGGCGCCAACGTGACATAGGCATCCTCAATGCCGGCCACCTCCGCATGTGCGCCGTGAAACGCGCCCGCTGATACCACCACCATGGCGAGATTGATGCAGCCAGCAGCGGCTAGCGCGGCCACCACCTCGCGGTTGGAATACCGAAGCAGTTGCGACGTCTCCGATGCACTGCGTGGGCGTACACGCGCATTGACCAGCCCCGAGTGCAGAAAGAGCGCGTGCGGCATCACCGTGGCCCCAACAATGCCCGCCGCCACCATGAATGCATCGGGTGGAAGTGCTGTGGGGACCAGGGTTTGCCGAAGGGCGGCCGTCCACGAAACAGGCAAGATCCACACTTGGATGATGTAAGAGATACCGATCACGGCCACCAGCGCGCCGATCATCAGCTCGACATGGCGGAACCCGCGCGCCTGCAGCATCAGCAGCAGATAGGTCAGCACACCGGCGACAACCATGGCGTGCAGCAACGGCATTCCCGTCAGGAGCGCGATGCCGACAGCGGCACCGACGAACTCCGCAAGGTCGGTCGCCATGGCCGCAAGCTCGCTGAGCAGCCACATGCCAAGGCGGGCAGGTGCCGGCAAATGCGTGCGACAGAGCTGCGCCAGATTCTGGCCCGTCACAATGCCCACCCGTGCAGAGAGCATCTGGAAGAGCATCGCCACCAAGCTGGACGCGAGCACAACCCAGAGCAACTGATACCCGTATCGCGCACCGGCTTCAATGCCGGTGGCGATGTTGCCCGGGTCGGTATACGCAACTGAAACCACCACGGCCGGGCCCACAAACGGGATGCACGTGCGCCAACCGCGTCGCCGGCCTTCCAGCGCTTCGCGTGCGTGGGCGACGACGCATCGCGATGCAGAAGAGGTGTCGCGTTCAAGCGCGAGAGTGTCGTCCATGGAATCTCCCGGATAGGTGGCGCAGGGCCCTTCGCAACGCGCGTACCTGATTGCCCGCAGGGCAAGCGTGCAGCGTGCGATGGAACGGGTGTTGCGGAGAAGGGACGCGCCATGAAGGCACCCACCCATTCCCGGAGAACACCCATGTTCATGCACAACAAGCGATTGCAGTACACCGTTCGGGTCAGCGAAACCGATCCAGGCTTGGCCAACCTGTTGCTGGAACAGTTCGGTGGCCCGCAAGGCGAGCTTGCTGCCGCCATGCGCTACTTCACGCAAGCCGTGGCAGAAGAAGATGCAGGCCGCAAGGACATGCTCTACGACATCGCGACGGAGGAACTGAGCCACCTGGAGATCATCGGCACCATCGTCGCCATGCTCAATCGCGGTGCGAAAGGGGAATTGGCGGAAGCGGTGGACGAGCAGGCGGAGCTGTATCGCAAGCTCAATGGCGCCGGTAACGACAGCCATGTGACGCAGGTGCTTTATGGCGGCGGCCCGTCGTTGACGAACTCGGCGGGCGTTCCGTGGACGGCGGCCTATATCGATTCGCTGGGCGAGCCGACGGCGGACTTGCGCTCGAACATTGCGGCCGAAGCACGCGCCAAGATCATCTATGAACGGTTGATCAACGTGAGCGATGACCCCGGTGTGCGCGACGCGCTGGGCTTTCTCATGACGCGCGAAGTGTCGCACCAGAAGTCGTTCGAGAAAGCGCTGTATGCCATCAACGGCAACTTTCCCCCGGGCAAGCGGCCGCCGGTGCCTGAGTTCAGCGACGCGTATTTCAAGATGTCGCGCGGTGGCCCCATCGTGCAGGCGCCGTGGAATAGCGGCACGGGCCTCGAGTTGGTCTCGGACCCGCCCGTGCCCGTCGACGGCGGGGACGGCAACGCATCGGTCAACCTGACCGACGCCGAGCTGGAAGCGCTTGAAGCCATGAAGACGCGCCTGGCGTCGGATCCTGCTGTCGATCCGACGACCGGCGCGGAGCTTGGTGAAACGAAGGCGTAACGTCCACGTAACGACCGCACCCAGGCCCGGGTGCTGCGCCGCTCGGGCCTGGACATTGCGTCTACGCCAGGCACTGGCTGTTTCAAGCTCGAACAGACATGGAGACGCTCATGCATATGCAAGAACTGCTTGCGATCGCGGCGCTCACTCTTGCCGTGATTGCCATGTACTCCCTCGCCCGTGGCTTGCCCGCAGGTGTGTTCGGGGCGGGTGCGCAACCACTCGCGCTGATGTATTCGGGCGTCAATCCGCCTCACCCTTTCTTGAACGGAAAGCGATGATGGCGAGCGATACGGCGCGCGAAGGCGAGGTGCGGTTCGAGTGTGCCGGCCATACCGCCACGGTCAGCGCGGAGCAGGACGCGCAGGGCGTGTGGGTGCCGCGCATTGCTGTCGCAAACGGCGAGCGGCAGTTCCAAATCCGGGAAATATCCCAGACGTGGCGCGGCTGGTATACCGAAGGCGAGGCCGTTCGAGATGGGATGGAACAGGCGCGGTTGCTGCTGACGCATGAGTGGCCTTGAGTCCTGCTGTTCGACGCCGTCATGCCGGGCGTGGAGGACGGCGTCGCCGTCGGTCATGAAACGATGGGCGAAGTTGTGGAAGTCGTGTCTAGCTCAAACCCGGTAGCGGCCAAACGCGGTCGTCCACAACTCCGTAGAGCGCTTCCCCGGCCGCAACAGGTGCGGTCCACAACCCTGTGAACTCGCCGAACGCGGGTAGCAGCGCTCCGCGTTGCCCGAAGCGGAAGCACGGTAGCCGGAGCCGATCTTTTCCGCGTCCGCTGATGACCACGCCCGGGTGCACGTGACCGGCAATGACGTAGCGATCGGGCACCACTTGCGGCTCATGGCATAGCGCGAAGGGGCCGATCTCCCACGGCTCTTCCACCACGTTGAATTGCAGGTCCGCAGGCGGGTCGCCCGCATGGCGGTCGTGGTTGCCGCGGACCAGCGTGCAGGCCATGTCGGCGTGCCGTATGCGCCACGCGACGAGCGCGTCGATTGCACCGTGTGCCTCGCGCGCGTGGAGCAGGTCGCCCAGCCATGCAATATGTGCGACGGGTAACCGCGCCAGCATGGCATCCAGGCGGGCGATAGCCTGGACTGTGCTTCCGGCGGGCACCGGCACACCGCGCGCACGGAAGGTTGCCGCCTTGCCGAAATGCGCGTCGGCCACCATCAGCATGCGTTGCGCGGGCCACCACAGCGCGCGCTCGGGCAGGAGCCATACGGTCTCGCCCGCGCATTGGATGACGAGGTCTTGAGCAGAGGTCATAGCAGTGGCAGCGGCTTCGATGTCTTGCGCGGCCGGCGCGTGCGGCGGCTGGATTTGCCCGCGGTGTCGGGCGAATCGGTCAGGCGCAGCGCGGCCTGTACGTCTGTCTCGATGTCTGGCCGCGTTGCGGCATCCGGATCGGTCGGCTCGGGGCCGGCAGCGCGTTCTGCTTCGGCCAGCATGCGGGCGATCCGATCGGCGAGCTTCTCGGTCGAGAGTTGCTCGCGAAACCGCTCCACCATCAACGGAAAGCCGAACGGCGAAGGCCGCTTCAGCGCGCACAGTTCGAGCCGCAAACCGCGCATGCGGATGAGGGCGGCTTCGATGCGGTCGAGGTCCAGCTCCTGGCGCAGCACTTCGGTTTCTGCCTGCGAGAGCAGCAGGTTGCCGGGGTCGTGGCGCCGGAAGACTTCATAGAACAAACCGGATGAAGCCTGCAACTGGCGGGTACTTTTGTGCGCACCGGGGTAGCCCTGAAACACGAGCCCCGATACGCGTGCAATCTCGCGAAAGCGGCGCTGCGCCAGTTCTCCGGCGTTGAGGCTGGCCAGCACATCCTGCATGAGCGTGTGGGTCGCGAAGAGTTCGCCGCTGGCCAGCAGCGCGGGCCAGTCGATGGGCGTGGCCGACAGGAGTTCGAGGCCGTAGTCGTTGAACGCCAGGGAAAACGTGGCCGGCGTGCGATTGGCGGCGCGCCAGCCCAGCAAGCTTGCCAGCCCCAGGTGCGCATGCCGCCCGGCAAACGGGTAGAGAAAGAGATGCCAGCCTTCGCGGGAGTGCAGGGTTTCGGCCACCAGCGTTGCCGTGGTGGGCAGCGCAGACCAGCGCGCCTGCAGCTCCAGCAGCGGGCGCGCGGCTTCCATTTCGGGGCTGTCGAAACGCGCATGTGCCGCCGCATCGAGTTGCGTCACCACTGCGTGCGCCAGCTCGGTGGAAAGCGGCATGCGACCACCGTTCCAGCGCGGCACGGCAGCGCGTTTGCCGGTGGCGCGCCGCACATAGGCTGTCATGTCCTGCACGCGCACCAGCTCCAGCAGGCGGCCCGCAAACAGGAAGTTGTCACCGGGGCGCAGCCGCGCAATGAAACCTTCCTCGATCGAGCCCAGCGCACCGCCGCCGGAAGCGCGCCACCAGCGCACGGTCATCGTTGCATCGCTGACGATGGTGCCGATGCTCATGCGGTGCCGCCGCGCGAGCCGTGCGTCGGGCACGCGCCAGATACCATGTTCATCGGGCGTGACGCGGTGGTAGTCGGGATACGCCGTGAGCGAGTGGCCGCCTTGCCGCACGAAGTCGAGCGCCCATTGCCACTCGTCGTCGCGCAGATCTCGGTAGGCCCATGCCCGGCGCACTTCCTGCAACAGCGCCTCGGGTACGAAGCCGCCCCCGAGTGCCACCGTCACCAGATGCTGGACCAGCACATCAAGCGGTTTATGCGGCGAGGTGCGGGCTTCCACGTGGCCCGACATGGCGGCCGCGCGCGCGGCCGCGCCTTCCACGAGCTCAAGACTATGGGTGGGCACCACCGTCACGCGAGAAGCCCGGCCGGGTGCATGGCCAGATCGCCCTGCACGCTGCAACAGGCGCGCCACGCCCTTGGGTGAGCCGATCTGCAGGACGCGTTCCACCGGCAGAAAGTCCACACCCAAATCCAGGCTCGACGTGCAGAACACCGCCTTGAGCATGCCTTGCTTGAGCCCGGTCTCGACCCAATCGCGCGTTGCGCGGTCCAGCGAGCCGTGATGCAACGCGATGAGCCCCGCCCACTCCGGCCGCGCATTGATGACGGCCTGATACCACAGCTCCGCCTGCGAGCGCGTATTGAGAAACACCAGCGCGGTGCGGGCACTTTCCAGCTCCTCAAGCACGTGGGGCAGCATCGCCATGCCCAGGTGTCCGGCCCACGGAAACCGGCCCACACCATCCGGCAGCAACGTATCGATCTCCATGCGCTTGGGCAGGTGGCCTTGCACCAGCGTGCCGGCGCTGGGCGCCGCCGCATCGCCCAGCGCGTCCATGGCTTCCGGCAGGTTGCCCAGCGTGGCGGAGAGGCCCCACACGACCAGCCCCGGCGACCACGCGCGCAACCGTGCCAGCGCCAATTGCACCTGCACGCCACGCTTGTTGCCGACCAGTTCGTGCCATTCATCCACGATCACCACGCGCACCGAGCCGAGCGCCTCACGCGCATCGGCACGCGCGAGCAGCAACGACAGGCTTTCGGGTGTTGTCACCAGGGCCGTGGGCAAGCGGCGCGATTGCGCGGCACGCTCGGCGCTGCCGGTGTCGCCGGTGCGCAGCCCGAGCGTCCAGTGCGGTGCCAGCGCCTGTGCAGCTTCGTTCAATGCCCGCGTGGTGTCGGCCGCCAGCGCACGCATGGGCGTGAGCCACAGCGCCGACAAAGGCGGCGCGCCGCCGCGCCCGCGCACCTGCGCCAACCGCTGTAGCGCGCCGAGCCACACCGCATAGGTTTTTCCCGCCCCCGTGGTGGCGTGCAGCAGGCCCGATTCACCGCGTGCCATGGCCGACCACACGGTGCGCTGGAATGGCATTGGCGTCCAGCCACGCGCGGCAAACCACGCATCAAGATCGGGCATTGGGGGTTCGTTCATGGCGGAGGCAGCAGGCTTTCCAGTGCCTGCAATGTATCGGCTTCTGCGACCGGCTTGTCATGGCGCCAGCGCAGCATGCGCGGAAACCGTACCGCGATGCCGCTCTTGTGGCGCGCGCTGCGCGCAATGCCTTCAAAGCCGAGTTCAAACACCAGCGTTGGGGTCACGCTGCGCACGGGGCCAAAACTTTCAACCGTGGTCTTGCGGATGAGCGCGTCGACCTTGCGGATCTCCGCGTCGCTCAAGCCCGAGTACGCCTTGGCAAATGGCACCAGCTTGCGCTCGGGCACCTCAGGCGGTGCATCCCATACGGCAAAGGTGTAGTCGGTGTAGAGGCTCGCGCGCCGGCCGTGGCCGCGCTGCGCATAGATCAGGACGGCATCCACCGAGAACGGATCGATCTTCCACTTCCACCAGACGCCCACATCCTTGGTGCGCCCCACGCCGTAGCGCGCGTCGCGCCGCTTGAGCATCAGCCCCTCCACGCCGAGCTCGCGCGAGGCTTCACGCTGGCGCGCAAGGTGGTGCCAATCGTCGCCGTACAGCAGCGGAGACAGCTCCAGCGCCGGATGAATGTATTCGGCAATCACGCGTTCAAGTTGTACGCGCCGCTCGCTTTGCGTGCGCTCGCGCAAATCCTGCCCTTGCCATTCCAGCAGGTCATACGCCAGGAGCACCGCCGGCGCTTCTCGCAGCACGCGCGCGTTCAGCGTCTTGCGGCCGATGCGTTGCTGAAGCAGCGCAAAGGGCTGCACGCGGCCCTCTTGCCACACCACGATCTCGCCGTCGAGCACGGTGCCAGAAGGCAGCGCCTCCGCCATGGAGGACAGTTCGGGAAAGCGCTCGGTGATGAGTTCCTCGCCGCGAGACCACAGCCATGCGCTGTCGGCGCGACGCACGAGCTGTGCGCGGATGCCATCCCACTTCCATTCGATTTGCCAGTCAGCGGGCGTGCCGAGCAGTGTGTCGAAGGCGTCCACCTCGGCCTGTAGCGGGTGCGCGAGAAAGAACGGATACGGGTGGCCGGTATCGAGCGCTTGGCCGTCGACACTGGCATCGGCCAGCAGCGCGCGATAGCGCTCGGCCGTGGGCGCTTGGCCGATATCGGTATAGCCCATCAGCCGTTGCGCGACGTGCTTGGGATCGGTGCCGCCCACTTCGGCCAGTGCGCGCGTGACCAGCAGTTTTGACACCCCCACACGAAACGCCCCCGTGATCAGCTTCATCAACACCAGCCGCGCTTTCAGCGGAAGGCCGCGGCACAGTGCAGCCAGGCGAGGCAGCACCAGCTCGGGCGGCTGCCCGCGCAACGGCAGCAGGCGGGCTTCCATCCACTCGGCCAGGCTGGTGTCGTCTGCGTGATCTGCATCGGGCAGGACGAGGGCGATGGTCTCGGCCAGGTCGCCTACGGCTTGGTAGCACTCGTCAAACAGCCATTCGGGCAGGCCGGATGTGGTCTGCGCAAAGCTGGCGAGCACGCGCGCGGGCACCAACTGGCGGGGCTTGCCGCCGGCCAGGAAGTAGACCGCCCAGGCTGCGTCGGCATCGGGCGCGGTGCGCAGGTAGGCCACCAGTGCGGCCAACTTGCCGTTGCTCGATGTGGTGGCGTCGAGCTGCGCGTACAGGTCGGCAAAGGCTTTCATGGCGCGGGAGGGGCCGCTGGTTCGACTTCTTCGCCTTCGTCGCCATACTCGGTGGCGAAGGCGCGCGCATCCAGGCCGCGCTCGCATAGCCAGCGCACCATCGGCGCGACCTGGCCATGCGTGACATAGACCCGCGTGGCGCCCGTGGCATCAATGGCTTGCAGCAAGCCGGGCCAGTCTGCGTGATCGGACAGCACGATGCCGCGATCGACGCCGCGCCGCCGGCGTGCCCCGCGAAGCTGCATCCAGCCGCTGGCAAAGGCATCGGCATAGTCGCCAAAACGGCGCATCCACGGTGTGCGTTGGGCGGAGGGCGGTGCCAGCACGAGTGCGCGTCGCAATTCAGCGCGGGGCACGTCGGCCGCCAGTTGCGTGGGTGGGAGCGCCACGCCCGCGTGCCGATAGGCGGCGTCCAACTGCAGCATGGCGCCGTGCGAAACAATTGGCCCGATGCCGGTATCGAGCCCCGACAGAATGCGCTGAGCCTTTCCGAACGCATAGCAGAACACGACGCTCGCGCGGCCCGCCTCGGCATTCTCCCGCCACCATGCGTTGAGCTGCGCAAAGATCTCCGTCTGCGGCCGCCAGTGGTAGATCGGCAGTCCGAATGTGGATTCGGTGATGAATGTATTGCAGCGCACGGGCTCGAACGGCGTGCAGGTGCTATCCGCCTCGACCTTGTAGTCGCCAGATACGACCCACACGTCGCCACCGTATTCCAGCCGCACCTGCGCAGAGCCCAGCACGTGCCCTGCTGGATGAAAGCTCAACCGGACGCCGTGATGGACGATGGATTCGCCGTACGACAGCGTCTGCAGGGGGATGTTGTCACCCAGGCGCGCACGCAGCACGCCCGCACCAGGGGCGGCAGCGAGGTAATGCTGGTGCCCGATGCGGGCGTGGTCACTGTGGGCGTGCGTGATGACGGCGCGGTCAACCGGCCGCCAAGGGTCAATGTAGAAGTCGCCTACTGGGCAGTACAAGCCTTTGGGCGTTGTCACGATCAGTTCCGCTGCGCTGGTCATCACTCGCTCTCATTCGAGACCCCTATCAGGTTTTGGCGACAACATTAACGCAATGGCTGCTTATGCGCAGGCTCGCCACGCATGTCGGCCGGGCCGCCGGGGCCTGCGGCGGCACTGTTGCCCGAAGGCCCAGTGATGCCGCCAGTCCCGCCCGCTCCTGAGGAGGCAGACGCGGCCGGCGGCGTAGACGGATCAGGCGCGGAGGCCGGCATGGTGTCCGGATATCGCGACAAGGAATGTTTTGCGGTCTTCGGTGGGGCTGCTGGAGCGACGTCTGGCGATGCCGGGCGCGGCTCAGTAGGCTGCGCAAGCGAAAGTCCGCCGCAGCCCGTCGATGCCAGGAAGAACAGCCAACCAGCTGCTGTTCGTTTTGTCACTTGTAATGCGTAATGCATGCGTGGCCTCCGTTGCGCTCCCGTGGGCGGAAGCAGCCGGCATGCCAGGGCTCTTCGCCGGTGGGCGCGGAGCGATTGGCTTTCCGGGCAACGGAGGCGGTCGGCCATTTCTGCAATAGAGGGGAAAAAGGGACGATCGGCGGTCTTGGAGCGCTGGATAATCGCGAGCGTCATTTCTCAGGTGCTGCGCGACAGATCCAGAGGTTGATCTGTATCAGCCAACGAAGGCCGGCGTCGGCTTACCGTGGAGTGCTATTAGAAAGAGCCATCCAATAGGCTGAAAACGGGGAAACGTCATGCTTGAACAACAACCAGATGAGGTGGTCGCCGCCACGCTTTGGGAACTGGAGTCCTCAGTGTCCCGTGCGTTAGCCAGAGGGGCCCTCGTCAATTCGACTCGTGCCAATTGCGGTGGCTACGACGTGGCAGCGAAGTGGACCATGTCTACAGCCCGTGGCAATCGGCAGGAATGCACGTTGGCGGTGCATTTCAGTGTGGCTGAGGCCAAGGCGTACTGCCGATTCAATCATCCAAGACGGGAAGAGATCTGTCGGCGGGTGAGCGAATGGCTGTCCGTCCAGTTGGAATTCCACGGCGGAGAACAGTGCGCAGACACGGGCTACGACCTGGTGCTCACCGTGCCAAACGGCTTCTTTCTTGATGAGAGAGACGCCATTCGTGTGGGGCGGCAGGATCGAGAACACGATTTTTCGCTTCATCGGGGCGCATCCCTGCCGCCATTGACGTGAGCGGCAGTTCTATCCGCAGGTTCTTGACGTGTGTCTGCCCACCGATCTGCCTTCTAAACGCCGGTTGATTGTGCGCCGTCAAGGCACAGGGGTGCGCAGCAGCTACCTTCGAATAGCGGCCCGAGAGTATGGGCGCGCGGAACTGCGGAGGTCTTATGCGCGAGCGGATCAACGAAGCCGAAAGGACTTGTCTACGTGAACTCCAAGATGCGCTAGCAGAAACGCTGCCTCGTCGGGCCGTCTTGCGGCTTGAAGGCGATGAACTGGGCGGAATCGATGTACACGCGTGGTGGATCGTAGAAGGCCCGCGAGGCGACAAGCAGGTCAATTCATTTTCATTTCACCTGACGGAGTTGATGTTGCAGATCTACTTTCACCAGTCGATCGACGCTCGAGCAAGTACCTGCGGGCGATTGAAGGATTGGGCGAACTGGGCGCTCGAGGGCGCGGAAGAGACTGGCGACAACGATATGGGCTTCGATATCTGCGCGCTTGTGCCGGGAGGCATCTTTCGTCCGAGCGTCGATTTACAACGGTCCTGATGGCTCTTTGCGTCGGTATTCACGAGCCAACCCGCAAGCAAACGATCTTAGAAGGCACGATTTTTCTGAACACCTGCCTGTGAGACCGTCGCCAGCCCCTGGATGTCCAATATCTGAATTTCGCGATGATTGACCCGCAAAATGCCCTCGCGCGCGAGCGAACTGAAAATTCGACTCACGGTTTCGAGCTGCATGGCTAGGTGCTCGGCAATCTCTTCGCGACTCATGCGCAGAATAATGTGCCGATCGGAAAAGCCCCGCTCTTTCAGGCGCTCCGAAAGATCGAGCAAGAAACTGGCGACGCGTTCCTCCGAGCGCATGGATCCGAGACAGAGCATCAGCCGTTGTTTGCGGCCGATGCGCGCGCTGAAGATCTGCGTAACCAGTTTTTGAATCGCACCTTCTTGCTGTGCTAACTCGGCAAGGTGCTTCCACGATACGGCGCACACCTCCGAGTCTTCCAATGCAATCGCGGTTGAGGTTCGGGTATCCGATTCGAATCCATCCGCGCCGAATATGTCGCCGCTCAGGTAGAACGCGGCAATCATCTCGCGGCCTTCGGCTGTGCCAAGCGTCAGCTTGAACGTACCGTATTTCACCGCGTAGATTTCATCCAGGGGATCGCCGGAGCGGAAGATTGACTCGCCTCTCTTTACCCGGATTTTTCGCTGTGCGATGTCTTCTACCAGCGCGGCTTCACGGGCGTTCAAACCGCGCGAAAGGCAAAGGTGACCGTTCCGACACGTGGTACAGCCTTGATTGGGGGCGCTCTCGGACATGGGGGGCATTTTGGGGGGAAGACAATGGTGTTATCGGCCGCCGCTCAGAGAACTTCATGTTGCCACGTCAGATATCGGATACATGCCCTTACGCGCGCGCGGTCATTCGCGCCTTTCGGTGTGATCGGTCAGTCGCGGCGCGCAAATTCGTTGCGCAGGTGTGTCGAGATATCGGGGGGGAGTTGGCTTACGATTCGCGCGAAAGATCTCTCAGCCCTGCCACGTGGCTCCATGTGCCTGGAAGACAGTGACGTTGTCTATTCGACAGCAGGTGCACTAGTGAACCACCCCCCCTTAGGGCAGTAGACTTTTTCTCATGGGATGACTTGAAATCAATGCGGTGGATGTCTTCGCCTGTTCGGGCCGTTAAAGATCCGGCAACGGCAGCGGATCGCATTTGGAAGCGAGCGCGTTTTCCGCTCCCCCACCATCTCACAGGACCTGCTAGTCGGAGAACACGGTGTGGTTCTTGCCGACGGTCTTCGCACGATACATCGCATTATCTGCGCGGCGCATGATGGCAGGAATGTCGAGCGGTTTGCCTCCCGTGCCGGTTGAAAACAGATAGACGCCGATGCTGGCCGACACAGAAACAGGATGTCCATCAACGGTTTGAATCGCATTCAGTACCGACTGGACATCATCTGCAATGGCTTGGGCGTCTGTCTTGCTATCAAGGTCGCGCGCCAGAATCACGAACTCGTCGCCTCCCAAGCGGGAGAGCGTATCGCCCCGACGCATGCGAGCTTGCAAGGCTTGGGCAAAGCGTTGCAGCAGCAAGTCTCCTACTCCGTGCCCATATGCGTCGTTGACTTGTTTGAACCCGTCCAAATCAATGAGCAACAGGGCCGTTCGTTCCGCTTCGCCATCATGACCACACAGTACGCGCGCGATGGTCTTCTCAAGGCTCTTGCGATTGCTCAGTCCAGTCAAAGGGTCGGTAGCGGCTCGCTTCTCGAGCCTGTTGACCAGCACTGACAAATAGATCGAGGTTGCGGTAACACCAAAGGCGATGCCTAGCGCGGCGGAAAAGTTCTCTTGCCACCACGGCGCCCATCGCATGAGCGCTGCAATGCCAGCAAGCGCGACAGTGCAGGAGAGTGCCAACATGCGTTTGCCATGGCGACATCCTGCGCCTACCAAAAACCAGAAGAAGGCCCAGAGCATGGGCAATGCTATCCGGCCGCCTGCGGCAAGAATCATCACCACCGAAGCCTGGTCCATGACGGTGGTTGTGACTAACCGTGTGCGCGATGGGCCGGACAGTGCATTGACAGCTATATACGTACCGACGCTGAATACGACATAAAAAAGACATGCCAATAGCGTTCGGTGGGCCTCAGGCGTTGGTTGGATGAACGCAACGACTCCATAGGCCAGGAAGGGCAGCGGGCCCAGGTAGATCCGCAACAGCGCTTGCTCATACTCCGGCAGCCTTTCAACGGCGCTCAAACGCCGGGCTCCGCTAACACCAAGTAAATCTGCCCATCTCATATCAACTCGCAAGCCACAACCTTTCTCCTTTTAGTCGAGTGTAGTTGAAGCACAGGCGCTGAAGTTCATCTGCCGACGTAGTGAATTGGTGGGGTTGCGCACGCCTGCAGACGCGGCCTGTTTACCCCCGGGGTCCAGCCGCACGTGCGATTTCCTCAGCAGTGCGAGTTCGTCAGCGATTTCGTCCGATCGGGAGCGCGTCGAGGCGATGCGAGACAGCCCTGAATACGTTCGCGAAGGGGCCTTCTGATCATTCGAATCCCGTCCAATTTGAAGCGGCAAGTCCTGTTGTCGGGCGCGCCGCCATTTGTCTCGAAACGGTCAGCGGCGACAGCGTGAACAGTATTCTCCCGGCTCTGCTAGATTTTCGAGCCGTTTGCGAAGTCACGCACGCTGCTTCGAAGGAGAGCGTATCGCGGCGGACTGAAGGTCACCGAAGAGTGAGACGTCAAGACAAAAGCCGGCCATTGGCCGGCTGTTTTTGCCCGTCGGTTTTGCGACCGTTTGAGGACTCGCGCGTTAAGATGCGCCGCGCCGATAAAGCATAACGTGGCCGAACGGGTAAACAACCATAACCTGTCCAAATGGCCACTTTATGCTTAACGGCACAGTTTTGTTGATCCTCAATAAATCATGAGATGGTGGGACGTACAGGATTTGAACCTGCCTGCCTGCGTCGGTAAACCGTCGCCGCTCGACCCATGAGCTACCGTCCCGCCTTCACTATATCGACCCTTCCTGTGGAAACCCGAGTCGGGACATCCCCCTAGCCGGATCGGTCAGTGCATCGTCCCCGAGGAGGCATCCGGACGCTCTACCCCGGAATGATGCTGCGCTGGCGCAAGTCGTCGAAGATGCGCATGAACATCGCCTCCGTCTCCACGTATTCGTGAAAGCCAAAGCGGCGTGCCTTGGAGCCGTCGCCGAACATGTCGTAATCCCACGAGAAGACGAAGTCGGCAAAGCGCCACGAAGACACATCGCGGTAGGGCGTGTTCGCCAGGCCATGCTTGGCGATCATGCTCTGCCAGAGCGGCGCCTTGTCGGCCATGACGGTGTCAAGCGACAAGGGCAGCGGTGGGGCGACTTCCAGGTCAAAGTACCGCGCGATCTTGGGCCACATTTCGCTCCAGCGGAATAGGTCACCGTTGTTGATGTTGAAGGCCTGGTTGGCGCAGCGCGCGTCGGTGGCGGCCCACACGGTGGCGCGGGCGAGCAGGCCGGCATCGGTCATTTCCAGCAGGTGGTCGTAAGCGCCGGGTTTCCCGGGAAAGCGCAGCGGCAGGCCCAGTTCTTTCGAGATCGACGCGTACATGGCGATGGCCACGGAAAGGTTCATCGGATTGCCCAGCGCAAAGCCGCCGACCACCGACGGGCGCATTGCCGACCATGTCCACGCCTTGCCCCCCTGTCGTGCTTCCAGGAAGGTCTGCTGATCGAACATGAATTCGGGCGGCATGAAATGCGCATCGGTTTCACGTGCCGGGGTTTTGAACGGCCCGAGGTGGCCGCCGTAAACCTTGTAGCCCTGCATCAGGCTGATGTGCGTGAGATGTGGCGACGCGGCTTCCAAGGCGTCGACCACATTGGTCAGCATGGTGAGGTTGGGCGGCACCAGTTCAGCCCAGGTCGGACGATCCTGAAAGGCGGCGTAGAAGATGTGGGTAACGTCGCCAAGCGCGCGGAGCTTGGCGCGCGTGCCGGCCGCGTCGAGCAGGTCGACGGCCACATGTTGGATGCGCTCAGTGGATTCTCCGCCGCGGCGCGACAGGCCCACGATGCGCCAGTCGTCCAATGTGGCGAGGTGCTCGATCAGGTTGCGGCCGATCACGCCTTGTGCGCCCACGACGAGCGCGACTTTGTTCTGTGCAGTCATGTTGGTGTTGGGTTGAGCCCAACGCAGCGATGGCAATGGCGGCCAGTATGAGAACGATCGAATCTGTGCGATAGACTGCCTGCAAGCACAACATCTATGAATTGAAATCACAATGTCGCGGCTTGATGTCAATCGCTTTGGCGAAATGGAAGTCTTCGTGCGGGTGGTGGAAGAGGGCGGTTTCTCCGCTGCGGCGCGCGCTTGCCGGATGACGCCATCGGCGGTGAGCAAACTGGTCGCGCGGTTGGAAACCCGGCTGGGCGCGAGGCTGGTGAACCGTTCCACCCGGCGCTTTCAACTCACGCCCGAGGGCATGGCGTTTTACGAGCGCAGTGTGACGGTACTGGCCGATCTGGAAGAGGCCGAGCGCGAGGCTTCCGCCGGGGCGCAGCCTTCGGGGCGATTACGCATCAATGCGAATGTGCCGGTCGGCACGCATTTGTTGCTGCCGATTGTGCCGGCGTTTCTGGCATGCCATCCGGAGGTGTCGCTCGACATTGCGCTCACGGATCGCGTGGTCGATCTGCTGGAAGACCGCACCGATGTTGCGCTGCGCAGTGGTCCGCTGAAGAGTTCGCGGCTGGTGGCGCGCAAGCTGGGGCAGACACGCTTGATGGTGGTGGCGTCGCCGGCGTATCTGGCACGCGCGGGCACGCCACGCACGCCGGCTGATTTAGCAAACCACAATTGCCTGGCGTTCAGTTACGTTCGCGCCGGCAACGCCTGGCCCTTTATCAAGCGCGGTCGCCGCACCGAATTCACCCCACACGGCAACACGCAGCTCAGCGATGGCGAGGCGCTGCGCGCCGTAGCGGTCGCTGGCCTGGGTTTGGCGCGCCTGGCCGAGTTTCAGGTGCGCGCCGATCTGGAGGCGGGCCGTCTCGTCCCCGTCCTGGAGGATTACAACCCGGGCGAGACCGAAGACATCCACGCCGTCTATGTCGGTCAGGGAGCGCATCTGCCGGCGCGCGTGCGGGCATTTCTCGATTTTCTGGTCGCGCACCTAAAGGTTGCCTAGGCTTGTGTTTCCCCACGCAGGAAGGGCGCGGCCTTCACATTCGCAAAACCCCTTCAAGTTGCCAAACGCCGTGCCGTTTACCGCCACATAACGTGTGCTTGAACGGGGGAAGACAATGTCGCAGCACGAAGTTGATGAACGGACCAATCTGACAAACAACAACCGTTTTGAACTGTTGCTGTTCCGCCTGGGCGAATCTGCGCGTTCCAATCAGCGCGAAATGTTCGGCATTAACGTCTTCAAGGTGCGCGAGATCATGGTCATGCCGCCCGTGACGCATGTAGCCGATGCTGGCGCCCATATCCTGGGTGCGGTCAATGTGCGCGGCCAGATTATTCCCGTGATCGACCTTGCCAGCGTGATCGGCACCAAGAACGGCAATGCCAACATCCTGCTGATTACCGAATACGCGCGTTCCACCCAGGGCTTTGCGGTGGAAGAGGTGGACGAGATCGTGCGCCTGGAATGGAGCCAGATCTTCCCGGCCGAGGCGAGTGTGGGCAGCAGCAACATCACCAGCCTGGCGCGCCTGGACGGCAACGCCGACAACTCGCGCCTGGCGCAGGTGATCGACGTTGAGCAGATCCTGGTGGATGTGTTCCCGACGCGCCGCACCGATCTGGCGCCCGACAATGACGAGCGTCCGATCAAGCTGCCGCCGGGCGCCAAGCTGCTGGTTGCGGATGACTCCGGCCTCGCGCGCTCGCTGATCGCCAATGGCCTGGAAGCGATGGGCACACCATACGTGATGACCAAGAGCGGGCAGGAAGCGTGGGATACGCTGCAGAACATCGCGCGCGATGCCGCACGCGAAGGCAAGACCGTGCGCGACAAGATCGCGCTGGTGCTGACCGATCTGGAAATGCCAGAGATGGATGGCTTTACGCTGACGCGCAAGATCAAGACCGAGCCGGCGTTCCAGTCGATTCCGGTGGTGATCCACTCGTCGCTGTCGGGCTCGGCCAACGAAGACCACGTACGCCGTGTTGGCGCCAACGGCTACGTCGCCAAGTTTGAAGCCAACGAACTCGCGCAGGCTATCGCTTCTGCGCTGGGCTAAGCCCTGAAGCCCTGGCGGCGTGCAATGCGCCACCAGGGCTGTGTATCACTTGCGGCTCTGGTGATCGCCGCCAAGCGGGTCGACGACGATCATGGTGCGATCGAGCACGCCGTTGTCGTCGAAGAGGGCGTTGAAGTGCGCCTGCTGATACCCGAGCACGTACATCCGATATGACCACGCCTCCCGCTTCATCAGAGGGTAGTACTGCGTCGGCTCTTTCGGTGAGCCGAAGCGCTCAAGCACATCGCGTTTGGTCCACACACCAGGGCGTGCCTCGTAGATTTCCTTTTCCGTCAGCATCTGCCGATAGTTGGTGAGCTTGCCGCTGGCATCAAAGTCGGCGGCATAGACTTCGTGCCCCATCGGCTGCTTGGAATAGATCCAGCGGTGCGTGCCGTTTGCCAGTTGATACGTCTCGGTGGGCGCGCCAAAGGTCTCGCGTACGGCACTTTCGGGCTGGCCAATCATCTTTTGTGCTGTCTGGATGGGTGAGAGCGACGCGCATGCGCTCAGCACGAGCGCGGCGGCGCCGATCCATCTGCCTGGTCGCATCTGCATGGTGATTCTCCGGTGTGTGTGGCTTGTGCTGATGGTAAACACTTTGGGTGCGGGCAATATTCCATCGGCCCGCCGGTCTGGCAGTCTCTACAGGCCGTTTTCCACCATTTCCACCACACGCAATGCAATGGCGCCGGTCTGCTCGGGCGGGCGCCCGCGCAACGGCCCATCAATGATGAGCAGGGCCAGCCCGTGCACCGCCGACCACGCGAGGTATTCGGCGCCCGGGCGGCGTTCGGCCGGCAGTACGCCGGCAGCGGTCATCCGGTCCAGCGCCAGGCTCAGCAACTGGAACGGGTTCAGGCCGCTATTGCCGGCCTTGGCGGGGTCCGCGTCGTTTTCTACTTCATCGGGCACCGCAAAGGCTGTGCGAAAGAGGCCGGTTTCCGACTGCGCAAACCGCAGATAACCCACGCCGATGGCGCGTAGCGACGCACGTGCGCGCACATCCTCGGGCCACGTTGGGTCGATGGCATCCAACTCCGCTTCCATGGCGCGCGCCAATGCGGCCAATGCCTCTGCCCGGACGGCCTGCAGCAGGTCCTGTCGCCCCGCGAAATGCCGGTAGGCGGCATTCGGCACCACGCCCGCGCGGCGCGTGGCTTCGCGCAGCACGATGGCGTCGGGCCCGCCCGCGCGCGCCAGTTCAATGCCGGCGTCGAGCAACGCACGCCGCAAGTCGCCATGGCGATACGTGGTGCGCACGGGCGGTCGGGGTGGTTCCTGGGTCATGCAATGCAACTCCGCAAGTTCTATGTGGACACCGTCCATTATGTCTGCTACTGTTTGTGGACAGTGTTCACAATTCAACCGTAGGCGCTGCTTCGCAAATTTCCAAGCCTTTATTGCGACAGATCTTTCGGAGGCCAACATGACCCTAGCCACAGCTGCAACGGACGATGCAGCGGAGCTCCGCACGTTGATCGACGCATGGGCTGCCGCCGTCCGCGCCAAGGATATCGACGCCGTCATGCGTCATTACGCGCCCGACGTAGTGGTGTTCGATGTGATGCCGCCGCTGTTCGTCAAAGGTGTCGACGCATACCGCCGCAACTGGCAAAGCTGGTTCGATGCGCTTGAGGGCCAGGCCGATTTCCAGTTCGCCGAGCTGCATCTTGAGGTGAGTGGCGATCTGGCCTATTGCTTCAGCATCAATCGCCTGCGTGCGCGCTATCGCGACGGTGCGAAGCACGATGCACAGACGCGCGCCACCGTGTGTTTCCGCAAGCGCGATGGTCGTTGGCAAGTCGTGCACGAGCATGCGTCGGTGCCGATGCCGGTGCCTGAACCGGCGTGCGGCTGAGCGAGGTTTCCCCCGACCGCGTGGCGCAATGCGCGGCTTTGCAGTCCCCCGAGTCCACCCCAAGGAGTTGTGATGCAAGTTCAACCGTATCTGTTCTTCGAAGGTCGTTGTGAAGAAGCGCTGGAGTTCTACAAGAAAACGCTCAGCGCCAAGGTCGATGTCGTGATGCGCTACAAGGATGCGCCCAAGGATGCGCAGCCCACTGCCGAGCAATGCGGCGGCGTGGCGCCCCCGCTCGACAAGGTGATGCACGCCGCCTTCCGCGTGGGCGAAACCCAGATTCTGGCGTCCGACGGCATGGCCGGCGGCAAGACGGATTTCAAGGGTTTCGGGTTGTCCGTCAGCGTGCCCGACAACGCCACTGCCGAGCGGACATTCAAGGCACTCGGCGAGGGCGGACAAGTCACGATGCCGATGTCCGAAACGTTTTTCGCCAACGCATTCGGCATGGTGACCGACCGCTTTGGCATCACGTGGATGGTGATCGCGCCCAAGCCGATGTAATTGCTGCAATGCGTGTGCAAGCGGCCACCGGGCGGTGGCCGTGCTACGCAAAATCGTAGGAAGCTTGCCTTGGCGCAGGGCGATGGTCCGGTGCTAGACTGCGCGATCACCGGGGCCTTACCAATATCAACGAAACCACCCCCTTGGTGACGACCGGCTGGTCTGGCCGCGACCCTTTGTCTGGCCCACGCAAAGGCGTCCAATTCACGTGCTGCCCCATCTGCCGGAGCGCTCTTCATGCTGAAGATCATTGCGTTGGGCATCGTCGTTGCGATGACCGCTGTGCCGGGCACATCGCCAAGCTGACGGGCCTTTTTCTGTATGAACGCGATGGCCGGCAAGGGCTTTGAAGCCGGTCTCGCCAACCTTAAATCGGCTGCGCAATTCTGAGCGACATCCAGGCGCAGCAGCCAAGCATAGGAGTGACTCCATGACGCATGGCATCGACGAACGCAAGCGCTGGCTTGCCCTCATCGTGCTCTGTCTGGGCGTGCTGATGATCGTGCTGGATACGACCATCGTGAACGTTGCGCTGCCGTCCATCCAGGCAGACCTGGGCTTTACCGAAACCTCGCTCGTGTGGGTCGTCAACGCCTACATGCTGACCTTTGGCGGCTGCCTGCTGCTGGGTGGTCGGCTGGGCGACCTGTTCGGACATCGCAAGGTGTTCCTGCTCGGGCTCACGCTGTTCACGCTGGCGTCGGCCGCATGCGGGCTCGCGAATTCGCAAGGGCTGCTGATCACGGCGCGCGCCGTGCAGGGGCTGGGCGGCGCGGTGGTGTCGGCGGTGTCGCTGTCGCTCATCATGAATCTGTTCACTTCGCCGGCGGACCGCGCCAAGGCAATGGGCATCTACGGCTTTGTGTGTGCGGGCGGTGGCAGCATCGGCGTGTTGCTCGGTGGCTTGCTGACGAGCACGCTGAGTTGGCACTGGATCTTCTTGGTCAACCTGCCGATTGGTGTGGCGGTATACGCCGCGTGCGTGGCGTTGTTGCCTGCGGGCAAGCCGTTGGCCGACCGTACGAAGCTGGACGTGGCGGGTGCTATTGCCGTGACCGCATCCCTGATGCTGGCGGTGTACGCCGTCGTGCATGGCAACGAAGCCGGTTGGACGTCCACGCAAACGCTAACGCAGCTGGGCATGGCCATTGCGCTGATGATCGCGTTCCTGATCATTGAATCTCGCGTGTCGCATCCGTTGATGCCGCTGCACATGTTTGCTCTGCGCAACGTCGCTACGGCCAACGTGGTGGGCGTGTTGTGGGCGGCGGCGATGTTCGCGTGGTTCTTCATCTCGGCGCTGTACATGCAGCGCGTGCTCGACTACAGCGCCATGCAGGTGGGGCTGGCCTTCCTGCCGGCCAACATCATCATGGCGGTGTTCTCGCTGGGTTTGTCGGCCAAGCTGGTGATGCGCTTCGGCATTCGCGCGCCGCTCTCGGTGGGTTTGCTGGTGGCAGGCATTGGGCTGGTGCTGTTTGCGCGCGCGCCTGCGGGCGGCAGCTTTGTGCTGGACGTGCTGCCCGGCATGCTATTGCTGGGCTTGGGCGCCGGTGTCGCATTCAACCCGGTGCTGCTGGCTGCCATGAGCGATGTGGCGCCGGATGAATCGGGCTTGGCGTCGGGCGTGGTCAACACCTCGTTCATGATGGGCGGCGCATTGGGCCTCGCCATCCTGGCAAGTCTGGCTGCCGGGCGCACCGAAGGTCTGGCTGCGGCAGGGGCCGATGCCACGACCGCGCTGAATGGCGGCTATCACCTCGCGTTCCTGCTGGGCGCGGTTGCAGCGGTGCTCGGCTCGGTGCTGGCGGGCGTGTTCGTGCGCACGCGCGCGCACGGAGCGGCGCAGGACGAAGCATCGTCGGCAGCGCCAATTTAAGTCGCTGGAAAAGAAGAGAGGGAAGGACGCACCGCATGTCTCAAACGAGGCATGCGGTGAAACCCGTTATTGACCGACCGGTCGGACGGTTTATAATCGATCCATCCAAAACACGGCGCGCATGACGTGCCGTGCACATGCCCAAAAGCGGCCGGAGGATCGCATGTACACCCAAAGCCTCGACCAGCCCGGCGGTCTGCCCACAGAGCAGGAACTGGCCGCCGCCTCCCAAGGCGAAGCCGAGTTGCAGGCGCGCTTTGATGCACGCATCGGGGCCGACCACAAGATCGAGCCGCAAGACTGGATGCCCGCGCCGTACCGCAAGACGCTGCTGCGGCAGATTTCGCAACACGCGCATTCCGAGGTGGTGGGCATGCTGCCCGAGGGCAACTGGATCAGCCGCGCGCCGTCGCTCAAGCGCAAGGCTATCCTCCTGGCCAAAGTGCAGGACGAAGCGGGCCACGGCCTCTATCTCTATTCCGCTGCAGAAACACTCGGCAGCTCACGCGACGAGATGATCGACGCGCTGCACGAGGGGCGCGCAAAGTATTCGTCGATCTTCAATTACCCGACGCTCTCTTGGGCAGACGTGGGCGTGATCGGCTGGCTGGTCGATGGCGCGGCGATCATGAATCAGGTCCCGCTGTGCCGCTGTTCGTATGGCCCATATGCGCGCGCCATGATCCGCATCTGCAAGGAAGAGTCGTTTCACCAGCGTCAGGGCTACGAGTCGTTGTTGACGATGATGGGAGGCACGCAGGCGCAGCGCGACATGGTGCAGGAAGCCGTCAACCGCTGGTGGTTTCCCGTGCTGATGATGTTTGGCCCGCCCGATACCGCATCGCCCAACAGCGCGCAAACCATGGCCTGGGGTATCAAGCGCATCTCGAACGACGACCTGCGGCAGCGGTTTGTTGATGCCACCGTGGAGCAGGCGCGCGTGCTCGGCGTGACGCTGCCCGACCCCGGCCTCACGTGGAACGAAGCCCGCGGCCACTACGATTTCTCGCCGCTCGATTGGTCCGAATTCAAGCGCGTGCTCGATGGCCACGGCCCCTGCAACCGCGAGCGCCTTGCCACCCGCAAACGTGCACACGAAGAAGGCGAGTGGGTGCGCGAAGCCGCGCTCGCCTACGCTCGCAAGCAGGCCGAACGCGCCGCCGCCAACCAACAAGCTGCCTGAACCGGAAGGAGCCCACCATGCATCAACACGAATGGCCGCTGTGGGAAGTGTTCATCCGCAGCAAGCAGGGCCTGGAGCACAAGCACTGCGGCAGCCTGCATGCGGTAGACGCCAAGCAGGCGCTGCAGATGGCGCGCGATGTCTACACGCGCCGGCAGGAAGGCGTCTCGATCTGGGTGGTGCCGTCGGCCGCCATCACTGCCAGCGAACCCGACGACAAGCCGATGCTGTTCGACCCGATGGCCGACAAGATCTATCGCCACCCGACGTTCTATCGGCTGCCCGATGAAGTCAACCACATGTGAGCCGCGGTGATGACTTCTGACGCGCATCTGCAATACATCCTTCGTCTGGCCGACAACGCGCTCATCCTCGGCCAGCGCAACGCGGAATGGACGGGCCATGGCCCCGTGCTGGAAGAAGACATCGCGCTGTCCAACCTGAGTCTTGACCTGATCGGCCAGGCGCGGTTGCTCTACACGCGCGCGGGGCAGATCGAAGGCAGGCTTACCGGTACACCGCGCACCGAGGATGAGTACGCCTACTGGCGTGCGGAGCCCGCTTTCCGCAATTACACGCTGCTGGAGCTGCCGCACGCAGGGCCGATGGTAGCGACCTCGGCAGCCGCGCGCGACTACGCTGTCACCATCGTCCGCCACTTCCTGTACGCGGCATTGATGGTGCCGCTTTGGGAAGCGTTGACGCGTTCGACCGACACCGAACTGGCCGCCATTGCCGCCAAATCGGTGAAGGAGATGCGTTACCACCTCGCCCATACGCGTGATTGGCTTGTGCGCTTCGGTGATGGCACCGATGAGTCGCATGCGCGGGCCCAAGCCGCGCTCGATTGGCTGATGCCATACACCAACGAAGTCTTCGCCACGGACGATGTTGAAACTGCCGTGGCCGAGGCCGGCATTGGCGTGCGCCCGGCAGACCTGCGTGACGCATGGGAAGCCACCGTGCGTGACGCGCTGGATGAGGCGACGCTGCGTTGGCCGGAGCCTGGCCCGTATGTCAGCACCGGCAAGCACGGCGTGCATTCCGAACATATGGGCTATCTGCTGGCCGAGATGCAGGGGCTGGCGCGCCAGTTCCCGGGGGCATCGTGGTAAGCGAGCGGTTGGCCCGCGCACGTATCGCGCTGGAGGCCGTCACCGACCCGGAGATTCCCGTGGTGACGATTGCCGAGCTTGGCATCCTGCGCGATGTGCAGCTCGACGAGGCCGGCACACTGGTGGCGACGATCACGCCTACGTATTCCGGCTGCCCCGCCATGGAGCAAATTGCCGATGATGTGAGTCGTGCGTTGCAGGCGGCAGACGTGGGTGCGTATCGCGTGCGCTCGGTGCTGTCGCCGGCATGGACGACCGATTGGATTACGACTGAAGGGCGCCGCAAGCTGCGCGACTTTGGTATTGCGCCGCCGGCACATGCGGCCGAAGCGGATGGTGCACGCCCGATTCGTCTTACTCGCCCAACGCAGGCCGAGCACATCGCCTGCCCGCAATGCGGATCGCACGATACGGTACTCATCTCCGCCTTCGGTTCGACAGCTTGCAAGGCGCTGTACCGCTGCCGCGCCTGTGGCGAGCCGTTCGACTATTTCAAGCCCTACTAAGCCCCCTGAGCGCGATCGCCATGACTCCGCAATTCCACCCCTTGCGTGTTGCCGAAGTGCGCGGCGAGACGGCCGATACGATTTCCGTGCGCTTTGACGTGCCGAACGATCTGCGTAGCGCATACCGCTTTACGCAGGGTCAGTTCCTGACGCTGCGCGTACCGCCGGGCCAACTGCCCGGACACGAAGAACTGCGGCGCTCGTATTCCATCTGCTGCGCCGTACAGGACTATGACGCGCACGGCGAGTTGCGTGTGGCAGTCAAGCGTGTCGATGCGGGGGTCTTCTCCAACCACTTGCACGACCGCATCCGCGTAGGCCAGACGCTCGATGTGCTGCCGCCAGACGGCCGCTTCTACGTGCCGCTTGCAGCCGACAGCGCCCGCCACTACGTCGCCTTTGCGGCTGGCAGCGGCATCACGCCCATCCTCTCGCTCATCAAGACGACGCTGGCGGCGGAGCCGCAGAGCCACTTCACGCTGGTCTATGGCAATCGCAGTGTCGACAGCATCATCTTTGGCGAAGCGCTCGAAGATTTGAAAGACCGCTACCTCGATCGCTTCGCCCTGTATCACGTGTTGTCGCGTCAGGCGCAGGAGATCGCGCTGTTCAACGGGCGGCTTGATGGCGCGAAGGTGCGCGCTTTTCTGGACACGCTGATCCCGCCCGACGATATCGATGCTGCCTTCATCTGTGGCCCGTCGACGATGATCGATGCGGTGGAGGCGGCGCTGCTCGAGCGCGGTGTGCCGCGCGAGCGCGTGCATGCCGAGCGCTTTGGCGTGCCGGTGGGCGACGCGACGGCGGTGGCCAAGCCGCGCAAGCATGCCGCCGTGGCGGGCGATGTCGCGCTCACCGTTGTGCTCGATGGCAAATTGCACGAGGTGCCGATGGCGGGCGACGCCAAGGTGCTGGACAGTGCGTTGAGTGCGGGGCTGGATCTGCCCTATGCGTGCAAGGGCGGCGTGTGCTGCACGTGCCGTGCCAAGGTGCTGGAAGGCCGTGTGGAGATGGACAAGAACTTCACCCTGGAAGACTGGGAGATCCAGCAGGGGTTTGTGCTGACCTGCCAGGCGCGGCCGCTCACGCAGCGCGTGGTGGTCAGCTATGACGAGCGTTGAACGTCAGCCTTTCGTGCCGCTCGGGCCAGCTAGCCCGCCCAGGCCGTTCTCCAGCATGTCGATCACCATTTCCGCATAGCCTTCGTACGAGAGCGGTCCGTCAGGTTTGAGCCAGGTGAACGTCCAGTTCATCATGCCGAAGAGCATCATCGTGATGGGCGTGCGGTTGGCTTCATCCACCTTGTCCGGGTAGGCGGCACCAAGTTGCCGCCCCACGGCTGCCACCACGTCCCGCTCGCGCGCGAGCACGATGTCGCGCTGTTCCGGCGCCAGGTATTTCACATCATTGAGCAAGGCCACATGCCGCGTGCGCGACGTGGCGTACTCGGCCAAAAACGTGCGGATCAGCAAATGCAATGTGGCGCGTGCCGAGAGCTTGGCATGGCGCGCGTCGCTCTCGGCGCGTTCAACCAGATCGGCCAGCCGGCGCGTGTAGCGGTCGAGCAGGTCGAAGAGGATGGCCTCCTTGCCTTCGTAGTAGTGATACAGGCGCGATTTCGAGCCGCCGCACGCAGCGGCAAGCTGGTTCATCGACACGCTCGGGTAGCTGTCGGCCGCAAAGGCTTCGGCGGCGGTGTCGAGCACGCTTTCGCGGCGTAGCTCGAATTCGTCTTCGTTCTTGACGCGGGACATGGCTGGCGGCACATCGGTTGGATGGCCGCCATGTTAACCGGCTGCGTTGCGGTGTGTCGATGTATCAAACAGTTTCGAGCACGCCCAGGAAATCCAGCACGGCTTCAAGGAACGCGTCCGGCAACTCCACGTTGGCAAGGTGCACGGTGTCCAGCATGTGCAGTTGCGCTCCTGGAATGGCGGCGGCAATTTCCTCGCCATGGCGGGCAGACGTCACGGTGTCGTGCTGACCGGCAATGACGAGCGTCGGATGCGTGATCAGCGTGATTGTGCGGCGCAGGTCGGCATCGCGCACCGCCGTCCACCCGCCGATGATGCCCTCGCGCGGCGTGGCCAGGAGTGTGCGGCGGAATGGATCAACGACTGGGTCGTTGGCCTCCAGCATCCGTGCTGGAAACCAGTTCCGCAGGAACGTTTCCGTCGTCGCTTGCATGTTGGGTGCTCGATTGAGCTCGACGATGGCCTGATCGAAATACTGTGTCGGGCCGATGTGCGCGGCGGTGTTGGAGAGGATCAGCCGGTCGATGCGCTCCGGAACATGGATCGCCAGCCATTGCGCCACGATGCCGCCCAGCGACAACCCCAGCATATGCACGCGCTGGATGCCCAGCGCATCGAGCAGTTCCACCACGTCACGACCGAGACGATCCATCGAATATGCGCCGGCCGGTGCATCCGAAGCGCCATGACCGCGCGCGTCGTAGCGCAGCACGTGAAAGTGCTCGGCCAGGCGCGGCACGCTCACGTCCCACATGTGCAGGTCGGTGCCGATGGAATTGGACAACAGCAGGACGGGCTTGCCCGCCGCGCCGTCGAAGCGATAGGCGATGCGTGTGCCGTCACCGGTGGAGATGAACGAGAGGTCGTTTCGGGTGGTCATGATGGGCTCCTGAGAAAGACGGTTGAAACGATTGGGATGTCGTCATCCTAGAAGCCGATGAGGTTCGGGGATACTATGAAGTTCTGACGAACTTTGTAGGTTTTGCCGACAATGCAGAACTTCACGCTTCACGAGCTGCAGTGCTTCGATGCGGTGGTGACGGGCGGCAGTTTTCAGGCGGCCGCCGACCGGCTGCATCGTTCGCACCCTTCCGTGTTTGCGGCGGTCGCCAAGCTGGAGGGGCAATTGGGTTTGTGCCTGCTGGACCGTAGCGGCTATCGCGTGCGCTTGACGGAGGCGGGGCGATCATTCCACCGCAAGGTGCAGTCCGTGCTGCGCGAAAGCGATGAACTGCGGACTCATGCAAAGCAGCTGGCGATGGGCGAGGAAGCCGAGCTACGCGTGGTGCTGGGTGACCTGTGCCCGCTGCAGCCCGTGCTGGCATTGCTCAGCCAGTTCTTCGGTCAGTGCCCGCAGACGCGTCTGCAATTGCAGTTTGAGGCCGTCACCGGACCGTGGGAGCGCTTGCTGGAAGACGACACTGACCTGATCGTCCACCGCGTGCCGAAAGGGGATGTGCGCATGGAGTGGATCGACCTGGGCAAGATCGCCATGGTGCCGGTGGTGGCGCCGGGCTTTCTCCCGTTTCCCATCACACCGGCAGTGACGGCACAGCAGATGCAGCGCTTCATGCAGTGCGTCATCAATGATTCGGCGCGGAACCCACCGGAGCAATCCCACTACGTCATCGAAGGGGCGCCGCAGTGCGCCGTGCCCGATCAGTTGATGAAGAAAGAGCTGATCCTCCACGGCATGGCGTGGGGGCATCTGCCGCGGTTCCTGATCGATGCGGAATTGCGCGAAGGGGCATTGCTGTCGATTGCGGGGCGGCATTTTCCTGGCATGGTGCAGGAGCTGGCGGTTGCACGACGGCGGGATCAGCCGCACGGGCCCGTCGCCAATCGGCTGTGGGATTTTCTTGGCGACCACGCACCGTTGCTCAAGCCGTCGTTGGGGCGCATGCCCCGTCAGGCGGGGGCGGCCGTCAGAAAGCGTGCGTAATCCCGCGCCTTGCCGGCTCCTTCATGCCTTGGCAGGCATGTCATCTAGTCGACTTGGCGGAGTGCCCGCCGCGCGGTTCCGGACTATAACCATTCATACCCAAGCATCCTCTTGGGCAAAGGTGGTGAACGATGGCTGCGCATGGCACCGATCAGGTCTTCTCCGGTTCGATTCCCGAGCTGTATGACACGCTGCTGGTCCCGTTGATCTTCGAGCCCTATGCGGTGGACATGGCTGCGCGGGCGGCGGCATGTCAGCCGAAGCGCGTGCTGGAAGTTGCCGCAGGTACCGGAGCAGTGACGCGCGCACTGGCGCGTGCACTACCCGCAACCACGGAGATTGTCGCAACAGACCTGAACCTGCCGATGCTCGATCGCGCGGCCGCCGTGGGCACGGACCGGCCCGTGACATGGCAGCAGGCCGACGCCCAGCAACTGCCGTTTGCCGACGGCTCTTTCGATCTGGTGATCTGCCAGTTTGGCGCGATGTTCTTCCCCGACCGGCCCAGGGCCTTTGCTGAGGCGCGTCGTGTGCTGACACCGGGCGGCAAGCTGCTCTTGAGCGTGTGGGGCCGGATTGAAGACAACGACTTCGCAAATGTGGTGACGAAGGCGCTGGTGCAGCGCTTTCCCGAGAATCCGCCCATGTTTCTGGCGCGCACGCCGCATGGCCATTACGACCCGGCGCCGATTCAAGCCGACGCCCGTGCGGGCGGTTTTACCGCAGACGTCATGTACGACGTTGTTGCAGCGCGCAGCCGGGCAGAGACGGCACGCGGGGTGGCCATCGCCTATTGCCAGGGCACACCGGTGCGCGGCGAACTGGAGGCATTCGGCCCCGATGCACTGACCGACGCCACCGAAGTATGTACCGATGCATTGACGGCGCAGTTCGGCCCGGGCCCAGTCGAGGGCAAGATCCAGGCGTTGATGTTCAGCGTGACAGCTTGAGGGGGAGCTGCTAGCGGCATCGGCATCGGCATCGCGTTACGCATCGCAGGTGGTGCGGAGGCGTCGCAGCTCAAGATTCTTGTTGGCCCAGGCGCATACGCGAGGCGTGTCGACGGTTGCGCATCCAGTCGACGGCGCGGCGGCCCAGGGCGATGGACGGTCGCTCGACATAGCGATGCAGCAGCATGGCCAACACCAGCGTGAGCGCAAGGTTGACGGCAAACAGCATCAACTGCGTGCCGATCCATTCCGGCGCCAGCCTGCCTACCAGTCGGTGCGTGGCTTCGATCACGCTCGGGTGCACGAGGTAGAGCGCGTATGACAGCTCACCCAGCCAAACGGCGACGCGCGGCACGCGAAGCTCGCCGCAGTGCTCCATGGCCACCATGCCGATCAGCAAAGCGCCTGCGGGCAAGCTCCGGCCGAGCAGATCGAACTTCGGAAGCGGGCCAACGACCGACATCAAGAACGTTGCTACGCCTACTGCCATCAGCCCCCGCGCAACTGCCGGCGTTAGACGATGCCGATGCGCCGAATACAGCCATGCCAGCCCCGCGCCGAGCAGGAACTCCAGCACTAGTGTGTTTGCCGCCATGGCCTCCAGCGGTGTGGCCCAGGCGTAAAGCGCATCTGGATTGCGCTGGACGAAACCGCTGTGCCAGAACGGCACAATGATGGTCGTTGTGAACAACGACAGTGCCACCAGCCCCAGCGCACGCCGGCCGAACAGCGCAAGCCCCACCGCGCACAGCCCATAGAAGAACACCTCGTAGTTGAGCGACCAGCCTACATACAGTGCCGGATACCCGAAGTACGGTGCATCCACATTGGCCTGCGGCACAAACGCGAGCGACGTGAGCAAAACGCCGGCCGACACCGGGTTGAGCCACGTGGAATGCAGCACCGACATCAACCAGTAAGGCGGCGCCAGCCTGAATGCACGCTTGACGAGAAATTCGCCGGCCGGCTCAGGCCCCTTCGGGCCAAGAATGGCGACCCACGCAATGATGAAACCGCTGATGACGAAGAACACATCAACCCCTACATGACCGCGCTTGATCACATGTGTGGTCAGCCACGCAAGGGCAGGGATGTCGGTGTGGGCCAGGGCCAGCCCGGAGTGGAACACCACCACATACAGCGCGGCAAAGCCCCGCAGCGCCTGAATGCTGAGAAGGGAAGACGGAGAACGGTTCACGCAGGATGGACGGCCGCAGCGCAATCAAGGTTCCGCGGCGGTCGTGTTGTCGACAAGCCAATCTGCGTAGCAAGCAGCGTGCCGCGGTGTTACTCCGAGGACGCGCACTTGGCTGCGCGCTCCAGCAAAAGCGCGCGTTCCTGCCGATTGTGTGCGAGTGCAGCAGCGCGCTCGTACTCCACGCGGGCTTCCTCCATGCGGTTAAGGCGCGCAAGAAAATCGGCGCGTACGCTGGGCAGCAGGTGATAGCTGCGCAACGCCGGTTCGGCGAGCAGCGTATCGACGATGTCGAGGCCGGCTTGCGGCCCATACGCCATGGCTACAGCAACGGCACGGTTGAGTTCGACGACGGGCGAGGGCGAGAGCTGGGCGAGCGCGTCGTACAGCGCGGCAATGCGTGTCCAGTCGGTTTGTTCGGCAGTGCGCGCGCTTGCATGGCATGCCGCAATGGCCGCTTGCAGCCCATAAGGGCCAAGCCCGCGCCCGCAGGCTTCGGCTTGTGCCAGCGCCGCAAAGCCACGCTGGATAAGCAGGTAATCCCAACGGCTGCGGTCCTGCTCCATCAGGAGGATGGGCTGGCCGCCGGGGCCCACGCGTGCACGCAGGCGCGAGGCTTGAAGCTCCATCAGCGCAAGCCAGCCAAGCACTTCCGGCTCGCCTGGCATGAGCCCCGCCAGGATGCGGCCCAGGCGCTGCGCCTCTTCACACAGCGTGGGGCGCGTCCAGTCGTCACCGGCGGTAGCGGCATAGCCTTCGTTGAAGACGAGATAGATCACCTGCAGCACGGCCGAAAGCCGCTCGGGTAACGCTTCGGGCTCGGGCAGCTCGAACGGCACGTGTGCTGCAGAGAGCGTCTTCTTGGCGCGCACAATGCGCTGCGCCACCGTGGGTTCCGGCACCAGAAACGCGCGGGCGATCTCGTGTGTGGTCAGCCCGCCAAGCAGCCGTAGTGTGAGCGCCACGCGGGCTTCGTGCGGCAGCACCGGATGGCAAGAAATGAAGACCAGCCGCAGCAGATCGTCGCCGATGGCGGCTTCGCGCGCTGTTTCGGCATCGGCCTCGGCTAGCTCCTGTTCGATCCCAAGCTGGATGGCAAGCAGCGCATGTTTTTGCTCCGCCAGCGTGTGATGGCGCAGCCGGTCAATGGCGCGGTGTTTGGCGGTGGCAGTAAGCCAGGCGGCCGGATTATCGGGGATACCGGACGCAGGCCACTGCTCCAGCGCCGCGACCAGCGCATCCTGCGCCAGTTCTTCGGCCAGCCCCACGTCGCGCAACAGGCGTGCAAGCCCGGCAATGATCCTGGCCGATTCAATGCGCCACACCGCATCGATGGTGCGGTGGATGGCGAGTGCATCGGGCGTCGAACCGGCCATGACGGTGCCGCTTATTGCCGCTTATTGCTGCCTGGCCGCCAGTTCTGCGCGCAGGCGGTCTTCGCGCTCGCGGGCTTCGGGTGTGAACTCCGCACCAAAATCTTCCGCTTCAAACACGCGCCGGATTTCCAGCCGCACGTTGCCGCCGGCATCCAGTGCGGGCCAGCGCTTGACCCACTCCAGTGCTTCTTCTTCCGACTTGACCTGCAACATGGTGTAGCCGGCGATCAGCTCCTTCGCTTCGGCAAACGGGCCATCGATCACGGTCGGCTTGCCATGCTTGAATTCCACGCGTGCGCCGCGCGAGCTGGGATGCAGCCCTTCGCCGCCCAGCAGCACGCCTGCCTTGGCCAAGTCTTCCATGTACTTGCCCATGGCGGTGAGCAGTTCTTCGCTTGGCATGACGGCGGCTTCGGTGTCTTTGTCGGCCAGACGCAGAATCATGAATCGCATGGTGCTTCTCCTTCAGTTCGATTGGGTTGGAGGCGACGGATGATGTTCGCGCCTCTACTTGCACGTCGAATGAAGGGTGGGCGGAATCGACAGACCTGGCAAGCGAAAATGTAACAAGATGTAGCGGTGGCGATGCCTGACGAGCGCGCCACTGCCGTTCAACGGCATTTGACCTCGTAGTCGACAACGTGCGGCGGGTCGTCCTCCCCCGCGGTGGTCACGGTCAGCTTGCCTGCGGGGCTGGTGTAGCTGAAGTCGCAGTAGGCGAGGCCGGTGCCCGCACAGTTTTCGGTTTCCACCAGGCCCTGCTTGACCAGGGCGCTCTGGCGCGGCTCACCGTTGGGGCCGCCTCGTACCGGTTTCCAGCCCTTGGCGGCAAGTGCCTTGCGGGCCTTGCCGATCGGCATGCCATAGATCGTCGGCACCTTGGCGCGGCCATGGCAGACGGCATCTTCGTCGGCAATTTTGCCCAGCCGCACCGTGCCATCAGCGTCGACACGCAAGTCACCGACCGGCGACGCAACCATGTCGCCGTCCCACACGCGCACGGCGCCGCCTTCGAGCGCAGTAAGGGTGCCGATGGCGGTGTCTTCGGCGGATTTGCCGTAGGCCAGCGCGACGAGCTTGTCGTTGTCGAACACGGCCACGTTGCCTTGCGTGATGTTGCAGGTTGCGCTGGTACCGGCTTCCAGGCGGCCCGCAAAACTGATGGCGCGATACGTGCCGGAAGATGCCGAGCCAAGCGGCACATCGGCCATCACCGCCCAGCCTTGTGCCGCTACCTGCCTGGCTGGTGCCGACACGGGCTTCATGACGGCCTGGGGGCAGTCATCGCGGTCGCTCTTGCTGCCATTGGCCTTGGGCAGCACGTTCAGCGCCTTGATGCGGATGTCCTTTACATCGGAGGCCACACGCAGGGCGTTTGTTTGCGCCAACGTTGGCAACGAGAGTGCCAGGCTGAGTGCCAATACGGCACTGCACAAGGTGCTCGGCAAAGGATTCACGGAAGTGGAATTCGGCATGGAGTGGCGTTGCATGGGGAGCGAGTCGGTCCGACATGATCCACTGCGCATGTGAATCGAGGATTAACAGCGAGCCAAGGTCGAACGAAAGGTGAATTCGGCAGATCGATTCGGGAATGTAAATTCCCGATGTTCCACGCGTCGGCGCCGAAGCCGCTCACGGTGGTGCAGGCTGGCGAAGGCCGTGCATCGACACGGTTGAACAGGCGGCCGCCCCAGCCCGAAGCGGCCACTCGCCCGAACCTGCCTAGATGGTGAAGTACTCCGGACGCAGCCGGCGGGTAATTTCCAGCACCGGCAGCACATGGTCCAGGTGCTCACGCATGGCGCGCACGGCGCGTTTCGGATTGTTGGAGGCGAGGGCGTCGATCACCGCGCGGTGCTCGGCCAGGACTTCAGTCATGCGGCCCTCGAGCGGGAGCGTCAGCAGCCGGTAGCGGTCGATCTGCGTTTTGACTTCCAGGATGATCTGCCAGACGCCGGGGTAGCCGGACAGCTCGGCCAGCGTGGCGTGAAAGGCTTCGTCGGTGCGGAAGAAGCCGCGCCGGTTGCTCTCGCGCACGCATTGCGCTTGCCGTTCGAGCACGACGTTCAGCTTGTGGATGCCTTCGGGCGTCATGCGCTCGGCAGCCTTCTCGATGATGGCGACTTCCAGCGCACCACGCACGAGCATGGCTTCTTCCAGCGTGTTGAGCGGAATGCGCGACACGAACGTCCCGACACGGGCCTGGACATCGATCAGCCCTTCCTCCGCCAACCGCTGGACGGCCTCATGAACGGGGGTACGGCTGGTGCCAAATTCTTCTGCGAGATCCTTCTCGACGATGCGCGTTCCGGGTAGCAGTTCCATCTCGACAATCCGCTCACGCAGCTTCAGATACACGCGTCGGGCGGCGGTCATGGTGGCCTCGTCCTCAGGGGGCGAGGGGAAAGGGCGCGAAGTCATACAGCTCGCAACGAGTTCGGGAGGAAGTGGAAGGGATCGCAACGGCGCGGCCTGAGGTGTCGATGCGGTCAGAGACCAAGGGCAGCGCGGGCACCATGATAGCGGCAAACTCCGCGCACTTGAACTGAGGTGAACCCGGTCACAGCGTCCGGGCGGACGCCGTGACCGGCGTTCAAACCGGTCAGAACCGGTGGATCATGCCGACAGCCACGGTAAGTTGCGACCCGGTTGCCGAGGGCGCGCCGTTCTGGCCATCGCCGATGGACGCCGTGGCATCGATGATGCCCCCCGTGGGGGAGATCGTCTTACCCTTGGCTTTCTGATACGCCTCCAGCAGGTACAGGCCCGTGCGCTTGGAGAAGCTGTAGTACTGCGACAGGTTGAACTGGTGATATGTCGCCGCGTCCGCAATGCCGTTGGCCTTGGTGGCGCGCGTGTACGAATAGCCGGCCGCCAGGTCGAGCGTCGGGGTGGCCTTGTAGTGCAGGACGGCGCCGCCGGTGTTGAAGATCGCCTCGCTGGCGAACTTGGAGTTCACGCCGGGGATGTACTGCACGTTGGAGTACGACACCGACACGTCCCATGCCGGCGAGAACGTGTACGAACCGAGCACGGCAAAGCGCTGTTGCGCCGCCGCCAGTTGGTAGCCCGCGTTGATGGCGGACACGGCCGGCTGGCTGCCGTTGTTGGACAGCGCCGAGTTCGCGCCCCAGGCACCGCCACCCACCGTCGAGTTGTTCACGCGCATGAAACCGGCACCCACGCCGACCGGGCCATTGGCATAGCGCGCGGCAAAGCTCCAGGTCGAACCGTTGCCCACGCTGCCCGGCGTTTCGCCCATGCCGTAGGAGCCGCTGAAGGTCACGCCGCCCAGTGTGGGCGAGGTATAGACCACGGAGTTGTTGACGCGGTAGTTGGTGTCGAGCGAGTCGATGTCGCCCGGGTGCGCACCGTAGAAGCCGGTCAGCCAGTTGATCGGGCTGTACGGGGCCAGGATCGAGAAGTACGCCGTGTACTGGCGGCCCAGCGTAACGGTGCCCAGCTCGCGGTTGGCCAGACCGACGAAGGCCTGGCGGTTGAACATCAGCCCCGAGACCGATTGCGAGCCCGTGTCGCCGTTAAAGCCTTCTTCAAGCACGAACTGCGCGCTGTTGCCACCGCCCAGGTCTTCGTTGCCCTTGAAGCCGAAGCGGCTGCCCGACCAGATGCCGCTGTTCTGCTTGACGACCGAATGGCCGTTCGACGTGGAGCCGACCGAGGTCTGGTTGCTCTGATACCCGACCGACACGTCGATGTTGCCGTACAGCGTGACGCTGCTCTGCGCGTACGCCGATCCGGCGATCCCTCCCGTGAGTGCGATCGCTGCCGCGATTGCTACTTGGCTCTTCATGATGACTCCTTCCTTGATGTCGCAGCCGTGGCTGCATGTTGGTTATTCGTTTTGGATTGGGTATGCGCTCAGAACACCGGGTGCCCGTTGATCACGCTCGGCAGCCAGGTCGAGAAGAACGGCATGTACGTCACCACATTGATGGCGGTGAAGATGGCGAGGTAGTAGGGCCAGGCGATCTTGGTGGTCTCGCCGATGGAGACTTCGCCGATGGCGCAGCCGACAAACTGCACCGAGCCGATGGGCGGATGCACCAGCCCCAGCGAGCAGTTGAGCAGCAGCATGATCCCGAACTGCACGGGGCCGACGCCGCAATGCATGGCCATGGGCAGGAACAACGGCGTGGTGATCAGGATGTGCGCCGCCATGTCGACGAACGTGCCCAGGAACACCTGCAGGATGTTGATGTAGAGCAGCATCAGCCAGGGTGCGGCGCTGGTCTGCGTGAGCATCTGCTCGATGGCGTCCGGGATCTCCAGGTAGGCCATCTGGAAGCGCAGCATGTTCGATACGGCAATCAGCAGCAGCACCACGCCGGTAGTCTTGGCGGCGTGGGCCAGCGCACGACGAAACTTGCTCCACGTCATGGAGCGATAGACGAGCACCGTCAGGCACAGCGAATAGGCGACTGCGATGGCGGCGGCTTCGGTGGCGGTGGCAATGCCCATGGCCACGCACACCAGGATCAGCGCGATCACCATCAGGCCCGGAACTGCGCCCACAAAGGCACGTGCCACGGCAAACCAGCCGGGGAAAGGCGGCAGCTCGGTCGAGCCGTCGGCGCGGCGCGGGAAACCGTAGCGCTTGGCTTGCCAGTAGGCGGCAATCAGCACGAAGCCCATGACCCACAGCACCGGCAGCAGCCCCGAGAACAGCAGGTCGCCAATCGACACGCCGCTCACCTGCTGGCCGTTGAGCGAGCCCACAATGCCCTGCGCCGCAAAGGCGTAGATGATCATGTTGGTGGAAGTCGGCATGAGCGCGCCGGCCAGCGAGGCATGCGTGGTCACGTTGACGGCGTAGGCGGCGCTGTAGCCTTCGCGCTTCATCAGCGGGATTACCACGCCACCCATGGCCGACGTGTCGGCGGTGGGCGAGCCCGAGACGCCGCCGAACAGCGTGCAGGCCACCACGTTGGCCATGCCCAGGCCACCGCGGAAGTGCCCCACCAGGGATTGCGCGAAGCGCAGGATGCGGTCTGCAATGCCGCCGTGCAGCATCAGCTCGCCCGACAGGATGAAGAACGGCACGGCCAGGAACGAGAACGCGTTCATGCCCGAGATCATCGACTGCATGGCGGTGGCCGCCGGCAGACCCTCGTGCAGATACGTCAGCACGCATGACAGGCCGAGCGCGAACGAAACCGGCACGCCCAGCAGAAGAAACGCCAGAAAACTGACGGAGAGAATGGCGAGATCCATGGTGACTTAACTTGCGTCTTGCGCGAACAGCCCGATCAGGCGTTCGAGAGCGAACAGGGCGATGGCGACACTGGCCACGATGGGAATCCAGTAGCGGACGGCTTCCGGCAGGCCGAGGATGGGGATGCGGTCACTGAACGTGGTTTCGGCCATGTCGAAGCAGCCGATGAAGATCACCACGGCAAAGGCGATCAGACAGAGCTTCTGCAGCACGTGCGCGGCGCGCTTGCCGCCCGCGGGCAGGCGTTCGACAAAGGAATCCAGGCCGATATGGCCGCCTTCGCGCACCTTGAGCGCGGCCCCGAACATGGCAATGGCCACCACCATGAGCAGGGCGATGGGTTCAACAAAATCCGGCGCGTTGTTGAAGACGTAGCGCATGATCACGCCGTAGAAGACAAGCACGGTCAGCGTGGCCAGGCATGACGCCGCCACAAGCGTGAGCACGAGCGCAAACGCATCGTTGATGCGTTTGAGGAAAGACATCGATTGCATGCTGAACCTGGAGGGGAGCGCGGTATCGGAGGTGGGCAGGCGGGGCCGGTGTACCAACGGCATACATCGGGAGCCTGCCCGGCGTGGGGCCTGCGGGAAAGTCGCAGGCCCCACGCTTGAGCGGTGATGCAGGCTTACTTGGTGGCAACGATTGCGTTGACGATGTCCTTCATCTGCGGCGTGGTCTCGTACTTCGTCCAGATCGGCTGCATGGCCTTGACGAAGGCGGCACGGTCAACCTGCGAAGCCGGCACGATCGTGGCGTTGCCCTTGGTCACGGTTGCCGTGGCCGCCTGCTCGCGCGCGGTCCAGAGCTTGACGTAGTACGGCACGGAGTCGGCAGCAGCCTTGCGGATTGCGGCTTGCTCCTGCGGCGTCAGCGTGTCCCAGATTTTCTTGGAGAAGACGAGCACTTCCGGCGTCATCGCATGCTGCGTTTCGGAGTAGATCTGCGCGACTTCAAAGTGCTTGGTTTCTTCATACGACGGGATGTTGTTTTCCGCCGCATCCACCAGGCCCGTCTTCAGGCCGGTGTAGACCTCGCTGAACGGCATCGGCGTGGGTGTGCCGCCCATGGCCTTGATCTCGTCGACCATCAGGTCCGACGGCTGCACGCGGATCTTCACGCCCTTCATGTCGGCCGGCGTGTGGATGGCCTTCTTGGCATAGATCGAGCGCGCGCCGCTCTCATAGAACGTCAGGGCGACAAAGCCCTTGGCGGCAAACGCATCGAGGATCTTCTGGCCGACCGGGCCGTACATCACCTTGCGGAAATGGTCGATGTCGCGGAACAGGAAGGGCAGCGAGGGGATCACCGATTCCGGGACGATCTCGTTGAAGGCCGCGCCATTGGCGCGCACCATGTCGATGGCGCCGATGCGCACTTGGTCGATGGTGTCTTTCTCCGAGCCCAGCGCGCTGTTGCCGAACACCTTGACGGAGTCCTTGCCGTCAGTGGCCTTTTTGATCTCCTCACCCATGAACTTGACGGCCATGTTGGTGGGGTAGGTATCGCCGTGCACGTCGGCAACACGGAAAGTGCGCGCTTGCGCAGCGCCGCTTGCAAAGGCGGCCAGCAGTGCGGCGAACAGCAGGGAGGTACGAGCGATTGCGGTAGGGCGTTTCATGATGGATGGATGGGCAGCAGGGTCGGAATAAAAAGGCGCTGGCCAGCAGAACCAGCCAAGCGCGAAGGAGGCGGGTTGCTCAGCGGGCGTCGGTTACGGTGGTGTTGAAAGTCTGTCCACCGATCACGACGTTCTGCAGCGTGATGTCGTGCACGTTGTAGGCGTAGATCGGCCCCGGCGTAGTGGCGCTTGCCGGGCCTGCCGCCGTGGGCGTGCCGAAGTTGCAATTTGAGATCGTCACGCCAGTAATGGGCGGAACGGTGGGCACAGGCAGCGCGCCGTTGTAGTCGAACGCCACGGGGCCCTGCGCAACGATGGCCTGGAAGCACGAGCCCGTCAGGCCGCCGGTGGTGACGTTGCCGGCGGTTACGTTGGAGATGTTCACGTTCTGCACCAGTGCCGGCCGCGTACGAATGGCATCGGCTGCAGGCTGGTAATCGCAGTCGAACGTGATCAGGCCGCCTTGCGAAGCTGACGGGTTTGCTGCGGCCGCCGTCACCACGCCCAGCGGCACCGTGCTGTTGATCGGGCTGCCTGCCAGCATCTTGCTGCCGTAACCGGCACCGGTGAGGTTCACGCCGTTGGGCAGGCTCACGTTGGTGACATAGAAATTCTTCACGAACCCGCCACGGTTCATGTTCGTCTTGATGCGGATGGCGATGTTCAGCGAGTTTGTCGCCCAGAACTGGTTGAGCATCGCCAGGTTGCGCGCATAGATGTTTTGCACGCCGCCGCCCATTTCGCTGCCCAGCGTGATGCCGCCGTGGCCGCTGTTCATCGTGCAGTTCTGGATGACGTGGTCTTGCGCCGGGCCGTAGCCGCTGTCGAGGTTCTTGCCCGACTTGATGGCGATGCAGTCGTCGCCCGTGTTGAACGTGACGTTTTCGCACAGCACGTTGCTGCAGGCGTCGGGATCGAAGCCGTCGTTGTTGGGCCCGATGCTGTCGACCGTTACGCCACGGATGACCACGTTCGTGCAGTGCACCGGATGGTGCTGCCAGAACGGCGTGTTGACCGTGCGGTAGTTCTCCATCAGCACGTTGGTGCAGCCGATGAACTCCACCATGCTGGGGCGCAAGTAGTGACCGAGCCCGAAGATGCGCTTCTCAACCGGCACGCCGGCTTCGGACAGCGCGGGCAGATAGTTCTGGTCTTGCTGCCAGGGCGTTGCCGGATTGGTGAGCAGCGTATACAGCGCGCTCGGAATACCCGGCACCGCGGTCTGCAAGTCGACGTTGTTCGGGTTGCTGTAAGCCTGCGACGGCGTACTGGAGCTGGCGCAGCCATAGGCGCCGTTGGTGCCCTTGAAAGTCCACCAGCACGTGCTGGTGTTGCCCGTGCCGGCAAACGGTGTCATGGCCTGGCCGTTGAGCACCGAGGTCGCCCCTTCGCCCGTCAGCGCGATGTTGCTGGCGTTGCGTGCGTAGATGGGCGAGCCGTAATTCAGGCAATCGTCGGCCTGCCAACGGCTGTAGTAGAGCTTGCCGTTGGTGCCGCAATCGATCGGGCCATCCTTGGCGTAGTCGGCCGGATTGGCGCTGAAATAGATCGTGCAGTTGGCGCTGAGGTGAAAGTTGACGTTGCTCTGCAGCACGATCGGCCCGGCGCAATACCACGTGCCCGACGGCACCACCACGCGCCCGCCACCGGCTGCGTTGCATGCTGCAATGGCTGCCAGGAATGCCGGGCGCGAATCGAATGCGCCGGGCGCCTGCGTTGCGCTGGCGCCTGAACTGACGGGCGACTTGGTCGGGTCGGTGTAGGGGCTTGTTTGTGCGACAACGCTGCACGGCTGCGCGCCATACGCCTCGACCTGGAAATCAACTGCCGGGAACGCACTCTGCGCCACGCCCTTCAGCGACGAAATGATGGTGGTGGCCAAGCCGTTCGTGCCCCAGATCGGGTCCGCTTGCACAGGTGCGGTGGGCGTGGTGGCGACCGGTGCTGCGGCGTTGTCGGAGCCGCCGCCACAGGCGCTCACCAGCGCGCCCCCGACCACGGCACCGCCGTAACTCAGAAAGGCACGTCGCGACGGACTGTGCGGGGCGCGGGCATCAGATGCCTGCCGCCGCCGGTTACGGAAGGGCGCTGTCATTGGGTCTCCTCGTCGGTTTTTTGTCTGACGTGTCGACCCGGCAGGAGGCTGCTGAATCCGGGCACGTCTTTTGATATATCAGAATTTATTGATTGATATATTAGAGGTCAAGGGCGGGTTTTCCCGATCCCCACCAGCGGGGTACGGAGGGCGACGACAACTAGGTAACCCGCTCGGTGCGGCGTCGCATTGGGCTCGATGGCAACGTCTGCAGACATGCTGGGGCGACAACGGATCGTCCATCTGCCACCCGCTGCAGGTGCTGCTGCGGGCCGGGGCAGCGCATGGCAGCGCGGTATTGGCCTTCCCCGCACGGCATCAAACAGGCGCTCTGTTTCGGGGTATCGAATTGCGATTTGATCCAATCGCGATTGAATGTGTACGACTTAAAGAAACGCCCCTGTCACACATCATTCCTACCATGCGAGTGCCAATCGATGTGACCGATTCATTTCATGAATCGCAGGCAATAAAAAGAGCATCGAACGCATTCGCGATCTGAGGATTTTTGAGAATGTTGTTTCTCGGGGACTCAGTGCGGTTGATCTGTGTCGATGAGAATTGCGGCTTTTCAGGCATCACTTCATTTCCCTTCGAGCGTTGGACCAACCCTGCGAATTGCGGCGGCAATCGCTTTGCCTTCTGGGTAGCCTAAAACGTAACGGAGAGAACCATGTCAATGAAAAGTGGGGCCGATCAACAGCAGCTGACGCTGGATGATCTGGCCGCTGTTCCTGAGCTGAAGCGCCGGCAATTGCTGCACATGATGCTGGCTTCGACGGCGGTCGGACTGTCGGGCGTGCTGAGCGGGTGCGGTGGCGGCGATTCGCCGGACGCCTCACCGGGTTCAACGGGCACCCCGCCAAGTGCGGGCGATCCGGGCACCGGAACGACGACACCAAAGCTGGTGTCGTCATTCACGCTGGCGGCCTTGCCGGATACGCAATTTTATCCGCGCTATGCATCTGCGAAAATGGGCGGGTTGTATCAAAAGAATTATCCGACCATCAATCCGCAATTCGACAATCCATTCAAGGCGCAGACGCAATGGATTGCCCAAAATGCAAAAGCGCTGAAGCTGGCATTTACCACGCACCTTGGCGATATTGTCGACCAGTCCTGGTATTACACGTCTGAAGGTTCGGCGCCGTGGAGTGCAAGCACAGATCTGCTGAGCAATAGCCAACTCACCAACGGCACGGTGACCAAAGAATGGGAGCTGGCGAGCCAGGCGATGCGGGTGCTGGAAAAGGCCAACTGCAATTATTCGATCTGCGCGGGCAACCACGACGTTGGCGCCATCGGCTCGTCGATGCAATGGGGGCCTGACTGGGGCGTTGGCGTCTCGGGCTTTGACAACACCGATGGGTACCAAGATGGCGGCAGCCACCGGCAAGGGTTGGTGGAGCCATATCTGAAGGTGTTTCCGACCGCGCGTGCACAACGGCAGCCAACCTTCGGCGGCCGCCATGGCTCGGGCTTTCACGAGTACCACGTCTTCAACGCGGAAGGGAATCAGTTCCTGGTGCTGTCGATGTCGTGGCGCGCTTCGGACGATGCGATTGCGTGGGCCAACTGGGTCATCGCAAAGAACCCCGGCATTCCGGTCATCCTGATTTGCCACCAGCTTGCGGGCATTGGCCCGGACGCTGTTACGGCAGCCGATACGGCGTATTCGAATTACCTGTGGGACAAGCTGATCAAGAATAACGACCAGATTTTCATGGCCGTATCTGGTCACTACCACGGGTCGTGCAAGATGACGAAAAAGAACGCGGCCGGCAACGACGTCATCTTCATGGTCGTCGATTATCAGATGGCGTATATGGGCGGCAATGGCCTGATGCGCTTGTACGAATTCGATCTGACGAACAACAAGATCATCGCCAGTTCGTTCTCGCCGTGGGTGCCGGTCAAGCCGGAAGCGAGCCTGAATCAGTTCGATTCGGCATGGCTGACGGCGGATAACCAGAACTTCTCGATCGACATCGATTTTGCCAAGCGCTTTGCCGGCTTCAACCCCGCCTTCAAGGCGGCAGCCGGCTCGGTGCCGGGTAGCCTGACGGATGTCGCCAAGGGGCTGATCCTGGCGAACTATCACAACCCGCCGCAGGAAGCGGGCAAGCCGGCGTCCGGCCCGAACGACTACCCGGTGGTACCGAACACGCTGGCGCACTGGCGCTTCTACAACACGGCCGCTGCGGAAGGCCAGGCGCTGTCGCCGTACCAACCGGGCTTCCAGATCAAGGACGCCTCCGTGCCGGGCGATGCCACGGCGGGCGCGAATCCCATTTCGCTCAACACGTGGATGGGTGGTCAGCCCGGCGACCTGGTGTGGTCGAAGGATCATCACCCGCTGTCTTCCGCTCCGGGCAGCCTGCAGTTCAAGAACGCCACCCAGACGAGGTCTTCGTATTTCACGACCGATACGACTTCGCCGTTGAACGTACAAACGTTTGCCAATGGCTACACCATCGAGGCGTTCGTGAAGATCGACTCGGCCTGGACCGCCCAGAACAACGCGTGGATGGGCATTCTCTACCGGCTTGGCGCGCGCAGCGCAGCCACTGGCGTGTCATGGCCGGGCGATGTCGACCAGGGCGACACAATGGCGATGTTCGCGTTTTCCAACCTGATGGAGTTCCAGTGGGAGGTCATCCCGACCGATAACACCGAGAACCTGGCGTGCTGGTCCGGCGGTGTCTCGGCCGGGCAATGGCTGCACGTTGCCATCGTCAACGATGGAAAGGGCAGTACGACGATGTACGTGGAAGGCGCGCCCATTCTGCGCAACAACAGCGGGATGGACGGCATCCGCTACGTGGCGAGCAACCAGCAGATGGCAATCGGTTGCGCGCAGTACGGTGGCAGCATGGGCAATGGTTTCTTCGGCAGTCTCGGGGAGATGCGGATTGTGGGCGCCCCGCTGCAACCAACTCAGTGGTTGACGGCACGCGCTTCGTAACGTGAGGGCGGCTCCCGCCGAAGCGGTTTGGCGGGAGCGCGGCTGGAGCCCGCCCGTGTGGCCGCTGCGCGATCTGTTCGTCCACACCGGAATAGCGATTCAATTCCGACTCATTTGTGCGCAAGACACGCATTTTGCGCTTCATTTCATTGACGATGTCGGCGGCACAGCGTTTCATGTCAGCAAAGCAGCTTGCTTGGAGACGCACGTGCCACACGAAGACAACGCAGCGCCGATGTACCGAAGCGGAACGGCCGCCCGCATGGCCAAGATGCCTGTATCCACGCTCCGTGTGTGGGAGCAGCGCTATGGCGTGATTTCGCCCACCAAATCACAGTCCGGCCAGCGGTTGTACTCGAGCGAGGACGTCAAGCGCCTTGCCCTTCTGCGCTCGCTCGTCAACCAGGGGCACGCGATCGGCGCCATTGCGCATGCAGACAGCACCGAGCTCCAGCAGTTGCTGGACGCCTCGCTCGCTGCTGAAGCACCGGCGCTCGCGCCGGCCACCGCCGCAATTTCGCTTTCCGTCTGTGGCACGTTGCTGGCGGAGCGCGTCCGGCGCAGAAAAAGCACGCTGGTGTCGCTTGGGATCGAGCCCGTCATCGAATTGCCCGCGCTGGACGCCGAGGCCCAGCTTGAGTCACCGCCGAGCACAGATGCGTTGATCGCCGAAGCCGCGTCCCTGCATCCGGAAACGGCGGAAGCCTTATTGGCGCTGGCGCGGCGGTGCGGTGCCAGCGCCGTCGGGGTGATCTACAGCTTCGGCACGGTGCGCGCCACCGACATGCTGCGCGCGGCCGGCGTGCGGCTGTATCGGGAGCCCAATGCGCACGGTGAGCTTGACCAGGTTCTGCAAGAACTGGCGCAGCTCGTGCGTGTGGACGCGGTCTACGGAAAGCTCGAACCGTTGCGACGCAATGCGCGCAGGTTCACAGACCGGCAGTTGGAGATCTTTGCCAACGCCTCGCAGACGCTTGCCTGCGAGTGCCCGCGGCACCTTGTCGGGCTGATTCGCCAGCTCGATGCATTCGAGCGTTTCAGCGATGGCTGTGCGGTGCGGTCTTCGCTTGATGAACAACTGCACCGCTATCTCGGGGATGTCGCCAACCGCGCCCGGTTGATGCTCGAAGACGCCATGGAATTCGCAATCCGGGCGGAATCGCTGCATCCACCAGCAGGTTAGCCACGTATATACCGTATGCGTCCCATCCGCCTCGCTCGGGAGCTTGCCTGAGGCGGCATGGGCAGCGACAGCACCGCCGAATTTTCGGAGCAACTTCAATGAAACTGACTTTGGATCCGCCCGGGTTTGCCGGTGCGGCTGGCAGCGTGCCGCTTTCTGTCCGGATTCGTGAGCGGTTGATGAGCGCCGGCCACCGCTTTCACGCCAATGACAACATCGCGGCCTACCTGCGCGATGGTGAACTGGATCTCCTGCAGGCCGAGGTTGAGGAGCGCCTGCAAGCCGTGCTGCGTGCGCTGGTCATCGATGTCGAGCAAGACCACAACAGCCGGGAGACGGCTCGCCGCGTCGCCAAGATGTTCGTGCGCGAGGTATTTGCGGGGCGCTACGTCGAGGCCCCCGAAGTGACCGCGTTTCCGAATGCGGAGCGGCTCAACGAACTCATGGTGGTGGGGCCGTTGCGCGTGCGCAGCGCCTGCTCTCACCATCTGTGCCCGGTCATGGGGCGTGCGTGGGTTGGTGTCATGCCGCACAAAGACTCCCAGTTGATCGGGCTGTCCAAGTACGCCCGGCTGATCGACTGGGTCATGAGCCGCCCCCAGATCCAGGAAGAAGCCATCAAGCAGATTGCCGACTTGCTGGAAGACCGCATGGCGCCTGATGGCCTGGCGGTCGTGCTGGAGGCGGAACACTACTGCATGCACTGGCGCGGCACGAAGGACGACGGATCGCGCATGGTGAGCAGCGTGATGCGCGGGGTGTTTCTGACCGATCCCAGCTTGCGGCGCGAGTTTCTTGCGCTGCTGCCCGGCCGCACCGGCGATTGAGCGCCAAGCCACACTAAGAGGCATCGCCTTGAACATTCTTCAGTTTCCTGCAAAGCGCATTGCCGTGGTCGGCTCCGGTATCTCGGGGCTCGCGGCTGCGCATTTTCTTGCGAAGCGGCACGCCGTGACGCTGTTCGAGGCCGCCCCTCGGCTTGGCGGGCATACCAATACAGTCGATATTGAAGAAGGCGGGCAAGTCTTCGGTGTCGACACCGGCTTTCTGGTCTTCAACGCGCGCACGTATCCCAACCTCATCGCGCTGTTTGACGAGCTTGGCGTTGCCCATTGCGAGAGCGACATGTCGTTCAGCGTGTCGGTTGACGGCGGGGCGCTGGAATGGGCCGGCACCAGCCTGAGTACGGTCTTTGCCCAGCCGCGCAACTTGGTGTCGGCGCGGTTTCTGTCGATGCTGGGCGACATCCTGCGCTTCAACCGGCAAGCCCACGCCAATCTGGCGGCGGCGCGCAACGAGCGCCACAGCCTGGGCGCGCTGCTTGCCGCCGGCCGCTATGGCGAGCCGTTCTGTGCGCATTACCTGTTGCCGATGGCGGCGGCAATCTGGTCCACGCCCAGTCGCGACATCCTGGCTTTTCCGGCGGAAACCTTTCTGCGGTTTTGCCTGAACCACGGCTTGCTGCAGATTTTCAACCGGCCGCGTTGGCGCACCGTCAAAGGCGGGGCACGCAGCTATGTCCACACGATTGCGCGCGGGCTGGCAGACGTGCGCGTCGGCACGCCGGTACGCGGCATCCACCGTGCGGCGGACCACGTCGACGTGCGGACCGATTCCGGCAGCGAGCGCTATGACGCCGTCGTGCTTGCCACGCACGCGCCCCAGACGCTGCGTCTGCTCGACGATCCCACGGACGACGAGCGCGCCGTGCTGGGCGCCTTCCGTTATCAGCCCAACACTGCCTTCCTGCACCGCGATACCCGCCTGCTTCCGCGTCGGCGGCGCGTGTGGTCGGCGTGGAATTATCTCGATGCCTCGCGGGCGGGCACAACGGGCGCGGCGCCGTGCGTCAGCTATCTGCTGAACCAGTTGCAACCGCTGCCGGTGTCGACGCCGGTGGTCGTGACCTTGAATCCGTCCGAACCGCCCGCGCCCGAGCTGGAGTATCAGCGCTTCGAATATGAGCACCCGGTGTTCGATCAGCCGGCCATTGACGCGCAGGCCCGCTTGCCGGAGTTGCAAGGTCGCGGCCACACCTGGTTTGCAGGCGCCTGGACGGGGTACGGCTTCCATGAAGACGGGCTGAAGTCTGCCCTGCGCGTGGTGGCGGATTTTGGCTGCGCTCCCGCCTGGGCGCAGGTGGCGCCATGAACGGCGACGCGCAGCTTCTCGTCGGCCAGGTCATGCACCGCCGCCTGCGGCCGGTGGCCAACCGCTTTGTCTACCCGGTGTTTGCCGTGCGCGTGAAGCTCTCGGCGCTGGGGCGACTGACGGGCGCGTGGTTTGGCGTGGACTGCTTGCGGCCGCTGTCGTTGCGCGTGCGTGACTATGGCCCGCGGGACGGCACGGATCTGCTCGCCTGGATACGTGGCGTGCTGAGCAGCGCGGGTTTGCCTGCCGATGGCGAGGTCTGGTTGCAGACCTTTCCGCGCATTGCCGGCTGGATGTTCAATCCCGTCTCGTTCTGGTATTGCCACGACGCGGCCGGCACGCTGCGCGCCGTGCTGGCTGAGGTCAACAACACCTTCGGGCAGCACCACCGTTACCTGCTGTGCGCGCAGGACGGCGGGGCCATCGACGCACAGACCGTGCTGACGTGCCGCAAGCAGTTGCATGTCTCGCCCTTCTGCAGGGTCGAGGGCGGTTATCGGTTCCGCTTTACCGAGACGGCGGCAACCGCGCTGGTGCGCATCGATTACCACGACCACGACGGTCTCTTGCTGCATACCGCCATCGGCGGATGGCTGCAGCCGTTTGATGCGGCTCACCTGCGCCGTGCGTTGCTGCGGCAGCCGTTGCTTGCGCTGCAGGTTATCTGTCGCATCCATTGGCAGGCCCTGCGCTTGTGGGTCAAGGGCGTGCCGTTCTTTGGCCGTGGTGCCCACGACAGAACTTCTCCGGAGAATTCCCGATGACAGCCTCGCGCTCCCTGGCCTGGGTGCCGCCTCATGTTCCTGCGGCCGGCCGGCTGTTCCTGGCACTGGCCGGTCGGTTGCGGCACGGCTTCCTTCATCTTGTCACGCCCGACGGCGATGTGCAGATCGGCGATGCCGCGTCGCCGCTGTCGGCCGAGCTGCGCATTACCGACTGGCGCGCGTGCGGGCGCATCCTGCGCAGCGGCGATGTGGGGTTTGCCGAGGCCTATCGTGACGGATGGATCGACACGGGCAACCTCGCCAACCTGCTGCGCCTGGCCATCGTCAATGCCGCCACGCTTGATCAGGCGATCTTCGGTCATGCGCTGGCGCGTTCCGTCCTTCGCTTGCGCCACCTGCTGCGCAGGAACAGCCGTCGCGGCAGTCGCCGCAACATCCACTTGCATTACGACCTCGGCAACGATTTCTATCGGCTGTGGTTGGACGAGGGCATGGCATATTCGTCTGCATGGTTCAACGGCAACCTGCGGCAGGGGTTGGCAGACGCCCAGGCCGCCAAGTACCGGCGCGTGTGCGATCTGCTCAAGGTGGGGCCCGGCATGGATGTGCTGGAAATCGGCTGCGGATGGGGCGGCCTGATGGAAATGGCCTGCGCGCGCGGTGCCCATGTTCACGGCATCACGCTCTCGGAAGAACAGCGACGCTACACGGCCGAGCGCCTGGCCGACGAGCCACGCGCCCGCGTTGAACTGCGCGACTACCGAGACCTGGACGGTGCTTACGATGCCATCGCCTCCATCGAGATGTTCGAGGCGGTGGGCGAATCTTATTGGTCGACCTACTTTCAGACGCTGGTGCGCTGCTTGCGGCATGGCGGGCGGGCCCTGGTGCAGAGCATCACCATCGACGAGGCGCACTTCGAGCGGTACCGCGCCGGCACCGATTTCATTCAGCAGTTCATCTTCCCGGGCGGCATGTTGCCCAGCCGCGAGCGCTTTATCAGGCTGGCGGAGCAGCACGGCTTGCGACTGGTCGACCGCCTCGACTTCGGTCGCGACTACGCAGAGACGCTGCGCCGCTGGAGCCAGCGTTTCGAAGCCCGGTTGGAATCTGCGCGCGCACTCGGATTCGACGAGCCCTTCATCCGCATCTGGCGCCTGTACTTCGCGTATTGCGAGGCCGGCTTTGACGAGGGCCGGATCGGCGTGTCGCAGTTTCTGCTGGAGCGGGGGTGACCATGTCGGCGATCGGCGTCGCACTCGTTGCGCTGGTGTTCCTGGTGGCCGTGTTCAGCGCCGTATGGGCGTGGCAGTTGCGCAGTGGGAACGCCGGCATGGTCGACCCTGTCTGGGCGTTTTCGCTGGGCATGGTGGCATTGCTTTACGCGTGGTTGGGTACGGGGTCGCTGCTCGCGCGCGTGTTGGTCGGGGTAGGCGGCGCAGTGTGGGGCGCGCGCCTTGGCTGGCACTTGTGGCGCCGCAATGCGGGCAAGCCGGAAGACGCGCGCTACCGGAAATTGCGCGAGGAGTGGGGCACTGCCGCACCGCGAAACATGTTTGGCTTCTTCCAATTGCAGGCGGCGGTATCGATGTTCCTGTCGATCGCGTTTGCCGTGCCGAGTTACCGGCCCGATGCACCGAGTGTGCTTGCCATGGCGGCCGCTGTGGCCCTGTGGCTGATGGCGGTAACCGGCGAAGCCCTGGCCGACAGGCAACTGCGCAGCTTTGCGGCGGACCCGGCAAACCGGGGCAAGACCTGCCGGGTGGGGCTGTGGCGCTATTCGCGGCACCCGAACTATTTCTTTGAATGCGTGCACTGGCTGGCCTACGTGCCGTTGGCGATCGGCACGCCGTGGGCATGGCTCACGCTGTTGCCGCCGGTGGCCATGGCATGGCTGCTTGTAAAGGTCTCGGGCGTTCCCATGCTCGAAGCCCATATGCGCGCCACGCGCGACGACTATGCCGAATACGCCCGCACAACGAGCGTGTTGATTCCCTGGCCGCCGCGCCACTGATGTACAGACATACAGACCCAAGGAGCCTCACATGACTGCGCTGTCCACGCCGACCATACCGCCGCAGGCCGCGGCCGACGCCAGCGACGGCTGGCTTATCCAATGCTGCGAGCGCGGTTGGCTGCCGGATGTGCTGGTGCGTGCCGGCATGCGCGCCCTGATGCGCCAGCGTTTGCAAGATGAAGGCCTTCATGACGGCGAACTGCGTTCACGGCGCTTCAACGCGCTACTGGATGAGTTGCACGGCAGCCCCATCGCAATTGAGACAGACGCGGCCAACACGCAGCACTATGAATTGCCACCCGCATTCTTCGAGGCCCATCTGGGGCCGCAGTTGAAGTATTCCTGCGCGCTATACCCGAGCGGCAATGAAACGCTGGCCGAGGCGGAAGAGGCCATGTTTGCCTGCTATGCCGAACGCGCCAGCCTGGCCGACGGGCAGTGCATTCTGGACCTGGGCTGCGGCTGGGGATCGCTGTCGTTGTGGATGGCCAAGCGCTATCCCAACGCACGCATTGTGGCGTTGTCCAATTCGCGCGGTCAGCGCATCTGGATCGAGGCCCGGGCTGCCGAGCGCGGGCTGACGAATCTCAGCGTGCACACCGGAAACATCGTCGATTTCGATTTTGCAGACATGCCCGCGGGTGGCCGCTTTGACCGCGTCGTGTCGATCGAAATGTTCGAGCACATGAAGAACTACGGCCTGTTGCTGGGCAAGATTGCTCGCTGGATGCGACCGGATGCGGTGCTGTTCGTGCACATCTTTGCGCATCGCACGCTGGCGTATCACTTTCAGGTGCAGGACGGCACCGACTGGATGTCGAAGTACTTCTTCACCGGCGGCACCATGCCATCCGAAGCGCTGCTGCTGCATTTCCAGGAAGACCTGCGCGTGGCGCGGCAGTGGTGGGTCAGTGGCGCGCACTACGCGCGCACGGCGGACCATTGGCTGGCCAATCTTGACGCGGCCCGTGGCAGGTTGATGCCGGTGTTCGTGCAGACCTATGGCGAGCGCCAGGCCGCCGTGTGGTTTCAGCGGTGGCGCATGTTCTATCTGGCGGTGTCGACCTTGTTCGGCTATGCCGGCGGCAACGAGTGGGGCGTGGCGCATTACCGGTTCGTCAAGCGCTAGCTGAACGCCGGCCGCCGTGGCCGTCAGGGCAGGCTGCCGGTTCCGTCGCTGCGCTCGCCCATCCATACCAGGAGCGGCATCCATACCGCCCACCCGATGGCCAACACGCCCAGCGTGGTGGTCAGATCGGGAATGAGCGCCGCTCCAAGTGCCGCTCCCGCACGAAACGACAGAGGGCCGGCAATAGCACCCAGCGCCATGGCCAGCCACCACCTGCCGCGCAGCCAACGAAAGAGGACATTCACTTGGATCGCGAACAGCACCCACAGCGCCAGCAGCCAGGGCGGTACGAACCCGGCCCACACGGCCCCGTGCGGATAGACGATGACACCGGTGCGTATCAGCAGGGTTTCCCACGGCGCCGCGAGCACCACCACCCACATCACGAGCCGCAGTTCCTGGTATGGCCGGTGGGCTTGCCGCAGATGAAGCGCCAGCAGCGCAGCGACAAAAACGATGCCGACCCACGCGGCATCGCGCGCGGCACTCAGCACGCAGACAAACCAGCCGGCTTGTCCGGCTACCGTATAGAGGAGAGCACGATGAGAACGCATCAAAGAGGCCACCGTTGGCTCACCCTGTCAGGTTGGGCACGTCGTTTGGCGGTGTTCACGCTGGCCATCGCCAGTGCCGCCTGCTCCAGCCCACCCCCGAATCCCAACCCACGGGCTGCCGTGCCGCTGAAGACCGTACCGGTTGATCTGCCGCGCTACATGGGGCGCTGGTATGTCATCGCCAACATTCCGTACTTTGGTGAGCGCGGCAATGTCGGCAGCTATGCCGAATGGTCCCTGCGGCCCGATGGCCGTATTGACGACGCCTATGTCTACCGGCCGGGCAGTTTCGATGCCCCCTTCAAACGCATGCAGTTCGTTGATTCGGTGGTGGAGGGCAGCGGCGGTGGCGAGTGGCGCGTGCGTTTGTTCTGGCCGATCTACGTGTCGCAACTGACGCTGTATGTCGATCCGGAATACCGGGTGACGCTGCTCGGCTATCCAGACAAGAGCCTCGGCTGGGTGTTCTCGCGCGACCCCAACATGAGCGATGCCGACTATCGCGCAGCACTGAGCCGTTTCGACGCGATGGGATATGACATTTCGCGCTTCCGGCGTGTGCCGCAAGTGCCGAGCCAGATTGGGCAACCGGGCTTCCAATCGCCGGGAGATGCCAACTAGCCTTGCGTGCGTCAACGTGACTTGCCCAGAAGATGACGACGCAGGGACGGAGCGCGCGTGCCGGGTGCCAGCCAGATATCGAAGAAGGCACGCGCGAAGGCCGGATCGTCCACCTCGGTCGTCAATTGTCCATTGGCGTAGAAGCGTGCACCGCGCCCGGGCAAATACACGCCGCACAAGGTGTCGCCCGGCCTGACATCGGGGAAGGCGGGGGTCATTGCACGCTGCCATTGCGCGAGGGTGTCATCGGACGGGACGGGCGCCTGGAGTCTGCGGATCTCGTCGATGGCGGTCTCGATGAGGCGGCTGCGTTCGATCGCGCGCCGATACGTCACCTCCAAGGCAAAGGGCGCGTTATAGCTGGGCGGGAGTTCTGCGGTCCATAGTTGTGCATCGTAGAGGCAGAATCCGAAAAGGCACAGCGCGCCCTTGCCGGAGAGTTGCGGCGCGGGCACCGTGTCGCGGCAGTCGGCCCACGCTCCAACGCTCATGAGCGTGCAAAGCGTGAGGATCAGGGCTCGGACGGCGTGAATGCGTTGGGCTGGCATATCGCGAGGGCATGCTTACAGGTGGGTCAAGCGGCGGACTGTCGGCTTCCAAAGTCTACTGACGCAGCGTATGACACGGAAACGCTCGCACCAAGTTTTCTTGATGCAAATCCTGCTCACGATTGACATTGCTGAGCACCACCGGGATTGCGGCTGCGTGAGCTGGCATGCCAACTCAAAGCATGTTCATTGGCGGAAATGAGCCGCTTGTTCTGCTGCATTTCGTTGACGGGCTGCGCTGCGCAGCGTTTCATGTCGCAAGTAGCGGCATTCACTCTAAGGGGACTCGAATGGCAGATGCGTTGACAACCGCATTTCAATTCGCGAAGCGCGCAGGGCTGCATGGCGGGGGCATGTTCAAGCAGATCGGCGTTGTTCTGCGGGCGGCAGCATTGTCCACAGTGCGTGCGCGCCTGCACTGGCTGGCTCCGCTGCTTGCAGGGGCATTCCTGGCAGGTTGTGCGCCAACCAGCCCGCCAGAAGGCATCACGGCCGTCACGCCGTTCGATCTTCAACGCTACCAGGGGCGCTGGTACGAGCAGGCCAGGCTCGATCATTCTTTTGAGCGAGGCTTGACCGATGTCTCGGCCACGTACCAGCCGCAGCCCGATGGCAGCGTTCGCGTGGTCAATCGTGGCTTTGATCCTGCCAAGGGTGAATGGCGTGAGGCGGTTGGCAGGGCCCTGTTCGTGGGCGACCACGATACCGGTTCGCTGAAGGTGTCATTCTTCGGTCCGTTCTACGGCGGTTACCACGTGGCGGCGCTCGATCCAGGCTATCGCTGGGCCCTGGTTGTCGGGCCGGACCGCAGCTACTGCTGGGTGCTGACACGCGACAAGCATCTCGACCCCGCACAGCGTGACGCGATCTTTGCGCGTGCGCGTGCGCTGGGCATTGACACGTCCGCGCTGATCTCCGTGTCACACGAGCGGCAGGATCCGTCCAAGTAGCGGCGAGGGCGCATGCACCACACCAAGAGCGAGCACGCAGCGCAAGACCGTGGCGCCATGTTCCGGCGGGCAATGACATGAACCAGAGCGCAAAGACGATCCGGCTGGTGCTGGGCGATCAGCTCAACCCGCAGCATTCGTGGTTTGCGCGTGTGGATCACGACGTGATCTATGTGCTGATGGAGGTGCGGCAAGAAACCGATTACGTGCTGCATCACGCGCAGAAGATCCTCGCCATCTTTGCAGCCATGCGCGATTTTGCACAGGGGCTGCGGGCCGGCGGCCATCGGGTTCGCTATGTGGCGATCGACGATGAAAGCAACCGCCAGTCCCTGACCGAGAATCTTGCCGCATTGGCCAGACACTACGGTGCCGAGCGCGTGGAGTGGCAATCCCCCGATGAGTGGCGCTTGGATGCGCAGTTGCGCGAATGGGCCCAAACGCAGCCGCTATCCACGTGCGAAGTCGACACAGAACACTTCCTCACGGGCAGGCATGATCTGGCCACCATGTTTGCAGGCCGCAAGCAGTGGCTGATGGAGCGGTTCTATCGTGAGATGCGCCGCCGCTTCAACGTGCTGCTCGACGACACGGGCGGGCCGGAAAGCGGGCAATGGAATTTTGATCATGACAACCGCAAGCCATGGCGTGGCACGCCCCCCGAACCTGCCGACGCGCGCCCCGTGCATGACCACCAGGCGTTGTGGCTCACGGTGGAACGCTGCGGTGTGAAGTCGTTCGGCGACCCGCAGGCCGGTGAGTTTCGGTGGCCCGTGAACCGCACGGAAGCGCTGGCTTGCCTTGACGCATTTATCGAACAGACGCTGCCGCATTTTGGCGATTTTGAAGACGCCATGAGCAGCAGCCACCAGCGGCTATTCCACTCGCTGCTGTCGTTTTCCCTCAACGTGAAGATGCTGAATCCGCGCGAGGTGATCGCCCGCGCAGAGGCAGCGTATCGGCATGGCAGGGCGCCGTTGCCTGCAGTGGAGGGGTTCGTTCGCCAGATACTGGGCTGGAGGGAATATGTACGCGGCATCTATTGGGCGCAGATGCCCGGATACGCGTCGTGCAACGTGCTGAATCATGATGCGCCGTTGCCCTCGTGGTTCTGGAGCGGAAAGACGCAGATGCGCTGCCTGCAACTGGCGATTGGCCAGTCGCTGCAAACGGCCCACGCCCATCACATTCAGCGCCTCATGGTGATCGGCAACTTCGCCTTGCTGGCGGGGCTCTCACCCGACGAGGTCCACCGCTGGTATCTCGGTGTGTACATCGACGCATTCGAATGGGTGGAGCTGCCGAATACGGTGGGAATGAGCCAGTGGGCAGACGGCGGTCGCATTGCCACCAAGCCGTATGTCAGCAGTGCCGCTTACCTTTCGCGCATGAGCGATTACTGCAAGGGCTGCCACTACGACAGCAAGCAGCGTGTCGGAGAGCGCGCCTGCCCTTACAACGCGTTGTACTGGGATTTCTTCGCACGCCATATTGACGTGTTCGGCCGCAATCCGCGCCTGGCCATGGTGTATCGGCAACTCGCCAAGATGGAAGCCGAGGAGCGCGATGCCCTGCGCACACGTGCAGCCCAAGTGCGAGCGCGGCTCGAAACGTTATGACGGATGCGACGGCCTGCGCGGCTCAACTGCAATCAGGAGACCAACCATCGTGCGCATCTTGTTGACTGGCGGAACCGGATTGATCGGGCGGGCGCTTTGCCGCCAGTGGCGTGCGCAGGGCCACGATCTGGTTGTCTGGAGCCGCTCGCCTGAACGGGTAGCTCGGTTGTGTGCGGGTGCACACGGTGTGGCAACGCTGCGTGAGCTGGATGACGCCCCGCCGTTTGATGCGGTCATCAATCTGGCCGGCGCACCGATTGCCGATCGCCCATGGACGGTTCAGCGTCGGAAGGTTCTATGGCGCAGCCGTGTCGACCTGACACGGGAGCTCGTGGATTGGCTGAGCCGTTGCGAGCAACGGCCTCGCGTGCTTGTTTCCGGATCCGCCACCGGTTGGTATGGAGATCGAGGGCAGGCGCCCCTGGATGAAGACAGCCACCCGGGCGAGCACGACTTTGGCAGTCAACTCTGCGTCGCATGGGAAGACGAAGCCCGCCGCGCGGAGGGGCTGGGTATGCGCGTCGTATTTCTGCGCACGGCGCCCGTGCTGGCGCGTGACGGCGGCATGTTGCCGAGGCTGCGTCTGCCGTTCAGCATGGGACTTGGCGGACGGCTCGGCAGTGGCCAGCAGTGGATGCCGTGGATCCATCTTGACGACGTGGTCGGCCTGATCGATTTCCTCTTGCATCGCACCGATTGCCGCGGCGCCTTCAATGCATGTGCGCCGCATCTTGTCAGAAATGCGGACTTTGCCGGCACGCTGGCGACTACGCTGCGCCGGCCGATGCTCTCGTCTGTTCCCGCGTGGACATTGCGCATGGCGCTAGGCGAAATGTCAGTGTTGCTGCTGGGCAGCCAGCACTTGCAACCCAAGAAAGCGATGGAGGCCGGCTATCGATTTCGCTTTCCGCATCTGGAAGCGGCATTGGGTTGCCTGTTGGGGCGCGAGAAACATCCCGCTACCCGGCGCCCCGCAGAATGACCTGCAGAGGAGGGCATTGCGCCCGCAGCGCATAGCCGGCTACCGACCCGAGCCCGAGAGCTCTGGGCTGTCTTCGTCGGGGGATGGGGGATTCGGCCAACCCCGCAAAGCGGCGTGTTGCGCCAACGAGCGCATCGATGCCGCCCGTTTCGATGTCATACACCCCGCCGTACAGATTCATACGGCCCTGCTTGAGCATCAGTGCCACAGATGGGTGCGTGCGCAGGTTGGCTGGCTGTGCGATCACGTTTTCGCGAACCATCCTGGACATTGCATCCAACGCGCACGGGTGTGCGTATATTTTCCAGCGCTCTGTCTTGAACTCAACCTGTATGTGCCTGCACTTGATTCATATCTCATCGAGCATGGGCGGCGTTGACCGCTACCCGTGCGTTTGCCCGGCATTTTTTTGGCTGCAAGGAGGAAGTCGATGCGTGGCGTAACCCGCCGAGCATGGATGGCAACTGCGTTGGCGAGCCTCGCAGGGTGTTCCGCCCTGGACGTGCTCAACGCAGTGACCAAGTCCGACGCAAGCGTGCCGACGCTGGGTCTGGCCTATGGTCCACACCCGCGCCAGAGATTGGATATCTATCGACCCGTCCGGCCGATGGAAGGGCCGCCCCGTGCGGTTGTGTTCTTCTACGGCGGGTCGTGGCGCGAGGGAGACCGCAAGGACTACGCATTCGTGGGTGAAGCATTGGCCGCAACTGGGGCGATTGCGATGGTTGCCGACTACCGGCTGTATCCGGAAGTGCGCTACCCCGACTTCCTGCTGGACTGCGCAGCCGCCACGGCTTTCGCGCGGCGGTGGCTGGATCGGCAGGGCCATGCCGGCTCGCGCTTGTTCGTCGCCGGGCATAGCGCGGGCGCCTACAACGCTGCGATGGTGGCGACCGATGGTCGCTGGCTCGAAGCGCAGGGTCTGCGCATCGAAACGCTATCGGGCTGGATCGGTATGGCCGGCCCCTACAACTTCCTTCCGATTCAAGCAACCGATGTGTTGCCCGTGTTCAATCATCCGAACGAAACAGCGGATAGCCAGCCGCTGTTCCATGTAAGCCAGGGGTGGCTCCCTCCAGCTTTGCTGCTCACTGGGGAGCACGATGCGTACGTTGATGTCCGGCGAAATACGCTGTCGCTTGCCGAACGCCTGATGCAGTATCGGCACCCGGTGGAACTCAAGGTCTACCCGCAGCTGGACCATAAGACACTCGTGGCCGCGCTGGCTTCGCCGCTGCAGTTTCTGGGGCCTGTGCTGTCAGATATGGCGCGCTTCGTGGCCACTGCCTGAGCGCGCGCGGCGCAGCTGCACATGATTAGGCGCGAAATGCATCTTCAACGGTGTGCCCCGCTGATTGAATCGGGGATGCGTTGAAAATTCGCGCCCGGCCGGCTATGTCACATGTTGATTGCGGGCCCGTCATCCATATACTCGGTCGGGCCGATCAAGCTGCGCTGTCAGTTGCCGAAGATCAATGAACTACACCGTCGTCTGGTTCAAGCGTGACTTGCGGGTGCACGACCATGCCCCGCTTGTCCATGCCGCCCGCCAGGGAAAGGTCCTGTGTCTGTACGTCATCGAGCCCAGCCTTTGGGCTCAGCCGGACGCCGCATCGCAGCACTATTTCTTTATCCAGGAATGTTTGCGGGATCTCTCGCAACAGTTGCGTGCGTGCGGCGCACGGTTGCAGGTGGCCGTGGGCGAAGTGACAGAAGTGTTGGCGCGGCTGCATGCAGCGGCGCCTTTCAGCCACCTGGTGTCTCACGAAGAGACGGGCAATGGTCATACATTCGCGCGCGACAAAGCCGTCGCCCGTTGGTGCCTTGATCACGGTGTTAACTGGCGCGAGTGGCCCCAGCATGGGGTGGTGCGGCGCCTGCCGACCCGGGACGTCTGGCACGACCGCTGGGCCGAACACATGTACGCGCCGTGCGTGGCCGCGCCCGAAGCGGGCAGCTTGAGTGATCTTGCCCTGCCATGGAAGACGATGGATTGGCCTGGGTGCGAGGCACTTGGCTTGGATGCCTCTTCGCCACCGCGCCGCCAGCGCGGCGGACGAGCGCGCGGCGCAGAGGTACTGCGCGAATTCCTGTCCGAGCGAAGCCGCCACTATCGAGGCGGAATCTCCTCACCTTTGACGGCGCCAAGCGCGTGCTCGCGACTTTCCCCTTACTTGGCATACGGATGCCTGAGCATGCGTGAAGTGGTGCAGGGCACCGAGCAACGCCTGCTCCAGCTCAAGGGCAACGCAGACGACGATGCGGTGTGGCAGCGTAAGGGGCTGTCTGCGTTTGTCAGTCGCCTGCATTGGCATTGCCACTTCATCCAGAAACTGGAATCTGAACCCGCCATCGAGTTCTGCAATCTGCACCGCGGCTACGACGGCCTGCGCGAAGCGGGATGGAACGCGGCGCACTTTGCTGCTCTGATAGCTGGGCGCACCGGCTGGCCGATGGTGGATGCCTGTGTGGCCATGCTGAGAGAAACCGGTTGGATCAACTTTCGCATGCGGGCCATGCTTGTCTCCGTTGCTTCCTACCCGTTATGGTTGCACTGGCGGCCGGTGGGCCTCTGGCTGGCCCGGCAGTTCATCGATTACGAGCCGGGAATCCACTGGAGCCAGATGCAGATGCAAGCCGGCACCACCGGCATCAACACCACTCGGGTCTACAACCCCATCAAACAAGCGCAGGATCAAGACCCCCATGGCCGTTTTGTCAGGCGCTGGGTGCCAGCGCTGCGTCGCGTGCCCGATGCATGGCTCCTGCAGCCGTGGCGTATGCCCCCCGATGTGCAGGCCCGCTGTGGCGTGCGGGTTGGGGAGGACATCCCTGTTCCGCTGGTCGATCTTGATGCGGCTACGCGGCAGGCCAAGACGCGCGTGTATGCGCTGCGCGCCCGGCCGGAGGTTCGGGCCGCCAATGACGTTATCGTGAAGAGGCACGCCTCCCGCTCGCGCCGGGACCGTGTTGACACCCCCCGCGGGAAAGGGGCCACGTACTCGCAGCTCAGTCTCGACTTTTGAATCCGTCGATGCACAAGAAGCTGAATCTGCCGAGCAAGCACTGCGTGCACTGCGGCTTGCCGTTCACGTGGCGCAAGAAGTGGGCAAGGGACTGGGGTGCGGTCAAGTACTGCTCCGAGCGTTGCCGCAAAGACGCCAAGCAAGGCAAGGCACGCGATGGAGAGGCGCGTTGAGTACCGTCCTGTTCTGGTTTCGCAACGATCTACGGCTGCATGATCAGCGGGCACTGCGTGCAGCGTGCGAGAGCGGGGCCGGGCATCTCGTACCGGTGTACTGCCATGCCGACTACGACGAGCCGACGCCCTGGGGTTTCGCACGCGTGGGCGTGCACCGTCGGGCCGTGCTTGCGGCAGCTGTCCGGGATCTGAGGCGCCAGTTGGCCGATCTCGGCAACCCCCTGGTCGAGTGCTGCGGCCCGCCAGGAAAGGTCCTGCCCGCATTGGCGCGTGCTATGGGTGCCACGGCTGTGTTTTGCGAAGACATCGCCGCACCATACGAGCAGGCGGAAGTGGCCGAACTGCGAAGTGCGGGACTGCATGTGCACACGGTCTGGCAGAGCAGTCTGATTGATCCGCTTGGCCTGCCTTGGCCCGTTCAATCGCTGCCGCGAGTGTTCACAACGTTCAGGCAAGCGATCGAGCAAGCGCGGATCGAACCGTCGCAGCCTCTGCCTCCGCCGGCCTACCTTCCGCCACAGCCGCCTGGTCTCGTCTTTCCGCCTGGCCTGGTGCGTGGGCCTGCTCCCGATGCAGCCGAAGTGTCGGCGGCGGATTCGCGCTCGTCGTTTCCGTATGGCAGGCCGGAGTTTGATGGAGGTGAGAGGGCGGGCCTTCAGCACCTTGCCAATTACCTGCAGCGCAAGCTGCCTCATACGTACAAGCGCACACGCAACGCCTTGGCGGGGCTGGACTTCTCAAGCAAGTGGTCTGTGTGGCTGGCCAGCGGCGCGTTGTCGCCGCGGCGCGTGGTGGCGGAGCTGCGGCAGTTCGAACAGTTGCACGGCAAGAGTGACGGCAGCTATTGGCTGTGGTTCGAGTTGCTATGGCGAGACTACTTTCGCTTCCTGCATCTTCAGCATGGCGCGCGACTCTACCGCGCACGCGGGCTCTCCGATCAACCGCAGCATGCCGGGCGCCTCGATGCCCAGGGTTTCGAGCGCTGGCGTCGTGCATCGACTGGGGAACCGCTTGTCGATGCGGCGATGCGCGAACTTGAGGCCACCGGGTACCTTAGCAACAGGCTCAGGCAGGTGGTCGCCAGCTACCTCGTGCATGACCTGAAAGGCGACTGGCGCGCAGGTGCCGCGTGGTTCGAATCGCAACTCGTGGACTACGACGTCTACAGCAATCAGGGCAATTGGTTGTATATCGCGGGGCGCGGCACAGACCCACGTGGCGGCAGGCGATTCAACCCCCGGAAGGAAGCCTCCGAGTACGACCCCGAAGGGGCTTATCTGCGCCTATGGGCGGCGCGATAGTTCTCCCTCTAGCTGCCGCCGGAGGGCGGCTGAACGGCGCGCCGGAAAAAGGCTGAAGGCAACTTGGGCGCCGTGGCGCTTGTGCGCGAGCACTGGTGTTTGTGAGTGGCTCAGATGAGTCTGAACCACTGCGCGCTCACACCGCGCGGCGCACCATCAATTCCTTGATCTTGCCGATGGCCTTGGTCGGGTTCAGACCCTTCGGGCACACATCGACGCAGTTCATGATCGTGTGGCAGCGGAAGAGGCGGTACGGATCTTCCAGGTTGTCCAGACGCTCGCTGGTAGCCTGATCGCGGCTGTCGGCGATGAAACGATACGCCTGCAGCAGACCGGCGGGGCCAACGAACTTGTCCGGGTTCCA